>CAWFFZ010000001.1:0-580852 GCA_963815295.1 uncultured Actinomycetota bacterium
GCGGGAGGGTGGTCCTGCTCGATCACCGGAGGAAGGACCCTGGCTCGTTGCGTTCACGGCCGCGGTTTCGCTCGTGGTGAAAACCGCAGCAACGCCGGAAGTTGCGCTGCTGATTGCGTCGCCCTGGCGACCGCCGGTTTCGCTGTGGGCTATGCACCGGCGGTCGAGCTTGATGCTTCTATTGGTGTCAAGTGGTGGGGGTCGTGTTGATGCGTTGGATGATGGTGGCGAGGGTGGGATGTAGTTGGCGACGATGTAGCGCTTGAGGCAGCGGGTGGCTTCGTTTCGGGTTTTGCCTTGGGTTTTTCGTCGTTGGAGGTAGGCGCGGGTGGCGGGGTCGTGGTGGGCGCGCAGGAATGCGATCCGCCAGATGGCTTTGTTGCCTTGGCGGTCGCCGGCGCGGTTGAGCCGGAAGCGTTGGGTGTTGCCGGAGGAGGCGGGGATGGGGGCGATGCCGAGCAGGTGTGCGAGGGAGGCCTCGCCGCGGGCGAGACGGTCGGGGTTGGCGCCGGCGACGAGGAGGAGTTCGGTGGCGACTTGGGGGCCGATGTAGTCGATGGCGAGTAGTTCCGGTGCGATCTGGCGCAGGATCGTGGTGATGGCGCGGTCGGCGTCGTCGATCTCTGTGGTGAGGTCCAGGCAGCGGCGGCCGAGGCGGCGTAGCCCGGTCTTGACCGCTGCGGTGCTGGGGTCGTTGGTGGTGATGGGGCGCAGCCGGGCCAGCCGCCGGTGCCGGGTCTTGCCGGACAGGCCACGCAGCGTGTCGCGCAACTCGATGGGTGCGGTGACGAGCAGGTGATGGATCTGCTGGTCGGCCTGGGTGCGTGCCTTCATCGCCGATTCGCGGGTGATCTTGTGCACGCGTAGCTCCTCGATCGGCCCGGTGCGCGGTTTGTTGGGTGGTCGCGCGGCCGGTGCGGACCGCGTCGGCGGCGGCAACCGCGTCGATCGGGTCGGACTTGCCGCGGCTGCGCCGTAGCCGCCGGTCGGGTCGATCCACCTCGACCACCGCCAGCTCGGCGGCCGCCAGTACGCCGGTGACCTGGGCACCGTAGGAGCCGGTGCCCTCGATCCCGACCTTGACCAGCCCCCGGCTGGTGACAAAGTCGACCAGGTCGCGGTAGCCGGCGGCGTCGGTGCCGAACGTCGCCTGGCTCAGCAGCCGTCCGTCGGTGTCGGTCAACGCGACCTGATGGAACTCGCCATGGGTGTCGATCCCGGCATAGCAATCAGTCATGATGGGAACAGTCCTCTCGTAACAGAGAGGCCGACCACCCGATGACGTCGCCGGTGGACACGACAGTGATCAGACACCGCGTCAGGCTTCTATGAAGTCACACCGGCACCGTCGAACCCGGGCGGTCAACCAGATGGATGGTGCCGGGCGAGCAGACAGATCAAGCTCAAGACAGCCCCACAAGGGGCGTCGGTCGAGATCAGAGTCACAACCGCCCGGCACCATCACAGCATCACTGTCGAGACCCGGTGTGACCTCGACACACACTCGATCAGGGCGGAGGTCAATCCGGAAGGGAGGGGGCGGTGGGACTCGCAGCGCCGTCAAGGAGCAAAGCGACAGGCGCAAGAGCCCGCCGACCACTCCCCACCAGCCCAACCAGACGTGACACGATCGACCACCGAAAACGAATCAAAAGTCTCGAGAACCGTTGTGTACAAGGGAATCTGAGCCTCAGAACTGTCGGTGGTCACCGATAGATTCACTCCCATGCACGACACGCACACCACCACCGCCGACGCCACCGCCGCTGACGTCGACACCCTCGACGCCAACCAAACCCTCACCCGCGCCGAAGAAACCCGCCGCCGCTCAGAGGCCGCCGACGTCGAGATGCTGCAGATCGCCGCCCACTGGGCCGACGTCCACGGCACCCTCCAAGGAACAGGCTTGGTGTTGCCCGGTTCCGAACGGCTCCTCCAGGTCGGAGGCGACGGAACCCCGCAGGTGGCCGAGTTCGCCTGCGCCGAGTTCGGTGCCGTCCTCGCCCTGTCCACCTACGCCGGGGAACTCTTGATCGGCGACGCCCTCGACCTGCGCCACCGCCTCCCCCTGCTCTGGGCGAGGATTCAGGCCGGTGAGGTGAAGCCGTGGATCGGGCGCAAAACCGCCCAGGCGACCCGCAGCCACGACACCGCCGCCGCCGCTGCGGTCGACGCGAAAGTCTCGCGGTGGGGCGACCGGCTCACCTGGAGGCGGCTGGAGACGATGATCGACGCCACCCTCACGGCCGCGGATCCGGAGCGTGCTCAGGCGGAGGCCGAGGCCAGACAAACCGAGCATGGGGTGTGGGTGAAACCGTCGACGACCATGAGACCGGGACCGCGTTCATCCGCGCCGACGCCGTCGACCTGAAATTCTTCGACGCCACCCTCGACCGCATCGCCGACAGCATCGCCATACTGGGCGACACCCGCACCAAGAACCTCCGTCGGGCCAAAGCGGTCGGGATCCTCGCCAGCCCCCAACAAGCCCTGGACCTGTACGCCACCACCGCCGACCAGGTGCGGAACCGCGGCGACGCCGACCTACCCGCCGATGTGCCCTCCAGTATCGGACTCGACGACGCCGACACCCACGGCGCCCACGACCCCGGCGGGAACCCGGCGGCGTTTGTGCGCGGAGTGACCATCAAGGTCGACCCCCGACCCAAAGCCGTGTTGTACGTCCACCTGACCAAGGAATCCCTCGATACCGGTGAGGGTGCGGCGCGGGTGGAAGGGATCGGACCCGTCACCCTCGACCAAGCCAAACAATGGCTCGGCAACTGCACCATCACCCTCAAACCGGTTATTGATGTCGCCGGCATCGCACCCGTCGACGCCTACGAAATCCCCGACCACATCCGCGAAGCCGTCCACCTCATCACTCCCACCGACGTGTTCCCCTACGCCAGCAACCTCAGCCGCGAGATGGACCTCGACCACACCATCCCGTACCTCGACCCCGATGACGGCGGACCACCAGGGCAAACCGGGATCGGGAAACTCGGACCCCTAACCCGACACCACCACCGGATTAAGACCCACAGCCGATGGCAAGTGAAACAACCCTTCCCCGGCATCTACCTATGGCGATCACCCCACGGCAGATACTGGCTCGTCGACCACACCGGCACCCGCCGCCTCAACCCAGACAACGCCGCATGAACGTCTGCGTTTGATCAGTCGAGCCGTCAGACCATGCCCGGCTCGGTCGGCACGTCTTCCTTCTTGGCGTTGATGAAGAAGATCACGGTCAGCAGCGCCAGGAAGAACATCACTGCACCCCAGAAGAACGAGACGTGGAATCCCCGGACCAGGGCCAGCTGTGTCACGCTCGCGGTGTCGGCGGGGTCGGTCAGGTTCTCGGCCATGTAGTCCGTCACCGCCGCGGCGTACAACGTGTTGAGCAGGGCCAGCCCGAGCGAGCCGCCAACCTGCTGAGCAGTGTTGAGCACGGCACTGGCCACCCCAGCGTCGTGGTGACCGACGCCGACGAGCGCCGTGCTGGCCGCGGGGATGAAGACGCCCGCCAGACCTATGCTCATGATGAGCATTGCCGGCAGCACATGCGACCAGTACGCCGTGTCCGGCGTGATCAGCAGGAGCAGGAGCATGCCGATAACGGACATCACCATGCCCGGGACCATAAGCGCCTTCGGCCCAACCTTCGGAAGCAGCTGAGCCACTAGCCCGGCCGTGGCGATGATGCCGAGGCTGAACGGCAGGAACGCGAAGCCGGCCTTCAGCGGACTGTAGTGCAACGTGATCTGGAAGTAGTAGGTGAGGAACAGGAACATCGCGAACAGGCCGGCACCGACCAGCAGGAACACCAGGTAGGACCCGCCGCGGTTTCGTTCGAGGACGATCCAGAGTGGGAGGAGCGGGTTCTTGGCGCGCATCTCCCACAAGACGAACGCGACGAGCAGCACCGCAGCAGCAACGAGGAAGAACACCGTCGAGTTCGCGGTCCAGCCTTGCACCTCGGTGCTCTGGCCGGGATCCTTGAGCTTCGCGGCCTCGGTGAAGCCGTAGACAAGGGAGACTAGGCCGAGCGTCGCTAGGACGGCTCCCGGGATGTCGTACCGGGTGTCACCGTGGGCCTTACTCTCGTGCACGACCGGGAGCGCGGCCAGGGCCGTGCCGAGGGCGATAGGCACGTTGACGCCGAGGCACCAGCGCCACGAGAAGTATTCGGTCAGCACTCCGCCAACGATCAGCCCGATTGCCGCGCCACCGCCACTCACTGCGCCGAAGACTCCGAAGGCCTTAGCCCGTTCCTTGGGAAGGGTGAACATGACGGTGATCAGGGACAGGGAGGCAGGTGCCATAAGCGCGGCGAACGCGCCCTGGAGACCTCGAGCGGCATATAACTGACCGGCCGTCGAGGCGATGCCGCCGATCGCCGAAGCGCCGGCGAAGCCGATGAGTCCGACAATGAACGTGCGCTTGCGACCCATGTAGTCGGCGATCCGCCCACCGAGCAACAGCAGGCCACCGAAGGCGAGCGTGTACGCCGTGACGACCCAGTGCCGATTGGCGGCGCTGATCCCGAGGTCCTCCTGTGCGGAGGGCAGCGCGATGTTCACGATCGACGCGTCGAGGATGATCATCAGCTGGGCGACGGCGATGATGCCGAGCGCAAGCCAGCGCTTTGGGGTCGAGCTCACCTGTCGAGGAAGGAGCTTCCTCGACAGCCTCTCCAGTAGGCCGGTCCTCGTCCTTCACGGTCTCTCCTGAGCGTCTGTGGACCGAATGTATCGGTCCAGCAACGGCACGAGGGTGACCTCGGCGCCATCAAGACTTCGGAGCCCTCAGCTGTGACCGCTGGACTCCGAAGCTCTCGTGGTGGCAAGGAGCCCTCTCATCCTGAAACTCGACAAGACGCTAGACCACGCGGCCATTCCCGATCCACCGGATTTTGTTGCCAACGGTTGCCCCATACTTGGTCAGGCGGCGGGGCCTCTAGCTCAATTGGCAGAGCAGCGGACTTTTAATCCGCGGGTTGTGGGTTCGAGTCCCACGGGGCCCACTCAATCGACCTGGCGTTTCGTCGTCTTGCGTGTCGGGCGATGGCTGCTCTGGGAGCGATGTGGTCACGGAGTGGTCACGCGGCTTCCTTGGGATCAAGGCGTCTGCTGCCTCTGCAGCCTGGATGCCCATGCCCTCAAGGAGATGCACGTAGGTGTCTGCGGTGAAACTGTTGGAGGAGTGCCCGAGTAACTTCGAGACGATCGACATATCCGCACCTGCAGCCAGGAGCAGCGAGGCTCTGCCGTGCCGCAGGTCGTGGAGCCTGATGGGCCGAAGGCCAGCCCTCTTGACGAGACGGCTGAAGGTCTTGCTCACTTGCTCCGTAGAGAGGGGATTCCCGTTCTCTCTAGCAAAGACCAGCCCGTGGTTGGCGTAGGCGTCTCCCCAGGCCACCCGCTCGGCGTCTTGAGGTAGCCGTTGCTCGAGCAGAATGCCGACCACCTGGGCGCTGAGATCGACCCGTCTCGCCTCGCCGCTCGCAGCCTTCGGTGGCCCTATGTCCACTCCTCGGTGTTCGCCGCCGCACAGCGTGCATTGCATCTCCTGGCCATCTCTCTGCAGCAACTGCTGGCGTATGACGAGGCGAGACCTGGCGAGGCCAACGTCCTCCCATCGAAGCCCGCACGCCTCGCCTCGGCGCGGGCCCGTGTGGGCCATAACTTGGTACAGCGGGCCGAGCCGCACTCCGGCAGTCTGATCGAGGAACGCGCCCAGCTCTGCTGGCTCCCACGGTCTGACCTTCGCGCGAGTGGCTGGTAGCACACGGGCGTCGGCGGCTGCATTGTGCTGAACAAGGCCATCGCGCTGTGCGTCACGCAGGGCAGAGCGCAAGAAGGCCGACTCGCTCGCGAAGACGATGAGTCAGGCAACACAAGAGAGGCAACCGGTGCAGAGGCAGCGACGGCTTAGACAGGCGGAAACAACATCCTGTGCAGCGTGAGCTTCGCGATGCAGCGCTTCGTAAATCGTTGTCGTGGTTGATCCGATCAAGCTAGTCTCGACAAAGGGGATGCCGCTGGATCACCAGCCGGCGTCAGACACGATAAAGGGGCCGACGATGGGGTTGCGCCGACGGGGTCTTGACGGCCCCAAGTTCCAGATGCGCGAGAAGCTCATGGCGATCGGGGACGACTTCTGGATCGAGGACGACGACGGGAACAAGGTTTTCAAGGTCAACGGCAAGGCGGCTCGGATGCGCGACACCTTCATCCTCGAGGACGCGAGCGGCAACGAGGTGTCGAAGATCCAGGAGAAGAAGCTCAGCGTCCGCGACAAGATGACGATCGAGCGCGGCAGCAGCAAGGCGACGGTGCATAAGCGCCTCCTGGGCATACGCGACCATTACGTAATCGAGGTCGACGGTGGTGAGGACCTGAAGGCCCATGGCAACATCGTCGACCACGAATATGAGATCGAACGAGACGGCGACACCGTGGCGACGGTGTCGAAGAAGTGGTTCCGGGTCCGCGACTCCTACGGGGTTCAGATGGCCGAGGGCCAAGATGTCGCGCTCATCCTGGCGATCACCGTGTGCGTCGACGCGATGGCACACGGCTGAGAAAGCAACGAGCGTGGAACTGGGGCTCGCCCTCCAGCTGCCGTCGTAAGGGCGAAACCGCTAGATGTCATGCGGGCGCCGCGTGCGTCACCGCCGCCTTGACGAAGCGAGGGAACTCAGCCACCGTCACTGGATGCTCGTCCATCCAGAAACCTCGACACGGGCGGCGAGAACGGGCCGCTCCTCGGGTAAAAGTCCTCCGACCCCAGCAGGAACTCACCGCCGGGGATCCACACCTGCACGACCAGACCCTGGGGCTGATCGACCAGGGCTACCATTGCAACAGTGCCCCCAGAGGTCACTAACCCTGAGCGTAGGGAGCTCGAAGGACGCGAAGGCTAGGCCATGGCCTCGGAGGTTGGTGCCGGCACGGCATCGGGCTTGCCCGCGGCCGGGACCGGGAGGATCACGGTCACCAGGAAGGCCACCGCGACCGCCACCACCACCTCCGGCGTTGTTGAGACCCCGTCAGCGCCGAGGAGCAGGGTCGCCAGCAGGGTCGAGGTCAGCGGCAGCCGCAGCATCGCCGTGCACATGGCTCCGATCCCGATCCCGAGCGCCGGCGCCATGGCCATCCCGGGCAGGCCGGAGACCGCGATTCCGAGCACAGCGCCTATGAATATCGCGGGAAACACCGGGCCGCCGCGGAACGCGCTCAGGGACAGGCCGTAGACCAGCGTCTTGCACGCAGCGAGCAGCAGGAGGACGCCGACCGAGTAGTCCGCAGCGTGCGCGACCACGGCGGGAAGGTCGTCCTGGCCGGAGAAGAGAACCTGGGTGAAGCTGTGGCCCGAGACCAGCTGGTAGACCATTGCGGTCAGGCCGATACCTAGACCCAGGAACGCCGTCACCAGCACCCGGCTTCGGTGTACGACGGGGCGTAGCGACAGGCCGATCCACCGGATCACCCAGCCGAGGCAGGCGGCCGCGGCGCCCAGCGGAACTGCCCAGGCAAGCGTCGCAATCGTGGGAGCCACCTCGGGGGGTACAGAGGTGAGTGCCAGGGAGAAGTCACCGAGACCGGTCCATTTGTCGAGCCCGACGAACACGATCGCACCGACTCCGGCCGCGAGCAGGCCCGGAAGGGCGACCAGGCTCAGCGTGGCGCCGGCGATCCCGGCGGCCTCCATGATCAGGAACGCACCGAGCAGGGGGGAGCCCAGCAGCGTGCTGATCGCCGCGAAACTGCCGGCCGACGCCATGATCGTCACGGCCATCGGGGGCGCGTCCTTCTTGAGCAGGTGCACGACCAGCGCCGCCAGGCCACCCCCGATAGCGATCAGCGGGGCCTCGGGACCCAAGACGGCGCCCAGCGCCAGCGTCGTGAACGAGGCGAGAACGATCGCCGGAAGCTCGCGGTCGACAGGCGGGCCACCACCCGCCACGAACCCGAAAGCGGGCGAGTGCCCGCCGTTGCCCGGCAGGTGGCGGATGGTCAGCCCCGTCAGCAGGCCGCACAGCACCAGGAACGGCACCGGCCACCAGGCCGGGGTGCCGCCGTCGAAGATGGCATCGGGCAGGTCGTCGAACAGGTACTGCTGGACCTTCGTGACCAATGCGAGGAACCCGTAGGCGATCGCCGAGATCGGGATGCCGAGCAGGGTCGCGAGCACCAGAGCCGAGAGGTACGCCCGCGACCGGATGACCGCAGCCGGATCAATCGCCGGTGGCGGGGGCCTCGGCGAGGAGGCGGCGGTGGAGTCGGACGTCGACATGGTGCGCCGCTCAGGCGTTCTCTACCGGGAGGCCGCGACGGTGGACCTCGTGGGCGCCGCGGTCTGAGCCCTTCAGGCCCATGCTGTCGAGGTCGTGACGCTGGTCGCGAGACGCGAGGCCGATCGACTGAAACATCTTGGGGGCCGACTTGGCGCCGGGGTTGCCCTCCTGCGAGACGACGACAACGACGTTCTCCCCGGAATGGTCGATGGACTCCACTTTCGCGCGCTGGAGCCCCTCCTCGTAGAGCTCTGCGCAGTGCTTGGGCAGTCTCTCGAAGACCACGTCGTACCGGGTCGGCGCCATCCAGTCAGCAGGTCGACACGGAGTACGTCGAACTGGCTCAGAGCCGCAGCCTTGTGGTTGTCGCGAGCCGGTGGCGCTTCGTGCTGTACTGCTCCGTGCTGCCTGCGCGACGAGTCTCGTTGTCAGAACAGCGTGGCTACACAGTGTGAACGGAGCGAATCGGCTTCTTCGAAGGCATCGGCGACTCGCAAACCCTAAGCCACGATCTCTGTTCATCCGAGGCCCGAGTCGCTCCAGGCGACGGGTGCTGGACTTGCGTAGCGAACCTTCTTCGAAGAGATCGTGCTCGGGTGCGCTCCCTCGCGCAACCTGCCCCCCGTGCGCGGCTGCTGCTCTCATGGCGTCAGGATAGGCGTGGGCTCGGGCATGATTTCCTCGGGCAGCAGCGCCAACACGATGTCGTCGCGGTGTCCGCTGCGCTGTAGCCACCGACCGATGACCTCCTCCGCGATTCCGTACCCCTTGGCCATATCCGCCGTCTGCGGGCCGCCGTACACGTCGGCGGTGTCGAAGAAGTTGATGCCTGCGTCGATCGCGGTGTCCATGACCGTGAAACTTGTGGACTCGTCCGTGGTGAAACCGAAAGTCATGGTTCCCAGCCCGATCCGACTGACCAACAGACCGGACCTGCCGAGGGCTCCGTAGGTCATCGCACTCACGTCCCGAGAATACGCAGCGTCGTCCGTCGCGGTGGTTTACTGCCGTCGGGTATAACGGCGTACGCCCGACCACCATCGCACGCCAGTCTCAGTGCCACCGCGCTTCGCCCCGTTGGCGACAGTGCGCAGTTGCTGGCGTCGTCCCGTTAGGTAGATCCGCGAGATGCTGCCTTTCACTTGCCCTCAGAGGCGGGTGATGCAGCGGAAGCCGAGGTGGCTGGTCGAGGTGTCGATCGTCTGGGATTGCCGGGCCGCAGGGCGATAACGCAGGCAGTAGTTCGGAGCGCAGAGGTGCGATCCGCCTTTGATCACCTTCGTCGCGGGTTGATGAACCGAAGAAGGTGAGTCCTGCGCGGCAGGAGACCGGCCTTGCGGCCCACAGCAATGCAAGTCTTCCGTCACGCACAGCCAGCGACAGCACGAGACAGCACGCGGTGCGACTGCCGGACCGTGGAAGCGGCGAGACCCGACGCTGACAACGCGGCCACCCATGCGCTCCCGACGCCGAGCACCTGGCGTTGCAGCTCCGGTCGTCGCGAGTGCCGTTCTTCTCGGAGACGTCGTACTGGGTGTCCGCCACGGCGGCCGCAGCGATCCTCGGAGTCAACGTGTCTCGGCTGAACCAGCTCGTGGCTGCGGAGCGGATCCCGTTGAGGTCCACGCCGACGGACGACGGATCTACCGGCGCGAGCAGATGATGACGGTCGCAAACGCGCGCGAGGCACGGTGGCACTGAGCTGCTTCTTGGCTAGGGGCGTCCTGCCTGGCTGTTCGGCCCGAAAAGCAGGACCGTTCGGCCCATGCCGGGTCAAATAGGGCAGCACGGGCAGCCGCCTGGACGCAAGATAGTTGCGCAGGCAAGTGGATTCTGAAATTGGGGGAGGGAGCACCGTGCGTTCGAGGCGAAGCGGCGCTCCGAGGCGGGGCGTTTGGCTGTCTGCATGGAAGTACGAGGCACTCTTTCCGGCGTACAGCGCTTGGTGGGAACGTCGGCGCGCCGGGCGGAATGGCCGATCCGTTGCGCCCACTTCGGACCGAGTGACACGGCCGCGCTAGTTCTGGTTGATCCGAGCGCCACGGTCGATGAGGGCCACGACCTTCGCGACCTGGTCCGCCTCATCCGGCGAGTGGTGAACTCTCACAAGCCGTCCGGAGTCGCAGGTTTCGGCGGTAGCCGGGTAGCCGGCCTTCTTGAGCCTGAGCACGAGGTGAAGCTGCTTCGTCGCGGTGGAGGCCACATAGACGGTTTCGTTCATTCAGCCAACCCTCCTGACTGCCTTCGTCAGTTGCCACGGCTCACAATGAACTGCGTCCGCAGTATTTTGCTGCCGCAACGATCCCTCGTCCAGCGGTCTTACATGCTGATCGCGGAAAGCCTGCACGCGAGGATTGGCGGCAGGCTACGGTGGCTGCGCTTCGTCCTCTGTTTTCGGACACGTCACCCCCCGTTTGGAGGGGAGGGCGAAGCGCACCGCACGAGAGCGCATCTCTTTTGGGGCCCTCGGCGGCTCGGGAGACGGGCTGGCGGGGCTCACAGCGTCTCTGGAGGGCCCGACCCCCGTCGAGGGGAGCAGTGGGCCGGGTCCGTGCGCGGGCCTCGTCCGATCCGAACCACGCGCGGACACAGGTTTGAAGGTTGCCAGGGTCACTGTGCATGTGACCCCAGTGGTCAGGTGCCCAGTAGCAGTTTGAGGCTAGCTTTTGCGGGTTTCGGCCGGTGCTGCCACCCGAAGTCGCCACCTGGGCCGACGACTTTCCGGGGAGGGCGCGGGGACCCGGCGCCTCAGGGGGCCACCACTCCTGGGGGGAGGGAAGGTCGGCCACCACCCCGGCAAGGGACGGCACTCGGTTTTGAACAGTCCCTGCCTGGAACCTGGCAGCCTTCCGGACGACAACCAGGCCTACGAGGGATAGTACCGAGTTCAAGCGTGCCGGACTAGATGCTGCGCACAGCCTCCTATCGCAGACCCCGGCCCCCCCAAGCAGGGGAGCAGTAGGGCCGGGCCCACGCGCGGGGCCCGCGTCTCCAACGTTTGCCTCGCAAGGCTGAGTCTGACGTGATAGCTAGTAGAAGGCAATGAGCACGGAGCGACACCGAAGCCACCCTGGGCGGCGGATTGTGGTCGACGGGCTCACGTTGGAAGCGGCCCCCGCCACCGGACCGACGAAACCGAAGACAGGGGCCGCTAAGGCAACTAGACGCCAACTGCTCGGCTGTCGTTCGTGGAACTCAGCAACAGTGTCCAGACGGCTGGTCGGCGAGCAACCGAACGGGGGACGCGTCGGTCTGTCCGGTCAGCTGCAACCCGCGCTGCCAGCAAACAGCTGGCGACCTCGCCGGAAGCGCCTCGAGGCGATGAATAACGTGCGCTGGGCTGGGCACTCAGTCGCCACGGCTCGCTGGCCGGATGGTTCCCCAGCGGGTCGAGGTCGGTCCCTGGCTTGGATGTCGAGTCTGCCCAGGGACCGACCGCTGCCAGATATCCGCAAAGCCGGCCAACAGAGAGCCATTCCTGCCATGACGAAAAGCCCAGTAGCCGCCGAGCCCTGCCAGACCTGCCGCGCCCTCGTCCGCCCCGAGGACGGGCAAGCTCACCAGAGCTGGCACCGGGGGTCACCCAGCGACGAAGTAGAGGCAGCGCCTGCCAACGAGAGCAGGGCTCAGCGATCTCCGATGGCGGAGGCGAACCGTAGAGCTCGAGGCTTCTAACAAAACTGGACTCACCTCCGTGGTGGTATCGCCGACCGCACGGAAGGTAAGGCAGCCGAGGGACCTTTCGCCCGTTGACGCGGGCTCGATGGGGTATTGAGTCGCCGCGGCCCGGCCACTTCGGTTGTCTTCCAACGGGCCGAGGGCGGTCCCTGGAAGTTGCAGGTGCGTCTTCCCGGGGGCCGTCCGTGTACGTGGCGAGAAGGTTTCGTGAACAGTGGTGACGACGGGCCTTTCACTGGTCCAGGCGGGTTACCGTCCTTGCGCGGCTCTTGGGTGACAGCCCCAGATCTGCGTGCAGGGAACAAAATTGCGGGCTGGCCGGCGGATCACAATAAGCCAGCGATATTTGGGTAAGAACTAGCAGGGCCGCTGTTGCGCCCGCGGGGTGGCGGCGGCCCAGGCCTCGACGTCAAACAGTCGGCGTCGGGGCCGTCCCATGTGGGGGCGCAGATCCGCTGTTAGATTGGACACTTCAGCCCTGTCCAGTAAAGGGCAGTGCCTCTGACTTCAAGTGCGCGTTTCCGTCAGAAGAATCCCCGGCTAGTGGGAGCCGGGCGGCGGTCCGACGTTTTATCGAATCGAGCCGCCGCATGTCCGCCTCTGCCTCGTCGGCCTTCGACAAGCAGTCCGTGCAACAAGCCCTGCATTCCCTCGCCATGTCCGCCGCGTCGAACATTACCGGCGTCGACCTCGCCAGCGTCAGTGTCCGCCGCCAGGACCGGACCCTCGACACCGTCGCCTCCACCGATGCGCTTGCCATCAGGCTCGACACGCTCCAGTACGAGCTGCAAGAAGGCCCCTGCTATCGCCGCCGTCACCGACAAACGGTTTGTGGTCGTCAACGACCTAGCCGCAGCCGATGGCCCGTATCCACGTTTCGGGCCGCGTGCGGTCGAAGCCGGTGTCCGGGCGCAGACCGCGATCCAGCTCGCGCACAACGGCGAACAAGCCGGGTTGAACCTGTACGCCCGCCAGCCGGACGCGTTCGACTACTCCACGATGCAGTTGGCCGAGCTCTTCTCAAGCCAGGCCGCGGTGCTGCTCGGCTACGCCCGTCAGGTCGGCAGCCTGGGAGTGGCACTGCAGAGCAGACAAGACATCGGCACCGCGGTCGGCATCACGATGCAACGCTACGGAGTGGACCGAGACCATGCTTTTGGTTTCCTTGTCCGGCTCTCGCAGGACCGCAACATCAAGCTTCGCGACATCGCCCAACAGGTCATCGAAGGGACGTGCGACCCGACTGCCGGCGAGGACACAGGGCGACGCTGACTCTTGCTTGTATCAGGGGGTTAGTCCTCGCGCGAGCGAGACTGGCTGATGGAGGCGAGGGCGGCGAGCTCCTCACCAAACTGCCGAGCTTTGTCGGGGGTCATCGCCACGGAACCGGCGACGACAACGCTGACCTCGCAGTTCTCACCGACCAGCTGAATCAGGTTTGCGCTCATGGTCTGCCCGAAGCTTTCAGCGACGACGTCTGTGCTCCGGTGGAACTGGTCGCCCCGAGTGTGCTCGACGGTGCACCAGGACGGGCAGGTGATGGTGGCCATGTAATGGCTGTACCCACCCGCCGACAGTTGTCACGCGTCGCGGTCAGCTGACCTTGGTCCGCAGGAAGTCCGCGCGAAGTCCGCAGAACGTCCAAGTCTCGTCACTGATTGCCAATGACTGCCATGCACAAAAGCGCAGGTCAGACGCGACAGTTGTACCTATCGCCGCAGGTCAGCCAAGCGCTCGGAAGGACTTTTAATCCGCGGGTTGTGGGTTCGAGTCCCACGGGGCCCACCCTCTTGACCGACGAGGATGAAGGATGCCTCTCGATACGTTGATCTTCCCGCCGTCTGGTCGCGATTCGCCAGGTCCACGACTTCCTGGAACCCGCGGGACGCCGTTGAGCAGAGCTGCCGTCCCCGGAGGCTGACACCGAAGACAGTTTGTGGGAGAAGACCAACAGCTGCCACGTGCGCGCCCTGCCAACCACGTCTAAGTCCGTTGCCGCGTGAGACGGTTGCGACGCTCCTCCTCGCGCTTGGAGTACGCGGCCGCGCGGATCGCCTCGTCCGACTCCAAGCCGCTGCCGAGGCCCCCGCCAACGGTCGCCGCCGACGCTACGAACCAGGCCAGCACAAAAAGATCGCCGTAGCCGAGGGAGGCGTGGAGGTAGCCGCCCAACACGGAAGGGTCGAGGACAAACAGCGCCCAGACCAGGTTCACGACGTAGAGCGCCAGGTAGCAGATGAGCACCCCAGTGGTGAGAGTGACCAAGGTCGAGACGTTGTAGAGGCGCGACCTCTCCCGAGCCTCGGAAGAGTTGTCGTCGGGGCGGTCCCACAGTTCGCCGTCAATCACGAGCCAGGCGACGACCAGCGCGACGGAGGCGATCGTCGCGACCATGAGGCGCCACCAGGACAAGGAGGCGGCCAGTAGCCACACCGTGGAGTTGATCGTGGCGACGGCTCCGGTTGCCAGTGCCGCGACGAGCGCGGACTTGAGTCCGGGCACGAGGAGCCATGGTCGGTTGGCGAGCACCATCCCCGCGAGCAGCCGCCAGCGGCCACCGAGGCGGGGGAGCGGGACGCGGTGCTCGTCCTCGGAGGTGGAGTCGGCCATTCCGCCGACGAGCGTGCGCACTGCGTGGCGAGTGCGCGCGTGCATACGCAGTCCGCCGAGCGCAGGCAGCGACAGCACGGCCGTCCGCTGTTGCGGGTCAGCTGACCAAGGTATCCCGCGCCCCACCGATATTCGGCACTATCGTCTAACTGCAGCACGGGCCGTCCCTGGTACTCGAGCTCCGTCAACCATCCATTATGTCGAGCCCGAACCCCAACCCAATCCGGGTGGCCAGCCAGGTGCGCCACGGTCTCGTGACCGAGCTCCAGGAGGTGTCGAGTCGCCAACCGAGCGCCATGTCGTGAGGGGGAATCTGTGAGAATTGTGTTAGAGGTGGGTCTGACAAGCTCGCCGAAGTCGAGTTCGAACGGGGTAGTGAAGCATCGACTCCAGGAGGTGGTCATGAGTCCGGCGACAGAGGCGCAAGAAGCGGCCCCTCGCGACATGGTGTGGATCCCGGGTGGCACGTTCTCGATGGGCTCCGACGAGCACTACCCGGAGGAGGCGCCAGCGCGCAGGGTCGGCGTGGACGGCTTCTGGATGGACGAGCACGCAGTCACTAATGCGGAGTTCTCCAGGTTCGTGAAAAAGACCCGGTACGTCACGTCGGCGGAACGTGCGCCGAACCCGACTGACTACCCGGGGGCCGCACCGGAACTCCTGGTCGCAGCGGGCGTCGTTTTCCGGCAACCGGTACGTCCGGTCTCACTGGACAACGCCTACAACTGGTGGACGTACGTGCCAGGCGCCAGTTGGCGCCAGCCGCAGGGGCCGGGCAGCTCGGTGAAACGGCTGCCGGATCACCCAGTGGTCCAGGTCGCTTGGGAGGACGTCGAGGCCTATGCCGTGTGGGCCGGCAAGGGGCTACCGACTGAGGCCGAATGGGAGTTCGCAGCGCGCGGCGGTTTGGAAGGTGCTACCTATGCCTGGGGCGACGATCTCACGCCCGGCGGTCACTGGATGGCGAACACCTGGCAGGGCGAATTCCCGATCCACAACACCGGGGAGGACGGCCACACAGGCACCGCACCAGTCGGGTCCTTTCCCCCCAACGGCTACGGGCTGTTCGACATGATCGGCAACGTTTGGGAGTGGACGACCGACTGGTACGGGGCGCACGCGCAGAGCGCACACGCCTGTTGCGGGCTCCAGAACCCCCGGGGAGGCGTGCGTGAAGGCAGCCACGACCCTGCGGTGGCCGGGGTCCAGATCCCCCGCCGGGTGATGAAGGGGGGTTCGCATCTCTGCGCGCCGAACTACTGCCGCCGCTACCGGCCGGCTGCGCGCATGGCGCAGCCCATCGACACCTCGACATCGCACCTCGGCTTTCGCTGCATCAGCCGAGGACCGGCGCCGGACCCGACGGAAGGATCGCCATGACCGACCCCCTCTCGACCTGGAAGGACGGTCCTACCAAGGACGCCGTCCTCCGATACGTCGACCAGACTTGCTCGGATGATTCCGCTGGTTGGGTGCCAGTGGAGGAACGGGTGGCGGTGTTCGACAACGACGGAACGTTGTGGTGCGAGAAGCCGATGCCGATCCAGCTCGACTTCATCTTGCGCAGGCTGGTCGAGATGGCCGAGGCGGACCCTACGCTGCGCGAGCGGCAGCCGTGGAAGGCAGCCCACGAGCGTGACTACGGCTGGCTGGCCAAGGTCATGGCAGACCACTATGCGGGCGACGACACGAACCTGCCCGTGTTGGCAGGGGGCATCCTGGCGGCCTTCGCAAACATCAGCGTGGAGCAGTTCGAGGCGGACTCTGAGTCTTTCCTCCGCGATACTCGCCACCCGACGCTGGACCGCGGGTATCTCGACTCCGCTTACGTCCCGATGGTCGAACTCCTCGCCTACCTGAGGGCCAACGGCTTCGCGAACTACATCGCCTCCGGTGGCGGACGCGACTTCATGCGACCAATCAGCGACGAGGTCTACGGCATCCCCCGGGAGAGGGTGATCGGCAGTGCCGTCGCTCTCGCGTACGCACCGGACGACCTGGGCGGGACGATCATCAGGCAGCTTGCCGCCGACTATCTCGACGATGGGCCGGAGAAGCCCGTGCACATCTGGACCCGCACGGGGCGGCGACCAGTGCTTGCGGCCGGCAACTCCAACGGCGACATCGAGATGCTCGACTTCACGCAGCACCAGGACAAGCCGACCCTGCGACTCCTGGTGCTGCACGATGACGCTGAGCGCGAGTTTGACTACGTCTCCGGAGCCGAGCGCGCACTCGATCGGGCGGCTGACCAGGGGTGGACAGTCGTGAGCATCAAGAACGACTGGGCCACAGTGTTCTGACGGGCAGGCAGCGCTTCGACGACCTGGATCGTCGCCAGCCGATTGCTTGGGGAGCCTTACTGATGCAGGCAGAGCTCGCGGAACGATGCCTCGTTGGGTCAGTACCCGGTCCCCATCTTGGTCTGCTCACGTTCGACTTGGTGTGCTCCGCCCTTCTCGTCAAGGGTCGCGCATGCGTCCGAGATGTCGCGGGTCAGGCGTTCGACCTGTTCGCGACTCATGGTCTCCTTCACCAGGGCGCGCATGATCTTCACCTGTTCGGCATTGGGGGGGAGGGTGTACGCCGGCACCATCCAGCCGCGCTCGGCGGATAATTGCCACGCGATGTCGGACTCGTCGTATGAAGTGTGTTCCCCTGAGAGCCGGAAGGCCACCAGAGGAAGCTGCTCCGCGTCAGCGCCGATCACCTCGAACCGGCCGCTCTCACGCAGGTTGGCCGCCAGCGCCTGGGCGTTCTGCTGCATCTGCTTCATCACGTAGGTGTATCCGTCGCGTCCGAGACGGACGAAGTTGTAGTACTGCGCCAACACCATCGCCGCGCCCGTCGAGAAGTTCAAGGTGAAGGTGGCGTCGGTCTTGCCGAGGTAGTTCTCGTAGAAGACCAGGTCCTTGGCGAGGTCAGACTCCTCGCGGAAGATCAGCCAGCCGATTCCCGGATAGACGAGCCCGTACTTGTGCCCAGACACGTTGATCGAGCGGACCTGCTCGAGGCGAAAGTCCCATGGCGAGTCGGGGTACAGGAACGGCCACACGAACGCGCCGCTGGCGCCGTCGACGTGGAGCGGGATGTCCAGCTGGCGCTTGTTCTTGACGTCGAGCAGCAACTCGTTGATGCCGACGATGTCGTCCATGTGCCCGGTGAACGTGGTGCCCAGAACGGCCGCGACGCCGATGGTGTTCTCGTCGAGGTGTGGTGCCACGTCCTCGGGGCCGATCGTGTACTTGTTCTCCTCGAGCGGGACGATCCGTGGCTCGACGTCGAAGTAGCGACAGAACTTCTCCCACACCACGTGGACGTCCCCTCCGAACACGAGGTTCGGGCGGTCCGTCGACAGGTGCACTGCCTGACGGCGCTCCTTCCATTTCCACTTCAGCGAGAGGGCGCCAAGCATGATCGCTTCGGACGACCCCTGGGTGCGGCAGCCCGTCGTTGCGCCAGGAGCGTTGAACAGGTCGGCCAACATCCGGACACAGCGTTGCTCGATCTCGGCCGAAATCGGGTACTCGGCGTGGTCGATGAAGTTGCGGTGCAGGTTCTCGGCGATGATCCGCTGCGCCTCGGGCTCCATCCAGGTCGTGACGAAGGTGGCCAGGTTGCGCTGCGGATCACCTTCAAGGTTCAGATCCTCGTCAACCAATCGCATAGCGTCTGTCGGGCGCATCCCGCTTTGCGGGAAGGACGTCGACGGGGCTTTCTCGGTCAGGAACCGGTTGCCGAAGAGCGCTTCGGCTGCTGACTGGCTGAGTTTGGTCATAGCGTTTGCTGCACCACCGTTCGTCTGGAAGTTGGCCTATCGAATACCTGTATGGCGCCGCCCACCGCGAAGCAGACTGCGCCGGCGAAGGTCCCCACGTTGACGAGCCCGACGTCAAGGGCGCTGGAGGTCGCCGGACGCGTGAAGGCCGCGATGCCGGCGAGGAAGAACAGGATCGAACCGATCTGGTTGATCGCCACCACCCACCAGGCGAGCTCATGGACGTGCACCTCGACATGACCGGCGCCTACCTCAAGCATCGCAAGGTGGCCGGACACGAGGAAGCAGACGCAGCCGAGGATGTCGGGCAGCCAGATCCATCCGTCGGACTGGCGGGGAGTGAGCCCTTCGGCGAAGGCTGCCACGAGGCTGACGGCGAACAGCAGCGTTCCGGCGAACAGCACAACCGCGCTCAGCCAGCCGAGCCGATGTGGCTGGTAGCTCCACCATCGCATCGGCTCGACTGTGACGCCGGGACGACCGTCGCGTGCGGCATTGACGACCAGCAGGATCGACGCGTAGCCACCCAGGCTGAAGAAGCACCCACCGACCAAGTAGGTGGTATTGACAGTCGCCAGGGTGCCCACCTCGAGCTGGGCGAGGCCAGCACCCAAGGCAAAGAGGCTGCCCCCGAGGATGAAGGCAACAGCGGAGACGACGTTGATCCTGTTCAGCCGACGCGTCAGCGCCTGCCTTGCTGAGCCAGGCGAGCGTTGGCTCACGTAGCCACGCTGAGCTTCTAGGCCCTGGACGGGTGTCCGGGCGCCTGATCTCGCAGGGTCCAGCTGGCTCCCGAGCGCGCGATGTCGCCGAGAGCGGCCAAGATGACCCCGAAACAGTCCCACCCAGTCAGTCCCGTGCGCCAGGGATCAGGTACATCAGGGTGCAGCGAGCGCCCCCCGTGCGGGCGCTCACGCGCTGGGAGCGCCGGCACGGAGCTTCGCCAGCACTTTGTCGACGCTGAAGCTCGCGGGCTCCTGTCGCGGTGGGAACTCCTTGAACGTCTGGAGCACCTGGGCGACATAGGCCTGCGCAGGGATCAACAACCAGATCCGGTCGATCATCCAGTCGAAGTAGGTATTCGACGTGATGTCGGCCCGCTCATAGGGGTCGGTCCGCAGGTTGAAGATCTTGGGGGCACGGAGCTCGACGTACGGGTCCAGCCAGATGCTCAAGGTCCCCACGGCGCGCTGCTCGAGGAAGACGAACTTCCAGTTGTCGTAACGCAGCGCCGTGAGGTCGCCGTCGTCGGAGACGTAGAAGAACTGCTGTCGCGGGCTCTTGTCCGTGGCACCCGTGACGTAGTCGAGCTGATTATGACCATCGAGGTGCACCTTGTAGGTGGTCCCACCGAGATCCGCTCCCTCCTTGAGCCGGTCGGCGACGTCGGTGTCTCCCGCAGCCGCGAGGAGCGTGACGAACCAGTCGGCATGGCTCACGATGCCGTTGAGCACCTCGCCCTCCGGGATACGGCCGGGCCACCGCACCATCGCCGGCACGCGGTACGCGCCCTCCCAGTTGGAGTTCTTTTCGTTGCGGAACGGAGTCATGCCGGCGTCGGGCCAGGTATTCATGTGCGGACCGTTGTCGGTGGAGTACATGACGATCGTGTTGTCGGCGAGGCCCAACTGGTCGAGGTGGTCGAGCACGCGGCCCACGAGCTCGTCGTGGTCGCACATGGTGTCGTGATATTCAGACTGCCAACGGCCCGCCCGGCCCTGGCTGCCGTCCTTCACATGCGTTCGGAAATGCATGTGGGTGGTGTTCAGCCACACGAAGAACGGCGTGTCGCTCTCTTGGGCGTCGGCCATGAAGCGCAGCGCCTCCGGCACCACTTCGTCGTCGATGGTCTTCATCCGCTCCTTGGTGAGCGGGCCAGTGTCCTCGATGCGCTGACCTCCCGCGGCCTCGGCGTCCGCCCATGCGTGGATCACGCCGCGGGGTCCGAACCGCTTCCGGAAGTTGGGGAAGTCCTCCTCCGACGGGTAGTCCGGATGCTCGGGTTCCTCCTCGGCATTGAGGTGGTAGAGGTTGCCGAAGAACTCGTCGAAGCCGTGCGCCGTCGGCAGGAACTCGTCGCGATCCCCGAAGTGGTTCTTGCCGAACTGTCCCGTCGCGTAGCCCAAGCCCTTGAGCGCCGTGGCGATGGTCGGATCCTCCGCCCGGAGTCCGACATCCGCACCTGGCATTCCGACTTTCGTCAACCCCGTGCGGTAGGGGTTCTGGCCGGTGATGAACGCAGCCCGGCCTGCGGTGCAGCTCTGCTCGCCGTAGTAGTCGGTGAACCGAACCCCCTCGGCGGCGATCCGGTCGATGTTGGGGGTGCGGTACCCCATCAGGCCATCGCTGTAGCAGCTGAGATTGCTGATCCCGATGTCGTCGCCCCAGATGATCAGGATGTTCGGTCGGTCTGCCACGGAGCCTCCTGGGATCGCACTCGGTTCATCGAGTGACTCTCTTCAAGGAACGTAGGAGGACGGCGTCGGGCCAGACATCACCCGTTCCGGGGGAGGACGGGCTCGGAAGGCTCACACCGCGAAGCTCACCAGCAGGTCGCCACCTCGGATCGCGAGCCTTGAGCCTCGCGAGCCTTGGGTGCTGCTCGTCAGGGTGTGGCCTCCTATTCTTCCTCGAGCTCGACCACACCGGCGAAGGTGAGGAAGTCACCCATGGTGAACGCGCCATCATGCTCGACCGAGGGTGTGAACGGGTGACTGGCGTTGAGGTAGGAGTTGGGGTCAACGCCTAGCTGGTTCAAGAACACCTCGGCGATGATCCGGCCACCGACCGCACCCAGACGGGCACCGTTCTCCTTGAGCTCGGACTCGGCCAGCATGTAGAACCACAGCGGCGCCTCGCCGTTGAAGCTGGGGTAGGCGGCCTGGCGCAGGCCGATCTTGCGGTTGGCGAGCACCGGGATCCCCATCTTCCGGGCGACGTCCTGGCCGCTGGGTACGTCGTAGCGCGAGCTGCGGATCAGCGTCAGCTGCGCCAAGACGTTGGTGCCGGTGCTCGGGAGCGCGGGGGCGCCGAGTGGCAAGTTGAACAGCGACTCGGAGATCTTGGTGTCCAGCTTGCGGGACAGATTCCCTTCGAACTCAGGGGCACCGTCGATCTCGAAGAACTCGGCCCAGTCGACGTGCGTCCGCTCGTTGATGTTCTGTCCACCGCGCAGATCCTCCGCACAAGGGGCCAAGTCGAACACCTTGATCGGTACGTCCTCGGACAGGTCGTTGACCTCGTAGGAGTCACGGACCTGGGAGTGCCCATATCGGAAGACCGCGGTGGAGAACTCCGTCGGGGTCATCGGTGCGTCGGGGTCACCGGGCTCATAGAACTCGTTGCTCACCTCGGTGCCGTCGAGGAACCGGTCCACCCGATCCTGGCCGACCACGTGCGGCAGGTAGTCGTTTACGACGACCCACTGGTAGTGCCACTGCGTGAGCCGGCGGGCCGTGTTGAAGTTCGCGCCCTCCTCGATCAGCCGGTTGTGGAACATCTGTACCGCCAGGTGCAGCTGGGCGATGATCAGGTTCTCGTCGTTGCGGGGCTCGATCAGGATCGCCTCGCCGTTGGCGTTGCGGGCCAGGTCGGGGACGCCGTTGACGTTGTCCTCCTGCACCTTGAAGGTGCCGTCGGCGTTGTACAGGTGGCGGCTAGTGGGGTCGGTGCGGCCCTTGCCGTAGACCGAGTCCAGGTCGAAGGCGGCGGTGCGGTAGTTCTTCAGCGTGGTCGGGTCCAGCTGCGCAGTCGGCAACGGGTCCAGGTTTCGCGTCAGGTCGTGGTCGATGAACTGTCCGAGGTAGGTGAACCCGGCGGGCACACCTACGTTGTCGAGCCTGGTCTGGCCCTTGTCCCGCTGGGTCTGTACCAACTTGGTCAGCGACTGATCGGACGGGGTGAACCCGTCCAGCGTCGGGAACATCCGCCCGAAGCTGCTCTGCTGATTCGGATCAACCGCTCCGGCCATGGAAGCGCCCACGAGCGACAGTGCGATCGATGTAACCGCGGCGGCTGCGAGTGGACGACGAAATGAACGCGTGCGTTTTGACATGGTTAAACCCTCTGCTGGATGAACCATCTCCCCACCCCGGAGAGCGTCGTGCAACTCTATGGGACGGTGTCGGCCAACCATCAAATATCCGTCACGACGCTCCTTTGGTTGACAGGGCAGTGGGACCCTCTAGCATCCTCGCTCGTCAGCATCCACCCAAGAGGAAGCCGAGGGCGATGCCGGCGGTCTCCTTGGAGGCGGCGACATACATGTGCGACTTGCCTGGGATGACGACCGCCCGCCCGTCAGGGATGCCTGCGGCCGTTCGCTCGAAGAGGTCTTTGGAATAGAAGGGATCGTCGGCCCCTCCCAGCACCAAGGTCGGAGCCGTTATGCGGCCGAGCCCGGGCTCGGCGTCGAACGTGTCCTCTGCCATGATCGTGCGCACCATGTCGGACGGGTCGTCTGTCACGAAGCTGCCGCCGAGGAGCCAGCCCACGCCGCGCGCGGCGTACCCGAGCGGCCCCGGCACCAGCAGATCCATCAGGAGTGCGCTCGCCCGTCGCCCATCACCCTCCCGGGCCAGACGTGCCACCTCGAGCTGGACCTTTCGCCCCCGCGGTGACAGCCGACAGGCGGATGCCGAGACCACCAGCCGTCGAACAAGCTCCGGACGGTCGATCGCGAGCTGGAGAACCACCGAACCTCCAGTCGAGGTGCCATGCACTAGCACCGATCCACCCAGGTCCTGCTCGATCGCGCCCGCGTAGTCCGCCGCAATGTC
This sequence comes from uncultured Actinomycetota bacterium, assembly GCA_963815295.1. GTDB lineage: Bacteria > Actinomycetota > Actinomycetes > Propionibacteriales > Nocardioidaceae > JACDHG01. The sequence goes on from CAWFFZ010000001.1 coordinate 23,150, forward strand.
GGACATCGTCACATCAGCCGGGAGGCCAGGCTTGCGGTTGACGAGATAGACGGTGAAGTGCCTAGCAAACGGAGCCGCCCACGAGAGTGACTTCCGCCGCCACATGCCTGTCGGGTTCGCATGCTCGGCAGTCAGGCCCGATGCCATGAGCAGTCGAGGTCCATCGCCGAGTTTCAGGTAGGGCAGGCCGGTGGAGAGGTGCCCTTCCGCGACGCGGCCCATGCCCGGAAACCTACTCCCAGTGCCTTCAGGCTGAGGAGAGGCTGCTCATGATCAGCGCGGCATCGTGGTTCTCGGGGTCGAGATCGAGAGCGCGTCGGAGGAGACTCCTCGCCAGGTCGGGGTGCCCGTCTACTTGATGGGCCCATCCGGTCATCGTGCAGGCAGCGGACGAGTCCGGACGCAACCCGGTCCACAGTCGCAGGAGCGGCCAGACCATGCTCGTGCGGTGCAGCTCGATCGCTCCCCACACGGCGTCTTCGAACCCCTCGTCGTCGAGGTCGAACGCGGCTGGCTCGACCGCGGCCAGTCTGTGGAACGCCGCCGCGGCGGCGTCCGGGCCCGACGTTGCCAGCGTCTCGGCGACGGGGCCGACGACCGGGGGCAGCAAGGCGTGCATAGCCGCCACCCCCTCACCCAGCTCCGTTGGCGTCGTACCGGACGTCACCGAGAGAGGGACGTCAGCGAGAGCGATGTCGAGCGCTGCCTTGGCGATGGGCGAAGCGGGGACGGTGTTGGAGTTCGCGAGCACAACTACCCCGGTCCGCTGCTCAGGGACCAGTACGAATCTGGATCCGAACCCGGGGTCCGCACCGCTGTGGCTCAGCGTTCGGTGCCCGCGATAGCTGCCCACGGCCCAGCCGAGCGCCATCGCTTCCTCCCTTGGGGACTCACTCACCGGCACCACCGGCTGCCACATCAGGTCGAGTAGCCCAGCGTCCAGCCGTACCCACTGTCCGTCGGAACCCCCAGCGGCCACCTCGGCCGGCTCGAAGTGGGCAACCATCCAGCGACACATCTCGACCAGGTTGGAGTGCAGCGTTGAACTGGGGGCATGGCGCCTGGTGTAAGGATAGGCGCCCTCGGGCACCGACAGTGGCATCCCCACGTGCGGTGCCGCAGCCAGGTGCCCGGGCACCTCGCCGCGTAGGAAGGTGCTGTTCCGCATCCCGAGTGGGGCTAGTACCTGCTGCCGGACGGCCTTCTCGAAAGTCGTGCCCGTTGCCCTGGACAGCAGCAGCCCGAGAAGTTCAAATCCCGCATTGGAGTAGGAGAACGTCGAGCCGGGCTCTGCCTGCAGCCGCCAGCCCGACAGGCTGCGGGCGAAGTCGCTCAGGGCGTCGTCGCCGAGCTGAGGGTCGTGCCAGCCGTAGTCCGCGACGTCGGGAAGACCGCTCGAGTGGCTCAACAGACGCCGGGCTGTGACCTCCCCTGCCCTACCATCGGCCAGCGTGAACTCAGGCACCCATTCGATGATCGGAGCATCCAGATCGAGCACTGGTTCGCCGGCCTCACGAGCGGTCGCCAACGACACGATCGCGGTCGCGACAAAGGGCTTCGACACCGACGCCAAGTGGAACATCGTCTCCGGTGTGACCGACGTACCGCTGCCGACATCACGGACGCCGAACCCACGCGAGACGACCTCCTCCCCACGCACCACCGCAACGGCCAGCCCTGCCACCTCGTGCGAACCGAGAAAGGTGTCGACAAGCGGCCACAAGCCTTCCTCCACGCTCCCTGGAAGGCGCCCCGTACCCACGTCCACGTCCCGACCCTACGCCGACTATGAGCGGCCCGAACCGCTGCCGACGCGGCAGTCCGCACAGGCGGCGCCAGGACGCGGAGCGTTAAAGGTTGCCTGCCTCGACGATCCGCTGTTCCCGCAGTGCGAGGACGTCGACCTCGAGGGTGGCGACCACTTCTCGGTTGCCACAGACCCCGCGGCCGTGGCCGCGCCGATCGCCGCTTTCGTCGCGCGGCACTCGACCCCGGTTGTGCCCACCTGAGCCAGTGCCGCTGGCGGTCAGGACAGGCGTCACCCTGACCCTGGGCGGTCGGTGGGCGCTGACGCCGCAAGTTCCGACGAGTAGTACTGCAGGGCGGTCTTCGTCTTGGTCTGTTGCTGGTCAGAAATCTCAATGCCCTTTTCCTCCAAGAACCGGCGGAGCTCGAGCGCAACGCGCAGTCCCTCGTCTGGCAGGCACTTCGTGGACAACTCCAGGATTCGGGAACCGTCTGGGTACAGCCACATCTCGACCACAATTTGGCGCGAGAACGTGTCCTTAGGCAGCTTCAGCTTGAGCACGAAGATTGGACCGAGGATCGATAGGTCATCGATCGTCAGCCCGTCGGGGGCGTGTGCTGCGAAGAACGCTCGCTGGTGCTTCGAGAACAGCTTCCTGAGCGGCTTCTCGCCGGACACCGATCTGAGGACAGCGTTGGGAGAGAGCTTGCCCTTAAGCGAGGCCGAGCACACATATCCGCCGGGCATCGCGTCCACCTCGACCGAGAAGTCATCCGAGCGACGGAGGTCGACCGGTACGTCGGCAGGCACGACGGGTCGCAGCTTCACCACAGAGTCAGAATTACGGCCCTGGACTCTTCGAGCTCGTGCCACGACACCCGCCTCGTTGAGGGCCAGGTCCGGCGTGTCGAAGAAGAACACCTGCCGAATCTGGGCTTTCAGCGGGTCCAGTCCAAGGGCTGCAATGGTCGACCGCTGTGAGACCTCGGGCACGGTCAACTTCAACTCGACGCTGTCTGCGTCCTCGACCAGCTTCAACAGCCGGCTCAGTTCCTCGCCGACCAGCCGTGGTGACGGATCAGTGGTCATGGCAGACCCTTCGTTCGTGTGGGATCAGTGATCTCGGTCGGTACCGCGAGTGTCGAAGTACTCCTGGGCAACATACTTCGGGACCACCATTGTCCAAGCGTCGGTCACCAGTTCGGTCATTTCCTCGGGTTCGAGCAACGACGTCTTCACGTCGACCCAGTTGTAACGCATGTCCCCTGCCGAGGGGAGCAGGAACTTGTGCGGTTGGCTCTCGACCAGCGCTGGACGTTGCTCCTTGGGAAACGCGAAGCCCATCAGGGTCTCATCTCGAGAGAATGCGATGTAGACCAGCTGCTTGACCCGGAACTTCACGCGATCGTGGATCAGGTGCTCTGTGGTCCGCGGCAGGTTGAGGGCCACTCGTCGTACGTCGTCGACAGTCACCATGCGTAGCTCAGAAGCGGTAGGTGGTCTGGCCGTGCGGGTCGCCGAACACCATCACCTTGGCGGTCGTGACCCGGTGGACCCGCGCGCCACCCGTGGTGCTGCCGCCAGAGTCGCTGAGCTCCACGAACTCATCGCCGCGCACCTCGAAATTCCAGTCCTCGCCGTACTTGGCGAACCACGCGCCCGCCAGTGCCTGGAGCGCCTCGGCGTTGGTCACCCGCACCGCCGTGCCTTCGACGACGACGTCCTTGCCGCTGCCCCAGCCGTTCGCACCCGTACTGCCGGTCGTAATCGCCACCTGCGGATTGGAGTCGAGGTTCCGCTGCTTCTGCTCCTCGGCGCCCGTACAGAAGGCAAACGCGCCCTCGTGCCACACGCCGACGAGTGGTACGGCGTGCGGACGCCCATCGCCGCGGACTGTGATGATCCAGTAGAGCTGCGCGTCGGTGAGGAGCCGCTCGATGTCATCCCACGGCGGCGCCGTGGCCGACGCATCGCCATACCTTGGGTCGATCTTTCCTGTGGTCATGCCTGAACTGACACCGCCTCGAAGCGCAATCATCGGTCTGCGGATTCTTTCCGCGTGGTCCCCCGTGGTCAAGCGAGTTCCAGCGCCCACGCCCGCAGATTCGTCCATCGACGTACTGGACTGTCGAGCGCTAGAGTCGGGCGGCGGAGCACTCGAGGCCACTTCTCAGCAGGAGGCGCGCGCGATGGCCGACGTTGCTGGTGAACACCGAACCCCTGGTTTGCGTAGGGGCGCCGTCGGGTTCAGCGGAGCGCTGTTCCAGTCCATCACGTTCATGGCGCCCGCGATCGCGACCGCGTTTTCTATCCCAGCGGGTATCGCGTTCAGTGGCGGCGGCGCACCGCTGTCGGTGATCTTCGCGCTCGTCGCGTCGATGTTGGCCGCCGTCTCGATCGGCCAGCTCTCCAAACGCATGCCGACGGCGGGTTCCTCTACACCTACGTCAGCAACGGCATCCATCCCGCGGTGGGGTTTCTGGTCGGGTGGGGATTCCTGCTCGGGATCCTCGTCGGTGGCCCGTTCCTGGCCCTGAAGATGGGCTTTGTCGTGGCCGGCACCACGAACACGGAATGGGGCTGGTCGGCGGACCTCAGCTTCATCACGGCACTGCCGAAGCCGTTCTCGTACGCCGGACCGGCGGCCGCGATCTGGATGGCGATCGGCGTGGTGTACCTCGTCGTACTCATGCTGACCCGTCCTGGCCGGATCACCGAGACCAGGCGAGTGTTCGCAGAGGAGTGAGACTGTGGACATCCTCAACTACCGGCCGGAACCGCATGAGCTCGCCTGGACTTTCGGCGGAGTGGAACCGGTGCATCGAGTCCAGCCCGGAACGGTTCTCGAGGTGTGGACCGAAGACGCCTTTGGCGGCAAGGTACGAGGACCTGACGACCTGGTGTCGCAAGTCGTCGAGTTCCCATTCGTGAACCCGGTGACCGGGCCGTTCTACATCGAGGGCGCCGAGCCCGGCGACACACTGGCCGCGCACTTCGTCTCGATCGAGCCTTCTCGTGACTGGGCGGCGTCCTCGACCATCCCGTTGTTCGGTGCGCTGACCTCAACTCACGTCACGGCTACGTTGCAAGAGCCGCTACCTGAGCGGATCTGGATGTACGACGTGGACCGCACCGGGCGGACCGTGACGTTTAGGGCGAGCCGTGGTGACGCCGTGGTGGTCTTGCCGTTGGACCCGATGCACGGGACGGTCGGCGTGGCACCGCCGAGCCTCGAGGTTCGCTCGACGCTTGTGCCCGATCTGCACGGGGGAAACATGGACACCCCGGAGATGCGCGCGGGCGTGACCTGCTACCTCGGCGTCAACGTCGAAGGCGCCCTGTTCGCGCTCGGTGACGGACACGATCGACAGGGCGAAGGCGAGACCTGTGGCGTCGCGGTCGAGGCTGCGATGGACACCGTCGTCATCGTGGACCTGATCAAGGGTGTGCCGACACCGTGGCCGCGGCTTGAGAGTGACGACTACCTGATGAGCACGGGCTCAGCACGGCCGCTCGAGGACGCCTTCCGCATCGCCCAGCACGATCTGATCAGCTGGATCGCGACCGAGTGCGGCCTTGACCCGCTGGACGGGTACCAACTGGTCACGCAGGCATCCGAGAGCCCCATCGCCAACGTGTGCGATCCCAACTACACGGTCGTCGCGAAGATCCGGAAGTCCTACCTTCCGAGCCACGACGCTTACTCGGGCATACACACTCGCCTGCGCGAGATGAGCCTGGCCTACAAGTCCGAGAGGTGAGACCGCGGCTCAACCCGGGCGCGCGACGAGGGCGGGACTGTTAGGTGAAGGTGCATTCCGCGTTGGCTACCGTGTCGCGATGTCGACGAAATCAGCAGTGTCGCCGCCTCTCGTGATCTTGCTGTCGGGCGCATCCTCGTCGGGCAAGACGAGCCTGGCGAAAGAGCTCCAACGTCGGTTGCGCGTTCCAGCGGTCCTGGTGGAGGCCGACCGAACGTTTCCTGATGTCCCCACTGGGCACCCCCGTTGGCCATCTCTTGGCCTGTCCCACTCCGACGTCGTGTTGGCGTTCCATCGCTCGGTGGCTGCATGGGCCGAGGCTGGATTCGACGTCATTGTTGACGGTTCGCTGCCGTACGAGGACCGCCAACTCCGCGACGCCTGCGTCCGGGTCTTCGAGACCTTTGATCTCCGGGTGGTCGGCGTGCGGTGCTCTGCCGCCGAGCTTGCTGCCAGGGAGGCGGGGCGGCCCGACGAGCGTCCCATCGGATGGGCGGTACGGCAGGCCGGGGATATCCACGACGGCATGCGCTACGCAGCTGAGGTCGACACGACCGCAAGGGCAGTGGAGGAGTGTGCAGAAGAGGTTGCGGCCCAACTCCAACTCGCTGTGGTGGAGCAACGCTAGAAGCCGGTGGCAGCTCGATGTCGTCGGTTGCGTTACCAGCTCCAGCATCTGGGTACGTAGCGAGCCGAGGACATGGCCGCCGGACTCTGGCGAGCCAGGGAGGGAGAAACAGATGGCGAACAAGCGTTCACGACGTCGTGTCACATCCGTGATGGCTACCGGGGTAAAGGACTTGCCGCGCAATACATCGTGGCTGTTGGCCCGCGCCCTGAATCCGACCGGCAGCTCAGACTCAAACGGCGGTGCCAAGAGCAACGGCGCGAAGGCTGGGGGGAAGAAATCTGGTACGTCGCCCGGAGCAGAGTCCGCCCACACGATCGTGGATTCGTTGCGCAGCGCCGGAGCGTCGATCAAGGACTCACTGCCGATCATCGGTGACTCCGTGGAACTACGCATCCAACGTGCCCACGCCGCCACGGAGCAGGCTCGCGAGGCCGAGCAGCAGGCAATCCAAGCCGCCGAAGAAGCAAAAGAACTGGCAGAGCATGCCAAGGAGACGTCCCGACAGAGCAAAGCGCGCGTGACCGAAGTTCGGCGCGAGCAGAACCAACACGTCAAGGACCGCGTCGCCGAGGCTCAAGCGGCCGCGGAGACACAGGTTGAAGAGGCGCGACAACAGGCGCAGGCGCGGGCCGACAAGGTCATCGCTCGCGAAGAGGCGGACGCGGAAGATCGCGCACAGAAGGCGCGCGAGGAGGCGCAAGCCGCGCAGGCAAAGGCGCAAAGCCAACTGAGCATCGCGACTTCACAGCTCGCCGAAGCGCGCAAGCTCGCCGACGAGGCCACCGCAGCAGCACAGGCCGCCGCTGATCAGGCTCACCGTGAGGCGGACAAGCTTGCTGCGCAGGCTCAGCGCGAGGCGGCGGGCGTAGACGCCGTCGCCAAGCGAGTGCCGCAAATGCCGAGCGAAGCATCGCCCGCAAAGACGTCCGCGGCGACCCGATCCGTCGTCACGAAGTCGAGAAAATCAAAGCCGCAGGCAAAGGGGAGATCGGGCGCGCCGGCCAAGCTGGACAACCTGTCTCGTCAAGAGCTTATGAAGCGGGCCCAGGCAAAGGACATACCGGGCAGGTCAACCATGTCGAAGGCGGCATTGGTCACGGCCCTGCGACGAGCGCGTTGAGAGGAACTGTCATGAAGCTGTTTCACAGAAAGTCAAAGTGGGAAAAACTGGTCGAGCCAGTGACCAGCGGAAAGGCAGCCTCCGCAGTCAAGTCTGGCCTGACAGCCGCAGGGTCGATGGTTGCCGTCACGTTGGTGAGCGCGGCCGTGTCTGCGGTTCGAAACAGGAACTCCGACGGGTGAAACTCGCAACCATGGCGGTGTTCGGCGTCGGCTACGTGCTGGGAAGCAAGGCGGGACGTGAGCGATATGCGCAGATCAAGGTCGCGGCGCAGAAGACGTCGCGCAGGTTGGACGCGTACGGCAGCGGAGGCGGCCAATCGTCGCGTCGCAGCAGTGGGCCCACCAATGCTGGGAGCGCAGCCCGCTCGCGCAGATGATCTCTCGACCGGCTTCGTCGTCGAGACGTCGGTGTTAGCGCGGCTGCTTGGCATCAAGTTGCTGACGCTCGAGGGTGTCGTATTCGTCTCCCCGGCGAGCGTCGTTGAGCCGCTGACCGAGGCACAGGTCTTGTCAGCCGCACATCATCGCAACTCGGAAGCACCGGACGGCGATTGCGTGGGCGCACGACTTGGCGACGCGGGGAAGCTGCTCGACGAATGCTCGGCCGAACTCCGGTTGCTCGGTCAGGGCGCGGTGGGCTGGTCCGGCGAACGCGGAGTCCATCCGTCTGGTCGGTAGATGGACATGATCTGTCTGATCATGGCGTCGTGGTCGTTGTCGAAACGACGTACGTCATAGCAGCCGAGTGGATCCTCGGGGGCGTGGAACAGGCACAGGTTGCAGTAGCTGCACGGCCGCTCGGGACGGTCCACGCCAGCCGCCCACTGGTGCACCAGGTCGGGGTTGGCCATGAGCGGCCGGGCGATGCTGACCGCATCACACTGGCCATCACGAAGTGCTTTCCGGACCACCGACGCGGTCTGGAAGCCGCCGGTGACGATGACCGGGATCGACAAGTTGCGCTTGACCTCGGCTGCCGTCGGAAGCAGCTGGCCCTCAGGGTTGTCGGGCACTGTGCGCTGCCACACCCACCGCATCAGCGGCCGCGTCGGCCTGAACCGCCACAATGCATAGTTGCGCAGAGTCTTGTCGCCCGAAGAGAGCATGGTGTCGTAGGTGCCGATCACGTCGCCGGGCGTCAAGTCGCCGGCCGGATTCAGCGGATGCGGGAAGAAGTTGCCGGTGGAGACGTGCACGGCGTGGGCGCCAGCCTCCTCGGCCCATTTGAACACCTGGACGGACTCTTTCAGCGTGTTGCCCTTGGCGCTCCACGGGAAGACCGCGTTCCCGTGGTCCACCGCGCTCATCTTGACCTGCAGGTGGAAGTCCTCACCCGCCTCGCGCCGGATCGCGGCTATCACCTCGAGCAAGAACCGAGCACGGTTCTCCAGCGAACCGCCGTACCCGTCGGTGCGGTCGTTGATCGCGGAGGAGAGGAACTGGGTGAACAGGTAGCCGTTACAGGCATGCAGCTCAACTCCGTCCAGGCCCGCCTCCCGGGCCCGACGAGCGCCGTGGCCGAACCGGGCGACCACATCGGCGATCTCGTCATGGGTCATGGCTTGAGACGGCAGGCCGTGCACCGGGTCCGGCTTGCTGGTGGAGCTGACGGCGATGTTCGCGGCGTTCTCGACACCACCGATGTCACGCTGACGGCCGCTATGGCTCAGTTGCAGCAGGAACGCGCACCCGTGCGCATGAACCCGCTCCCCCACCACTCGCCAGAAGGGCACCTTGTCGTCGTCGTCGATGAGCGCGTAGTTCGGTAGCACCCGCCCACGGACGTGGATGGGAACGTGCGCGGACAGCACCGCTCCGACGCCACCCCGGGCGAACTGCTCCTCCCAGTTGACGCGGGCCTGGGTGCCCGAGCCGTCGTAGTTGTCGATGCGGCCTGAGATGTTGCTACGCAGCACCCGGTTCTTGATTGTGAGCCCGCTGGGGAACCTCAACGGCGTAAAGATCGGGTCGTCGGCGGACGGGCCTGTAGTGGCCATGCCGGGACACTCTCACCGGCCGCCGCTTTCCGCAACGGCAATCATGAAATGATGCGCATGCGTGCAGGCCGAGTGCGCCGAATCCAGGGGCTCCCTATGACACTGAGATTGACCAAACGTACGGCGACGGACGAAGTCGCCAACCGGGCACGGATCGCACTAGGGGTCACGCGACTGACCTTCGGGACCATCGGGCTGGTGGCGCCCAGCGTTCTGATCCGCCGAATCGAAGGTCCCGCGGCCCAAAGCCCGGCCGCCGTGTACGCCTTCCGGCTGTTCGGCATCAGGACCGTGCTCCTCGGCCGCCAGCTGTTGGTCAAGGACGGACCGGAGCGACGTAACGCCCTCGCCGAGGCACCCCTCATCCACGCCTCGGACACACTCACGGCCACCCTGCTCACGTTGACCGGGAAGGTGCCCAAGCGCGTCGGCGTCCCGCTCATCGCAGCGTCGTGTGTCAACACCGTCCTGGCCCTGGCTGCCAGCGGGGAATCCGTCTGATCACGGTCAGGTAATGAGCAGGGTCAGACCAGCTGCAACCGCATGATCACCCGAGGGAATCCACCTGACACCGAGTCGGTGTCAGCGGCCTTGGTGAAGCCTGCTTTCTCGAAGACTGCGCGGGTGCCGACGTACGCCATCGTGAGGTCGACTTTCCTGCCCTTGTTGTCGACCGGATAGCCCTCGATCGCCGGTGCACCCTTCGACCGCGCAAACGCCACGGCACCCTCGAGCAGGCTGTGTGAGATGCCTTTGCCGCGGTGGCCGGGACGTACTCGGATGCACCACACCGACCAGACGGGCAGGTCGTCGACGTGCGGAATCTTCGTCGACCGTGCGAACGGCAGCTCCGATCGTGGCGCGACAGCGGCCCATCCCACGACAACGTCATCCTCGTAGGCCAGGACGCCAGGCGAGATCTTGCGTTTGCAGAGCTTTCTCACGTACTCGCCTCGCGCAGGTCCGACGAGCTCGCGGTTGGTCTTAGCGTCGACACGGTGGCTGAGGCACCAGCACACGTTGGAATTGGGGTTCTTCGGCCCGACCATGGTCGCGACGTCGTTGAACCGTGCCGTGGTCGCGGGCTTCACGACGATGCTCACGCGGCCACGCTAACTCTGGTCCGTCGCACTCAGCGAGCGGCAGCCCGCTGTACAGCCTCGGGGATCGGCGTATCGCCAGTCACCAGGTCCCACTGCCAGCCGATGGCGGCCTCAGAACTCACCACCTCGGCGAGCACTGCAGCAACATCGGCGCGGGGTATGTTGCCGCGGGACAGGTCTGGGCCGAGTGATACGGCGCCGGTGCCCGGGCCATCGGTGAGACCGCCAGGCCTGATGATCGTCCAGTCCAGACCGCTGTCGCGCAGCGCGGCGTCGGCGTCACGCTTCGCTTCGACGTAGGCCTTCCACACCTCGCCGGCGTCAGCGGGAACCGGCTTGTCCACGTTGATGGCAGAAACCTGCACAAACCGGCGGATCCCGACCGACCTGGCCGCCGCGATGGACTTCAATGAGCCTTCCAGGTCGACTGTGCGCTTGCGTTCCTTGTTGCCGTCGGGACCGCCACCAGCGGCGAACACCACCCCGTCGCAGCCGTCGAACGCCTGGGCGAAGTCCGTGGCATCGTCGCGCTCGATGTCGAGCAGTCTGATCTCCGCGCCAAGGCCTTCCAGCTCGGCACGGTAGGCCTCCTTGCGGACCAGCGCGACTGGCATGTGGCCGGCGCGGGAGAGGATGGGGTGAAGATGTCGGGCCACCTGTCCGTGCCCGCCCACAATCGCGATGCGCATCAGCCCAACCTAGTGCCGGATGGCTACCCTGCTGGAAGTGGAGCCTGAGTCACGCGCACTTCATCCGGTCGGATGGGGTTTCATCTCGCTCTACACGTTGGCGTTTATCAGCACCTCCCTGCTGTTCCTCGCGCCGCTGCTAGTCACCTTGGCCTTGAAGGTCAACTCGCTGGTGGGTATCGACGATGCACCGAACAGCTTGTCCCTCGTCGCCGGCACGGCTGGGCTGGTCGCGATGGTCGCCAACCCCTTTTTCGGCAAGATGAGCGACCGTACGTCGTCGAGGCTCGGCATGCGACGACCCTGGATGGTCATCGGTCTGGTGGGGGGTTCGTCCGGCGTCCTCATCGTCGCGTTGGCACCTAACGTTGCGGTCGTCCTCGTCGGATGGTGTCTCGCCCAGCTGTTCTTCAATGCGGTGCTCGCCGCTTTGCTGGCGGTGCTGTCAGACCAGGTCCCGTCCAGCCAACGCGGCATGGTCGCTGGCGTTTTGGGCGTCTGTGTGCCCATCGCGTCGGTGAGCGGCACTTACTTGGTCAAGCTGTTCACCGGCAACCAACTCGCCATGTTCCTGGCCCCGTGCGCGATCGGCGGCGCCTTCATCCTGCTGTTCGCGGCCTCGCTCGACGATCGCCGACTTGCCAAGGCGGACAAGCCGACCTGGTCGCTGCGCGAGTTCGCCAGCACCTTCTATGTCAATCCTCGGACGAGCCCAGACTTCGCTTGGGTATTCGCCAGCCGTTTCATGTTCGTGCTGGCATACGCCTTCCTCGCGACCTACCAGGCCTACTACCTGCTGGACAAGATCGGCAGCGCCGAGGCCGATGTACCGCAACAGATATTCCTCGGAACGCTCGTTCAGTCGGCCGTCGTGATCGCCGCTTCAGTCATCGGCGGCAGGCTCTCTGACCGGACGGGGCGGCGGAAGATCTTCGTTCTCACCGCCTCGATCGTCTACGGCGTGGCGATGTTTGCCCTCGCCATCGCCAGCGACTTCAACGGATTCCTCGTCGGCATGGCGATCGGCGGACTGGGCTTTGGCATCTATGTGGCCGTAGACCTGGCGCTCGTCGTGGACGTGCTACCCGACCCCGCCAGCGCCGCGAAGGACCTCGGGGTGTTCAACATCGCCAGCGCGCTGCCCTTCTCCGTTGCGCCGGCAATCGCGCCCGGCATTTTGGCGATCGGCGACGGCAGCTACGGCCTCCTCTACACGGTCGCCGGGGCCTGCGCCATCACCGGAGCCTTCGCCATCCTGCCCGTGAAGCGAGTCCGATGAGCAGTGGTTCGAGAGCTACTTGCTGCGGGTTCGCGACAACAGGTCGAGCTCGCCCGCCCTGCGGACCGCTTCGCGACGGTTGTTCACGCCGAGCTTGGCGTAGATGTTCTTCGTGTGAGTTCGGACGGTGTTCAGGGACACCACGAGCTGGCGGGCGATCTCCGGACCGCCCAGGTCAGTCCCGAGAAGCCGGAGTACATCAAGCTCACGTTCGCTCAGTGGATCGACGAGATCCTGCGTGGTGCTCGGGCTGTCATCAGCCTCGCCAAACGCGGCCAAGAGTCGACGAACATAGCTCGGGGCGATCCCCTGGTCAGCCGCGGCCTGCAGCAAGATCGCCATGGGTGTGCCCTCGTCAGCAAACATCCGGACGTAACCCTCCGGCTCGGCTAGCGTCAAGGCACGTTCCAGCGGCTCAAGCGCAGCTGGGATGTCGCCTCGCGTCTGCTGCCCGCGCGCCAGCAGCAGCAGGATCTCGATGACGCTTCCCGTCCTGTCTCCATGCTCTGCTGCGTCGAGGAGTCGCTCCAAGAACGGGATCGCGTCGTCAGGGGCGGCCGCTGCGCGTTTGCCCTCATCGGTGGCCAAGACCGCTCTCGCCAAGGTGACATGCTCGAACTCGCGCAGGTAGCTGAGCTCGTCGTCCATGGACAGCCCCTGCTCACGGGCCCAGCCGAGCGCGTCATCAACCCTTCCCTGCGCGATCCAAGTACGCGCCCTCACTGCAGGAACCGGATGCACGTTGGGCGAGAAGTCACCTACATACGCGCGCTCCGCCTCGTCGAGCAGGTCGACCGCGCCACCGAAATCTCCTTCAGCCTCCCGTATCCGAGCCATCGCGACCCGCCAGCGATAACGGTTCTGCGGCAACCCGATGTGCTCGCCCAGCTCCTCGACTCGCAGCAGGAACTGCCTGGCGACATCCAACTCGTTTCGCTCCCGGTGGAGCGCACTCATCCCGACGTACATGTCGGATGTTCCCCGGAGAACTGGCAGGCCCTGCTCGGGTGCGAGCTCCAACGCCTGCTCGTAGGCGCGCATCGCGTCGCGGAGACGACCTTGGGTGATCCGGATGTCCGCGAGCGTGATCGAACATGCGAGTACGTCGGAGAGGTGGCCGGCTCGGCGCATGCTCGCTATGCAGTCGGCATACGCGTCGTGCGCTGTTGCAAGATCCCCGCTTCCCCAGGACGCGAGTCCGATCAGTGCCGCGGCCGATCCATGCCCGAGATGATCGTCTGTCTGAAGAAGCTCGAGCGCCCGCTGGGCGTGGGTCACTGTGGTGGCAGCATCGCCCAGCACCAAGGCCAGAGCGGCACGGTAAACGGCGACCCGACCGGGAAGACGTCGAAACTCCTCGTCGTCCACGACGACCATCTCGGTCGGCGAATCTGTCGGCCCCTCGGGCAAGTTGCCAGTTTCGTCCAGCCAATGCTCCGCGTCCCGAAGGTGCGCCTCGACGCCTTCGATCTCGCCGGTGGACAGCAATACGCCGACGAAGGAGATGCTCAGCACGGGCCGCACGCGGACTACTTCGTCGGGCAGCATCTCGAGCCAGCCGCGCAGCGTGGCCTCCTGCCTGTCCCTCCGCGTTGCTGGCATCGCCAGCTCCACCAGGTCGGCCGCTCGCTCGAAGTCCTCGGCAGCCATCGCGTGCCGGATGGCCGCGGACGGCTCGCCGTTCTCGACGTACCACTCGCTCGCGCGTCCGTGCAGCTCCCGGACCTGCTCGGGCTGCTCGTCCAGCAGTCGCGCATGGAGCACATCTGCGAAGAGCTGGTGGTAGCGGTACCACCGGCGGCGGTCGTCAAGCGGGACCAGGAACAGGTTCCCCCGATCCAGCGCTTCGAGCATGGCCTTGGCGTCGGCCTGGCCGGTGACGGCCTCACACAGGGGACCGCTCAGCCGACCCAGGATGGAGGTCTGCAGCAGGAAGGTCTGTACGCTGCACGGGCTGACGCTGCACCACCTCCTCGACCAGGTAGTCGACGACGTACCGATCGTCCCCCGCGAACCCGGCAATGAAGCCGGCAACGTCGTCGCGGCCCTGCATGGAGAGGGCCGCCAGCTGAAGTGCCGCGATCCACCCTTCGGTGCGCCCTTCGAGTGCGGCCACATCTGGTGCCGTCAGCTGCAGGCCCATCATCTCGTTGAGGTACGCCGCAGCCTCGTCAGTCGTGAAGCGCAGGTCGGCAGCTCGTATCTCGACCAGCTCACCGCGCGCCCGAAGCCGAGCCAGAGGCAACGCGGGATCGGCGCGGCTGGCGACCACCAGGTGAAGCCGTGGAGGTACATGGTCGAGCAGGAACGCCATCGCCTCCTGCACCTCGGGGGCGTCGATGAGGTGGTAGTCGTCGAGCACCAGCGCTATGTCACTCGTCAGGGTGCCAAGGTCGTTGAGCAGCGTCGTAAGCACTAGCTGGATCGGAGGCGGTTGTGCCTCCTGTAGAAGTGACAGCTCACTCGCGCCGACGCCGGGCGCCACGGTCCGCAGCGCAGCGATCACGTAGGTCCAGAATGTGGTGGAGTCGTTGTCCCCCCGATCGAGCGACAGCCATGCGGCGGACCACTCACTGCCCAGCGCCGCAGGTCTCGCTGCCAGCCACTCGGCGACGAGCGTCGTCTTGCCGAAACCGGCCGGTGCGGAAACGAGCACCAACTTCGATTGGGTCCCGCGGTCAAGCCGCTCGATCAGTCGCGAACGCGACACCAGCCCGCGCCGCGACCTCGGGACATAGAACTTCGTCTCGAGCAGGGGGCTTGGCATCACCGTCTCCTGATACGAGCGCATCGTGTGGCGGAGGCTAGATCCCCCGGTTCACTCGTTCCGCCACCCTGCCACAGACGGCGTCTACCGCTGGGGCAGACACCCCTCCACTCACGTCCCGGCGGGCCACTGTCGGCAGGTGACTTCGTACGGTCGGTTGGGGAAGAACTGTTCCCATTCGTCCTGTGTGAGGTTGCGGCCGGCCGACGTGCAGGCGCGTTGCACCCATCTGTTCGTGCGGGTGTCCACAGCCCACGTCCGCCCGTCGGTGGCAGCGAGGAGGAGGCCGTTGCTGTTGGGCAAGTACGAGATCGAGAGGTGTGCGGTCCGGCTGGGGAGAGGAAGGCTGGCCTGGTACTCGCCGGTGCGGCCGTTCCAGAGCCGAATTCGCTCCCGCTGGAGCGTGGCGAACTGGCTGCCGTCGAGGGCGTAGGTGAGGTCGCCCGTCCGCGTTTGCGAGTCCGAGCCGAGCCATTCATGGCGCTCCAGATCGAGCAGCCTCACGTTGTAGTTCACGTCCGACGTGGCCATCAGCGATCCGTCCGGAGACAAGGCGCCTAGCTGGTCCGACGGCGACAGCAGTCCCGGCGGCTCGCTGCCGAGGATCTCCTTAGTTTCGGGCTGCACGCGCAGGAACCGCCCGTCGTGCATGAGGGCGATTACGGAGCCGTCCGGGTGGGGCACGATGGCGGTCAGGCTGCCCCCCAGTTCGACGTCGTCGTACATCGGTCTTAGGGACGCCCTGTCCAGCGTCCGCAGACTCGAGTCCGAGCCCCGCACGTACACCTTGTCGCTCTCCGGGCTGAAGGCTGCCAGCACGTCGCTCGGCCCGTAGCCGACCTTCTTGGCGGCCAGGGCGCCAGAGGATGCGTTCCACAGCTTCAGGAACCCGTCGCCGCCGCTCGACAAGAGCCAGCGCGCGTCGGGCGACCAGATGAAGTTCGTGTCTCCGGTGGGGACCGGGCGCGTGGTTCTGCGGCCGGTCCTGGCGTCCTCGAACCACAATCTGCCCGATCCCACCCGGGCGATCGTGTGGCCGTCCGGCGCCGGGAGCGACACCAGGTAGTCCTGCTCTTCCATCCCACTGGTGTCCTCCCCCAGAGTGAGTAGCCGGCTGGCCCCTCGTACGTCCCAGGCCAAAATCGCCCCGTCGCCACCCGTCGTGTACACGGTCCGGTCGTCGGCACTGAAGGCAGCACTGCGAAGGCCGCCGCGCCCGACGAACCGATGCAGCAGGTCACCCGAGGCGGCATCCCAGACGATCGCGGTCCCGTCGTCAGCAGCAGACACCAGGAGTCGCCCCTTGTGGGAGTAGCCGACCTCACTGACGTCAGCCGTGTGGGCGCGCAACGCTGGGCCGCGGACCTCCAGGGTCACGGCGTCGAACCGCAGGACCTGGTTCCCGGTCGCGACGGCTAGCGTTGCGCCGTCCGGGCTGACGTCGAGGGGGTTCGCCGGCCGATCGCCAGGGATCTCAGCGGACGCCTGCGTTCCGGCGCCCCTGAGAGGTGCGTTGTCGGTGGAACGGATCAGGCGGCCAGAGTCGACGTCGTACACACGCAGTGGCCGTCCACCCGGAACTAGGACGTAGAGAAGTCGGCCGTTCGGACTCAGGGCCGTTGTTGCGAAGTCCGGCACGCGCTCACTGAACAGGGGCTGCGACGGGTGAGCCAGGTCCCAGACCGCAGCCCGCCCTCGGGGGTTCCACTCCAAACTCGACCTGTCCCACTGGCGGACGGCCGCCGCAATCCGCTTGCCGTCCCGGCTGAAGTCGAGGGAGTACTCGACCGTGCTGGCCGGGGGCAGGCCGCCGAGCTGTCTTTCGGACCGCGCGCCTCCCGGCAAGTCGTACAGCCGGATGGGCAGGTCGACTCTCGGCCTTCCCTCCGGAACCCATTGGTTGTGGGCGGCGGCCAACTGCTTGCCGTTCGGCGAGAATGCGACTGCAAGGCTGGACGTGCCGCCGTCATCGAACTCGACTGGCGCCAGCGTGGAGGCGTCGAAGAGCAGCACCCCTTGTCCGTTGGGCCAGCTCGCGGCCACCCAGGCACCGTCCGCGCTTGCCGCCAACGACGCGAGCCAGGCCGTGCCGGGTGCCCCGGACATCTCGCCGATGTCGCGCACCCCGGACAACGGCCCGGCGCGGGTCAGGGCTGCGCCGAGGTTCTCGCGGGCCTGGGCGGTGGCGTCGATGTTGAGTGCAGCGACAGCGAGGAGCAGCCCGGTCGTGACGTCCTCGTGCAAAGGTGCCTGGGCGCTGGCACGCCTGGCGTCCGCCAGGTCCGCCGCTGCTGCAGCACGCGCGGACGCACGCTCAGCCCGGACGGACGCAAGCTCGGCCCGGTCCCGGTCGCGTTGTGCGCGGTCGGCGGTCTGTACGGCGATGACACCGGCGACCAGCGCGATCACGAGCAGGATGCCGACTCCGGCCAGGGCACTTCGGAGTCGACGGTTGACCGAGCGTTCGCGGGCGATCCGGGTCTCTGCGGTGCGCAGTTCGGCTTCCGAGAGGGCAACGGACGCAGCGACGAACGCGTCTTCGGTGGCGTTCAAGTCAGGGGTGGCGCGTGCTCGCCACTCCAAGGTGCGGCCGAGCCTCGTCCCGCGGTAGAGCTCGCTGTCCGGGCGACCCATTGCGTCCCAGGCGTCGGCTGCACCGGCGAGATGTCGGAAGAGTCGTTGACCGTCGACGTCGTCGTCGAGCCAGCCACGCAACCGTGGCCAGACCCGCACCAGCGCCTCGTGGGCAATCTGGACCGTGTCGCCGTCGATGCTGACCAGACGAGCCTCCACCAGTTGCTCGACGAGTCGCTGGTGTGCGTCGTCGGCAGCGACCTTGGCGCGCGGCACGCGGGCTCGCACCGGGTCGCCGTCCTCGGTCGGCATCACCAGCCGAAGCAGCAGGCTGCGGAGGCGGCTGCGTTCGGACTCGTCCATCGCGTCGTACAGGAGCTCCGCCGACTGGGAGACGGCGAATCGGAAGCCGCCGGTGGCGCGGTATCCGTCGACGGTCAGCGTCGGGCCTTCGCGACGTTCCCAGGTTTCACGCAGCACGTGCGAGAGCATCGGCAGCGCAGCCGGCTCACCCTCGACCTCGCGGATCAGGAGGTCGACGAGCCCCGGCTCGAGCCGCAGGCCGGCTCGGCGGGCGGGCCCCTCGATCGCGCTGCGCAGGTCCAGTTCGCTCATGGGACCAAGCAAATACAGTCCATCCTCGAGGACTCGCGCTATGTCCGGGTACGGCGCCAGGTCGCCAAGGTGGTCGGCCCGCAGCGAGAGAATCAGGACTCCGCCTGCGCCGACATGGGCCGCCAGCGCGGCGAAGTACCGCTCCCGTTCAGCGGAGTCTGGGCAGACCGTGACCGCCTCCTCGGCCTGGTCGACCACGAGAGTCTGTCGGCCGCGCGCCTTCAACCCCGCGATCGAGTCCATGGGATGCGCCCCCGGTGTGGTGACCAGCACCGGCGTCCCACCGCGGACCAGAGCCGCCACCACGCCAGCCCGGACCAGTGAGGACTTTCCGATACCCGACGGTCCGATGACCGCCAGGACACCCGAGTCCCTGAGCCGCCTCAGGCACGCCCCGACGTCGTCATCGCGACCAAAGAACGAGTCGGCATCCGCAGCGTCGTAGGGCAGCAGCCCTCGATAGGGGCAGTCGGCACTGACCTCCCTTCCCCCTGGCGGAGCCAACGACGGATCCTGCCGCAACAACAGCTGTTCGAGCTCCACAAGCTCCCGGCCCGGATCCAGGCCGAGCTCGTCGACCAGCATCGCGCGTGCCCGCTTGAGCGCGCCCAACGCCTCCGCCTGGCGGCCAGCCTGGTGCAGGGCCCTAGCGAGCAACGCCCAACGCCGCTCCCGGAACGGCGCCTTCGCGACCAGCGCTCGTGCCTCCTCCAACACGGCCTGCGCGTGCCCGGCGCGCGTCTCGGCCTCCACGCGCAGCTCCTCGGCATCCATCCGCAGACCCTCGAGCCGTTCGGCCTCGACCCGTCCCGGCTCCCACTCCTCCAGGTCCACCAGCACCCGGCCGCGCCACAGATCCAGGGCCTCTCGAACCAGGTATGACGACCGCTCCGCATCGCCACCCGCCAGTGCCTCACGCCCGCGCTCGAGCAGCCGCTCGAACAGGCGATGGTCCAGCTCCTCGTCGCTCAAGGTGAGGCGGTAACCCGACGAACCCGACTCGATGGCCGCCGCACCCAGCCGCTTGCGCAGTCGTACGACGCAGCCATGGACCACCTTCGCCCACGAGGCGGGCATCGCCTCCCCCCACAGCGCATCCGCCAGCGCCTCAGTGCTGGTCGGCTCGCCGGCTCTCACGACCAGCGCCGACAGGACCACTCGGTCCCTCGGACTCAGCCCGTTGACCTGACCGTCGACCCGGATCGGGCCGAGCACGGCGATACCCATGGCCCCACTGTCCGCGCCCTGGTCCAGGGGCGTCAACAGGGCTGATACCCGGCTGATACCCCGCCGGAGGGCCACCGATACCCACAGGCGCGCCACTGGACCACAAGGTCGCACGCGGCGGCCGCGAAGGAGATCATCATGAACCGAATCATCACGGCTCGCGCCCTCCCGGCAACGCTTACGGCCGCAGTGGTCCTGCTTGCCTCCTGCACCAGCGACGGCCAGACAGAGACCGACCCGGCAGGGAACAGCGAGACGCCCACCCAGAGCGCAGCGCAGCTCGACTACGAAGTACTCCCTGACTGGGACGTCGGGCGTGGAATAGCGGCTGGTCGATGGGCGGTCGCCGCCGACGGGGCAAACGAAGCCCCCCTTGCCGTCTTCGACGTACCGGAGAACTTCAACGGTGGTGGTCCCTTCATCTGGACCAACCGTGGGGTTCTCGGGTACCACACGGTCGACGGCGTCTACGAGGAGCCATGCTCGGCCGTCGGCACAACTTCCTCTGTCGGCGCAACCGTAGAGGACCTCGCCGCCGCGCTGGCGGCGCAGAAGCTGACGACCACGAGCAGGCCTGTCCCGGTGTCGGTCGGCGGGCACGACGGGCTCTACCTCGAGCTGACCACCCCAGCCGATCACGACTACAAGACGTGTCCCGAGGACACTCTGCACATCTGGAGATCAGGCAAGGACGGCGACCGGACCCTCGACGAGCCGATGGTCGACCGATACTGGATCCTCGACGTGGACGGGGCGCGGGTGGTGCTCAGCGCCCTCATTTTCGGCACAGCGGAGGGCCAGACCGTCCAGCTGTTCTCGGGCCTGGTCGAGGCGGCCACCTTCGTCGAGCCGACGTGACGGGCTGGACGCCCACGTCCTGCTCGGCTCCGGGTGGGTGGACAACAGTGGTCGATCGCGGTCCTAGCCTGGGCCTAAGGCATCCGAGGTCGTAGTCGTGGCGAGATAAGGCATTGTCCTCATGTGCAGCGGCACCTTAGGTCGGCAGGCTCAAGTCATCGAGTCAAGCCCAATCAGGAGCCAGAAATGTTGAACACCTTCGAACACTTCGCATCAGCCGAAAACGCCTACCACCGCGAGCGCGCTCGCTCTTACTTCGCAGGGGCCGCCCTCCGTCGACGCCTCCGGGCTGACCGCCGTGCTCGGTCGCAGCACAGCAATGTCACCCACGCGTCCCGAACGGTTGTAGGTCGGGTGGCGTGAGCGCACACGCGATCGGGCTGCCGACAACAGCACAAGGTCTGCCCTGCCGCGAGAACGACGGCGACCTGTGGTTCGCCGAGAGCCCCGGTCAGCTCGAGCTCGCCAAGAGCCTGTGCCTCGAGTGCCCGGTCCGTGAACTCTGCCTGGCCGGCGCCCGAGAGAGGCGAGAGCCGTGGGGCGTCTGGGGCGGCGAGCTGTTCATCGGGGGAGTTATTGTCGCCCGCAAGCGACCGAGAGGTCGGCCGCGCAAGACCGCAGCGGCCTGAGTGGTGTCTACTCGGGCTGGCGCGGTGTCGGCTGAGCGTGCCGCGACGGCTTGCCGCGCCGCGTTTTTGTCCGCCGACGTACCCGCTCCTGGTCGTCCTTGCGGCTGCCCACGAGGAGTGGACCGAGTTTCGGTGGGAACATGACTGCCTCCTTGGCTTTGGGTTTCAGGAGCAAGACCGGCCCCGCCTGATACCAACGCCGTCTGCATTGCCGCGGGTCACGACGCTCGGCCAGACTGCAGATATGCCGGACACCATCCCCGGACTGCTGGCCGCTGCCGCAGACCGTGATCCCGCTGGGGAGTGGCTCCGCACCGATGACGGCACCCTGACGTTTGCGGGCGCAGCCGGCCAGGTGGCACGACTTGCCGAGCGGCTGCGAGAAGCCGGGCTACGCCGGGGCGACCTGGTCGTGGTGACATCGCGGACAACTCCGCAATATCTACTCTGCTGGTTCGCCCTTGCCTCCCTCGGCGCGGTCACCGTGCCCACCGACCCTGCCGGTACGTCAGGCGAGCTCGCCGGTCTGGTCCACCAGGTCAAGCCCCGACTGCTGATCACCGACGCCGCCTTACACCCCATGGCCGAGGAGGCGACCGCCACTTCATCGCCTGACCTAGGCCTGCTCGACATCGACGCCGTCGTCGGCGGATGGCAGCACGCGCCGGCTGACGGCCCGACGATCTCGACCGACGTAAAGCCCGACGACCTGGCAGTGCTCATCTCGACATCCGGAACAACGGGGCGATCGAAGCTGGTGATGCAGACGCAGCGCGCGTACGCCATGGCCGGCGTGGGCTTTCCCTACTGGATGGAGCTCACGAGCGACGACCGGCTGATGACGTCACTCCCCCTCTTCCACATCAACGCACCTGCGTACTCGGTGCTGGGTTCGCTGGCAGCCGGAGCCGGCCTCGTGCTGCTGCCGCGCTTCTCCGCCAGCGGCTTCCTCGACTCGGCTCGACGCCACGGCGCGACCGAGTTCAACGCGATCGGCGCGATGCTGGAGATCCTGATGCGCCAACCAGCCCGGGCCGACGACGCCGACACCGACCTACGGCTGTGCTATACCGGCCCCTCACCCACGCGCGAGTGGCAGGAGGCGTTCGAGCGACGTTTCGGGCTGCGCGTCGTGTGCGGGTACGCGCTGTCGGAATCGCCGTACGGCCTGGTCTGGCGCCACGGCACGCGTCCGTTCGGCACGCTGGGCTCGCCCCGGCAACACCCGACGCTCGGGACTGTCAACGCGGCACGTGTGGTGGACGACGACGGTCGAGAGCTCGGCGCCGGGGAGACCGGAGAGTTGTTGCTGCGCAGCCCGGCTGTGACACCCGGCTACTGGGAGATGCCCGACGAGACAGCCGCGACGATTGTCGATGGCTGGCTCCACACCGGTGACCTCGTGACGGTGAATGCAGACGACACCTACACGTTCGTCGCTCGCCGCAAGGAGGTCCTACGTCGGCGCGGCCAGAACCTGTCACCTGCCGAGGTCGAGGACGCCATCCTGGCCCACGACGACGTGCTCGAAGTCGCAGTCGTGGGGGTTCCGTCCGAGCTGACCGAAGACGAAGTGAAGGCCTTTGTGGTGCCCGAGCTGGGCCGCACTCTTGACTTCCGCCAGCTCCAGGCATGGACGGCTGAGCGCCTCTCGGCGTTCAAGGTTCCGCGGTTCTGGCAGGCTGTGGACGCCCTGCCGCGTACGCCGACGGCGCGAGTCGCCAAGCACAAGCTTCCGGTCGGTCACCCACCCGAGGAGCACGACATGCAAGAAAGCCTTCCTCAACGCGAGACCAAGGACCCTCCATGAGCGAGTACCCGACCTCCATCGGCAGCTCCGACGAGTCGACCATCCAGCTCCTGGGACAGGATCTGGCGGAGGACCTCATGGGCCAGGTCGGTTTCGCCGAGCTCGCCTTCTGGCTGGTCGCGATGCGCAGGCCGTCGCCTGGTGAGCTCCGGGTGTTCGAGACGGTGCTTGTTGCGTTGGCCGACCACGGCTACACGCCGTCGGCGGTCGCGGCCCGGCTCACCCTGACTGGCGCGCCCGAGTCAGTCCAGGGAGCCTTGGCGGCTGGCCTGCTCGGGGGCGGCTCGCGGTTCCTCGGGGTCACCGAAGACGCCGGTCGGTTCCTCGCAGCCGAGCTCAGCCGACATGAGGCGAGTGCGGGCGCACTCCCTACGGCCGACGACGGATGGGACGAGATCGCCCGCGACGCGGTGCAGCGGCAGAAGGCGGCCGGGCTTCACGTGCCGGGTCTCGGGCACCCTGTGCACAAGGCTGGCGATCCCCGCACTCCCGTGCTCCTTCGAGTGGCCGGCGAAGAAGACCTGCGCGGGCCACACCTACAGCTGTTCGAGGCAGTGGGACGCGTACACCCAGAGGTGCTCGGCCGACGGCTGCCTCTCAACGGGGCCGGTGCCTGCGGCGCCGCACTGTGTGACCTCGGCTTCCCGGCCGAGATCCTGCGCGGGTTCGCCCTGCTGGCGCGGACGGCCGGCCTGGTCGGCCACATCGCCGAGGAGATGCGGCAACCGGTCGGCATGGACATCTACGACCACGTTCACGAGGCGACGACGTACACGCCGCCGAGCCCAGACGAACTGCTAGAGACTTAGATGCTGAAGAACGAGTTCAAGTAACGCTCCGCCAAACCCATGTCGCCCCGGACCGTGCCGGAGTTGCTTCGCCCGAAGGCTGTGAGCACCAGGCTGCCGGCGTCGAACTCGATGAATGCGGGCAGGTTTTCGATCTCACCCGCCTCGTAGGTGAGGCCATCACCGGTGACCGTGACTCGGTAGTCGCCGGCGTTGTGACCGGTGACGCGGATCCCGATGGTGAACGGCTCGGTCACCGACTCGGCGCGGACCGTGCCCTGCCAGATCGCGAACATGAACGGCACAAGCAGATCTGCAGCATCACCGGACAGCCCGTGAGCCCGACCACTGGTCTGGCGGATGTCCCACGAGTGGACGCCATAATCCATCAGCTGCCCCGCCGCGTAGAAGAACGCCGGCACCGGGCCCATGTAGGGATGGGTCACCATGAAGCCGGTCCACTCGTCGGGACCGATCGGCTGCAGGATCCCCTGCATCTTGTCGAAATCGCTGCGCAGGCGCTCCATCATCTCTGCCTGCGGGACCCCGCGGAAGGCGGTCGCGCCCTCATTGGCCTTGGTGCTCATCGCCGCCAACCCGTGCGGAGGCGTCGCCTCGGCCTTGCCATGGGCGGCGTCGAACGCCCTGAAGTAACCCTCGGTCGTATCGACGATGTGGCCCACGATGTCTGCGGTCGACCACCCCTCGCATGCCGTCGGGGCGTCCCATACCTCTGGGCGTTCGGCGAGTGCAAACATTCGCTCGGCTTCGTTGCGGACGACTCGAAGGATGTTGTCCTTGCCCTCGTATGTCATCGCGTTCCACACGCTCATGCCCAACACCTCTCTCGGTGAACACCCCCGAATCGGATGTCAACCAGGGCTCGCTCGACGTACGCCGCGAGCCTCCAGCTAGTCGTCGAGCTGCTTGCCGCCGAAGTACATGAGCGGATCACTCAGCAACTCGATCTGGATGCCGTCTGGGTCCTTGAAGTACATCGACTCCTCGATCCCTCGGTCCGGTCCGCCGTACTTCACACCTGCTGCGTCCAACCGGTCCCGGACTTCCTCCCAACGGTCGCGCGGAGCGGAGATGGCGATGTGTTGGACGCCGCCGATCGCCTCGACGCCGGGCTCGAGGCCGAGTCCCGGGAAGTCGAAGAAGCCCAACATGGTCTTGTTGCCAAGGTCGAAGAAGAAGTGCGACGAACCGTCGTAATCCCGGTTTTCGACCAGCTCGACCAACGGGAAGCCGAGCAGGCCTTGGTAGAACTGGATCGTCTGCTCGACGTCGGAGCAGATCAGCACCGCGTGGTGGATCCCCCGCCCTGGCGTTGGTTCCTGCTGTTCGCGCGGACGCAAGTACTGCTGGCGCAACTCCTCGCGTCGAGCCTCGAGTTCTGTCAATGCGGTGTCACTCAGCATGTTCCGCCCTCTCCAACGATCGCCCCCGACGGCTCTGCAAGAGCGACTTTAGCTCCGGCAGCCAACCGGCGGAAGGTGCCAGTTGGTAGCGCCTAGTCGTGCACTGTCGGCGTGACGGATATGGCCCGACCGCGAGCGTCGGACAGAGATCGCTCTGCGGCGTCAATCAGCTTCTGGAGGTAGAGACCACGGTGTACGTCGAGCGGGTGCTGCCCACCCTCGGCCACAGCCTTGGCGAATTCGCTCACGATGGTCGTGCGCGCCGCCTCGTGGTCGGGCTCGCTGCCGTCGAACCGGACGGTGCCATCGTCGGTGAAGAGATCGCACTGCATCGGCCCGTCTGCACCTCGCGTCGTGATCGAGAGCGCGGCCTGACCGATCACGCCACCCACATGCTCCGTCGTGAGCGCGACCCATCGGGTTGGGTCCCCGGTGGCGGAGATGCGCTCGACCGGGCCGATGGCGGCATCGAGCAGGTCCAGGACATGTGGCCCCAAATCGAGCAGCGCACCACGCTCGACTCGCCATGGCGTTGCGAAAGCACCACCGGGCAGAGACCCACCCGCGATGAAGCTCGCCACCGCCCCGTAGACGCTGGCGTTCTCAGCCGTCTCGAGGAATGACCGCACCACGGGAGAGAACCGGTTCGTCAGCATCAGCATGGTCACCACCTGGGCGTCCTCGACCTGATCGACCATCCGCTGCGCATCGACCAGAGTGAACGCGAGTGGCTTTTCGAGCAGCAGATGTTTTCCCGCGGCAGCCGCGCGCAGGGCAAGTGCTGCCTGCACGTCAGGCGGCACCGCGAACGCCACCGCGTCGCACCGGTCGAACAGGTCCTCGAGGGACTCGGCAGCAGCGCCTCCGTGTGCATCGACCACGGCCGCGGCAGCTTCGGGGCGACGGGCCCAGACGGCCGAGAGGGTGGTGGCGGGACCGGCAGCGATCATGGGCGCGTGGAACATCTGCGCCCACGGCCCGGCGCCGATCAGTCCCATCTTCAGCTGCGCATCAGAAGCCATCCGCGCAGCCTGCCATGGACGAGCGACCTCCGGTCACGAGTGGCCCTGTCGAATCAAACCAGTGCACACTCTCTGGACCCAGTGACCTGCGGGCGGTAGCCACGCCGCTCGGTATCAAGTCAGCGGGGACGCACTCCTGACTGTCGAGTCTCGACAGTCAGGACCCCCAATGACGACGACCGTTATCCCGATCACGCAGCCACTGCCGCGTCAGCATCGCCGGCTCACGCTCGACAGTGCCTACCGGCCTGAGATCCCGGCGACGCCCTACCTGCTGCTCGACCCACGCGTGGCAGTCGACCGCTACCGCGACCTGTCGTCCGCCCTCCCCGACACCGCCATCCATTACGCCGTCAAGGCTAACCCCGACCCCCGAATCCTCTCGAAGCTCGCCCGAGTCGGCTCGCGATTTGACGTCGCCAGCCCAGCCGAGGTGTACGCCTGCCTCAATGCCGGCGCATCACCCGACCAGCTCCTCTACTCCAACCCGATCAAGCGCCGCGGCGATCTGGCCTCTGCGTACGCCGCTGGTGTCCGGCTGTATGTCGTCGACTGCCTCGGCGAGCTCGGCAAGGTGGCCGACGAGGCGCCAGGGTCGTCCGTGCTGTGCCGGCTTCTCACCAGCGGAGCGGGCGCCGACTGGCCGCTGTCACGTAAGTACGGCTGCGATGTCGACACCTGCGTTGACATCCTCAGGACCGCCAATGAGCTCGGCCTCGACGTCGCAGGCACGGCTTTCCACGTGGGATCGCAGCAACGCGACCCCGGGGCGTGGCGGTCACCAATCGCCGCGAGTG
This sequence comes from uncultured Actinomycetota bacterium, assembly GCA_963815295.1. GTDB lineage: Bacteria > Actinomycetota > Actinomycetes > Propionibacteriales > Nocardioidaceae > JACDHG01. The sequence goes on from CAWFFZ010000001.1 coordinate 49,990, forward strand.
CGGTTGTGTTCGACCGCCTTCGGGCGCTGGGACTGCAGCCTTGGCTCCTCGACCTGGGCGGCGGGTTTCCGGCGTCCCTCGAGGGAAACATCCCGACCTTCGGGGAGTACGGCGCCGCCATCGAGCGATTTCTCACCAACTCCTTCGGTGACCAGCGACCCCGCACCGTCATCGAGCCCGGGCGTGCACTCGTCGGTGACGCCGGCGATCTCGTCGCCACTGTCGTGACGGTCTGCTGGCGGGGCGGACGTCGCTGGGTCTACCTCGACGCTGGCGTCTTCACCGGCCTAGTCGAGACACTCGACGAAGCCATCCGCTACCCCATGACTACGACGGCCGACGGCGGCCCTTTGGGACCGGTCGTGCTCGCCGGGCCGACCTGCGACAGCGCCGACGTCCTCTATGAGAAGGACCCGGTGCAGCTCCCACTCGCACTCGAAGAAGGCGACATCGTCCGGCTCCACTCAGCGGGTGCGTACAGCACGACCTACTCCACTGTCGGATTCAACGGCTTTGCCCCGCTACCCACCCACGTCGTCGGCCATCCATGAGCCTGCAGGCGCGACTGCGCACGACACCGTCCAGCGTGCGGCTGGTCACGTCGCACGCCCTCGCCGCCTGTGCCATGTCGATGCCCTGGCCGGCCCTGCTCGCCCTCGTGTGGGAGAGCACTCACAGCGAGGTGTGGCTCGCCGTCGTGGGCGGAGCCCGCATGGCCCCGTACGTCCTCCTGTCCTGGGCGGCCGGTGGCCTAGGTGACCGCGTCCCACGCGGTGCACTGATCCGAGCGTCCACCTGGTTGCGCGCGGGCCTGCTGTTCGCCGCCCTTCTTGCCTTCGCGGCCGGGCACCTCACCTCCGCTGTGGTACTGGCGACGGTGGTGGTCGCTGTCGGCACGCCGGCATACCCAGCCCTGGCAGCTGCGCTCCCCACCACCGCAAGGAGCTATCCCGAACAGGCGACGAGGTGGCTGGTCACGTTCGAGGTCAGCGCGTTCGTCGTCGGACCGGCCATTGGCGGCCTCGTGATGGGTGCCCTTTCCGGCACCGCATCGCTCGCGGTTGCTGCCGGCGTTGCCCTGGCTGCTTCAATCCTGCTGACTGGGGCGCGGGTATCTGGGCAGACCACCACGACAGGTAGTGCCAGCCGCTCGATCGCCGTGCTCGCACGTACGCCGGCGGCCGTCCGCGTCATCGCTGCAGTCGCGGCCGTGAACTTCGTCGTGGGTTCTGTCGCGGTTGGGCTGCTCCCACTAGTCGAGGAGCAATGGTCGGCTGGCAGTCGCGCCTTCGGTCTGGCGACGGCAGCGTTCGGGTTCGGCGCCCTGGCGACACCTCTTTTCAGCCACGCACTTCGTCTCGGCGCCACCGCGACCAACGCAGCGCTCATGCTCACCGCGCTGCCCCTGCTGGCCGTCGCCGCCTCACCGTCCTGGACGTGGGCTCTACTGCCCTTGGCAGTCGCCGGTGCCGGCGCCACCCAGGTTGAGTGTGCTGCCACCGCGGTGATCCAGCGAGCCGTGCCTGACCACGCACGCGCATTCGCGCTAGGCGTCACCGACTCCGCGATGGTGACGGCCTCGCTGTTCGGTGCCGTTCTGGCGCCGTTCCTCGCCGAGCTCCTCACTCCAGTCGGCCTGGTGGTCGTGCTCGGCCTGACAACCGCAGCGATGGTCCTCGTCGTAGGTCGGCCTAGCGAGACACGGCCTAGTGACGCTCTTCGAGCCCGACCGCGTCGCGCAGGCGCTGGGTCGCTTCAGCGAGCTCAGGGTCTTCGTCGGACCGCGACTTCATCAGCGCTGCCAACGCTTCGGCAATGACGTTGAGCTTCTCCTGGGCCGCCTCGTCGGCCCGTCGGCCTGCGTTCTCGAGCAGCACGAGCAGTAAGAGCGCGACAACACTGCCCACGGTGTGGATTGCGACCTGCCACTCCTTCGAGCTCGGCCACAGCGGCAGGCTGACGAACCACAGCAAGACGACGGCCACCACCAGGGCAAAGAACGGTGCCCTGCTGACCCGATGGTGAGCCACCTCGACGAACCGCTCGAAGTGCGACATGCCTTCGCCGCGTTCGCGCGTCTCGGCCGCCTCACTCCGCTGCTCCATCGGCAGAGGCTAACACCGGGCACGCGTCGGTCGGCTGCCTTCAGGTGTCCTGGCTCAGCCGCTCTGCACCAGGTTCCGGACGGATGGCGGGACGTCAATCCCGTCGCGGAGGTCGGGCGCACGCAGCGGGTCGCCGTACACCGTCGTCATCGGCACGACGCCGCCCCACGCGGGGCCTTCGATGTCGGAGTCCAGATCCTCCGGCCAGCCGTCCGACACCTTGAGCGACCAGCGGTCCAGGGGCAGCGCGAGCACGAGGGTGGCGGCGAGTTCCTTGTCGCTCGGCCGACGTACCTCCTCGGACCGTCCCGGCAGTAAGCCCTCGGTGATCGTGTCGAGCGCGGCCAGTTTCTCGTCGGCGTCGGTCAGCCGCCGGCAGGTGCCGAAGATGACGGCGCTGCGGTAGAGCATCGACGACTCGAACGCCGTCCGCGCCACCACCAGTCCGTCCACAGCAGTGACCGACAGCGCCATCGGTACGTCGGCGGCTAGTCGTCTCATCCACCCCGACCCGGTCGACCCGTGCATCAAAACGCGGTCGCGGTCACGGATCACCGCGGTCGGTATCACCACCGGCTGTCCGTCGACCACAAAGCCGACATGACCGATACGTACGTCGTCAATCAGCTTTTCGAGGACGGCACGGTCGGTCGAGGCGTACTCCGCCAGCCTGGTCAACGAGGTCAGTTCCATCGACGGAGCCTATGTGTACCAAGGATCCGACGTAGGGCCGGGCGCGAATCTCGTCACTCACTGTTACGCTGCCGCCGCACTGTAGACGTGACGTGCAACACAGGGCTAGGGTGCGATCGATCGGCACGCGCACCCTAGCGGCTCGAGATCGCATCGCCCGCCCTGTGGCGGGATCGCACCAGCACCGGCGAGGAGCCATTCGTGAAACCACTCCGTCATCTCATCAGTCTGCTGATGATCTGTACCGGGCTCGTGCTCGTACAGGGATTCGGCTCATCCACCACAGCTTCTGAGGCTCCGTCCCAGAGCAAGCCCGACCCGTCCCTACTTCAGCAGCTGAAGGACTCAGCGCGCGGTTCGGTCAAGGTTGCAGGCGAGTCCGCCACCAAGAAGGCCGGCTTTATCCGCGCGGGCCTCAACGGCGACCTGCTGCCCAGCAACGACGCGCGGGCCACCGACAAGGCCGCCGCATTCCTCGGCACCTACGGCGCCCTGCTCGGCGTCACCGACTCGTCGCAGCTGCGCCAGACCGAGAGCAGCACCGACAAGTACGGCACAACCGTCGCCTACAAGCAGGTTTACAACGGCGTGCCCGTCTTCGGCGGCACGATCCTCACGCACTTTGACAGCGACGGCGACCTGACGGCAGTCAACGGCACAGCCGTCCCCAACCTTTCACTCAGCACCACGCCCGCCCTCAGCCCGAGTCAGATCGGCCAGCGAGCGGTCCGCTACATCAAAGCTGAGCCGCCTACAAGCAGCGACGGCAAGCCTGCCGACACTGCTGGTATCCGCGCCAAGGCCACCGAGCTGATGGTCTACCGCACCGGACTCGTCCGCGGCGACGTCGGCACCAACGAGCTCGTATACCGGGTCGAGGTCACCAACGGGGCCAACATCCGCGACATCGTGTTCATGCATGCCGGCAGTGGCAAGGTGCTCAACCGCTACTCGATGATCCACGACGCTCTCGAACGGCAGCTCTATGAAGTGAACCCCGCGACGGCACCCGTCTGGGAGGAAGGCGACGACTTCCCGGGCACACTCACCCAAGAGCAGCAGAACCTCGTTCTGGGCACCGGCGAGTCCTACCAGTTCTTCTTGAACGCGTTCGGCCGTGACTCGTATGACGCAGCCGGCGCGACGATGAGGACCGTAAACAACGATCCCCGCATTGCCTGCCCGAACGCCAACTGGAACGGCACCACGACGAACTACTGCAACGGTGTCACGTCCGACGACGTCGTCGCTCACGAGTGGGGTCACGCCTACACCGAGCACACCAGCGATCTCATCTACCAGTGGCAGCCGGGTGCGCTCAACGAGTCCTATTCCGACATCTGGGGCGAGACCGTCGACCTGATCAACGGTCGTCAAGACGCTGACGAGACCAACCAGGTTCGCACCGTCGGACGTTGCTCGTCGAACACGGCGGCCCTCCCTGTGCTGACGATCAACACCCCCGCCGACATCGCTCAGAACTGCCCCGCCGGCGCAGCAGCGTTCGGGCCACGACTCACGCAGGCCGGTACGACGGGCGATGTCGTTCTGGCGGTGGACGCAGCTGACGCCGCCGGACCGTCAACCACGGACGCCTGCACGGCGATCACCAACGGCCCGGCGGTGAGCGGCAAGATCGCAATCGTCGACCGTGGCACCTGCGGGTTCGCAGTCAAGGTCAAGAACGCCCAGAACGCCGGCGCCATAGCCGTCGTGGTGGGCAACAACACCGCCGACTTCCCTGGCAGCATGGCCGGCGTGGACCCGACGATCACCATCCCATCGCTGATGATCAGCCAGGCCCACCGCAACGTCATCACGGGCAGGCTGGCAACGGAGGCAGTAAACGTCACGTTGAAGATCGATGACAGCGTCACGGATGACTCCTTCCGCTGGCTCGTCAGTGAGGACAGCTTCGCCTTCGGCGGCGCGATCCGCGACATGTGGAACCCGAACTGCGTCAATGACCCCGGCAAGGTCACTGATGCTCAGTATCAGTGCAGCACGTCCGACCAAGGCGGTGTCCACACCAACTCGGGAGTCCCCAACCACGGCTACGCCTTGTTGGTGGACGGCGGGACATTCAACGGGCAGACCATTAACGGCATCGGTCTGACCAGAGCCGCGCACATCTACTGGCGCGCACAGGACGTGTACCAGACGGAGACGACCGACTTCACCGACCACGCCAACGCTCTTGAGTCAGCGTGTGCCGACCTCATCGGTGGCCCCGCGCTTAACCCGCTCAGCACCGCTGGGGCCCCCGGGGAGAGCACCCCGACACCGGCACCGTTGCCGGCCGACGGGCCGATCACTGCCGACACCTGCGCGCAAGTCAGTGCAATGATCGCGGCAGTGGAACTCCGTACGGAGCCGACTCAGTGCAACTTCCAGCCGCTATTGGCCAAGAACGCACCGAGCCTGTGTGGGGGCAACCAGGGGCGCAACACGGTGTGGAAGGAGAACTTCTCCGATGGTCTCGACGGCTGGACGCTCAGCAACACGGGTGTCTTCCCGGGTTGGTCCGACACTGCTCCTGACGGTGCTCTCAACTGGGCTGCCGAGACGGCGCTCCCCGGTGGCCGTGCCGGCACTGGCGCGTTCGCGCTGGACCGCGGCGACGGGGCCTGTGGTGACCCCGCGACCGACGTCTCCGGTGTGATGAGCATCCAGAGCGAGCCGATCCTCATCCCGGCGTCGAACAAAAAGGGCCCGCGCCTCTCGTTCCAGCACTACGTCGCAACCGAACTCGGCTTCGACGGCGGCAACCTGAAGGTCAGCGTCAACGACGGCCCGTTCACCACGGTGCCCAAGGCGGCGTACATCTTCAACGCGCCAACCACGTTGGCGACCGTTGCTGCTGGCAACACGAGCCCGCTGGCGGGTCAGGACGGCTTCACCGGAACTGATGGTGGAGAGGTCTTCGGCAGCTGGGGTCAGTCGCAGGTCGACCTGTCCATGATCGGCGCCAGCTCTGGCGATTCGATCGAGCTTCAGTTCGACTTCGGTATGGACGGCTGTGGCGCCATCGACGGCTGGTATGTCGACGACGTCACGGTCTCGATCTGCAAGGCGAAGAGCGCCGCTGCGCGACTGCCCGAGTAGTCAACCAGCAAGCCTGACGAGGCACGACGCTCCGCCCCGAGATTCTTCGGGGCGGAGCGTCGTCCACGTCGGTGATCGAGCTTGTCGAGGTCGCTGGTCTCGACAAGCTCGACCAGCGGAGCGGGTGGCTAGGCTGAAGAAATGCGTTGGGCTCTTATCTTGCTGGGTGCCGCCCTTGCCTTAGTCGTCGTGGGTTGGATCATCAGCGCCGTCAAATGGCTCCTCGTCCTCGGCGCCGCGCTCGTCCTTGTGGGCGTGGTAGTCGGCTGGCGCCCTGACCAGCGCGCCTCGAAGTATTGACGTGCCCAGATTGCCGGTTTCGAGGATTCAACGACGGGTACGTGCTGTCATGTCGGGCTCGCCTGAGCCTGACAACATCCGTGGGGTAGGCAGTGAAAGTTCATCTGGACACCGATTTCGCCGGTGATCCCGATGACGCGTGCGCCCTCGCGATGCTGCTCGGGTGGCCGGGCGTCGAGATCACGGGGATCACGACCACCGCCGATCCGGATGGCCGGCGAGCCGCCTACGTATGTCGTCTGCTCGCCCTGACTGGAAACACCCACGTCGCGGTCGGACGCGGGGCTGGTACCTCGCTCGCGGGTCAGCCGATGGGCGGCATCCCAAACCACGATCGCTACTGGGGCGCTCCGTCGCTGCTGATGCCTCCTGACCAGGAGGTCAACACAGCGACTGCCCTGCTGTCCGAGAGCATCGAGGCCGGCGCCACCGTCGCCGCGATCGGACCGCTCACCAACCTCGCAAGGGTGGCGCGATATCGCTCTGGTGGCCTGGCCGACATCCCTGTCGTCGCCATGGGTGGGTGGTTTGAGCCTCGTCATGGCCTGCCCGGCTGGGGTCCGTCGGCGGACTGGAACATCCAGTGCGATCCTGAGGCCGCAACTGTCGTCCTCGCGCAGGCGCGACTCACCCTCGTGCCACTATCAACCACCTTGTCGGTGCAGCTGCGGCGGAGGGACCTGCCGCGGCTCGAGTCTGCCGGTGCCCTAGGAGCACTTCTTGGACGACAGGCTCTCGCGTACTGCCAAGACGAGTCCAAGACCGAGATGGCCCTTGCCCACAGGGGATTACCGGACGACCTGCTCAACTTCCACCACGACCCCCTCGCTGCGGCAGTCGCCGCCGGCTGGACCGGTGTCACGCGACAGCAGATGCGGCTGGTGCCCCGGTATGACGGCGACTGGCTGTCATTCGATGACAACCCTGATGGCCGCCTGGTGGATGTCATCACCGACGTGGACAGCGCGAGCTTCACTGACGTGTGGCTGACGGCGGTGGCTGCTTCGTGCGTCGCGGCAGACTCAGCCGAACGGCCCATTCGGCGCCAATCGCGCGGCTGACCGCCGTCAGCACCGTCACACTAGGTAGTGCTTCGATCACACAGCGTTGCTAACTTCGGCGGCCGCTGCAGTCAACTGAAAGCGTGACATGCCCGTTTACCGCACCAGTCTTGCCGTCGCTGCGCTCGTCTTCGCGCTCGCCGCCGCCGCTTTCCCCGCCGAAGCCGGTCCGTCGACCGCCGTGCGCGCAGGGGTATCCCTTGCCGCTGACGGCGCTGCGGCATCACCTCCCGTGCCGATGCCGCGCAACCCCGATGGCCTGCCTGCGCCCACTAATCCCGGCAAGCAAGTCGACGCGTTCGCGGGCTACCAAGGCCAGATCGCCTGCCTGACCACTCCGTCCGTCGGCTTGGTGCGGCTTCGGGCGTTAGCCCTGTCGACGTACGGGCGAGGCGGCAGCAGCCCTGCCAGCACTCGCGCCTGCAGCTCCGGCAGCACCTCGGAGCACAAGGACGGTCGGGCGTGGGATTGGATGCTCAACCACGGAAATGTCGCCGACCGTCGCGCAGCCGCCGACTTCCTGAGTTGGGTCACCGGTCGCGGACCGAGCGGCGTACGCGGAGAGATGGCCGCCCGTCTCGGCATCATGTACGTCATCTTCAACCACCGAAGCTGGTCGTCATACAACCGCGAGTGGCAGACGTACTCGGGATATGACCCTCACACCAGCCACATCCACATCTCCCTGTCGTGGAACGGCGCCCGCGCGCAGACATCGTTCTGGACCGGCCGCGTGTGGCCGGCAGACGTCGGGCCGTGCCAGGTGTTCACGGGCCAACCCGGGGTCGTGCCAGGCAGTCGGGCGCGGACGCAGCCATGCGACCGCACGGTGATGTCGCCGCGTGGTTCGACGATGCCCTTCTCATGGTTCGGTGGCGCAGGCAGCACCGTCGCCGCAGCACAACGTTCCTTAGGGGTGAGTGCAACCGGGTCGTTCGACATCACAACCCGGCGTGCGGTGCTGCGCTTCCAGGCGCAACACGACCTGCCCCGCACCGGCGCGCTCGACAAGCCGACCTGGGCCGCCCTGCGACCCTCCTCGGCGCGGCTGAACGCCCCCGACTGGACCAAGCGTGAAGCGTTGGACTGGGCGCGAGATGAGGCCGGCTCGCCGCGCCTGCAGCGGATGAACGCCGGCCGCGAGGTCTACGCGCTCCAGGTGGCACTCCAACTCCCGACCGTCGGGCGCACCGGCTTCTTCGGTGCCACCACCGCCGACACCGTCATCACGCTCAAGCGCGCCAACGGCCTCGCCGCCAACAGCATCGTCAACCCGGCGGTCTGGTCGCTGATTGCCGGCGACGACAACCCTGAGGGGAGCTGACATGGAGCGTTCGACCGAACTCTGGGGCTGACCGACGTATGTCGGTTACCCTCTGGGCCGTGACCGACAACCAAGCTCTCACAATGCTCGAACTTCCCGCCGACCCAGCTGGGTGGTCCGACTGGATCCGACACCTCTGCGACGACAACATCGAGCAAGCGCGCCAGCGCGTGTCCGACCTCAAGCAGCTGTCCCCCTCCGACCCGGCCGCGGTGCTCGCCACCTGGAACGAAGTCGGCATCGCCTTGCGGGCCGCCTCGTCCGCCGCCGGGCTGGTGAGCCAAGTGCATCCGGTCGAGCAGATCCGCACGCAGGCCGAGGCCGCACAACAGGCGGCCAGCAAGCTTGGCACCGATATCAACCTCGACCGCGACGTATTCGACCTGCTCTCCGCGATCGACACGCACACCGTCGATGAAGCGGCCAGCCGCGTGCTCGAGCACACCCTCCGCGACTTCCGTCGAGCCGGCGTCAACCAGGACGAGGCAACGAGAGACCGCCTCCGGGCGTTGTCCGAGGAGGAGACGCTGCTCGGACAGGAGTTCTCGAAGAACGTCCGCGACAGCGTGGGCACTGTGTCGCTCGACCCCGAGCAGCTCCAAGGCTTGCCCGAGGACTTCGTCCGCGACCATCCGGCCGGCGAGGACGGCAAGGTCCTGGTCACCACCGACTATCCGGACGCGTACCCGTTCCTCACGTTCGCCGCAGACGCCGCCGCGCGTCGCGAAATGATGCTCGCGTTCAACAACCGAGCCTGGCCGCGCAACGATGCCGTCCTCACTCAGCTACTGACACTCCGCGAGGAGCATTCGCGCCTACTCGGGTATGACGGCTGGCCCGACTTCGACGCTGAGGTCAAGATGATCGGCAGCGGCGACGCGATCGCGGCCTTCATCGACGAGATCTCAGCGTCGGCTGACGATTCCGGCCGCCGCGACCGCGACGTCCTGTTGCAGCGACTCCAGGGTGACCACCCCGGCGCGACCGACATCGACCGAGCCGACACGACGTACTACGCCGAGGTGGTTCGCCGTGAGCAGTACGACGTCGACGCGCAGGAGGTGCGGCAGTACTTCGACTTCGCCAAGGTGCGCGCCGGCCTCCTTGACGTCACCGGCCGGCTGTTCGGCCTCGAGTACGCACCGGTCGAGGGCGCCGCAGCGTGGCACGAGGATGTGGCGGTATACGACGTCCACGCCGACGGCGAGCTACTCGGCCGCATCTACCTCGACCTGCACCCGCGCGAGGGCAAGTACAAGCATGCGGCGCAGTTCGACCTCGTCGCCGGCATCCGCGGCCGGCAACTGCCCGAGGGCGCACTTGTGTGCAACTTCCCGCGTGGGCTGATGGAACATCGCGACGTGGTCACCCTGTTCCACGAGTTCGGCCACCTCGTCCACCACACCCTCGCGGGGCGGCACGAGTGGTCAAGATTCTCCGGCGTTGCGACCGAGTGGGACTTCGTCGAGGCGCCGTCGCAGATGCTCGAGGAGTGGGCCTGGCAGGCCGACATCCTCCAGACCTTTGCCACGGATGCGTCCGGCCACCCGATTCCGTCTGATCTGGTCGACAGGATGCGGGCGGCCAACGAGTTCGGGAAGGGCTATCGGGCCCGCACCCAGATGTTCTACGCGGCGGTCTCCTACTACCTCCACCAGAGTCGCGAGGACGACCTGACCCAGCAGGTCAGCGAGCTCCAAGCGTCGTACGACCTGTTCCCCTACATCGAGGGGACGCACTTCTACGCGTCGTTCGGTCACCTGCAGGGCTACACGTCGGCGTACTACACGTATATGTGGAGCCTGGTGATCGCGAAGGACCTGTTCTCGGCGTTCGACCCCGACGACCTGATGGCGAGCGACGTCGCGATCCGGTACCGAGACCGGGTGCTGGCGGCAGGTGGCAGCCGGGATGCAGCCGACCTGGTCTCCGACTTCCTGGGGCGGCCTTATGACGCCGACGCGTTCAATCGCTGGCTCGCGCGGGCGCCGCAGGCCGGCTAGCCAAGCGGAAGGACTGTCTCTTCTGTTCACCTTCCGTTCGTCCAAGTCCATTCATCGGTTCACAGAGTCTCTCTAGCGTCGGGAGCGACAGGCGCGTCAGCCCTGTCACCACGCACGCGTTACGAGAGGCAACCATCACTGTGAACTCAAGCATTGCGGGGCGCTGCGCCGCCCTCACCGCAAGCGCTCTGCTGCTCTTTGTCACCGCCTGCGGCGGCCAGGATGACGACTCGTCCGGAGGCGACAGTGTCTCCGGGGAGGTTGTCGTCGACGGTTCCTCGACCGTCGGGCCGCTCACAGCGGCCGCTGGTGAGCTGTTCGGTGAGGAGCAGAGCGGAGTGAATGTGTCCGTCGCTACGTCGGGAACAGGCGGGGGCTTCGAGAAGTTCTGCGTCGGCGATACCGATATCTCCAACGCCTCGCGACCGATCGAGGACGAAGAGATCGCGGTCTGCGAGAAGGAAGGCGTCGAGTACGTCGAGCTGCAGGTCGCCACCGACGCCCTGACGGTGGTGGTCTCGGCGGACAACGACTTTATCGACTGTCTGACGATCGAGGAGCTCAACACGATGTGGGCCCCTGAGTCAGAGGACAAGGTCACCAGCTGGAGCCAGGTCAACCCGGAGTTCCCTGACGAGCCGCTCGAGCTCTACGGCGCCGGCACAGACTCCGGCACGTTCGACTACTTCACGGACGCCGTCAACGGTGAGGAAGGGGCCAGCCGCTCCGACTACAACGCGACCGAGGACGACAACGTGACTGTGCAGGGCGTCTCCGGCTCAACCAACGCGCTGGGCTACTTCGGATACACCTACTACGAGGAGAACGCCGACGCGCTCAAGGCTGTCCCCATCGACAGTGGCGACGGCTGCATCGAGCCAAGCCCCGAAACCGCAGCGGATGGGACGTACACCCCGCTGTCCCGTCCACTGTTCATCTACGTTTCGAAGCAGGCGTACGCCGACAAGCCCCAGGTAGCCGCGTTCGTCGACTACTACGTCGAAAACGACGAGAAGATCGCCGAGGTCGCCAAGTTCATTCAACTGAACGACGACCAGCGGTCGGCACTGGAAGAAGCGGCGGGAGAACTGGAGTCGTCGTCCTGACAACCCCTACACCTCGCTTCTAGGAGCAACCCTCGTGAGTCCAACCATCGCCCCTGAGGGGTCGTCAAGCCAGACGACCCCTCAGGGGGTTGACCACTCCTCACACAAGTCGGACCCCTCCGCGTTCCTGCGGCAGCGGCGCGGACGCTATGGCGAGCGCGCCGCGATGGGCGTCCTCATCGGCTCAGCCGGCCTCTCGGTCCTCATCACGGTGGGCATCTTCTTCGCGCTGCTCATGCCGACCCTTGAATTCTTCCGTGAAGTCCGGATCAGCGAGTTTCTGACGGGCCAACGCTGGGCACCGTCATTCGCAGATTCCAGCTACGGCGTGCTTCCGCTCGTCACCGGCACGCTGTGGACGACGTTGATCGGCCTGCTGATCGCCGTTCCCTTCGGCCTCGGCGCAGCCATCTACCTGGCCGAGTACGCCCCAGAGCGGGTGCGGCGGGTGCTCAAACCGGTGCTCGAGGTTCTTGCCGGCATTCCTTCGGTCGTGTATGGCTACTTCGCCCTGTACTTCGTTGCTCCTACGCTCCTCAACGACATCCTGGGAGTCGGGGTCGGAACGTTCAGCGTGCTGGCCGCGGGTCTTGTCCTCGGCGTCATGATCATCCCGACGGTCGCGAGCCTGTCCGAGGATGCCATGAGCGCGGTGCCCCAGTCGCTTCGTCAGGCGTCATTCGCACTGGGAGCCAATCGGATGCGCACTACCTTGCGGGTTGTCTTCCCCGCTGCGGTGTCCGGGATCACCGCTTCCATCGTCCTAGCCGCATCGCGAGCCGTCGGCGAGACGATGATCGTCGCGCTTGCCGCTGGCACCCGGGCACAGATGGTGTCCAGCCCGCTGGAGAACGGTCAGACGATGACGGGCTTCATCGCCCAGACCGCAACCGGGGAAAGTTCTCCCGGATCCCTTACCTACAACACTTTGTTCGCCGTCGGCTTGTTGTTGTTCGCCGTGACACTACTGATGAACATCGCCGCAGGTTCGGTCGTTCGTCGCATCCGAGAGGTGTACTGATGGCGAGCATAGGTGCGATCGCAACGGCTCCGCTGAAAGCCAAGCGAGAGAGCGACAAGAACGCCAAGTCGATCATCTTCCTGGGCGTGCTCTGGTTTGCGATCTTCTTCTCCGTGCTCTGTCTGGGCGTGCTTATCATCACGGCATTAGTTGACGGGTGGCCACGGCTCGACGGGAACCTCTTCACTCGCTACACATCGATCGTGTTGCCGGAGTTGGCAGGTGCACGCGCCGCCATTCTGGGCTCCGCTCTCGTGATCGTCACTACGGCGTTCCTCGCCATCCCCTTGGGTGTCGCCGCTGGCGTATACCTCGAGGAGTTCGCGGACTCCCGCCGCTGGTACAACAAGCTCATCGAGGTCAACCTCACCAACCTGGCCGCGGTGCCCGCCATCGTTTACGGCATGCTCACCGCAGGAGTGGCCTTGTCGATCGGCCTGCCACGCCGAGTGGTGCTCGCCGGGGCCATAGCGCTGGCGCTCCTGATACTTCCCGTCATCATCATCACCACGCGCGAGGCCATCAGGTCCGTCCCTCGCGAGATTCGGGAGGGGTCCCTCGCGCTGGGCGCGACCCCCTTGCAGACCGTATGGCGCCAGACGCTGCCCGCTGCCATACCTGGTATCGCCACGGGGGCGATCCTGGCCCTCTCGCGAGCCCTGGGGGAGGCGGCGCCGTTGCTGTTGTTGGGTGGGCTGGTCTTCGTGAACTACGACCCGAACGGGTTGTTCTCGGGCTTCACGACGTTGCCGATCCAGATCTTCAACTGGGCGGCACAGCCTCAGCTCGCCTTCCAGCAAGTGGCATCGGCCGCCATCATCTTGATGCTCGCACTACTGCTCCTGATGAACACGATCGCAATCGTCATCCGGAACCGCTACCAGAAGCGTTGGTGAACCATGTCCTCCTCTCACACGTACTCGACTCGCACCGACGAGACGGCCAACGACCATGAAGTGGCGCCCGTGATCGAAGTCAACCGCGACGGTCGCCGCGCCCTGCCACCCGAGCCGAAGCCGATCATGGAGTGCGAAGGCGTCAATGTCTTCTACGAGGACTTCCGCGCCGTCAGCGATGTCACCCTCGGTTTCGGCTACAACGAGATCACTGCCCTGATCGGTCCATCCGGCTGTGGCAAGTCCACGTTACTTCGGTCGCTGAACAGGATGAACGACCTCATCGTCGGCGCCCGCGTCGAGGGGTCAGTCACGTTCCACGGGCAGTCGATCTACGCCAAGGAGGTCGATCCGATCGAGGTTCGTCGTCGTATCGGCATGGTGTTCCAGAAGCCCAACCCATTTCCCAAGTCGATCTACGACAACGTCGCGTACGGCCCGCGGGTGACGGGCATGAAGGTGTCGACGATGGACGACGTCGTCGAGGAGGCGCTGACCCGGTCGGCCCTGTGGGACGAGGTCAAGGACAAGCTCAAGCAGTCTGCTTTGGGCTTGTCTGGCGGGCAGCAGCAGCGGCTCTGCATCGCGCGGACGATCGCCGTCCGTCCGGAAGTCATCTTGATGGACGAGCCCTGCTCCGCGCTGGACCCCATTGCCACATCGCGGATAGAGGACCTGATGATCGAGCTCCGAGACGACTACTCGATCATCATCGTCACCCACAACATGCAGCAGGCCGCCCGGGTGGCGGACAGGACCGCCTTCTTCACCGCACTCGCCGACGAGGGCACCGGTGATCGGACCGGTCTGCTCGTCGAGTACGACCTCACCACGAAGATCTTCAGCTCGCCGGCGGACCAACGGACCGAGAATTACATCTCCGGTCGATTCGGCTGACCCCGCCCGAACGTCCGTGGTGCTGGTCGCCATAGCGCTCGCCTGCACAGACGTTACACAGGTCGGGGTGCTGCGTCCGTAGTAGCGGTCGGTCTGGCAGCCGGTTGCACGGACGTTGCGGGGTTACCGGCGAGTCAGGCGTCGACGTCCACTGTCGCGACAACTTCGAGCCGCGGATCGTCGCCGTCGTTGTCGACGACGCCTGTCTCCCATCGCATCGTAAGACTGCGACCACGGGTCTCCAGCGTCGCGAGGTTGTTGTCGAACCACGGGCCACGGGTCGTCTTCCAGGTAAACGGCGGTGGCGGCACCTTCGCCCGGCTCGACAAGAACGTCCCGATGCTTCGACCGAAGTTCTTGGACGAGAATCCGGTCATGTAACGGACGGCTTGCGGCAACGGGTTGCGGATCGGCGAGCACACGGCCTGCAAGATGCGGGAGCCGCCCGGCCGCTGCACCTCGGCGACGAACGAGTTGTGCACATCGCCTGACAGGAACGTCACAGTCCCCGGCGCGGGTCCTCGCTTCCCGTCAGCAACCTCAGTGACCATGGTGGCCACCGCGTGGAAGCCGTCCTGGAACGCCGCCCAGTGCTCGAGGTCGATGCCTTGCCGAATCTTCTCGCCCCACCTCGACCAGCGCCTCCCCCACACCCCGGTCGAGACCGCTTCGCTCCACGCCTCCACATGGTGCAGACCCTCGGACAGCAAGAAGGGCAACGACGTACCGATGAACACATGGTCGAAGCCGCCCTGCAGGTTCTTGTCCAGCCAAGCCATCTCCTCGTCGTCGAGGATCGAGCGGCGTTCAGGTTGCAGCACCCGGGCTGCCCGCGAATCGACGACGATGAGCCGCGTCGGACCGATGTCGCGGGAGTAGCTCCAGCTGTAGGTCTCAGGGCTTTCGTCGGCTCGCTCGGCAAACGCGTCGAGCGTTTCACTGAGGTCGGGCTCGTCGTCCGAGTCGCGACGGGAGACGACCTCCTTCCAGATCTCGTCGTTGGCGCGATCGGCAGGCGACAGGTTCCCGAGGTGTTGATAGACCCAGTACGACGCCAGACCCCCCAGGATGCGGTCGTGCCACCAGTCGGTGTCGTGCATTTTCTGGCGCCAGGTGGCGGACGTGTTCCAGTCGTCACGGATGTCATGGTCGTCGAAGATCATCGAGCTTGGCAGCGTCGACAGCAACCAACGGTTGGCCGGGTCCGTCCACGCCAGCGTGTAGAGGTGGGCGTACTCCTCGAAGTCCTTGAGCTCTTCGCACGGCGGCTCGTCGATGTCCCGGCGCGCGCTGATGAACTCGCGCATCGCGTCAGACGTCTCGTCGGCATACACCTGGTCGCCGAGGAACACCACGAGGTCTGGCCACGGGTCCTCATCCTTGGCCATATGCAGGGCATAGGCGCGCATCGCGTCGACGCCGTGACTGCGGTTACCGGCACCGTCGTGCGGCACGCTCGTCCGGCACGAGCCGAACGCCATCCGGAGATCTTTGCCTGGCTTGAGTGTCGCGATCCGGCTAGGTGGGTAGGGCGAGTCCGGAAGGGGCCACACGAGGGCATCGTCGATGCAGACTGTGTAGTCCTGGATCGAGCCCGGAGCGAGACCGTCCATCTCGACGAGGGCGTAGTGGTGCCCATGGACAGCGAACGTCTTGGCCTCCCAGGTCCGGTCGTCGGCCGCGACCGTCACCGTCGAGGTGTCGCGCGTCTCGACCCAGACCGCGGCGGAGGTCTCGTCGACGAATCGAAGCAGCGGCCCGAGGATCAAGGTGTCTGCACTCACGCGCCTAGTTCTACACCTGGCCCGGGTCGGCCGTGGCCTCCCGGGGTCATTCGACCGCCGGAAGCGCTAGTCGTAGCCCAGCTCGTGCAGTCGTTGGTCGTCGATCCCGAAGTGGTGCGCCACCTCGTGTGCCACGGTGATCTCGACCTCCCGGCGTACGTCGTCGCGGTCCTCGCATGCCGCGAGCACGGGCAGCCGAAAGACCGTGATCCGGTCGGGAATCGCCATGAAGTAGCCGCCCCCGCGCTCCGTCAAGGGGATGCCCTCGTAGAGCCCGAGCAGGTCCTCGCCATCGGGCGTGTCCTCCTCGACAAAGATGGCCACGTTGTCCATCAGCCGCGCCAGCTCTGGGGGGAGACGGTCGAGCGCGTCGGCAACCAGTTCGTCGAACTCTTCACGGCTGACGTCGATCACAGGTCAACCCTAGTCGCGGCAGGTCGACCGCCCGAGGCTCCGCTGGCGGCTAGCCTGCTTGCCATGTCACTTCTCCGCCGCATCAAGGAGACCCCTTCGGCGGCGTTGCTGTTCGTCCAGCTCGTCGGAGTGCTGCTGTATCCGTTCATGGACGACAGCCGTCCCGGCCGAGCCGCGTTTGCTGTGTTCGGGATCGGCGTCCTCGCGTTGGCTGTGCTCGCGGTGCGACCCACACCGTCGTTCACCTGGATGAGCATGGCCCTGGCGACGCCGGCCGTGGTACTCCTGGTCGCCCAGCTTTTCTCCTCCGCGTCGTGGCTCACTCCATGGAGCGCGGCGTTCGAGGCCGCCCTGTACTTCTATTGCGCCTTCGCCCTGCTGCGCTACATGTTCGCCGATCATGTCGTCACCAACGATGAACTCTTTGCCGTCGGAGCGACGTTCACTCTGGTGGCGTGGGCTTTCGCCTACGTTTTCGTCATCGTTCAGGCTGTCTCACCGGGCAGCTTCACGGCCGGGGTCGATCCGGAAGGAACGCGGAGCTGGATGGAGCTGCTGTTCCTGAGCTTCACCACGCTGTCGAGCACTGGCCTGAGCGATGTGATTCCGGTTCAGTCATTCGCGCGAGCGGTCGTGATGATCGAACAGGTGGCAGGCGTCCTCTACATCGCTATGGTCGTCGCACGCATGGTCGGCCTCACCTTCACGCGCATCGGCGCAACTGTTGACAAGTCAGGATCTGTCGACAAGGACTGACCAGAAACGTCGCTGGCGACGGCTGCGCCGGCTCCGCGCTCCCAGTACCCTGTACCGGCAGCATGTCTCCAGTTCGGGGTGGCATCGAAGGAGGTCGCCGTTGACGGCGCAGCTCTGGTTGTCTGCCGATCCCACCGCAGCGAGCGCAGCTCGATCGTGGGTGCGCGACGAATTGACCGCGCGGTCACGCACCGAGCTGGCGTCGGCCGCCGTCCTTGGAGTTTCGGAGCTCGTGACCAACGCGGTCGTCCATGTCCGCGGCTCAGTCGTCATACGCATCCTCGATAGCCCCGCGGTGCGGATCGAGGTGTACGACGAGTCACCGCACACGCCACAGACCCGCAACAAGTTGTCTGCTGGGGAGGCGACGAACCCGTCCACGGTCGGCCGCGGACTTCAGATCCTCGACTCGGTGTCCCAGGCCTGGGGCGTCAGCTCCGAGCTGGCAGGCAAGTGCGTCTGGTTTCAACCGGTGGCCGACGGCGCCCTCGCGCGCACGATGTCGGGCCCGCTGGTGTCTACGTCGGACCTGGCGAACGACCCTCCGGCAAGTGAGGCCCTCGTCGAGGTCCAGCTGCTCGATGTCCCGGTGCTGCTGTTGCTCCACTACCGCACAAGGTTTCGCGACCTTCGCCGCGAGCTGACCTTGATCGCGCTCGACGCTCGCGACAACACCCACGTTGCCGACCGGCTGATCGACACTGCCCTGCGCCTGGACAAGTACCGCTCGTACGGCGAACCCTCGTCACGACAGGTCGAGGACGCCGTGCGTCAAGGCCTCACTCGCACGGACCTCACGTTCCAGATCCCGCACAGCGCAATTGATGGCATCCGAGAGCTCCGTGACAGGTTGCTCGAGGCGGAAGAGTTCTGCCACCGCGCTGAGCTCCTTGCGCTCGGAGCCGGGCCACAGGAGCTCGCCGTGCGCGAGTGGTATCTCGGTGAGGTCATCGCTCAGGCCGATGGTGCCGCCCCCGTGCCTTGGCCGGGCGACTTCGAAGTCACGGACGAGCTCCAACCGGCCCAGCCCTGAGGCACCTTCGTCGGTTTGGAGGCCGGTGCGGCCTGCGCCTATAGTTATGCGGTCCCCGACGGTATTGCTTGCTGATGCCCGGGCTTTGGCCCCCATCGTCTAGTGGCCTAGGACGCCGCCCTTTCACGGCGGTAGCACGGGTTCGAATCCCGTTGGGGGTGCGTCGTACGCTAGTGTTCTGGCGCGCGAGGCGGAGATTGACCGTGTCGCAAGCCCGAAGAGTCACAGCAGCACCAACACCTGGCCCCGTAGCGCAGTTGGTTAGCGCGCCGCCCTGTCACGGCGGAGGCCGCGGGTTCGAGTCCCGTCGGGGTCGCAAGAGAAACGCCTCGCCTGAGAGATCAGGCGGGGCGTTTCGTACGTCGTAGGGGCCGACCAGGGTCGAGGTTCCGTGCTGACGTGCCTTTCCCAGTTCGGGGCGGAAGGCGCCCTGAGGTATGGTTTTGCGCGCGCCGCGAGCTCCCTCGTGGCCATCGGCCAGGTAGCTCAGTTGGTACGAGCGTCCGCCTGAAAAGCGGAAGGTCGCCGGTTCGACCCCGGCCCTGGCCACCCCATCTCCTAGCCGCCGACCGCTTCTCGTGAAGTGGCCGCCTTCGTGTTGGCGTGGGCCTGCTTCTTGTCGCCCACTGTGGTGCGAGGCGCAGCCTGCAGGTCCCACTTCGGCAACAGCCGGTCCAGCCATGCCGGGAGCCACCAGTTGGCGTCGCCGAGGAGCTTCATCGTGGCCGGCACCAACACCAGCCGCACCAGCGTCGCGTCGAGGAACACCGCCGTCGCCAGTCCGAGGCCGAGCATCTTCAGAACGGGGTCATCGCCGAACCCGAAGCCGACGAAGACCGACACCATGATCGCGGCACCGCACGAGATCGTTCGCGCCGTGACCCCGATCCCACGCACCACGGCGTACCCGTTGTCGCCTGTGCGCAGATACTCCTCGCGCACCCGCGAGAGCAGGAAGACCTCGTAGTCCATGGACAACCCGAAGAGGATCGCGAACATGAACAACGGGATGAACGAGATGATCGGCACCGTCGACTCCAACCCGATCAGGCTCGCGGCCCAGCCCCACTGGAAGACCATCACCAGCACGCCGTACGACGCGGCGACGCTTAGCAGGTTCAGCACCGCTGCCTTGAGCGGCACCAGGATCGAGCGGAACAGAACCATCAGCAGGAGGTACGACATCGCCACGACCGCGACCAGGAAGACCGGCAGCCGTTCCTCGACCCGCTGGCTAAGGTCAGACATGGTGGCCGTGTAGCCACCGACATGCGCGGTCGCCGGGCTGCTCGCCAACGCGCTGGGCAGTACGTCGCTTCGCACCCGTTCGAGCGTCCGGACCGTCGCAACGTCCTGTGGTGACGTCGTCGGCTGGGCGATGATGACGGCGACGTCGGACGTCGCATCCAGAGGCGCAGCTGCAGCCGATGCGATGCCTGGGTCTGCCGAGAGGGCCGACACTAACGGCTCGACCACGGACCGGTCCTGCGAGACGTCGACGGCCACGACCATCGGACCGGTGGCGCCGGGCCCGAAGCCCTCGGCGATGAGGTCGTAGGCCCGCCGCTCGGTGCGCGCCTCCGGGTAGCTGCCTTGGTCCGGCACCCCCAGCCGAAGGGCAAGGACCGGCGCGGCGAGCGCGAGGAGCAGCATCGTGCCGGCGATTGCGTACGCCGCAGCGTGCCGCGAGACGTGCGCAGCCCAGCGGGACCACCGCAATACCGCGGCGTCTGGCGCGTGTTCGTGTCCGTGCCTGCGCCGAGCCAGCAGCCCGCGTGCCTGGAGGCGATGACCAGCAAGGCCGAGCAGGGCGGGCAGCAGGGTGATCGCGGCCAGCACCATCACGAGCACCACTGCCGAGATGCCGACGCCAGCTGCGGAGACGAACGGCAAGCCCAGCGAAGGCCAGCCCGAGGATCGCCACGACTACGGTGCCGCCGGCGAAGACGACTGCCTGCCCGGCGGTCGCCATGGAGCGGCCCACCGACTCAGCGACCGGGACCCCCGCGGCGAGGTACTCGCGGTGGCGCGACAGGAGAAACAGCGCGTAGTCGATGCCCACGCCCAGCCCGACCATGGCCGCCATGACCGGCGCCCAGACCGGGATGTCGATCAGCAGCCCGAGCAGCGGGAGCGAGCTGGCGCCCACCAATAGCCCGAACAGCGCCACCGCGAGCGGCAGCCCTGCGGCCAATAACGACCCGAATGCCACCAACAGGATCACCGCCGCGACCACCAGCCCGATCACCTCGCCCACGTTGGCGGGCGGCTGCTCGAAGCTGAAGTAGAGGTCGCCCCCCGCTTCGAGCCGCAGCGACGACGAGGCCCTCTGCTCCGCCAAGGCCGCCTTGAGCGCGCCCAGGTCCGAGGCAGCGAGCTCACCGATCTCGGGGTACTGCACTCGCACCAGTGCCACCCGGCCGTCCGGCGAGACCTCCTCGGTCGTGCCGAGCACCTTCGGCAGGTCGCCCAGGGCCGACTCCAGCTGGTCCAGGTCGGAACTGGCCCGCCGGGAGTCGACGAAGGTGTCACCGTCCTGGCTCGATGTCGCGACGACGTACGCCGTCAGGCCGCCTGCCCCGCTGTCGCCGCTCGCCAGCAGGTCGGCGGCGGCCTGCGAGTCGGTCCCGGGCGCCGCCAAGGAGTCGTCCAACTGCTTCCCGAAGCCGGCAGAGGCGGCGACGACTAGGACGGAGACGAGTACCCACGCCCCGATGGCGGACCAGGGGCGGGTGGCCGACCAGCGTCCCCAGCGGTAGAGCAACTGCGACATGGCTCTTCTCCTTGCTCCGTGGTCCGGGCCTCTCAGTCCGGTGGTTCCACGCTCGCGTAGTGGCGGGTCCGGGCACATCGGCGTCGAGGCCGGACCCACCTCGGCCGTTGGACGGAGCGGAGTCTCGTTCTTTCGGTCGGTCCCTGACGCCTCGGCGGTCCCTAGGCTGGGTGGGTGATCACCACTGCCGTGCGCTCTTTCTGGGCCGAGCCCCGCGCCACCGGCGCTCCCGAACGGGTGTGGCGCGACTGGGTGCTGGTGGGCGTGCTCATGGTGACGGCGCTGCTCGAAGGGGTCCTCAGGGAGGACGTCACCTGGCGGCCGTTCGTGACGATCGTGGCGGTCGGGCTCGCGGCGGTGCTGCTCTGGCGACGTACCCATCCGTTGGCCTGCGTCATAGTGGCCTTCGGCACCGGGATGGGGTTGGGACTGGTGACCCTGATAGGCGGGGTCGCGACCCTCGGCCTCAACACGATGGTCTACATCCTGGTGCTCGTCTACGCGCTGGTCCGCTGGGGGTCAGGGCGCGAGATCGTGATTGGCATGGCGGTGGTGCTGGTCGCTGCGATCGTCGGCACGGTCGCCGACTACACCGGGCCTGCCGAAGTCCTCGGCGGGTTCGGCATCCTGCTAGCGGCGGGGGCGGGCGGAGCAGCATTCCGTTATGGCACCGAGAGCCGGCGCCGGGCGCTAGACCAGATCCGCAGCCAGGAGCGGGTAGGCCTCGCGCGCGAACTGCACGACACGGTAGCCCACCATGTGTCGGCGATCGCTGTGCAGGCGCAGGCAGGCCGGACGATGGCCGGGCAGCGACCCGAGGCGGCGCTCGAGGCGCTGGCCGTCATCGAGGGCGAAGCGTCGCGGACGCTGACGGAGATGCGGGCGATGGTCCGGGTGCTGCGCGACGGAGCGCCGCCGGAGTACGCTCCCCAGCCCGGCGTCACCGACCTGGTGTCGCTCGCCCGCCGCGACCCGGTCCCGGTCGTCGACGTGGAGTTGGCAGGTGACCTGGCCGGACTTCCGCTCCAGCTCGACGCGGCGGTCTACCGGCTGGCGCAGGAGGCGCTGACCAACGCCCTGCGGCACGCCCGCAACGCCTCGCGTGTCGAGATCCGGGTGGCCCAGGGCGCAGGCACCCTGCGGCTACACGTGACCGACGACGGCCAGATCGACCCGGCGCGGCCGACGAGCCACGGCTTCGGGCTGCTGGGGATGACGGAGCGAGTGCAGCTGCTTGGCGGCACGCTGCGCGCCGGGCCGGCGCCCGAGGGCGGGTGGTCGGTCGAGGCCGAGCTGCCGACGGAGGTACGTCGATGACGGTGCGCGTGCTGGTGGCCGACGACCAAGAACTGGTGCGCACCGGTCTGTCGATGATCCTGGACGCCCAGCCCGACATCGAGGTCGTCGGCCAGGCTGCCGACGGCCGCGCCGCGGTCGAGTTGGCGCGTCGGCTCCGCCCCGACGTGTGCCTGGTCGACATCCGGATGCCCGAGCTCGACGGCATCGAGGTGACCGAGCTCCTCGCAGGGCCGGGTGTCCCGGACCCGATCGCGGTCGTGGTGATCACGACGTTCGACCTGGACGAGTATGTCCACGGCGCGCTTCGGGCCGGTGCCCGAGGCTTTCTGCTCAAGGACGCCGGGCCGGAGCTGCTCGTCCAGGCAGTGCATGCCGCCGCCGTGGGCGATGCCCTGATCGCGCCGAACATCACCCGGCGGCTGCTGGCCACCATGGCCGCACGGGCACCGTCGTCACGACGTACCCAACCGATCGAACAGCTCACCGCACGAGAGGAGGAGGTGCTGGCGCTGGTTGCGCGCGGCCACACGAACGCCGAGATCGCCGCGGAGCTCTTCATCGGCCTGACGACCGCCAAGACCCACATCGCGAGCCTGCTGACCAAGATCGGCGCCCGCAACCGCGTCGAGATTGCGATGTGGGCCTACGACACCGGCCGCGCGGGCGACCGAACCTGACGCCGGCCACCGTGATCACTTCCGGCCACCTCAAGCTACGAGTGAAGCCGCTCCTCCTGTCCGGTTTGGTGGGGCTGCTGGCGGCGAGCGTCGTCGGCTGTAGTGCCTCCGACACAGAGCCGCCCGACGTACGCGACTCCTCGGCGCCGTTCGTCATCGAGCAGTGGCCGGCAGGCGCGAGCGGCAGTCTGGTGGCGGCGCGCGGCGATGAGCAGGTGACCTGTCAGGGCAGGGGTCTCGCCGATCGCGCGCGGGACATCGAAGCGGATTGTGACACCGCGTACGACGTGATGTCGATGACCAAGCAGTTCACCGCCGCGGCAATACTGAAACTGCGTCAGCAGGACCGGCTTTCGGTGTCGGACCGGATCGGCGCCCATGTCGACGGCGTTCCCGCGGACAAGCGAGGGATCACCGTGGAGCAGTTGCTGACGCACACCTCTGGCCTGGTCGACACCCTCGGCGGCGACTACGAGCCGCTTGACCGCGCCGACTTCGTGGCGGCCGCGCTCAGATCCGAGCTCCAGTCGCCCCCCGGATCGACGCACCTCTATTCCAACGTCGGCTACAGCCTGCTGGCCGTCATCATCGAAGAAGTGTCCGGGATGAGCTACGAGCGCTACCTCGCCGACCATCTGTTCGGTCCGGCCGGTATGCACGACACCGGCTACGTGCTGCCTCAGTGGGAGAACGACCAACTCGCCGTCGAGTACGACCGGCGCGGCGTAGCCCAGGGACGTCCCACCGATCACCCCTGGGCTGCCGACGGCCCGTATTGGAACCTGCGCGGCAACGGCGGCCTGATCTCCACCGCCCACGACCTATTCCGCTGGCACCTGGCCCTAGCCGGCCACACTGTCCTCGACGCGGACGCCAAGCGGCAGTTGTTCCGAGCCCGCGTGCCCGAAGAACCAGGTGGCGACGCGTTCGCCTCATTCGGGTGGGTCGTCCTCGAGGCCAAGGGTGAGCAGATTGCCTGGCATAACGGCGGGAACGGCTGGTCGTATGGCGAAATCGCCCGCACGCCCGACGGGAGCGCCATGGTCTTCTGGGTGACCAACCAGGTCCGTAGTGACACCTACAACCTCGAGGCGGTTGGCGCAGAGATCACCGAAAGCGTGTTGCGGCGGCTGCTTTGAGCATCCGACGAGCAGGGGCCTAGACTCGCCGCTGCGATGGAGAACCGCGAAGGAGCACACCATGAGTGACAGCAATCAACTCACCGAACGCCTTGATGCAGGTCCCGTGATCTGTGCGGAGGGGTTCTTGTTCGAGCTCGAGCGGCGGGGTTACCTCAGCGCCGGAGAGTTCGTTCCCGAGGTTGCGTTGGAGTTCCCCGACGCGCTCAAGACGCTGCACGTCGACTTCCAACGCGCGGGCTCCAACGTCGTCGAGGCGTTCACCTACAACGGGCACCGCGAGAAGATGAGGGTGATCGGCAAGGAAGACCTGCTGGAGCCACTGAACCGAGCGGCTCTGCGGATCGCCCGCGAGGTCGCCGATGCGCGCCCGGGTGACCTGATGGCAGGCAACATCTCGAACACGAACATCTGGGATCCTGCGGATCAGAAGAAGCAGGCTGATGTCCGGGGGATGTTCGAGGAGATGGTGGGTTGGGCCGTCGAGGGTGGCGCCGACATGATCATCGGCGAGACGTTCTACTACGCCGGCGAAGCCCTTGCCGCACTCGAAGTCGCCAAGGCGACGGGGCTACCTGTCGTTCTGACCATCGCACCGATGGCGTTGAACGAGATGGCCGACGAGGTCGGAATCGTGGAAACCTGCCAGCAGCTCGAGCAGGCAGGTGCAGACGTCGTAGGCATGAACTGCTTCCGCGGGCCTGAGACGATGATGCCGTGGCTGCGCGAGATTCGGGCTGCGGTCTCGTGCCATGTCGGTGCCCTACCGATTCCTTATCGGACGACCACCGACGAGCCGACGTTCTTCAACCTGAGCGACGATCGCGCGAACGTGCCATCGCCGCACGGCCGGACGTTCCCCACCGCTCTCGACCCGTTGTACGCCAACCGCTACGAAGTAGGTGCGTTCGCGAGTGAAGCAGCGGGCCTCGGGATCAATTACCTCGGTGTGTGCTGCGGTGCGTCGCCGATGCTGATCCGTCAGGTGGCCGAGGCGGTGGGTCTCACCACCGAGGCAAGCAGGTTCTCGGAGCGGATGCAGAACCACTTCATGTACGGCGACAACGAGCGGCTGCCAGAGCACATCGTTTCTCTCGGCGAACGAGCCTGACTCTCTGGCGTCGCCGGGCTACGCGACGTCACTCCAATAAGAGAATGCCCCTAACGTGCTATAGACAACTGGTCCCGCCTAGGTGAAACGTAAATTACGCCGACCTTGGAGGTCCCATGCGTCAATGTCGAGCTGCGCGGTGATTTTCTGAGTCAGTCGAACCGGCGGCGGTGAAGCGTCTGCATCTCGTCTGTCAGCTCCGCGACGGGCCCCGCCGTGGGGACTTCAGGAGCCACGGCGCCGATCGGCAACGGTTTCACCGGTCCCGGCGCAACCCCCCACTCGCTCCGCCACTGCGTGAGCTGGCTGGCGGACACGGCGTAAACGATCCTGCCCAACCCCATCCAGCCGTGCGCGGCCGAGCACATCGGACAATGCTCGCCGGACGTGTAGACGGTCGCGGAGCGCCGCTCCTCGGGTGTGAGATGAGAAGCGGACCAGCGGGCGATCTCGAACTCCGGATGCCGAGTCTCATCACCGTCCTTAACCCGGTTGCGATCCTCGAACCTCACCTGACCGGCGGAGTCGACCAGGAGTGCACCAAACGGCTCGTCGCCGTCCTCGAGTGCCTCATGGGCCAGCTCGACGCAACGGCGCAAGTGGGAAAGGTCGATATCTGAGATATGCATGGGCTCAACCTCGGGCTGGGGTGTGGGAGTTCCGTCCCCCGATCATGGTGCTACGTCGGGTCCCGCGGCCACCACGTCCAGTCGCGGAATAGCCTGGCCAGATGTCGACGAGCGACGCTTATCGAGAAGTGAGCGAAGAGGCCTGGTCCTGGGTCTTGGGCCAATTGAGGGATGAGGATGGCCCCTGGCTGCCCGAGGTCGTACCGGTCAGACGGATCGCCGGTAGGACCGGAGGCCGATCGCGACTCGCTCTATGCCGGGATCGCCGGCCTGGCTCCGGCGTTGGCCGAGATCGGCCAGGCTCGTGCACTGACCGAGCAAGAGCAGTCCCTGGCCGCGCGGATCGTTGCCCGCCTCTCGACTGTCGCAACTTGGAGAGTCGAACCTTCGCTGTACCTGGGTCTGGCCGGATACGTGACGGCGCTGAGGATGCTTGCCCCGGGCAGTGAGCTGGTTGCCCTGCAGCGCCTAGCGGATCTGATGACACCCGCTGGCTGGAACACCGAGGAAGAGATGGAGCCGGGGTCGACGTCGCCCCTGACAGACCTCGTCCTGGGCACCGCCGGCGTGGTCCTCGCCGCGGCATGGGCCGGCGGAGAACGCAGCCGGGCGATCGCGGTGACTGGTGGCGAAGCTCTGCTGCAGGTGGCGGAGCCGACCGAGAAGGGTCTGGACTGGCGGTTGCACCCGCGATATCCGCACAGCTCGCCCAACTACTCGCACGGTACGGCGGGCGTGACAGCAGCACTGGCGATAGCCGGCCAAGCACTGGATCGTCGGGACTTTGTCGCGGCAGCGCGGCAGGGTGCGCAGCACCTGCTCGACGTGGGCTCGCTGGACGATGACGGGTTCGTCATCCCGCACACGATTCCGTTCTCCACCCGCGACGTGGAGCCAGTGACCTATACCTGGTGTCATGGACCGACGGGAACCTCGCATGCGTTCACTGCGTTGGCGTACGCCGGCGTGGACGAGGTGTCCGGCTTCAAAGTCACAGAACTGAGGCAACGCTGCCTCAACTCGGTCCTGACATCAGGACTTCCGGAACGGCTCCGCCCAGGCTTCTGGGACAACGACGGGCGGTGTTGCGGCACCGCAGGTGTGGGCGACGTACTGCTCGACGCCGCCCAAGACGCCGCAGACCCTGCGCTGGCCGACCGGCTGGTATCGGCGGCGGGCGTGATGGGTGACGCCCTCCTCGAGCGCTCGATCCGCGACGATGACGGGGCGAGATGGCGGTTCGTGGAGCATCGCCAAGACCCGCCACTCCTTCCGCCGGGGACATCGTGGATGCAGGGCGCCGCGGGCATCGCGACTTACCTGCGCCGCCTGGCACGGGTCTTGGACGACGGGCTGGAGGCCCCCGTCGTCGATCGTCCCGACCAGTGGTGGGCCGTCCCGACCGAGCTACGCACTTTCCACACCGATACCGCTGACGACCTTGGCAGGAAGGGCCGTCATGACAGTTGACGTACTTCCTACGACGTTCACGGGGCGAGCAACCCGCGCTTAGCGACGACAGAGCTCGCTGTCGTAGCGGCACGCGACGATCTGCGGCGTCTCGACCGGATAGCCGGCCTCGATCGAGCGCGCAAGCCGGAGGAACTGTGCGTGTGACCACGCCAGCGGCCGTGCCGAGTGCGTGCCCTCGCCGAGTCTGAACCACCCAGCCTGTCCTGTCGGTGGCCGCCCATCCCAGACTTGCTCTGCCATGAACCCGGTGCTGGACATCGCCGACAACGCCATCGCATCGAGGTAGCGCTGCGCACCGAGCCCGCGGGCCAACCGGTACTCACCACGCTCCCCGGTCAAGAGCGGCCATCCGCGGCCGAGAGTGAGCCGCGAGCCGTCATCAGACGGTTCCCATCGGGCGCCAGTCCGCGTCTCGCCGTAGCCGTCGAACGATGACCGACGCCAGAAGGGGCCGTTCGGGGTTGCGAAGCGGAGTCGCTCGTCGACCACAAAGATCGAGTTGCGAATCGTGGGGTCATCGGCCCTCTTGACACCGAGGCGCACCAGCTCAAGGAAGCTCGGGTCGACGATACGGCGCTCGTCGACCAGTGGGCCGCCGTCGGGGACCTGGATGTCAGTGCCGGCATCGGCATCGCCGTCGACGGTCACTCGCACGTAGTAGGGATCGGTCGACAGCGGCCCGGTGGTGGTCGCCGTCTGGCTCTCGACGTCGTCGCGCCAACGGTCGGCGACGCTGAGGTATGACCGGGCGAGAGCAGGCCGGCCGTTGTCACGTGCGATGTCGGCTGCGCACACCAACCCGGCAACCTCGGCTGCAATAGTCGCCGGCGAGTAGTTGCCGAGGTTCTCCCAGCGCTCTTGCGGCGAGGCAGGCCCGTTGGCCACCAGATAGTCGGCCGAAAGACGTACGTGGGACCAGTCAGCAGGCCCCGAGCGACCTAGCTGCCACGCGAGCACCAGCGGGAACGCCACCTCGTCCATCTGCAAGCTGGTGAACACCGGTGTGCCGTCGAGTCGGGTGTTCTGAGGGAACGACCCGTCGGGTTGCTGCTGGACGTCCCACAGGTACGTCAGTGCCCTGTTTGCCGCCGCAGTGTCACCTACCGCAAGCAAACCCGTCGCGATCTGGTACTGGTCGCGAGACCAGACCGCATGATAGACGGGGATGTCACGCAGCTCGAACGCCCACGCCCACGGGCGGCCGGGCGCGGCGACGAAACCGCCTCGGTAGGTCTTGTCCTCGCTCGCTGCGAGGACCATCGCCGACACTCTCCACTCCCGACGCCATCGATCCGCGCTCTGCGGCCGGTCGTCGAGCGAGCCGAGGTAGACCCGCCACCCAGTGGCGTAGGCCTCGGCGACGCGGGGGAAGCCACTGGCCAGTGAGCGAGCCGCTACCCGTGCGCTGGCCCCCACGGTCTCCCCGAATCCGACCGCCATGGTTAGCTGGCGTGCCCCTGGCAGACCTGTCAGCGACGTTCGGCCGAGCTGGACGACGTTGCCTGGCTCAGCCGCCGTGTACGTCCAGTCCATCGTGTGGTCGTTGGCGAGGTCAGTCCAGCCGTCGCTACGACCGGCGTAGCCACTCGACGTGCTGGTCAGCGCCGGTCGGGTGGCAAGCGTGCTTCCCATGCCGTCTTGCCGAGCGAACAGGGTCGCCCCGCGTGTGCCACCACGGTCGTCGGTCCCGTCGTTGTCGAGCCCCGGGTCATGGAGCAAGTAGACGTCGTAGGGCTCTCCGGACAGCGATTCGAAACGGATGTCCACCAAGACGGTCGACCTCGACGGGTCGGTGACAAACGTCTTGGTGATCCTGTAGTCACCATCCTGGTCTGTGTTCACGACTTCGTACGTCAGTCCGCGCCGATCGAGCACACGCACCCGGTGGCGGGTGTCGCGGTCTTCGCGGTCACTGAAGGTCTCGCCGTCCGAGATCACCAGTTGCGACTCCCGCACGCTAGGCGTGTCCACGCGCGGGTAGAACAACTCGGTCGCACTGCCGCCGCGGCCAACGGTGTACCAGACCCGACTCTGCGTGCCACGTGCAGTGCCGAACCCGGTCTTGGCCCCATCGGTCCACACGGCCGGACCACCGGGCGCACCGGGTGCTTGACCGGTCTCTGCTGCTGGCCCAGGTGTCTCGGAGGCGGCCTGGCCTGGCAGCATCGCCGCCGCCACGAGAACGGCGGCCAGGGGCGCCATGCCCTTGATCCATCGGGTATGTGCTGACGGCATGTCACACCTCCGGCTGGCAGTTCCCAGGCCTACGACGCACCCGGCCGCTGCCCAGCAGGCTGGCGCAACTGCCTTGACCTCGCAACTCGAGATTCGGGTCGTGCATGGGCGTGGAGTACTGCCCTCTGCCGGCGGCTAATCTGCTCGTGTGCGCTTGGAGCAAGCTCGGGTCGACCTCGATGGCTGACGCCGTCGACGTACGCCGGATGGCGCTTGCCCTGCCGCATGTAGAGGAGATCGAGAGCGACGGCTTCGACTTCCGCGTGGGCGACAAAGGCTTTGTCTGGTCGTACCCCGAGCCACGACCAGGAAAGCCGCGGATCATCCGGACCGACATCGCGGTGCTGTTCGTCGGCGATGAAGCCGAGAAGCAGGCCCTGGTGCTCGGCGAGCCGGAGGTGTTCTTCACCACACCCCGCTACGACGGCTGGCCGCTCGTGATGTTGCGCCTGGCAGAGGTGGATGTCCCGCGGCTGAGAGAACTCGTGACAGACGCGTGGCGGATGCGTGCTCCGGACTCACTCGTCGGCGACCTTGACGAGGTTGGGTGAAAGGGCTGCCCGCGCCGTCACTGTTACGATCGCCCCGTGTTTTTGCCCCACAACGATGTGGGACCTGGGCTGGCCACCACATCGACGGCACGCGACGGGATTGGAGCGCAATGTTCGAGCACACCAAGGCATTCAGCGGTTTCTCCGCGGACGACATCGCGAAGGCAAAGCAGTTCTACGGCGAGACGCTGGGCCTCCGCGTGTCCGAGGTGAATGGGATGCTGCACCTCCACATCGCCGGCGACCGCGACACCTTGATCTACCCCAAGGAAGACCACACGCCGGCGACGTTCACCATCCTCAACTTCCCGGTCGACGACATCGATGCAGCGGTAGCCGGTCTAGCAGAGCGCGGAGTTCAGTTCGAGATGTACGACGGAGTCGACGAGCACGGAGTTCAGCGCGACTACGGGCCACCCATCGCCTGGTTCAAGGACCCAGCCGGCAATATTCTTTCCGTCCTGCAACTGGATTGAGCCGCCTCCGTGGGGCGGCACGCAGCCCACGTGCGTTGCAGCGAGCGTCAGGGCGTGTCGCCCAGCCACTCCCGGACGGCTTCTCCGTGGCCATCGAGCAGTGGCGGTGCCGCGTGGCTCGAGGGCGTTTTCTCCCGGCCGCCGCTGTCGAAGAAGCGCAATGGCGGACCTGGGAGCTTGATGTCCCCCAGGGTCTCGTGGTGTACGTCGACGACGAGCCCCTGGGAAAGCGCCTGCTCCCAGCTGTAGACCTCGTCAAGCGTGCGCACCTTACCGGCGGGGATGCTGAGCTCCTCAAGCCGCGCGAGCAGCGGCTCCGCATCCCACGACGCGAACGCCGACTGGACGATCTCGATGACCCGGTCCCGCGCGCCGACTCTTTCGGAATTGGTCGCTAACCCCTCTTGGTCTGGATCGATCCCGAAGCCGGCGCAGAAGCGTCGCCACAGACTCTCGCTGCCCAGTGCGATCTGCACATGGCCGTCGGCGCACGCGAACATGCCGTACGGGCTGATGGACGCGTGGTGGTTGCCCTGGGCCTTGCCGACTTCACCGGCGACGGTCCAGCGGGTCCCTTGGAAGGCATGGACACCGACAACCGCGGCGAGCAGTGACGTACGCACGAGCGTGCCGCGGCCGGTCTGCTCGCGTTCGTGGAGCGCCGCGAGGACACCGTACGCGCCGTACATTCCAGCGAGCAGGTCGGCGATCGGGGTACCCACCTTCTGGGGGTCCTCGGGGTCGGAGCCAGTCAGCGACATCAGACCGCCTTCCCCTTGAGCGATCTGGTCATAGCCTGCCCGGCCACCTTCGGGACCGTCGTGGCCGAACCCGGTGATAGACAAGACGACAAGCCGTTCGTTGCGCTTATGCAGTGCATCGAAGTCGAGACCAAGCCGGTCGAGAACTCCGGTGCGGAAGTTCTCGACCAAGACGTCAGCACGCGACACGAGCTCCCAGAGCACGGCCAGATCGCCCTCATCCTTGAGGTCGAGGACGACCGACTCCTTGTTGCGGTTCGCCGACAAGAAGTACGTCGACTGTCGGTCCTCGAGCCGCTGAGCATCGTCGCCAGGGGGCCACACAAACGGCGGTCCCCACCCACGCGTGTCGTCACCAGCTCCCGGTGACTCGATCTTGATGACACGCGCACCGAGATCAGCGAGCATCATCGCCGCATGTGGTCCTGCCAGGGCGCGCGACAGGTCGACCACGAGAATGTCGCTGAGCGGTCCGGTCGCACTTGCCACGTCGACGCCTCTCTATATCCAGCCGGGGACGACGAGGACAGCCCACACGAGGAGCGGCCCGACAGCCACAACAATGAAGCTGTAGGTGAGGATCTGCTTGTAGAACCTCTCTTCCGGGATCGTGTCGGGACGGTTGGCGAGCACCAAAGCGCCATTCGTCGAGAATGGGCTGACGTCGACGATCGTCGACGAGACAGCCACAGCCGCCACAACCGCGATCGCGCTGAGGTTCTGATCCACCACGAGCGGAATGGAGATCGGGATGATGATCGGCAGCAGGGCAGTGGACGAGGCGAAGGCAGAGACGACACCGCCGACGTAGCAGAGGATCAAGGCCCCCAGCGTGGCTGCGCCAAGGCCAGCCGCCCACTCTCCGACGTACTCCGGAGAGCCTGCCGTCTCGAGAATGGTGGCGTACGTGCTGACGCCGGCGACTAGCAAGACCGTGGGCCAGGCGATCTGGTGGACCGCACCCTTCTGGGCTTCTGGCGAGAGCATTGCCAGGGCCACTGCAGCAGTGATGGCCGCGAAGCCGATGTTCTTGTCGTACGCCAGCGCTACGACGGCAACCCCGAGGAAGGCGACGAGCGTGGCGATCTGTTCGAAGGTAACGCTGTCGGGACGCGTCGTGGTGCCCTCATCCGTGGCGGCCGGCCGAGCGCCAGGCATCGGATAGGTGCCCTGCTGCACATCGCTGGCACCGGAACTGGGGCCGGAGCCGCTGCTCGCTGCGCCCGTCGCCGCCTCCTCTTCGTCGGGCGTGAAACGTCGAGAGACAAGTTGTCGACCACCCAGCAGGATGAACAGGACCACTGCCAACATGAAGTTGAAGATCATGCTCGCGAAGAAGATCGTCAGCTCGCCAGCCTCAAGCCCACTGGCCTCGACGACTTCGTTCGTGATCGACCCATAGATACTGATGGGCGAGAAGCCCCCTGCCTGGGCACCATGCACCACAAACATCCCCATCATCAGCGGGTTGATCGAGTACCGCGCGGCGAACCCCAGGGCGATCGGGGCGATGATCGCCACCGCGGCGGGGCTGGCGGCACCGATCGCGGTCAGGACCCCAGTGACAGCGAACATCACCCAAGGAATCAGCACGACGCGCCCACCGACTGCCCGCACCGAAGCATTGACGATGAGGTCGACCGTCCCGTTGTTCTTCGCGATGGCAAACAGATAGGTGACACCGATCAGGGTCAGGACAAGGTCGGCACTCACCCCCGCGAGAATCTCCTTCTCGTCGAGGTCCAACGCGAGGACCCCGACCAACCATGCGGCCACGTAGGCCAGCGCCCCCATGTTGATCGGAAGCACCGTCCCGACGGTGAACAACGCCAGGAGTGCCAGGATTGCGATCCACTCTTGCGACATCGTCGCTCCTTTCGGCACTGCCGTCGCCGACGAGGATGAGCCAGGCGTGGAAGCCGTCAGACCTCTTGGACTAGACGCCTAGCCGATAGGTATCCAGTCCGACCTGTCAATACCCTTTGCCTATGACCCTTCCACGGCCAGGTGCACTCGGCACGGCGGCGGACTGCGGGTGAGCGCAGGCGAGATGCTCGCGGTGGTCTTCGCCGGCCTCGGCGCCGGCGTGGTCATCACCGCCATTGGAGCAGGGTCACTGGTGAGCTTCCCCATCCTGCTTGCCGTCGGCCTCCCACCGGTCACGGCCAACGTGTGCAACACCGTGGGGCTGGTTCCGGGAGGACTCACGGGCACCTGGGGATACCGGAGCATGATGCTCGGGCGTGCACCGTGGGTGAAGACAATCTTCGCGACCAGTGCCGGAGGCGCGATCGTTGGGGCGATTCTGCTTCTCGTGCTTCCCGCTGCCGCTTTCGATGCCGTGGTCCCAGCCCTCGTGATCTTCGCGTCGCTCCTTGTCGCTGTTCAGCCGCTGATCTCACGACAGCTCGTACGACGCGCGACACTCCTCGGCACCCCACGTCAGCCAGCGTCACGCCGTCGGCTTTCCAGCCCTCTGATCGGCATCTCCAGCCTGCTTGGCGTCTACGGCGGCTACTTCGGCGCGGGGCAGGGCGTCATGCTCGTCGCGTGCCTGGCGTTTGGCATCGACGATGACCTCCAAGTGGTCAACGCCCTGAAGAACGTTGCGATCCTGTCGTCGAACGTGGCGGCCAGCGTGGTCTTCATCGGCTTCGCGGACCTCGACTGGCTGGTCATCGGCCTGGTCGCAGCCGGCTCAGTGGTCGGTGGCCAGATCGGCGCCATGATCGGACTGCGGTTGCCCGCGGCCCTGTTCCGGTTCCTCGTCGTCACCATGGGCCTGCTGGTCGGCATCCGGCTCCTCGTCACCTGACAGGCGGCAGTCCTCCGGGATCGCCTGACCGGCGTAGCGGCTCGACTAGCACTACGCAGGCCGAGCACGCACTGGCCCGATCGGGGCACACACTGGCCCGATCGGGGCACACACTGGCCCGATCGGGGCACACAAAAGGCGACGACCTCATTTCCGAGAATCGTCGCCTTGTGTGTCTCCTGACCGGCCCGTTACGGACCGGTCAGGAGAGTGTTGTCAGGGAGCCTGCGTCAGTCGGACTGACGCTGTCCAGGTACGCCGTTGAGCAACTCGCGTACCTCGGACTCACGGTAGCGGCGGTGCCCCCCCAACGTACGAATCGAGCTGAGCTTGCCAGCTTTGGCCCAACGGGTGACCGTTTTGGGATCGACGCGGAACATCGCGGCAACCTCGGCCGGGGTCAGCAATGGCTCGGACTCGGTCGGTCGTGCGTTCACGCGGCCTCCTCTCTGTCGGGCGCCGGAGCCTGAGGCAAGGCGCTTCGTTCACGGATCCTCGACCTTCCGATCGATGATCCAGGGGACGATCATCGCACGGACTCAGGCGCCTGGCGGCACCTCTGGTCGAGTCGGTGGACCAAGTAGGTCAACCGACTTCAAAGGGTAGCCGAATGCGACAAAGACCGGCGAAAATATGTGTTTCTTACTCGCCAACACATAAAGTCAGTTCGCGCGCTCGAAAGAGTTGATCACTCGCCACCGTGTTTCGAACTCGCGATAGGCCGCCCCAGCTGCTCCCCAGTCACCATCTCGCAGGGCGTGAATCGCGTTCTGGATGTCGTGTGCGGAGTGGTCATCTGCCAGCTCGGGGCCGAAACAACGGGCAACACCGGCGTAGTCGACCTCGATCCAGCTGGCGGGGCTGAACGCTTGGAGCCACTGCGCGAGCTCCTGCAGCTCTTCGAGCAGCTCAGCCTCGTCGAGCACCTTCTCTAGCACGGCGAGCGTACGGCTGACACGCCGGCGGGCGTCGACGATCCTGGCGCGGTAGCGGACGCTGTCGACGCCCCCGGCGTCATACGTCTCCCGTTCGGCCGGCGAGACGAGTGTGAACCAGGTCCGTGGCACCGACCAGGTCGCCTGGCGGACGTGAGGGACGGCGCGTGGGTGGTCACGGCGCCACGTCAGGAAGTTCGCGTCGGCGATGGCCAGGGACTCCGCAGGAAAAAGCAACGCAACGTTGGCGTCGCCGAGGCTGTCGACGAGGGCCGTCAGCGACAGCCAGGAGCGAAGCGGCATGTCGGCTGGGCAGTAGTAGGAGTCTCCGTCAACCTGCAGGACATAAGTCCCCGACCCCTTGTCAACATCAAGGCTGATGGTCGATGACGTCATCGCGCGCTGCAACACCGTCGTCTGCTCGTCGACCAACGTGGCGGTCCCGTCGCTTGACGACTCCACGTCGTCCCCGATCGCGGCGCGCGCGGCCTCGCTCAGCGCTTCTAGCGGCTCGTAGACACGCAGGTATGACGCGTAAGGCAGCACGTGTCCAGACTAGTAGCGGCATGCCCGCCCCGCCTGTGGTTCGGAGCGCGGGCTTATCGTTGAGCCAACACGTCCGCAACACCCCCGCGGGCGCAGTGGCGTGCCTTTCGAGTCGTTGACCGCTCGGGAGGCTGGCCATCACCAGACAGGGAGAGTCACCACCGTGACCGAGTCGACGAGAGCCTCCGTCTTCGAGCAGGGCGGCGAGCACGAGCAGATCGTGTTCTGCAATGACCCCGCCACCGGGCTCCAGGCAATCATCGCCATCTACTCGACCGCCCTCGGTCCAGGGCTCGGCGGCACCCGCTTCTACCCGTACGCGACGGAGGACCTGGCCCTCCGCGACGTACTGAACCTGTCGCGCGGGATGGCGTACAAGGCGGCGCTCTGCGGCCTCGATCTCGGCGGGGCGAAAGCCGTCATTATCGGTGATCCGCACACCGACAAGACCGAACCGCTGCTGCGCTCCTACGGTCGTTTCGTCCAGTCCCTCGGTGGCCGCTACTACACCGCCTGCGACGTCGGCACCTACAGCGAGGACATGGACATCGTCGCGCGTGAGTGCGAGTTCGTGACCGGCCGGACGGTCGAGCATGGCGGCGCGGGCGACTCGAGCGTGCTCACGGCGTACGGCGTCTTCCAGGGGATGCGTGCCGCGGCCGAGGTCGCGTGGGGAACCGCCAGCCTCGCCGGGAAGCGGGTCGGTGTCGCCGGAGTCGGCAAGGTCGGGCACCACCTCGTGGACCACCTGCTCGAGGACAAGGCAGAGGTGGTGATCACGGACGTTTACGAGCCGGCGGTGCACCGGGTGACGAGCGCCCACCCCGAGGTCGACGTGGTTGTCGACAACGACGCCCTGGTCGCGGCGGACATCGACGTCTACGCGCCGTGCGCCCTTGGCGATGCCATCAACGACGACAGCGTGCAGATCATCAAGGCCAAGGTCATCTGCGGAGCGGCCAACAACCAGCTCTCCCATACCGGCATCGAGGACGTGCTCGAGTCACGCGGGATCCTTTACGCCCCCGACTACTGCGTCAACGCGGGCGGGCTGGTGCAGGTCGCCGACGAGCTCGAAGGCTTCTCGTTCGACCGCGCCAAGGCGCGGGCAGGCAAGATCTTCGACACCACGAAGCGTGTCTTCGAACTCTCCGCCAAGGAGGGCGTGCCTGCCGCAGTTGCCGCCGACAGGATCGCCGAACGCCGGATGGCGGAGGTAGGGCGGCTCCGAGAGCTATGGGTGAGCCGAGACGGTCGGGCCAGTCGTTAGTGCTAACGACGGTTGGCCGACTCCGTGTCGTCGTAGAGATCGACGTACGGATCGTCGTCACCGTCGGAGTCACCCACACCAGGGTCGGACTCTGCGGATGACGGCGACTCGCTATCGCCGTGAAGTTCGCGCTGGAGCTGGTTGAAGTCCGTGTTGAACTCGCGGTACTTCAGCTCGCGGGCGACCTTCGTCTGCTTCGCCTTCGCACGGCCGCGCCCCATAGGCTCGACCCCCTCGCACAAATCGTGGCCGGCTCACCCCGAGGGTGCCGGACTGTCATATAGGTTCTCGTGTTGCCCACGATACCTG
This sequence comes from uncultured Actinomycetota bacterium, assembly GCA_963815295.1. GTDB lineage: Bacteria > Actinomycetota > Actinomycetes > Propionibacteriales > Nocardioidaceae > JACDHG01. The sequence goes on from CAWFFZ010000001.1 coordinate 87,487, forward strand.
CCCGCACCCGTCGGCACACATCCGCCCGAACTGTGGCGGCCAGATGCGTGCCAGCTTCGAGGCTCGTTACCGTCGGTAGTGACCGCTGAGCGTGACTACGCCACCATCGCCGGCGGCGACCTCACCACACACCCAGGCTGGGATCCCCGCCTCTGCGAGCAGGGCGAGAGTCGTGTCGCCGGCCTCGGCCGTGGTCACGGCGACCATGCCGACGCCCATGTTGAGCGTCGCCTCGATGTCTGCCCGGTCCAGCCGTCCGACGTCGGCGACGAGGTCGAAGATCGGTGCCGGCGTCCAGGTTGACCGGTCGATGACAGCCCGCGTGGTCGCCGGCAGCACCCGAGCGAGGTTGGCGGCGAGCCCGCCGCCAGTGACATGGGACATCGCGTGGGTGCCCTCAGACCGCGCCAGGGCAAGGCAGGGTCGGGCGTAGATGCGGGTCGGCTCCAGGAGCTCGTCGCCGAGGGCGCGGCCCAGCTCGTCCACGTGTCGGTCGAGAGCCCACCTTGCCTGCCGGAGCAGAACCTGGCGAACCAGCGAGTATCCGTTGGAGTGCAGCCCCGAGGACGCCATGGCGATGAGTACGTCGCCTGGCGTGACCCGCTCGGAGCCCAACAGGTCGGCCGCCTCGACAACTCCAGTGGTCGACCCGGCGACGTCGTACTCGTGCGGTTCGAGCAGGCCGGGGTGCTCGGCCGTCTCGCCGCCGAGCAACGCGCAATTTGCGACCACGCAGGCCTCGGCGATGCCCTTCACGATGGCGGCGATCCGGGCGGGGTCGACCGCCCCGGTCGCGATGTAGTCGGTCATGAACAGCGGCTCTGCACCACAGACGACCAGGTCGTCGACGAGCATGCCGACGAGGTCGAAGCCGATCGTGTCGTGTCGGTCGAGTGCTTGGGCGATCGCCACCTTCGTGCCCACGCCGTCGGCGCTGGTGGCCAGCAACGGCCGGTCGTAACCTTTCAGCGCGGAGGCATCGAAGAGGCCGGCAAAGCCTCCGATCCCGCCCACGACCTCCGGGCGGCGGGCCTTGTCGACCCACTGGCGCATCATCTCGACGGCCTTGTCGCCGGCCTCGATGGAGACGCCTGCTTCCGCGTACGCCGACCGTTCGGGGTGGCTCGATGCGTCGGTCATCGTCAGAACTCCCGTGGATCAGGGCCGGTTGAGAGCGTCGCTGGCACCGCCGCCGGTCAACGCCGTGGCCAGGCCGTCGGGGCCGAGTGGAGCGTCAAGCACCTGCTCGAGCAGGTGCTTGCCCAGGAACTCCGGCTCCGGAAGGTCGATCGGGTAGACGCCGTCGAAGCAAGCCCGGCATAGGTTGTCCTTGTCGATCTTGGTGGCTGCGACGAGCTCGTCGAGGCCGACGTAGCCGAGGCTGTCGGCGCCGATTGACCGACAGATCTCGTCAACTGTCATGCCGTTGGCGATGAGCTCGGCGCGGGTGGCGAAGTCGATCCCGTAGAAGCACGGCCACTTGACCGGCGGGCTGGCAATGCGCACGTGGACCTCGCGGGCACCAGCTTCGCGGAGCATCCGCACCTGCGCACGCTGCGTGTTGCCGCGGACGATGGAGTCGTCGACGACGATCAACCGCTTGCCCTCGACGACGTCGCGCAAGGGGTTTAGCTTGAGGCGGATGCCGAGCTGGCGGATCGTGTTGCTGGGCTGGATGAAGGTGCGCCCGACGTAGGAATTCTTCACAAAGCCTTGCCCATAAGGGATCTTGCTCTCGTCGGCATACCCGATCGCCGCTGGTGTGCCGGACTCGGGCACGGGTATGACGAGGTCGGCCTCGACGGGGAACTGCCTCGCGAGCCGCCGACCGATCTCGGCTCGCACCGTCTGGACTCGCTGGCCACTGATCAGCGTGTCGGGTCGCGCCAGGTAGACAAACTCGAACAGGCAGCCCTTGGGGGCAGGCTCAGCGAAGGAGCGGGAGCGCAGGCCGTCCTCGTCGATGGCGACTAGCTCGCCTGGCTCGATCTCGCGGACGAATGAAGCGCCGACGATGTCGAGAGCGGCCGTCTCCGAAGCCACCACCCAGCCACGCTCGAGCCGGCCGAGGACGAGTGGCCGGATGCCTTGGGGGTCCCGGGCGGCATACAGCGTGCCCTGGTCCATGAACGTGAAGCAGAACGCGCCGCGCAGCCGCGGCAGCACGGCAACGGCGGCGTCCTCGAGACTGCGGTCGGGGTAGGACGCGAGCATCGCCGTCACGAGGTCGGTGTCGGTGGAGGCTGCGGAGGTGTCCCGCGGGAGGTCGAGTGCGCCACTGGTGCGGGCCAGCTCGTCGACGATGGTGGCGAGCTCGCTGGTGTTGGTGAGGTTGCCGTTGTGCCCGAGTGCGATCGAGCCTGCGGGTGTGGAGCGGAACGTCGGCTGTGCGTTGTGCCAGACACTGGAACCGGTGGTCGAGTAGCGGGAGTGTCCGACTGCGACGTGGCCGCGCAACGAGTTGAGGGTTGGCTCGTCGAATACTTGAGAGACGAGCCCCATGTCTTTGTAGACAAGGATCTGCTGGCCGTTACCGACCGCGATGCCGGCTGACTCCTGGCCACGGTGCTGCAGCGCGTAGAGCCCGAAGTAGGTCAGCTTTGCGACATCCTCACCGGGAGCCCAGACGCCGAAAACTCCGCACGCATCTTGGGGTCCACGGTCTTGCGGGTCGAGTTCGTGGGTGAGCAAACCATCTCCGCGAGGCACGGGCACCACTGTAGGTGGCGGCCGCCGACATACCCAATCGCCGGGCCGCAGCCCCGGTGATCGGCGGACCTCCGGTGATCGCCGACCTCCGGTGATCGAGCTTGATGCTTCTGTTGGTGTCAAGCTCGACCGTCGGGGTGGGCCGAGTCAGGCTTCCGCGAGATTACGTAGGAGCAGGGCCTCCGCCAGGCAGACCCGCTCGAACTCAGCCAGGTGGAGCCCTTCGTTGGCGCCGTGTGCACGCGTGTCGGGATCCTCAACCCCCGTCACCAAGATCGCTGCCTGTGGGAACATCTCGGCGAACTGGGCGATGAAGGGGACTGAGCCGCCCACCCCGATGTCGACCGGGTCCGTGCCATCCCAGGCCTCGCGGAAGGCCGCGCGGGCGGCGTCGTACGCAGGGCCGTTCGCGTCGACCGCGAACGGCTCGCCGAGGTCATCGTGGCTGAAGGTCACCTCAGCCCCGTGGGGGACATGACGGCGAAGGTGGTCCTTGAGTCGCTCGAGCGCCTCGGCCGCGTTGTCACCTGGTGCGATGCGCATGCTGACTGTGGCCCGTGCCACCGGCAGCAGGGTGTTGCTCGCGTCGGCGACCTGGGTCGCGTCGAGGGCTACGACAGAGATCGCCGGTTTGGTCCAGAGTCGGTCGACGATCGAGCCGGTGCCCATCAGCTCTACGCCGTCGACCAACCCCGCCTCGGCACGGAACCGGTCCTCGGGGTAGTCCAGGTCGGACGCCCTACCCTCCACCATCCCCTCGATGGCGACGTTGCCCGCCTCGTCATGCAAGGTCGCCAACATGCGGATCAGGGTGGTGAGCGCGTCAGGAGCCACTCCACCCCACATGCCGGAGTGGACGGCGTGATGGAGCGTGCGGACCTCGACCACTGTTGCCGACAGCCCGCGAAGCGTGGTAGTGAGCGCCGGCGTGCCGACATCCCAGTTGGTGGAGTCGGCGATCACGATGACGTCGCTTGCCAGCACCTCGCGATGCGCGTTGAGGATCGCCGGCAGGGATGCCGAGCCATGCTCCTCCTCGCCCTCGACGAACACGGTCACACCGACAGGCAGATGATCGCCGTGTGCACGGATCGCCGCCAGGTGAGCCGCGATGCCGGCTTTGTCGTCGGCGGCACCGCGGCCGTAGAGCCGCTCGCCTCGCTCGGTCGGCTCGAACGGTTTGGTCTCCCAGTCGTCGTGGTTGCCCTCGGGCTGCACGTCGTGGTGGGCATAAAGGAGGACGGTCGGCTTGCCCGGTGGCGCCGCCTTGCGCGCGATGACGGCCGGCAGGCCGCCGCCGACCTCGACGATCTGCGTCTCGAGACCGGCATCGCGAAACAGGGCGGCGGTGGCGCTTGCCGAGCGGCGTACGTCGTCGTGACGCGCGGGGTCGGCGCCGACCGACGGGATGCGGACGAGCTCCTCGAGGTCAGCGCGGACGCTAGGCATTACCGCCACCAGCGCGGCCTTGAGATCGGCAGACTCAATCATGGGGCGATGCTATCCATCGCCCACAGATCCGTCGGCCGAGTTCCGCCGGTCGAGGAGTTCCGCCGGTCGACGAGTTCCGCCGGTCGACGAGTTCCGGCGGTCGAGCTTGTCGAGACCCGTACGTCAGGAGGGTCACAGGAGCGGGAGGAGGGGGGTCAAGTCGGAGCGCTCGCCGGAGGCGCGCACCTTGCCGGCGTCGGCGAGGTCCTTAAACGTCGCCCGGCCACGCGCGAGCGCCAGCCAGCTGTCGGCGTCTGTCTCGACAACTGCTGGCGGCTTGCCGCGGGTGTGCCGGGCACCCGCAATGCATTGGACCGCGGCGTACGGCGGCACCCGCACCTCGACGCTCTTGCCAGGTGCGCGGTCAGCCAGCACCGCAAGGAAGTGCTTCACCGCCGCGCGTACGTCGTCGCGGCTGGCTGGCACGCCAGCCGCGACCGCCACCTCGAGCCGCCCGAGCAGCAGCGCCAATTCGTCGGGCGGGAGCGGTTGGAGGCGTACCGGCATACCGCCGAGCCTAGGGCGCACCTACGCCCCCGGCGCCACCCTGAAAGTGCTCACTCGTGTGGGAGAGCCTTGGTTAGCTCGGGCAGGCGCTCGAGCTGTTCGGCGAGGATCGCCCGCGCCACCGGTACCGACCCGACCAAGGGGTGCAAGGCGAGCGCTTGCACGGCTAGCGAGCGTGATCCCGACACCGCCGCCTCGATCGTGACGCGCTCGACCGCCTTCACGCTCGCGACGATGCCCTGGGCGGCGAGGTCGAGAGGCCCGACCGAGTGCGGCCGCGCACCTGAGGCGTCGACCCGGCAGGGCACCTCGATCACAGCCTCGTCGTCGAGAAACGCGAGTGTCCCGCGATTCGGCACGTTGAGCACGAGGGTTTGCGGCTCGTCGGCGCTGACGGCGCGCATCACGGCCAGCGCCACCTTGTCGTAACCTCCGCCGTCGAGGTCGTAGACGTCGCGCTCGCCGGACCCGGATGCCTCGCGACTGTCGGCCATGTAGGACTGCTCGCGGTCAAGGCGTGTCTGCTCCCAGACGTCGTACGTCGTGGGAGCACCACGCCCGCCACCCTCGTCGTAGGCCGACGGGACGGTCGCGTTGGAGGCTGCGTCATAGAAGGCGGCTTGCTGCGCATGCAGGAACTCGCCCCGGGTCTGCGTTGCAGACTGCTCGGCCGCGAGTGCATCGGTGCGGAAGTACCAGTACCAGAGGTATTCGTTGGGAATCGTGCCGAGAGTGCGCAGCCAGTCGGCCCCGAACAGCCGCCCCTCCTCGATCCGTTGCAGCAGCTCAGCGTCGGCCAGAAGTCGAGGCAGTCGATCCTCACCGTCGACCATCACCCGTCGCAGCCAACCGAGGTGGTTGAGGCCCGCGTAGTCGAACTCGGCCGCCTCCATGTCGATGTCGAGTGCCCGAGCCACCCGTCGGAACAGGCCGACCGGTGAATCGCAGATGCCAACCACCCTGTCACCGAGCCTCAGGCGCATCGCCTCGGTTACCAGGCCGGCCGGGTTGGTGAAGTTGATGACCCAGGCACGCGGCGCAACCTCGGCGACCACGTCGGCGACCTGAATCGCCACCGGCACCGTGCGCAGGCCGTAACAGACTCCGCCGGCACCCGTCGTCTCCTGGCCGATGACTCCTTGCGCCAAGGCCGAACGCTCATCGCAGATGCGGCCGGACAACCCCGCCACTCGGATGGCGGAGAAGATGAAGTCCGCGTCCGCGACGGCGTCACGTAGATCCGTCGTGACCCGGACCTTCGGAGCCGTCGCCCCGGCTTGGTCGGCTAGATGCGCGAGCACGACGCTGACCACGTCCAGCCGATGACCGTCCACGTCGTACAGCACTAGCTCGTCAACGCCAAGGTCTGCGTCTTCACACAAGGCGCGAAACACGAGCGGTACTCGGAACCCGCCGCCACCGAGAATTGTCAGCCGCACGACTGTCGCCCTCCGCTCACGCCTCGACGACGCGACAGCCGGCGTCGCCGAACGCGGCAACCGTCTGCTCATCGGAGCCCGGCCGACAGACAAGGACGTCGATGTCGCTGGGACCACACACACGCGCCAACCCGTTGCCCGGGAACTTGGTGGGATCGGCGAGCAGAACCACCTCGTCGGCCGCCTGGAGCATGGCCTGCTTGACCGGGACCTCGACGACAGTGGTGTCGAGCACCGTCCCGTCGGCCCTGATGCCTGACGTGCCCAGGAAAAGGCGATCGGTATGAATCTGCTTGAGGGCCCGCTCGGTGAGGAAGCCGACCATCGATTGATAGTTACGCCGCACCGCGCCGCCGAGCAGGATGAGGTCGACAGCGGCATCGTCGGCCAGTTCGTCGTAGACAGCGAGGCTCGAGGTCACGATCGTGACCGGGCGGCCGCGTAGCCGGGCCGCCAACCCGTGCACCGTCGTGCCGATGTCGAGCAGCACGACGTCTCCGTCGGACACCATCTCGGCGGCCGCGTCGGCGATGGCGTCCTTGTCGGCATGCGGCCTGGCCACCACTTGGGAGAAAGGAGGCTCGGTGACCGCCGTCGCCCGGGCACCACCCCGGACTCGGGAGACCGTCCCCTGGCCCGCCAACCGCGCAAGATCCCGGCGGACGGTCGCGTGGCTGACCGACAGCATGTCGGCGAGTGCGCGCACCTCGACCACGCCTTGCTCCCGAAGCGTCTCGAGGATCTGGTCGTAGCGACGCGCGGCCAACACCCGGCGATCGTATCAGTCAACTTCGCGCAGGCTGGCGGAATCTGTGAGCCACTTCTCGTCAGCAGGATGAACTAGAACCGGCATAATTGGGCAAGTCGGTATGCATCTGTATTGCGTTCTGGTCAACCCTTGCCACTACCGCGCAAGATGCAACAGACTGTGGCGGGAGACAGCGCACTCGATCGGGGAGGTGAGCAGGTGAGCGAGTCCGACGGTGGGTCGGCTGCCGCCCCCACCCCGGAGTTCGACGTCTTCCTCACTGGCACCGTCTTCTTGGACATTGTGTTTACGGGGATGCTGAGTCCACCGAGCAGTGGACACGAGGTGTGGACGGACGGGATGGGATCCAGTCCTGGAGGCGTCGGCAACCTGGCAGTGGCGTGCGCGCGGTTGGGTCTGCGTACGTCGCTGGCCGCCGCGTTTGGAGGCGACGTCTACGGCGACTTCTGCTGGACCATGTTGGAGGAGACCGAGGGCATCGACTTGTCGTGCTCGCAGCGCTTCGAAGGTTGGCACTCCCCCGTCACCGTGTCGCTCGCCTTCGAAGAAGAGCGCGCCATGGTCACCCACGCACACCCAGCGCCAGCAGAGTTCGACGAGCTGATGGCCCACCCTCCCACCGCGAAAGTGGCGTACTTCGAGGCTGACGCGCCACGGCCACCGTGGCTGGACGGCGCCATCGCCAACGGTGCGCTCGTCTTCGCCGATGTGGGCTGGGACGCCACCGGTGCCTGGGATCTCGACCGGGTTCGCCAACGGCTGCATGGTGTCCACGCCTTCGTTCCGAACGCCGTGGAAGCGATGTCCTACACCCGCGCCGACTCTCCCGGCGCGGCGCTGGAGCACCTGCGCGACATGGTTCCGCTCGCGGTCGTCACCACGGGGGCCGGCGGCGCCTTCGCCGCCGACAGCACAACGGGCGAGACCGCGTGGTCGCCCGGCGTGCCTGTCGAAGTGCTCGATCCCACCGGCGCGGGTGACGTCTTCCTGGCCGCTCTCGTCGTCGGCACGTTGCGCGAGTGGCCACTACAGCAGCGACTGCGCTTCGCCAATCTGTGTGCCGCACTGTCTGTTCGAGACTTCGGTGGAGCGTTCGCCTCGCCCGGGTGGGGCGAAGTCGCGACCTGGTGGGCCGACGAGCGAGACAGCCCTCACCTCGGCAAGGACTACGCGTTCCTCGACGACGTCATACCCGCCGGCTCGTGGCGCGCCGTCTCTCGGGCCGCAGCCACGATCGGACTGCGACAGCTCCCACCTATTCCGCCCACCACCCCAACCAAGGAGACATTATGACGCGCAGATCCGGGCAGCGAGTGCTGGCTGCCTTGACCGTGGCGGTTATGCTGCCCGTCGTTGCATGCGCCCCCGGCGATGAGGGAGGTGGCAACGAGGAGAAGCCCGCGGCCGATGTCGAGACCGACATCGCCTCCGCTGGCGAGGTCACCCTCACGGTCTGGGACCAGGAGGTGCGAAGCGGTCAGGACAAACCCTTGAAGCAGCTCAATGCTGACTTCATGGCGAAGTACCCCAACGTCACGATCAAGCGTGTGTCGCGGTCCACCACCGACCTGCAGAAGCAGTTGCGTCTTGCCATCAGCGGAGACGACGCACCCGATGTCGTCCAGGCCAACAACGCTCGCGCCGACATGGGCGCCTTCGTCAAGGCCGGACTGCTGAAGTCTCTTGACGGCTATGCCGACGTGTATGGCTGGGATGAGCGTTTCCCGGAAGGCGTGCGCTCCGTGGCGTCCTACTCCGAAGACGGTGAGACCTTCGGTGAAGGCAACCTGTACGGCCTCCCTCTCACGGGCGAGATGGTCGGGCTCTGGTACAACCAGGCCAAGCTTGACGAGCTCAACCTCGAGCCACCGCAGACCCTCGAGGACTTCGAGGCGGCGCTGCAGACGGCCAAGGAGGCCGGTGAGATCCCGATCCAGTTCGGCAACCTCGACCAGTGGCCCGGTATTCATGAGTGGGGTTTTGTGCAGAACCAGTTCGCGCCCCGCGAGGACATCCGAGACCTCGGCTTCGGCCAGGAGGGCTCGTCGTGGACGAGCAACGAGAACGTCGCCGCGGCCGAGACGCTGACCGAGTGGGTCGACAAGGGCTACTTCACCGACGGGTTCAACGGCTTCGGCTATGACCCTTCGTGGCAGGACTTCGCCAAGGGGAAGGGTGTCTTCCTGATCTCGGGTACGTGGCTGCTGGCCGACCTCGAACCCGCCCTCGGCGACGACCTCGGCTTCATGCTGCCGCCAGTCGGCGAGTCGGGCGAGCTCAACGTGACCGGTTCGACCGGCCTGCCCTTCTCCATCACGGACGCCAGCCCCAACCCCGATGTCGCAGCCGCCTATCTCGACTTCATCACGTCACCAGACGCGATGAGCAAGATCTCCGAAGCGGGGAGCCTGCCCGTCGTCGACATCGAAGAGCAGCAGCCCGAAGGCACCCTGGCCGACTTGTTCGATGCCTGGGCGACGGCGAACGAGGAAGACGCGCTCACGCCGTACCTGGACTGGGCAACCCCTGATGCGACCGAGGTCGTTCCCGCCGAGGTGCAGGACCTGATGGGCGGACAGACATCGGTTGACGAGTTCCTGGGATCGCTCGAGGACGACTACACCTCGTTCACCGATGGGTAGCGGGGCGCTGGCGCACGCATGAGCACAGTTGGTGGCGACGTAGTGGCCGAGCCCGCTCCGAAGCGGGCTCGGCAAGCGCCACCTCGCCAGCCGTCGGCACGCCGCGGCGGTGGGGCGCCAGGCGAACCGCGGCGGGTCGGGTACCTCTACATCGCACCTGCCCTGGTCGTGTTCACCTGCTTCCTCGCCGTCCCGCTGCTCCACGCGGTCTGGCTGTCCTTCTATGAGTGGGACGGACTGTCCGTCGGCACCTGGGTCGGACTCGGCAACTACTCGGATGTGCTCAGCGATCCGGAGCTACGGGCTCCGTTCGTCCATTCGTTGGTGCTGATCATCTTCTTCAGCGCCTTGCCCATTGTGTTCGGTATGACGCTCGCCGCGATCATGTCGCGAGCCCAGCTGCGAGGGACCGACGCCTTCCGCACCGTCATCTTCCTGCCGCAAGTAGTCGCCATGGTCGTGGTGGCGATCGCGTGGCGCGACATCTACGCGCCCGAGGGATCGATCAACGATGCGCTCTCCGCCATTGGCCTCGATTCGCTCACCCGGGCATGGCTCGGCGATCCGTCGTTCGCATTGATCGCCGTCGGACTGGTCGGCACCTGGGTCGGGACCGGACTGTGCATGGTGCTTTTCCTGGCTGGTCTCTCGAAGGTGCCGCGCGAGCTGTACGAGTCAGCCACCCTCGACGGGGCAGGGGCCGTTCGGCAGTTCTTCGCGGTGGGCCTCCCCGCTCTGCGCGGCGAGCTGGCGGTCGCGATGACCCTGACGATAGTCGCTGCGCTTCGCACCTTCGACCTGGTCTACGTGATGAGCGAGGGCGGACCAGGCCGGGCGACCCGGGTGCCGTCGTTCGAGGTCTACCGCTGGTCGATGGAGGCCGGCAAGGTCGGCTACGGCGTCACGATCGCCCTGCTGCTCACCGCTGTCATCCTGTTGCTGACCATCGTCATCAACAAGGTCGCCGAAGGTGGCGACTCGTGACATCACGACTCGAACGTTCGGCGAGCTACCTGGTGCTCGGGCTCGCTGCCTTGCTGGCGTTGTATCCGATGGGGCTCATCCTGGCCACCGCGTTGAGCCCCGACCAAGTCGGCGCAGAGGGCGGCATCCACTTCGACAACTTCGGTTCCGCGTGGGAGCAAGGAAACTTCGCGACGTACCTGAAGAACAGCGTGATCGTGTCCCTCGCCGTGGTGGCTCTCAGCGCTGTGCTTGCGTCGTTGGCGGGCTACGCCTTCGGGACCATGCGGTTCCGTGGTTCCTCGGTGCTGTTCTACCTCTTGCTTCTTGGCTTGATGGTGCCGAGCGAGGCCGTGGTCATCCCGCTCTACTACGACCTCAAGGAGCTCAACCTCACGAACACGTACACCTCGTTGATTTTTCCGCAGGTGGCGCAGTCACTGGCGTTCGGCACCTTCTGGATGCGGGCCTACTTCCGCAGCGCCCCTCGCGAGGTGGTCGACGCGGCTCGCGTCGACGGAGCCGGTCACGCGCGGATCTTCTGGTCAATCCTGCTCCCGATGGGTCGGCCCGCATTGATGACCATGGTCCTGCTCGTTTTCATGTGGACGTGGAACGAGTTCCTGCTCCCGCTGGTCATGATCACCGACGAGTCGCTGCGCACAGCGCCACTTGGCTTGTCGAACTTCAAGGGCCAGTACACCGAGGGCACAGCCCTCCTCGCGGCTGGGGCGGTACTTGTCGCGCTCCCGGTCGTCGTCGTCTTCCTGTTCACCCAGCGACACTTCATCCGCGGAATGGTCGAAGGGTCCGTCAAAGGCTAAGCATCCGTCCCCACACTGAAAGGTGCACCCCATGTCAGTGCCGAAACATTCCCAACGCGACACACGTAGGTTGCGTCCGAGGTCGAAGCCGGGCCGCGGAGACAGAGCCGTTCTGCTCGGTGCAGTCGTCGCCCTCGTGGGCAGCAGCGTCGGCCTCGCTGCTCCGGTAGCCGCCGGCATCGCGCCGGCAAAGCCGTCAGCGCCCAAGCATGAGCACACCAGCCCAGACCTCGACGTGCTGTTCGTCGGTGCGCATCCCGACGACGAGGCAGGACGGCTGTCGACGTACGGGCAGTGGAACGAGTACGACGGGCTCACGACAGGCGTCATCACGATCACCCGCGGCGAAGGTGGCGGCAACGCCGTCGGCCCTGAGGAGGGTCCGGCGCTGGGGCTGATCCGTGAGGCCGAGGAACGTCGTGCCGTCGCACGGGCAGGCATCACCGACGTCTACAACCTCGACCAGGTCGACTTCTACTACACGGTGAGTGCACCGTTGACCGAGGATGTCTGGGGTCACGACGACACGCTCGATCGAGTTGTCAGGGTCGTACGTGAGACCCAGCCCGAGATCATCGTGACGATGGACCCGGCACCGTCACCGGGCAACCACGGAAACCATCAGTACGCAGGGCGGATGGCGTTCGAGGCCTACAACCTCGCTGGCGACCCGGCTGCGTTCCCGGACCAGATCAACGACGAGGACCTCGACCCGTGGACACCGTCCAAGCTGTTGATGTCCAGCGCACGCGGTACGACGACCGGCAACGGCCCGGACTGCCCGACGAAGTTCACTCCGGTGCGCCCGACCCAGAACATCTATGGCGTCTGGAGTGGCCGGCAGTCGGCTGACCAAGGGACCACGTGGGCGCAGGTCGAGCGTGAGGCTCAGCGCGAGTACGCATCACAGGGTTGGGCCGTCTTCCCCGACGTGAGCACCGATCCCAACCAGCTCGGTTGTGACTTCTTCACCCAGGTGGAGTCGCGGGTGCCCTTCGTACGCGGGGATCTGAGCGCGGCCGCAGCCCACCCGAACACAATCCTTCACGGCGCAGTGCTCCCTGCGCCAGGCGGCCTGCCCCTCGGGACTGGTCTCGATGTCAGCGCTGACCCGTTCGTGGTCACACCAGGATCCTCGACCACGCTGACGGTCGACGTGACAGCGCCGAGGTCGCGCCACCTGACCCACGCGAGTCTCAGCGTTGTTCTGCCTTCCGGCTGGACTGTCGAGGGCGACGGCACGTTGGGAACGGTGCGACGGGGTGACACGGTGAGCCGCGAGTTCACCGTCACGGCGCCAGCTGACGCTGACACCAACATGCGGGTGTTGGCATCGGTCGACCTCTCGTCGAGCGGCCGGCACGGCCACAACGACACCGAGCTCGAGGTGGTGCCAACAGTGCGCGGGACATCCGAGCTGCTGCCTCAGGTGGCCGACTTCCAGCAGTACGCGGTGGCCAACGGTTACCCGCAGATGGAAGGCTTCGTCCTTCCCGTGCTCACCCTCGCGTCGGGCGGCCAGCGCGACGTCGAGGTCACGGTCACGAACTTCGGCACCTCCACCGAGGCTGGCAACGTGAGCCTTCAACTGCCGGCAGGGTTCGCAGCCGAGCCCGCCACGGCGTCATACGCGGGTCTCGCGGCCGGTGACTCGACCACCGTGGCCTTCGCGGTGACGAACACCGACGCCACGCTGGCGACCTCCGTGCAGGGCGGCGATTACCCCTACACGATCGAGACGACTAGCTCGTCGGGCTCCAGCACAACTAGCGCTGCGCTCGAGCTCGTCCCGACGACAGCCATCGAAGAGGCGGCTGCCGCGCCCACCATCGACGGCGTGGTCGGACCTGGCGAGTACGCCGGAGGGCCGCTGGACCTGAGCCGGCTGTGGGAGGGATCCCCGTGTGAGTCGGCAGCGGACTGCTCGGCAACCGGACATGTCACGAGGTCCGGCGACGATCTGTACGTCGCCGTCGAGATGACTGACGACACGCTCGGCACCGTGCTCGAGCCGTCGGACTGCAAGCGGCATTGGCGCACCGACTCGGTCGAGATCGCATTCGACCCGGCCGGCGACTCCGAGAACACGTCGACGACGTTCAAGGCGCTGGTGCTGCCGACGACCACGGCTGGCGAGCCTTGCTACGGGCGCGACGCCGACAATAAGCAGGGTTCAGGCGCTGAGACCGCCCCAGGTATGGAGATCGCAAGCACCGTCAGCGAGCCCTACACGGGATACGTGGTCGAGGCGAAGATCCCGGCGTCGGAGCTGCCGTCCACGGTCGACCCGCGGCATTTGGGCCTGAACGTGTTCGTGTACGACTCCGACACCCAAGACAAGACCGGGCAGACACGCATCGGTTGGTCGACCTGGGGCGGGGTCCAAGGTGACCCGTATCGATGGGGCATCGCCACCGTGCCGGGCTGGACGCCTCCGGAGATTCCCACCGCGGAGCCCACGATCCCGTCCGTAGGTCTGTCGAGCCTCGACTCGCCACAGACGATCGCGCAGTCGGTTCGAAACGGAGTTGCTGTCGGAGGTGGGCCAGAGGCTGACCGGCGCTCGAGTGCGGAGGCCAAGCAGGCACGAGCCGCCGGGGCCGTCGTCAAGGTCGAGCTGGACGTGCGCGGTCCCGGTGAGGCTCACGTGTTCGTGGTCGACAGGGATGGCAACGTCCTTGGGTCGACGGTGCAGCAGGTCGCGGGCCACCGGCAGGCTCAGATCGACGTACCCGTTGACGAAACGGTTCCTTCGGGAGCACGCGTGCTGATGGCGTATGCCGCCGACTCAGGTGGGTCGACTGCTTCGGCTGTCCGGATCCACTGACGCTCCGCTGGTCGAGCTTGTCGAGACCTGGTCTCGACAAGCTCGACCTCCGGGGGCGCGTGGGTCAGGCGAAGGCCGCTGGCAGAGTCGCGCTCCAGGATTCACGCAGCTCTTCGAGTCGCACACTGAACTGACCGGTCACGTCGAGCGCAGCCTCGGCACCGCGGCCAGCGGTGATCCCGATCGCAACGCACGGGAAACCGTTCGCCTCGCATAGTTGCGTGAATCCCCCCTCTTCGCTGGCTGGCACGGCCACGATGGCGCGGCTGGCCGATTCCGAGAAAAGGGCGACGAACGCGTCGAGCTCGTCGGGCAGCGACACCTGGGCTCCCACGCCGTGCCGCAGACACGACTCGGCGAACGCCTGCGCGAGCCCGCCGTCCGACAGGTCGTGGGCTGCCGCGACCAGGCCATCTCGCGACGCGGTGACGAGGATGTCCGCGAGGGCACGCTCGGCCGCCAGGTCGAGCACAGGCGGGAGGCCACCGAGATGGTCATGGACCACATGCGCCCACTCCGACCCACTCAGCTCCTCATGCGTCGTACCAAGCAGGTAGATCCGCTGACCCTCTTCGGCAAAACCCATCGGCGTACGTCGTGCGACGTCAGCGATGACTCCGAGCACGCCCACTACCGGCGTCGGCAGGATCGCGGTGTCTCCCGTCTGGTTGTAGAAGCTGACGTTGCCACCGGTGACGGGTATCCCGAGGTCGCGGCACCCTTCAGCAAGACCGCGGGTTGCCTCGGCGAACTGCCACATCACGTCGGGATCCTCCGGTGACCCGAAGTTGAGGCAGTCGGTGATCGCCAGCGGCTTGGCACCTGATGCCGCCACGTTCCGGAAGGACTCGGCCAGGGCGAGCTGCGCACCGGCGCACGGGTCGAGCTTCGCGAACCGGCCATTGCAATCGGTCGAGAGCGCAACCCCGAGACCTGACTCCTCGTCGACGCGGACGATGCCGGCATCTTCGGGCTGGGCGAGCACGGTGTTGCCCTGGACGTAGCGGTCGTACTGGTCGGTGACCCACGACCTGTCACACAGGTTGGGCGAGGCGACGAGGCGTAGCAGGGTCGCGCGCAGCTCGTCACCAGTCGCGGGTCTGTCGAGCTTCTCGGCTACATCGGACTGCAGCGCGTCCTGCCATTCGGGTCGCGAGAACGGTCGCTGGTAGACGGGTCCGTCGTGGGCAACGCTCCGCGGTGGTACGTCGACAATCGTCTGCCCGTGCCACTCGATGACCAGTCGCCCGGTGGCCGTTACCTCTCCGACGACGGTCGCGTCGACTTCCCACTTCTCGCAGATCTCGAGGAACCGCTTCACCTGCGCTGGCTCGACGACGGCCATCATGCGTTCCTGCGACTCGCTCATCAAGATCTCTTCCGGAGCGAGCGACGCATCACGAAGCGGCACCCGGTCCAGCCAGACGTGCATGCCTCCATCACCTGCGCTGGCGAGTTCCGACGTCGCACACGAGAGGCCAGCGCCACCGAGGTCCTGGATGCCGACGACGAGCCCTTCGGCAAACAGCTCGAGAGTGCACTCGATCAGCAGTTTCTCCATGAACGGGTCGCCGACCTGGACGCTGGGCCTCTTGCTCGGCGGCTTTTCGGATCCGTCTGCCGCCCCGGCGTCGCCGAACGTCTCCGACGCCAGCACGGAGACTCCACCGATGCCGTCGCCGCCGGTCTTGGCGCCGTAGAGGATGACCTGGTTGCCCTCCCCCGACGCTTTGGCCAGGTGGATCTGCTCGTGGCGCATGACACCCACGCAGAGCGCGTTGACGAGCGGGTTGCCGACGTACGACTGGTCGAACACCACCTCGCCGCCGATGTTGGGGAGGCCGAGGCAGTTGCCGTAGCCACCGATGCCGGCCACGATGCCGGGCAGCACGCGCTGCGTGTCAGCCGCCTCGAGTGGTCCGAACCGCAACGGGTCCATCACCGCGATAGGGCGCGCACCCATCGACAAGATGTCTCGCACGATGCCTCCCACGCCGGTGGCGGCACCCTGGTAGGGCTCGACGTACGACGGGTGGTTGTGCGACTCGACCTTGAACGTCACGGCATACCCGTGGCCGATGTCGACGACGCCAGCGTTCTCGCCGATACCCACCATCAGGGACGCGCGCATCTCGTCGGTGACGAGCTCACCGAACTTGGCCAGGTGCACCTTGCTGGACTTGTAAGAGCAGTGCTCGCTCCACATCACGGAGTACATCGCCAGCTCGCTCGACGTCGGTCGGCGCCCGAGAATCTCGCCAAGCTGGGCATACTCGTCGGGTTTCAGGCCGAGTGCAGCCCACGGTTGCTGTACGTCGGGAGAGGTCGCCGCGTCGCCGACCGTGTCGGGCGTCGGTTGCTGGCGCTGGTCGGTCACCGCGGTATGGCTCCGGATCGTTGGGGCTTCGTGGCGACGGGGGTGTCTACCGGGTAGCCACGCTACCCAGTCCGTCCGCGGCCTTACGCGAAGGGCGTCGTTGCTCGGCGGCAACGGTTGCAAAACATTTCATTTCATTTGGAACCGCCGCGGCTCCGATCCCGTCAGAGTGGAGACTCGAAGGAGGCCGCTCCCATGCGCCACATAGTCATCGCTGTCGCCGCCGCCGCACTACTTGCGGGCTGCGGCTCGTCCACGATGGAAGCCGGAGAGTCCACCGTCGTCGTCGACGACAAGCCAGTAGCCACCCCTTATGACGGGCCGATGACCAAGGAGCGCGACTACTCCGACAACGCCACCGTGGCCGAGAGGTCCGGTGCCGCCGGGCTGGCGCTGGAGTGCGAGTTCGAGCCCTACAGCGGCGGCGGTGGCGCCTACGACAGCGGCCTCGAGTCGGTGCAGGGCAGCCCGGCAGAAGCAGTTGAGAATTGGATGGACAACGAGACATGGGGCCAGCTTCCCGAGACCGGCTACCAGATCGAACGTGAGGACGGCGATCGTGTGCTCCTGTCTTACGACGTCAACGAACGCACCAAGATCGCGTTCATCGCCGCGGACGGGATCAAGGATCACGAAGACAACGTCGGCTGGGGCGTCGAGTCGTGGGCACAGTGCGACCCGGCCGAGCTGCCTGCCAGCGTGACCGAGCCCGCCGGGATCGGGGTCTGGAAGGACGGCGCGGGAGCACGGGTGCCCGTAACCAGGGTTGAGTCGTTCCAGGGCGCCGAGCACTGCGACTGGCAGGACATCACGTTCCTGAAGGTCGGCCCGAAGCACGAGGGAGACCAGTACGTCCGCGACACCGAGGGTGAGCTGACAGACAACTTGAAGACGACGTACGACGCCAGTGCGACGCTGCCGGAGAGCGCTACCAACTCGGGATTCCACCGAGACGGTCGACAGTTATGGCTCGCCCCGGGTCACGAGGCGGCCTACCTCGTGAGCATCGACGATGCTACTGACGTCGAGCGGTGGCCAGCCGCCAAGGGGGACGGCATCTACTGCGCCTAACCCCCGAAGTAGTGACCACCACTCAACTGTTGACTGGTCGTCACTACTTTCGAGCGCAACCGCCAGCAGCCATCGCGAACGGACCCAGAGCGCTTCAGCTCGCATTGCTGCGCTCTTCATCCCGGTGCACAACCGCCAGCAGCGGGCCGAACCGAACCACCAGCACAAACAACCCGCCTTGCTGAACCTCAGCGCTGCAGGTGCCGAGCCAGGAACCTTGCCGTCCGCTCGTCGCGAGGACTCGAGAAGACCTGCCCCGCCGTGCCGTCCTCCACGACCTCCCCCTCGTCGAGAAACACCACCCGATCGGCAACCTGATGCGCAAAGTCCATCTCATGCGTGGCCATCACGATCGTCATTCCGTCGCGCTTGAGCTGAGCGATCACGTCGAGCACCTCGGCAACGAGCAAGGGATCGAGCGCAGAGGTGATCTCGTCGAGCAGCAACAGCTTGGGCTCCATCGCGATGGCGCGGACCACTGCGACACGTTGCTGCTGACCACCGGAGAGACTGTCGGGGTACGACGTGGCCTTGTCCGCGAGGCCGAACCTGTCGAGTAGCTCTCTCGCTCGGGCCTCGGCGTCCACGCGGCCTACCCCGAGGAGTTGTCGGGGCGCGAGGGTCACATTGTCGATGACAGAGCGGTGCGGAAACAGGTTGAACGCCTGGAAAACGAGGCCGATCTCGCGACGTACCTCATCAGCGTCAATGCGTGGATCGGTGATGTCTCGGTCGGCAAACCAGATCGTGCCGTCGTCGACGGTCTCCAAGAGGTTGATGCACCGCAACAACGTCGACTTGCCGGACCCCGACGCCCCTATCAGGCAGGTGACGTCGTGCTCAGCGACTGTCAGGTCAATGCCTTTCAGCACCGGTTGCGAGCCAAAGTGCTTGCGCACCTGTTCGAGCTCGAGAAGCGCCATCAGACACTGCCCTGCTCGCGGCGAACCTGCCGCAGCGCCAGCCAGTCCGCGATCCTGGCGAGCGGCACGGTGAGGGCGATGAAGAAGAGAGCGGCGACGACGTACGGCGTGAAGTTGAAGTCGCGGCTGGCATTGATCTGCGCTGTGCGAAGGACCTCGACCAGGCCTGCGGTCGCCACCAGCGCGGTGTCCTTCTGGAGTGAGACAAAGTCGTTGATGAGCGGCGGCACCACACGTCGAAACGCTTGCGGCAGCACGACATGCCTCATCGTCTGGCCGTAGGTGAAGCCGAGCGAGCGGCCGGCCGACCACTGGCTGGGGTGGACCGAAGCGATCCCGGCACGGATCACCTCGGCGACATACGCGCCATAGGACAGCGTGAGAGCAATCACGCCGAGCCAGAAGATGTCGCCCGGGACCCCCTGAAGCTGGAGCGCTGGAAGTCCGAAGCAGACAAGGAAGATGACGAGGATCGTCGGGACGCCCCGGAAGACGTCGGTGTAGATGATCGCCATCAGCCGGATAGGCGCCATCGCCGGTGACGGGATCACCCGGACGATCGCGACGAGCAGCGCCACCGCGAGGATGAGGGCCTCGGCAACCAGGAAGAGCTTGATGTTGAGTACGAAGGCCGACGCGAGCTCCGGAAGCACGTCTCGCGCGTAGTCCAAATCGAAGTAGGTGACCTGTACCCGCTCCCAACCGGGTGCGTTGACGGCCAGCAGGATCAGCGCGGCGAGGACGAGGACTGTCGAGGTGGCCGCAATCGTGCCACGTCGTACGGCACGCCGGCGGCGGTAAACGAGACGCGCGGTCTGACGATCGCTCCGCGTCCAGTCGGACATGCGGTCAGGGGGTTAGCTGGGGGACGTCGACGACTTGGCTGAGCCAGCGGTCCTCGATCCCGGCGAGCGTCCCGTTGTCCTCAAGGGTGGCGATCGCCTGGTTGGCGCACTCCACGAGCGGATTGCCCTTCTCGAACAGGAGCCCGAATTCTTCGGTCTTCCCGGTCTCAGGTTGGAACTGGCCGATGATGGTGCCTTCGGGAATCTCGACGGCGGTGATGTAGAACGCCGTGGGGAGGTCGGCAACGATCCCGTCGACCTGGCCGTTGAGGAGAGCGTTCTTGGCGATGTTGGTGTCGTCGAATACCTGGGGCGCTTGGGCCGGCTGAATCGTGTTGGTGATCGCGTCCAGCGAGGTCGTCCCGACCTGGGCTCCGAGTTTGGCATCGGCGAGATCGGCGACGCTGGTCGCGTCGGCGTACTCAGAGTCCTTGAGGGTGATGATCGCCTGCGCGGCCGAGTAGTAACCGTCGGAGAACGTGACCGCCTGCGCCCGTTTCGCGCTGATCGAGATCTGGTTGATGTCGAAGTCGAACTTCTTATCGCCGGGCTGGTAGCTGGAGTTGAACCCCACCGTCACCCATTCGACGGCGCCCCGGTCGAAGCCCATCTCGTCGGCAACGGCGTACGCCACCGCAGACTCGAACCCCTTGCCGTTGGTCGGGTCGTCGCCCTTGAACCATGGCTCGAACGCGGGCGAGTCGGTCGCGATCGTCAAGATTCCAGGCTTGAATGTCGCCGGGTCGGCACACGCGTCAGCGGGTGGATCGGACGACTCGGTGGTCGTCGGCTCTTCACTTTCCTCGGTCGGGGCGCAACCAACAGCAAACAGGGAAACCGCGGCGGCGAACGCCACGCAGGAGGCACTTCGAGAACGCATGCCGCCATCGTAGAGCCGCCTCACCGTCGAGCAATGCAGGCGAGCCGGATTCATGCTGTGGTCTCCAGCTGGCTCGAGTGGCGCTGGTTGGCACGCCATGGTCCAATCATGGGCGTGCCCGGACGTCGTCCGGAGGGGGCAGCTCGTGGACGCGTCGGCTTACCGATGCCCGGATAGCAGAAGGAGCAGCAATGCGGACCAAACTTCTCCAGGTACTTCTCGCCCTGGTGATGATGGCAGGAATCGGTGGCCTCGGCGCACCCTCCGCCGTTGCCATCACCGGGGGGACTCCCGATGGAGAGACACATCCCAATGTCGGCCTCATCCTGTTCTACGACCCGGACGGCCGGTTCCGCTGCAGTGCCACCCTAGTTTCGCCCACTGTCCTGCTGACAGCAGCACACTGCACGGACGGAACGCTTGGCAGCACCTTGGTCACGTTCGACTCCGTCATCGCCGAGCAGCCCCCGTCGCCGTTCCCCGTGGCGGCGGACCCTTCGGTCGGATACACGCCTGAGGAGATCGCCGCAGCCGGCTACCTCTCCGGAACCGCGTACACACACCCCGACTACTCGGGATTCACGGACCTCAATAATTGGAACGACGTGGGGGTCATCGTGTTGGACGCGCCCGTCACCAACATCGCCCCGGCGGCCATTGCGGAAGAGAACACGCTAGACGCCTACCGGCAGCCGTTGCTCCAGGGAACCTTGTTCACGACGGTCGGGTACGGCACTGAGGTCCGCAAGGCCGAATCGGGCCCGCAGAAGCCGCAACCGATGTCATACCCGCTGATACGGCGCTACGCCATCCAGCCGGGCCAGAAGCTGACCCCGCAGATCCTTCAGCTGAACGGCAACCTGAACGACAACCGAGGCAGCGGTGGCTCCTGCTTCGGTGACTCGGGCGGTCCCGCGTTCCTCGACGGCGAAATCGTCGCCGTATCGAGCTACGTCTACACCTCGAACTGCCGCTACCTCAGCGGGTACCAGCGGGTCGAGATTGGCGGCGTCCTGGACTGGCTCGAGACGTTCGGCATCACTCCGTGACGTAACTGGACAGCACACTACGAAGGGTGGCGTCGACCTGGCGCCACCCTCACGTGGGTCGGCGGCTGCCCGATCCTGGCACCTAGACCGTGGTCGGCCGGTTGCTGCTTGCGAGCGCGGACGTGAAGAAGGGCAGGCCGTCGGTGCCCGGCCCACAGAGGGACTCGACAGCGTGCTCGGGGTGGGGCATCAGCCCGACGACGTTGCCTCGCTCGTTGGTGATCCCGGCTATGTCGTTGAGTGAGCCGTTCGGGTTGCCGTCGAGGTAGCGGACCACCACCTGGCCCTCGCCCTCAAGCCGGTCGAGGGTCGATGCGTCGGCGACATACCCCCCCTCGCCGTTCTTGAGCACGATCGTCACTTCCGCGCCGGCTTCGTAGCCCGAGGTCCACGATGTGTTGGTGTTTTCGATGCGTAACTGCTGGTCGCGGCAGACGAACTTTCGGTGGTCGTTGCGGACGAGAGCCCCCGGAAGCAGCTGCGACTCACAAAGGATCTGGAAGCCGTTGCAGATACCGAGCACAGGCATCCCGGCTGTGGCGGCGTCGATCACCTGGGTCATGACTGGCGCGAAGCGCGCAATCGCACCGCACCGCAGGTAGTCGCCGTACGAGAATCCACCAGGCAGCACCACCGCGTCGACGCCGCGAAGGTCGTGGTCGCCGTGCCACAGGGCGACGGCCTCGGCGCCGGCGATCGTCACGGCGCGGCGCGCGTCGACATCGTCGAGGGAGCCGGGGAACGTGACCACGCCGACCTTCATGACGGCAGCCTCACCGCTGCTCGACCCGCACGGTGTAGTCCTCGATCACCGGGTTGCTCAGCAGCGTTTCCGCCGCCTTGCGGACCTCTGCGAGGCGCTCTTCGGTGACATCGCCGTCGAGCTCGAGCTCAAAACGTTTGCCCTGACGCACGTCGACGACGCCCTCGAAGCCAAGCCGTGGCAGCGCCCCATGGACAGCCTTGCCCTGCGGGTCGAGGATCTCAGGTTTCAGCATGACGTCGACGACGACGCGGGCCATCGGAGCTCCTCAGCGGTGGGTGATGGGCGGTGCGCCTCAGTCTATGCAGCAGAGTCCGAGCCAGCGTTACGTGAGCTCGCGCTTGAGGATCTTTCCGGTCGCCGTCATCGGGAGCTCGTCGCGGAACTCCACCTCTCGCGGGTACTTGTACGACGCCATCTGCTCCTTTGCCCAGGCGACCAGCTCGGTCTCGGTCACAGTCGCGCCCTCGTTGCGGATGACGTACGCCTTGATCTCCTCGCCGTGCTCCTCGTTAGGTACGCCGATGACGGCCGCGAATGACACCGCCTCGTGGGAGAGCAGGACCTCCTCGACCTCACGCGGGTAGACGTTGTAGCCACCGCGGATGATCATGTCCTTCGCCCGGTCGACGATGTAGTAGTAGCCGTCCTTGTCGCGCCGGGCCAGGTCGCCGGACCGGAACCAGCCATCCCTCATCACGGCCGCCGTCTCCTCCGGCCGGTTGTAGTAGCCCTTCATGATGTTGTGACCGCGCATCGCGATCTCACCGATCTCGTCGGCGTCCTCGATCGTGTTCCAGTCGTGGTCGATCAGCTTCGTCTCGATACCCCAGATCGGCGTACCGATGGATCCGGGCTTCGGCTCACGGTCCAGATGGTTGAACGTCGCCACCGGGGACGTCTCCGATAGGCCGTAGCCCTCGAGGATCTGGACGCCGAAGCGCTCCTTGACCTCCTTGATGATCTCGACGGGCAACGAGGCACCACCGGCGACCGCTCGGCGCAGGTTGCCGGCGATCTTCTTGACGTCGACGTCGTCTGTCAGTGCCCCGAGCAGGCCCCAGTACATTGTCGGCACCCCGGCGAAGAACGTGACCTCTTCCTTGTCCATCAGGGCGAGCGCCTGCGCGGCATCGAAGCGGGCCAGCAGCACGAGCGTCGAGCCGAGCCCGAAGCCGGCGTTCATTTGGGTCGTCTGCCCGAACGAGTGGAAGAGCGGCAGCGTCACGAGGTGGACGTCAGGCCTCGATGGGCTCAGCTCCCAGAGCCGGTGACACGTCGTCACGTTGAACGCGATGTTGGAATGTGAGAGCTCCGCACCCTTGGGCTGGCCGGTCGTCCCGCTCGTATAGAGGATCACGGCTGTGTCGGTCGGCTCGGTGAGCGCAGTGTCAAACGTCGTCGGCTGGTCTTTGATGGCGGCAAAGAAGTGGTCGGCGCCTTCCACCGGCACCGGGCCGGAGGGATCGGCAGGTATGACGAAGAAGTGCTCGCAGGCTGGCGTGTCCTTGAAACCGGTGAGTCCCGCCTCGGCCATCGCCAGCTCCGCCGTGCCCTCGAAGCAGAAGTACGCCTTCGCGTCCGAGTCACCGAGGTGGTAGGCGACCTCGCGCCCCTTGAACAGCACGTTCAGTGGCACCACGACAGCGCCTGCTTTCAGGATGCCGTAGTAGATGACCGGAAAGTACGGCAGGTTGGGACACGACAGCGCCACCTTGTCGCCCGGCTCGATGCCCTTCTCCACAAGGAGGTTCGCTACCTGGTTGGCCATGGCGTCGACCTTCGAGTAGGGCAGCCGCGACTCACCGTAGACCACAGCGTCCCTGTCGGGCACCTTTCGGGCGCTGTCCTCGAGCATCGCGGCCAGGTTGAACATCGCAGACCTCCAGGCAGGCGTCGGTGGGTATGCCACAACGTAGCGACCCGAGCGCCCGGTCGCCATGGCTGCCTTAGGCCGGAAGGCCGGTCAGCGGAATCGCTCGCCGGTAAGCCGCTCGAACGCGTCCACATAACGCGCCCGCGTCTGCGTGACCACCTCGTCGGGGAGCGGTGGTGGCGGCTCGGCTGACCTGCGGTCCCAGCCCGACTCCGGACTCGTCAGCCAGTCCCGCACGAACTGCTTGTCGTATGACGGCTGCGCGTGCCCCGGGCGCCACTGGTCGGCCGGCCAGAACCGTGATGAGTCGGGAGTCAGCACCTCGTCGGCCAACACGATCGTGCCGTCGGGCCTGGCCCCGAACTCGAACTTGGTGTCGGCGAGGATGATGCCGCGTTCGCGGGCGATCTCCTCCGCCTTGGTATAGATCGAGAGCGTCAGCGTGCGAAGCTCGGCAGCGGTGTCGTCACCGACCGTCTGGATGACCGCCTCGAAGGAGACGTTCTGGTCGTGGTCACCTAGGTCCGCTTTGGTCGCGGGGGTGAAGATCGGCTCAGCAAGCCGCGAGCCGTTGCGGAGGCCGGGCGGCAGTTCGATCCCGCAGACGCCACCCGAGGACTGGTAGTCGGTGAACCCCGACCCGGCCAGATAACCGCGCGCCACACACTCGACTGCGAACATCGAGAGTGCCTCGCAGACAACGGCCCGACCCGCAACCTCGGCGGGCACGTCCGTCGAGACCAGGTGATTGGGCGCCAGGCGGCTCAGCTGGTCGAACCACCACAACGACATACGCGTCAGGATCACGCCCTTGTCGGGGATGTCGGGGGTGAGCACGAAGTCGAGGGCTGAGAGCCGGTCGGACGCGACCATCAGCAGCTTCCCGTCACCGAACTCATACAGGTCGCGCACCTTGCCGGAGTGGAGGTGGCGGGCTCCGGGTAGCTCGCGGGCGGCTGGGATGCCCATCGGGGCCGACGATGTCATGGCCGCCATCATCCCTGACGGCAGCCGACGTGGCGCAGGGGGACCGTGCCTCGTGGCGAGGCCGGGCGGCGAGTGCGGCGTCGGAGTGCTCAGGAGAGGATGGCCGTATGACGGATGCCGTGGTGATCGGCTCAGGCCCCAACGGCTTGGTGGCTGCGAACTTGCTTGCCGACCGCGGCTGGTCAGTGACGGTCCTCGAGGCTCAGCCGACTCTCGGCGGCGCAGTCCGCACCGACAGCGAGGTCCACGAGGGCTTCCTGCATGACACGTTCAGTGCGTTCTACCCGCTGGCAGCCGCATCCGACACCATCCGGTCTTTACACCTCGAGGAGTATGGCCTCCGCTGGGTGCAGGCTCCGGCGGTTCTCGGCAACCCGCTTCCTGACGGCGCATGGGCGCTCATCCACCGAGACCGCGGCGACACCGCCGCCGGGCTTGACGCGTTGGCTCCCGGTGACGGCGAGGCATGGCTCCGGCTGTGTGAGCAATGGGACGGGTTCGGTCCGGACCTTCTCCGGGCCTTGTTGAGCCCATTCCCGCCGGTGCGACACGGCATGAGCTTCCTGCTGAAGCTGCTCCGCGCTGCCGGCCCCTCCGGAGTTGCCATCCCGCTGATGTCGGTCGAAAGGCTGGCACGACGCTCTTTCACCGGCGAAGGGGCGCGGTTGCTCCTGGCCGGCAACGCGCTGCATGCCGACTTCGCTCCCAAGGACATGGGCTCGGGCCTCTTCGGGCTGATCATGTCGATGCTGGCCCAGACGGTCGGTTTCCCCGCTCCCCAAGGGGGCGCGGGCGAGCTGAGCCAGGCATTGGCTCGCCGACTCGAGTCACGGGGAGGCACGGTTCTGACCGATTGCGAGGTGGTGGAGGTCGTCATCAACGACGGGCGGGCTGTGGGGGTCCGGTCGAGCAACGGCGAGCAGATCCAGGCGTCCCGTGCTGTGTTGGCAGATGTGACGGCTCCTGCGCTGTACGGCGGCCTCGTCTCGTGGGACGACCTGCCGTCACGCACCCGGTGGGGCATCCGGCGCTTCCGTTGGGATCCCTCGACGGTCAAAGTCGACTGGGCGCTTTCACGCCCGGTCCCGTGGCACCCGGCACCACCGGTGTCACCTGGGACGATCCACATCGGTCACTCGGTAGCAGAGCTGGCGACGTACGCCGGACAGATGAAGGGCCAGACGATTCCGGCAGCCCCGATGCTGCTCATGGGGCAGATGACGACAACTGATGCGTCGCGGTCGCCCGCCGGCACCGAGTCGCTGTGGGCCTACACGCACGTGCCCCAGCACGCACGCAGCGACGCGGGTAACGACGGCATTCGCGGCGACTGGGACCAGTCTGACCTCGAGCGTTTCGCCGACCGGATCCAGAGCAGGGTCGAGCGGTTCGCTCCCGACTTCGCGAGCTGCGTCATGAGCCGCCGCGCCCTCGGCCCTCGCGAGCTCGAGCAACGCAACGCCAACCTGCACGGTGGTGCGATCAACGGGGGCACTGCCGGCCTGGGGCAGGAGCTCGTGCTGCGCCCGGTCCCGGGCATGGGGCGCGCCGAGACTCCTGTCGAGCGTTTGTATCTCGCGTCAGCTTCGGCTCACCCGGGCGGCGGCGTTCACGGCGCAGCCGGTGCGAACGCCGCCAAGGCTGCCCTGCTGCATCATGACGGGTGGAGGGCTGCGGCGAAGCGCCGCTGACCGACTTGTCAGACCGTCACCCTCCTATAGCCGGGTAACGCTCTGACAGGTCGGTCAGCGGGGCGGTTCGGCCTCGGCTAGCTCGACCAGGTCGTCGAGGATGGACTGGACGCGAAACCCGAGGCCCAGCGCACTGAGCGGGTTGTGCAGAAGACGGGCCGGGCCTCGCAGCGGGTGCTCGTTCAGCGTGACCAGGCTGCCGCTCCCCGACGGGCTGATGCTGATCCCGATGCGCGCCGTGCCAGCCGGCCAGGCATGCGCCTCGAGCTCAAGCCGCTGCTGCGGGACACATTCGCGCGACGTCGTCACGTTCTTGTACGTCAGAGGTCCGACGCCGACCGTGAAGTGGATAGAGCTGCCAACCGCTGGCCACTCGGCGTCGACATCGCGGATCTCCTTCGTGCCCTGGACCCATTCGGCATACCGATAGCCGTCGCTCAGGACTGCCCAGACCTGCTCCGGCGAGGCAGTCGTTTGCCGGTTGCGCGCAGAGGTGGGCATGCGCTCAATGTAAGGCTGGGTTGGCCTCGTCGCCACAGGTCAGCTTCGACGCCGACACCACTCGTCCTGGAGCGCAAGGGATTAGGCCGCCCCACGAGTGGGTAGATTCCATCTGATGCAACCCGACTCGATCGCTGGCCGATACCGCGTCGTGCGCGCCGTCGGCAAGGGCGGTATGGGCACGGTGTGGCTGTGCACTGACGAGACATTGCACCGTCAGGTCGCGGTGAAGCAGGTCGGGACGGTTCCAGGAGAGTCGCCTGGAGATACCGCCCGCGCGATGCGGGAGGCCCGCCTCGCCGCGGCCCTCAACCACAAGAATGCCGTCTCGATCTACGACGTCGTCGAGCATGCCGGCTCGACGTGGTTGGTGATGGAGTACGTCCCATCGCGGACCCTGTCTGAGCTGATCGCCTCGGAAGGTCGGCTGGCCACGGAGCGGGTTGCACACATCGGCGCGCAGGTCGCGGCGGCGCTCAGCAGCGCCCATGCCTTGGGCATCGTGCATCGCGACATCAAGCCCGGCAACATCTTGGTGAGCGACGACGACACCGCCAAGATCAGCGACTTCGGGATCGCGCGCGGCCATCAGGACCTGCAGCTGACCCAGACCGGCCTGGTCTCCGGAACCCCCGCCTTCTTCTCGCCCGAGCTCGCCCGAGGCGAGGACCCGACGTTCGCCTCGGATGTCTGGGCACTCGGGATCACGCTGTACACCGCCACCGAGGGGTCGCCGCCGTACGAGACCCAGTCCAACCCGCTTGCCATGCTGAGCGCCATCACCCGTGAGCCGATCCCACCGCCGACTCATGCAGGAGTGCTCACCGGCCCACTCGCCGGCATGCTGCATCCGGATGCCAGCGAGCGGTCGACGATGTCAGAAGCGCTCGCTGCCCTCCGTGCGGCCCAAGCGCCCAGCGGCACTGAAGGCGACGCCTCGTGGGAGGCGACCGCGCTCATGGGGAGCCCCGCTGCAGCCGCCGTGGCATATGACGCGACGAGCACCTTCCAGCAACCGGAGGAGCCAACGGCCGATAGGCATCAACCGGCGCCTGCCCTGGCGAGTACCTGGTCCGCCGACGGAGGCGACAGCCCGCCACCCGACGACAGCGACGAACGCGGCGGTCGCGGCCGGCTGGCGATGGCGCTGCTGGCATTGCTCGTCCTCGTCGGGGCGGGAGCGCTGCTCTGGAATGTGGTTGACCTCGGCGGTGACGGCGGCGAAGACCCGACCTCAGCGAACTCCTCGACCACCGGAGGACCTAACGCCAACCCGGGGCAGGGCAACCAGAACACTCCTCCTCCCGAGGAGGAGTCGAGCACTAACGAGGAGACCACGTCCACGACCGACGAGCAGACCACGTCCACGACCGAAGAGCCCCCGGCGGGCGACCCGGTCGCGTTCGCCGAGTCCTACTTCGCCGTCGTCCCCGGCGACACCGATGCCGGCTGGAACCAGCTGACCCCCAGCTTTCAGGCGGAGACGGGACGCGAGTCGTACGACGACTTCTGGGGACCGATCGAGTCCGTCGCGCTGAGCAACGTGGAGTCCCTCGACGACGAGACGGTGCAGTACCAGATCGTTTACCAGTACGAAGATGGGACAGAGTCCGGCCAGGAGACCAAGCAGCTCACCCTGGAGCCGGCCGGTGACTCCTACCTGATCGCCGGCGACGCGGCCGCTGGCTGACCTGCCGACTAGTCAGGTGCGTTGGCGCGGGTCACAGGATGGCGGCGGGACGATAGGAAGCGGCTTCTGGGTTTGCCACGACCAGTGCCTCGATCCGACGTACGACGTCGTCAACCTGGGCAACCGCGGCGCCAGTGAACGACAGGGGGTCGGCCACCAGCGCCGCCAGGTCAGCGGTTGTCAGACCCAGCCGGTCGTCGGACGCCAGCCGTTCGAACAGGTCGTTGCGGTCTGCCGCCTTCTCCCGCATCGCCAGGGCGACCGTGACGGCGTGCTCCTTGATCGCCTCATGCGCCGTCTCCCGTCCAACGCCCCGCCTGACGGCGGCCATCAGCACTTTTGTCGTCGTGAGGAACGGCAGGTAGCGGTCGAGCTCGCGCTGGACAACCGCCGGGAACACCCCGAACTCGTCGAGCACGGTCAGGATCGTCTCGAAGAGACCGTCGGCGGCGAAGAACGCATCAGGCAAGGCGACCCGACGCACCACGCTGCAGGAGACGTCGCCTTCGTTCCACTGGTCTCCGACCAGCTCGCTCACCATCGACAGGTGGCCACGCAGGACGACGGCCAGCCCGTTGACGCGCTCGCACGAACGCGTGTTCATCTTGTGAGGCATCGCGCTCGAGCCGACCTGACCGGGCTGGAATCCTTCGGTCACGAGCTCGGCGCCGGCCATCAGCCTGATGTTCGTCGCGAGGTTGCTCGGGCCTGCCACCGCCTGCACAAGGGCGGAGACGACATCGAAGTCGAGAGAGCGCGGGTAGACCTGGCCCACGCTCGTGAGAACACGGTCGAAGCCCAGATGATGCGCGACGCGCTGTTCCAGATCGGCAAGCTTTGCCGCATCTCCTTCGAGCAAGTCGAGCTGGTCCTGCGACGTACCGACAGGCCCCTTGATGCCACGGAGCGGGTAGCGCGCGATCAGCTCGTCCATCCGCTGCAGACCTGACAACAGCTCTTCGGCGACGGTTGCGAACCGCTTGCCGAGCGTGGTGGCCTGAGCCGCGACGTTGTGAGACCGACCGGTCATGACGAGGGTGCGATGCTGAGCCGCCAGCTCGCCCAGGCGGGCGATGGTGGCGATCATCCGGGTGCGTATCTCGACGAGACTCTCACGAATTTGCATCTGCTCGACGTTCTCGGTCAGATCGCGGCTCGTCATGCCCTTGTGGATGTGCTCATGGCCGGCGAGTGCGCAGAACTCCTCGATCCGCGCCTTCACGTCATGGCGCGTGACCCGCTCGCGGTCGGCGATCGAGGCGAGGTCGACCTGCTCGACCACCCGTTCGTAGGCTTCGACGACTCCGTCGGGTATGTCGACGCCGAGGTCGCGTTGTGCCGCAAGGACGGCGATCCAAAGGCGGCGTTCGGTGACCACCTTGTGCTCGGCCGACCAGAGGGCGCGCATGGGAGCGGATGCATAGCGCGTCGCAAGCACGTTGGAGATGGCCGTCACGTGTCCGATTCTCCCACGGTCGGCTGATCGCTCCCCACGATCCGCTGATCGAGCTAGTCGAGGTCACCGGGCCACTGCCCGCGCGCTCGGGTGGCGCGCGTTCCGCCGAGCTGAGGTCAGCCCAGGAGGGACGCGGCGGCAGCGATGTCGTTGCGATGCTGTGCACCAGTCCAGCCGATCGCCGAGACTGCCCGGTAGGCCAGATAGCGGGCGTCCGCCAGGTCAGGGCCGACGCCGGTGACGCCGAGCACCCGGCCGCCGGATGTGGCAAGGCCATCAGGCGCGAGCGTCGTACCTGCGTGGGTCACGTGGACGCCGTCGATAGCGGCTGCCTCGGCCACCCCGCTGATCAGGTCGCCGGGACGTGGCGCCTCCGGATATCCCGCTGCGGCAATCACGACGGTGACCGCCGCGGCCTGCTTCCATCGCAGCGGCCCGATCTCGTGTAGTCGGCCCGTCGCTGCCGCGTGGAGGACAGTGCCCAGCGGGCTGTTGAGCAACGGGAGGAGGCACTGCGTCTCAGGGTCGCCGAACCGGGCGTTGAACTCGACCACGCGCACGCCGCGTGACGTCAGCGCCAATCCGGCGTACAGGAGACCGGCGAACGGCGTGCCTCGACGGGAAAGCTCGGCCACAGCGGGACGGAGCACGCGCTGCTCGACCTCGTCGACAAAACCGTCGGGCAGAAACGGCAGCGGGGTGTAGGAGCCCATGCCGCCGGTGTTGGGTCCTTCGTCGTCGTCCCGCAGCCGTTTGAAGTCCTGCGCGGGCTGCATCGGCAGCACCGTCTCGCCGTCACAGATCGCGAACAGCGACACCTCAGGACCGTCGAGGTACTCCTCGATGACAACGCGCCCGCAGCTCGCGGCATGGGCGAGCGCGGCGACTCGGTCAGCGGTGACGACTACCCCTTTGCCAGCAGCGAGGCCGTCGTCCTTGACGACGTACGGCGGTCCGAACGCGTCGAGCGCGCTCTCGGCCTCGGCGGGTGACTCGCAGACGTGCGCCATCGCGGTGGGGATGTCTGCCGCGGCCATCACGTCTTTGGCGAACGCCTTGGATCCCTCGATCGTGGCGGCCTCACGGGTTGGTCCGAAGCAGGTGATACCGGCGGCGCGTATGTCGTCGGCGACCCCGGCGACCAGCGGCGCTTCAGGGCCAACCACGACCAGGTCGACCGCGAGCCGCGACGCGAGAGAGGCGACCGCGCGCCCGTCGAGGGCGTCGATCGGGTGCACCTCGGCAAGCTCGGCGATGCCGGGGTTGCCGGGTGCGGCGTGGATGGCCTGGACGTCGGGGTCCCGAGACAGCGCCTCCACCAGTGCGTGCTCCCGACCACCTGGACCAACCACCAGCACCTTCACGGTGGACGACCCTATCGGCACCTTCCGTCCGTGCTAGCGAGCGCTCCAGCGGCCGGCCGCACGGACGCAACGCGGCGCCTCGCCTTGCGTCCGTACAGGGGAGCGCTCCAGCGACCGGCTGCACGGATGCAAGGGGTACGACGTCAGAGCAGGTCGTGGATGACGACGGTCTCGTCTCGGCCCGGGCCGACACCGACTGCCGAAATGCGCGCCCCCACCATCTCCTCGAGCGCCTCCACGTAGGCACGCGCGTTGGCCGGCAGGTCTGTCAGCGTGCGCGCGCCGGAGATGTCCTCCGACCATCCCGGGAACTCCTCGTAGATCGGCCGTGCGTGGTGGAAATCCGACTGGTTGACCGGCATCTCGTCGTGGTGCACACCGCCGACGTCATACGCCACACAGACCGGGACCCTTTCGAGCCCCGTGAGCACGTCGAGCTTGGTCAGCACGAAGTCGGTGACTCCGTTGACCCGGGCTGCATACCGGGCGATCACAGCGTCGAACCAGCCGCACCGGCGCGGCCGGCCGGTGGTGGTGCCGAACTCGTCACCCGCCTTGCGGAGAAATTCTCCGCTGCGGTCGGTCAGCTCCGTGGGGAACGGCCCTTCGCCGACGCGTGTGGTGTAGGCCTTGACGATCGCGACGACGCGGTCGATGCGCGTCGGCGGGATGCCTGACCCGGTGCAGGCGCCACCCGACGTGGCCGACGACGACGTCACGAACGGGTAGGTGCCGTGGTCGACGTCCAGCAGGGTCGCCTGCCCTGCCTCGAGGAGCACGGTCTCGCCGCGGTCAAGTGCCTCGTTGAGGAGCAGGCCTGTGTCGGCGACCATCGGCGCTAGCCGGTCACGGTGGGCGAGCAGTTCGTCGAGGATCTGCTCGACTTCGATCGCACGGCGGTTGTAGATCTTGGCCAGGATCTGGTTCTTCAGGTCGAGGGCACCTTCGACTTTCTGCCGCAGGATTTTCTCGTCGAAGACGTCTTGGACCCGGACTCCGATCCGATTCATCTTATCGGCGTATGCCGGTCCGATCCCTCGACCTGTCGTCCCTATCCGACGCGACCCGAGGAAACGTTCGGCCACCTTGTCGAGGGTGCGGTGGTACTCGGAGATCAGGTGAGCATTGGCGCTCACGACCAGCAGTGACGTGTCGATACCCCGAGCGTCGAGGTCGTCGAGCTCCCCCATGAGCACACCGAGATCGATCACGACACCGTTGCCGATGACGGGTGTGCACCCCGCCGTGAGGATGCCGCTCGGCAGTAGGTGCAACGCGTACTTCTCATCGCCGACCACGACCGTGTGCCCAGCGTTGTTGCCACCGTTGAACTTGACGACGTAGTCGACCCGGCTCCCGAGAACGTCCGTCGCCTTGCCCTTGCCCTCGTCACCCCACTGGGCACCGACGATCACGATTGCGGGCATCTGCGTCCCTCTCCTCGACCTGTCACGTCCGAGCCACGCCCCCGACGTCCGGGGCGAAAGCGTGAGCCCCGGCTGCAACAGCCGGGGCCCTTGCGGCTGAATGCTAGCCGCCTGGCCGAATGACGGGGGCACTAGTGTTCGCTGGTGGACAGGATCCTGCTCATCACGAACTCCGGCGCCGGCACACACGACGACGCGGCCGTCGCCGAGGCGCTGACGATCTTGCGCAACAGTGCGGAGGTCCACGTGGTGGCGACGAGCAACCATGACGAGCTCGACGAGGCTCTTGACGCACGCGACGGCCGCGACGTCGTGGTCGCCGGCGGAGACGGGAGCCTGCACACCGTGGTCGCGTCGCTGCATCGACGAGGAGAGCTGCGTGGTCCGACGATCGGGCTCATCCCGCTCGGCACCGGCAACGACTTCGCCCGCGGCACGAAGATCCCCCTGACCCCGGCGGAAGCTGCCGCGGTGGTCATCGGAGGGCGGACTGCCCTTGTCGACGTACTGCTTGATGACCAAGACGGGATCGTCGTCAACGCCGTCCATGCCGGCGTCGGAGCAGAGGCAGGCCGGGAGGCGAAGCCGTGGAAGTCGCGGCTCGGCAAGCTGGGGTACGTCGTCGGGGCTGTCAAAGCGGGGTTCAAGTCCGAGGGCCATCACCTGGTCGTCGTTGCCGATGAGGAACTGCTCGCCGACGGCCACCGCCGCGTCCTGCAGGTCGGCATCGGTAACGGTTCGCACATCGGCGGGGGCACGGAACTTGCCCCCCAGGCCGATCCGACAGACGGTGTGGTCGACGTCGTCGTGTCGTTCTCGGTGGCACGACTCCAGCGGTTCCTCTACGGCATCCAT
This sequence comes from uncultured Actinomycetota bacterium, assembly GCA_963815295.1. Lineage (GTDB taxonomy): Bacteria > Actinomycetota > Actinomycetes > Propionibacteriales > Nocardioidaceae > JACDHG01. The sequence continues at coordinate 121,413 of CAWFFZ010000001.1, forward strand.
CTGAAGCGCGGCACCCACGAGGAGCGACACGACGTACGCACGGTGCGGGCCCGTCACGTGTCGATGGAGGGCGATCCGTTCTGGTGCAACGCCGACGGTGAGCTCGCCGGACCCATCACGTCGCGCGCGTGGCGACTCAGCCCACAGGCGTTCTCGATGCGGCTGCCCGTGTCCGACCCGGAAGAACCGAACCCGCACAAGCCGCCGGAGGGGCCGGCCGACTGACGAGACTACGACGGCGCCGGAGTGTCACAGCCACCCGCGACGTACGGCCTCCATGCCCGCCTGGAATCGCGAGTCGACGCCGAGCTCTGCCATCAGGAACGCGATCCGGCGTCGCACCGTGCGCAACGACATGTCGAGGGCGCGCGAGATCTGCTCGTCCTTGGCACCGCTCGCGAGCATCTCAAGCAGCGCCTGTCGTGGCTCGCCGGCTTCGCTTCTGAGCGACGAGAAGTGGACCGCTCGGCTCCACAGTAGGTCGAAGTAGCCGACACAGCAGGCGACGATCGCGGGCTCCCTGATGAGGAGACGCTGACCGCTGTTCTCCCCCCACCGCTTCGGCAGGATCGCCGCCTCCTCCCCGAAGACCGCCATCCGGGTCGGGACGTGCGGGACTACCTTGACGCGCTCACCGGCGTCGACGCGGCGCCGGACCGACTCCGGGTTCGTCTCGAGGACCTGGGCGGGCAGAATCACCCGAGATCTCCGGCCTGCGGCAAGCGCAGCGGTGACGACGACATCCATCTGTGCGCCAATCGGCAAGAACCACTGGTCAGGGCGCAGAAACAGCAGCTCGCCGGTGCCGTTCTCGATGAGCGTCACCATCAGGTCGGTGAACTCCGCCAGCGGGATCAGGTCAACCGACACCAGCTCGCGCTCCGGTCGCTGGCCAGTGAGGTGCTCGCCGAGGTACGTCTGCACCTCGGCCTCCGCGACGGCCAACGCGTCCTCCAGCTCGGTGAGCCGCCGCGCCTCACGGTTGAGGAGCCTGCCGAGTGCCAGGTCGGGGACTTCTGCTGTCACCGAGTCGCCGGTCAGCTTGACGAGGCGGCGCTCGATGAGGGGAGCCAGGTCGCCCCTGGCGACCTCGGGCGGCACGCCAAACCGGTCGCAGAGCTGCTGGACGGTGCACCCTGGGTTGCGCAACACGAACCGATAGACGCGCTCGCTGGTCTCGTCGATACCGACCACAGCGAGCGGTCCGCGCCCGGACATCTCCCCCATGTTTGGCAGGTTACGGCCAATGACACCTTCATGCCACCGTGAAAGGGCAGATCGGTGCACAATGGATACCGCACGAGCGCGGTTTCGGAATCGACGCAGGGGACGATTCCGTCGTCGCGCTCTTGCATGTCTGGCGGACCCGGACCGGCGTACGCCGCCGTGGCGTCTCCCGGCAAGATGGACCCCATGACCTTCGACAACCTGCTCGGTGGGCCGCCGCCGACCCTGCTGCCAGCAGATCCTGCTACCGACGCGCTCGCCGCCGGTGACAGCCCGGAAACGGTGGCCGCTGCTCATCCGGCGTCGTCGCTCGCGTGGGCCGGCGTGGCCGAGTCGGCGCTGGCCGATGGGCGCGACCTCGAGGGCTACGCCTACGCCAGGGTGGGCTATCACCGGGGGTTGGACGCCCTGCGACGCAACGGATGGAAGGGGCACGGGCCGGTGCCCTGGTCTCACCAGCCGAACCAAGGCTTCCTGCGGTGCCTGGCGGCGCTGGCGGAGGCGTCCGAGCGAATCGACGACCAAGAAGAGGCGCAGCGTTGCCGCGGGTTCCTCGCCGACTGCGACCCTGAGGCGCCCCTCCACCCCTGAGCCTCAACTCCGCATCGCGGGCAGCCCGGCTCAGTCGGGGTCGGCGACGTCCTTGCGTAGCACCTGCTCCCGCTCGTGCGGCTCGTCATACCGCTCGTCGCGCTTCGTCGATCGTGCCCGCATCGCCTCGAACGCGATGGGGATCAGTGACAGCGCCACCAGACCGATCAAGACGATGTCGAGGTGGTCGGCGAGGAAGTCGATTTGCCCGAGCCAGTACCCGGCCAGGGTGAGTCCGGTGGCCCAGAGGATGCCGCCGATGGCCGAGTAGGTGAGGAACCGGCGAAACGGCATCCGCCCGACGCCGGCGGCCAGGGTAATGAACGTCCGCACGATCGGCACGAACCGGGCGAGCACGATCGCGCGGTTGCCGTACTTGTCGAAGAACGCGAACGTCTTGTCGACGTGCTCCTGCTTGAAGAAGCGTGAGTCAGGTTTGTTGAAGACCGCTGGTCCAAGCTTCGCCCCCACGCCGTACCCGACGATGTTGCTCGCGATGGCGGACGTCGTCAGCAGCACGCACGCCACCCAGAGGGGCACGGTGATCGTCTCCTGCTGCGAGATCAGCAGCCCCACGAGGAAGAGCAGGGAGTCACCGGGGAGGAAGGGAAACAGCCAGCATTCGATGAAGATCACCAGCACAGCGCCCCACAGCGCGTACGTCCCGAACTGGTCGATCAGTGCCTGCGGGTCGAGCAGGCCACCAAGGAGGAGGAGGCTCTGCTGGGCTGTCGTCACCCCCCGAGGGTAACTGGCCTCCTACAGTGACTCGCGTGAACAGTCCCGGCCCCGACCCGAGGTATGACGTCGGAGTCGGCCCGTGGCCGGGTGCCTGGCCCGACGACCCGCGACTCGACCCGGCGCTGCTCGAGGGTGGAGACCGCCGCAACGTGGCCGACCGCTACCGCTACTGGCGGCTCGACGCGATCGTGGCCGACCTCGACACCAGACGGCACGAGTTCCACGTCGCGATCGAGAACTGGGAGCACGACTTCAACATCGGCTCGGTCGTGCGCACCGCCAACGCGTTCCTCGCCGACGAGGTCCACATCGTGGGCCGCAAGCGGTGGAACCGCCGCGGCGCGATGGTCACCGACCGCTACCAGCACGTGCGCCACCACCACTCGGTCGAGGACCTGGTGGATTGGGCAGCCGCAGCGGACCTGCCCCTGTTCGGGATCGACAACCTCCCGGGCGCGGCCGCGCTGGAGGTGGCGAGGCTGCCCAGACGGTGCGTGCTCGTGTTCGGCCAGGAGGGCCCTGGTCTGAGCGACCCCATGCGCGCCGCCTGCGAGGTGACGTTGTCGATCGCCCAGTACGGGTCGACCCGGTCCATCAATGCCGGCGCCGCAGCCGCGATCGCGATGCACACCTGGGTTCGCCAGCATGCGGCACCATCAGCCTGACGTCGATGCCCAGAAGGTGGGCGCGGTGACAGCCCATGTGCCGACGGGGGATACTGGGCCGCGCAGCGCCGCCGACATACCGACACGGAGATCCCATGCCTCTTGCCACGCCTGATGTGTACGCCGCCATGCTCGACAAGGCGAAGGAGGGCCGCTTCGCCTACCCCGCGATCAACGTGACGTCCTCGCAGACCTTGCACGCGGCGATGCGCGGCTTCGCCGAGGCCGAGAGCGACGGGATCGTCCAGGTCTCGACCGGTGGGGCCGAGTACCTGTCCGGGTCCACGATCAAGGACATGGTGGCGGGCTCGCTGGCGTTCGCGGCGTTCGCCGAGGAGGCAGCGAAGAAGTACCCGGTCAACATTGCCCTGCACACTGACCACTGCCCCCAGGACAAGCTCGACGGGTTCGTCCGGCCGCTGCTGGCGGTGTCAAAGGAGCGCGTCGCAGCCGGAGGCAACCCGGTGTTCCAGTCCCACATGTGGGACGGGTCCGCAGTGCCCTTGGAGGAGAACCTCTCCATCGCGAGGGGTTTGCTGGCCGACGCGGCCGCGGCACATGTGGTGCTCGAGATCGAGGTCGGCGTCGTAGGCGGCGAAGAGGACGGCATCGTCGGGGCGATGGACGACAAGCTCTACACGACGCCCGATGACGCCCTACGTACAGCGGAGGCCCTAGGGCTCGGCGACGACGGTCGCTACCTGACGGCGTTGACGTTCGGCAACGTGCATGGGGTCTACAAGCCCGGCAATGTCAAGCTGCGCCCGGAGATCTTGAAGGCCGCCCAAGAGGCGGTGGCGAAGGCGCACAACCTGGGCGACGACGCGAAGCCGTTCGACCTGGTCTTCCATGGCGGATCCGGGTCGACGCTCGAGGAAATCCGGGCCGCCCTCGACTACGGGGTGGTCAAGATGAACGTCGACACCGACACGCAGTACGCCTTCACGCGCCCCATCGTCGACCACATGTTCGGCAACTACGGTGGCGTGCTCAAGGTGGACGGCGAAGTCGGCGACAAGAAGGCCTACGACCCCCGGGCCTACGGCAAGGCGGCCGAGGCCGGGATGGCGAACCGCGTCGTCGAGGCCTGCGAGAACCTCCGCTCCGCCGGCACCACCCTCTTTTGAGTTACTTGGGGGTGGTGGAGGCGAGGTGGCCGAAGGCGACCATGCGGTCGTCGGTGTGGAACAGCTCCGAGCAGGTTGTCAGCGTCAGCAGCGGTTTGCGCGGTAGCTCAGACTTGAACGTCGGCATCCCCGGCGGCGCCTGCCCGGCCGGAGCCTTCGGCACCGGGTCGATGACCCAGGTCTGGGCGAACGACACGATCAGGTCGTTCGGGTTCGTGTCCATCACATAGGTGTACGTCGCATCGGACGTCTCGACGATCACCTCGTCTCCCGGCCGGAGCTTGGCCAGGTCTCGGAGCGGCTCACCATGCGTGACCCGGGCGCCGGACAGCGCAAAGTTTCCGATCTGGCCAGGGCCGGCGCCCGGAAAATGGCCAAGCCCCTTCGCCAGGTCTCCGTCACGCACCCCCTCCACCATCGGCATCTCGTATTCCCGGCCGAACCGCGGGATCCGGACCAGCGCGTTGGCGCTGCCCAAGGCGGGGACCCCTGCCGGTCCGAGCACGTCGATGACCGTGGGGTGTTTCCACTGCTCCCGAATCTCCTCCCGGAGCTCGGTCTGTGCCTGCCGCGAGACCACATCAGTGCCGAAGTACTCCCAGGCGACGTACGCGAGGCCGCCGATTCCCGCCAGCACGAGCACCACGACAACGCCCGTCACCGCCCACCTGGTCCGACCGCGGCGACGGGGAGTCGTCGAAGGTGCGTCCGGGTCGGGATCCGAAGCGGTATCGCCGGTGTCCTCCGGCGGCGTACTGTCCATGGCTCTGCCACTGTAACGACGCTCGAACGCCCTCGACCAGCGACAACAGTGAGCACACGTGGAGGCGCCAGGTCGCACCTGTCACTACCCTGACCGGATGGAATCACCTGTGCTCGCCTCGCGGCTCGCCGGACTCGGCACCACGATCTTTGCCGAGATGTCGGCTCTGGCCCTGCGAACCCAGTCCATCAACCTCGGGCAGGGATTCCCGGACACCGACGGCCCTCGCGAGATCATCGACGCAGCGACCACGGCGATGCTAGGCGGCCGCAACCAATACGCCCCCGGCCCCGGCGTCCCCGAGCTTCGCGCAGCCATCGCCGCCCACCAGCAGCGTTTCTACGGTATGACGCTCGACCCCGACACCGAGGTGATCGTCACCACGGGCGCGACCGAGGGCATCGCCGCAGCGCTTCTCGGGTTGGTCGATCCCGGCGACGAGGTGATCGCGCTGGAGCCCTACTACGACTCGTACGTCGCCGGCATCGCGATGGCAGGTGGTGTTCGGGTGCCACTGACTCTCCGCGCACCGGACTTCCGGCTTGACGCCTCGGCACTTCGCGCTGCAGTCACGCCCGGCACCAAAGCCCTACTGATCAACAGCCCGCACAACCCAACGGGCACGGTCCTCGACGAGATCGAGCTCCAGGCAATCGCCGATGTGGCCTGCGAGCACGACCTGCTGGTGATCACGGACGAGGTCTACGAGCACCTGACGTTCGACGGCGCCACCCATCGACCGCTGGCGACGTACGACGGGATGCGCGAACGGACGTTGACGGTCTCCAGCGGCGGCAAGACGTTCTCGTTCACCGGCTGGAAGGTCGGCTGGGCGGTCGGCCCGGCCGACTTGGTGCAGGCCGTGATGACGGCGAAGCAGTTCCTGACGTTCACATCGGGTGCCCCGCTGCAACCCGCGATCGCCCAGGCGTTGGCTCTCGACGACGCCTACTACCTAAGCCTGCGGACCTCCCTGCAGGACAAGCGAGACCGGCTTTGCGCGGGCTTGCGGGCGACCGGACTCGACGTCTTCACGCCACAGGGCACGTACTTCGTGACAACCGACATACGACCGCTCGGGTATGACGACGGCGTCGACTTCTGCCTCAAGCTGCCCGAGCGATGCGGCGTCGTCGCCATCCCACACGAGGTGTTCTACGACGACAAGGAAGCCGGTCGGCCGCTCGTGCGCTGGGCATTCTGCAAGCGCGACGACGTGCTCGACGAGGCGGTCGCCCGCCTCGCGCGACTCAATGACTGACTGACTGGCCCGCCTTGTAGGCGAACCACTCTTTCGACGTCGCGAAGACGAGAGCGATGGCTGCCGCCACATAGACAAGGCTGACCATGCCGGTTGGTTCGCCGGACTGGATCATGTTGTACACGGAGATGAGCGCATACACCCCACCTGTGGCGGCGAGCGCATAGGCCGCCCAGCGACGGCCAAGAAACGTGAAGATCGCAAAGAGGACCGCAGCCGTGCTCAAGATGAGCAGGGCCGCGCCGGTCAGCTGAGCGGCCGTCTCGACGTCCGCCCGGTCTTCCGATGCGAACTCGTTCAAGAAGTCGTCGGATGAGGCAACGGCCAGCAGCACCGCACCGATGAGAAGTCCGAGCGCGCCACCGATCCAGGTGAGGATGCAGCCGGCAAGAAGTGTTCCGGGGCGTGATGGGGCAGGCCGCTCGTCGTATCCGCCGCCCGGGTACTGGCCGCCCGGGTACTGGCCGCCACCTGGGTATTGACCACCGGCTGGCGGCTGCTCGGGCTGGTCGGGGTACTGCGGGTAGGACATGTTTCCTCCGGATGCGTGGGTGGGGTCACCTCGCGACCTGAGCGTAGCCGGTCGGTGGCCACAACAGCCTGCAAACGTCGTGACGGTAGGGACCAGGTCAGCGGCCCGGAGGCGGCGGAGGCGGCGGCCAGGTCGAAGTCGGCGGGCCTGCGGGGCCGGCCGGCGGCGGCGCCGGCGAGAACCAGCCGCGCGCCGCCTTCGTCCACAGCAGCAGGACCGACGCGACGACGTACACCGTGATAACCCAGGCCGCAGGTCCGGCGAACAAGGTGACGCCGGCAATTAAAGCCCCCATCACGGTGAGCGCGATGCGCGAAGATCGGTCACGCCGCAGCACGAAGATGCCAAGCACGAGCGCGACCGCTGCCATGGCGCCCGCGATCAACAACGAGTAACGCACGAGGGTGCGGGCCGACTCCAGCGTCAGGTTGAGCCCCGCAGCCTCGTCGGACTCGAGGATGTCGGTGAGAATTTCGCGCATTTGTGCGCTCTGCAGCTGCGACATCGCGTTGAACGCGAGAAACAGCACGAGCGCGCTGCCGACCACGATCTGGAAGCCCGCGATGGTCACTTCACGCGGGCGGCGCGCTGGCGAGCGACCGTCCGAAGTCACTCGCGGGTCACCTGCAGGCTGTCTCGGCCCTGGTCGACGTCCACCACCACAGTGTCACCATCACTGACCTCGCCCGCCAACAACGACCGCGCCAACGCGTCGCCGATGGCGGTTTGGACCAGCCGCCGCAAGGGTCGGGCGCCGTACATCGGGTCGAACCCGGTGAGCGCCAGCCACTCGCGCGCGGCCGACGTCACATCGAGGGTGATGCGTCGCGTGGCGAGCCGGCGTGCGAGCGCCTGCACCTGCAGGTCGACGATGCGTTGGAGGTCTTCGGTGTCGAGAGCGTCGAACAGCACGATCTCGTCGAGCCGGTTGAGGAACTCCGGCTTGAACGACGAACGAACCGTCGCCATCACCGCGTCGTGCTTGGCGGCGGTGTCGAGCTGGGGGTCGACGAGGTACGACGACCCTAGGTTGCTTGTGAGGATCAAGATGGTGTTGCGGAAATCGACCGTATGCCCTTGTCCGTCGGTGAGTCGCCCGTCATCGAGCACCTGGAGCAGTACGTCGAAGACCTCGGGATGCGCCTTCTCCACCTCGTCGAGCAGGACGACGGAGTACGGCCGGCGTCGCACCGCCTCGGTCAGCTGCCCGCCTTCGTTGTAGCCCACATACCCGGGGGGTGCGCCGACCAGCCGGGCCACCGTGTGCTTCTCGGAGTACTCGCTCATGTCGATCCGCACGATCGCGCGCTCGTCGTCGAAAAGGAAGTCGGCGAGCGACTTGGCAAGCTCGGTCTTGCCGACGCCGGTGGGTCCGAGGAACAGGAAGGACCCGGTCGGCCGGTCGGGGTCGGAGATACCGGCGCGGGCCCGGCGTACGGCGTCAGACACCGCCGTGACGGCAGCCCGTTGACCGATCAACCGACGTCCGAGCTCCTCCTCCATCCGGAGCAACTTGCCTGTCTCGCCTTCGAGAAGGCGGCCTGTCGGAATCCCAGTCCACGCAGCGATGACCTCGGCCACCTCTGCTGCACCCACCTCCTCGCGCACCATCAACTGGCTCTGGTCGACTGCTGACTCTGCTTCCTGTGCTTGATGTAGTTGTTGCTCCATCGCTGGGATCTCACCGTTGAGGAGTCGGGCGGCAGTCTCCAGATCGCCTTCGCGATAAGCGATGTCGGCACGAGTGCGGACCTCGTCGATGCGTTGCTTGATATCGCCGACCTGGTTGAGGCTCTGCTTCTCGCGTTCCCATCGCGCCTCGAGGCTGCGCAGCGACTCTTCCGAGTCGGCCAGCTCGGCTCGCAAGGTCTCGAGGCGCTGGACGGAGGCGGGGTCCCCCTCCTTCTCGAGATGGAACTCCTCCATCTTGAGACGGTCGACAGTGCGGCGAAGCTCGTCGACCTCGACCGGGCTCGAGTCGATCTCCATCCGCAGCCGCGACGATGCCTCGTCGACGAGGTCGATGGCCTTGTCGGGCAGACGGCGGCCGGTGATGTAGCGGTGCGACAACGTCGCGGCTGCTACCAGGGCCGAGTCAGAGATCGACACCTTGTGGTGCGCTTCGTAACGCTCCTTCAGGCCGCGCAGGATCGCGATCGTGTCTTCGACGCTCGGCTCGCCCACGAAGACCTGCTGGAACCGCCGCTCCAACGCAGGGTCCTTCTCGATCCGCTCGCGGTACTCGTCGAGTGTCGTGGCGCCGATCATCCGCAGCTCACCGCGAGCAAGCATCGGCTTGAGCATGTTGCCGGCGTCCATGGCGGAGTCGCCACTTGCCCCGGCCCCGACGACGGTGTGGAGCTCGTCGATGAACGTGATGACCTGGCCTTCGGAGCTCTTGATCTCCTCCAGCACGGCTTTGAGCCGCTCCTCGAACTCACCGCGGTACTTCGCTCCGGCCACCATCGCAGCGAGGTCGAGCGACAACAGCCGTCGACCACGCAGCGACTCCGGCACGTCGCCGGCGACGATGCGCTGTGCAAGCCCTTCGACGACGGCGGTCTTGCCGACTCCGGGCTCGCCGATGAGCACGGGGTTGTTCTTGGTACGTCGCGACAGCACCTGGACCACGCGCCGAATCTCGCTGTCACGGCCGATGACGGGATCGAGCTTGCCGTCGCGTGCCGCCCCGGTCAGGTCGACGGCGTACTTCTCGAGAGCCTGGTAGGTCGCCTCCGGGTCGGGAGTCGTGACGCGCTGAGAGCCGCGGACGGCGTCGAACGCACCTTGCAGAGCTGCGGCACTGGCCCCCGTGCGCTCGAGCAGCTCCTTGACAGGGCTGTCGACTGAGGCAAGCCCGACGAGGAGATGCTCGGTCGAGACGTACTCGTCGCCAAGAGACTCGGCCAGCTGGGTCGCCGACTCCAGCGCGGCCACGGTCGGGCGGCCATATGCCGGCGACGCGACGGTCGCGCCGGTCGCCGACGACAGCTTCGCCAGCACGTCAGACAGGTCGCGCGCGACGTTCGCAGGCTCGACTCCGACAGCCTCGAGGAGCGGCCGGGCTATTCCGTCGGTCTGACCGAGCAACGCGGCAAGCAGGTGTGCCGGCTCGACCGCCGGGTTGCCAGCCGTCTTGGCGAGCTCAGCGGCGGCTCCGATCGCCTCCTGGCTGCGATGGGTGAACTTGGTGGGGTCCATGATCAACCGCCTTGTGATGTGGGTGGTCGGTAGCGCGTCATCGCCGTGGCGGCGCGCAGCACCGGCAGGTTCGGGAGCGCCATCTCGACGGCGACTTCGATGTCGGCCTCGAGCTCGGCGATGCGCGACTGAAGCGCGGCAACCTGGTGTTCGAGCTCGAGGATGCGGCGCACTCCCTCGATGCCGATGCCGGACGACGTGAGTTGATGGACGGTGCGGAGCAGTTCGATGTCGCGCAGCGAGTAACGGCGACCGCCGCCGCCTGCCCGACCTGGGCTCACCAGCCCGATCCGGTCGTAGCCCCGCAGGGTCTGCGGATGCATCCCGCTCAGCTCGGCTGCGACGCTGATGACGAAAACCGGTGCGTCAGGGTCGCTGACCTCGAACGTGAGTCGTGCTCTAGACATCGGCGGATCCTCGTTGCATCAGGGTTGCTCGGGGGTCGTGGTCTGCCGAGGCAGCTCGAAGCGCTTCGACGGCTGCGCGGGAAGCTTCGTCAAGAGCGGCAGGCGTCTCGATCTCGACAGTCACCAGCAGGTCTCCCCTGGTGCCGTCACGACGTGTTGCTCCCCGGCCTTTGACGCGGAAGGTACGACCGTTCGGCGTGCCCGCCGGGATCTTGAGCGTCACGTGCCCCGCACCTAGCGTCGGCACGGCGATCTCGGCACCGAGCGCGGCCTCGTCAAAGCGAACGGGCACGGTCAACGTGAGGTGGTCGTCCTTGCGACCGAAGACGGGGTGCGGCCGGACGTGAGCGACGACGTAGAGATCCCCCGGCGGCCCGCCGGACTCACCGGGAGCGCCCTTGCCGCGCAGCCTGACTCGCTGGCCGTCTTTCACGCCGGCAGGAAGCCGCGCGTTGATGGTGCGGGTTGATGAGCCACGGCCCGAGCCATGGCAGACCGGGCACGGGTCTTCGACGACGAGGCCGCGACCGCGGCAGTCGCGACACGTCTCGGTCATCGCAAACCCACCGGCCTGGTTGGACGTCTGCATGCCCGAGCCACCACACGTGGCGCAGACCCGCGGCATCGTGCCGGCGCGGGCCCCGGTGCCGGAGCAGGCAGCACACGCGGCCTCGCTGCTCAGTCGCAACGAGACGGTCATCCCCTCGAGCGCCTGCTCGAACGTGAGGGTCGTCTCCGTCTCGACGTCTTGACCGCGCCTCGGCTGCGACGTGCGCACCCTGCCGCCGCCGAAGAGGCCGCCGAACAGGTCACCAAGCCCGCCGTCGCCACCACCGCGACCGGCTCCGAACAGGTCGGAGACGTCGAAGCCGCCGGAGGTGCCGCCCGGGCGGAAGCCGCCCGATCCGAAGTACGCCCGCTGCTCGTCGTAGTCCTTGCGCTTGTCGGGGTCGGACAACACCGAGTAGGCCTCGGAGATCGACTTGAACCGCTCCTCAGCGGCGTCGTCACCCGGCTTGGAGTCGGGGTGGTTGACGCGCGCGAGCTTGCGGTAGGCCTTCTTGATCTCGTCGGCAGACGCATCCTTGGTGACGCCGAGGACCTGGTAGAAGTCCTTCGACGCCCAGTCGGCTGGGCTCATGCGGTCACCTCCTCGTCACCTCTCGTCGGGACTGTCACTGCCTGCGGCGAAGCCGTCGTCGTCCGCAGCGCCCTCCGTCTCGCTGCCTGCGGCGTCGTACGTCGTCGGAGCGCCTTCGCTGCCGGCAGCGTCGGTTGCTGCCGCCTCGCTTGTCGGCTCCGGCTCGGCCACGGCGACCCGAGCAGGTCGCAGCACCCGGTCACCGAGCTTGTAACCGACTTGTAGGACAGTCTCCGCCACCGGCTCCGCGACCTTGTCGGAGTAGTTGTGCATGAGCGCCTCATGGATCCGGGGGTCGAAGGGGTCGCCCGCCTGACCGAACGCCACTAGCCCGAAACCCTGGAGGGTGCGCTCGAGCGAGTCGGCCACGGCCTTGAAGCCACCGGTCAGCTCGCCGTGGTCACGGGCGCGGCCGATGTCGTCGAGCACCGGGAGCAGCCCGGTCAGCACCGACGCGACCGCTGACGTGCGAACGCCGTCGCGGTCGCGGTCGACACGTCGCTTGTAGTTGACGTACTCGGCCTGCAGGCGCTGCAGGTCTGCGGTGCGCTCGGCCAGTGCAGCCTCCGCATCAGGCGGCGAGGGGGTCGCCGGCTGCGACTCCGAGTCTTCACCGGCCAGTTCCGGGTCGGACGTCGGAGCCGCGACCGGCTCCCTCACCTTGCCGGTGTCGGGGTCGATCCGCCGTTTGTCGCGGAACACCACCCCTTCACGACTCTGCCCCTCGAACTCGTTGGGGTCTAACGTCACTTGCTCTCACCCTTGTCGGCACCGTCGGGGCCGGCGTCGTCGCTCGCGGAGTCGCCGGGCTCGTCGACGATCTCAGCATCTACGACGTCGTCATCGGAGGCTGTTTCGTCCGCCGAAGCCGGACCGGCCGCTTCTGCGGCGGCGGCTGCTTCGTACATGGCGGTGCCCATCTTCTGGCTCGAGGTCGCGAGCTTGGCCGACGCTGTCGAGATCGCGTCGTTGTCTTCACCTTCGAGGGCCGTCTTGACCTCGGCGAGGTCGGCCTCGACCTCGGTCTTGACGTCGGCGGGGACCTTGTCGGCGTTCTCGCTGAGGAACTTCTCGGTCGAGTAGACCGCAGACTCTGCCTGGTTGCGCAGCTCCACCGCTTCCTTGCGCTGGCGATCCTCGTCGGCATACTGCTCGGCGTCGCGGATCATTTTGTCGATGTCTTCCTTCGACAACGCGGAGCCACCGGTGATCGTCATCGACTGCTCGCGGCCAGTGCCGCGGTCCTTCGCCGACACGTGCACGATGCCGTTAGCGTCGATGTCGAACGTGACCTCGATCTGCGGAATCCCGCGGGGTGCAGGCGGCAGCCCGGTCAGCTCGAAGTTGCCGAGCAGCTGGTTATGAGCCGCCATCTGACGCTCGCCCTGGTAGACCTGGATGCCCACAGACGGTTGGTTGTCGGCCGCCGTACTGAACACCTCTGAGCGCTTGGTCGGGATCGTTGTGTTGCGCTCGATCAGCGTGGTCATCACGCCGCCCTTGGTCTCGATGCCAAGGCTGAGCGGCGTGACGTCGAGCAGCAGGACATCCTTGACTTCGCCCTTAAGGACACCGGACTGCAGAGCCGCGCCGACCGCGACCACCTCGTCGGGGTTGACGCCCTTGTTGGGCTCCTTGCCCTTCGTCATCTCCTTGACCGCCTCGGTCACGGCGGGCATCCGGGTGGAGCCGCCCACGAGGATGACGTGGTCGATCTGCTCGACCGTGACAGCCGCGTCCTTCATGACCTGAGCGAACGGCTGCTTGGTGCGGTCGAGCAGGTCGGACGTCATCTTCTGGAACTCGCTGCGAGTGAGCTTCTCCTCGAAGTGGAGCGGGCCGGTCTCGCTCAGCGTGATGTAGGGGAGGTGGATGCTCGTCTCCGACGATGACGAGAGCTCGATCTTCGCCTTCTCCGCGGCCTCCTGAAGCCGCTGCCTGGCAATCTTGTCGGCACCCAGGTCAGTGCCGTGGGCGTTCTTGAACTTGTCGACCATCCACTCGACGATCCGGGTATCCCAGTCATCGCCGCCGAGGTGGTTGTCGCCGCTGGTGGCCTTCACCTCGACGACGCCGTCGCCGATCTCGAGCAGGGACACGTCGAACGTGCCGCCGCCGAGGTCGAAGACGAGGATCGTCTGGTCGGACTCCTTGTCGAGCCCATAGGCGAGCGCTGCCGCCGTCGGCTCGTTGACGATGCGCTGCACGTTGAGGCCGGCGATCTCACCGGCTTCCTTCGTCGCCTGGCGCTGAGCGTCGCTGAAGTACGCCGGCACGGTGATCACCGCGTCGTCGACTGTCTCACCGAGATACGACTCGGCGTCGCGCTTGAGCTTCTGCAGGATGAACGCCGAGATCTGCTGCGGCGTGAACGTCTTGTCATCGATCTTCTGGGACCAGTCGGTGCCCATCTGCCGCTTGACGGAGCGGATGGTGCGGTCAACGTTCGTGACCGCTTGGCGCTTGGCGACTTCGCCGACGAGCACTTCGCCGTTCTTGGCGAAGGCGACGACCGAGGGGGTGGTCCGAGCACCCTCGGCGTTGGCGATGACGGTGGGTTCTCCACCTTCAAGGACGGCGACGACGGAGTTCGTCGTGCCCAGGTCGATTCCGACCGCACGAGCCATGGTGGTCTTACCTTTCGAAGAATTGAGTCAGGGGGACTCATGTTTACCGGTGCCGAGCGCAGAACTCAAAGAGTTGCGCCCAGCACGCTCAGGTCTTACGCACATTACAACGCCTGACCTGCGCAAACATTCCTGGGGTGCCAAGGAAATTCCGGTGCTCTCGACAGGCTCGACCGGCGAAGTCCCGGTGGTCTCGACAGGCTCGACCAGCGGGATCGGCTAGGTCAGCAGCTTGATCAGGAGCCGGCGCAGCTCCTCGTCGCGGTCGCCGAGCCGGACGGCGAGGTCGTGCTCGAGCTCGGTGGCGACGCGTTGAGCGGCCTCGAGTCGCCGCTGGCCTTCGGCCGTCAGCTGTACGTCGTACACGCGTCGGTCTGCAGAACTGCGCTCCCTGACTACCAGCCGCGCCGCCTCGAGCTCGTCGACGAACCCGAGCGCGGCCGGCGGGCTGACGCCGAGGTTGGCGGCGAGCTGGTTCTGCGAACAGGGACGGTTGGCCGCGAGCACCGACAAGACCCCGAAATCGCGTGGGTCGAGACCGAGAGGAGCCAGTCGCGCGACCGCGCGCCGTCGCATCTGCCGGTGTGCCTGGGCGATGAGGTATCCGGAGTGCTGCGACAGCGAGGCGATCGGAGCGAGCTCCCTGCTGTCGAGAAGGTCGAAGAGCGCGTGGTTGAGCCATCGGCGATCACGCTGTGTCAGCCGCGCGGTCAGCACGTCATCGCCGTGGCTCAGGTCATTGAGTCGGTCTGCGAGCACACGGCGTCCGCTCTTGGTCACTTGCAGGGCGTAGGAGCGACGGTCCTGCGGGTTGCGCTCACGGAGAACCCAGCCCTTGGCCTCCATCGAGTCGACGAACTTGACCATCGCGGACCGGTTGACGAGAAGGAGCTCGCCCAGCTCCCGTTGCGACATCGGCGCCCGCTCGGCGAGCAGCGCCAAGATGGCGACCTCGCGCAGATGGGTGTCGTCGGGGATGCACGCCCGGGCGCAGTCGCTCGCGAGGACGTACGCCCGTCTGAGGAGATAACCGATGTGACGGGTCAGCGTGGGCGGCCCGAGCGACGTCGTCGCCACGACGATCACCTCCACCAGAGCGAAACATCAGGGTTCTCCCTGATCTTAGCCATGAGTTCACCAGATTGATCGTTAAGTAAGTTGACGTTTACCCACGGCCGGGGATACCTTCCGGAGGGAGTTTGCCTGGGAGGGAGCACGTCGTGGAGCGTCTGGCCCGACTAGTCATGCATCACCGCCGCATCGTCAGTGCCGTGTGGCTGGTGCTCTTCCTCGGCGGCATGTTCTCTGCCAGCGCGCTCAGTGACCGCCTGTCGCTCGACTTCTCGCTGCCCGGTCAGCCTGGCGATGATGCGGAGCAGCAGCTCATCGAGACCTACGGCGTCAGCACGTTCGACACCTACGTTGCGGTCGTCACGGTGCCCGAGGGTGAAACCGTCCAGGACAACCAGGACGCCATCACGGATATCTTCGACACTGCCGCGACGGCTGTGCGAGAAGACCCCACCCTGACAGCGATTCAGGCCATGCCACTGCGCGTCGTCACGTTCGCGAGCACGGGCGACGAGGGGTTCATCACTGATGACGGGCGGACGACGTTCGCCCTCATGCAGGCTCCGATCCCCGTTGCGTTCGGCCCCTATGTCGAGGTACCGCTCGA
The DNA here is from genome assembly GCA_963815295.1 of uncultured Actinomycetota bacterium. Lineage (GTDB taxonomy): Bacteria > Actinomycetota > Actinomycetes > Propionibacteriales > Nocardioidaceae > JACDHG01. The sequence continues at coordinate 137,374 of CAWFFZ010000001.1, forward strand.
GCCCGCGCTCACCGAGGCAGCCGAGGGTCACGGGTTCGAGAGTGGCCTGACGTCATACGGTCTGCTCGCAGCTGGCGGCGACACGGAAGGTCCGAGCGTCCTGGTCGAGACGCTGTTCGGCGCGGCCGGCGCGTTGCTGGTCTTGATCTTTGTGTACGCGTCGTTCCTGGCCCTGCTCCCGATGCTGATCGCGGCGGTGTCGATCCTGACGACCTTCATGCTCGTCCTACTCCTGACGACGTTCAGCGACGTGAGCGTAATCGTGCAGTTCCTGATCGCCTTGATCGGGCTCGGGGTTGCGATCGACTACTCGCTGCTTCTCGTCTCCCGATGGCGTGAGGAGCGAGCGCACGGGCGCGACAACGAGGAAGCCGTCATTGTCGCGATGAAGACCGCTGGGCACGCCGTGTTGGCTTCGGGGGTAACCGTCGCCATCAGCCTCGTCGCGTTGCTCGTCGTCCCCGTCCCGTTCCTGCGCAGCATGGGAATCGGCGGCATGCTGATCCCGCTTGTGTCCGTGTCAGTCGTCCTGACGTTGCTGCCGGCTCTGTTGTCGAGCGTCGGTCCTCGCATCGACTACCCACGCATCCGCCACGAGGGCAAGGCGTCGCGCGGCTGGTCGGCGTGGGCACGGTTCATCGTCGCGCACCGCTTCCTCGCGACCGCGGCAGCTCTCGCGATGCTGGCAATCCTCATCGCTCCTGTGTTCAGTCTCAAGATCGGCCAGTCGGGCCTTGAGTCCCAAGCACGCAGCGGCCCGCGGTTCGAGGCCCTGCAGACCTTGAGCGACGGCGGGGTTGGAGGGGGAATCCTGACGCCTATCGAGGTACTGGTGCCGGCCAGTGAGGCCGACGCGGCGGCAGAGGCGGCCCGTGGAGTCGATGGTGTCCAGATGGCCGTCGTCGGCAGCACCGAAGGGGACTCGGCGGTCGTCGACGTACTCCCCACAGACGTCACCGTCGACAGTTCCGGCACCGCGGTGGTCGACGACGTGAGAGAAGCCGTTGAGGGCGCCGTTGACGGTGCGGTTTTGGTTGCGGGTCTCGGTGCGACGGTCGAGGACTACGACAGCGCGGTTTACGACAAGTTCCCCTATGTGCTGGCGTTGATCTCGCTGATCACGTTCGTGTTGCTGGTCCGCACATTCCGTTCAGTGGTGCTGCCGTTCAAGGCGGTGATCCTCAACCTGCTCTCGCTTGCGGCTGTGTTCGGAGTGGTCGTCTTCTTCTGGCAGATGGGCAATGGGTCCGATGCGATCTTCAGCGTCAGCGAGACCGGCGCCATCACGTTCTGGCTGCCGGTGCTCATCTTCGCTTTCCTGTTCGGGCTCTCCATGGACTATGAGGTCTTCATCCTGGCCAGGATGCGTGAGGAGTACGACCGCACCGGTGACACCAACATGGCGGTCATCACCGGGATCGGCCGGACCGGGCGTCTTGTCACGTCGGCGGCGTTGATCCTCTTCTTCGCCTTCTCGGCACTCGCGTCGTCCCCGGGGACCGACATCAAAGTGCTGGGGACAGCCCTCGGAGTCGGCATCCTCATCGACGCCACGATCGTGCGCGCCCTGCTCGTGCCCGCCCTGGTCACCACCTTTGGTCGATGGAACTGGTGGCTGCCGGTGTGGGTCGCGCGCATTCTTCGGGTGGAGCCGTCACCGCTTGCCCCGCGTCAGGGGCCGGCCCCGCAGGAAGACAAGGTTCCCGCGGAGGTCACGTGACGGTCGACAGTTCAACTGGCCCTCGCGTGGGGGCCCCAACCGCCCGTTCGACCGGGTCGGGAGGACGTGTGGGCGACGTCATACCAAGTTGATCATTAACTAAGTTGACGGTCTCTGACCGACTCGATAAGTTCTCACGAGTTTTTCAATCGCGGGGAGGGAAACCCAATGCATAGGCAGATCGCTGGCTCGTTGACAGGGCGCCGCATGAAGTGGGTGGTGGTGCTCTTCTGGGTGGCGTTGCTCGCCGTTGCCGGCCCATTGGCCGGCAAGCTCACCAGCGTCGAGGACAACGAGACGTCATCGTGGCTACCTGAAAGTGCCGAATCGACCCAGGCGCTCGAGCTTCAGGAGAAGTTCCAGGACACCGACGTGTTGCCCGCGGTGATCGTCTATGAGCGCCCTGACGGCATCACCGACGCAGACCGCGAGGTCGCTACCGGCCACGCAGAGTCCATCAAGGACATCGAGTTCGTCATCGATGACGAGGTCCTGGGACCGCTCGAGTCCGAAGACGGCCAGGCGCTCCAGGTGATCGTGCCGATCACGATCGGCGAAGCCGGCTGGGAGGCGCTTGCCGACGTCATACCTGAGATCCGTGACGTGGTCGGCGATGGCCAGGACGGAATGTCGGTCCACGTCACCGGCCCAGGTGGCGTCAACGGGGACTTTGCCGAAGCATTTGCCGGCATCGACGGTCGGCTCCTGGTCGCGGCCGGGATCGTCGTCATCGTCTTGCTGCTCATCACCTACCGCAGCCCAGTCCTGTGGCTGTTCCCGCTGATCTCCGCCGCGATGGCACTAGGTGCTGCGCAGGGCATCATCTATCTGCTCGCGAAGGGCGATGTCATCACCGTCAACGCCCAGACCACGGGAATTCTGGCCGTCCTGGTGTTCGGCGCCGGGACCGACTACGCCCTGCTCCTCGTGGCCCGATACCGAGAAGAGCTCCGGACTCACGAGGATCGCCACGACGCGATGGCTCTGGCCCTGCACCGAGCGGGCCCTGCCATCTTCGCAAGCGGCAGCACAGTCGTAATCGGCATGCTCTGCCTGTCCTTCGCCGAGCTGAACTCAACGGCAGGCATGGGGCCCGTGCTGGCCATCGGCATCGGCGTCGGCATGCTCGCCATGCTGACCCTGCTGCCGGCACTGCTGGTCATCTTCGGCAGGTACATCTTCTGGCCGCTGACGCCGCACCTCGGGTCGGTCGACCACACAGCCGATGGCATCTGGGCGCGGCTGGGTCAGCGGATCTCCGTCGCCCCACGCGCAGTCTGGGCGGTGAGCTCGCTCGTCCTCGCGGCGTTGGCACTCGGGATGCTCCAGCTCGACGCCAAGGGGTTGAGCTACGAGGACAGCTTCGTCAACAAGCCGGAGTCGATTGTGGGACAGGAGATCTACTCACAGCACTTCGACGCGGGCGGCGCATCGCCGGTCGTGGTCATCAGCAACGCTGACCAGGCAGGTGAGGTCGGTGAGGCGATGGCCAGCGTCGAGGGTATCTCCCAGGTGAGCGAGCCGGTCGTCAGCGATGGCCTCGCACGCATCGACGGAACTCTGACGGTGGGCGCGGACAGCGAGGCGGCACAAGACACTGTCGCGCTTGTGCGCGATGCGGTCCACGCTGTGCCCGAGGCAGACGCCAAGGTCGGCGGTGACTCTGCCATCTTTGCCGACACGCTCGCGGCGGCCGATGCAGACAACAAGCTGATCATCCCGATCGTGCTCATCGTCGTCTTCCTCATCCTCGCCATCTTGCTGAGGGCGCTCGTTGCGCCATTGATTCTGATTGCCACTGTCGTGCTGAGCTTCGGTGCTGCTCTTGGGATCAGCGCCCTGGTGTTCAATCACGTCTTTGGTTTCGGTGGAGCAGACGCCGGCTTCCCGCTGTTCGTCTTCGTGTTCCTCGTCGCCCTCGGTATCGACTACAACATCTTCTTGATGAGCCGGGTGCGAGAGGAAGCCCTGAAGTACGGGACCAGGCGCGGTGCCTTGATCGGCCTTGCCTCGACGGGAGGCGTGATCACCTCGGCCGGCCTGGTGCTGGCGGGCACGTTCGCCGCCTTGGGCACGATTCCGATGGTCTTCTTGGCCGAGCTCGGCTTTGCGGTGGCCCTGGGCGTTCTGCTCGACACGATCGTCGTGCGGTCCGTGCTGGTGACGGCTCTCAACCTCGACGTCGGCCGGCACATGTGGTGGCCGAGCGAGTTGGGTAAGAAGCACGATGTCGAGCCCGACGAGATCAGCGAGCAGCCCGGCGGTGAACGCGTCCTCGTCTGATCGGCGAATCGCCAGCTTCCGCCCTCGAAACGTCAGGTCCCGCCCTTCCGAACCATATCGGAGGGCGGGAGTTGGCGTTTCGGACGGCGGGAGTTGGCGACTCGGCAGGGCTAGGCGAGGCGCTGGCCGCGGCGGTAGACGGCTCCGACCAGCGGCACGCCCGGCCGGTACGCGAGGTGAACGTACGACGGAGCGCCGAGCACCGCGAAGTCGGCGCGCGCGCCAACTCCCAGCCCACCGACATCGTCGCGCCGCAACGCAGCGGCCCCACCCGCGGTTGCCGACCACAACGCTTCAGCAGGTGACATTCGCATCTCACGCACCGCGAGCGCGATGCACAGCGGCATCGACGACGTGTAGCACGAGCCCGGGTTGCAGTCGGTGGCCAACGCAACCGTGACGCCGGCTGCCAGCATTGCTCGCGCGTCAGGGTAGGGCGACCTCGTCGAGAACTCCACCCCCGGCAGCAGCGTCGCCACGACACCCGCCTGCGCGAGGTTGTCGCGGTCCTCGTCGGTGGCGAACGTGCAATGGTCGGCCGAGGCCGCGCCTACCTCACACGCGACACCGATGCCGGGTCCATGGCCCAGTTGGTTGGCGTGGATGCGTGGCTGAAGGCCCGCCGACATACCCGCGCGCAGGATCGCCGATGCCTGGTCGGCGTCAAAGGCGCCGCGCTCGCAGAACACATCGACCCAGCGGGCATACGGCGCCGCGGCCGCGAGCATCCCGCCCGTCACGAGGTCGACGTAGCCTGCCGTGTCGTCGGCGAACTCCGCCGGCACTACGTGTGCGCCCAGGTACGTCGTCTCATCGGTGAAGTCGCGCGGCGATCGCAAGACTCCGCGCCTCGTCGTGAGCGGTCAGGCCGTAGCCCGACTTGATCTCGACGGTCGTGGTGCCTTGGCGGCCCATTTCGCCGACCAACCGCGCGACGGTATGACGCAGGGCCTCGTCGCCCGCTGCGCGGGTGGCGCGCACGGTTGTCGCGATCCCGCCGGCCGAGTAGGGCCTGCCCTCCATCCGAGCCGCGAACTCCTCGGCCCTGTCGCCGGCGAACACGAGATGCGCATGGCTGTCGACGAAGCCCGGCACCACGGTCGCGCCCCACGCGTCGATGCTCTCGTCGGCGGCCGGCGCAGCCGCGCCCTCGCCGACCCACGCAACGCGATCTCCCTCGACGACAAATGCCGCGTCGCGCAGCAGACCGAGCGGTGACCCGTCTCCAAGCGACGGGTCGTTCGTGACCAGTTCGCCCACATGGTCGACCAGCAGCGACACCATCAGCCCCTCACCGTGAAGAACGATCTCATCACGAGAGCACCACCGCATCGATGGCCTTGGCGAGCTCGCGTCCGACGGAGTCGGTGTCGAGATCGATGACCCGCCCGCTCGCAACGACATGCGTGATGTCGGCCGTGGATGCGGCGAACACCACGGCCTCCGCACCGGCATTTGCACCGGCGGTACGCGGGCTGGTCGTGTCGATCGTGACCAGGTCGGCCCACGCGCCCGTCTCGAGCGCGGCTTTGTCGGGAAAGCCGAGCGACCTGTGTCCGTCCCCGGTTGAAGCCGACAGCAGCTCGTGGGCTGAGAAGTGCCCGCGTCGTTGCGATCCGAGCCGCGCGTTCATCTCGACGGCACGCATCTCCTCGAACATCTCGATCACCGCATGGCTGTCGGAGCCTAGGGTCAGCGTTGACCCCGCAGCGACGAGCTCACGCGCCGGACCGATCCCGTCCGCGAGGTCTCGCTCAGTCGTCGGACAGAAACACACGATGCTGCCACCGCGCCCGAGGAGCCCGATGTCGTCGTCGGTGAGGTGGGTGGCGTGCACCGCAGTCAGCCGATCCGACAGCAGACCGGCCTCGGCCAACAGCTGGGTCGGCGTACTGCCATAGGCCTCCAGGCATGCGGCGTTCTCGGCGACCTGCTCCGACACGTGCACGTGCAGTGGTGACTGTGGCCGTGCCTGACCGACGGTCGCCAGCTGGTCGCGCGGCACCGCCCGGACCGAGTGGATGGCCGACCCGACCAGTGCACCAGCAGGCAGGTCGTCCATCGCCTCGACCCGCACAGCCCATCGCTCGGCGTCGCCGTCGCTGAACCGCCGCTGGACTCCTGCGGGCGGCGCTCCGAAGCCAGCCGACACGTAACACGTGTCGAGCAGCGTGATGCGCAGGCCGGCGTCGGCGGCCGCGGCCACCACCGCTCGCCCCATGGCATTCGGGTCGGCATATCCGCCACCGTCAGGGGCGTGGTGGATGTAGTGGAACTCCCCCACTGCCGTGATTCCCGCGAGCAGCATCTCCCGATAGGTCGCAAGTGCAAGGTCGTAGTAACTCTCCGGGTCGAGGCGCTCGGCAACCCGATACATGGTGTCTCGCCACGTCCAGAACGTGCCGCGGTCCTGCTGTGCGCGACCACGGAGCGCCCGATGAAACGCGTGACTGTGGCAGTTCGCGAACCCGGGAATCGTCAAGCCAGTAAGGCGAAACGCCGTCCCTTGAGGCTGGTCACGCCGCACTGATGTGATGCGGTTGCCGTCGACCTCGATGGCTACGTCCGAGGCAATGTCGCCCGGCCCCACCCAGGCGCGCTCGCACCAGTACGTCGTCATGCGGCGAGCTCGCGAAGCACATCAGTCAGTGCATCCACCCCCGCCAGGCAGTCCGCCGTCTCCGCGAACTCCAGCGGCGAGTGCGAGACGCCGGTGGGGTTGCGGACGAACAGCATCGCGGAGGGAATCCCAGCAAGCTGCAGGATCGCGGCGTCGTGGCCCGCGCCAGTGGGGATCTGCGGGGCATCATCGAGGATGGCCGCGATCCGCCTCGACAACGCGGCATCGAAGTCGACCGTCGGCGTCACCGACTCCGCGACGACAGTCACCGAGGTGCCGTCTCGAAGGCTGCGCTCCCCCGCCTGCCGCTCGATGCTGGCCACCAGCTCAGCCAGCCGACCGGCATCTGCTCCCCTGGCGTCTAGCCACGCCTGGACGGCGGACGGGATCGCGTTCGTGGCGTTCGGCTGCACGGCGACGCGCCCGAACGTCGCCCGGGCGTCGGCGATCCGCGCCTGCTTGTTGGTCGCCAGGACCGTCATCGCGTAGGTGAGCATCGGGTCGTGACGATCATCCATCCCGGTCGCGCCCGCATGGTTCGGCTCACCGGTGAAGTCGAAACGCCAGCGACCGTGCGCCCAGCTCGCCGATGCCACCGCGACGGCTCGATCCCGGTCGACGAGGTCGCGGCCCTGCTCGACATGGAGCTCGACGAACAGCTCGACCTGGTCCAGCAGACCCGACTTGCCCAGCTGGGGATCGAGACCAGCGGACGACATCGCATCCAGGAGAAAGACGCCATCACGATCGCGGAGCTCACGTGCCCGCTCGACATCAGTCAGACCGGTGGCGAGCCGAGAGCCCAAGCAGGCAAGGCCGAATCGCGTGCCCTCCTCCTCGACGAACATCGCGACTCCGATGGGTCGTCCCGGCGTGAAGCCAGTGTCGCGTAACGCGTCGATGGCCGCGAAGGATGACACGACGCCAAGCGGCCCGTCGAAGGCGCCACCGTCGTCGACGGAGTCCAAGTGTGAACCGATGAGGATCCCGCTACCATCCACGCCATCGGGTCGCCACCACGCAATAGCATTGCCCTGGCCGTCTCGATCGATGATGAGGCCGCGACGGGCGGCCTCCTCGGCGTACCAGTCAGCGCACTCCCGCTCGGCCGAACCGAACGGTGGGCGGAAGTATCCGCCGGACCGCGGGTTGCGGCCGATCGGCTGCAGGTCACGCCACATCCGCTCGAACGTCATCCCGGCAACTATCGCAGCCCTGCCGCCAATGCCGTCCCCTCAGGTCGTCAGCGTCACCTTGGACAGCCCGCCCGGTCGGTCGACGTCGATGCCGCGGCTCTGTGCGACGTCGAGGGCAAGCAGCTGACCCGGAACAACCGCGGTCAAGGGAGTGAGCCAGCCCTCGACCCGGGCGCGCGGCGGCAGTACGACGTCGTGGACGCCGGTCGCAGGACTCGGGTCCGTGTCGTCGGTGCGCTGCCGGATGAGCACGACGGGCGAAGACCGCCGACGCAGTTCGGGTATGACGTCAAGCACGCTCGCACTGGCCGGCTCATCCGGGGCGACGAGGACGACAGGCACGTCCGGCCCGACGGCGGCGACGGGCCCGTGCAGCAGGTCAGCGGGCGAGTACGGCGCGACGAGCACCCCCGTCAGTTCAGTCAGTTTGAGTGCCGTCTCGTGAGCGGTGCTCAGGTTCAGCCCCCGCCCGACCACGACAGAGCGGTTGACACCCGCGAGCACACCTGCCGCCTCATCGACGCCCGTGGTCAGGCTGACCGCCGCCTCCATCGCCTCGGGGACCCGCTGGAGGTCATGCTCGGCCTGCTTCCGGTCGGCTCGCTCACCCAGCGACACGCCGACGAGGGCCACGGCGAGCACGGAGGCGGTGTAGGTCTTGCTCGCGGCCACGGACACCTCCGGGCCGGTCTCGAGGTCAAGCACGACATGCGCGGCCTGCGCGAGCGGGGAGTCGGCGTCGTTCGTGATCGCCATCGTGCGACTACCGAGGGCGCGGGACCTCTTGACCACCGACACGATGTCCGGAGATGCACCGGACTGGGAGATTGCGACGACGCCCCAGCGGCTCATGTCGACCTGGGCGCCGTAGATGGTGCCGATACTCGGCGTCGCCAGCATCACGGGCAGACCGAGGCGAATACTCCAGAGGTATTGCGCGTACCTCGCCGCGTTGTCGGAGCTTCCCCGGGCGGCCAGCATCAGCCCGTCGAGATCGTCCATCTGCATGGCGGATCGCCACTCGTCCAGCATCGGCCAGCAGCGCTCGATCATGTTGGCGGCCACCTCGGGTTGCTGCGCGATCTCCAACCGCAGAGCCGTCCCTGTCATGCGTCCCCTCTCTGTATGGACTGCAAGACGCGCAGCCGACGTACTGGCTCGTCTACCGGCGCCGGCAGCCGCAACGCGCTGATCCCCGGGCTGATCCGTCCCAAAATCCGTTGCTCACGTGCGCCCGTGGCCCGGGTCGCCCCGGGTATCCCGTGCCAGGTGAGGAATCCGAGGAGTGCCCACATTGCGACTTCCTTGGCCGATGCGGGCAGACCCAGCGCATCGCTGGTGCTCAGCTTTGTGTCGCCCAGGGTGCGGGCCAGGGACTCCATCAGGACAGGGTTGCGGGTGCCGCCTCCCGACGCAACGACCTCGACTACGTCGTAAGCCCGCAAGGCGTCAGCGACCGTGACTGCGGTCAGCTCGGTCAGCGTGGCAACGAAATCCGCCGGCTCGACCTCCGGGAGCGTGCGGAGTACGCCGTCAAGGTATTCGCCCGAGAACGTCTCACGTCCCGTCGAAGCAGGCGGAGCGCTGCCGAAGTAGGGGTGTGCCAACAGCGCCTCGAGCAGGTCCGGGCGGATCTTGCCTGACCGGGCGAGCAACCCGTCGCGGTCGAACCGCTCCTCACCCTCCGACGCTCGTGCCGCGGCAATGTCGATCAGGCAGTTGGCCGGCCCGGTGTCCCAGGCGAGGACATCCTCCTCTGAGTCACCGACCACCGTCACGTTTGCGATCCCGCCGAGGTTGAGGGCGACGCGTGGCCCACCTGGTCCGGCGAGCCACAAGGCATCGAGGGTGCTCGCCATCGGTGCACCATGGCCGCCGGCGCTGACATCTCGGGCCCGCAGGTCGGAGACAACCGGCAGCCCGGTCGCCTCAGCCACCCAGGCTGGCTGTCCTAGCTGGAGCGTCCCGAGACACTGCCCGTCCTGGACTTCGTGGTGCACCGTCTGCCCGGGGGAGGCGATCAGCTCCGCATCCGCGCCGCAGCCCTCAACGATCTCGCGACGAGCGGCCGCACCTACGGCCTGCCCGATCGCGGTGTCGAGGGCGCACAGCTCTGCGGCTGTGGTGTGCTGCGGAGGCAGCATGCCGAGGATCTGCTCGCCGACGCCGTCAGGCCACGGGTGGCAGCCCGACGCCAGCAACTGCAGGGTGATCTCGCCGTCGGCGGTCAACCGAAGATCGCAGACGCCCACGTCGATTCCGTCGGCCGACGTACCGGACGCCAGCGCAATCACGATCATGCAAGCGGCTCCGGGAAGGCTCAGGGTGCTCGACGGGTAGACCAATGGTCCAGACCAATCATGGTGCCGATTGCAGTCCTGTCAACCCGCGGTGATGACTCGAGTACGCCACGGACCCTTCACGACCTAGCCACATTCGCCCGCTTTGCCTTGTAGCCTGGCGGCTCACTCCAGCGACTCCGGCGGTGCATCAGTTGGACAGACGGACGTTCCTCTCTGCCGGTGCTGTCGTGCTGGCAGCCGCCTCGCTCAGGGGCGACTCACGAGTGCATGACCGGGGGTTCTCCGTCTTCCCGGCCAGCATGGCCGAGGATCTCTGCGCGTCGTACTGCCTCAACACGAAGACCTACTTCACGAGTACCGTCTACGGCCAGACTGCTGCCGTGGTCGATCTCGTGAGAGAGCTAGGCGTCCGCATAATCCGGGAACGGATCGTCGCCGGCTCTTCGACCGCTGCGCGCACCCAGCAGCAAGCGATGCTCGACCTGGCGAACTCCGGTGTGCGCTGGCACGGAACAGTCGCTGAACTCGCGGACTGGCCGAACGCCGCGGAGGCCAACAGAGAAGTCATGGAGGTGCTTGCCTCCGTTTATGGCCCACAGCTCGGCGGCGACCTCAGCGCACTGATGCACTCGTTCGGAGGTTGCAACGAGGTGGACGGGACCTTCGACCCCAAGTGGGCTGCACATGCTCGCGTCATGCAGCAGGCGCTGTGGGAGCAGGCAAAAACCAACCCACTAACGCGGGACATCCCGGTTGCAGGCCCCTCGACACGGTCGGACGTCACGCCGGCCAGGGCTACTGAGCTTGGCGACCTGAGCGCGTGGTGCGATCGATTCGCGAACGCCCACATGTACAACCGCGGCAAGAGTCCCACCCGAAACATCGACGCACACATGGCGATTCTCGCGCCGTGCTTTCCCCATGCAGAGCGGTGGATCTTTTCCGAGACCGGCTACAACAACTCACTTCAGGACAACGCAGGACAGACTGTGCCCGAGGCGGCGTCCGCGACGTACGCCGTTCGAGGTATCTGTGACTTCTTCCGGCGTGGCGCGATCTACGGGCGGTTCGAGCTGCTGGACGATCCCGACGTCATCAACATGCGCAGTCAGGCGAGCATCAACTCCACGGCTGACCTCGAGGCACATTTCGGCCTGGTAGCAATGACTGAAGGCAGCGTCTCCACGGCGACACCGGATACCTGGCGCAAGAAGCCGGAGTTCTTCGCGACCCAACGGTTTCTCAAGCTGTTGTCTGACCGCGGGAGCTCCTTCCATCCGGCTGGCCTTGCCATGCGCATCACCGGGGGCAGCAACGACCTGCAACAGTTGCTCGTCCAGAAACGCGACGGAAAACACTACATCCTCTTGTGGCGTGATGTGGACGTGGCCACCACGTACCCCGAGGGACGCAGCCTTCGAGTGCATCCAGATGTGGTGACGGTGGATCTCGAGCGGGCACATACGGTCGCGGTCTATGAGCCAGCAACGAGTCTGCACCCGGTGGCTGCGCGGCCACACACCAGGAGCGTGTCCGTATCCCTGGCCGGCGAGCTCGTCGCCATCGAGGTTAGTTGACGATCACCACCCATGGATCGATCGCGCCCATAATCAATGCGAACCGCTACTCTCGGCGATTTCATGGTCGCACAGAGTGGCTGTCCGGGACTGGCTACTACCCCACTCACACTGCTTTTTCGAAAAGCTCTCTTGTCGCCATTCCTGCGTCGTAGTGTCCGATCTACAGTTCACAGGCAGTCCACCGCGCAGGCGCGCACGCACCGTCGGGGTTCAGCCTTCGACAGGGGGATTCATGAGGTACAACAAGCCGCTGTTGTTCGTATTCGCGGCGGCCTTAGCAGGCTCCACGTTTGGCACCGTCACCTCGGCGACTGGCCAAACCACGCATCCAGAAGTAGTCAGCGAAACGGCCGCCAACTGGACCCCCCACCTGCAGGCGACTACGGCTGTCCCACATCCGCTTGCTCTCGCGATCGATGAGTCTGCCGGCACCATGTACGTCGGTGGCAATTTCCAGGCGGTGTCCAACGCGGCGCGCACCACGACGTACGTCCGAGGAAACGTCATGTCCTTCGATGCTGCCACCGGGGCAGTGAACGCAAGCTTTGATCCGATTCTGGACGGGCAGGTCTTTTCGCTCCTGGGCGTCGGCGACTCCGTGTTCGTCGGTGGCAAGTTTAAGACCGTTGACGGCGTGAGCCGTGGCGGCATCGCCAAGCTCGACGCTGAGACGGGTGCCATCGACCCGGACTTCCACCCGCCGATCAACGGATCACGCGTCAAGGAGATGCGAATGGTCAACGGGCGGCTCATCGTGGGCGGTTCGTTCCCGAAGCGACTGGTTGCGCTTAACCCGGAGACCGGTGCCGACACTCACTACATCGACCTCCCGATCACGGGCGTCCTCCCCTTGATCAACGTCAAGACCACGGTCGAGCGTTTCGCGATCAACCCGCAGGGAACGCTTCTGGTGGCAGTTGGCAACTTCACTGCCGTCAACGGCATCAACCGGCAACGCGCATTCATGCTCACGCTGGGCGCCACGTCCGCCACCCTGAATCCGTGGTACTACCAGCAGTTCGACAAGAAGTGCTGGTCGGTCAACCCAATCCGCCAGTCCTACCTCGACGACGTCGACTTCTCCCCCGACGGTAGTTACTTCGTGTTCGCCGCCGGCGGGTTCATCCCCCTCACCACTGCGGAGATCGGTTTGGCTGTGTGCGACGCCGCGGCTCGATTCGAGACTAACATCGTCAATCCGACGAAGCCGACCTGGATCAACTACACCGGTGGGGACACCTTGCACTCAGTGGCAGTGACCGGAGCGGCCGTGTACGTACAGGGTCATAACCGCTGGCTGGACAACCCGAGCGGTGCTGATACCCGAGGGCCGGGGGCGGTTGACCGGCCAGGTATCGGCGCGATCGACCCGATCACCGGGATGGCGATGCCATGGAACCCGACCAAGCCCGCGAAGCAGGGTGGACAAGACATGCTCGTGACGCCCGAGGGACTGTGGGTGGCAAGCGACAGCACCTACTTCGGCGGCAGGTACCACCGAGGCATCGCGTTCGCGCCATTGCCCTAGAGACCGTGGCGGGTGGTCGGGCAGCCAAAGGTCCGGCCATCCGCTACTGCAAGTAGCTCAGCAGTTGCACATCGTTTAGGTTTGAATCAAGCATCACTCTGCGCCATTGAGGGAATGCAATGCGTGACAATTCCCGTCAGTCCGATGGTCATTCTGAGAATTTGAAGAAATGAAGATCCGGCGCATTCCGCCGAGTACAGTATTCAGGTCCAGCACAGCAAGGCAGCTCACCGCACGTGCGCTCAGAGCGCTGACGGGCTCAGCCGCCGAACGAGGGGGGACCTCATGAAATACAAGCGACCGACGTTATTGATGACAGCGATGGCGCTGACCGGCCTGGTGTTCGGCACTGGAGGCGTCGCGGGCGGCTCGATCGCACAACCGACTGTGGTCAGTGAAGTAGCCGCGACGACCACGCCGCACCTCTTGAGCGACGGCACGGTTTCGAAACCCCTTGCGCTGGCGATCGCCGAGCTCAACGGCACCATGTATGTCGGTGGCAAGTTCCACTCCATAGAGAACAACCTGCGAACCACTCCCTACGTTCGGCACAACATCGCGGCGTTCGACGCAGCCTCCCCTGCCATTCGCAGCTTCGCCCCAATCCTCGACGGCACCGTGTTCTCTCTCTTGGGGGTGGGGAACTCGATCTATGTGGGCGGACAGTTCACGACCGTCAACGGCTTCGCGCGCGCAGCCATCGCCAAGCTCGACGCTCAGACTGGGGCCCTCGACACGACATTCGATCCGAATATCAACAACGGAAGGGTCAGCGAGATCCGCTTGGTCAATGGCCGCCTGCTGGTGAGTGGCACCTTCAAGCAGCGGTTGCTCGCGCTGGACCCAACCACGGGGAAGAACACGAGCTACATCAACCTCCCGATCACCGGAGTATTGCCGCTGGCCCCGAACAAGACTGAGGTCTATCGGTTCGCCGTCAACCCTGCCGGCACCAAGCTCATCGGCGTCGGCAACTTCACGGCTGTGGACGGCGTGAACCGCAGGCGGGCGTTCATGCTCGACCTTGGGACAACCGCCGCTTCCCTCAACGCCTGGTACTACCCGCCACTCGACAACAAATGCATCTCGAACACACCAACCCGCCAGGCCTACCTCGACGACGTCGACTTCTCGCCCGACGGCAGTTACTTCGTCTTCGCCGCGACCGGGTTCGTGCCCAACACAACCGCGGAGATCGGGACCGCTGTGTGCGACGCAGCGGCCAGGTTCGAGACCAACATCACCAATCCTGTGAAGCCGACGTGGATCAACTACACCGGTGGCGACACCCTGCACTCGGTCGCCGTCACTGGCGTTGCCGTCTACGTCCAGGGGCACAATCGGTGGTTGGACAACCCGCTCGGTAAGGACAGCAAGGGTCCCGGCGCAGTCGACCGGCTTGGGATCGGCGCTATCGATCCTGTCAGCGGAAAGGCGCTGGCGTGGGACCCGCCGAAGCCCGCTGCACAGGGTGGTCAGGACTTCTTCGTTACGGACCAAGGTCTGTGGGTCGCCAGTGACAGCACACGCTTCGGCGGTAAGTACCACAAGGGTATTGCGTTCGCACCACTCCCCTGAGCTGGCGCCCCGGGCTGACTCTCCGGTCGAGGAACGCCGCCGGTCGAGACGAACTCCGGTGGTCGAGCGTGTCGAGACCGTGATCTCGACACGCTCGATCACCGCTGGTCGGTCCAGTCCGGCACACTGCGCTCCAGCGTCGCCTCGAGCTTCGCCAGATCCTCGCGGAAGAGTGGTGCCAGCGCGCGCAGGTCCTCTGGGGAGGCAGCAGTTGCTTGGAGGTTGGCCGAACGTATCGCTTCGCGGAGCCCAAAAGGCACCACTGCTTTCATCCCCTTGCGCAAGGTCTCGTGTCGGCTGGCCCATCCGATCAGCTTCTGGAGACCTTTTCGCCGCGGCGTACCGGAAGCGTTGACACGCGGTACAGGGTCGGGTGCGAGTTGAGGATCCAGCTTCAGGAACTCATAGATGCTGTTGATGCAGTTCGACGGGTCACTCACAAGGTCGTCGTAGAACCAGACGCCAACCTGCTCGCGACCGAACGCGTCGATGAACCGCTCAACGGGCTCGGCGTAGTAGCTCATGGACGTGTAATGCCAGAGGTGGTGCCAGTTCGCCTGACGCCGGTCGCCTTCCTCTGCGACCGCGTCAAGGAAGCTCTCTTGGGGCTCGAACCCGCGCAACCGCAGGTACTGGTAGCTCGAGAAGGCTCGTTCTACCGGGTGCCTGAGGATAATGATGATCCGCATTGCCGGGTTGATGTCTTGAATAGACTTGATGGCCTGGTCATGGTAATAGAGCGAAGAAACCGAACCATCACCCCGAGCGACGTAATCAGCACTGCCTGCGAACAGTGCGAGGAATTCACCTCGATTTGTCTGAGCGACACGATTGATCGTTGCGTCATCACCCGGTCCCGCGAATCGCATCGGCTGACCTGCGAACGCGTAGTAGTGGGGCTCCTTGGGTTGACACACGAACGCCTCAGGATGACCCCTCAACGCCTCCGCGACAGCGGTACTCCCCGACCTCGCGGCGCCAACGATCGCGAAGTTCGGGGGCTGGCCTTCAACCATGTGTCAGTCTCTCGACGATCGGCGACGTCGTGCTTCCGCGTATGCCCCATCAAGGACATCGATAACCGGCCCGGCGGCAAACAACTCGACTGCCCGCTGCCGCGCCGCCAAGGACTCCCGCTGGAGGAGCGCCGGGTCCGCGACCCGGGCAGATAGTTCCTTCAGCAGGCGCGGCACGTCACCCTGTTCGACGACTGAACCAGCAGCAGGCAGCGGGCCGGACTCGATGGCGTCATGAGAGCCGTTGACGTCGAGGGCAATCACTGGCAACCCACATGCGAGGGCTTCAGCCACAGCGACCGACTGGCCCTCATAGCGAGACGACTGAATGAGCAGATCTCCGGATTGCAGCCATGAGCGGATGTCGTCCTGGTGGCCGACGCTTAGAATCGAGCGACCCCATTCGGTAGGCGCTAGTGCACGCAACGGTGTGTCGTCGCCGCCTCCGACTAGGACGAGCAGGGTGTCGGGAACGGGAGCCTGCTCCCAGGCTGCGACTAGTCGATCCTGTGCCTTTTGCCGAGAAAGCCTGCCCACACACAACGCCACAACCCTTGTGTCGAAGCCGTTCCGAATGCGTAGCCGTGCCCGCTCCGCCGAATCCGGCGGACTGAACATGGCGATGTCGACTGGAAGGCCTAGGGCTCGGGCCGGAATGCTGACTCCGTGGTCGTGGCCTTCCTGAATCTCCTCCGCACAGTTGCCGACCAAGAAGTCGGTACCTCGAGCTGCATATCGCTCCCATGCCACAACGCCTTTGCGCAGCCACTGGCGATCTACCGCATCGAAAGCCCAACTGTGGGGTTGATACACCACCGCCGTCGACCCCGGCAGCGAACGAGGGACGACGCGTCCGAACACTCCCGCAAAGAACGAGTGCAGATGCGTGACGTCAGGGTCGAACTCAGTAATCACCGCACGCAGCCGGGCGATGGCGCCTGGATAGGTGTGTGGGTGCCTTCGGTCGATGCTCCATCGGTGCCATCTATCGTCGGGCATGCCCATCGGCTCTGGTGCCAGCAGATGCACTTCGTGTCCGCGGCGCTCCTGTTCGGTGGTGTAGGCGCGCATCAGGCTGAGCACCCCTCCGGCGTCCACCTCGGTCACATGCAAGAAGCGCAAGACTACTCCGTTCGGCCTTCGTGGACCCGGACTGACGTAGGACCGCCAGGCCGCTACGATCCACAAGGACCGGCGTCCCGTCAATTCAACCAATGATATCGATTTTGAAGTCAGAGCATTGCAACATTTATAAAGTGTATTCGACCGCCCCATCCTGGGGGATAGGATGCCTACATCATCGGAGGCCGCGCAATGTTGGGGTGGGATAACGTGTCATCGGCGCCAAAAAGAGGCATGGAGCTGCCGGATTACGTCGAGAAGCTGCGAAAGCCCGTCCCGCGAAGAGTGCAGGTGGTGGTTCGCGACACGATCAGGCGGTACGGCGCCGCGACGGCCTCGTCGAGACCCCTGCCCGACTATCTCATCATTGGCACGAAGAAGGGGGGGACGACCTCTCTGACGAACTGGCTGGTCCAGCACCCGAACGTTGCCAGGATGTTCCCCACGAGTCAGCGGCTCAAGAGCTCCCACTACTTCGACATCAACTATTCGAAGGGTCCACGTTGGTACGCATCGCACTTCCCCACTGCCCGTTCGCGAGCGACGAGGGCGCGTCGCACAGGTGGCGTGACGGTCGTTGGTGAAGCGAGCCCCTACTACATGTTCCACCCAGCGGCACCGCATCGAGTGAAGGAGACTGCACCTAATGTGAAGGTCATCGCGCTACTTCGTGATCCGGTGTCGCGCGCCTACTCTAACTACTGGGACCGTCGAGCCACCGGCACCGAGGACCAGCCGACGTTCGAAGCAGCCATCGACGCTGAGGACCGGCGCCTTGCGGGCGTCGACCTCGAACGGCTTTCAACGGATCCGACGTACTACTCGTTCGACCATGACAACCACTCGTACCTGGCGCGTGGCCGTTACCTCGAGCACCTTGAACCATGGATTGCTGCTCTGCCGCCCGATCAGGTGTTGATCCTCAAGGCGGAGTCCATGTTCGAGGATCCCGAGGACGTCTTCGTCCGTGTGCAGGAGTTCCTCGGGATTCCCGTTGTCGACTCCGTTCCGCTTTCCAAGTACAACGAACGACCCCGCGAACCCATGGCTGCTGCCACGGCCGCGCGACTTGCGGAGTACTATCGCCCCCACAACGCCGCCCTCTACCAGGTCTTGGGTGAGGACTTCGGATGGGAGTCTCGTCATTCCCACTAGGTCGCGGTCTCCACGCCGGCGCCTCGACGGGCGCCGAGAGGATTCTCCTGTGACGAGCCCCGACCCAGAATCAAACCTGGGGTCGCTGGTGCACAGGGTTTGGGGCCCCGACGACGGATCGTCGCCCGTCTCTGTCAGCCTCTCGCGCGTGCCGGAAGGTCATGTCGTGGTCGAGCGTTACGCCGTGATCCCTAACGCTGCTCGGGCGAGGTTTCTGGTGCCGCTCGGATCACGTGCCGCTGCGGTGAACAGCTTCTGGAAGTACAACGCGGTGAAGCCGCCGAAGACGCGAGCGCGGCAGCTTGCCCTGGCGGGGGCATTCGGTACCGGCGCGGCGCGGGCGGTCTTTCGAGATCGCGTCGTGGTGAGCATCGACAGCAGCGTCCCACCACAGGCACGCGCAGAGTGGCTGCTCATGTCGCATCTCGCTGACGAACTCGGATGTAACGGTCTGCAGGCTGCGATGTCCGTCCGCCGCGTCAACCCCAACGTCAAACCCACCCTGCAGCTCTTTGACCCCGCAGGTCGCCCCGTCGGCTACGCCAAGGTGGGTTGGTCTGAGGCCACCCGCGAGATGGTGCGAACAGAGGCGGATTCCTTGGAAGCTGTGCGCGGGAAGCTGAGCCATGTCATCGCACCGGTGCTCGTGGCGAGCGGCACGTGGCGGGATCAGGTCTACGCCGTCTCGGGGGCGCTGCCCGAGACCATGCGGCGCTGGACGACACCACCGGCTGCGGATCCCGACGTACTCCTGGACATCGCCAACTCTGGCCAGACATCAGTCCAGCGGCTGGCAGAGTCCGACTACTGCCGCGGCCTGCGGCAAGCCATGGCCTTCCCGAGCGACGAGTCCCGTGTGCTCTCGGCATGGTTGGACAGGTTGTGTGCTCGCCCCACGCCACTTCGGTACGGCCGGTGGCACGGCGACTGGGTGGCCTGGAACCTGGGCAAGGTCGACGGACGCGTGGCCGCATGGGACTGGGAGCACAGTGCAGCGTCTGTGCCGGTAGGCTTCGACGCCCTGCACTGGCACTTTCAGCACACGGTGCCTCACCGCGGCCTCGATGCTGCGGTAGAAGCGGTCGACGCTGCCGAGAAGGATCTGAGGGCGATGGGAGTTGCCGACGACGCGGTCTCGCTGGTGTCGTCGTTGTATCTGCTGGAGATGTTTGTCCGATCTGTGCGGCTCGAAGCAGGCGGCGGCGGTTGGAACCCGCGGCTCTATCCGCACATGCTGGCCGTCGCGCAACGTCGTGACCGGGAGGCCGGGCGTGGATGACATCGTGAGTATCTTGGTCGTCTGCGGAGCCAACCAGGCCCGCAGTCCGCTGGCCACTGAACTGCTTCGGAGGTCGGCCGACGTTCACCTCGGGCCGGCCAATCCGGTGGTGGTCACCAGTGCCGGTCTCATCGTGACTGAATATGCGCCTGCCATCGATAACATGCAGACGGCAGCCCGCGATCTGGGCATCGATCTGTCCACGCACGAAGCCCACAGAATTGACGCTGCGCTGGTGCGTGGAAGCGACCTGATCGTGACCATGACTGAGGCCCAACGTACGACGGTCAGCCGGATGCAGCCGCAAGCGCTCACTCGGGTGTTCACGTTGCGAGAGCTGGTCCGACTCTGCAGCGCGATTTCCTCTCCGCCCGCGCCGCTAGCTGCGAAGGTCAGGGCCCTCCACCGGTCTCGGGCTGTGGTCGCCGCGGCTGACGACCTTGAGGATGTCACTGACCCCGGTGGGCTCGACCTCGCGGCTACCTCGGCAATCGCCCAGGAGATCGCTGCCCTCACAGCGACAGCATCGGACTACCTGTTCGGCGCACCGAGTGACGAAAGGGAACCGCTCAGCGCCGAGACTTCGGCATGACCCTGCGGTCATCGTCGGAATCTCGGGCTGCCTGATCTATCTCATGCCTGCTGGAGTCCTTCCGGGATGACCTCGGCGGTTTCGACGACTGCTTGTCGCCGGCCTTGTCAGGCTTCACTGGCGGCGCGCCATATCCCTGCGTGAAACCACTGGTACGCGGCGCAATGTCGTTGAACACGGCACCTGCGACCTCGCCACCCACCTGCTTGACCCGGGCAACGGTGGCGGTCAGGTTACGCAGGCGGCTCTGGCCGTTTCGAGCGACCAGGAGCACCACACCGGCTTCCGCGACGAGCTCAAGCGAGTCGGCCACGCGCAGGATGGGTGCACTGTCGAAGATGAGCAGGTCGCAGTCCTTCCTGAGCTCACGGATCAACGCTTTTGCCGCCGGGGAGGCGAGGAGCTCGGCCGGATTCGGTGGCGCGGAGCCTCCGGGCAACACGCGGAGGTTGTCGACACCCACGTCGATCAGATGGTCGCGAGCGGAGTCGCCGCCGGCCAGCACGTCGGAAAGGCCGGGTGAGTCTCCCAGCCCGAACAGATGGGACAACCGCGGCTGCCGCAGATCGGCGTCGACCAAAATGACCTTAAGCCCGACGCCGCATGCGGCCACAGCCAGGTTCGCAGCGACTGACGTCTTGCCCTCGCCCGGCCCCGCCGAGGAGACAAGCAACGTCCGGTTTGCCGGACGTCCCGGCTGGTTCGCAACGGCGGCAGCCAACAGGAACCGGACGTTCGTACTCAGCGCTCGATAGGCCTCGCTCGTAGCGGAGTGCGGCTCGATGAGTGTCACGATCCGGCCGGACCGCGAGCCTGACCAGTGGGGGATGTGGCCAAGGATCGGTCGCCCTGCCAGTGCCTCTTCGAGGCGGCGCTCATCTCGTACGGCGTCGTCGTAACGGTCACGGACATATGCCAGGCCGACCCCGAGCATGAATCCGACGATCGCACCGAGCAACGCCATCCGGATCGGTCGAGGAGCTGCCTGATTGGCGGGGACATCGGCTGGGCGCAGGATCTGCCCACCTTCGAGAGTGCCGGTGCCTGACGTGTTCAGCGCTGAGAGCTCGCTGGACAGCTGGCTCAGCTGGATGAGCAAGCCTTGTCGTTGCGCCTGGAGCGCTGCCTCCTCACTCCCGGTCGCCGTCTCGAGCTGCTCGTCGATGGCCGAGAGCAGGTCCTCAATGGTGCTGAACTGCTCGGAGATCGCTTGCCGACCGGCTTCGGCCTGGGCGACGGCGCCACTCTTGCGGAAGTCGAGGTAGTGCTCGCCGAATGCGTTGGCAATCGCGGCAGCGTCCTCTGCGCTGGTGCGAGTCGCCTCGACCGACAGCACGCGTGTGTCATCGACAGAGATCACGGTCACGGTCTTGAGCAGTTGTGAGGGAGTGTCCGGCAGGCCAAGCTCCTTGATGACCAAGTTGGCCACGGGCACTGAGCCGAGCACCTGGAGCTGGGTCGACACTTCCTCTGGTTGGACGAGCACGCCGTTTGCCGGTGTCTGAGATGTGAGTGGATCAACGAGGACTTCGGCTCTGGCGATATAGGTGGGCGTCTCCGCGTAGGCAAGTGCGTACGCTGCGCCAAGCCCCAGCAGAGTCATGAGAACGATGACACGCCAACGGCGCCGCAGCACAACGGACTGTGCATGCAGATCGATGACGTCATTGTCCACGAGTGCGTCCCCCCAGAATCGAGTCGGTTTGCGTGATTACTGCCATGATATAGCCAAGGTTCGGCCGTGGGGCCGTTCGCAATCATCTCGTTGGCAGACCTGAGGATCCCGGCGAGCGCCCTCCAGAGTGAGGACCCCCGAGTTTCGCGAAAGGAGCCCCGATGAAGTGGGCCTTTATGGCGACACTGGCGGCGCTCCCCCTGCAATGGTTCGTGATCACATCCACGCCTCTTGGTGTCGGCCGCTTGCATCAGCTCGCGATCCTCGCGTTTGCAGCCTTTTTTCTCATGCGATACCGCATCCGGGCGACCGCTCCGCTTCAGCGACAGCTCGGCTACTTCGTGATCGCCAACATCATCATGCTCACGATGTGGTCCATCATCCAGCTCTACCACTCAGAGCTGCCCAGGGGTCCGCTCAAGGAGTTTCTCTATCTGGGGGTGTTCCTGACGGTGGGCGCGTTCGTCTACCGGGCTGGCTCGAGTCGCGAAACAAAAGCGCTGGAACTGCTGCGCTGGTCGGCGGCAGTGGCGGCCCTGTCTGTTCTGCTCGCCCTTTCCTACTCGATGCTCCTCAATGGCGTGAGCCCGCCGAAGGTCTTCGCTCAGACCATCGCATCTGGCGATCCTGAGATTTTCCAGAAGGAGCTCTTCAAGAACGCCTTCGTCGGCTTCGGGTATGACGAAGCCACGGTGCGGGGAAACATTCGACACGAGGTCTTCGGCGCTGTGTTGTGCTCGATGTACATCTCCGCCTGGGCCGCCAAGTGCAGGCCGCTGCGGGGACGTCTCCAGCTCGCGTTGTACCAGCTGTCCATGCTCACGAGTGCTGTGCTGCTGATCAGCTCGTTGAGCCGATCGATCATCATTGCGGCCGCCGCCTGGCCGGCCATCTCGCTGTTCAGGTCTGTGCGCGCGTTTGAGCTCCGCACGCGCCAGGTGGCGATGGCATACGTGTTCTTTGTGATCGCCGCAGTGGCCGTGGTGTCAGGATCAGCTGCCGTACTGTGGACCCGATTTACGGCAGACACATCGTCATACGAGGCGCGTCAAGGTTTGTATGACCAGGCATTCTCGCAGATTCCTGCGCACTTTCTCACCGGCGGAGTTGACACCCAAGGCGAAAGCTCTCACAACTTCGTGCTCGATGCGCTGCTTAGAGGGGGCATCTTCGTCGCCCTCCCGGCCGCCGTGGTCCTGCTGTCAATCATCTTCACGTGGCTGGCCCTGATGCTCAGACTGCACCTGGAACCCATCGCCCTGGTGCCGGTGGCCGCCGCCTTCGTCCTCCCGATCGTGCGGTTCGGCACGTCAGGTGGTGGCCTGATCAACCCCGTCGAGTGGATCACCCTCGGCTTCGTAGCCGGCGCGCTGGCGACACACCGGATTAGAGAATCGAGAACCGACGGCCAGGCAACACGCTCTGAGTCCGACGTAAAAGAGCCGGTTCGGGCGTGAGCGCTGCGCGTAAGCGTGTCTCCATCGGTGGGGCCATGGTGTGGTTCGCGGCGTCGTACGGCGTCGCGATCCTTGGCTACCTGCTCCTCAACGCCGTCGCCAGCAGGTGGCTCGGCAGCGACGACTTCGGCTATTTCGTGATTGCCATCACCGCCACGACCCTCGTCGGCCAAGTGGGCCTGTTGGGAGTCCACCGATCCGGGCTGCGTGAGGCCGCCCGGCTGGAGATGACGGACGTCGCGGGCCTGGCCCAGCTGCGGCGCGGAGTTCGCGCTGTTTCACTGGTGACGTTGCCGCTTTTCAGCGTCATCACCGGCGTCGTCGCGTACTTCCTCATCGACGCCGACGAGCCGACTCGATGGTCAGCCTCGCTCGGAATCGGCGCGCTGGTCCTGCTCAGCGGACAACAGAAGATCTGGGCCAACTACATGCGCGGATTCGGGCAGGTACGCCTCGCCAGCCTCCTCGAGGGCCGCTCCGGCGGTGCCGTCGTCTCCGTGCTGCAAGGCCTGCTGCTCCTGCTCGTCTGGCAGTTGTTCCCCGAGCTAGGTCTGGCCGGCGCCCTGTGGGCGACCGCCGTAGGGTTCGCCATTCCGGTGATCTGGGCGCGTAGCCGTGTCGTGCCCCTGTGGCGGCACGTCGACATACATGGTGGCGTGCTTGCAGATGTCCGGACCGTGATGCGACGTGACTGGCGGTTCACAAGCAACCAGGCAGCCACCTATCTCAACTCGACCGTCGAGCTTTGGCTCGCAGGCCTTATCTTGAGCCGCGTCGACGTGTCGCAGTTCGGCGCCGCCCAGCGGTTGGCGCTGCTCCTGGTGATCCCTCTGACGTCACTGCAAGTCGTATTCGCGCCCGTGGTGTCCCGACTGCTCGTGCGCGATGAGGATCAGAAACTCGAACGCCTGGTCCGCACGGGCGCGACGCTGGCGACTGCCGCGACCGCCATTATCTGGATTCCGATGCTGGTGATCCCCGAAACGTTGCTGAATTGGGTGTTCGGCCCCGGGTTCTCCGACGCTGCTCCCATTCTGCTCCTGCTGACCGCGGGCAACCTGGCCAACGTCCTCGTGGGACTGTGCGGGACGGTCCTGATCATGAGCCACCACGAGGGTGCGGTGGCAACTGTCCAGTGGTGCGGCGTAGGCGCACGAGTCATCTTCGGTACGTCAGCCGCGTTGCTGTTCGGCGTTCTCGGCCTCGGGGTCTCGGCAGCGGTCGTCACCGTCGGTGTGTTCGCCGCCATGTGGCTGGTCACACAGCGCAAGATTGGGGTCCGAACGCACTTGACGCTGCGCCCCGACTTGCGGCTGATGAAGAACACGGCGGGATGACGAATGCGAATTCTCCAGGCGCACAACCGACATGCGGCGCGAGGTGGCGCTGACCAAGTCCTCGAGGACGAGGGGATCTTGCTGGTCTCGGCCGGCCACACCGTGGAGCAGTACTTCCTGGAGCCCGCGAGTCCTCGCCGCATGTCGACGATGCGACAGTCTGTCGATGCCATCTGGAATGTCGCCGCCAGCCGAGAGCTCGAACGCCGGATCAAGGACTTCGAACCCGACGTCGTCCATGTCCATACGCCCTTTCCGTTGCTCTCGCCTGCGGTGTTCCGCACCATCTCGCACCTGGGGTGTCCGGCGGTGACAACCGTCCACAGCTACCGCTACTCCTGCATCGTGGGCACGTGTCTGCGGGACGGATCGCCGTGCGAGGACTGCGTCGGCAAGACCTTCAAGCTGCCCGGGATTCGACACCGCTGCTACCACTCCAGTTTTGGCGCCAGCACAGCCCTCACCCTTTCCCTGGCTACCCACCGGACCATCGGGACGTTCGAGCGTCATGTCGCGCGATTCATCACCCTGACGGACTTCGCCGCAGAACTTCTCGTCCGAGACGGCATCCCGGCAGACCATGTCGTCGTCAAGCCCAACTCAGTCGAGGACCCTGGCACGCCGAAACTACGTGAGGGTAGCCCAGGCTTTGCGCTCTACGCCGGTCGCCTCGTCGAGGAGAAGGGCATTCGCACGCTGCTGGCAGCGTGGCGGGCAGTCGGCAATGAACTGCCCCTCAAGGTCGCCGGAGACGGTCCCCTCCGACGGCTGGTCGAGGAGGAGGCCGCGACCAACCCCGCGATCGACTTCCTCGGTTGGGTCGAGGAGGACGCCATGTCCGAACTGCTGTCGTCGGCAGACATGCTGGTATTCCCCTCGGAGTGGTACGAAGCTCAGCCGCTGATCATCCTGCGAGCGTTTGCGACCGGGACCCCAGTCGTCTGTTCAGACCTTGAGAACATCAGCGCGCAGGTGCTGAGGGCCGGAGCCGGCGTGGCCTTCCAGACGAGAGACTCCGAGTCGCTCGCGCGGTCGGTGCTCAAACTGACGTCAGACCCGGGCGGCTTGAGCCAGATGCGCGCAAACGCTCGAGCGGCATACGAGGCGTTCCACACCCCGGCAAAGAGCCTTGAAGGTCTGGAGCGGATCTACGCAGCCGTCGTGGCCGAGCGGACCTGAGCACCATCGCGAGGTCACTGCTCGCCGAACTCCCAGTGCTCGGCCCAGGCGAGCCCCAAGCGGGTGTCTTGGGTCCTGAGCCATGATCCGACGGCATCCCGCGCTCTTTGCTCGAGCTCTGTCAGTCGGGCGAGTTGCTCGGGGTCGCAGGATGCCAGCACCTCGTTGTTGGTCGGCAGGTCCGGCTTTCGGGTGACGACGGAGCGGAGCCGCCGCATCCGATCAGCCCCGAGCCTCGCGCGCACCTGCGGGTACCACCGACTCTGCCGAAGAGCGCGTGCCAGCTTCCGGACAACGGGATGGCGGAACTCGACCACGTTGTTCTGATGAGCCGACCCTTCGGAACTCAAGCCGGGCACCTGGCTAATTCCCAACTCCTTCCAGATGACGGACGTGACCTCGAAGTCGGGATCGCGAAGCGCTGGGAATGGAACGACTAGCACCCGTTCTTCGGTGAAGGTGGCGCGGAGAAGATCGAGCCAACGCTCGTAATCGCTCACATCGGCGTAGAAGGAGGACGTCTGCAACGCGGCGCCAAAGTCGGTCGCTGCTTCGTTATGGAAGTAATGCCGATAGAAGAGGTAATGAGAAACGGCGCGCGGAATTGGATCGCGCACGACGTAGATGACAAAGACGTCCGGAGAAGCTTTCGCAAGAAGTTGCAGTGCGTCCGGGAACTTCGGATATGTATAGGACACACTTCCGTCGAGCCGCAGCAAATCAGGGGAACGATCGGCGTACAGACTCTCGTACCACGCTGCATCATTGTCGCGCCGGCGGCTGAAGAAGTTAGGTTCCTTGACCGAGCCCGGATCGATGTTCGGGTGTGCGCTGAGCTGCGAAGCGAGCAGCGACGTACCGCTCCTCGCTGCGCCCACGATGGCAATGTCCGGGCCCGCACCCGAGGTTGACGCCTTAGCCATGCCGGTCCTCCTGGTCGCCCCGACTATAGGCGACGCCGCAGACCGACCCACCGCATTTGCCGGAACTGAGTGCAGTCCCGTAGATGGCATCGCCGGACCCTTCGACGGCAAACACCTGCCGGTCGAACGAGGGCGCCATGGACAGGACGTCTCCAGGGCTGTCGGCGTTGAACGCCACGAAGTCTTGACGCGCGAACGTCGCTCCTCCGCGCTGCTCGACCTTTGTCGAGCCGCCCGCCAGCATAGAATGTGCCGCCGGCCTGCGCGGTCAATTCCCGGGATGGCTCCAACACGCTGCGCTGCGGTCTGATCCGAGCGAAAGAGACTAAGTCGATGGATTTCCAGCAGGTCGTCAACCGGCGACGGATGATACGCAACTACACGAGCGAACCCGTCGACCCGGCGATTGTGGGGCGAATTCTGGCCAACGCGTTGCACGCTCCGAGCGCTGGCTTCAGCCAAGGCTGGGGCTTCCTGCTGCTTGACACGGCCGTCGACGTACAGCGGTTCTGGGTCAGCACCCGGGAGAGCGGTGATCAGCCAGACAGCTGGCTGAGCGGAATGCTGCGTGCACCGGTGATCATCGTGCCTCTGTCGTGCAAAGAGGCTTACCTCGACCGGTATGCCGCGCCAGACAAGGGCTGGACCGATCGGGATGAGAGTCGCTGGCCCGTTCCGTACTGGGACATCGACACCGGCATGGCCGCACTGCTGATGCTTCAGACGGCCACCGACGAAGGACTGGGTGCGTGCTTCTTCGGAATTCCGACCGCCGCGTGGCCGACGTTAAGGTCGGAGTTCGCGATCCCTGCGCACTACACGCCGATCGGTGCCATTTCAGTCGGCCATCGGGCGCCGGACACCTTGTCGCCGTCCCTGCGGCGCGGCCGCAAGCCCGTCGATGACGTGGTCCACCGTGGCCAGTGGGGCAAGCACGCATGACAGCCTGAGTGCAACAAGACGTGACTGACGGAAGGAAGCTGATGGCGAAGAGCGATCCCCAGCGCTGGACCGCCGACATTCAGGGCAACGGTCGGCTCGTGCTCAAGAGCGCGCGCGGCAAGCTCGCAGTGCTCCTGGTCGTGTGCGTTGCCTTCGTTGCCATTGGAGTCGTGATGATGGGTGAAGGTGGCGGTCTCATGGTCATCGGTGTCTTGGCAGTCGCTTTCTTCGGTGTCCTCGGATTGCCCGTTCTGGGTTGGCGGGTCGCGACCGGAAGACCTGTGACCGTGATCGATCACTCGGGTGTGGCCGTAGACCGAGCGCGAGTCGGATGGACCGAGATCGTCGGCATCCGGGTTTTCGCAGCCCCGATCAAGACCGTGCTGCTGGACACCACCCCCGAGGCGGAGGCTCGTCTCGCCGCCGAGCGGTCGTCCTGGCAGCGAGGCCTCGGACATGTGAACACCCAGCTGACCGGTCACACGTCGTTCGCGCTCCCGACAGACCAGGGCGTCAACCCTGATGAGTTCGCGAGCTGGCTGCGGTGGTTGCATGCCGAGCGCACACCCTGACGCTCACTGCATGGGGATCGCGACCTCGCGCTCGTGTGCCACTTCCGATGCCCGGTCGTAGCCCGCGTCCACATGTCGGATCACGCCCATGCCCGGGTCGTTGGTGAGGACGCGTTCGGCCTTCTGCCCGGCCAGGTCGGTTCCGTCGACGACCACCACCTGTCCGGCGTGGATCGAGCGGCCGATGCCGACACCGCCGCCGTGATGGATTGACACCCATGAGGCACCGGACGCCACGTTGACCATCGCGTTGAGCAGCGGCCAGTCCGCGATGGCGTCAGACCCGTCGAGCATGGACTCGGTCTCGCGGTACGGCGACGCAACCGATCCGCAGTCGAGATGGTCACGACCGATCACGAGCGGCGCTTGCAGCTCGCCCGATGCCACCATTTCGTTGAACCGCATCCCGGCCAGGTGCCGCTCGCCGTACCCGAGCCAGCAGATCCGTGCCGGCAGTCCCTGGTAGTGCACCAGGTCACGTGCCTTGCTGATCCACCTGTGCAAGTTGTCTTTGTCGGGGAACAGCTCGAGTATTGCGCGATCGGTGGCGTCGATGTCACGAGCGTCGCCGGACAGCGCAGCCCACCGAAACGGTCCCTTGCCTTCGCAGAACAGCGGCCGGATGTACGCCGGCACGAACCCCGGGTAGTCGAACGCGCGGCCGTACCCACCCAGCTGCGCTTCGGCTCGCAGCGAGTTGCCGTAGTCGAACACCTCGGCGCCCGCGTCCATGAACCCAACCATCGCCTCGCAGTGCCGGGCCATCGATTCACGCGCCCGGTCGGTGAAGTCGGCCGGATCTTTTTCGCGAGACGTCACCCATTCGTCGAAGTCGACCCCGACCGGGAGGTACATCAGCGGGTCGTGTGCCGAGGTCTGGTCGGTGACGATGTCAATCGGCGCGTCCATCGCGAGCAGCTCGGGCACCATCTGTGCTGCGTTGCCTAGAACGCCAATAGACAAGGGCTTACGTGCGTCACGGGCCGCGATGGCAAGCTCCACGGCATGCGCGAGGGACTCGGCCCGGACGTCGAGGTAGCGGTGCTCGATGCGTCGCTTGATCCGAGAGTCATCGCACTCGATGCAGATGCACACGCCGTCGTTCATCGTCACCGCCAGCGGCTGGGCGCCACCCATCCCGCCGAGACCTGCCGTCAGGGTGATCGTGCCGGCGAGCGAGCCGGCGCTGTCCGATTGCCGGCCAGCCGCCGCGAGCTTGGTCGCGATCGCAGCAAACGTCTCGTAGGTGCCCTGGAGGATGCCTTGCGTGCCGATGTAGATCCATGACCCGGCGGTCATCTGGCCGTACATCGTGAGTCCCAGCTGTTCGAGCCGCCGGAACTCCTCCCAGTTGGCCCAGTCGCCTACCAGGTTCGAGTTGGCGATGAGCACACGAGGCGCCCACTCATGCGTGCGCATGACCCCGACCGGTCGACCACTTTGGACCAGCAACGTCTCGTCAAGCTGCAGGTCCGTGAGCGAACGCACGATCGCGTCGTATGACGGCCAGTCCCGCGCTGCCTTGCCCGAACCGCCGTAGACGACCAGCTCCTCGGGATGTTCGGCCACCTCGGGGTCGAGGTTGTTCATGAGCATCCGCAGAGGTGCCTCTGTCTGCCACGACCTGGCAGTCAGGTCCGTGCCACGCGCGGCACGGACGATGCGCGAAGAGCTGCCTGCGGTCATGGAGGCTCCTTGGTCGGGATCGGTCAAACGAGAGGGGTCGGCAGAGCAGAGTTCGCAGCGTCAACGATCGCCCCTGAGGCCACTAGCTGGACAGCTGCCTCAATCTCCGGCGCGAGGTGTCGGTCGGGGCCCGGCCCAGCGACGTGCGTGCGCAAGGTTGCGATCACCGCGGCGTTAGCAGGGGAAGGCTCAAGCGGCGCGCGCATGTCGATGCCCCGCGCTGCCGTGAGTACTTCGATGGCGATGACCCGCGTGAGGCCATCGACGCCCCGTCGCAGCTTTCGCGCCGACGACCAGCCCATCGACACATGGTCTTCCTGCATTGCACTCGAGGGGATCGAGTCGACACTGGCAGGGTTGGCCATCCGCTTCAGCTCCGAGACGATCGCGGCCTGCGTGTACTGGGCGATCATGTGGCCGCTGTCCACCCCCGGGTCGTCGGCAAGGAACGGCGGCAGTCCAGCGTTGCGAGCCATGTCGAGGAACCGGTCCGTACGGCGCTCCGCCATGCTCGCCACATCAGCAACCGGGATCGCCAGGAAGTCGAGCACGTACGCCACCGGGGCACCGTGGAAGTTGCCATTGCTCTCGACGCGGCCGTCCTCAAGCACCACCGGGTTGTCGATGGTGGACGCAAGCTCGCGCTCGGCGACGCTCGTCGCGTAGGCCACCGTGTCACGCGCGGCACCATGCACTTGCGGTGAACACCTCAGTGAGTAGGCGTCCTGCACGCGATTGCAGTCGGGTCCGCGATGGCTTGCCACGACGCCCGATCCGATGAGCAGCGCGCGCAGGTTCGAGGCAGCGAGCGCCTGGCCGGGATGCGGGCGCAGCTCCTGCAGGTCGGCGGCAAAGACTCGATCCGTCGCGAGTAAACCCTCCACTGACATGGCCGCTGCGATGTCGGCGACGGTGAGCAGCCGGTCGAGGTCGTGGAGAGCGAGCACGAGCATGCCCAGCATCCCGTCGGTGCCGTTGATGAGGGCAAGGCCTTCCTTCTCTGCGAGCTCCACGGGTTGGACGCCGATCTCGGCGAGCACGGTGGCGGCCGGACGTCGTACGCCTGAGTCGTCGCGCACGTCTCCCTCGCCCATCAGCGCCAGGGCGCAGTGGGCCAGCGGCGCGAGGTCGCCGGAGCAGCCGAGACTCCCGAACTCGTGCACGATCGGCGTCACGCCAGCCGAGAGCAAGGCAGCCAGCGCTTGGGCTGTTTCGAGCCGGATCCCGGTCCGTCCCGTCGCGAGCGTCGACAGCCTAAGCAGCATCATCGCGCGAACGACCTCGGTCTCCACTTCTGCTCCGGAGCCGGCCGCGTGTGATCGGATCAGCGAGCGTTGCAGCTGGGCGCGCATGGGTGGAGCGATGTGACGCGTTGCCAGGGCACCGAACCCCGTCGATATGCCGTATGACGGTGTAACGGCAGACGCCAGCCTCTCGACCACGGCACGGGACCGTTCGACGGCGGCGACGGCGTCATCGGCGAGCACAACCCCAGCGCCGTGGCGGGCGACGGCGACGACGTCCTCACGCGAGACGGGGCCGATGCCGACGGTGACGACTGAGCTCATCCGGCCATTCTGCCCTGCACAGGCTGAGAGCCTGCCCCACGGTTGAAGGAGTCCCCGGCCCAGCACGCCATGGGTAAGCCCGCACGAGACGGACATCTGCGACAGATGCGTGTTATCGCCGGAAACAGTTCGAGGACTCCGGCTCGTTCGGCCCCATCGAGGCGCTAGGCGTTGCACACTGAACGTGGCCACTCCCTCACAGATGAGGTCCGGCGAGTCCCGACCGGTCTTGCCTCGTCTCCGGGAGCACCCTCAGGCCTGAAAGGCACCGGCTATGACACCCGCACAAACCGAACTACTGATCCTGGAAACCTGGGATTTCGCGGACCCCGCGGCCTCGTACGAGGAGTTTCAGATCGCGTCCGACCAGGCTGGGGGGAACACCGCGCCCGGCCTGGTGCTCCAAACTCAGGCTGCTCGCGCATTGGGACTGCAAGGCTTCCACGACGGAGCGCTCGCGGCGCTCGACTCGATCGAGGCTGATCTGGCGGTCGTGGCCGGGATCCAGGCACGCAACCATGTGCAGGCACGGCTCGAGATCGAGCGCGGGCGCATCCATAACTCAGCAGGCAGGCACGTCCAGGCGCTCCCGTTCTTCGACCGGGCATACGAGTATGCGTCGACTGCCAAGGTTGAGAGCCTGGCCGTCGACGCGCTCCACATGACCGCGATCGCCATCGGCCACACCGACGGCCCCGAGGCGGCCAAGGAGTGGAACCAGCGCGCGATCGAGGAAGCGGGGGGGTCGAGCGACCCAGCCGCCCGTCGATGGTTCGCGACACTGCTCAACAACATGGGCTGGGACTATCACGAATCGGGGTCCTTCACACGAGCCCTGTCGTACTTCGAGGGGTCCCTGGCAGCGCGCCAGGAGCACGGCAGCGCACGCGAGATCGCCATTGCCCGGTGGACCGTGGCCCGCGCCCTCAGGTCGATGCACCGCTACGAGGAAGCGCTCGCGATCCAGGACGAGCTGGCCGAGCGGCCTGAGAGTGTCAACGACGGCTACGTGCACGAGGAGCGAGGTGAGCTGCTCGTCGCACTCCGACGCCAGACCGAGGCCGCCGAAGCATTCGCTCGTGCCCACGAGCTGATGTCGCAGGACCCGTGGTTCGTCAAGAACCATCCGGAGCGGCTGAGCCGGATGTCCGAGTTCCAAGCTGACGAGCCGGTGGAGCCGACTCCGTCGCGCCGCCGCCGCTGACCCGGACCTGACGCGCCAGCCCGCCGACATTCCCTATCGTGGCGACCTCTAGGGTCACTCCACCAGGGTCGCCGCGTCGACCGGGTGGCGGACGCGGGAGCAAGGAGTCGCCATGCAGGTGCTTGCGATCGTCGTTTCACTGGCGATCACGGTCGTTGCCGTGGCGCTGTTCGCACGAGGCATCGGGCAGATCGTGGCGGTCGTTTCGACCGGTCAGCAAGTCACCGGCCGGTCAGCGCAGAAGGCCTCGCGCTGGGCAG
This sequence comes from uncultured Actinomycetota bacterium, assembly GCA_963815295.1. Classification (GTDB taxonomy): domain Bacteria; phylum Actinomycetota; class Actinomycetes; order Propionibacteriales; family Nocardioidaceae; genus JACDHG01. Next base: position 170,149 of record CAWFFZ010000001.1, read on the forward strand.
TCATGCTCAAGGAGACTTTGGGACATACCCGGATGCTCCAGTGGAGCCATGTCGGGATCCTCCACTGGTTCGTCTTCGTCGGGTTCGGTTTCCTCTTCTTCACGCTGGTCACCGCGTTCGGCCAGCTGTTCGATGCGGAGTACGCCCTTCCCCTGATCGGCCACTGGGTGGTCTTCGAGTGGGCGACCGAGTTGATCACCTGGCTCATGCTCGTGTCGATCCTCGGGCTGATTGCGATCCGGCTGAGCAACCGGCCAACCGGCGCGGTGGGCCGCTACAGCCGGTTCTCCGGGTCGCGGATGTGGCAGGGCTACTTCGTCGAGGCAGTCATCGTCGGGATCGGGCTCTGCATCCTCGCCTTGCGCGGGGCTGAGTACGCCCTCGACAGCGACCCCTCGACTGAGCACTACCCACTCACGTTCTTCATCGGTGATGCACTGTCCGGTCTCAGCACCTCCAGTCTCGAAAACCTCATCTATCTGGTCGCCATGCTCAAGATCGTCATCTCGTTCACCTGGATGATCGTGCTGGCGCTGAACGCGACGATGGGGGTGGCGTGGCACCGCTTCACCGCCTGGCCGAACATCTGGTTCAAGCGCGAGGCGGGCGGGGGTCCCGCCCTTGGTGCGCTGCAGCCGATGATGTCCGGCGGCGCACCGATCGACTTCGAGAACATCGAGGAGCTCGACGAAGACACCGCGTTCGGCGTGGGCAAGGTGGAGGACTTCACCTGGAAAGGACTCCTCGACTTCGCGTCCTGCACAGAGTGCGGCCGGTGCCAGTCACAGTGCCCGGCGTGGAATACCGAGAAGCCCTTGTCACCCAAGCTTCTCGTGATGGGTCTGCGCGACCACGCGTTCACCAAGGCGCCCTACCTGATGGCCGATGACAGCGCACGCGCCGGCCTGACAGACACCATCACCCGCGAGGCAGAGCGGCCACTCATCGGTGACACCACGGCGTACGGCGTCATCGATCCGGATGTGCTCTGGTCATGTACGTCGTGCGGCGCCTGCGTGCAGCAATGCCCCGTCGACATCGAGCACGTCGACCACATCATGGACATGCGGCGCTATCAGGTGCTGGTTGAGTCGAACTTCCCAACCGAGCTCAACCAGTTGTTCAAAGGCCTTGAAAACAAGGGCAATCCCTGGAACATGTCATCGACCGCCCGGATGGACTGGGCGAAGGACCTACCGTTCCCGGTGAAACAGGTGGGCGAGGACATCGAAACCCTCGACCAGGTCGAGTGGTTGTTCTGGGTGGGCTGCGCCGGCGCCTACGAGGACCGGGCAAAGAAGACCACGCGAGCTGTCGCGGAGCTGCTGCACGAGGCCGACGTGTCGTTTGCCGTGCTCGGCAATGGTGAGACGTGCACAGGCGACCCGGCCCGACGCTCGGGCAATGAGTTCGTCTTCCAACAGCTGGCAATGCAGAACGCCGAGCAGCTCAAAGAGTCCAAAGCCACGAAGGTCGTCTCCACCTGCGCGCACTGCTTCAACACCCTCAAGAACGAGTACTCCCAGTTCGGCGTCGAGCTCGAAGTGGTCCACCACACACAACTGCTCAACCGGTTGGTGCGGGAAGGACGGCTGACCCCGGTGGCACCCACCGACACCTCGATCAAGGGCCGCACGATCACCTACCACGACCCGTGCTTCCTCGGTCGGCACAACCAGGTCTATGAGCCTCCACGCGAACTGCTGGCCGTCATCCCTGACACCAACTTCACGGAGATGCCGCGCAACGCCGAGAAGTCGTTCTGCTGCGGTGCCGGCGGGGCGCGGATGTGGATGGAGGAGACGATCGGCGAGCGGATCAACCTCAACCGCACCAGGGAAGCGGTAGCCACCGGTGCCTCGCAGATCGCGGTCGGGTGTCCTTTCTGCAGGGTGATGCTGTCAGACGGCCTGACCTCGCTGCAGGCAACGGGCTCCGCCGGCGACGAGGTCGAGGTGCTCGACGTCGCCCAGCTGCTGCTGGCGTCGGTGCGACGTACGTCGCCGGAGCCTGACGCCGACGCACCCACCGGACCCTAGATCGGTCCATCAAAGGCAGCCGGCCGGATTTCTCGTGCGTCGCGACACCATGGCGACTCCACACTGACGCACCTGGTGCCATCAGCCCTGCTTTTCGAGTCAACAGAGTCGTTAAACGCGGGGATCTGCTCTGCCTGGGCATCAATTTTTGGACTCTGACCTGGGCTTTTTCAAATTGACGTCACATTAGTGTTGCGTTGACACCATGGTGGTGTCATAGTGGTGGCCATGGACATCACACAGTTTGCTGAGGCTCTCCGCAGAGACCTCACCCAGGCCGCGGAGGCGGGTGGCGAAGAGATCCGCGCCGCCGCCGACCGGTTGGCCCTGGCTCTCGACCCGGCCGTGCGCCTCACCTTGATGGACGCACTGTCGCAAGCCGCCTCGGAGATCACCAACGAGCTCGACGGTACGTCGGTCGAGGTCCGGCTGAAGGGACGCGAGCCCGTCTTCGTCGTGACCAGCCACGGTCCGATGCCAACCCCCGAACCACCTGGGGCGCCAGAGCCGCCAAGGCCACCCGAGGCCGGTGACGAGTTCGACGGTGAGGATGCGATCGCGCGCATCACGCTCCGACTGCCCGAATCGCTCAAGGTCCGCTCAGAGGAGCTCGCCGCCTCGCGTGGGCAGTCCCTCAACACCTGGTTGGTCAACGCCGCGCGCCTGGCTGCGTCCGGAGATTTCAACCTCAACATTTCTTCCGCCGGGATCAGCATGGGCATGGGCCCTGGTGCACCCGGTCGCAATCGCTCTTCCAACAAACGCATCCAGGGATGGGTGCGATGAACCCGGAGGTCACCATGCACACGTTCGACACACCAGGCCCCACCAACCTCAAGGTCGAGCTCTGGCAAGGCCAGGTCAAGGTCTTCGCCGAGGAGACAACCACCACGACGGTGGAGCTCGAGCCTCTGCGTGGCGACTCAGCCGCCCAGGAGTTGATCGAGCACGCCAGAGTCGAGCAGCGCGGCGACGAGATCCTCGTCTTGATGCCCAAGTCCAAGGGCGGGCTGTTCCGCACCCGCGCCGAGGTCCTCGCGACGATCAGGGTCCCGCTTCACAGCAACGCAAAGATCGAGACCTCGTCGGCCGACATCGACACCCAAGGCGAGATGGGCGCACTCAACGTGGCCAGTGGCTCCGGCGACGTGCACCTCGAACACGGCACCAATGTCACTGCCGCGACAGGCTCCGGCGACATCACGATCGGCACCACGACCGGCGACTGTTCCGTCAAGTGTGGCTCGGCCGACATCGCTGTCGAGTCGATCGCCGGCGACAGCGACGTTGTCACCGGATCCGGCGACGTGGCCATTCGCGAGATCGGTGGCGTCCTCAAGATCAAGAGCGGCTCCGGCGACATCGTCATCAAGCAGGCAGGCGATGGCATCGACGCGATGGCGGGGTCGGGGGACCTGCTGGTCAAGCGGGTCGATCATGGTCGGGTCAAGGTCAAGACCGGCTCAGGAGACATCCTCGTCGGCGTGGCTGAGGGCACGGCGGCATACCTCGACATCAGCACGGTCACCGGCGACGTGAGCTCGTCCCTCGACGGTGCCGAGGCGCCCAGCGACGGCGAGCGCACCGTTGAGCTGAAAGTGCAGTCAGGGAGTGGTGATGTGGTCCTTCAGCGTGCCTAAGCGGGTGCACACGACGCCCGACCTCGACTCCGAACCCGTCACCATCCGCAGCAAGAAACATCAAGAGAGTCGCCGCCTCCACGGCACAGACTCAAACTCTCCAAGGACTTCCACCACCCGAAAGGATTCACCCTCATGAACATGAACGACCAGCTCGCCAAGGAACTCATCCGCGAACGCACCTCACACCGGGTCGCCACCAAGCGACCTACCTACCCGCACGCGGCGCGCGCCCTGCGCCGACTCGCGCAGCGCCTCGACAACACGCAGTGAGACCACTCACCCGCGAGGCGGGAGCCACCCGAACCAGGGCGGCTCCCGCCTCGTTCTTCGTCTGTCGAGCGACCACATCGGTCGAGCGACGACCCACGTCGGTCCAGCCTGTCGAGACCCAGCGTGGCCTCGACAAGCTCGACCGGCGGACCGTCAGCGCACGTCGGTCCGGTGGAAGTTGAGGTGCGACCGCGACGGTGTCGGCCCCCGCTGGCCCTGGTAGCGCGACCCGTACTTCGCACTGCCATAAGGGTTCTCCGAGGGCGACGACAGCCGGAAGAAGCACAGCTGCCCAATCTTCATCCCCGGCCACAGCTTGATCGGCAGCGTCGCGGCGTTCGCCAACTCGAGCGTGACGTGGCCGGAGAAGCCAGGGTCGATGAAGCCGGCCGTCGAGTGGGTCAGCAGTCCGAGCCGGCCAAGAGACGACTTGCCCTCGAGGCGCGCGGCGACATCGTCGGGGAGCGTGATCACCTCGTACGTCGATCCAAGAACGAACTCACCCGGATGAAGGATGAAGGGTTCCTCACCCTGCGGCTCGACGCCTCGGGTGAGGTCCGGCTGGTCCTCTGCTGGGTCGATGTGGGGGTAGCGGTGGTTCTCGAAGACCCGGAAGAACCTGTCGAGCCGCACGTCTACGCTCGACGGCTGGATCATCTCCACGTCGAACGGTTCGAGCACGACGCGCTTCTCATCGATCTCGGCCAAGATGTCGCGGTCGCTGAGCAGCACTCGCCGAGACTACCGAACGCGAGACCTACCTCCACCTTCCTGCCGTCACGCCGCACACCAGTAGGGCTCTGACCCCCTCATCCGGCGGAGATGCACGCAACCCCGATCATCGTCACGACCACTCCCACGACCTGCACTCTCCGCAGCCGGTCCCCCAGCACCAACCACGCCAGGAGCACGGTCACGACCGGGAACAGCGAGGCGAGCACGCTGGTGATACTGACGAAGCCCATGGTGGAGGCGATTCCGAACGTCAGGTTCGCACCCAGGTCCCCCGCGGCCACCAGCGTCACCCAGGCGTAGTCCCTGCCGACCAGTCCGCCCGTCGTACGTCGTGCGACCGCCAACACGACGAACGCCAGCGTCACCGCCACCCGCATCGCCCACAACGTCAGCAGCGGGCTGTCCTCAGAGCCCTCGTCCATGAACACGAAGAAGAAGCCGAAGCTCAGCCCAGCCAAGGTGGCTACCAGCACCGGACGGGTCTCCTCTCCGCCGGTGAACTCAGGGCCGCTCGTGAGCACAATCCCCACGATCGCGACCACGATGCCCACCCAGACCACCGTCACCGGTGACTCACCCGACACGATCCCGATAATGACCGGAACCACAACACCGAGGGACGTGACCGGGGCGACCACGCCCATGGTCCCCGTCGCGAGCGCGTAGTAGTAGGAGACCAGGCCGAGTCCCCCGCTGAAGCCCGCGGCGATCCCCCACGGCACCCAGGCGTACGGGCCGTGCCAGCCTTCGGTCAGCGCCACCGCGATCGACGCCATGATCCCGCCGAGGAACGCGCCCCATCCGACGATGACGATTGCGGGGCGTCGCCGGCTCATAAGTCCACCGATAAAGTCCGAGGTCCCCCACATCAAGCTCGACAAAAGCGCGAGCAAGATGGCCACGCGACAATTATCCGTTATGCATCGAGCCGCCCTCAGTCGACACTGACAGCGGGTTGCCAGAGCTGGAGGTGGTATGACGTTCGAGGATCAACTCGCTTCGCGCAGCACGAGCGTCTACGCAGACTTCTTCCTGCCTGCGTTGTCACCCCACGCCGACGTACTCGATGTCGGATGCGGAGACGGAGCCTTATCGATTGGGCTTGCCACCGTCGCGCGACATGTCACTGCCGTCGACGCCACACCTGACGAGTTTGAAGAGGCGCAGCGGCACGCGGCAAGCCACGACATCAAGAACGTCGAGTTCGTGCAGGCTGATGCAACGGCACTGCAGTATGGGGACGACAGCTTCGACGCATGCTTCTGCCATTCGGTTCTCGAAGCGGTCGACGATCCGCTCGCAGTGCTCACGGAGATCTGCCGAGTCCTCAAGCCCGGAGGTGTGCTGGGCGCGGCGTCGGTCGAGTACGACGGACTCATCCTCGCCGGCCCAGGCACGGATCTCCTGAGGCGGTTCTACTCGATCCGCGAGCAGATGTGGTGCGGATGGGGCGCCAACCCGTTCCTCGGCCGCGAGCTTCGAGGGCTCCTGTCGGCGACTGGCTTCGTCGACATCGAGGCAACCGCCCGGGTGATCACCTACGGCACTCCCGAACGCGTCCGCGAATTCGGAGCCGGGCGGGCGCAGGAGTGTCTCGACGAGGAGTACGTCGAGGAGGTGGTCTCGCACCACTTGGCCGACGAGGAGGAGTTCGCCGCTATGGCGCAGGCGTGGACGATCTGGAGTGAGGCGCCGACGTCGTTCGCCGCCTTCACGTGGTGCCGGGCGCTGGGTCGCAAGCCCACGTCATAAGGCTGAATGTAAGATCTTGTCCGCTCGTCTCAGTGACTGCTGAGGCGCTGCGCGGGTGTAGTTCAATGGTAGAACATCAGCTTCCCAAGCTGACAGTGCGAGTTCGATTCTCGTCACCCGCTCTGCAACCTAACCGCTGGTCAGCCCGACATCCTCGGGCCGCCCCAATGCCTGCTCAACGCTGGGCCTCGGTTCCGCGCAAACGGTGCCGCGACCAGCTGGCGCAGAGCCGGTCGGTAGCACCCCACCGCTGCGCAATAATTACGGAGCGTAAACACAACAATGCTCTGAGTTGAATAGGTTTCGGTGCAAGGTTGCACCTCCCCCAAGTCCTGGTGAAAACCCACGAGCGACGTATCCGTGGCTCAAACTTTTGTCTTGCAGGGGGGATCCAGCTGGGGTCGCGCCGCATCCACGTTGAAAGGCGCACCCGATGAGAGGTATGCGAGCGTTGGCGGGCAGGGCGACAGCCTTAACGGCCATGACGGCGATAGTGGGGCTGAGCTTGACCGGTCTCGCCTATGCGGACGACATCTCAAACTCGATAGACGGGACCATCGATAGTGTCGCCGAGGTGATGCCGCTGAATGTCGGCGGCCCCAATGGCACAACGACGCTGTATGTGACTCCTCGAAACGATGACGGCAAGAACGGTTGCAACCTCACTGGGAGCACGACGCTCGGCCTTACGGTGTCCAGCTCCAACGCTGCGGTGGCCACCGTGTCTCCGAGTTCGGTCACCTTCGCGTCGTGCGGCGACATCAAGACGCTAACCGTCACCCCGGTGGCAGCCGGGACCGCGACGATCTCGGCCACCCAGACCAGCAACACCACCGACGGCACCTTCAACCTGACACCTGCGACGTTCACAGTGAATGTCACCTCTCCAGCGCCCGCGAACACTGCACCGGGAATTTCGGTGGCTGGTGTCACCGGCGGTGCGAGTTACGACAAGGGCTCGGTGCCCGCAGCCACCTGCCAGGTCACGGACGCCGAAGACGGAGACAGTACCTTCGACGCCACCTTGAGTGCGATTACCGGTGACTACGCCTCTGACGGCATCGGCTCGCAGACCGCCAGCTGCTCCTACACCGACGACGGCGGCCTGACCGTGTCCGAGTCAGAGACATACAGCATCGTCGACGCGTTCGCACCGGTCATCGGCTACACCCTCGACCCCGCAACGCCCAACGGTCTCGACGGCTGGTACACCAGCAATGTCACCCTGGACTGGACCGTCAGCGAGCCGCAGTCACCCAACTCGTTGGTGACGACCGGCTGCGTCAACCAGAACATCGCCGCCGACCAGGCCGCCACGACCTATACCTGTTCAGCGACCAGCGCCGGCGGGTCTGCCGGCGAACAGTCGGTAACCATCAAGCGCGACGGCACCGCACCGACGGTCAGCTACGACAGTGTCTCCGGCACCGCTGGCGACAACGGCTGGTACCGCTCGGACGTCGACGTGACGTTCACCGGAGCGGACGACCTGTCCGGGCCGGTCACGGCCACCAAGACCGTGACCACCACCAGCAACGGCACGGCGGTGACGGTCGACAGCCCAGCCTTCACCGACAACGCCGGCAACACCACCGCTGCCGGTGCGGCCACCAGCCCGGCGTTCAAGATCGACAAGAATGCTCCGAACGCGCCGACCGCGTCGCTGAACCCGGCGGCCAACCCGGCCGGCTGGCACAACACCGACGTCACCGTCACCTTCTCCGACAACGGCGACACCGGACCGAGCGGAGTCGCCACCTGCACCGCGAACGCCACGGTCAGCGCCGACACCGGCGGTCAGACAGTGTCCGGCACCTGCACCGACATGGCCGGGAACGTCAGCGCAGCCACAGCGGTGACGGTCAAGCTCGACAAGACCGCCCCCACGATCGGCCACACGCTGGACCCGGCTGCGGCGAACGGCAACGGCTGGTTCAAGACCGACGTCGCCGTGGGCTTTACCTGCTCCGACAGCGGATCGGGTATGGACAGCTGCACTGGGGGCACCACCCTCGGTGAGGGTGCCAACCAGTCGGTCACCGGCACAGCGACCGACGTCGCCGGCAACACCCAGTCCGACACCGTCTCGGGTATCAACATCGACAAGACCGCACCCAGCGTGAACTTGTCCGGTGCCCCGACTGGCAGCTACTACTTCGGTAGCGTCCCGGCGGCACCAACCTGCAACGCCTCCGACGCCCTGTCGGGTCTCGACGGTGCCTGCACGGTCAATGGCTACTCCACAGCCGTCGGCAGTCACACGGTGACCGCAACGGCCACCGATAACGCCGGCAACACCACGTCGGACACCTCGTCCTACACGGTGCTGGCCTGGACCGCCAACGGGTTCTACTCCCCGGTCGACATGGGCGGGGTGCTGAACACGGTCAAGGGTGGCAGCACTGTGCCGCTCAAGTTCGAGCTGTTCGCCGGTCCCACCGAGCTGACCAGCACCTCGGCGGTGGCCACCTTCCAGACGCAGAAGGTCACCTGCGGCACGTCCAACGGCCTGGAGGACGCCATTGAGGTCGTCAGCACCGGCGGGACCAGCCTGCGCTACGACACTACCGGGGGCCAGTTCATCCAGAACTGGAAGACACCGGCCGGTGCCGGCAGCTGCTACAAGGCGACCATGACCAGCCTGGACGGGTCGAGCATCAGCGCACTGTTCAAGACCAAGTAACAGCAATCCGGCTGTCACGCATTGACAAATTGACGGAAGCCCCCGCGCAGCACACCTGGTGCGCGGGGGACCAAACTCAATGAGCGATAGCCGGCTGGCTACGCCTCGCAGTGCCCACGGGAGGTATGCACGTGATCGGCTTCAGAGGAGCAACACATGGCTGACGACGAATCCGGGTTGAAGCGACGTTGGACCGGTCTGAAAACGTTTGCCCTCGTGGTCGCTGTTTCTGCTGCCATGTTCTGGGGGGCTGTGCCCACGGCGAGCGCCGCCGACTGCGGCATGTTCGGAGTCAGTCACCAAGGCAAAGGCACCGGCTACTCCGGCAACTCGATCGGTGCGTACAAGGCGGCCGCCAGTGCGGGCATCGCCCGGATCGAGACCGACGTGTTCCTGACCGCCGACAACGTCCCGCTGATGAACCACCAGGACAAGCTCGGCCAGTTCGGGCGGATCTCCGAGCACACCGCCGCCCAGATCCGCGACCGTTACCGGCGCAGTGACGGCTCCGTCGTGCCCACCCTGAACGAGGCGTTCGACGCGATGCGACCGTTCGGCACCCGATGGCTGATCGAGATCAAGCGCATCATGCCCTGGGAGGTCCTACACAGCCGGGTCGTCAACAACGACATGCTGGACCGGGCGGTGTTCTATTCGTCCTCGGGCTTCCAAGTGCGGTCGTTCGACCAGGCCTACCCCGACATCCGGATCGGGTTGAAAGTCGACACCGGCTTCGGCGGCTGGACGGTGGACACGATCAGCGAGTTCGCCGAGGTGGTGACGGTGGACCCTGGTGACCTGACTTCGCACCCGTCAAGGGTCAACCGTTTCCATGACCACGGAGTGACGGTGATCGCCCGACGCAGCGGTCTACCCGGTGAGATGCGCGACCTCGGAGTTGACGGCCGGATCACGAACGACCCGGCCGGCTTTGCGGAATGGTGCGGGCTCTGAGCAGTAGATCATGCAAGCTCCACTGGTCAATTCGTATGACTCCTCGGCTGCACGAGAGCTCGGTGGCGCTAGCGTCACTGGGACCTCGCTGAAAAAGACACCCCGGGGTGCCTGCCGGGTTACGGTGACCGGGCTTCCAAGCTGACAGTGCGAGTTCGATTCTCGTCACCCGCTCCCGTGCTTCAGTCCCGGCCCAACGAGGTGCACACGCACGCCTTGTTGCCCTCGGGGTCGGCCAGCACCGTGAACGCCGGCGCGCGGTCATCCGAGACGAGAGTGCCGCCGGCCGCCAGTGCCGCCGAGATGCGGGCCTGTGCCTGTTCTGGCGGCACGGTCACGTCGATGTGGAAGCGCTGGCGGGGCTCGTCGTGGGCGTCAGTCTGCTGGAGCCACAGCGACACCTGCCGGCCCTGCGGGTCGGCGATGTCGTCCTCGTCCAGGTCGTAGCCGAGTACCGCCGCCCAGAACGCGCCCACGGCAGTCCGGTCGTGGGCGTCGAGACCGACCTCGATCCGGCTGAGCTGCTCGGGGGTCGCGTCGATGCCGAGGTCGGCGGCGATGTCGCGGATCCTGGCGGCCAGCGCGATGTCGCGTCCGGTCACTCCGCGGGAGTCGTGGCTGAGGAGCCGGATGTGGACGGTGGGGTAGGCCAGGGTGATGTCGGGATGGTGGTTGGCCTCCTCGGCCGCCTCGCCAACCCGGTTGACGAAGGCCAGCCCTGTCGCGAAGTCCCCAGTGGCGTAGAGCGCCTCGATCGCCCCGAGCAGGACCTCCCAGCCTTCAGGCTGCTGCTCGAGGATCTGTGAGCGGGTGAGGGTCTCGGCCATGGTGTTCTCCTTCGTCTCCCGGTTCAGGACATCGGCGGTCAGGGCAGGACGGTCTGCCCGATGGGGCCTGGGTTGTAGGCGACCTCCCAGCGGTAGCCGGCGGGGTCGCCGAAGTAGCCGGTGTAGCCGCCCCACTCGCGCTCGACCGCCTCGCTGACGTGGGACGCGCCAGCGGCCCGTGCCTGCTCGAGGACGGCGTCGACCTCCTCGCGGGTGGGCAGGTTGTGGGCCAGCGTGATTGGGGCGTGGCCCTCGCCGCGTCGGATCGGGCCGACCTCCTCTTCGAAGGCCGCTTCGACCCAAAGCGACAGCAGCAACTTGTCGCCGACTCGGATCATCAAGACGTCGTCGGGCACGTGCATCGCGGATTCCCAACCGAGCCCCTCGACGTAGAAGGCGAAGGCCGCCTCGAGGTCGGGCACAGCCAACGTGATGAAACTGACTCGTGGCTCCATGCCCTCCACCCTGCCACGACCTGCCGACTCCTCGCGGGCGGCAGTGACCCGGCTACCGTCTCACGGGTGCTAGAGCCTGCACCACTCCGCAAAGCCGGCTGGGTCGTTGGTCATCGCACCATCGACTCCGAGGCCCTGCATCGAGGCCAGGTTGTCACCCCGACGCACGATCACGGTCACTCCGTTCTCGTGGAACCGGCGCACACGTGACGGGTATTCGAGGAGGTCAGCCGGCGCCACTGTCACTACTTCCGCAACCTCGCTGAGGGAGTCGACGTTCCAGGGTCCCCACATCTCCGGGCCTACCTTCAATCCGATCCGGATGTCGGGGTAAGCCTGGTCGAACTTCTTGACCTGGTACGCCGAACTTGAGTAGAACACCGCCCGCTGCAGCATGTCGTTGTTGACGACCCGGCTGTGCAGTACCTCCCAGGGCATGATGCGCTTGATCTCGATCAGCCATCGGGTGCCGAACGGTCGCATCGCGTCGAACGCTTCGTTGAGCGTGGGCACGACGGAGCCGTCACTGCGCCGGTAGCGCTCGCGGATCTCGGCGGCGGTGTGTTCGGAGATCCGCCCGAACGGGCCGAGATTGTCTTGGTGGTTCATCAGTGGCACGAGGTCGGAGGTCAGGAACACGTCGGTCTCGATCCGGGCCATGCCCGCACGCGCAGCAGCCTGAAACGCAGCGATGGTGTTGGCTGAGTGGCCGGTGCCTTTGCCTTGGTGACTGACGCCGAACATGCCGCAGTCGGCGGCGCTAGCTGTGGGAACGGGCCCAAAAAACATGGTGGAAGACACCGCGATAAGTAGGGCGAGCACTCTCACACCGGTAACTCTCGCCTCAGCCCAGTCTCGCCGCATGCCCATGCGCTGACTCCTTCAAAACCTATGGGCGGCGAGGTCCTGGCCGCTGACGGCAACCTGCCATCGACGCAAACGATGATGCGGCCTGATTCGATGCAAATCAACATTTGATGTCGGGGCATGTCTGTCCAGACGCACCTCAACGGTGTTGACGCGTTCTTCCGAGCCTCGGTACGTTCGTGCGGAACCGGTACCGCATACGTATCCACGACCCACACGAAATTGGAGTCATCCTGGTGAGTTCACAATTGCGCGTCGCGGTGATCGGCGGGGGCGGCGACGTCGCACGTCGCGACTACCTGCCAGAGATGCGGCGACTTGCTGGGCGAGCGCGCGTCGAGCTCGTCTGCTCACGCACCGCCGACCACGCCAGGGAGGCGGCAGACAAGTTCGACGTGGACCAGTGGACCACGGATTGGCGCGACGCCCTCGGCGACGACATCGACATCGTCCTCAACCTCACCCCCGCACCCCTGCACGGTGAGGTCAACCTGGCGGTGGTCCAGGCAGGCAGGCACCTCTACTCGGAGAAGCCCGCCGCGGCGACCCGAGAAGAGGGCGACGCGATCGCCTCCGCAGCAGCACGCTCCGGAAGCGTCGTCGTCGCGGCACCGTCGGTGATGGTATTCCCCGCGCTCGTCCGGGCTGCCGAGATCATGTCGTCAGGGCTGATCGGACCAGTGCGCTCCGCACACGCTCGCGCCAGTGCCGGGCCGCCGCCCTGGGGCGGCTACGAGTCCGACCTCCGCCCGTTCTTCTCGGCCGGCGTGGGACCACTCTCGGACCTGGGCGTCTATCCCCTGCACGCCCTGACCGGCCTTATCGGCCCAGTGGTAGACGTGGCGGCCGCCAGCACCCGCACCCGGAACTCCTTTGTCGTGACGGAAGGACCCTTCGCCGGCGACGAGGTGCCTGTCGGAGTCGACGACAACTGGCAGCTGGCACTCACGATGTCTGACGGGGCGCTGGCCTCGCTTCAGTCGAACTTCTGCACCCAGGGGTCCGCAGGGCCAGAACTGGAACTAAACGGCGAGGAGGGAGCTGTAGCCATCAGCCTGCTCGACTGCTCCGAACCGTTGCGGTACTTCAGCGAGACGCACGGCGAGTGGCGCGAGGAGCGGCTCGAGCAGCACCGTCCGCACGGGCCAGACCACCTGCTCGGCGTCCAGCACCTGGTCACCTGCGTCGAGGAGGGCACCGCACCCGTCCTGAGCCTGGCGCACGCCCTGCATGTCGTCGACGTACGCGAGGCTGCGGCCACGTCGACCGAGACAGGGACCCGGGTCTCCCTGACGAGCAGCTTCTGAGCCCGAGCCGACTGACCGACGAGAGAAGGACCAATGCCTGACGAGTCACCACTGCGCCTCGGCATCGTGGGGGTCGGGGCACTCGCACTCCGTGCCGTGCTGCCGCACCTCACCGAGCCGGACGTCGCGGACCGCGTCACGGTGACCGCCCTGTGCGACCCGGCCGTCGATCGCGCCAAGCTGGCGGCCTCGCAGTTCGGCGTCCCCGACGTCTACGTCGACATCCAGTCCATGCTCGCCGAGGGTGACCTCGACGCCGTGACGGTCGTGAGTCCCATCGGCCTGCACTACGAGCACTGCCGGCTGTCGCTCGAGGCCGGCAAGCACGTGCACGTGAACAAGACGATGACGACCACCGTCGACGAGGCCGACGAGCTGATCCGTCTCGCCGACGAGCGCGGCCTCAGAATCGTCGCCTCCCCCGGGGAGGTGCTACGGCCCCAGGTGCGCCGGGCCCGGCAACTCATCCGCGCTGGCGAGATCGGCCGGGTCTCCTGGGCGGTCTGTGGCTGCGCCTTCGCCGATTACCACGAGGGCGAATCAGAGCGGATCACAGACGGCAGAACGATCGACCCGTCGTGGTACTACCGCTGGCCAGGCGGGGGACCCATGTACGACATGACTTCCTACGCCCTGCACCAGCTCACGAGCATCCTCGGGCCGGCTCGCCGGGTGACCGCGCTGTCCGGCGTAAGAGTGCCCGAGCACTACTTCCAAGGCAAGGCCGTTCGGACCGAGGTCGACGACAACACGATCATCTCGATCGACTTCGGCGACGCGGTGTTCGCGGTTGCCTACGGAGTGGCGGCGGGCCACACCAACGCGCAGTTCGGGGCCAGCACCTTCTACGGCACCGAGGGCGTCCTCGACGGCGTGCTACTCAACGGCGAGCCGATCGACTACCCGGGCAGCCACCTGACCCAGGGGGCGCCGGTCACCGACTGGGACCACCAAACCCGGACCCTGCCCCACGTGGTCGGCAACCACCAAGACATCCCCGAGGCCCATGTCTTCGAGGACGTGATGCAGCTCGTTCGCTGGGTCCGGGAAGGGGCCTCCTCGATGGCGACAGCCGAACACGCCAGGCATGTCATCGACATCATCGAGTCGGGCTACCGGTCGGCGTCGACGGGATCTGCGCAGGACCTCCGGACGACGTTCACGCCAATCGACGAGGTCTGACGGGCCGAGCCGAGGAGGCCCGCACCACGAGCTCTGCGGGTACGACGTACTCCTCTCCAGGCGTGCCGTTGCCTGCCATCTGCGCCACGAGACGATCCACGGCCTGCCGCACCAAGTTGAGCCTTGAATCCCGGAACGTCGTGAGGGCCGGCGACACCCATTGCGCGACGTCGGTGTCGTCGTAGCCCACGAGCGCCAGCTCGTCCGGGAGGGCGATGCCGCGTTCACGTGCGGCGGCCATGGCGCCGAGCGCGGCCGTGTCGCAACAGAAGCAGGCAGCCGACGGGGGGTCGGCTAGCGCCAGCCAGTGGCTGGTCGCCTCGAACCCGGCCTCATGGGTCCAGCCCAGCTCGGCCACGAGCGACGGGTCGACGTCGATCCCGGAGTTGGCGCAGGCCGCGCGGAAGCCTTCAAGGTAGCCGCGCTGCTTCCCCCACGGCACCTGGTCGGCGCAGATCGCGATTCGGTGGTGACCCAAGTCGATCAGGTGCTCCGCACCCAGGCGGCCGGCCGCGAACGTGTCCGACCACATCGTGGTGACTCCCGGCATGGGGACCTGGGGCTCCACCGCGATGACCGGGACGCCACCTCGTTGCAGGACCTCGATGGCGGCCGTGTCGCTGGCCCGGGGAAAAAGGTGCACGACGCCGTCGACACCACGGCTTCCTAGCACCTCGGAGTAGATCCCGGCGTGGTCGTCGTCGGTGGCGGAGATGTAGACCACCACGCCGAAGTCGGCTGATCCGGCAGCAGCCATCGCACCCTGCATGGCCGACAAGGCAACCGGGTTGCGGTTGCCTCCGATGACCAGGCCGATGAGACCGGTCTGCCCGGTGCTCAGGCTCCGGGCGGCGTGACTGCGGGTGTACCCGATCTCCTGGAGGGTCGCCAGCACCCGTGCTCGGGTCTCGGCCGAGATCCGGTCGCGGTCGTTGAGCGCGCGCGACACCGTCGTCTTCGACAGGCCGACGAGGGTTGCCACGTCGGAGATCGTCGGTCGCCGGTGCTCGGAGCCTGGTCGCGGCGGGCGTGGAACGTCCGGTGGCATCGCGCGTCCTCCCTCCTTGTGGCATGGATCCTAGCCATCGGGGCGCGGCCCTTGACACCCCTCGGACCCCGTCGTTAGGTTCGTGCGGAACCGGTTCCGCACGTGGCGTCAGAGCCGAGCATCGCGCGCGGGACCGCCGAGGCGACCAGAGGACGGTCGCGACGTGACGAGGAGGACTCGTGCAAGACCAGGACCAGGCGGCGTTCTTCGCCGAGAACGGCTACCTCGTGGTCGAGGATCTCTTCAGCGCGGACGAGGTGGCAGCGCTCCGGGAGAGCGTGGGGCGGTTGCAGGCACGGGGAGATGGCCTGACCGAGAGCACGCCTCGCTTCAGCCTCGGGCTCTTCGGCGCCGGAACCCGGGTCGTCCAGCAGATCGCCGAACCGCACGAGCTCGGCGGCGAGTGGATGGCGCTGGCCCGCGACCCGCGGATCCTCGACACCGTCGAGCTGCTGATCGGACCCGACATCCTGCTCTACTACTCGATGATGATGATGAAGCCGGCGCACGCGGGTGCGCCGGCCCCCTGGCACCAGGACTTCTCGTTCTTCGTCCACGACAAGGCCTCCCTGGTGGCCTGCCAGGTCTACCTCGACGACTCCACCCTCGAGAACGGCTGCATCCACGTCGTGCCCGGCAGCCACAAGCTAGGGCTGCTCAACCACTTCAAGGATGGGGAGTTCAGCGAGATCGTCCAGGGCGACACTTCGGCGTACGACGAGGCCGCGATCGCGGTTCCGGCAAGGGCGGGCAGCGCCGTGTTCTGGCACTGCATGACCCTGCACAGCTCGCAGCCCAACCGGTCGTCGGCACCCCGCCGGGCGGTGGTCTTCGAGTACAAGAACCCCTCGGCACGGTTGTTGAAGGGCTCGTTCGCCCCGGGTGAGGTGCACACAACAGGGCTGATGCTGCGTGGCTCGGACCCGCACGGCGATCTGCTCCCGGCGCTCTGAGTAGGTCTTTTGAGGCTCGTGGTAGCTCTCGTGCTCGTCACGTCCGAGCCGCGGCGCCTCGGCTATGTGAGGCCCTCATGCATTCGTCGAAGCCCGAAGTCGACGCGGAACAGGCGTGGTCGCATGCCGCTTCAAGCGGCAACCACCACGCCTGTCTCGGTCGTGTTACAGCTTGACCGTTACTACTCGTCCGGCAGGCACCGAGAAGGTTCTGGTGCGGGTGGGACGCTTAACGACGACATCCACCGCAGGCACAGAAACCGCCTGCTGGAGGTTGGGGTCGAAGATTCCCTTGCTCTGCCACAGCAGAAGCTTTCTCGAACCGTCGCGCTTACCGACAACCAGACTGCTGACTCCTGCTGGGGCTGTCAGCTCGAGTTGGAGCGGGGCTGGCGTATAGCTTGCTCCGGGGTCTTGCAGCGTGGCCAGGAAGGTCCGCATGACGTCTGCTTCCGGCTTCTCTGTCCAGGTGGTCGGGTCGAGACTCGGTGTGTTCCAAAGACCGAAGTTGCTTTCGATCACGTCCTTGGCACCTGCGTCGGGGTCGTCGAGGAGCTCGTAACGAGTGCTGCGGCAGCCGCGAACAGCGAACTCAAGCATGCACAGCGGTCCGTATGCCGCCGAGACACTCGCCGGCACGGGCTTGTGCGCAGTGGTGTTGTCCACACAGTTCGTGTACCCGGTTTCGGTCACCCAGGTGGGGACGTCGCCGAAGGACTCTCTGATCCAGCTGAGCCTCTCGTCGACCTGATAGTCGGGGTACCTACCGCCGAAGTACCGATGCAAGCCGGCATAGTCCATGTAGTTCTGCACGCCGACTTCGCCGAGGCGAATGTGGTCCTGGTGCGCTGTGGGAACAGTGGCGTGAAGTGACGGGCCAATCACGCTGACGTGGGCGAGCTGCGGCGTTGCCTTGACGAAGTCGTGGATGATCTTTTGCACCGCAACGGTCCGCTCTGGCCAGTCGGACGGCGGCGCGCCGCCACTGCGCTCGTGGTTGGGTTCATTGACGCCCTCGATGGCAATCACCACGTCGGCGGCGTTGTCGCGCAGGTGCCTCAACCGCGCAAGGAGCACGTCGTTGGACAGGTTCCAGTCCTCAGGCATTACCGTCGCCAGCCAGCCGATCCCGAGCTCGCGAGCCTTGGACAGGGCCAACGCCACACTGGGCAGGTTGTGTGCGTACATGCCACGGAAGTACGACGCATTCATCCCGGCGAGACGCTCCATCCAGGCGCTGGTGTGCTGGTAGGTCGCTGTGTTGAAGTTCGGGTGGGCGCAGACCCCATAGCTCTTCAGTAGCGCGTTCGTGTGGACTGGCTGCACCAGCGGCAGCTTCGACACCTTCGCGGAACCCCCCCCTCGAGCAAATGCATGTACGGGCGAGGCAGAAAAGACGGCGAGTCCGGTCGCGGTGGCGGTTGAGGCGAGAAATGATCGTCGGTCCATGAGGGTGGACTCCTTAAGCCCCTGACGAGGGGTTATTGCTTCACCAGCGGCGCTGAGAAGGCATGCAAGTTCGGATTCCAAACCGATCGTTGTACTGGCGCCCTCCTCGCTTTGGGCGCAGACGGATCAGCCGAGCACGCCCACACCGAGGACCGGAGTAATCGGCCATTGGGCGTAGTTCGACTCGAACTTGGTTCGCGAGGATGTGAAGCGACGGCGTCGTAGGGAGGCCAAGTCGCTGTCATTTTGAGCAGGCACTCGAGCTTCTTGCTCGGACCAGAAGGTCAACCTGCCAGCACTGGCACCCATCGACCTTGGATCAAAAGGTCAACCTGCCATCACTGGCACCCATTGACCGTCCTGCTCAGAGACCAAGATATCACCGTGCGTCATCGAATAACTACAGAAAGTGATATGCGTTGGTCTGGTCGAAATAGGTGCCGCGGGTGTGTCAGCCGGCCCGGTCGGCGCAGGAGGCTGCCCCCAGCCAGGTGTGGGTGTTCCCGGCCCAGCAAAAGCCGAGCTTGGGCCTCTTGTCGCTGATCCACAGCCCCGGCACTCGCTTGTCACCGACGCGTGATGCGATCAGCTGGAAGCAGTTGTTCTTCTCCAGGGAGCCAGGGAACATCGTGAGGAACGCGACGCCTTCGTCGATCGTCATCGGGCTTCGCCCCCGTGCCGTGATCATCTCGATCGCGTCATTGGGCCGCACGCCCAGTGTCTCCTTCCCCCGCTCGACGTCGAAGACGACGTATGCCGTGGGGTCAGGGATCTGGACAGACTCGATCGGTTCGAACGCGTCGATGTCGGCGGTGTCAGCCGAGACGAATCCCTCGCGTCCGTTGAGCGAAGTCAACGGCATCGTCTGCGTTATCGGTATCAGCTTCTTCCCCACGACGATCACGAACGGCACTCGGGCTGACGTCGGCTCGTCGACCAGCGCGCGGTGCTCGAGGACGCGAGCACGGAGTGGCTCCAGGAGCCGCCGCCACTCGGTCTCCGTCATACCGGCGAGGGCGGGGTAGCCACGCTCGACCAGCGTCTCAAGCTGGCGGTCGAACTCGGTGTTGAGTGCCGGGAGAGTCATAGACATGGCGGGTCCTCCGTGGTCGAGTCTTGGTGCTGGTACCGACGCATAACAATGTACGGTGTACGAAGTATTCCTGTCGAGAGGAATTTTGATGACAGCTCGCACCGGTAGCGGGGATCCCGCCCGCACGCTGGCCTTGCTGTGGCGAGATGGCGAGCAACTGAGCGCGGGGACCCGGGGGCCCAAGCAGGGGCTCTCGGTCGAGCTGGTGATCAGGGCGGCGATCGAGGTCGCGGACTCCGACGGGATCGGGAAGCTCTCGATGCGCCGTGTTGCCGAGCGGCTCGGGGTCAGCGCGATGTCGCTCTACACGTATGTCCCCGGCAAGGACGTGCTGACGGATCTGATGACCGATGCGGTGTACGTCGCGATGGAGCGGACCACATCCGCGTCCTCGCTGGACTGGCGAGCCCGTCTCGAGGCGGTCGCTCGCGACAACCTGCGGATGTACCTAGCACATCGCTGGCTGGTCGAGGTCTCCACGAGCCGCCCTCCGCTCGGCCCCGGTTTGATCGGGAAGTACGAGCACGAGCTACAGGCGGTGGCAGGCATCGGCCTGTCCGACGTCGAGATGGACTCGGTCCTCACCCTCGTGCTCGACTTCGTCCACGCCACGGCACGCCGAATGACGGAGGCTTCGGAGACGACATCGCAGACAGGACTCGACGACGAGCAGTGGTGGGCCTCCAACGCACCCTTGCTGAGCAGGGTCTTCGACCCCGGGCGCTACCCAACGGCGGTTCGAGTTGGGACAGCCGCCGGCGAACAACACCGTGGCGCTTACGATCCCGCGCACGCGTTCGAGTTCGGGCTCGCTCGGGTGCTTGATGGAGTCGCCTCCCTCATCCACCCCTAACGCCGACTCGCGGTTAGGTGCGGAGGTAGGACGCGCCGTTCACGTCGATGACCGTGCCGCTCGAAAACCGTGCCTCATCGGAGGCAAGCCAGAGCACGGCTGCCGCGACCTCTTCCGGCATAGCCACCCGGCCGAAGGGCGACTGATTCCTCACTGCGTCACCCGTCGGTCCGTCCAGGACCTCGCGCGCCATCTCCGTCTGGACGAATCCGGGGGCCACCATCGCGACCCGGATGTCGTACGGCGCCAGCGCCAGCGCCATCGACTGTCCGAACGCGTTCAACCCGGCCTTCGACGCTCCATACGCAGGACAGTTGGGTTCGCCGCGAAACGCGCCCCGACTCGACACGTTGACCACCGCACCGCCGCCGGCCGCGACGAGGTGAGGGATTGCGCTGAAGGTGGCGTTCGCCGCTCCCTGCAGGTTGACCGCGAGGGTGCGCGACCATGCCTCCCGCCACTCGTCGTACGACGTACTCATCGGCGGATGCGCGCGAAACACCCCAGCGTTGTTGACGAGGACGTCCAACCTCCCGAGCTGCGCCGCGGCACTGTCGACGGCAGCCTTCACCGCAGCCGCGTCGCCCATGTCAGCCTGCACGGTCACGTGGCCACCACCGGCAAGCTCGTCGACCACACCCTGCGCGAGGTCCGCTGAGCTGCCGTAGTGGACGGCGACCCGATCTCCCTTGTTTGCAAAGGCATTCGCGATCGCTCTGCCGATCCCTCGGGAGGCGCCCGTGACCATGACGCCTCGACTCATCGGCCGAGCTCCGCGACGCCAGCAAGCAGTCGGCCGACGTCGTCGTTGGTGGTGTACGGCGCCAGGCCTGCCCGGACGCCTCCCTCATCGCCGAGGCCCAACCAGCGCGACGCCTCGATGGCGTAGAAACTGCTTGCGGGGGCGTTGATCCCGCGCGCTGCCAGGAACTCGGACACCTCGTGCGGTCGGTGCCCGGCGAGCGAGAAGAGCGCCGTCGGCGTACGTTGCTTGGCCTGGCTGTGCACGGTGACCCCGGGCAGCTGCTCCAGCCCCTCCACGAGCCGCTCGAACAGTCCGTCTTCGTACGCCTCAGCAGCGGCCATCGACCGCAGGACGCGCTCACGTCTCGACCCCTGGCTCGGCGCGAAGTCGGCGATGAACTCGACTGCTGCTGTCGTGCCGGCGAGCAGTTCGTACGGCAGCGTGCCCAACTCGAACCGATCCGGCACAGCTCGGCTCGACGGAAGCAACTTGTCCGGGTCGATGCTGTCGAGCAACCCGGGGTCCGCGACGAGCACGCCATGATGTGGCCCGAAGAACTTGTAGGGCGAGCAGGCGAAGAAGTCCGCGCCGAGGCTGGCTACGTCGACTGGGGCGTGCGGGGTGAGATGCACCCCGTCGACGTACACCAGGGCGCCTGCCACGTGCGCGGCCTCGGCGATGTGGCGGATGTCCGGCCGGGTGCCGAGCAGGTTGGAAGCGCCCGTGATGGCGACCAGCCGGGTCCGCTCACTCAGGACTGACTCGATCGCCGACACCGAGAGCTCGGTGGTGGCCTTGTCGAAGTCAGCCCACCGGATGGTCGCGCCGACGACCTCGGCAGCCGTGACCCAGGGCCGGATGTTCGCGTCGTGGTCGAGGCGCGTGACGACCACCTCGTCCGCATCGTCCCACCGCTTGGCGAGCGCCCGAGCCATGTCGAAGGTGAGCTGGGTCATCGACCTGCCAAAAATGACGCCATCGCGATCACAGCCGAGTAGATCGGACACCGCCGACCTCGCCTCATTCACCGCAGTCTCAGCCCGGAGCTCAGCCGCTGTGACGGTCCCGCGGTTCGAGATGCCC
Organism: uncultured Actinomycetota bacterium; assembly: GCA_963815295.1. Classification (GTDB taxonomy): domain Bacteria; phylum Actinomycetota; class Actinomycetes; order Propionibacteriales; family Nocardioidaceae; genus JACDHG01. The sequence goes on from CAWFFZ010000001.1 coordinate 192,087, forward strand.
GAGACCATCGCATCGGACACCGCGCGGGCCACCGGGCTCGGCACCTGCGAGCCGCCCGGCCCGTCGAAGTAGGCGACCCCCTGATCGAGAGCAGGAAAGGACCCACGGATCCGCTGTACGTCGAAAACCATGTGCCCCATCCTGCACCGCCGAGCGCTGAGAGCCTCGACGGCGTAGCCTGCCGGTCGAGGCGCCGGGCGGGCCGTGCGTCGTTCCCGGGAGGTACGCGATGACTGATCGCATCAACGTCACGATGACCCTCGAGTTGTTCGTGGAGGACGCGAGTGCCCTCCGCGGGGCCGCTTTCGAGCGACTGCAGAACGCTTGGACGAGTGACGACAAGTTCCCGTACGAATCGGCCGCCGACGTACCAATCGACCAAGCCGTGCACAGTGTGCTCGCCGATGCCCTTCCTGCCGAGCTGCCGGGTTGTCGTCGCAGTCAGCTCGAGGTCGAGACAGAGACCCGTGAGGGTGACGACGACAGCGACAGCGACAGCGATGACAACACCGACGACGCCGACGACACGAGCGACAGCGACGACGACCAGGACGGCGAAGCCGAGGATGACGCCGCCGACAGTGACGCTAAGACCGACAGCGACGACGAAGGCGACAAGGAGGACGCCAAGGACGACGACAAGGACCGGGACAGCTGAGCGTGCATCCCAACCAGCAGCTGATCGACCGGTTTTACACCGCGTTCAATGAGCGCGACGCCGAGACGATGGCCCGCAGCTACGCCGACGACTCCACATTCGAGGACCCGGCATTCGGCGAGCTCACCGCCGACGAGGCGCGCGATATGTGGCGGATGCTGCTCGGTCGCGCCACCGACCTCCGTGCCGAGTATCGCGACATCCACGCCGACGACCGCAGCGGATCAGCCCACTGGGAGGCCTACTACACGTTCAACGGGCACCCCGTGCACAACGTCATCGATGCAACCTTCTCGTTCACCGACGGGCTGATCTCGCGCCACGTCGACGACTTCGACTGGCCACGATGGGCGGGTCAGGCACTCGGCCTCACCGGAAAGGTCCTCGGACGTACGTCGTTCCTGCGCTCACGGGTGCGCGCCAATGCCCGCAAGCAACTCGACACGTTCCGCGCCCATCGGCGCTGACTGTCTCGACACCTCAGGTGTTGGCGATCGCCTCGTGGTGGCGCAGCACCTCGGCGATGACGAACGTCAGGAACGTCTCGGCGAACTCTGGGTCGAGCTTCGCCTCAGCCGCCAGCCGTCGTAACCGCTCGATCTGCCTGACCTCGCGTTCGGGGTCGGCCGGAGGCATCCCGTGGGCAGCCTTCAGCTCTCCGACCTGCTGCGTGCACTTGAAGCGTTCGGCGAGCAAATGCACAAGTGCTGCGTCGAGATTGTCGATGCTGTCGCGCAGCCGCGTCAGTTCCGTGCGCGCAGACGCATCGCCCGCTGGGCTGTCGATGGGTCGTGGATCCTCCATGTCGAGACAGCCTCCCTCTCTCGATTCGTCTGACCGGCCCAGGCTCAAACCACCCGCCCTGGGTCGGACGAATCGCAGGAGGATTGGAGTCAGTGCGGACGCCAGGCGTCGTCGGCTTTGGTCAGCTTGATGATCTCTGCCGGCAACGCGTCACGAGCAAGCATATCGACCGTGACGTGCTCGAAGACTTCACGAAGGTTGGCCCGGGCTGCGATCCATACCAGCTGCAGGACGGTGGCGCTGTCGTTGTACTTCACCGCTTCGGGCCGCAGGCCGTAGACACTCACCAGCGGGCCGTCGACTGCGCGGATGATGTCGGCGACGCTCACCTCACCGCTCTCGCGAGCCAGCCGCCACCCGCCGCTCTGCCCGCGCACGCTCATCACGATGCCTGCTCGCCTGAGGTCGGCAAGGATGGCCTGCAAGAAGCCGTGCGGGATGTCTTGCAGCCGCCCCAGCTCTTCCGCCGACACCGGTGCCCCATCGTTGCGTGAGGCAATCTCGATCAACGCACGCAAGGCATAGTCGGATTTTGCGGAGACTCGCATGCGGCAAGTTTGGCAGATAACGACCGTTCAGGTGCCCCGAGACGCGGCCTAGAAGTGGCCCTCGTCACCTCTCTCCCCGAAGTGGTTGCGAATACTACCCGCGGGTAGGATACTGATGTTACTGGCGAGTAAGCCTCGCGTACGCCGTCACGCCATGCCGGGAAGAGGGCCGAGAATGACCCACTACAAGAGCAATCTCCGCGACATCGAGTTCAACCTCTTTGAGGTGTTCGGTCGCAAAGACGTGCTCGGCCGCGGCCCGTTCAGCGAGATCGACACCGGCATCGCGCGCGAGATCCTCCACGAAGTCGACCGGATGGCCCGCGAGGACCTGGCAGCGTCGTTCGAAACTGCAGACCGAAACCCACCGGTCTTCGATCCCGCAAACCACACGGTCACCATGCCCGCGGATTTCAAGAAGGCCTACCAGACCTTTATGGACGCCGAGTGGTTCCGGCTCGAGCTGCCTGAGGAGCTCGGCGGCCAGCCGGCACCATCCAGCCTCAAATGGTCCGTGGCGGAGCTCGTGCTCGGCGCCAACGCGCCGCTGCATCTCTACTGCGGTGGCCCCGCCTTCGCCGCGGTCCTGTGGCGCAACGGGACCGAGCGGGACAAGATGATCGCCCGCCACATGGTCGACCGGGTGTGGGGCGCCACGATGGTCCTCACCGAGCCCGATGCTGGTTCCGACGTCGGCGCCGGGCGCACGAAGGCAACCCTGCAAGACGATGGCTCGTGGCACCTCGAAGGTGTCAAGCGGTTCATTACCTCGGCCGAACACGACATGAGCGAGAACATCCTCCACCTCGTGCTCGCCCGTCCGGTCGGGATCGAGGGTCACGGTGGGCCGGGCACCAAGGGGCTGTCGCTTTTCGTCGTACCTAAGCACCATTTCGATCTTGAGACCGGGGAGCTCAGCGGTGAACGCAACGGCGCCTTTGTTACCGGAGTCGAGCACAAGATGGGCATCAAGGCATCCACCACCTGCGAGCTGACCTTCGGTGAGGTCGACGGCATCCCCGCGAGGGGATGGTTGTTGGGTGAGGTGCATGACGGCATCGCCCAGATGTTCCAGGTCATCGAGAACGCTCGGATGATGGTCGGGACCAAGGCCATGGCGACGCTGTCGACCGGCTACCTCAATGCCCTCGACTACGCCAAGACGCGGGTCCAAGGAGCCGATCTGACTCGCGCAGCCGACAAGACGGCGCCGCGAGTCACGATCACGCACCACCCAGACGTACGACGATCGCTCCTCACGCAGAAATCCTTCGCCGAGGCGTTGCGTGCCCTTGTCATCTACACCGCCACCTACCAGGACACGCTGACCATCGCCAGGTCCGAAGGCAGAGTCGACGACGTCGCAGAAGCCGTCAACGACTTGCTGCTGCCGATCGTCAAGGGCTACTGCTCCGAACGCGCCTGGACCCTGCTCGGCACCGAGTCGTTGCAAACACTCGGCGGCTCCGGCTTCTTGCAGGACTATCCGATCGAGCAATACGTCCGTGACTCCAAGATCGACACGCTCTACGAAGGCACGACAGCCATCCAGGGCCTGGACCTGTTCTTCCGCAAGATCGTGAGGAACAAGGGCCAGGCGCTTGGCGTCGTCGCGGACGAGATCTGCGAGTTCCTGGCGTGTGAGACCGGCAACGGACGGCTCAAGGTCGAGCGTGAGTTGCTCGCCAAGGGCCTCGAAAATGTTCAGGCGCTGGTTGGGCTGCTGGTCGGGCACCTGGTGTCGAGCAGCGAGGAGGAGCAAGACGGCCGGGTCGACAACATCTACAAGGCCGGTCTCAACACCACACGCCTGCTTATGAGCCTCGGCGACGTGATCTGCTCCTACCTGCTCCTCCGTCAGGCCGATGTCGCCCTGACCGCACTCGGCGGCGACGTGTCCGCGCAGGACAAGCTCTTCTACGAGGGCAAGGTCGCGGGTGCGCAGTTCTTCGCGCGCAACGTACTGCCGAAGATCACCGCCGAGCTCGCGATCGCTGAGTCGACAGACCTGCTGCCGATGGAGCTCGACGAGGCTAGCTTCTAGCGTGCCCCACTGCGCCTGTTGCGCGCTCTCCCCTAGGCAGGCGCTGCCCGCCTAGGTAGGCGCTACCCGCTAGGCAGCGAAGGGCCGGCCGCCGCCGGCGACCGGCCCTCGACAGCACACATGACCACACCTCGCGATGCGCAATCGCGAGGGCAGACGTCAGGCGCTGATGACCCGCTGAGATGACTGACCGTTGGTAGCGTGCTCGATCTCCACCTTGCGCGGCTTGGCCTTCTCGGCAACGGGAATCCGCAGCGTGAGCACGCCGGCGTCATACCGAGCACCGACGTTCTCGAGGTCGAGGTTGTCGCCCAGGATCAGCTGACGGCTGAACACCCCGCGTGGCCGTTCAGAGGCGATCATCTCCTCGTCGCCGCGGCGATCTGGACGCTCCGCCTTCACGGTCAAAACGTTGCGTTCGACATCGATGTCCAGGCTGTCGGGGTTGATACCGGGCAGGTCGAACTCGACCACGAACTCGTCTCCGTGCCGCCATGCATCCATCGGCATCACCGACGGACGGGCAGTCGTGCCAAGCAGTTGCTGGGTCAACCGGTCAAGGTCTCGAAAGGGATCTGTGCGCATCAACACAACTACCACCTCCACATCAATAGCTCCATGTTCGATGCTCAGCGTGTGAGAGAATCTCACGTGACTGACATAGGTTTTATATAGCACGGTCACCTGATACATGCAACTCTCGAGGAGGAGACAGTGACCCGCACTCCGATCGACCGCAGCCAGGGCGTGTTCGCCATCTCGGTGGCGGCGGAGATGGTCGGGGCCGGCGTGCAGACGCTGCGGCTCTACGAGAAGCACGGCTTGGTCACGCCGGAGCGCACCGCAGGCGGGACCCGCCGCTACAGCCACGACGATCTCGACGTCCTCGACCGGATCCAGGACTTGATGAGCGCGGGTCTCAACCTTGCCGGGATCGCGTTGGTGCTCGAGCTCGAGGCAGACAACGCTCGGCTGCGTCAGGAGCGCAACCGCCGAGGGCTTGACGGGTGACAGGCGAAGGGCCGGTCATCTCGCGATGGCCGGCCCCTTGCGTTGCTCAGTGGTCAGGAGACAACTCACACGGTGTCGTCGTAGCGACGTTCCTCGACGTGAGTGGTCTTGTGTCTGCTGCGTTGGGCGTTGATGACCAGAGACAACACGATGGCCAGGATGCCAGCGAGCAACAGAATCACACCGAGGGTGTTGTCATCGATGAAATCGATGTCGACGTCGAGTGCCCAGATCAGCACCGCACCGATCACGATCAGCACAACCCCAAGTCCGATACCCATCGTTGGGCCCCTTTCGATCACTATTACGTGGTTTCAAGGTAGACCCCGTACCCGACTTTGAGACGCCGAGACACGTTGGGCACAACGATGGGTCAGCGTTTCGAGCCCGCCCTGCGCTGCGCGCCGGTCCAGCGCTCTTTGGTCTTCCGGCCGCCGCTGCGCTTTGCCCGTGTGGGCGCAGTGGCAGGCGGCCGCTCGCTACGTCGCGCCGGAGTTGTGCGCTCTGCGGTCTCCGGGCTGGGCGGGCGACGCTTGCCCGTACGCCGTTCGGGGGTGGCGGCAGCACCGATGTGGCGCGTCCGGGAGCCCTGGTAGCCACGCGAGCGGCGAGGCGGTCCTTGCCGCGACGTGCGGCTGGTGCGGGCTGAAGAGGTGGAGGCTTGCGGAGCCGCAGCCTGGCCCGACGCAGCGAGCGCAGCCGCGGTCATGGGGTCAGGCGCCGTACGCGCGTCATGGTGACGAGCTGCGACACCCGCCGCGCGATGCAGGCCGGTGACGGCGCCGAGCTGGCGGCTTGTGGTCATCGTGATGACAGCACCTGACGAGCCGGCGCGCGCCGTCCGACCGCTGCGGTGGAGGTAGGACTTGGACTCGGACGGTACGTCGTAGTGCACGACGACGCTGACGTCGTCGACGTGGATGCCGCGAGCTGCCACGTCGGTGGCGACGACGACGTCGGCTTGACCGTTGCGGAACTTGCGGAGGTTGCGCTCTCGCGCACCCTGACTGAGGTTGCCGTGCAGATCGACCGTGGTGACACCGCGCTCGGCGAGATCGGCCGCCAGCCGCGTCGCTCCGAGGCGAGTGCGGGTGAAGACGATCGAGCGGGGGTTGGCGCGAAGTAGCGACACGGCCGCATCGATCTTGGTGTGGGGCGTGGTGATCAGCACGTGGTGGTCGATGTCGGGCTGGTCGGCGTCGTCATTGCAGACGTGGGTCACGGGGTTGTCGAGATGCAGGCGGACGAGCCGGTCGACATCGCCGTCGAGCGTCGCCGACAACAGCAAGCGCTGCCCGCCGGGCCGCGTCATCGAGACAATCTCACTGACGGCCGGGAAGAATCCGAGATCGCACAAGTGGTCTGCCTCGTCGAGCACCGTGATCTCGACGTGGTCGAGGCGGCAGGCACCACGACTGACGAGATCCTGCAGCCGGCCGGGTGTCGCGACCACGATGTCAGCGCCGTTGCGCAGGCGTTTGATCTGGCGGTCGTACGGCGACCCACCGTAGACGGTGACAAGGCGGAGGCCGAGCGCGTCGGCCAGGGAGTCCAGCGCCGTACGCACTTGCATCGCAAGCTCACGTGTCGGCACGACGATCAGACCGCGAGGGCACTTGGGCTTGCTGCGGCTGCCGCTGAGGCGAGCCAGCACGGGCAGCCCGAAGGCGAGAGTCTTGCCCGAACCCGTTGCGGCGCGGCCGAGCACGTCACGTCCAGCGACCGCGTCGGGGATCACGGCGGCCTGGACGGGAGTCGGCAGCGTGAGCTTGGCACGGTCGAGAACACGCACGAGTGGTGCGGACACGCCGAGCTCGGCAAACGTCTGGACAGGGTCGACGGACACGTCGAGGGCTACTTCCTGAAGGGAACGGGTGGTTGCACCCGTCCGTCGGCCGCGCGAGATGCGCGCCATTCGACAGGCACAGACTGTGTTGCACAGTCGGACTTGCATAGAGAAGGGCGATCGCACCTGAGATACGAAGGTACGACGCCCTGGTTGAGGCCATCTTATCAGCGATCGAGCGCGGCTCAGACCAGCCGACCTGTCAGAGCGTAACCGGGTGCGGGTCTGATAAGTAGGTCAGATGTGGCGGCGTGACTGGATGAAGCGGAAGCGGCTGGCGACGTAGGCACCATCGGTGTAGGTCGCGTTGGCCGCGGGGTTTGCGCCGGTGCCGTGGAAGTCGCTGAACGCCGCCGACTGGTTGACGAACACCTGGCCGAGTGAGGTTCTCGCTCAAGGCGACTCCTGCATCAAGTGACGCCGACCTCATCGCTGCAACCACCGCATCGCTGGTCGAGTAGATCGCGGCTGTCATCGCGCCGTGCTCGATCACGGTGCGGCGGAATGTCGCGATGGACTCGTCGGTCGACTCGGTCGCGATGAGATACGCGACCGGGCCAAAGCACTCAGTCTCGTACGTCGACGAGTCGTCGACCCCGAGCCGCACCACGGTGGGCGTGCGCACCGTCGCATCGGCGTACGTCGGATGCTTGACCTCTCGCGACTCGATCGCCACCGTGCCCTGCGAGCTGACCTGCTCAAGCCGGTCGAGCACCCCGTCATTCACCACGCCACCGAGAAGCTCCACCGCGCGTGCGTCGTCGCCAACCAGCTTCGCGAAGGCAGCTTCCAAACCCGCCACTACGTCGCCCACCGCCTTGTGACCGTCGTCGGTCTCGATCCCGTCGGCCGGTAGGAAGATGTTCTGCGGTGCCGTGCACATCTGGCCGGTATAGAGCGCCAGGGAGAAGGCGACGTTGAAGCACATTCCCTTGAACGAGTCGGTCGAGTCGACCACGATCGCGTTGACGCCGGACTTCTCGGTGAACACCGTGGCCTGGCGCGCGTTCTCCTCGAGCCATTCACCGAACGCACTGCCCCCGGTGTAGTCGACGAGCTTGACTTCGGGGCGGACCGCGATGACCGCGGCAAGGCCGTCTGCCGGGTCCTCGGCGGCGAGGGTGACGAGGTTGGGGTCGAAGCCGGCCGACGACAGCACCTCCTGGCAGACCTGGACCGTGATGGCGAGCGGGAGGACGGCACCAGGATGGGGCTTGACGACGACGGCGTTGCCGGTGACAAGCGATGCGAAGAGACCGGGCCAGGAGTTCCAGGTGGGGAACGTGTTGCAGCCGACGACGAGAGCCACACCCCGCGGCACGACCGTGAATGTCTTCTCCATCCGGATCGGGGTGTCGCGTCCCGGCTTCTCCCAGACCGCGGCCGCGGGAACGCGAGTCATCTCCGTGTACGCGTAGGCGATCGACTCGAGCGCCCGGTCGAGTGCGTGCGCCCCACCGGCCTGGAAGGCCATCACGAAAGCTTGTCCCGACGTGTGCTGCACCGCATTGGCGAGCTCAAACACGCGCGCGTGCAGGCGTTGCAGGATCTCGAGGCCCACGCCGACCCGCGTCTCGATCCCGGCGTCGCGCCATGCAGTCATGCCTACAGCAGCGGCTTCCATGAGTGTCGGTACGTCGTCCGGCGCCACCCTCGGGTAGCGCACGCCGAGAGCAAGACCGTACGGTGACTTCTCCGTCGCGACCGTCCCTGACGCACCGGGCGTGGTGACCGGGAACTCCTTGTCGAGCAAGCTCTCAAAGGCGGCCTTCCCATCATCGGCCGCGGTCTCGCCATAGACCCTCGGACTCGGCGACTCAGGAAAGGCGGAGTAGTAGCCGCGGGTCTTGGTGGCGGCAACCGCGTCGTCGAGCATGGAGCGGTGTGCTGAGAAGTAGTCGGTGACAGCCTGGCTCACGGGGTCCTCACTTGACGGGGTTCGGTGGCACGTCGGCGACACTACCGCGTCATACGAGAGCCTCCTCCGGACGGATCGGCGATGCTTGGGCGGCGGTGCGTGGCAACGAGTCGTTCGATCGGGCGTGAGAGAGTTTCCGCATGCGGGTGCGAGCCTTGTCAGACGGTGATGTCGAGGCCGTGCTGTCGCTCAACGAGGAGTCAGTCTGGGCGCTCAGCCCGCTCGACGGCGCCGCTCTCGACGAGCACCGAAAGCAGGCCGCCCACCTCGTGGTCTGCGAGCTGGATGACGCGGTGGCGGCGTTTGCGATTGCGTATGCACCGGGTACTGCCTATGACTCGATCAACTACCGATGGCACTCCGAACGCTTCGCCGACTTCCTCTATCTCGATCGGATCGCGGTGTCGCAGCAGTTCCGGCGGCGCGGCATCGCCTCGGCCCTGTACGGCCACATGGAAGCCGTCGCGGTCCCGCGTGGCCGGATGGTGTGTGAGGTCAACTCCGAGCCGCCGAACCTCGAGTCACTCGCATTCCATCAAGCTCGTGGCTACCGTCGGATCGGGTTTCTGACCCAGCTCGACGGGCACGAGACCGTGATGCTGGAGAAGACGCTGTGACCACCCCCGAGCTGCCCGGTGCTAGTCCCGAAGCAGCCAGCGCAGCTGACGACCTCGCCCGCAGGTGTGCCGATGTGATGTGGGCTGAGGACGAGGCCTCGCGGCGACTCGGTATGACGCTTGACGCGGTTGCGAGTGGCTGCGCCACACTTTCGATGCCCGTCCGTGCGGACATGACGAACGGCCATGGCATGGCCCACGGGGGTTTCATCTTCGCGCTGGCCGACTCGGCGTTCGCGTTCGCCTGCAACTCCTACAACGAGCGGACTGTGGCGCAAGCCTGCGACATCGTGTTCGCCGCTCCTGCACGCGAGGGAGACCTGCTCGTGGCCGACGCGACTGAACGCCATCGTTTCGGTCGCAACGGCATCTACGACATCCGGATCACCTGCGACGATCGCGTCATCGCCGAGTTCCGTGGCCGCAGTCGTACCATCGGCGGGGCACTCGTCGACGAGCCGGGCAGCTGAGGCGCCGAACGGAGTACGCAATGCCACCGCTCACCAATTACACAACTCCGCCGCAGATGTGGGATGACGCCGAGCGCCTGAGCCGTGACGAGCTCGAAGCGCTACAGCTTGACCGACTGCGGCTGACTGTTCGCCGAGCCTACGAGCGGGTCCCGCACTACCAGCGTTCGTTTGACGAAGCGGGCGTCTCGCCCGACGACCTTCGCGAGCTTGGTGACCTGGCGTCGTTCCCGTTCACCACAAAGGCAGACCTGCGAGACAACTACCCCTTCGGCATGTTCGCGGTACGTCGCATCGATGTCGCCCGCATCCACGCCTCCAGCGGTACCACCGGGCTCCCCACCGTCGTCGGCTACACGCGGTCCGATCTCGACGTGTGGTCGGACCTGATGGCGCGCTCCATCCGAGCGGCCGGCGGCCGGCGCGGTGATGTCGTCCACGTGGCATACGGATACGGCTTGTTTACCGGGGGCTTGGGTGCGCACTATGGCGCGGAGAGGCTCGGGTGCACGGTGGTGCCTGTCAGCGGCGGTATGACGGAACGCCAGGTGCAGCTCATCCGCGACTTCGAGCCGCACGTGATCATGGTGACGCCGTCCTACTTCTTGGCCATCGCCGACGAGATGGAACGGCAGGGCATCGACCCCGCGACCTCGTCGCTGGACATCGGCATCTTCGGCGCTGAGCCGTGGACTGACGAGATGCGACGTGAGATCGAGGAACGTTGCGCGATGCACGCCGTCGACATCTACGGCATCAGTGAGGTGATGGGTCCAGGCGTCGCGCAGGAGTGCGTCGAGACGAAGGACGGCCTGCACATCTGGGAGGACCACTTCTACCCGGAGATCATTGACCCCGTGACCGGTGCGGTGCTCGACGACGGTCAGGAGGGTGAGCTGGTCTTCACGTCCCTGACCAAGCAGGCGATGCCGGTGATCCGCTACCGGACCCGCGACCTGACCCGGTTGCACCCGGGGACGGCCCGACCGTCATACCGGCGGATGGAGAAGGTGACCGGACGTACCGACGACATGATGATCGTGCGTGGCGTGAATGTCTTCCCTACCCAGATCGAGGAGCAGCTGCTGAAGGTGGCGGGGTTGACGCCGCATTACATCTGCGTGCTGACTCGGCCGGGGCGGATGGATGAGCTGACAGTGCGCGTCGAGGCCCACGACCCCGGCATCGGCAGCGATGCGCGCAGCGAGCTGGGTCGCGAGCTGTCGGTGTTGGTGAAGGAGAACGTCGGGGTCACGGTAACCGTTGACGTCACCGAGCCACATGCCCTCGAACGGTCCCTCGGCAAGGCGAAACGCATCGACGACCAGCGCGGAATCTGACGCTTCCGAACGGCTTCCTACCTCTGGCGTTTGCCTTGTGAACAAGGCAGATTCCTTGTGAACAGGGAGATGCGCCTTGTGCACGGAGCAGGCGCCTTGTGAACAAGGCAAACGCGCGAGGGTCAGGGGGAGTCGGCGAAGGAGACCTCGGCACCGAAGGAGGCGCGGCGAGCAGCCCGACGCAAGGTGGCGAGTACGGCCGGGCCGAGCACCATGATGGCCACAGCGTTCGTGACCGCGCGCCCGGTGTCCCAGGCAAGGGACGACGTCGTGACGGTGAACATCACGAAGCGGGACAGGTTGTCGATCACTGGATCACCGGCGACGAACGACAGGTCTGTTCCCGTCCCGATCGCGTAGGGCCAGAACCAGAGGTTCATCAAGAACCCGAACAGGAATGCCGAAACGACGCCATACAGCGCCAGCATCGCGATCTCTGCCCGCCCTTCTACCCGCCGCGGAAGCAGTCCGGCGCCGAGGCCGATCCACGCAGACGCCATCATCTGGAACGGCAGCCAGGGACCTACCCCGGCCGTGAGCAGCGCCGAGGCGAACATCGACGTACATCCGAGCACGAACCCGAAGCCGGGTCCGAAAACCCTGCCAGCAAGGACCAGCAGGAAGAACACCGTCTCGATTCCCGCCAACCCGGCACCCAGGGGCCGCATCGCCGCGTTGACCGCCGACAGCACGCCAAGCATCGCCAACGCCTTCGAGTCCATGCCACCTTCGGCCATCGACGCGAGCACGATCGCGACCACAACCGGCAGCACCAACACAAACAGGAACGGAGCGTCGCTCGTATGACCCAACGACTCCGCAGGGGCCCGCACGAAGAGGGGCCAGCAGAACATCACAACGCCCGCCATGGTGGCGAGCCCCAACACGGCGGCTGTACGACGTCCGATCGCCACCGCAGGAGCACCCCTGACAACGGAGCGCGCTCGCGCAACCAGCTCAGCCATGAGGAGCCTCCGCTCGAGGGGGAGCCGACAGCTGCTGAGCAGCGGCCGCACGGCCAACCAGATCCCTGCCGGTGCCCGTCACCGCCTCCGCCACCTGGCCTGGGGTGAGCCACTCCGACGGCGCTAGCACCTTCGCGACCTGCGGCGCGAACACAGGCGAGGCCGCCAGTACCTCGGCAGCAGAAGCGTCCGCCACCACCTGCCCGCGCGCCAACACGACCACCCGATCGGACACCTGGGCCGCGAACTCGACGTCGTGGGTCGCGATCAGCACCACCCGACCTCCTGCCGCCAACCTGGCTACGACCTCAGCCAGCCGATGCTTGGCGCGGTAGTCGAGACCTCGCGTCGGCTCGTCCAGCAGGAGCAGAAGCGGCTCGCTCGCCAGCTGCACGGCGAGGGCGAGCCCGAGCCGTTGGCCCTCGGAGAGGTCGCGAGGGTGGACGTCGTCCTCTACCGCCTCGGCATCGACCAGCTCGTCGAGTAACTCGCGGGTCCGGCCGGCGGGCGCGCCGCTGGCGGCGTCGGCGGCGCCACACTCGCGTCGTACCGTTGGATGGAAGAGCAGGTCAGTCGCCTGCTGCGGGACCATCGCGACTCGCCGCAGCGCCTCGACCGGTGACAAGCTCGACGGATCAACACCGTCGACGAGGACTCTGCCCGAGGTTCGCGCACCCGACCCTTGCAGCGCCCACAACAACGACGACTTGCCCGAGCCGTTGCGACCCATGAGCGCCACGACCTCACCCGTGGCCAGTTCAAGCGAGACGCCGCTGACAGCCGCCGTGGCTCCGTACTCGACGCTGACGCCCTCGACAACCACCGCGTCGCGACCATCGAGCGCGTCGCGTTGCCGCATCACCTGCGACAAACCGCGGAGCTGTTCTCTGAGCGGACCAGCCATCCGCCGCGCGTCGCGGACCGAGAGGGGTAGCGGGTCCCATCCGACCAGCCGGCCGAGCTCCACCACAGGAGGTGCTACCGGTGACGCGCGGATCAGGTCCGCCGGAGCCCCTGCCCGCACCTGTCCGCCCTCGACGACGGCGAGCAGATCGGCATACTCCACCACGCGCTCGAGCCGATGCTCGGACGCGATCACGGTGACGCCCAGGTCGTGCACGAGCCGGAGCACAGCGGCCAGCGCGTCCTCGGCCGCGCCGGGATCCAGGGCCGACGTCGGCTCGTCCAGCACGAGCACCCGCGGCGACGTGGTGAGCGCGGCGCCGAACGCGACCCGCTGCTGTTCGCCGCCGGATAGCGTCCGCAGCGCACGACGCCGCAGGTGCGCGACGCCCATCAGGTCGAGCGTCTCCTCGACACGCCGACGCATCACCGCCGGCGCGGTTCCGAGCTGCTCCATCCCGTACGCAAGCTCCTCCTCGACGGTGTCGGTCACGAAGCCCGCAAGGGGATCCTGCCCGACCACCCCGACGGCTGCCGCGAACTCGCGCGGTGCCTGATGGCGCGGATCCAGCCCGCAGGCGCGCACCCGCCCCTCGACGTGGCCGCCGGTGAAATGCGGCACCAGGCCGTTGATAGCACGTAGCAACGTCGACTTGCCTGACCCGGTGGCTCCCACGAGGAGCGCGAAAGACCCCTCCGCTACCTGCAGGTCGACCTCGTGGACGATCGGAGTCGTCGCGCCTGGGTACCAGAACGAGAAACGCTCGATGTCGATCACGTTGACCTGGCCTTGGCCGGCAACCGGTCAACGGCGGTCACGCTGGATGACTCGTCGGTGAGCGGCGGTGGTGTGATCCACGCGGGTAGTCCCCCCACCAGCACCGCCGCCAACGACAACGGCGCCAGCTCCGGCCAACTGAGCGGAACCAGCGACGGGTTGAGGTTCGCCGGATCCACCTGACCTGACACCCACATCAGCAGCCCGGTGGCGAGGCCGCAGGCGATCGTGGCGAACTCGGCAAGCCGCCACGGATCCGGTCGGTATGACGTCCGCGCCACTCCATGACCCGACGCCGCCAGCCCAGCGATGCCAACCAGAAGCCCCGCCACCAGGACCGGGGTCGACAACACTCGGGGCGTTGTCGCGTCGAGCAGCGCGTACAGGCCAACGCAGACTCCCCCGAGCCCGACGACCAACAAGGCGCCGGTCACACGGAAGGCGAGACGGGACCGATCCCCGCTTCGGCCGTAGCCACGCGAGTCCATCGAGGCTGCCAGCATCAGCGACCGATCGAGGGCGTCTTCGAGGACCGGAATCACTATGGTGGCAAGGCCTCTCAAGCCCTTGCGCTCGTTCCCCGGCCGCAATCGACGCGCGCGCCGCACCCGGAGCAGGCTCTCGGCGAGCTGCGGGAAGACCGACAGTGCGACCACCACGGCCGTGCTGACCTCGTGGAGGGCAGACGGCATCGACCGGAGGAGTCGACGCGGGTTGGCGAGCGAGTTGGCCGCGCCGAGGCAGATCAGCATCGTGGCCAGACGCATACCGTCGTACAGGCCGCCGAGCAGGCTCTCGGCCGTCACGTCCCCCAACAGGGTGATGCCGGAAAACCAGCCTGGTAAGGCGATCTCGGGAAGCGGCAGGAGCACGTGGCCTTCCCCGCCACCCCCGAACAAGATCCTGAAGACGACCCGAATCACGACGACGGCGGCGCCCGCGATGAGGTAGTAGCGGAACGCCCGCGACCAGGGTGCATCGGACCTCCTCGCCGTCACCACCCACGCGGCCACCGCGATGATGCAGCTCAGTACGAGGGGATTTGTGGTGCGGCTCGCAGCAACCGTCAGGCCGAGCGCCCACAACCACCACGCAAGTGGATGCACCGCACGCGGTAGGCGCGCCGTGACGCGGGCCGGGCGGGTCATCGCTGCTGTGACCTCCGCCAGGCTGTCAGTCCCGCCACCGCTCCTAGCGCGGCGACCAGGCCGAATCCGATGACGGTGGAGGGGCTGGGTCCGCCCGAATCGCCTGTGCTGTCCGCGGTCGGCAGTTCACCGGAGACTGGTATGCCGTCGGTCGTCTCCCCCTGAGCAACCGGGTCGTCGGACGAAGACGATTCGGTTGACGACGTCGGCGACGACTTGCTCGGCTTCGCGCTCCCGCGCGGGCCTGATTTGCTCGTCTGCGCGTCTGCGGACGGTGTCTCCGTCCGATGCCCGTCTGTGTCAGCTGACAACTCCGACCCGTACGAGCCCGGCGACGTACCAGGTGCGTTCGGCTGCTGGCTCGACGGCGGCTCCCCGCCGCCACCCGATGGGCTGTGGGGCGATCCCGGCTCTGATGACGACGGCGGAGGCGAAGACGGCGGCTCCGTCGGGGGCGGTGTGGTCGAGGCGGGCCGACGCGGCGCGACGCCCGGTGGAGGGTTGTTGCCCGTCGAGTGGTTGAGGGAGAACCGCCAGCCCTCGAAGCCACCGCGAATCGCGTCCCTACTCGACGCACCCGAGCTGCTGTAGCGCCAGGTGCCACGGTTGTTCGCGTACCAGTATCCCCAGTACGCCGATGCCGGCGGTGTGCGTTGGCAGGTCTCCGTGTAGTCGGGATCTCCCTCGACGGGAAGCTTTTCGTCGGCGGCTGGCCGGCCCTGGATGCGGCAGGCGAACTGCAGACCCGACTGTCTCGTGCCCTCCACCGTGAACCCAGCGTCCTGCAGGGCGTCCAGCCCGGTGTAGCCGGGCACGACGGGTCCGGTCGCACAGCGGACAACGATGCCGTCACCGAGGTCGCTGAAGTCCACGACCACCGTGACGCCAGTCGCGTCGGGACAGTACCCCGCGGTGCTGGCGGACGAGGCGGTCGCGACCGCGAGCGGGGCTGATGCCGTCGGGGTGACGGCGAGGGCCGCAAGTGCGATGGTGGCGCCAACCGCCACCCGAGCCATGGTTCGAGACAGCGTCACGGTACTTGCAGGGTCGTCAACGGCTTCGGGACCAGGGCGAAGAGCGCCTGCGAGGTGGCGCGCCGGAACTCGTCCTCCTTAGCCTCGGTAATGCCGTCGCGCAGAACCGCGCGCCTGGCTGCGCCGTTGTAAGCGATGGCGCCGATGTCGGGCCTCGCCGGGCCGTTGCCGGCGTTCGCCGCGGTGATCTGCAGCTTCGCGATGTAGTTGGCTGCGTCGCGACGGGCCTGCGTGCGGCCTACTGCGTACAACGCCTGCGCGGCGAGCCCGGTGCTGTTCGCGTTGGGGCCCTCGGTCAGGACGCCGCCGCCGAAGGATCCGTTGTCGTTCTGCATCGACAGGAGCCAGTCGACGGTGCGGTTGATGCGCCAGGCTTTGACCGTGGCACCCGACTGCCTCGCCGCGAGCATCGCCTGGAGGCCGAGCGCAGTGGCGTCGACGTCGGGGGGCGACGCGTCCTGGTTGCAGGTTGTCCCGACCTCCTCGGTCAGCCGGAAGTACCCCTCTGCGCAACGCTGACGGAACAGGTAATGCAGAACTTCCTGGCGCACGCCTCCCGTGCGGGCCAGGCCGATGACGGCATATGCCTGCCCGAACGTGTTGCTGAAGTCGGTGGCCCCGGTGTCTCGCACCCGGCCTTCCTCCGCCCCGGCGGAAGGGCCGGCGACGAGCCCGCGGAGCCTAGCGCGCAGGTTGCTGCCTCCGAAGTCGCGGGGGGTGGCCCTGAGCACCTTCGCCGTGACGAGCATCTTGGCCATCGCGTTGGCAAAGGTGTCAGCGTCGAAGCTGACGTACTTTTCGTGGTTCGCCTCGAGCACCTCGGCGACGCGTGCCAGCTTGCCTGGCTTCGAGCCTTCGGCGGCGAGCATCAGCGCGGTATCGACCGTCAGCCCCCAGTCGGTGAAGTCGAACTGGTTGTTGTGGATGCGGCCGTTGGTGAGCTCCCCGGCCTGCCATTCGGCGGCGAGAGCACCACGGGCGGGGTACGACGGCGCGGCCGACGTATCGACGGCGGTGTGGGGTTGGCGGGTGAGCCGGCTTCAGCCGGGAGGGTTGCCGCGCTGACAGCGAGACAGAGGGCGGCCGCCGTAGCGACGCACCCGAAGGAACGCACGAACATCGTCTGATGCCTTTCACGAGCGGTCCCAGGAACGGAAATCCTGCCCAGAGCAGGTAGCGCGCGGACAATGTCCGGACTCCGACCCTGCAGACCTCGACAGATATGGAGCCGCTCACCCGACGATAGGCATTCCGGCTTTACGGTGATGAACCACCGATCACGGCTGCGGGACAGCGCCGGACTTGCACCGGCTTCCCCTACCTCAGGCACATTTTGAGTTATCGCCGACAACGCCGACGGAGCAGTAACTGGCGATGCCAGCCGAGGCGCAATCTAGCAGAGGTTTGCCACCGCACGTCCCGACTGTGAGCCACCAGTCATCCCGGCCGGCGAGGCGGTCGGCCCGACGAAACCTGACGGCTCGACCGACCAAACCTGACGGGTCAACAGACCAAACCTGACGGCTCAACAGGCCAAAGATGACGGGTCAACAGGCCAAAGATGACGGGTCAACGAGGGTTAGAAGAGGAGGGCAGCGCCTGGGTCCTCGACGATGGCGGCGACGTCGGCGAGGAAGCGGGAGCCCTGCTCACCGTCGACGACGCGGTGGTCGAACGACAGCGCGAGCGTGGTGATCCAGCGGGGTCGGATCTTCTTGCCCACGACCCAGGGCTGCTTGCGGATCGCGCCCATGCAGAGGATCCCGGACTCTCCGGGGTTGAGGATCGGTGTCCCGCCGTCGACGCCGAAGACGCCCACGTTGGTGATCGTGAACGTGCCACCGCTCATGTCGGCCGGCTGTGTCTTGCCGTCACGCGCGGTCGCGGTGAGCTCCCCGAGAGCCGTCGCCAGGTCGTGCGCCGAAAGCTCGTCGGCGTGCTTGATGTTCGGGACCATCAGCCCGCGCGGAGTGGCAGCGGCAATGCCGAGATGCACGTGGGACTTCAGCACGATCTCCTGCGCTGCCTCGTCCCAGCTCGCGTTGAGCTCCGGCGTACGTCGCATGGAGTGGCAGACCGCCCGGGCGACGATCAGCAGCGGCGACACCTTGACGTCGCGAAACTCCCGCCCAGCACGCATCCGCTCGACCATCTTCATCGTGCGGGTCGCGTCGACCGTGATCCACTCGGTCACGTGCGGTGCAGTGAAGGCCGACGCCACCATCGCTTGGGCGGTCATCTTGCGCACGCCCTTGACCGGGATCCGGGTCTCGTGTTCGCCCGCGATCCGCTCCCTCGCAGCCGGCGCCGGCGCCGTGGCGGTCGCACCTGATGCGAAGGACTGGACGTCGTCGCGGCTGATCGTGCCGTTCGGACCGGTGGCGGTCACCGTGCCGAGGTCGACGCCGAGGTCCTTGGCGAGCTTCCGCACGGGCGGCTTCGCGAGCGCTTTGCTCACCTGGCCGCCGGCAGAGTCTGTGTGAGCAGCCGGCCGGCTTGGTACGCCGGCGGGCGCGGCTTCGTCGATCCCGACGCCGGGCGCAGGAGTGGCATGTGGTGTGAAGGCGTGCTGCACACCGACCTGGGCAGCCGCCGGTGAGGTCTCGACAGGGGTCGAACCCTTGCGTGGACGACGCTTCGCCTCGGTGGTGCGTGGGCCGTAGCCGACAAGCACCGAGGTGCGGCCACCGGGGGCTGGCCCCCCGATGAGACCGGGCTCGACGGGCTCGTCGCCCTTGGGGCTTGGCACCAGGTCCTCGGTCAGGCTGCCGACTTCGGGCTCGGCGGCAGCAGGAGCGGGTGCTGCCCCACCAGCCGCGCCGGTCTCGACCGCGATGATGGGGCTCCCGACGTTGACCGTGTCGCCTTCTGCGGCGAGGAGTTCGGCCACGGTGCCGGCATACGGGCAGGGCAGCTCGACGAGCGACTTAGCGGTCTCGATCTCGACGATCACATCGTTGACCTTCACCGTGTCGCCGACCTTGACCTTCCAGGTGACGATCTCGGCCTCGGTGAGCCCCTCCCCCACGTCGGGGAGCTTGAACAGCTTCTGGTCAGACATCACAGCTTCCGATCCGTAGGTCGATCAGTACGCGAGGGAACGATCGACGGCGTCGAGCACGCGGTCGAGGTCGGGGAGGTAGTCCTCCTCGATCCGGCTCGGCGGGTAGGGGGTGTCGAAACCGGCGACGCGCAAGACGGGTGACTCCAGCGAGTAGAAGCACTCCTCGGTGATCCGCGCCGACAGCTCCGAGCCGAGACCGAGCGAGACCGGCGCCTCGTGCACGACAACGGCACGCCCCGTCTTGCGGACGGAAGCGAACACGGGTGCGAGGTCGAGCGGCGAGAGCGTGCGCAAGTCGATGACCTCGATGCTCTTGCTCTCCTCTTCGGCGGCGATGGCGGCCTCGAGCGACGTCTTGACCATCGGTCCGTAGGCCAGCACCGTCACGTCGCTGCCCTCCCTGACCAGTCGGGACTTGAACAATCCCTCGGGAGGCAGTGACTCGTCGAGCTCGGCCTTCTCCCAGTAGCGACGCTTCGGCTCGAGGAACACGATCGGGTCGTCGGACTCGATGGCCTGCTGGATCATCCAGAAGGCGTCGACGGGGTTGGAGCACGCGACGACCTTGAGACCGGCCGTGTGGGCGAAGTACGCCTCGGGGCTCTCGCTGTGGTGCTCGACGGCCCCAATGCCACCCCCGAAAGGGATGCGGATGACGATCGGCATCTTCACCAGGCCGCGGCTGCGGAAGTGCAGCTTGGCGACCTGACTGACGATCTGGTCGTATGCCGGATAGACGAACCCGTCGAACTGGATCTCGCAGACCGGTCGGTAGCCGCGCATCGCCAGACCGACCGCCGTACCGAGGATCCCTGACTCTGCGAGCGGGGTGTCGATGACACGGTCCTCGCCGAAGTCCTTCTGGAGGCCGTCGGTGATCCGGAACACGCCGCCCAGCTTGCCGACGTCCTCACCCATGATGATGACCTTGGAGTCCTTCTCCATGGCAGCCCGAAGGCCCATGTTGACTCCCTTTCCCAGCGTGATGGCGGTCATGACAGCGATCCCTCGTGCGACTCCTGGCCTTCGAAGGACGACAGGTACTCGGCGAACTGGGCCCGCTGTGCCTCCAGCTCAGGCGTGATCTCTTCGTAGACCTGGTCGAAGATGTCGAGGGGGCTCGGGTCGGGCAGCTCGAGACAGCCCTTGCGCAGGTGCACTGCCAGCTCCTCGGCCTCTGCCTCGATGGACGCGTAGTAGTCCTCGTCGGCCACGCCACTTCGCGAGAGGTAGGCCTTCACCCGTTCGATCGGATCCTTGAGCTTCCAGTGCTCGAGCTCCTCGGTCACGCGGTACTTCGTCGGGTCGTCGGACGTGGTGTGGGCGCCCATCCGGTAGGTGTAGGCCTCGACGAACGTCGGGCCGCTGCCTTCACGGGCGCGCTGCAACGCAGCCTGGGTGACGGCATACACCGCGAGCACGTCGTTGCCGTCGACGCGAAGGCCCGGGAATCCGAAGCCGAGCGCACGCTGATAGAGCGGAATGCGGGTCTGGCGCTCGATGGGTTCGGAGATGGCCCACTGGTTGTTCTGGCAGAAGAAGACGACAGGAGCGTTGAACACACTTGCCCAGATGAAGGACTCGTTGACGTCGCCCTGGCTGGTCGCGCCGTCACCGAAGTAGGCAATGACGGCCGCATCACGGTCGGGGTCGCCCGTGCCGACGGCGCCGTCGCGCTGCATGCCCATGGCGTAGCCGGTCGCGTGGAGCGCCTGGGCACCGATCACGATCGTGTAGAGGGCGAACTTGTCGGCCAGCGGATCCCAGCCACCTTGGTCGACGCCTCGGAACAGTCCGAGCAGGTGCAGCGGGTCGATGCCGCGGGTCCACGCGACGCCATGCTCGCGGTAGGTCGGGAAGGCGTAGTCCTGGTCCTTCAACGCACGGCCCGAGCCGATCTGGGCGGCCTCCTGGCCGAGCAGGCTGGCCCAGATGCCGAGCTCGCCTTGCCGCTGCAGGGCGGTGGCCTCGGTGTCGATGCGTCGGGTCAGGACCAGGTCGCGGTAGAAGCCCAGGATCGCCTGGTCATCAAGATCGAAGGAGAAATCAGGGTGTTCGACGCGCTCACCTTCGGGCGTCAGCAGTTGGATCAATTCGGGCCCGGCACCCTCGTGGCTCGGCCCGAAGACCTCACCGAGGCCCGGACCGAAAGCGGCGTCAGTCACGTGAACTCCCTTGAGTCATCCGGTACCCGGGATCGCCAGCACCGTGGATGGTCGTCAACGACCACCGCCACGAGGTGGTGTGGAGGTCGGCCGCCGTGGCCCTGTGACAGCAACCACAACGAGGCCAGGTCTAGCCGCAGGATACCGACTTACGGCGGATCGCTCCTAATCGCGGCCGGGCTGTGCGACTTGACCGGATCTCGCCCACGACTGTCCAAAAACAAGGCGACGACTGTCGGACGTCGCGCCTAGGCTAGGCACCATGCGACAGGAGCAACAGGAGCAGATACCCCTGTCTGAGACGGACAGCTCGGTGTCTGGCCGCAGGCAGGCCTCGGCTCTGCTCATCGCCGTCGCGCTCGGGATCGTGTACGTCGTCTGGGGCTCCACCTACCTCGCCATCCGGATCACGGTGGAGGACCTGCCGGCCATGGCGTCGGCCTCCTGGCGCTACGGCACCGCTGGCATCATCCTCGGCGCGATCCTCGCCGCCCGGAGCGGACTCAGCGTGCTGCGCGTCAGCTGGCCAGAGCTAATCGGCTGTGCCTTCCTCGGCCTCCTGCTGCCGACACTCGGAAACGGTCTCGTCAGCGTCGGCGAGCAGCAGGGTGCTCCCTCTGGGATAGCCGCCCTGATCGTCGCCGCCGTTCCGCTCTGGGTGATCGTCTACCGGATGGCCACCGGCGACTGGCCGCGGCGGTGGACCGTCGTCGGGGTCCTGATCGGGTTCGGCGGCCTCGTCGGGCTCGTCACGGCGACCGGTCTCGATGGTGATGTGCGCTGGGGCGCCTGCCTCATCATCGTCGTCGCGACCGTCTGCTGGTCGTTCGGCTCGTGGGCAACGCCTCGCCTCACGTTGCCACGCAACCCGTTCGTGACGGCTGTCTACGAAATGCTGACCGGCTCGCTCTTCCTCATCATCGGCGCGACTCTGCGGGGAGAGGCGCTCATTCCGCAGTCCGCCCCACGAGACTCATGGCTGGCGTGGAGCTATCTGGTCGTCTTCGGCACGGTGGTGGCGTTCACGGCGTACGTCTGGGTGCTGTCGGTGGCGCCGATCTCTCTGGTCGCGACCTACGCCTACGTCAACCCGGTCGTCGCCGTGTTCCTCGGCTGGCTGATCTTGTCGGAGGCAGTCACGCCGGCAGTGCTCATTGGCGGTGCGGTTGTCGTTGCGGCAGTGGCGGTCGTCGTGTCGTCGGAGCGCCGACCTGCGCCAAAGCCCCTCGATCGCGACAAGGGCGAGGCCGCGTCCTGAGCCACGCCCCTCCGCCATGGGACGCAGCCGTCCGCCACGGCTAGATTGACGGTCATGTCCAGGCGCATCATCTTGTTCGAGCTCAACGAAGTCCCGTGGAAGATCGTGGACGACTACACGGCCGACCATCTCGACTCTGCCCTCGCGGGCGTCATGTCACGATCGACTTGCTTCACCTCCATGGCCGCCGACCGTGGCCACCTCTCGCCTTGGACGACCTGGCCGACCTTCCACCGCGGCGTCAACGACGAGAAGCACATGATCGCCAGCTTCGGGCAGGACCACGAGGCCGCGGACGCCGACTACCCGCCTATCTGGGAGCTCCTCCAGCGAGCCGGAGTCTCGGTCGGCATCTGCGGCACCCTGCACTCGTTCCCGGTCCCGGCCGACATCAGCGACTACAGCTTCTACCTCCCTGACGCGTTCGCTACCGAGCCGGTCGCTGTGCCACCCGAGCTTGTGACGTTCCAAGAGTTCAACCTGAAGATGTCGCGGGAGTCGGCCCGCAATGTCGACACCGGTGTGCCCATCAAGGAGGCAGTCAAGGTCCTGAGGAAGACACCGTCACTCGGCATCCGTCCCAAGACTTATGCCGCTCTGGCCGGCCAGCTCGTGGCTGAGCGCCGCCAGCCGTGGAAGAGCAACCGGCGCCGCACCCTGCAGTCCGTGCTCGCGTTCGACCTCTACATGAAGCAGCTGCACCGCAGCGAGCCAGCCTTCAGCTCCTTCTTCACCAACCATGTGGCCTCGGCAATGCACCGCTACTGGGCGGCTTCCTACCCCGGCGACTACGCCGAGCTCAACCTCGACGACGACTGGATGCAGACCTACCGGCAGGAGCTGCCCTGGGCGATGGGCCAGGCTGACGCCATGCTGGCGCGGCTGGTGAAGTTCGTCGATGCCCATCCGTCATACCAGCTATGGATTGCGTCGAGCATGGGTCAGTTCGCGACCCGCGCCCAGGCACTGGAGACGCAGGTCTTCTTGACGAAGCTGCCGAAGTTCATGGAGGCTCTCGGGTTGCCGCGCGACAAGGGCTGGGAGAAGCGACCCGCCATGCTGCCGCAGTGCAATGTCGCCGTCGACGAGGAGTACCGCGAGACCTTCGAGGCCGGCTTGGCGAAGCTCCGGATCGGTGGCAAGCGAGTCGGCTACAAGCGCACGGATACCGGCTTCTTCTCGATGACCTTCGGCCAGAACAACCTGCACGACAAGCCCAGGGCGGTGGTCTTCGAAGGCAAGCCGCGCAAGATGGCGAGCATGGGTTTCGAGGCGGTGGAGATCGAGGACCGGTCCGACACCACGGCTTACCACGTCCCGGAAGGCATCCTGGCGATCTACGACCCAGCGGATGTGTCGCCGAAGCCCAGCGAGCGACCGGAGATCTCCGTGCTAGCCGTGGCTCCGGCACTGCTGAAGAACTTCGGCGTGGAGCCGCGGCCCTACATGGCCCCCGAAGCCGAGCTCACCGGGGCAGTGTTCGGCACGTAGGTCCTCTGCCTCAGGCGAGGGAGGCGATCCACGCGTTGTGCAGGTCGGAGAACCGGCCCTCGCCCGACGAGATCAACTCCTCGGGTGACCCGTCCTCGACGATCTCGCCGTGCTCCATGACGAGCACCCGATCGGCGATCTCCACTGTCGACAGGCGGTGCGCGATGATGATGGCCGTGCGGTCGACGAGGATCGTGCGAAGCGCGCGTTGGACGAGCCGCTCCGAGGGCACGTCGAGGCTTGACGTCGCCTCGTCGAGGATCAGCACGGCGGGGTCGGCCAGGAACGCCCTGGCGAACGCCACCAGCTGTCGCTGGCCGGCGGAAAGCCTTGCCCCACGGTTGGCGACATCGGTGTCGTAGCCCTCCGGCAGGCCCACGATGAAGTCGTGCGCACCGATCGCCTTCGCGGCCTCGACGACCTGGTCCATCGACGCGTCTGGCTTTCCGAAACGGATGTTGTCAGCCACGCTGCCGTTGAACAGGAAGTTCTCCTGAGTCACCATCACCACCGAGGCACGCAGGTCGTCTTCTCCGATGTCGCGCAGGTCGACTCCGTCGAGTGTGATGCGTCCGGAGTCGGGGTCGTAGAACCTCGACACCAGCTTGGCGAGCGTCGTCTTCCCGGCGCCCGTAGTCCCGACCAGTGCCAGCGCCATCCCGGCGGGCACCTCGAGCTCGAGGTCTGACAGCACATTGCGGTCCTCGACGTACGAGAACGACACGTGGTCGAGGTGCACCGCACCGCGGGCGTCCTTCATCGAGGTTGGCGCGAGCGGCTCGGGCACCGAAGGCTCCTCCTCGAGCACACCCGACAGCTTCTCGAGTGCCGCCGAGGCAGACTGGAAGGTGTTGTAGAACTGCGAGATCTCCTGCATGGGCTCGAAGAACTGCCGCAGATAGAGCAGGAACGCGGCAAGCACTCCGACGGTGACCTCGTCGTTGAACGCCAGGTGTGCGCCGTAGACGAGCACCACCACGATGGTGACGTTCCCGAGCAGCTTGATGCCGGGCATGAACGTGCCGACGAGGCGGAATGCCCGCTCGTTCGCCTGTCGGTAGTCGTCGTCGACGGCGTCGAAGATCTCCTGGTTGCGGCCCTCGCGCCGGAAGGCCTGCACAGCGCGCATGCCCTGGATCGTCTCGACGAAGTGGATGATGACGACCGCCACGGTTTCGCGGGTACGACGATAGGCAATCGCCGACTCGCGCCGGAACCAGCGAGTGAGCAGATAGAGGAACGGGATGCACGAGAGTGCGACCAGTCCGAGCTCGAGGTCGAGCACCAGCAGCAGCACCGCGGTCCCGAAGAGCGTCAGGACCGCCGTGACGAGGCCGTCGAAGCCGGTTTCGAGCAGCTCGTAGATGGCATCGATGTCGGACGTCTGCCGAGAGATCACGCGACCGGACGTGTAGTCGTCGTGGAACGCCGGCGACAGCTTCTGGAAGTGTGAGAAGACCCGGCGACGCAGCGTCACCAGGACCTTCTGCCCGACGGTGCCGGCGATCAGCAAGAAGATCTGGCGGGTGATCGCCTGAATGGCCACCGCGACCAGCAGCGCCGCGACGATCGTGAGCAGGACCTGGCTACCTTCCCCATCGACGATCGGTGGGATGCCCTTGTCGATGCCCTCCTTGACGAGGTAGGGCACGGACAGACGGGCGGCGTTCTCGATCAGCACCGCCACCAGCAACCAGCAGAGGGTCCTCCTGTGCGGACGCAGAAGCTGGCCGAGCAGCCGCCGCGACCGTTCTCTGAGTACGAGCGAGACCTTGTCAGGGATGTCGTCGTTGTCCTCGGCCGCGACGCCGCGCCAGTCTTTCGTCGTTGTCATCGCAGCGCCGCCTCCCCCTCGAGCTCGCGACTGTCTTCATCGGTGTCACCGGCCAGCAGGTCGTGGTACGCCGGCACGGTGGTGAGCAGCTCGTGGTGCGAGCCGACGTGAGTGATCGTGCCGCCTTGCAGCAGTGCCACGCGGTCTGCCAACAACACCGTCGACGCACGGTGCGCCACGACGATCCCGGTGGCCTGGGCAAGCACCCGTCGCAACGCCTTCTCGACGAGAGCCTCCGTGTGGACGTCGAGAGCAGAGAGCGTGTCGTCGAGGACGAGGATTCGCGGCTTGGCGAGCACCGCCCGGGCGAGGGCCAGGCGCTGCCGCTGGCCACCAGACAACGACATACCTTGCTCGCCGATCCGGGTGTCGAGCCCCCAGGGAAGGTCGTAGACGAAGCTCGCCTGGGCGGTCTCGATCGCGGCGGTGACATCCTCGTCGCTGGCGTCGGGACGCCCGAGCGTGATGTTCTC
Source organism: uncultured Actinomycetota bacterium (assembly GCA_963815295.1). Lineage (GTDB taxonomy): Bacteria > Actinomycetota > Actinomycetes > Propionibacteriales > Nocardioidaceae > JACDHG01. The sequence continues at coordinate 218,456 of CAWFFZ010000001.1, forward strand.
GCGCGCGCTCATCGAGAACAGCGTCGGCTCCTCGAAAGCGGTCGCAACGATCTCGCGCAGCGAAGGCAGCGTCGAGTTCGCGGACGTCGACCTCGTCGATCGTGATCCGACCCGCGGTGACGTCGTACAACCGTGGCACGAGCGAGACCAGGGCAGTCTTGCCGGACCCGGTTGCACCGACGATCGCCACCGTCTCGCCCGGGTCGAGGTCGAGGTTGACGTCACGGAGGACGAGCTCACCGGAGTCCGGGAAATGGAAATCCACGTGCTCGAGGCGCAGGCGACCTTGTGGGTCGGGCAGCGTGACCGTGCCCCCGGTCACCGACGACTCCGTGTCGAAGATCTCCATCACGCGGTCGGCCGCCGTCAGCGCCTCCTGGGCCATCGCCAAGATGAACCCCAGGGCTTCGATGGGCCAGATCAGGCTGAGCATCAAGATGATGAACGCGACCAGGGTGCCAGGGGTGAGCGCGTCACGGCCGACCGCGAGTGCGCCCAGCAGCAACACGATGGCGAGGCTGACGTTCGGGATGACCTCGAGAATCGTCCAGAACCGGCTGGACAGTCGCACCTTCTCGATCGACGTGTCGTACAGCATCTGCGTGCGGTCGTCGAACTTGTTCTCCACGTGTGGCACGCCGCCCGAACGACTTGATCGCGCGGAAGCCGACCGCGGCTTCCTCGACCGCGGTGGCGACATCGCCTTGCTGGTCCTGGACACGACGCGAGACGACGACGTACTTCTCCTCGAACCGCTTGCTGAGGGCGATGATCGGAATGGCCGAGACCGCGACCACGACACCGAGTGGCCAGTACATGTTGAGCAGCACGATCGTCACCACGGTCAGCTGCAGGATGTTGATGAACAGGAAGAGCAGCCCGAAGCCGGTGAAGCGGCGGATCGCGCTCAGGTCGACGGTGATGCGCGACAGCAGCTGTCCGCTCTGCCAGCGGCCGTGGAACTCCATGGGGAGCGCTTGCATGTGCCGGTAGAGGTCGTTGCGGACCGCAGTCTCGAACCCCAGGACTGCGCGAGCTTGCACCCAGCGCCTGATCAGGATCAAGGCGGCCTCGGTGATTCCGAGAGCCATCGCCAGCAGGCCGAGGGGCAGGATCGCGTCAGAGTCACCGTTTTCGATGGGGCCGTCGATGATCGCCTTGGTGGTGAGCGGGATGGCCAGGCTGACGAAGACGCCAGCGATCGCTGTGGTCGCCATGATCACGAGCGCTCCCACATAGGGCCGCAGGTAGGAACGCAACCTCCACAACGAGCGAACACCGCCTTTGCGGGGCGGTGCGAATCCAGCAGTTCCGGCGGTCGGCACACTCATCAGAGGGCGGGGGCTCCTTGCTCGGCGGGAAGTGAGCCCGCGGAGGTCGAGGCGGGCGGTGGGAGTGGGTGGAGAAGCCGTCAGGGCTGTGTAAGCACCACTTTACTGCAAGCCTCTAACGCGATGCGAACCGATAAATCAGCAACAATGCAGCCGGAGCCGTTCAGCCTCGCTGCTCGCGCCAGTTGCGGGCGACGTCGAGCAGCCGGTCGTTGGCGATCACTTCACCGATCGTCACCCTCGCGCCTTCGCCGTCAAAGGGGCGGACGCTCAGGCCGGCCAAGCCGCACTGTCGCGGCGAAGTCGAGAGTGGCCGCGCCCAGGCCGAACCACAGGAAATTGCCCTCGGGGCGGGGGATGTCCCATCCCTGGTCGAGCAAGGCCGCATGGATCCGCTCGCGCTCGGCGACGAGCTCCTTGACGCGTGCGGCGAGCTCGTCCTCGGCGGCCAGCGACGCAACGGCGGCCACCTGCGCGACGTGGGAAACGCCGAACGGCAGTGAGCACTTGCGGATGGCCTCAGCAACCGGCGCCGGTCCGACGGCATACCCCACCCGAAGGCCGGCCAGACCGTAGGCCTTGGAGAAGGTCCGGAGCACGACGACGTTGTCGCGACCGCGAGCGAGGTCGAGCCCGTCAACAGTGTCGGCGTCGGTGACGAACTCCCGGTAGGCCTCGTCCACGACCACGAGCACGTGATCCGGCACTGCCTCTACCAGCGCCAGCAGTTCGTCGCGGTGGACCACCGGCCCGGTCGGGTTGTTGGGCGTGCAGACCAGGACGACCTTGGTCTTGGCGGTGACGGCGTCCGCCATGGCAGGCAGGTCGTGGCGCGCGTCGGAGTCGAGCGGAATCTGGATGCCGGTCGCGCCCGTCACGCCGACGGCGATCGGGTAGGCCTCGAACGAACGCCAGGCATACACGACCTCGTCGCCCTCGGCGCACACCGCTTGCAACAGGTGGTACAGAACCGCGACCGAGCCGGTCCCCGTTGCGACCTGGTCGACCGAGACCCCGAGCTTGGCCGCGATCGCTGCGCGCAACGCGCCCACACCCATGTCGGGATAGCGGTTCATCTCACCCGCAGCGACTGCTACCTGCTCGAGCACACTCGGCAGCGGCGGGTACGGGTTCTCGTTGCTGGACAACTTGTACGACGCCTGCGCGCCGGCGCTCGGTGGCTGCCCTGCCTTGTACGCAGGGATCGCGTCGAGTGCCTCACGGAACCGTGGTGACGTCATACCTCACACCCTAACGACGGCCTTCCGGCGCTGGTTATCGTCGGCTCTCATGGCGCCGCACCGCAGTCCCGCGATCGGCTTCCTGCTGGTCGGCACCGGTGCCACGTTCTTCGTCATCAACGCTGGGGTATCCCGAGTCATCCAAGGGGCCGGCGTGGATTCGATGACACTGACGACCGTGCGCTGCACTGGCACGGCGGCGGTGCTGCTGCTCGTCGTCTGGCTGCGAGGACTCCGGCTCCACATTCCACGCACCTGGCGTGAGGCAGCCACAGTCGTGGGTTTCGGCATCAGCGGTGTCGCGCTCGTCCAATGGCTCTACTTCGTGGCAATCGACCACCTTCCGGTGGGGTTGGCACTGCTCCTCGAGTTCACCGCGCCTGTGCTGGTCGCTCTCTTCGCGCGCATCGTCTACCGCGAGCAAGTACGGCGACGCCTGTGGCTCGGACTTGGCATGTCACTTGGCGGGCTGGCCTTGGTGGCGCAGGTCGGAGGCGGCACGACGGTCGACCTCGTCGGGGTCCTCGCGGGGTTCGGCGCAGCCGTGTCGCTGGCGACGTACTTCCTGCTGGGCGAGCACAGCGTCAGCCAGCGGTCGCCGTTGATCGTGCTCACCGAGGCGTTCGTGGTCGCCACGATCTTCTGGAACGCACTCCGGCCGGTGACGACACTCGCCGACCTCGACCTCGATCTTCAGCCCAACCTCGGCGGACGACTGTCGGAGTTCGATGCGCCGCTCTGGGTGCTGATCGCCTGGATGGTGCTGCTCGGGACGGTCGTGCCGTTCCTCGCCGAGCTCAGCGCCTTGCGTCACCTCACCGCGACCGAAGTGACGCTGGTCGGGATGATCGAGCCGGTAGGGGCGAGCATCCTCGGCTGGTGGTGGTTTTACGAGAACCTGTCACCGACGCAGCTGGTCGGCGTCGTCTTGGTGCTGATGGGGATCGGGCTCGCCCAGACGGCTCGGATACGACAGGCCGAAGCGATCAACCCGCCGTTGCTCACCTGATCGACAGGCTCGATCACCGAAGGGCAGTCGATCACCGGGGCTCCGGCAGGACGACGTCGCCGCCTGGCACTGACCTGAGGTCGCGCGGCGTCTCGATGTCGACGGGGTTTGTCATACACCGCACCGACCCACCGCCCTTGTGGAGCTCGGACACGTCAACGACCACGACCTTCAGCCCGGCGTCCTCGAGCAGCCTTCGCACCCGAGCCGGACACGAGGGCATCACGATGCTCCGTCCGACGACCACAGAGTTGGCGCAGAACGTCATCGCCTCGTCCTCGCTGATCACGAGAGGCTCTGGCACCATCGCGAGCACCCGCTCGCGGCTGGCCGCGTCGAACGCGTCGAGACAGACCAAGGCACGTTTCTGGTCGAGGGGACAGAACGCCAAGTCGAGGTGGTACATCCTCGGGTTGGCGAGCCGCAGCCCGATCACTTTGATGTCGAGCTCGTAGGCAAGGTGCTTGAGGGCGAGCTCCTCGGTGCGTGGGCCATAGCCGACCACGAGGGCGCCGCCGAATGGGAAGGCGTCCCCGGCCTCGAAATGCGGACCGATGCCGTGCCGACCGACGTAACCGACGGAGAAGCCCGCATCCGCGAACCAACGGCTCGCGGACCTGGCCTCACGCCGCCGCTCGGGATGGCGCATGTGCGACATCACCACGGCGGCCTGGCCCTGCGCGTCGCGAACCGCGAGCCCGAGGTTCATCGCGTAGACCATGTCGGGCGAGTCCGGCCGCTGTGCCAACACCTCCACCCGCGCACCGAGCCCACGTAGGACAGCGACCATGCGCTCCCACTGCCACAGGGCTCGCGCGGGATCGGGCTGGTCGTCGACGTCCATGTAGGGGTTGATCTGGTAGTCGACCCGGAAGTGCATGGGGCGTACGGCGGTGTAATGCCGGCCCCACGGCAGAGCCATGCGCGCCTGCTGCTCGGTCATCCGGTCCTCCTCCAGTACAGTCTTGTCCGATTGTCTGACAATCAGACCATACGAGGTGGAGTGATGGAACGCAAGGCATGCCCGACCTCTAGGGTGTCGTCGGTGTACGACGACCTGCAGTTAGAGCACTCGTCGACCGTTGACCGCGCGGTGGACGAGATCCGGCGTGCGCTCTTCGCCGGGCAGCTGACCCCCGGCACGCCACTGCGCGAGATCGCCCTGTCGGACGCGATGGGAGTGGGCCGCAGCACGATCCGCGAGGCTCTCGGCGTGCTCGTCGCCGAAGGTCTCGTGGTCCGCGTCCCGAACAAGGGAGTCGCAGTCAAAGAGCTGACCGCCGACGATGTTCGTGACGTCAGCCGCGCCCGCACCGCGCTCGAGACGGCGGGTGTCCGTCGCTGGTCAGAGGCTGACGGCGACTCGCGGCAGCAGGTCCGCGAAGCTCTCGATGCGTACGCCGCTCTCGCCGCGCAGACCAGCGACACCGGGCAGCTCACTGCGGCCCATCTGCGAATCCACCGCGCCCTCGTCGCCCTCACCGGCAGCGTTCGGCTGGTGGCCGCCGCAGATGCGCTCGGCGCAGAGATTCGGCTCGCCCTCGCTCACCTGGACCGCACCAGGGGCAACATCGGCGAGCAGGTCGACGACCACCGGGCTCTCGTGGCACTGCTGGAGGACGGCGACCTGCCTTCGGCCTTGCGGCATCTTGACCAACATCTGGCCGCGGCCGAGCGGTCGCTTCTCGATGCGACAGGGCATGGCACGATCGAGTCATGATGACCTGGCTGATCAGGATCGGCACGAACTCACTCGCGCTCGCAGCGGCAGCGTGGTTGTTCGACGGCATCCGGATCACCGGCGCTGACGACAGCGACCGCATCGTCACCCTTCTCGTGGTTGCGCTGCTGTTCGGCGTCGTCAATGTGTTCGTCCGCCCAGTGGTGGTCTTCCTCTCGCTCCCCCTCTACCTATTGACCCTCGGCCTGATGTACTTCGTGGTCAACGCGCTAATGCTCATGTTGACGAGCTGGGTCTGCGACCTACTTGATGTCGGTTTCTCGGTCGACGGCTTCTGGACGGCTGTTGGTGGCGCCATCGTCGTGTCGATCATCAGCTGGCTGATCGGCCAGGTGCTGCCTGACGATGATCGACTGCGCCTGCGATGACCGCACTCCCGACAGACGAGCCGTATCGGATCGCGATCGTCTGCCTAGGCAACATCTGCCGCTCCCCGATGGCCGAGGTTGTGTTGAGCGCCAAGCTCGTCGCCGAAGGCCTGTCCGACGAGGTGACCGTTGACAGCAGCGGCACCGGGAACTGGCACCTCGGGGAGCCCATCGACCGACGGGCGGCCGAAGTGCTCAGCGTGCATGGGTACGACCCGACGCGGCATCGTGCCCGCCAGTTCGTGGTCGCCGGTTTCGACGACCACGACATCGTGTTCGCCATGGATCGGAGCAACCTGGGCGAGCTCGAACGGCTGAGCCGATCCGACGCCGACCTCGACAAGATCAGGATGTTCCGGTCCTTCGACCCGGCGGCCGACGCCGATCTCGACGTACCTGATCCCTGGTACGGCGGTCGCGCGGAGTTCGAACACGTGCTCGCGATCGTCGAACGCACCACCAGCGCCCTTGTCGACGAGTTGCGCGGCGAGGACTGACCTCGACAACCTGGTATGACGATGACAAGGATGCGAACCATCGCGGAGCGGGCGCAGGCACTGCTCGGCACCACCGTGGTCGCGACCAGTCCCGTGGCGGGCGGCGACATCAACACGGCCACGCGGCTTCGGCTGAGCGACGGTCGGCACGCGTTCCTCAAGACTCGGCCGCACGCACCAGCTGATTTCTTCCACGTTGAGGCGGCGGGGCTGGGCTGGCTACGAACAGCCGACGGTGCCGCGGTGCCTGAGGTGCTCGCCGTCGCCGACGACTGCCTGATCCTTCAATGGGTCGAGCCTGGCCGCGCCAGCGTCGACGCCGCCGAGACGTTCGCGAGAGCGCTGGCGCGCACTCACCAAACCGGCGCGGACACGTTCGGGGGCCCAGCCAACGGCTATATCGCCACGCTGCCGCTGGTCAATGAGCCGGTGCAGGGATGGCAGGACTTCTACGTCCGGCAGCGGGTGCTCCCTTACCTCAAGCTCGCCCGAGACCGTGACGCCGTCAGTCAGCAGGCGGTGGCGGCGATCGAGCAGGTGCTTCGACACATCGACGAGTTCGCCGGCCTCGACGAGTCCCCGAGCCGCATCCACGGCGATCTGTGGTCCGGCAACCTCGTCTGGTCCACTGGGGGGACGACCTATGTCGTCGACCCTGCGGCCCATGGTGGCCACCGCCTCACTGACCTGGCGATGCTCAGCTTGTTCGGCGCTCCACACCTGTCGCGGATTCTCGATGCGTATGACGAGGCGGCGCCACTTGCGTCAGGCTGGCGCGACCAGCTTCCCTTGCACCAGTTGCATCCGTTGCTCGTCCACGCCGCCATGTTCGGCGGCTCCTACGGTGACCGGGCCATGGCTGCGGCCAGGTCGCTCCTCGACGCGAGAACGGCAACGGGCTAAGGAGGTTTGCCACTTGGGCGCAGCACCCTTGGGCCTCTCAGCCGAGTCTCAGCCGCCCGTGGCAGTGTTGAAGCTATGCGCATCCTCGTCGTAGATGACGACCGCGCCGTACGCGACTCGCTACGGCGCTCGTTGGAGTTCAACGGATACGAGGTCGCGCTGGCCAACGACGGTGTTGAGGCGCTGGCCCGGATCAACGGCCTCGCCCCTGACGCACTGATCGTCGATGTGATGATGCCCCGTCTCGACGGGATCGAAACGACAAAGGCCCTGCGAGCGGCAGGCAACGACCTGCCCATCCTCGTGCTCACCGCCCGCGACTCTGTCAACGACCGGGTGGACGGGCTCGACGCCGGGGCAGATGACTACCTGGCGAAGCCGTTTGCCCTCGAGGAGCTGCTCGCCCGGGTGCGCGCAATGTTGCGCCGACGCAATCTCGGCACCGAGGATGGCGAAGATGAGGGCCCGCTCGTGTTCGCCGATCTCACCATGAACCCGGTGACGCGCGAAGTCGACCGCGGCGGCCGCCCCATCACCTTGACCCGCACCGAGTGGGACCTGCTCGAGCTCTTCATGCGACGTCCGAAACGAGTGCTGGAGCGCGCGTTCATCCTCGAAGAGGTGTGGGGCTACGACTTCCCCACAACCGCGAACTCGCTCGAGGTGTACGTCGGGTACGTCCGTCGCAAGACCGAAGCCGACGACGAGCCCCGGCTCCTCCATACCGTCCGTGGAGTCGGCTATGTGCTGCGTGAGACGCCTCCGTGAATCGAATGTCCATGGCGGCGCGGATATCCCTCCTCGCAGCCTGTGCCGTCGGCTTCGCCGTCGCCATCTCGAGCCTCGCTGCGTACATGACGCTGCGGGCCCAGCTACACGATCGACTTGACGCATCTCTGCTCGAGCGGGCGACCGCGGCCAGCAAGACCGACATCGTCAAGGAAGCAACTCTCCGCAACATCTCGTCAGACTTCCTCGGCGCGGCAGACCTGCGGATCTTCCTCGTCTACTCCGACGGAACCGTCATCCCGAACGACCGCTCCGGCTGGATCGGACCCACGTCGTCGGACGAGATAGCCGTTGCCGAAGGCACCCTCGGCAATACGTTGCGCACGCTGATCAGGGATGGCGTCGAGTACCGCGCGGCCACCGTGCAGGCCGGGTCCGGCTCCGCCTTGATGTTCGTGCAGTCGGCCGAACCTATCGAGCGCACTCTCGACCGGATGGGTCTCGTCCTGCTCGCCGTAGGAGGCGGCGGGATCGTCGCCGCCGCGCTGATCGGCCTCGCCGTCGGTAGGTCGGCCCTGATGCCCGTACGTCGGCTGAGCGCGGCCGCTGAGCACATCGCCCGGACCGAGGAGCTCGCCCCGATCCCGGTCACCGGCGACGACGAGCTGGCGAGCCTGGCCACGTCGTTCAACAAGATGCTTGCAGCCTTGCAGGCGTCCCGCGATCGACAGCGCCGTCTCGTCGCCGACGCCGGACATGAGCTGCGCACCCCGATGACGAGCCTACGAACCAACCTCGAACTGCTCGCCCAGGCCGATCGGCGCGGGGGCATGCAGCAGCAACAACGCGACGAGATCCTCAAAGACGTCACCGGACAGGTCGAAGAGCTGTCGACGTTGGTCGGCGATCTCGTCGAGCTCGCTCGCGACGAGCCGCTGGAGCGCACGCCGGAGCCCCTCGACCTCGCCGACATCGTGTCGCGTGCCCTCGACCGGGTGAAGAGACGCGCACCGGCTTCGACGTTCGACGTACACATCGAGCCGTGGTGGGTTCTCGGAGAAGCCCAGATCCTCGAACGGGCAGTGACCAACCTGCTCGACAACGCTGCGAAGTGGGGACCGCCCGGAAGCACCGTCACGGTGCGGCTGTCGAACGGCCAGTTCGTCGTCGCCGACGAAGGCGCCGGCGTTGAGCCAAGCGACCTCCCGATGATCTTCGAGCGGTTCTACCGCGCAGACGATGCCCGGATGATGCCAGGGTCGGGTCTTGGCCTCTCGATCGTCAAACAGGCGGCTGAGCGCCACGGCGGCTCCGTGTCCGTGGCCAACCGAACCCCTCACGGCGCAGAGTTCACCATGGTGATTCCCGGGCACGCAGGCGACGCCCCCACGAACACGGATCGCACCCCGTCCTCGGGACGGGTCACCGGATCCGTCTGACTCACAGGGATATTTGAGGTTCGTCTCAGTCGACGTTCAGTGACGGCCTGCACGATGACCTCATGACCAGCGACGCGTACACCCCGCAACTCCCAGCCGAGCATCCGTCACCTCCCCCCACGACGGGGCCACGGCGCGGGGGACGCGTCGTTGGTGTCGCGCTACTGGTAGGAGCCGTCGCAGGAGCGGTGGCCGGAATCGGTGGCGCCGCGGTCATGCAGAACGACTCCGCCCAAGCCGTCGGCAACTCCGGTCCTGCGCCAGCCATCCAGACCGCAGGCAGCAGTGTCGAGCCCCCCGCAGCCGACGGCACGACCGAGGCGGCAGCCGCAACCGCTCTCCCTTCCGTCGTGAAGATCTATGCGACGGGAGCGCAGGGCAGCGGCTCCGGATCCGGGATCATCCTGACCGCGGGCGGCGAGATCCTCACCAACAACCACGTGGTCGAGGTTGCGGCCGACAGCGGCGAGCTCGCCGTCAGCTTCAACGACGGTACGTCGGCGACCGCCACGATTGTCGGGCGTGACCCGATGACCGATCTGGCCGTCATCCAGGCCGACGACGTGAGTGGCCTCACGCCCGCCACGATGGGCGACTCCGACAAGCTCCGGGTCGGACAGCAGGTCGTCGCGGTGGGCGCGCCGTTCGGGCTGGAGAGCACCGTCACCACGGGCATCGTCAGCGCGCTCAACCGCCCGGTCACGACGCAGGGCGCCGCAGCCGACGACCCCGCCACCGTCTTCCCAGCGGTCCAGACCGATGCCGCGATCAACCCTGGTAACTCCGGCGGGCCGCTCGTCGACCTCGCCGGTCATGTGGTCGGCATCGACTCCGCCATCAAGACAACTCCGAGTGCGAGCGGCGAGTCGAACGGCTCGATCGGACTCGGATTCGCCATCCCTGTCAACGACGCTCTGCCTATCGTCGAGCAGCTGCGCCAGGGCGACACGCCAACCCACGCCCTGATCGGCGTCTCCGTCGGTGACGCCACTGACGAGGTCGGCCTGCCGAACGGTGCACTCGTGCAGCAGGTTGACAACGGCACCGCTGGCCAGGAGGCGGGGCTGCAGGAGGGTCAGGTCATCACCAAGGTCGACGACCACGTGATCTCGGACGCAAACTCGCTGGTTGCCACCATCCGTTCCTACCGACCCGACGACAAGGTCACGCTGACGGTCGAGTCTGCCAATGACGCGGGCGTGTCCACCGGAGACGCCCAGACCGTGGAAGTCACCCTCGGCTCCGACGCCTGACCCGCACCGACTGGTCACGTATCCCGCGCCGACTGGTCAGGCATGTCCGTCGGTCGGGCTTGTCGAGACCCCGAGGGAACGCAGGAGGCGGGCCACCTTCCAACTCGCCTCGGCATACTCCTCGTCGACGTCAGACCGCACGGTGATCCCGCCACCTGTTCCCAGCACGTAGCGGCCATTTCGATGCACGAGGGTGCGGATGACGATGCCGAGGTCGGCACATCCGTCGTCGTCAAGCCAGCCGATCGCCCCGGCATACACACCGCGCGCGCTCTGCTCGATGTCGGCGATCACCCGCATCGTGCGCTCCTTCGGGGCACCGGTCATGGACCCCCCGGGGAACAGCGCGCGCACCGCCTCGACCGTCGTCACGTCATCACGCAGCCGCCCCTCGATCGTGCTGATGAGCTGATGGACAGTCGGATAGCTCTCCACGTGCATCAGGTCGGTGACCTGCACCGTCCCCACCTTGCAAACCCGCGACAGGTCGTTGCGGAGCAGGTCGACGATCATCAGGTTCTCGCCGAGGAACTTCGTCTCGCTGCGCAGTCGCTCGGCCGCCTCCGCGTCGGCGACGGGGTCCTTACAGCGAGCCGTCGTGCCCTTGATCGGCCGCGTCTCGATCCGGCGATCGGCGTCAATCGTCATGAACCGCTCCGGCGAGCTGCTCAACACGCTCAGGCCGTGATGCTGCACAAAGGCTGCGTACGGCGCCGGGCTCAACCGCCGCAACCGCCGGTACGTGTCGAGCGCCGGGGCATCGGACTCGACCGTGCTCCGGAACGTCAGGTTGGTCTCGTAGGAGTTCCCCAGCCGTAACTGACGTTGCACAGCTTCAAAGGCCGCACCGTATGACGCTCGGTCCAGCCCAGGTATCACCCGGGCCGGCGGTGGCGCGCCAAGCTCGGCCGCCGGGAGCGTCGACGAGACCAACCCGCGCACCACTTCCGTCCAGCCTTCGGCCGACGCGCTAGAGCCTGCCGCCCGCACAGACCGGCTGGCGTGATCGAACTCAACCCAGCGCCCGGCACGCATCCAGCAGGCGTCCGGGGCTCTGACCGTCTCGTCGCCGCGCTGCGCCGGGAGGTCGCGGCGGGCGGCGTAGCCGAGGTAGCCCACCCAGCGCGCGTCCACCTGCCCCACGCGTCCCGCAAGCACATCGAAGATGTCATCGCCGACGGCACGGACACCACCGGCCACGTGTTCGCAGACATGTGCGGCGGCTGCGTCGTACACGAGGCTGGGCTCGTCGTCATCGAGCCATCCGACATACGACCGCGACCCTGACCACGCACGGGCGCCGGCGCCGTCGAGCCAGAAAGCACGGCCTCGATGCGCTGCGTGCGCGGCGAAGAAGTCTTCGGGATCCACCCATGGCAAGGGCTCTGAGATCTGCCTCGTCATGCGCCGAGGAAGTTCTCGATCAGCTGCCGACCGCCGACGGTCAGCACCGACTCGGGATGGAACTGGACGCCGACCAAGGGCCGGCGCCGATGCGCCACCCCCATCGTCACCCGTCCGTCGGGGCCGTCGCACCATGCCGTCAGCTCGAGCTCAGACGGGATCGCGACCGCGGCAAGCGAGTGATAGCGCACCGCGTCGAACCCCTGGGGCAGCTTGGCGAAGATGCCGGTGCCAGTATGCGCAACCTGTGCCACCTCACCGTGTGCGGGCTCGACCACCTCTACCCGGCCGCCCATCTCTGCCACGATCCCTTGCATGCCAAGGCACACGCCGAGCACCGGCACCGCCGCCTCGGCCAGCACGGCTCGACCAACAACGAAGTCACCCGGATCGTTGACTGTCCCTGGCCCAGGCGACAACACCAGGTGGCTGTAGCCCAACCGCCAGGCTGCCGCCTGCGCAGGATCGTCATGCTGCACCACGTCAGGCAGCGTTCCGGTGACAGCCGCGATGAGGTGTACCAGGTTGTAGGTGTAGGAGTCGTGGTGGTCGATGACCAGGACCCGCGTCATCGCCGCCTCACAGCTCGACGAGGCTGAGCATTAGCTCACGGATCAAGTCGAAGCCGTGCTCCGTCAGGATCGACTCGGCGTGGAACTGCACACCGCGGTAGTGCGGTCCGGTGATCAGGTGAATGTCACCTGACTCAGGGTCTGCATCGACGTGTACGTCGTCGGGGAGTGGCGCGGACACCGACCGCGCAACGAACGTGTTGTAAAAGCCCACCCGCTCCTCTCGGCCAAGGATTGTCACTGGCGTCTGAGTCCCCTGGAACACGATGTCCTTGTAGGCGAGCTCGAAACCGAGTGCGCCACACAGCACCTGGTGCCCCAGACACACAGCCAGGAAAGGCTTCTGATCATGGAGTAGGTCGTCAACCGCTGCGCGGACGGCCTTGATCTTCGGGTCGTCGCGGTCGCGTGGGTCGCCAGGACCTGGGCCCACGACGACCAGGTCGGCGGCGTCGAAGGCGCCGGGCGAGTAGTCATGGTGGCGCAGTGTCTCGCTGGTCATGCCGAGCACAGCGAGTACGTGACACAGCATAGTCACGAAGTCGTCCTCGCCGTCGAGCACGACGACGTGCTTGCCTGCGAGCTCGGACGAGCGCACTGCATCGGACTGGTCATTGAGCCAGAAGCGGCTGAGCCGGGCGTTGCGATCGTCGAGTCTCGCCACCACCTCGGAGTCCGCGGCAAGCTCGGCGATCTCGGCAGCCGGGGTGAGCGGCGCCGGCACGAGTCCAAACGCCCGCAGGATCCCGCCGGCCTTGGCGTGAGTCTCCGCAACCTCGTCGTCGGGGTCGGAGTCGCGGACGAGGGTCGCCCCAGCCGTCACTCGAAGCTCACCTCCGACGCTCACATCGGCTGTCCGTAAGAGAATCGGCGCATCCAGCGTCGGGGCACCCGCATCGTCGCGCCCGAACAGCGCCATCACGGCTCCGTAGTAGCCGCGACCATCGCGCTCGTACGCGGCGATCAGCCGGCAGGCGTTCTCGACCGGGCTGCCGGTGACCGTCGCAGCGAACATGGAGTCGCGCAACACATCGCGCACATCCTTCGTGGTCTGCCCTTCGAGCACGTACTCCGTGTGGATGAGGTGCGTCATCGGCTTGAGGTACGGCCCGAGGATCTGCCCTCCGCGACTGCAGATGTCACACATCATCTTGAGCTCCTCGTCGACCACCATGAAGAGCTCGTAGATTTCCTTCTCGTCACGCAAAAACTTGAGCAGTCGCGTACGCCGCTCGGCCGCGTCATCCCCGCCCCCCACGCGGAACGTCCCGCTGATCGGGTTCATCCGCACGGCCTCTGCATCGACACTGATGTGGCGTTCGGGACTCGCACCGACCAGGTAGCGCTCCCCGGTGAAGACCAGGAAGGTCCAGTACGCGCCTCGTTCGTCCGCGAGCAGTCTGCGGAAGACGCTGAGCGCGTGCCGCAGATCCCAACGCGCGAGGGTGGCCCGATAGCTGCGGCCGATGACGAGGTTCGCGCCCTCGCCCTTCCCGATCTCTTCGCGGAGGATCGTCGCCACCATGGCGGCATACACGTCGTCGTCGATGTCGAAGCCCCGCTCGCCGACCGTGGCGATCTCGAGCTCGGGCAGAATCGGAAGCATGTCAGCGACGGCGATCTCGTCGCGATGCTCGATCGCGATGCTGGCTAGCGGAGTCTCGTCGTCGTGTGCCGCAAAGCCGCGCTCGCGAATCTGCCGGAAGGGCACGAGTGCGAGCCGGTCGAGGGACCCACCTGACCCTGGCTTTCCAGTGACAAGCGGTATGTCGGAGAGCAGGTCGTGCTCCTCCCGCTTCCCACGCAGCACCGTCACCGAATCGGATCCCTCGAACCGGATCAACGCGAACGCCGACGACCGCGAGAGCTCGTCGTGGAGGTTCATGGGTTCATCGCCGTTCACGGGCCTACGTCGTGGGAGGGAATCGCAGCGTAACAACTCGGCGAAGTCGGGAGGGGCGGCCGATCAGGGGCGCCAGTTGTGAGTAACGCCCACAAGCTCGAGACGCGTCGTGGCCCGTGTGATGACGACGTACAAAGTCCGAACTCCGACATCGGACTCGGCGACGATCTCGTCGGGCTGCACCACCACGATTGCGTCGAACTCGAGGCCCTTGGTGTCGAGCGCCTCGAGCACCGGGATGCGTTCGGCATCGCGGTCACCTAGCCAGTCCTCGACCTCTTCTCGGCGCCCGACCGGGACCACGATCCCCACCGTGCCGTCGACCTGGTGTTGCAGGCGGCCGACCGCGGCGGCGACCTCGGCACGCAACTCGGGAGCGCTCACCTCACGGATGGTCGGCTCGACACCGGTGACACGGACAGCCGTGGGCAGGTCGGCGTCCGGGATATGGGCTCGAGCCACCTCGGCTGCCAGCTCGTAGATCTCCTGCGAGTTGCGGTAGTTGGTCGACAACCGGAACCCATGCAGCTCCTTGCCCACCAGTGCTTCGTCGCGGGCGCTGGCCGCTTCATCGGTCAGCGGCCAGGAGCTTTGGGCAGCGTCACCGACGATCGTCCAGCTGGCGTGACGGCCACGTCGGCCGATCATCCGCCATTGCATGGGGGACAGGTCCTGGGCTTCGTCGACGAGGACGTGGGCATAGCTGTCGTCCTCGATCGAGGCGGTCGGGCGCTGGCCTGGCCTCGACTCGACGAAGTACGCGCCTCGGCGATCTTCGGTGGTGAGGAGTTCCGGCACCGTCTCGTCGTAGAGGTCGGCCAACGGGTCGGCTTCCGCCTCCGGCGCTGGGCGCTCGCCCACGAGATAGCGCAGTTCGTCGAGCAGAGGGATGTCCTCAACGCTGAAATCACCAGCTCCCAGCGACTCGACAAGGTCGTCGAGCTCGGTGGTGGTCAGAGCGCCGGCGGCATCGTCACGAAGCCGGTCACGATCGCTCAGCCAGCCCAGCACGTCGACGGCGTCGACGGCGGGCCACCACGCCTGCACGAACGCAAGGAACGTGTCGTCGCCGAGCATGGTGTGGGCGAAGTCGTTCTTGCCACGTGCGAGCGCGCGCTCGCCCCCCACCCCGCTCCAGAGCACGTCGACAAGGGCATCGGCGACGTGCGGCAACGCACGGTTGCGGCGGTGCCAGTGGTTGAGCAGATCACGTCGCAACCCGCGCAATTGAGACTCGTCGAGGGTCAGGACGTCATCGCGGTAGAAGATTCGGAACGACGTCGGGGCTCCGGGAACCGGCCCGCGCGCGGTCCTGGCCAGGATCCGCCGCATGCGCGCCGAGCCCTTGATCTGTGCGACCCGCGCGATGTCATGGTGGCTCGTGCTGATCCCGTCGACGATGTCGCCGAGAGCGCGCAGCGAGACACTCGTTTCTCCAAGGGATGGCAGCACGCGTTCGATGTACGCCATAAACACGGCGTTAGGCCCGACGACCAGCACACCGCCACCTTCGTAGCGTCGGCGGTCGGTATAGAGCAGGTACGCCGCACGGTGCAGCGCCACGACGGTCTTGCCGGTGCCGGGACCGCCGGAGATGGTCGTGACCCCTTTGTGGGGAGAGCGGATGGCGTCGTCCTGCTCGCGCTGGATCGTGGCGACCACCGAGTGCATCGTGCGGTCGCGCGACTTGGCTAGCGCCGCCAGCAGGGCGCCTTCACCGACGATGACCATGTCGTCGGGGGCGTTCTCCGCGTCGAGGAGGTCGTCCTCGACGCCGATGACCTGATCGAACGCGGACTTGAGCACCCGGCGCCGGACGACCCCAGCCGGGTCCTGTGCTGTCGCCTGGTAGAAGACGGCCGCTGCCGGCGCACGCCAGTCGACGAGCAATACATCGCGGTCTGCGTCGCGGAGCCCGAGTCGCCCGATATAGCGGGTCGGGGCATTGCGATGGTCAAGCCGACCGAACACCAAGCCTTCGTGCGCAGCGTTGAGGCTGGCGATTCGCTGGGCGGCCTGGAACACGATGGCGTCGCGCTCGACGAGACCACCTTCGTTGCCGAGGCGGGCGCGAGCATGCCCGTCCTTCTCCAGGGCCCTCGCCGACTGGGTGGCTGCCTCGAGCCGCGCGTAGATGCGGTCTACGACTGCCTGCTCGTGCTTGATCTCCTGCTCGACGACGTGATCGGTGGCGCGCGGACGACGTTCAGACACTATGAGCTCGGACCTCCCCCGGAATCTGGTGAACACACAATCCTAGAGCAACGTTTCCGGCCTCCGAAGGCGATTACGGACAGCCGCGGTCCATCCGCATCTTTACCGGGTACGGCGCGAACACCTCTGGCTCGCGCACCCCACTGTCATGCCACCCCATCCGGGTATAGAACGCCTGGGCACGATGGTTGTCGACGAGCACCCACAGGTACGTCGTCGGAGCGCCCCCCGCGGCCGCCCGCGCCAGCACCTCGTCGTGCATGCTCATCGCCCGACCGGTGCCCCAGAGTCGAGGGGTGACCGCGAAGTGGTGCAGCCACCCGTCCCCGTAGGCGGCATACCCCACCATCACGCCATCGTCCTCGTCGATCAGCACGGTCGAAGACCCTTCGGCGAGCAGCAGCGCCCAGCGTGCACGTACGTCATCTACGGGAAAAGGGATATCACCGAAGACATGGCGCAACGCCGCCGACGACGCCTCCCGCTCGAGCGAGACCAGGCTCTCGAGGTCGTCACTGCCGCCCGTCCTGAACACTGCCCCACGCTAGCCCGGCCATTCCCACGTCGTGGATAAGAGCTTTCTCAGACCATGAGAGGGCTCTCAGAAAGTCCTCATGGTGGGCTCACCCGCGCCAGCAACAGTTCTGTTGTCGAACCCGTTGAGCCATCCCGGCTCTCGACGAACAGGAGAAGAACCCGTGAACAGAATCATCCGCACTGGAGTCATCGGACTCGCCGGCTTGGTCGGAGTCGGAATCGCCTCGGTCGGGGCCGGCGCCGCGACAGGCGCTGTCGACAGCAAGGACATGTATCTCAACAAGCGCGAGCTCAGCTCGATGGTCCTCGCTGTCGAGGACGACGACAGCGACGCAAAGGACGACACCAACACCGGCACTGGCAACCAGACGTGGTCCCGGACAGGCAACTCGAACGACGCGACCGGGAGCGCGCACACCGCCGTTTCGCGTGACCGCGACCGGAGCCGCGGCGACAAGACCCGCGACTGGACCCGCGACGGCGGCGACCATACCCGCGACTTCAGCCGCTTCCTGACGAATGACGGCAGCCGCAACGACACCCGTGGTCGCCGCTGATATGAGTACGTCGTCGTGGAACTTCCACGAAGGTGACGAGATCGCTCCCGGGCTGGCCGCTCAGCGGCTGCTCGGGGGCGGCTCGTCATACGAGGCCTACCTGGCGTTCGACGAACACCGGTTTGCCCCCGTCGTGGTGAAGATCATTCGTCCAGACAAGGTCGACGACCCGTCGACACTGCGCGGCCTCGAACGTGAGGTCGACGTGCTCGGGCTCGTGAACCACCCCGTGATCGTCCGGGGCTTCCACGCCGTTCTCACCGGCGAGCGCCCCCTCGTCGTGCTTGAGAACCTCGACGGCCCTCGGCTGTCCACCCTCATCCGGAAGAACGGAAACCTGCCCATCCAGCAGGTCCTGCCACTCGCCATCGAGCTTTGCTCGGCTGCGCACTACCTGAGCAACCTCGACGTGGTGCATCTGGACATCAAACCGAGCAACATCATCATGGGTGCCCCTGCCCGCCTCATCGACTTGAGCATCGCCCGTAGCAGCCGCGCAGCCGCCGACCTGATCGACCCGCTGGGCACCGACGCCTACATGTCGCCGGAGCAGGCCCTTCCCGGGCAGCCGCATCGGCCTAGCCAGGCGTCGGACATGTGGGGCATCGGTGCCACCCTGTTCCACTCGATCGCCGGCTACCGGGCGTTCGACCGCGGCTCGAAGGATGACGATGCGCCGCCTGAGGCGCTATGGCCACAGCTCGTCGACTCGCCGTACGCGATGCCCGACTTCGTGCCCGATGACGTCGCGAAGCCGATCCTCGCCTGCCTCAACCCGAACCCAGCCGACCGGCCAGCCGCGGCGGAGCTCGCAGAGATGATCGCACCGGTGCTGGACGCGATGCCGCGACCGCGGCTAGCGGGCTTCAAGATCTCGGCCGTCCGCTGACCCTGCGGCTCACCCGATGTCGAAGCGGTAACCCATGCCGCGCAGCGTCGAGATCACGTCAGCGCCGAGCTTCTTGCGCAGGTAGCCGACATACACGTCCACGACGTTCGAACCTGGATCGAACTCGTACCCCCAGACGTGGGACAGCAGCTGCTCGCGCGAGAGCACCTGCCCGGGATGCCGAAGGAACATCTCGGCCAGGAGGAACTCCCGGGCCGAAAGCTCGACCGAGCGACCTCCCACCGTCGCCTCGCGCCGAATCAGGTCGAGTCGCACGTTCCCACGCTCGAGGACAGCCGGCTCGTCGCCGGTCGCGGGGCGCTCGCGTAGCCGCAGTCGGACCCGAGCGAGCAGCTCGGCGAACCGGAATGGCTTCGGCATGTAGTCGTCGGCGCCGCCCTCGAGTCCACGCACAGTGTCGGTGACGGAGTCACGGGCCGTCAGCACGATCACGGGCATCGCGCTGCCCGACTCACGCATCCGTTTCAGCACGGTGAAGCCGTCGATGTCCGGCAGGCCAATGTCGAGGATCGCCAGGTCGAACTGGCCGGTCAGCGCGTAGTCGAGCCCGGTGACACCGTCCGCCACGACGGTCGGCGTGTAGCCCTCGGCCCGGAGGCCCTTCTCGACGAACGATGCGATCCGTACCTCGTCCTCGACGATCAGAATCCGCTTCACCATTGCCGGGCAACTCCGTTGGTGGGAATGATCATCGTGAAGGTGGCTCCCTGGCCGGGGATTGACTCGACTCCGACATGACCGGAGTGCGCCTCCACGATCGCCCGCACGATCGCCAGGCCAAGTCCACTGCCGTGCCGCGTCTGGGTGCCTTGAGTGAACCGGTCGAAGATGTCGGTGTCCATGTCTGCCGCAACTCCGGTCCCAGTGTCACGCACCCAGAGCGCCAGGCCGCGTTCGTCGAGCCGGGTCCCCAGCGCGATCACGTCGCTGTCATGGGTATGGGCCACGGCGTTGCTGGCCAGCTGGAGCGCCGCTTGGGTGATCCGCTGCGAATCCACCTGAGCCATGCCCTCAGCCTGCTCGTCGACGAGCCACTTCCGAGGCGCGAGGCCGCGCATCTTGTTGACGAGGGTCTCGGTGAGGACGCCGATGTCGGTGTCGGTACGACGCAGGAAGTCCGGCCGACGGCTCTTAGCCAGCAAGGTCAGCTCCTCCACCAGCCGCGCCATCCGATCCATCTCCTCTAGGACGAGGTCACGGGTGGCCGCCACATCGGAGGCGTCGGCCTCCCGCATTAGCTCCAGGTGCCCCCTGACGATCGTGATCGGCGTCTTCAGCTCGTGGCCGGCGTCGTCCAGGAATTGGCGCTGTGTCGAGAACGCGCCCTCGAGACGGTCGAGCATGGCGTTGAAGGTCACGGTCAGGTCCGTGAGGTCGTCGTTACCTGTTGCGGTGATCCGACGGGTCAAGTCGGAGTGGGTGATTTCCCGCGCGGTGTCACGCAGGTCGCGCACGGGTCGGAGGAGACGGCCCGCCACGAGGTAGGCTCCAGCCGCGACGGCGAGCAGCGCGATTCCCGCCACGACGACATAGGTCTGCATCTGGCTGCGGAGATCTGCTCGGATGTCACCCATGAAGTACGCGAAGACGGCGGCTCCTGGGCCGTCCGGGCCCTGGACTGGCTTGACGGCCACGCGCACGTCTCCGAAGCGGGTCTCCACCTCGCGGATGTCGCCGTCGGTGGCCATCCCCGCGATCAGTTGCTCGAACGCGGGATCGTTGGCGAGCTCTTTGTGGGCGCCAGGTAGCCGGAGCTGGATCTGTCCACCCCAGAACGCCAGGATCAGTTCATCCTCGTTGGGCACGTTGGCACGGAGCTCGGCTGTCAGGAGCTCCTGGGTTGACGAGTACCGTCCCGATTGGTCACCCAGCTCTCTCAACCGTTCGAACTCGGCGATCTCCTGCGTGATCGCTTCAGTGACGTCGTCATCCAGCTTGTTTGCTTGCAGCGCGTAGACCGCGATGCCGGCTCCAGCCAGCGCCATACCTGTCAAGATCACGACAGCCCCAGTGATCCGCAGCCGCACTGGAACCGTGACATGCCAACGGCGACGTGCCGACCGCGGCGGTGTCACTGTCTCGCCAGCGGCTGGAGCGGCGATGGCCTCAACAGCCACGCTCAGTCGTCACCCGAGCCGTCGACTTCTCCTCCGTCGTCGTCATCGTCGTCATTATCGTCGACTCGTTCTGGGTCAGGGTAGACATCATCGACATCGTCGAGGTCGTCGTCGCGATCGTCTCTCTGGTCGCGCGGATCGTCGCGCTCATCGGCACGGCCACCCCCAGGATCCGGCTTGGGGTCGCCGGTTGGGGTGGTCGAACTCGAACCAGGTTGATTCAGCGCTTTGTCCCTGGGCTTATCCCTGTCGTTGGTCATCACCACAGGCTCACCAATATCGGGCAGTTGGCCGGTGTCGAAGATCGATCCCGCAGAGATCGCACCGCTGACTGCGATCACGCCCGCCAGCCCCACAGCAAGCTTGGAAGAGAGGAACATGAGACCAGATTGCCAGGAGGGCGTCAGAGACAGATGAGCGGATGATGAGAACCTTCTCATCCAAGACCGCGCGACTGACCTCGGAAGCATTCAGAGTTTGGTGGTGTTGCCCGAACATGACTCACGTCGACCGGCGCGCTCGGAGAGCACGGAACGTCGCATGAGCGTCAGCGCCGCAGCCGACTCCGGGCTGCGCTACACGTCGCCGGCGGGGCGATGGGTGCTCGCGGCCGCCGTGCTCGGCTCCGGAATGGCGTTCCTGGACGGGACCGTCGTCAATGTGGCCCTGCGCACGCTGGGCCGCGACCTCGATGCGAGCCTGGCCCAGCTGCAGTGGATCAGCAACGGCTACCTGCTGTCGCTTGCATCGCTGATCCTCCTTGGCGGGGCGCTCGGAGACCGTTTCGGTCGTCGCAAGGTGTTCGTCGTGGGCGTGATCTGGTTCGCCGTCGCTTCCCTCGCCTGTGGGCTCGCCCAGGACCCGAACCAGCTGATCATCGCGCGCATCCTGCAAGGCATGGGAGCAGCACTGCTGACGCCGGGCAGCCTCGCGATGATCCAGGGCTCGTTCCACCCCGCCGACCGGGCCCGTGCGATCGGTGCCTGGTCTGGCCTTGGCGGTATCGCCGCGGCGATCGGGCCCTTCGTAGGGGGATGGCTCGTCGAGTTCGCAAGCTGGCGGTGGGTGTTCCTGCTCAACCTTCCCCTCGCGGTCATCACCGTCCTGATCGCGCAGGTGCATGTCCCTGAGACGCGAGACCCGGAGTCGGTGCCCGGATTCGACATACCAGGAGCCGTGCTCGCCACGGTTGGTCTGGCCGGGGTCACGTTCGCCTTGGTCGAAGCGGAGAACATGCGGCCCGGCTTGGTGTTCGCCAGCGCCACGGTGGGGGTGCTCGCATTCATCGCGTTCGTGATCGTCGAACGCCGTAGTCCACACCCGATGATGAACACCAGCCTTTTCTCGTCGCGCCAGTTCAGTGCGGCCAACGTGATGACCCTGCTGGTGTATGCCGCTCTTGGTGCCGTGATCTTCTTCTTGGTCCTCCAACTGCAGACCGTGGCTGGCTATGGCGCCCTCAAGGCGGGCCTGGCAACCCTGCCGATCACCGTGGTCATGCTGTTCCTCGCCGCAAAAGGTGGGCAGCTGGCGGCCGTCATCGGGCCCAGGCTGCCGATGGCGTTGGGCCCGGTGGTGTGCGCGGTCGGCATCGCGCTGCTCGCCGGCATCGACGCGGACGCGTCGTACTGGATTGACGTGCTGCCTGGCATGACGATCTTTGCCCTCGGACTCTCGCTCCTCGTGGCGCCGCTGACGTCGACCGTCCTGGCGGCCGCTCCGGACCGTAACGCCGGCATCGCGAGTGGCATCAACAACGCAGTGGCGCGCGCAGGCTCGCTGCTCGCGGTCGCCGCATTGCCTGCCGTCGTTGGCCTGAGTGGCACCGACTACGAGGACCCGGTGGCGTTCGACGCCGGTTACGAGATGGCCATGTGGATCAGCGTCGTGATGCTGGTCGGAGGCGGAATAGTCGCCGGGGTGTTCATCCGCAACCCGCTGCCCGCCACGCCCGCCGCTGATGCAGCGACAGACGACCTGGGCGCCACTTCGTGAGCCCCGTGCGGCCAGGGCGCGCTGCGAATTACTCTCCGCGCAGTCCGTCGATCCGTTCACGGACGATGTCAGCATGGCCGTTGTGTCGCGCGTACTCCTGGATCACTTTGAGCAGCGCCCAGCGGACCGAGTACCACCCGGTGGCCGTGTCAGCCGAAAGGTCTGCGTAGCGCTCGAGCAGCGCATCGCTCTCTGCCATCTGGGTGCGCCAGTTCTGCTGTGACACCGGCACCATCGAGGCGTCGAGATTCTCGATGTCGGCCTCCTCGTCCTCGTCCGTGCAGTACGCGAATGTCCGCCCGTCTGCCGACAAGGAGTGACCGAGGTAGTGCCCCTCCATCTCGGTCATGTGCCGGACCAGCCCGAGCAGCGACAGTGTCGATGGCGGTGCCGACTGCTCGATCAGCTGGTCGTCGCTCATGTCCTGACACTTCGCTGCCAGCGCGTCACGATGGAACTGCAGCCAGCCGAGCAGCAGCTCGCGCTCGCCGACCGACTCCGGTTCGGAACTGCGCTCCATGTCAGATCAGCCCGTGCTTCGAACATCGCGCGGTCCAACCCCTCGGCACCACCTGCACGACCATCCGGCGACAGCACAGCGGGCAGTAGCGGGGAGGCTCGAGCAAGCGGCGCTGCCGACAGGCGGCGTGGTCGCTTTCGAGTAGCGGCATCCCGCAATGGTCGCAGTACGACGCGGCCAGACCCGCCTCGTTCATAGCGTCCTCGACAGCTCCTTGATCGGCATCTGCAGCTCGCCGAGCAGAGCCATGTCCTCGTCAGGGTTGCGGCCGAGCGTCGTGAGGTAGTTGCCGACGATGACGGCATTGATACCCCCGAGCAGGCCGTCCCGGGTACCCAGTTCGCCCAGCGTTATCTCGCGCCCGCCGGCATACCGGAGGATCGTCCGTGGCATCGCGAGGCGGAACGCGGCGACAGTGCGGAGTGCATCGCCCGAGTCCATCACCGGCAGGTCGCCGAACGGCGTACCGGGGCGTGGGTTGAGGAAGTTCAGCGGCACCTCGTGTGGGTCGAGCTCTGCCAGCTGCGACGCGAGCTCGGCGCGCTGCTCGAGTGACTCGCCCATCCCTACGAGTCCGCCGCAGCACAGCTCCATGCCGGCGTCGCGCACCATCTGACAGGTGTCCCACCGCTCTTCGTAAGAGTGCGTGGTCACGACCTGCGGGAAGTAGCTCTTGGCCGCCTCGAGGTTGTGGTTGTAGCGGTGCACGCCCATCGCTACGAGCTGGTCGACCTGGTCTTGCGTCAGCATCCCGAGCGAGCAGGCAATGTTGATATCGACCTCGGCCTGAATCGCCTCGATGCCAGCCTGCACCTGGGTGAGCAGGCGTTCGTCCGGGCCGCGCACCGCGGCAACGATGCAGAACTCCGAGGCTCCGGTTGCCGCAGTCTGGCGAGCTGCTTCGACGAGCTCGGGGATGTTCAACCAGACGGCACGGACGGGCGACGTGAACTGTCCGGACTGCGAGCAGAAGTGGCAGTCCTCCGGGCATCCGCCCGTCTTCAAGGACACAATCCCCTCGACTTCGACCTCCGGGCCGCACCACCGCATCCGGACTTCGTGCGCAAGGTCGAGCAGCGCGGGCAGCTCTTCGTCGGAGAGTCGCATCACCTCGACCAGCTGCTGCTCGCTGAGGCCGAGACCCTCGTCAAGGACCTGTTGCCTGGCGACGGTCAAGATGTGGGCTGCGTCAGTCACCTCGGCAATCTATCGGCCCCGACCCGACAGCCGCTCCAGGCGTCCACGTCGATAGCCTCAGGCACCTATGCGAGACAGCCATGCCGGCATGCTCGCCGGTCCCCCACAGTCGAGTGGCACCCTCGGCGACTCGGCGCTGGCCTACGATCACCAACACCTCTGGCACCCCTACGCCTCGATGACGACCCCCGGGCCTGCTCGGCTGGTCACCTCGGCCGACGGCGTGCGGCTCACGATGGCTGACGGGGCCGAGCTGGTCGATGCCATGGCCTCGTGGTGGTCAGCCATCCACGGTTACCGTCACCCAGTCCTCGACGCCGCCGCCCACGCCCAGCTCATGAAGATGAGTCACGTGATGTTCGGGGGGCTCACCCACGAACCCGCCGTTCACCTGGCCCGGCTGCTCGTCGATCTCACCCCCGAAAAGTTGCAGCACGTCTTCTACGCCGACTCCGGGTCGGTCTCCGTCGAGGTCGCGTTGAAGATGGCAGTCCAATACCAGCGCGGCCGTGGCCGGTCGGCCAAGACGAGAGCTCTGGCACTGCGTGGCGGCTACCACGGCGACACACTCGGGGCGATGAGCGTGTGTGACCCGATCAGCGGTATGCATGCGATGTTCGCCGAAACACTGCCGCCGCAAGTGTTCGCCCCTCGCCCCCCGGCAGGCCTCGACGCCGACAGCGCCACCTGGGAGAGAGAGACGCGAGGACTCGCCGCGCGGCACGCCGACGACCTGGCCGCGGTGATCTGTGAGCCCGTGCTGCAGGGAGCGGGCGGCATGCACGTCTACGACCCCCGTTGCCTCGTTGTGCTCCGTGAGATCGCCGACGAGCACGGCCTGGTGCTGATTTTCGACGAGATCGCCACCGGTTTCGGCCGCACCGGAACGCTGTTCGCGGCCGAGCGTGCGGGCGTCGAGCCCGACGTCATGTGTCTCGGTAAGGCACTCACCGGCGGCTATGTCTCGCTCGCGGCGACCCTGTGCACGTCCGAGATCGCGGCGGGCATCGGCGACAGTGAGCTGGGTGTGCTGATGCACGGCCCCACGTTCATGGCCAACCCACTTGCTTGCGCAATCGCCGCCGCCAGCGTCGCGCTGCTCGTCGGGCGTGACTGGTCCGCCGACGTACGACGGGTCGAGCGTGGGTTCACGACTGGACTAGCGAGCGCCGCGGCCCTGCCCGGCGTCGTCGACGTACGCACCCTTGGCGCCGTCGGCGTGATCCAACTCGACCACACTGTGGACGTGACCCGGGCCACCGATGCCGCGGTCGCCAGCGGTGTCTGGATCCGTCCGTTCCGCGACCTTGTCTACGCCATGCCGCCATACGTCATCGGCGACGATGACCTGGCCGCCGTCTGCGCGGGCATGACTGCGGCGGCGGCCGTATGACGTTCGACGCCTGGCTCAAGCGCCACCACGAACACCGCAGCGAAGCCGGACTGGACCGGCAGCTGCGCCCACGCGACGCCGACTCGCCCCTCATCGACCTGGCCGGCAACGACTACCTCGGCCTCAGCCGAGACACCCGGGTGACCGACGCCGCCGCCGATGCCGCGCGTGTCTGGGGTGCGGGCGCTGGCGCCTCCCGACTCGTCACAGGCACGCTCACGTTGCACCGCGAGCTCGAGCACGCACTGGCCTCCTGGACCGACAACGAGGCTGCGCTGACGTTCTCCACTGGCTACCACGCGAACCTGTCGGTCGTCACGGCCCTGACAGACAGCGAGACGCTCATCGTCAGCGACGCGCACATCCACGCATCCCTCGTTGACGCATGCAGGCTGGCTCGCCCCGGAGCCCTCGTCGTGACGGCTCACAACGACGTCAGCGCGGTGCAGACGGCGTTGCGCGACCGCACTCAGCCGCGTGCTCTGGTGCTGGCCGAGTCGGTCTACTCGGTGCTCGGCGACGCTGCCCCACTCGCCGACCTGGCCGCCGTCTGCGCGGCACACGACGCGGTCCTCGTCGTCGACGAGGCGCACGCGATCGGGGTCGCCGGCAGCGGTGGTTCCGGCCTGGTGCCCGCGGCAGGGCTGACGCGCCGCAGCAGCGTGGTCACCACGCTGACACTCTCGAAGGCACTCGGCAGCCAGGGTGGCGCTGTCCTCGGCTCGTCGCAAGTCATCGACCATCTCGTGAACGTTGCTCGGCCGTTCATTTTCGACACCGGTCTCGCACCGGCATCAACAGCCGCCGCCCTAGCGGCCGTCCAGGTGATCACCGCGACACCGCGGCTGCCGCGGCGGGCGCTCGACATGGCCGCCCTGTTCCAGTCAGCCATCCCCACAACGGACATCGGCGACGCGCGCCCCGCCGGAGCCGTCTTGTCCGTGCCCATGCGAGGGCCTCACGAAGCTCTTGCCGCCCAGGCGGCACTCTCAGCCGACGGCATTCGGGTGGGCTGCTTCCGCCCACCGTCGGTCCCCGACGGTGTGAGCAGGCTCCGGCTCGGCGCGCGCGCGTCGCTGACCGATACCGAGGTTGAGGCGGTGACGCGGCGGCTCAGTCGGCTCGACGCGAGCGGATGACGGTGGTCGTGGTCACCGGGACCAGCACGGGAATTGGCAAGACGACAGTGACGGCGGCCCTCGCCGCCGTTGCCAGAAACGCTGGCCTGCGCGTGTGTGCGATCAAGCCGGCGCAGACCGGTGTCGGCACCGGCGAGCCCACCGACATGACCGTTGTCAGCATGTTGAGCGGTGGCATCGACGTCCACGAGCTCACCCGACTCGAGGACCCGCTCGCACCCGACACAGCGGCGCGGCTTCGACGCGTCGCAATCCCGACGGTCGAGGAGCTCGCGGCCGACGTCGCCCGGATTGCGACCGACCACGACCTCACCCTCGTCGAGGGCGCGGGCGGAGTGGCGGTGCGTCTCGACACTAACGGCGGCACGCTGCTGACGTTGGCGGGTCACCTGGCCGAGGCGTCGCACGACGTACGAGTAGTGGTGGTGACGAGCCTCGCGCTCGGCACGCTCAACCACACCGAGCTCACCGTCGCCGCCGTTCGCGCTGCCGGGCTCATGCCGTGCGGACTCATCATCGGAGCGCAACCACCCGAGCTCGGACTCGCCGAAGAGTGCAACGTCGACGAGCTCCCGCGTGTCACCGGAGTCCCACTGCTCGCGGCGCTGCCGTCCGGCGTCGGCAGGTGGGCGCCGGCCCGGTTCCAAGACAGCGCTCCTGAGTGGCTGCCTGCCTCTTCCCTCAGCCGGCTATGGGGAGATCCCGCTAGCGGTAGAGGTGGGCTGGGAGTCCGTTGAGCAAGGAGGCAACGATGGGCGCGGCATCGTCAGCGCCTGACTTGCCGTTCTCAACCAGCACGGCAAACGCGATGTCGCCCCGGTAGCCGATCATCCACGCGTTGGTCCCAGTCCCGCTGCCTTTGTCGAACTCCGCCGTTCCCGTCTTGGCGAAGACCGGGCGGCCAGGCAGGTTGATCGAGGACCCAGTGCCGTCCGTGACCACCTGCCGCATCATCTCCTGCAGCTGCGCTACCCGGGTCGGGTCCAGCTCAGACAGCCGGACGCCTGGCTGCTGCCCCGGCAAAAGCGTCGGGGTGCGGGAGACACCGGAGTCGATCGCCGCCGCCACCATGGCCATCATCAGCGGGCTCGCGAGCACCTTGCCTTGGCCGATCATGTCGGCCGCACGTGTCACGAGGTCATCGTCTGCCGGCGCCGACCCGCTGTAGCCGCCGATCCCGATCTCCCATTCAGCACCGAACCCGAACTCCTCAGCCGTCGACGCCAGGTCGGTGCCCAAAATGTCGTCGGCATAGGACACGAACGTCGTATTGCAGGAGGCGGCGAACGCATCACTGAAGTCCGCTTGGGCTGGGACGATCCCGACGTCGTAGTTCTTGAACTGTTTGCCGTCGACAACGATGGTGTCGGGACACTCGATCGGCGAGTCCGGGCGCACCGTGCCCGTCTCCAGCAAGGTCGTCGCGCTGACCACCTTGAAGGTCGACCCTGGCGCATAGCGGCCGACAAACGCCGTGTTGTATGACGTCGGGCCGGGAGCGTTGGCGGCCGCCAGGACCTCGCCAGTGCTGGCCTTGACGACCACCAGGGCAGTGGTGTCGGTCGCGTTCGAGACGGCTTGCTCGGCGGCGTCTTGGGCGTCGAGGTCGAGGGTCGTCTCGAGCGGCAGGCCTCGAATGGGGCGGCGGGTGAGCAGCTGGTTGAGGACGTTCTCGTCGGAGGCCTTCTCCACTAGGTCGATGACGACGCCCGGGGTGCCGGCGAGCCGCTCTTCGTAGGCATATTGCAACCCCGACAAGCCGACCTCGTCGCTCGGCAGTGCGTAGGGTCCGGCGTTAGCCAGGCTGTCCTCCGTAGCTGGGCCGACAACTCCGAGGATGGCCCGACCCCACGACGCTGTGGGGGCCAGCGCACGCTGGGCAGTGTCAATCGAGATCCCCGGCACCTCGAGGAGGTCGGTGCGGACGCTTTGGTAGTCCGCCAGGCGCAGGTCGATGACAGACACGAACCAGTTCGGCTGGGCGCCGTCGACGCGCTCTCGCAACGCGATGTCGTCGATTCCGAGTAGCGACACAAGCTCCCGATAGGTTGCGCGGCGTACCTTCGCGGGAACGACCCCGACCCGCACGATGGCTCGCTCGGGTGTCAGCGCATGCCCGCTGCGATCGAGGATCGGTGCCCTGTTCGGGAGGATCCGGCGTCGGAGCAGGGTCGTTGAGTCCGTCAGGTCTGGATGGAACGTGCCCGGCTCCCACTCGACCAGCCACTGCCCCTGGTTCAGGGTCGCCTCCACGAGGGTCTCGTAGCTCCACTCGCCGACGCCCGCGAGCTGGTGGGTCACGGTGGCGTGCTCGGTGCACGACTCGTCGCCGCAGTCGAGATCACCGGAGAGATCGACCGACGTCTCGGTGATCCCGAGCTCGGCCACGTGGGCGGCGATGTCGGTTGACGCGATGGCCGGCTCGTCGACGATGCCTTTGAAATCTGGCTCGATCGAATCCGACCAGGCTGAGACAAAATCCCGCAAGATCTTGGAGCCGAGCGTGCTCGGATCGACGGTGCTGGTGGGTTCAGAGGGGTCGCCAGTGCAGGCGGCCATCGTCAGAGCCCCCACGAGGGCAGCCGCACACAGTCGAAGCCCACGCACGCGCACAGTGGGACCCCCGGACGACGACAACAGCGACGTGCCCACCCTATCGGCGGCGGTGTCGGCACCCACGCCGGCAAGCGAAGCGAGACCGAATCGTGCCGCGTCGAGGTCTCGACAAGCTCGACCGGCGCGATGTTCGCTCGACCGCCGACTGTCAGCGAGTTGAGACGGTGGCAACGACGCGTGCCCGGACCTCAGGGTGCTCCCACTCTCGTGCCGTGATGACGAGCCTGCGGGTGGCGACCAGGAAGAACGGCACCGCCAGCACCAGTGACCACCGCGGATCGTCGACCCGCGCAGTGATGCTGAACAACATTCCGGTGAGAGTGGACGTCATGGCCAGGTATGACGAGTAGGCCACCATCGTGAGTGGCGGTGCCGGCGTACCCCGGGCTGACTTGAGGTCAATCGCGAACGGACGGCGCACCGACCAGTGCATCGACCGGGCCACCACCTGCAGGGACACGACGATCATCGTCGCCACCAACGCGGCCGCCTCGGACGCCGTGGGCAGACCACCCGCCCGCAGACCCGCGACGACAAGTGTCAGGGCGGTTGCGGCGAGCAGCACCTCGCACAACACCCGCACTCGCGCTGCGAAGACGAGCCGCGGGTTGACCGGGAGGCTGTCGCGCCACAGTGCACCGACACCGTCAAGCGCCCATGCGTTGACCCCGAACAAGAGGGCTCCACCGGACGCGACGAGGCCAGGCAGGATCGGCAGCATCGCCCATTCGAGCGATCCGGCCGCAGCGACCACGCCGGGCATCAATGCCAGGATCACGAAGCCACGACGCAGCGGCACAGAGCGCCAAATGCTGCCTCGGTCGGTGCGCACGAGAGCAGCGAAATCCGAGCCGGCGGACGGGCGTGCCGCCACAGTGTGACCTTCGGCGTGAAGCTCCTCACGCGGCTGACGACGTGCGACGAGGTGCGCTATCCAGGCACCGCAAGCGATGGCGGCCAGGCTTGACGCGGCTATGACGAGTGTCCCGATCGCCCAGTACCAGTTGAAGGATCGGCCGTTCAATGCGACTACGACCGCGGTAAGGGTCGGGCTCTGGTCGAGGAGGTCGGTCACCTTGTTCGTGGCGACGGCGAAGGTGACCCCCACCGCGAGCACGAGGGCTGCGCTACGGACGATCCAGGTGCCGTGACGGCGACGGCGCACCCCCTCGACGCACCAGGCAAGCGCTTGAGCCAGCGTCGTCGCAAATACGAGCCACGCGAGTGTCGTGATTTGCACCGCCCACAGGTTGACGGGCCCGAAGGCGTACGCCGTGATACCGAGCAAGCTCCAGGCCTGCACCACCCATGCCACGTTGAGCGGTGCAAGCAGCAATGCACCGAGATGGTCCGTGGTCGGGCTTACCGGGAACGACACACCCTCGTCGCGAGGCAACAGCTCGCGACCTCCGCCTGAACTAATGATCGCGAACATCGTGGTCAGCAAGAAAGCCAGGTATGCCGTCGGCAGCAGCAGCGCCAAGTTGTTGGCGTTGACCGACGTGTCGGCGCCCTCGACGAACGCCGGTACGACCGCACACCCGACGGTGAGGATGACGAAAACCGCCAGGCCGATTCCGGCAGCCCGCTTGCCACGGCCGCGCACACCTGCGAGCCGGAACGCGACGAGCGGGCGGACGTCCGCGGTGGCCCGACGGGCGTCGGCGACGATGAAAGGTACGGCCACGATCTCAGGCCAGCAGGGCGCGGTAGGCGCGAGCGCCGTCGGCGCCGCTCAGCTCCTGAGCCGGCGCAGCCCGGACGACCAGTCCTCCGCGCAGGACGACGGCCTCATCGCATGCTTGGACGGCCAGCTCGAGGAGGTGCGTCGAGATGAGCACTGCGGCTCCTCGGCTGCGGGCGTCGGCGATCACGTCCAGCGTCGCCTCGGCGCCGAGCGGGTCCACGCCGTCGAAAGGCTCGTCGAGCAGCAACACGCGGGGGCGATGAAAGGCCGCGAGCACGACCGACATACGTCGGCCCATGCCGTGGCTGAACCCGGATGTGACCCGGTGGGCGGCGGCACCGAGGTCGAACCGCTCAAGCAGGTCTCGGGCCGAGTCCTCCCACCCGGGTTCAAGGCGGCGCAGTCGCGCGGAGAGCTGGAGATGCTCCCAGGGGGTGGCTCTCGGGACGAGTCCGCCGACGTCAGGGCAGTAACCGCTTGCCCGTTTGGCAGACAGTGCATCGCGGCGTATGTCGTGGCCATCGACGTAGACCTCACCGTCACTGGGCGGGATCACGCCGGCCAACACTCGCATGGTCGTGGATTTGCCGGCACCGTTGCGGCCGACGAGCGCGGTCGAGCCACCGGCGGGAACGCTGAGATCGAGCAGCCGCACCGCTTCGACGGCACCGAAACGCACACGTAGGGCTCGAACGTCGATCGCGGGTGCGCTCACCGGCTCAGTCTGCCAACACAACCGCAGCAGCATCGGGCTTTGCGGCAATCTCACCCACTTGTCCGACCCTCACCCGGCTATGACCGGGTGAGCTTCTGACAGGTGCGGTTAGAGTTCAAGGCAGCAGCAACCACCACGACTCGGAATTGAGACCACAAATGCAGAAGACCCTGAGCATTGCGGCTGTCGTACTCATGGCGGCGTCGCTCGGTGCCTGCTCGAACGACAGCAACGGCTCGAGCGACAACAGTGATGACTACTGCTCGACACTCGAGGACACCAAAGCCGATATCGACAACCTCGACTTCACCGCACTGACGGACGAGAAGTTCAGCGATCTGCAGTCGAGGATCTCCGATCTCGAGGACGCTGCACCATCAGAAGTCGAAGCCGACTGGAAGACCTTGGGCGACGGCATCGACGGGTTCAAGAAACTGCTCGACGATGCGGGAATCTCCTTCGATGACCTCCAGACATTGCAGAGCGGAGAGGTGCCCGACGGCCTCGACGTGCAGGCGCTGCAGGAACTCGGGCCGAAGATGCAAGAGATCGTCAGCGACAACGACATTGAGGCTGCCACCCAGAGCATCCAGGATCACGCAGAGTCCGAGTGTGACCTCACGCTGGAGGAGTCCACCGGCCCGTAGCCAGAGGCTGCCCCTCCTGTTCAGCTGAGGGGGAGGCCCCGGCCGATGATTTCTTTCATCACTTCGGTTGTGCCGCCGTAGATCGTCTGGGCTCTCGTGTCGAGAAACGCCTTCGCGATCGGGTACTCCTGCATGTAGCCATAGCCGCCAAACAGCTGCAGACACTCATCCACGACCTTCTTCTGCAGCTCAGTCGTCCACCACTTCGCCTTGGCTGCGTCGGTGACGCTCAGCCCGCCGGTGATGTGCTCGTCGATGCAGCGATCGACGTACACCCTGGCGATGTCGGACTCGGTGACGAGCTCGGCGAGCCTGAAACGGGTGGCTTGAAAGCTGCCGATCGACCGGCCGAACGCCTGCCGCTCCCGGCAGTAGGCCATCGTCATCGCCAGCACCCGCTCACACGCGGCCGCACCGGTCACAGCAATGGCCAGCCGTTCCTGGGGGAGGTTCTGCATGAGGTACACGAAGCCCTGCCCTTCGTCGCCGAGCAGGTTGGCGGCAGGAACGCGCACGTTGTCAAAGAACAGTTCGGCCGTGTCCTGAGCCTTGAGGCCGATCTTGTCCAGGTTGCGGCCGCGCTCAAAGCCGTCCATCCCGCGCTCCACCATGAGCAGCGACACGCCCTGGTGGCCGGCACTCGGGTCTGTCTTGGCCACGACGATGACCAGGTCGGCGTTGATCCCGTTGCTTGTGAAGGTCTTCTGCCCGTTGAGGACGTAGTGATCGCCGTCGCGGATCGCGGTCGTCCGGATCCCCTGGAGGTCAGACCCTGCGCCCGGCTCTGTCATCGCGATCGCGGTGATCAGGGACCCGTCGCAGTATCCAGGCAGCCAGCGGGCTCGCTGCTCGTCAGTGCACAGCGCCAGCAGATAACCGGAGACCATATCGCAGTGGACCACGAAGCCGACGCCGCCAGCCGCGACCCGGACAAGCTCTTCGTTGAGCACGACGTTGAACCGGTAGTCGGCAACGCCGCCTCCGCCATACTCAGTCGGCATCATGAAGCCGAGGATGCCCTGCGACCCGGCCCGCGACCAGAGCTCGCGCGGCACGATCCCCGCCTGCTCCCATTCGGCGTGGTGGGGCGCGATCTCCTTGTCACAAAGGGATCTGCAGGTCTCGCGGAACGCGTCGTGGTCAGCGTCGAAGATGGTCCGCTTCATGGAGCCGCCTCCTCGTCGGTGGGTCTGGCTTCCAGCTGTATGACGACCTGAGCCGCCAGCAAGGACGCGACATCGTCGAACCCCCATCGCTCCAGCGTCTCGCGAGTGTCCTGTCCTGGCAGTGGCGGGCCGGTAGACAGCGAGGTCGTCGACCGCGAGAAGCGAGGCGCCGGGGCCGGTTGGAGCATCGCGTCACGCTCGCGGAAGACCTCCCGCGCCGCCAGGTGCGGGTACTGGGGCGCCTCCGTCATCGCCAGCACCGGTGCGACGCAGGCGTCCGAGTCGGCGAAGTGGGATGTCCACTCGGCCTGCGTGCGCGTCTTGAACCTGGCTCCAATGGCAGACCGCAGCCCGGCCCACTGTGCCAGGTCGGTGCGAGGAGGTAACGGCTCGGGGAGGTCGAGCAGCTGCTCGAACTCTGCGTAGAACGGTGCCTCCAACGGTCCGACGGCCATGTGTCGACCGTCGCTCGTCTCGTAGACGTCGTAGAACGGCGTACCTCCGTCGAGCAGGTTGGACTCCCGACCGGCAGACCACAAGCCGGCAGCCAGGAGTC
This sequence comes from uncultured Actinomycetota bacterium, assembly GCA_963815295.1. Lineage (GTDB taxonomy): Bacteria > Actinomycetota > Actinomycetes > Propionibacteriales > Nocardioidaceae > JACDHG01. The sequence continues at coordinate 252,812 of CAWFFZ010000001.1, forward strand.
CGAAGTTCATCGTGGTGAGGTGTGCAGTGCCGTCCACGATCGCCGCGTCGACCACCTGGCCGCGACCAGTCGCCCTCGATTCGATCAGCGCCGCCAACACACCGACGACGAGGTAGAGGGCACCACCACCGAGGTCTCCCACCAGGTTCAGCGGGATTGCCGGCTTCGCCTTCGACCCGATGGCGTCCAAGGCCCCGGTGACTGCGATGTAATTGAGGTCATGGCCAGCTGTCTCGGCCAACGGCCCGGACTGCCCCCAGCCGGTCATCCTGCCGTAGACCAGCTGCGGACGGCGCGCGCACAGCTCATCAGGGCCGAGGCCAAGGCGCTCAGCAACGCCAGGGCGGAAGCCTTCGATAAACGCGTCAGCGGAGTCGACGAGCCGTCGTACGACGTCTGCGCCTGCTGGCTGCTTGAGGTCGACACAAACGCTGGGTCGACCGCGGTTGAGCAGGTCGTGCTCGGGAGGCACGCCCAGGCCGCCACCCCCACCCGATGGCCGGTCGATCTTGACGACATCGGCCCCGAGCTCGGCAAGGAGCATCCCCGCGAAGGGCGCCGGACCGAGCCCGGCCAGCTCGACGATGCGGACACCTGTGAGCGGTCCTGGCGCCATCAGTCATCGTCCGAGGGCGTCGGCCTCGGCACCGATCGTGGTGGAGTCGCCGTGGCCCGTGTGGACGACGGTCTCGGCCGGCAACGCAAACAGCTTCGTCCGAATGCTCGTGACCAGCGTCGCCTCGTCGGAGAAGCTGCGTCCCGTGGCTCCGGGACCTCCCTTGAACAGAGTGTCGCCCGTGAAGACCACGCCGAGGTCCGGCGCGTGCAGGCAGACCGCGCCGGGCGCATGGCCAGGCGTGTGAAGCACGACAAGGGCAGTGTCGCCGACCACGATCCGCTTCCCGTCCGCGAGCGTGCCGTCGGGCTGAGTGCCTGGGTGAGACAACGCCCAGAGCGGCGCGTCGTCAGGGTGCAACAGGATCGGGGCATCGACCTTCTTCGCGAGCTCTGGAGCGACACGCACGTGGTCGTCGTGTGCGTGGGTGCAGATAATCGCCAGCACGCGGCGGTCCGCCACGACGTCGAGGATCGCGCGCACGTCATGTGGTGCGTCGATGACGACACATTCGTCGTCGTCGCCAATCACCCAGACGTTGTTGTCGACGTCGAACGTCTCGCCGTCGAGAGAGAACGTCCCGCTCGTCGTACCCCCGTCGATCCGTAACGTCGCTCACATCGTCACCACGGATCGCAGTACGTCGCCGCCGTGCATCTTGTCGAAGGCCGTCTCGACGCCGTCGATGCCGATCGTCTCGGACACAAACGCGTCGAGCGGCAGCCGACCTTGCAAGAAGAGGTCGATGAGCATCGGGAAGTCGCGGCTGGGCAGGCAGTCGCCATACCAGGACGACTTCAGCGACCCACCGCGCCCGAACACGTCGAGGAGAGGCAGTTCGAGTGTCATCTCCGGAGTCGGAACGCCGACCAGCACGACTGTCCCCGCCAGATCACGGGCGTAGAACGCCTGTTTCCAGGTTTCGGGGATGCCGACAGCGTCGATCACGACGTCCGCACCGAATCCGTCGGTGTGCTTCTGGATCGCAGCAACGACGTCCTCGTCGTTGCCGTTCACGGTGTGGGTGGCACCGAGTTCCTTCGCCTTCTCCAGCTTCCGGGGGTCGATGTCGACCGCGATGATGCAGCGCGCCCCGGCGAGCCTGGCCCCGGCAACCGCAGCGGCGCCGACCCCTCCGCAGCCGATCACTGCGACGGTGTCGCCTCGGGTCACGCCGCCGGTGTTGATCGCGGCCCCAAGTCCGGCCATGACCCCGCAGCCCAGCAGGCCCGCGACCGAGGCCGGCGCAGCCGCGTCGACCTTGGTGCACTGGCCCGCGTGCACGAGGGTCTTGTCGGCGAACGCGCCGATGCCGAGCGCAGGCGACAGTTCGGTGCCGTCCTCGAGCGTCATCTTCTGGGCGGCGTTGAACGTGCTGAAGCAGTACCAGGGGCGGCCACGGCGGCAGGCCCGACACTGACCGCAGACGGCACGCCAGTTCAAGATGACGTAGTCGCCGGGCTGTACGTCGGTGACGCCGATCCCTACCGTCTCGACGATGCCAGCGGCCTCATGGCCGAGCAGGTAGGGGAAGTCGTCACCGATCCCGCCCTCGCGGTAGTGGAGGTCGGTGTGGCAGACGCCGCAGGCCGACACGTCCACCACGACCTCACCAGGCCCCGGGTCGGGGACCACGATCTGGACGAGCTCGACGGGCACGCCCTTCCCACGGGCGATCACGCCCTGGACGGTCTGCGACATACCTCAACTCCTCAACCCCACCGATTCGTCCGACTGGATGCGCCGACTTTACGCAGGAGACCAGTCGGACGAATCTGGGGCTAGGAGGTTCGGGGTCAGTCCACGTCCTCGTCGACCCAGTCCAGGGTCTTCGTGACTGCCTTCTTCCAGTTGCGGTAGGTCTTCTCCCGCGCGTCGTTGTCCATGGCCGGCTTCCAGCGCTTGTCCTCGCCCCAGTTCTGCCGGAGCTCGTCCTCGTTTGCCCAGTATCCGACGGCAAGTCCGGCGGCATACGCCGCTCCGAGGGCGGTCGTCTCGGCGACCTTGGGGCGTACGACGTCGACGTCGAGGATGTCGGCCTGGAACTGCATCAGGGCCTCGTTGACGACCATTCCGCCGTCGACCTTCATCTCCTTGAGCGGCACGCCGGAGTCGGCGTTCATGGCGTCGAGCACCTCACGTGTCTGGAACGCGGTGGCCTCGAGGACGGCACGGGCGATGTGGCCCTTGTTGACGAAGCGGGTCAGACCGACGAGGGCGCCACGTGCGTCGGAGCGCCAGTGGGGCGCGAACAAACCGGAGAATGCCGGCACGAAGTACGCTCCGCCGTTGTCGTCGACCGTCTTCGCGAGGTCCTCGATCTCGGGAGCGGACGCGATGATGCCGAGGTTGTCGCGCATCCACTGCACGAGTGACCCGGTCACCGCGATCGAGCCCTCGAGCGCGTAGATCGGCTTGTTGTCGCCGATCTTGTAGCAGACCGTCGTCAGCAGACCGTTCTCGCTCGGCACCTGCTCCTCGCCAGTGTTGAGCAGCATGAAGTTGCCGGTTCCGTAGGTGTTCTTCGCCGTGCCAACCTCGAAGCAGACCTGCCCGAACGTGGCTGCCTGCTGGTCACCGAGGATGCCCGCCACCGGCGTGCCGCGTAGGACGCCCGGCTGGCATTCGCCGTATACCTCCGAAGACGACTTGATCTCCGGGAGCATCGACAGCGGGATCTTCATCTCGCCCGCAATCTCCTCGTCCCAAGACAGAGATGTCAGGTCCATCAGCATCGTGCGCGACGCGTTGGTGACGTCGGTGAAGTGCTTGCCACCATTCTCGGCGCCGCCGGTGAGGTTCCACAGCACCCACGTGTCCATGTTGCCGAACACGAGGTCACCGGCTTCGGCCTTCTCACGGGCTCCGTCGACGTTGTCGAGGATCCAGCGGACCTTCGGACCTGAGAAGTACGTCGCCAGCGGCAGCCCGACCTTGGACTTGTAGCGGTCGTTGCCGCCTCCGAGGTCGGCGAGATCGTCACAGATCTTCTGGGTGCGGGTGTCCTGCCAGACGATCGCGTTGTAGACGGGCTGGCCAGTGGTCTTGTCCCACACCAGCGCTGTCTCGCGCTGGTTCGTGATCCCGACGGCCTTGATGTTGTCGGAGTTGAGGTTGGCCTTCGCCAGCGCCCCGCCGATCACATCACGCGTGTTGTTCCAGATCTCGATGGCGTCGTGCTCCACCCAGCCAGCGCGCGGGAAAATCTGCTCGTGCTCTTTTTGGTCGACGGCGATTACAGAACCCGACTTGTCGAAGATCATGCACCGGGTGCTCGTGGTGCCCTGGTCGATCGCTGCTACATATTCAGCCATGCGAAACTCCGATCGGACGTAGTTGACGGTTGGTGAGATCGGTCAGTAGACCGCATTGCCGAGCAAACCGGCGACCACGCCGCCGATGATCGGGCCGACGACTGGGATCCAGGAGTATCCCCAATCGCTGTCGCCCTTGCCCTTGATCGGCAGCACGAGGTGTGCGATTCGTGGCCCGAGGTCACGGGCCGGGTTGATGGCATACCCCGTCGGCCCACCCAAGGACGTGCCGATGACCACAACAATGAACGGGACCACCAGGAAGCCGAGACTTGCTGGGCCGCCTGACGCTCCGGTGCCATCGATCATCCCCAAGATGGCGAACATGAGCACGAATGTGCCGATGATCTCGGTGACGAGGTTCCACGGCGTGTTGCGGATCGCAGGACCTGTCGAGAAGACCGCGAGCTTGGTCGGCGCATCTGCCGAGAGGTCGTCGAAGTGGTCTCGGTAGGACGCCCAACAGAGGACAGCGCCAGCGAATGCACCGGCGAACTCACCGATCAGGTAGGCGAGGGTGTTGCTGAAGTTGACGTCGACGCCAGGGACATACACGTCCGCCCCCGATGCCATGAAGCCAAACGTGACCGCGGGGTTCAGGTGTGCGCCCGTCTTGTAGGCGACCAAGATGCCGACCATGACGGCAAAGCCCCACCCGATGTTAATCATCAGGAAGCCGCCGTTGAAGCCCTTGGTCTTGGCCAGGACCACGTTGGCCACGACGCCACAGCCAAGCAATGTCAATGCCGCGGTGCCGATGAACTCGCTTAGTACGATCTCTCCGAAGTCCACGAAGTGCCCTCTCATGACGAGCGCCGGGCTCTCCCCGGCGACTGCCCGGATGGTTAGTGTGTATGACACTAGGGCTGCCGCGATGTGGCGGTCAACGGATCAAACCAGGCGTTGCGGCCAGCGGCACAACGCATCGTGGAGGGGTGAGTGGATGCCGTCGCCAGTGCAGCTCGACGAGACCTATCGGGGCAAAGCCTGGCAGCGTCTCACGTCGACAAAGTTCGATGTGCTCATTGTCGGGGGCGGGGTCACCGGTGCCGGTGCGGCGCTCGACGCGGCAACCCGCGGCCTCTCCGTCGCGCTCGTCGAGGCCCGTGACTTCGCGTCCGGCACATCGTCGCGGTCATCGAAACTCTTCCACGGTGGGCTTCGCTACCTCGAGCAGTTCAACTTCGGCCTGGTGCGAGAGGCGCTCCGCGAGCGCGAGCTGATGCTGACCCGGATCGCACCCCATCTGGTGAAGCCGGTCTCGTTCCTCTACCCGTTGCGTCACCGCTTCTGGGAGCGGCCCTACGTCTCGGCAGGTATGACGCTCTACGACTCGATGGGCGGGGCCAAGTCGGTGCCGAGGCACCGCCACTTCACGCGCGGGGGCGCCATGCGCATGGTTCCGGCGCTGAAGCGCAGCGCCCTGACCGGGGCGCTGATGTACTACGACGCGCAAACCGATGACGCTCGCCACACCCTGACGGTGGCCCGCACCGCCGCCACCTACGGCGCGACCGTCCTCACCTCCGCCGAGGTTGTCGCCCTAGACCATGCGGGTGAGCGCATTGTCGGAGCACGCGTCCGCAACGTCGAGACCGGCGAGGAGGTCGGCGTCCGGGCATCCGTCGTGGTCAACTGCACCGGCGTCTGGACCGATGACATCCAGACGCTCGCCGGCGGCCGCGGCCGCTTCCACGTCCGGGCTTCAAAGGGGGTCCACATCGTCGTGCCTCGCGATCGGATCAACTCCGAGACCGGCATGATCCTGCGCACGGAGAAGTCCGTGCTGTTCGTGATTCCGTGGACGACGCACTGGATTATCGGCACCACCGACACCGACTGGACCTTGCACAAAGCACATCCGGCGGCGAGCAAAGCCGACATCGACTACATCCTCGAGCACGTCAACGAGGTGCTCGCAGTCCCGCTGACGCACGGTGACATCCAGGGCGTCTACGCCGGGCTTCGGCCGCTGCTGTCAGGCGAGAGCGAGTCGACGTCGTCGCTGTCACGCGAGCATGCCGTCGCGCGACCTCAACCAGGTTTGATCTCCATCGCCGGTGGCAAGTACACCACCTACCGGGTGATGGCCGCCGACGCGATCGATGCCGCCGCGCAGGACGTGGGAGGGGCGCAACCGCCCAGCGTCACCGAGCACATCCCCCTGGTCGGCGCCGAGGGTTACCACGCCATGGTCAACCAGGTCGACCGGCTTGCCAGGCGGGCCGGGCTCCCCGTGTGGAGGATGCAGAGCCTGCTTGACCGCTACGGCTCGTTGACCGAGGAGCTGATGGCGATGGGTGAGGCAGACCCGACCCTGCTCGAGCCACTCGACGGGGCGGCCGAGTACCTGCGAGTCGAGATCGCGTACGCCGCTAGCCATGAGTTCGCGCTGCACCTCGACGACATCCTCGCCCGACGTACCCGTATCTCGATCGAGACGCCCGACCGTGGGACCGAGTCCGCCCAAGCCGTCGCGGACCTCGTCGGACCTTCCCTTGGCTGGGATGACGAGCGGATCAGCAACGAGGTCGAGTCGTATGCCGCCAGGGTCGAGGCCGAACGACGTTCGCAGGAGCAGCCGGACGACCAAGAAGCCGACGCCGCGCGGATCGCGGCACCGGATACCCGGGCCGTCGCAGTCGGCCGGGCACTCAACTGAGGCCGATCGCCGTCCGGGCGCGGGCCAAGACACGATCGGCGCTGACCCGCGCGGTCTGGGCACCTGCGGCGAGATAGTCGCGCACGAGGTCGGGCTCGGCCTCGAGCTCGGCGTAGCGGCGCTGGATCGGCTCGAGAAGACCGACCACTTGCTCGGCGCACGCCCCCTTCAACGCGCCGTACGATCCGTGCGCCTGTGCCACCACCTCGATTGAGTCCCCGGAGATGACTGCGATGATGTCGAGCAGGTTGGACACTCCGGGTTTGGACTCCGGGTCGTATCGGACCTCTGTGTCGGAGTCGGTCACTGCCCGCCGGATCTTGCGGACGATGACGTCGGGGCTATCGAGCATCCGGATCACGCCAGCAGCCTCCGCTGGCGCCGACTTGCTCATCTTGGTGGTGGGGTCGGCGAGGTCGACTATCCGCGCAGCAGTCCCCGCCCGCTCCAGCGCGGGAACGACGAACGTGTCACCGTATTCGCGGTTGAACCGCTCGGCGAGGTCGCGGCACAGCTCGACATGCTGGTCCTGGTCGCCTCCAACGGGCACGCTCTCGGCGTCGTACAGCAAGATGTCGGCAGCCATCAAACACGGGTAGGTGAACAGGCTGGCGCGGGTCTTCGGCCGACCGCCCTTCTCTTTGAACTGGATCATCCGTCCTAGCTCACCGACGTACGCCGTCGACTCCAGCAGGTAGGCAAGCTCGACGTGGGCCGTCACGTGCGACTGGATAAACACCGTAGACACGTCAGGGTCGAGCCCGGCCGCGAAGAACAAGGTGGCAGTCTCACGCGTCAGTCGAAGCAACGTCGCCGGGTCATGCTGGGTGGTGAGTGCGTGCAGATCCGCGACGAAGTACGAGCCGGCAACCTCGTGTTGACCATCAACGAACCGCTTCAGGGCGCCCAGGTAGTTGCCGAGCGTCAGGGAGCCGCTCGGTGTGATGCCGGAGAGCACCCGGCGCGAATGGTTGGGGTCCACGAGTGCGGAGGCTACTCGACGACTATGCCCTTCTGCGGGACCCGGACGCTGCGGTTGTCGGCCGAGCCCTTGAGCACGATCTTGCGATAGGCGATGTTGTTCTGGGTGTCCGACTCGTACATCACGCCGCGAGGATTGGCCTCGATCGCGATGTAGTAGATGCCGTTGGGCAAGTTGGAGACATTGAAAGACTGGCCCGGCAGGTACTGGTAGTAGGTGTCTCCGGAGCCCGCGTCCAACACCTCGCGGACTGAGATTGACGAGTAGTTCCCGCAAGCGCTGTGGAGGTCGGTGTTGAACGGCCTCCAGTTGGCACCGGGGACGGTGTAGTCGGTCGCATCGGTGTTTGCCAGGCAGAACGCTTCCTTGCTGCTGCGGACGACGTGACTCTTGTCGGCCGCAAGCAGCCGGTAGCGCGCGAAGTCGCGGAAATGCCAGTGGGTGTGGCCGTCACGCGGATCCCATTCCATGCTGCCTGCGGGCGCATACCCCGTCGGTGTGCCGTCTGCTTCATAGAAGTATTGATAGGCGTCCATCACGTCCTCACCGGAGCGACGGAAGCCGTCGATCACGAGTGGCGACGGGCCGGCGTTCCAGACCGTGGCCGCGAAAGACACCCACTTGTGGCGATTCATCTCGATGGAGAAGGCGGGCAAGCTGCGCAAGTCAGGCTGGCTCTCAGGTCCGGGGACCACGGCTGCACCGCTCGGCCGTGCTGATGGGCGACGCGGCACGACACTCGTCTGTGTGCGGTGGCCATCGGCCTGTGGGGTCGTGGACTTGCAGCCCTGCGGGCCTCCGAGACAGTCGTCGGAGCCCTTCACTACGCGCACGCCAACGGTCGATGTGGCGTCGGCAAGTGAGATACCGAACGCGTCGCGGTAGGGCTGCGTGATCCTGACTCGTGCCGTATAGCGACCGAGAGGCAACTCGGCACGTGACCCATACGGACTAAGCGCCGAGACTCCCCAACCCGGGTCGACGCCGAACACGGCGCCTCGGGTGTAGGGGTGGAAGGGACAATCGAGCGGGTATGTCGACACGTCCGGCCCGTCAGGACGTACACGCCAGGACTCGAAGCCGGGGCAGAAGGGCTTGTCCTGCCGGTAGACCACATCGCCAGCCCGGTTTGTGATGCGCACGTGGAAGAACTCCGGCACCCTGCGGAAGTTGGTCATGGTGCCGTCCGGCAACGGCACGTCACCAGTCGGGGTCACGACTTTGGCGACGATCGGTTGCCAGAACGACGAACGGTTCGCCCGGATGTCGATGGGTGCGTCTCCAGCCACGAGGTAGATGCCGAGGTCGAGATTGACGCGCTGGTTAAATCGCTCGAGCGTGACTTGCTCAGCTGCGGCACGCAGTGATGCGATCGGCAACGGCGCGACGGCCTCGCTCGGTTGCGAGCCCTGGGCTGGATTCCAGGTGGCCAGCGACGTCACCGCCATGACCGCAGCGCCTGCACAGGCTATGACCGTTCGTTTCCGAGATTGCATGCCGACCCCCCTGATGAAATGTGGTGGTGACCGCTCGTGCGGTCGCATGGGTCATCAAACACCCCAAAGCAGGTCACCGGAAGGACCCGGGGATTCCGAGTTGGTCTCGATGACGCGGTCAGGGCGGCAGGGGCGGTTGCGGGTCTGACTCGTCCGCACCTTCCTTGTCGAATGTCACGTCGACCGTCTGAAATCCCTTGTGCCGCTGCCCCTGCGCATAGCGGGTGTACACGATGCGGTCGGCGCGAGTGAGTTCGACGTTGTCGGTGAAGGGCGTCAGCAGGGCCCGCGGATAGAGCCGTCCGGCTCTCACGACGTTGATCTCGACGCCCAACACGACCGCAAGAGACCCGATGAAGATCCAGGCGATCATGCCCAGCACACCGGCGAACACACCGTTGATCTGACTGCTGGAGCCCTGGACGTACTCGCTCACGTACGCCGTGCCGACCAACTGGAGCAGCTGCCACACGATCGCCACGAACAGGGCGCCGGGGGCGGCATCTCTGATGCTGTGCTTGTGTGCCGTCGCGATCCGAAACAGGATCATGAAGATAAACGTGTTCACGAGGACGGTCACGGCCAACAGCAGGAAGCGGTACCAGGGCTCGAGCTCAGACCCCAGTGCCACGAGGCTAGAAGCCAGAGTGAAGAAGATCGTCGTGACGATGATGGCCACGCCTGAGGTGGCGAGAAGCATCAGGCTTCGCACGCGCAGGAAGATCGGGTTCGGACGACGGTGGCGCGGGACAGCCCACGCAGTATTCATCGCATTCTGGGTCGCCTGGGCAACTCCTAGTGCGCCGTAGATCGAGGCGACCACACCGATGAAGAGGGCGATACCGCTGCCGCGCAGCCCTTCCGGGGTACCGATCTCGTCACCGATGACCGGGAACCGACTGAGCGTCGAGTTGAGGATGTCTTGCTGGAGTTCCTCATTGCCCTGCAGGACGAAACCGAGGACGGACGACGCCAGTAGCAGCATCGGGAACAGAGACCAGAACGCGTAGTAGGTGATCAGGGCAGCGAGATAGTTGCCCTGATCGTCGAAGAACTTGTAGACCACGCCGAGCGGGAACCCCGCCCACTTATGGGTGCGCTGAAAGCGATCTAGACGATCGGAAAACGACAGCGACTTCTCGTCTTCAACGGGCGGCATGATGGCGATAAGTCAAGCACGCCGGGGCGGTCAAGGCTGTCAACCTCGGCGGCCGAGAATGCCCGCGGACTCAGGAGCGCGCGGTTGCTCCCCATCCGTGCCAGGACTCAATCTCGACCCACGCACTGAACCGGGCATTCTTGCGGTTGCGGTAGGGCTTGCCGGTGTAGTGGATGGCCAGTCGGTCGATATCGGCCAAACCTTCGTCGGGGACTATCTCGATGACCTTGCCCTGGACGCTCACGTGCGTGTACCAGGCGCGCTCCTTGAGCATCGTGAGACTGACGCGTCCATCACGACGCAGGTGCTTCAGCCGGACCCTGCTCGCGTCCAGGTTGACGAGGATCTTGTCGTCCTCGAACAGGTACCAGGTCGCGACGGTAACCGGGTGACCGTCCTTGCGCAGCGTCGCCATCACCGCGTGGTTGGGCCGGCGCAGCAGTGCCTTCACCTCGTCAGGCATCGGCAGCTTGGCCATGGGTGCTCCTCACGTCGAGACAGGTTCCACTGTGCCACCGAGCGAAATTCGCCGAGGCCCTACGCTGCTCAGAGGCGAGGCGGGGGTGGAGAGGAAGTAGCCATGGAGGTCAACCGCGACACTCTGGCAGGGCTCATTGCCGACGAGCAGGCGACGTACGCGCGGCTTCATCCGAAGAGCAAGGCGCTCCACGACGCCGCCAACCACCTCTTCGGCCAGGTGCCGATGACCTGGATGAACATGTGGACGGGTGGTTTCCCGCTGGCAATGTCCACCGCGCGGGGCAACAGAATCACCGACGTCGACGGCCTTGAGTACGTCGATTTTGCCCTTGGCGACACCGGCGCGATGTCCGGACACTCTCCCGACGCGACGGTGGCCGCTATCCAGCAGCGCGTCGCCGAGCTCGGGGGCATCACGACCATGCTGCCGACGGCCGACGCGGAGTGGGTGGGAGCGGAGCTGACGCGGAGGTTCGGGATGGCGCGTTGGTCGTTCACGCTGTCTGCAACGGACGCGAACCGCTGGGCGATCCGGCTGGCGCGACTCATCACGGGACGACCCAAGATCCTCTGCTTCAGCTACTGCTATCACGGTTCGGTCGACGAGACGTTCGCAGTGCTGGGTCCAGACGGCTCCACCGTTGCCCGTGCCGGGAACGTCGGTCCGCCGGTTGGGGTGGACCAGACGACGCGCGTGGTCGGCTGGAACGACTTGGCCGGGGTCGAACGTGCACTCCAGGAAGGCGACGTCGCCGCAATCCTCACCGAACCCGCCCTCACCAACATCGGGATTGTGCTGCCCGAGCCGGGCTTCCACGAAGGTCTGCGGCGGTTGGCCTCGGAGTATGGGGCGCTGCTCATGATCGACGAGACGCACACATTCTCAGCCGGTGCGGGCGGCGCAACCGCCGCCTGGGAGCTCGCGCCTGACATGTTCGTGATCGGCAAGTGCATCGGCGGCGGCATCCCCTCAGGGGCATACGGTCTCACCGCAGAACTGGCCGAGGAGGTCATGCGGCTCGACAGCACCGGCGACGCCGACATCATTGACGTAGGTGGGATCGGCGGCACCCTTGCCGGGAACGCACTTTCGCTCGCTGCCATGCGGGCGACGCTCTCCGAGGTCCTCACCGAGTCGGCCTTCAAGGGGATGATCGAGCTTGCGGACCGCTACACCGCAGGCGTGCAGTCGGTCATCGACGAGTTCGACCTGCCGTGGACGATCAGCCAGCTGGGCGCCCGTGCGGAGTACAGGTTCTGTCGGCCGGAGCCTCGAGATGGGGACGCTTCCGCGGCAGCCGAAGATCCGGAGCTCGACTCCTACCTGCATCTCGCGTTGTGCAATCGCGGCATCCTCCTGACGCCCTTCCACAACATGGCACTCATGTGCCCTGACACGACAGCGGACGACGTCGACCGGCATACCGAGGTGTTCCGCGAGGTGGTCTCCCGTCTCGTCTGACGGGTCCCGAACACGCGGCTCAGGCCCCGCCGGCCGTCGGATTGAACTCCTCGACCAGATCGATCAGGTCTGCGACGGACTCCACGATTCGCGTCGCTCTGTAGGGGAACCGCTCGACTTGGTGTTCGCGGGTCGAGCCGGTGAGGACCAGGACAGTCCGCAGTCCCGCTTCCAAACCCGAGACAACGTCGGTTTCCATTCGGTCGCCGATCATGACCGTCGTCTCTGAGTGCGCCTCGATCCGGTTCAGAGCGCTGCGCATCATCAGAGGGTTGGGCTTGCCGATGAAGTACGGGTCGACACCGGTGGCCTTGGTCACGAGTGCCGCTACCGAGCCCGTGGCCGGGATGGAGCCATGGGTCGACGGACCGGTCGGGTCCGGGTTAGTGGCGATGAACCGGGCACCACTGTCGATCAGCCTGATCCCGGTCGTGATCGCCTCGAAAGACAGATTCCGGGTCTCTCCGAGGACGACATAGTCCGGGGACCGCTCAGTGAGCACGTAGCCGACCTCGTGGAGTGCGGTCGTGAGCCCAGCCTCGCCGATGGCGTATGCCGTGCCGCCTGGCCGCTGCAGGTCGAGGAACTGCGCGGTCGCCAGCGCGGAGGTCCAGATCGCCTCTTCGGGGACGTCGATCCCGGCTGCGAGGAGGCGGGCGCGCAGGTCACGTGGCGTAAAGATGGAGTTGTTGGTGAGGACGAGAAACCGTCGACCCGAGTTGCGCAACGCGTCGATGAACTCGGCTGCACCGGGAATCGGGCGCTCCTCGTGGACGAGGACACCATCCATGTCAGTGAGCCACGTGTCGATCGGCTTGAATTCCGTCATGCCCCCATCGTCGCAGTAGCGCTTGGGTGGGTTCGAACCCCGTCGTACGACCTGGTCGAGGAGGGTGGAGCTCAGGCTGCGCTGAGGCGGCGGGTGCCGGTGTGGTCGACGAGCCAGTATCTGCCGTGGGGTGATCGCCATAGGTAGATGCCGGGGAAGGGTTGTTTGACTTGCCATCGGCTGTGGGTGCGGATCCGGTGGTGTCGACGGGTCATGGGTCCGAGTTTCCCGATCCCGGTTTGGCCGGGTGGTCCGCCGTCGTCGGGGTCGAGGTAGGGGATGGTGTGGTCGAGGTCCATCCGACGGCTGGTGTTCGACCCGTAGGGGAACACGTCGGTGGGGGTGATGAGGTGGACGGCTTCGCGGATCCGGTCGGGGATCTCGTAGGCGTCGACGGGTGCGATCCCGGCGACATCGATCACCGGTTTGAGGGTGATGGTGCAGTTGCCGAGCCATTGTTTGGCTTGGTCGACGGTGACGGGTCCGATCCCTTCCACCCGCGCCACACCCTCACCGCTATCCAACGACTCACGGGTCAGGTGGACGTAGAGGACGGCTTTGGGTCTGCGGGTCGACCTTGATGCTGACACCGCGGACGAACGCTTCCGGGTTCCCCCCGCGGCTGCCGGGGTCGTGGGCGCCGTGGTGGTCGGCGTCGTCGAGTCCGATGCTGGAGGGCACATCGTCGGGTAGGTCGGCGTCGTCGCGGTTCCGCTACCGGTCGGCGGTGGTGGCGTACAGGTCCAGGGCTTGTTGGGGGCTGGCGAGGATCCCGACTGCTTTGGCCCGGCGTTGGTTCTTGCTGGTGGTGTTGCCGAGGAGTCCGATGCTGTCGGCGATCCGGTCGAGGGTGGCGTCGAAGAATTTCAGGTCGACGGCGTCGGCACGGATGAACGCGGTCCCGGTCTCGTGGTCGTCCGATGGTTTCACCCACACCCCATGCTCGGTTTGTCTGGCCTCGGCCTCGGCCTGAGCACGGTCGGGGTCGGCGGCGGTGAGGGCGGCGTCGATCATCGTCTCCAGCCGCCTCCAGGTGAGCCGGTCGCGCCCACCGCGACACTTTCGCGTCGACCGCAGCGGCGGCGGCGGTGTCGTGGCTGCGGGTGGCGTGGGCGGTTTTGCGGCCGATCCACGGCTTCACCTCACCGGCACAGATCCGGGCCCACAGCAGGGGGAGGCGGTGGCGCAGGTCGAGGGCGTCGGCGATCAGGAGTTCGCCGGCGTAGGTGGACAGGGCCAGGACGGCACCGAACTCGGCGCAGGCGAACTCGGCCACCTGCGGGGTCCCGTCGCCTCCGACCTGGATGAGCCGTTCGGAACCCGGCAACACGAAGCCTGTTCCTTGGAGGGTGCCGTGGACGTCGGCCCAGTGGGCGGCGATCTGCAGCATCTCGACGTCGGCGGCTTCTGAGCGGCGGCGGGTTTCTTCGGCGCGGGTGAGGGTTTGGTTGGCGTCGAGGGTGTCGACATCAGCGGCAGTGGTGGTGGTGTGCGTGTCGTGCATGGGAGTGAATCTATCGGTGACCACCGACAGTTCTGAGGCTCAGATCCCCTTATACACAACGGTTTCCGAGACTTTTTCTATTCGTGTTTGGGTGCCTGTCGTGTCAGTGATGTTGAGCTGGTGGGGAGTGCTGCCGCAGTCGCCAGCGCGACGCAACCAGCAGCGCTACTTCCGGCGTTGCTGCGCCTTCACCACGAGCGCAACCGCCGGCCGCCGCCGCGACGCAACCCGCAGCGAAACTCCTGACGTTGCTGCGCTCTTTTGACCACGAGGGCAACCGCCGGCCGCCGGCGCGACGCAACCCGCAGCGAAACTTCCGGCGTTGCTGCGCCTTTCACCACGAGCGCAACCGCCGGCGACCGACTGGGGCTCGACTAGCTCGACCGCCGTACCGCAGCTCGGCGGGCGGGGGGTCTCCACAAGCTCGACCGCCGCAGGAGTCAGGCGTTCCAGCGGGCCTGGGCTGCTGCGAGTCCCTCGTCGGTGAGGCCGCCCCAGACTCGTAGCCGGGCCAACCCGCCGTCGGGGAAGACGTCGAGGCGCGCGTGCGTGGTCGGGCGTTCGGTGGAGACGAGGTAGCGATGTCGAGTGTCGGGTTGTGACCGAGTCTTGGCGACCAGGTCGAACCATTCGACGCCGACCGCCGGAACTGGATCCGTCGTCCTACAGCCACTCAACCTGACCATGCCAGGGGCGTTGCCAACGAAGTACGACGTGTCGAGCTCGACGTGCTCGACCATTCCTTCGCCCGCAAGGCGATAGATCGCGAAGTCGTTGCCGTCGCCGCGGCGGCGGGCGTTTTCCCAGCCGTGACCCATGATCTGAGCGCGGCCTGGCAGGATCAGGTTTTGCGGCGACGAGTAGAACGCGTCGGAGCAGGCAACCAGGACGCCGCCGTTCTCCAACGCAGCGAGGTCGATCGTGCTGGTGAGGAAACGGGGGTCGGGCACGATCTCGCCGTGCACGCGGAACCGCGCGACTCCGCCGTCGGGATAGATGCGCAGGCGCACATGTGTCCAGACCCGCGCGTCGTCGACGTCGTAGGCGTTGGCTGTGTCGCCGAGGGCGGGAGACTTCTCGACCAGAGGCACCCAGTCGGCACCTTCGAGCTCCTCGGACGAGGGGTAGTCGCTCACGCGCGCGGCCTCGACGGAGATGAACGGCGGGTAGTTCCCGGTGAACCAAGATGTGTCGACGATGACGCCGTGAATGACGCCGGGGACGCCAAGCCTCACGATCGCCCAGTCGTGACCAGGTTCACGTCGCCGCCGGGTCTCCCAGCCGTCGTACACCTTGCCCTTGTGGCCGAACTCGTGCACGGCGAACGCGGACGGCTCGGGTTTGATCAGGTTCTCGCGCTGGGCGAACAGTTCGTCGTTCGCGGCGACGACGCTGCCGGCAAGCTGGCGCGACGCCAAATCTGGGAACGCGGCGAATGCCGGCGGTGCGGAAGAGTCAGGCATGGATAGATCCTCCTCCTCGGGCAAGCAACCGACCGATCGGCGGGTCCTTCACGGCGCCTCGTCGTGCAACCAGCTCGCCCGCAAGCCAGGTTTGGCGTACGACCCCACGAAGCTCACGCCCCGCGTAGGGAGTGATGTTGTGTTTATGGTGCAGCCGGTCGGGGTCGACCTCGAAGGTCTCCTCGGGACCGAACACGACAAGGTCAGCGTCGTGCCCTTCTGCGATTGCACCCTTGCCTGCAACACCAGCAACCCTTGTGGGTGCGGTGGACATCCACCGCACGACGTCTGCAACCCCCAGCCCCCGGTATGACGCGTGGGTCCAGACCAACGAAAGCCCAAGCTGCAAAGAGGAGACACCACCCCATGCAGCACTGAAGTCGCCAGTCGCGAAGTCCTTGAGGGCCGGCGGCGCCGGTGAATGGTCGGACACGACACAGTCGACAACGCTGTCCCGCAACCCCTGCCACAGGCCATCCTGGTTGGCGGTGTCGCGGATCGGCGGACAGCACTTGAACTCGGTGGCGCCGTCCTCGATTCCTTCGGCGGCCAGCGTCAGGTAGTGCGGACACGTCTCTACCGTCACGCGCACGCCGGCATCCCGTGCCAGCGCCAGCCTCGACAGAGACGGCGCGCTCGACAGGTGCAGGATGTGGACCCGCGTGCCGTGCTGAGCGGCCAGCTCGAGCACCTCGGCGATTGCTCGGTCCTCCGCCTCCGGCGGACGGGACCGAAGGAAATCGGCGTACGAGCGTCCAGCGAATGCCGGCGCTCGATCGATCGTGGCGGCGTCTTCGGCATGCACGATCAGCAAGCCATCGAAACCGGCGATCTCGCGCATTGCCGAGTCGAGACCTGCTCGGTCGAGCGGCGGAAACTCCTCCACCCCGCTGGGCAGCAAGAAGCACTTGAATCCGAAAACCCCTTGCTGGTAAAGGGTTTCGAGTGTGCCAAGGCTCGACGGCACTGCACCACCCCAAAAGCCAACGTCGACGAACCGCTGACCTTCGGTGGCCAACTGCTTCGTCGCTAGTGCCTCCGAGTCGATCGTGGGAGGTATCGAGTTGAGCGGCATGTCAATGATCGTCGTCACACCGCCCGCTGCCGCCGCTCGGGTCGCCGACGCAAAACCCTCCCAGTCAGTGCGGCCCGGCTCGTTGACGTGGACGTGGGTGTCGACGAGACCGGGCAGGAGGACCTCGTCGTTGGCGAGGTCGATCACTGCGCTCTCGTCGCGGGCGCGTGAAACCACTTCACGGCGCGTCTCGCCGCCGGAGGGTTCGACCCAAACGATCACGCCGTCACGTACACCGACGGCGGCATGACGCTCACCGTCGGGCAGCACGCATCGGCCGCGGAAGACCACATCCACCGGCTTATCGCCTGCAGACTCCACGCGTCACCCCACCCGCCGTCGTGCCAGCCGCTGCAGAGTCGCGACTTCCGCGCCGATGAAAGCCTCGACCTCGTCGTTCGACACTGCGCCGCTGTGGAGGCCTCGACAGACAAAACTGGCCAGTGCCTGCGCCGTGGCGGGTTCGTCAAGTACGCCGCCCTGGCCGCCGGCCAGGTAGACGGCCAGCCGGTGGCCCGCGGACTCCAGACCCGCGCGGAAGAAGAGGTACGTCGCCGCGAACCTCGTCGGCAACTGGGCGGGATGGAGGTCCCAACCCTGATAGAGCCCACGGTCTAGCGAGCGGCGCACCAGCCGCATGTGCAGCGCCCATGCATCCCGGACCGCTCGCGTGTCGCCCACGGGCAGGACGTTGCTTGAGCCGTCCGAAAGCCGGACCCCGGTGCCCGC
This sequence comes from uncultured Actinomycetota bacterium, assembly GCA_963815295.1. Lineage (GTDB taxonomy): Bacteria > Actinomycetota > Actinomycetes > Propionibacteriales > Nocardioidaceae > JACDHG01. Next base: position 270,583 of record CAWFFZ010000001.1, read on the forward strand.
TGCGGCCAACGCCATGACGCTCTTGGCGTGCTCAGCCGCCGGATGGTCCATCGCCTGGTTGGCTGCACTGATCCCGAGCGCGGCCGTGTAGTCGTACGTCCCGAAGTGCAGACCTGTGCACCGATGGTCACTCTCGTGGATAAGCCGGGCCACCAAAGCCGTGCCGTCATTGGCCATGACCGACTGCGCAGTCTCGACCTGGATCTCGAAACAGAGCCGCCCGTCGGGCAGCCCATACGCCGTTTCGAGCCGGCGGCAGGCCTCGACCATCGCGTGCACCTGCTCGACCGACGTGACCTTCGGGAGCGTGACGACCCAGCCGTCGGGCAGGTCACCAGCCTCCAGAAGCGTGCCCAGGAAGAGATCGAGCGTACGCAGTCCCCGTCGCCGCGTCGCGGCCTCGAAGGACTTGAAGCGGATCCCGCAGTATGGCGGCGCGGCACCAAGCTCAGCCGCCTCGACGAGAGCCCGAGCCGCAGCCACCGCGTCACGGTCCTCGGTGTCGTCGTCGCGCGCGCCGTACCCGTCCTCGAGGTCGATGCGGAGGTCCTCGATCGGCTCCACCTCGAGCTTCTGGAGCATTCGAGCCAAGACCTCCTCGAAGTCCTGCGCGTTGCCGCTGGCGGGGTAGTCGGCGAGACCGAGCACCTCCGCAAACGACCGCGCTGTCGGGGCGTGCTCGTCGAGCGCACGGCGCGCCTCGGCGCCCCACCGCTGCGTCAGGTCCGGCGTCAACCGGTCGGCCGGGACGTAGACCGTGTGCACCGGCTGGCGACGACCGTCATCGCCCGGGTACAGCCGCGCCATCCGCTCGTCCGCAGGAGCGACGATCGCGTCGAGTGCGGCCAGGTCGTCCGCGCCGAGCCGAGGCGACCCGTGGGGTGACGTCACTCGACGTACTCGGCGTAGGCCGGAAGGGTCAGGAACTCGACGAAGTCGTCATCGAGCGCGACGCGTTCGAACAACGCGCGCGCCCGGTCGAGAGCCTCCATGGTCTCGGGCTGGTCCGCCCACGTGATCGCGAGCTCGGAGTAGACCTCCTCGACGACGGTCCTCACGCGCTCGGCCGTGATGACGGCACCGTCATCGGTCTGGCTGCCGGCGTGGACCCACTGCCACAGTTGGCTGCGCGAGATCTCCGCCGTCGCCGCATCTTCCATCAAGTTGTCGATGGCCGCTGCCCCGGTGCCGAGCAACCACGACACGACATACCGCAGCGCCACGGACACGTTGCCGCGCACTCCGGCAGCCGTGATCACGCCTTCCGTCGCCTCGATATCGAGCAAATCGGCGGCCGTCACTGTCACATTGTCGCGTCGTCGCTCGATCTGGTTGGGCCGGTTGACCAGCACTGCGTCGAACACCTCCATGCAGATCGGCACCAGGTCGGGGTGGGCGACCCAGGAGCCGTCGTAACCATCGCTAGCCTCGCGTTCCTTGTCGGCTCGCACCTTGTCGAGGGCGGCGGCGTTGACCTCCGGGTCGCGGCGGCTCGGGATGAACGCCGCCATCCCGCCCATCGCGACCGCGCCACGCCGGTGGCAGGTAGACACGAGCAACTCCGAGTACGCACGCATGAACGGCGCCGTCATCGTCACCGCGTTTCGGTCAGGCAGCACGTATGACGCCCCCGCATCGCGGAAGTTCTTGATCACGCTGAACAGGTAGTCCCACCGACCGGCGTTGAGCCCGGACGCGTGCTCTTGCAGCTCGAAGAGGATCTCCTCCATCTCGAACGCCGCTGTGATCGTCTCGATCAAGACCGTGGCTCGGACGCTGCCGTACGGCACACCCAACACGTCCTGGGCGTGGGTGAACACGTCGTTCCAGAGGCGAGCCTCGAGATAGCTCTCCGTCTTCGGCAGGTAGTAGTAGGGCCCGAGGCCTCGCGACAGCAGTTCGTCGGCGTTGTGGAAGAAATGCAGCCCGAAGTCAAGGAAGGCCCCCACGACAGGCTGGTCGTCCACGATCACGTGCTTGTCGTCGAGGTGCCAGCCCCGCGGTCTCACGACGGGGACCGCGAGGTCACCCTCGTTCAGCGAGTACTCCTTGCCCTCCGGCGACGTGAACGACAGCTGGCGGCGGTGGGCGTCATACAGGGAGACCTGGCCCTCCACCACGTTGGACCAGTGCGGCGTGTTGGCGTCCTCGAAGTCGGCGAGCCAGATGCGGGCGCCTGAGTTGAGGGCGTTGATCGCCATCTTGGCGTCGGTCGGTCCGGTGATCTCGACCCGCCGATCCTGCAGCGCTACCGGCGCCGGAGCCACCGTCCACTCACCCTCACGGATCTCCCGTGTCTCGTCGAAGAAGTCGAGGGTCCCGGTCTCGCTGATCTGCTTCCGCCGCACCGCGCGGGCCTGCAACAGCTCGTCACGCCGGCCGCCAAAGTTGCGTTGCAGGTCTGCCACAAACCCGAGGGCCTGCGGGGTAAGGATCTCCCGCTGCCTCGGCTCCTCGCGCGGCGCCCGCACCTCGACTCCGGTTAACTCACTCATCGACTTCCTCCCCTGTGCCAGTGATGTGTTCGGGGCGGACCGGCACCCTTGTCAGGGCAAGGCCGCAGGCGGCGCGGATGGCCGCCATCACGGCGGGACCGGACGAGATCGTCGGCGCCTCACCGACACCGCGCAGGCCGTACGGCGCATGCGGATCGGCGTACTCCAGCACCTGGATCGGCATCGGCGGCGTGTCGAGGATGGTCGGGATCAGGTAGTCGGTGAACGACGGGTTGCGGATCTTGCCGTCGACGATCTGGATCTCCTCCATCAGCGCCAAGCCCATCCCTTGCGTGCTGCCGCCCTGGATCTGCCCGAGGACTGCGTCGGGGTTGATCGCCTTGCCGACATCCTGGGTGCACGCAAGCTCGACGACCTTGACCAGCCCCAGGTCGACGTCAACATCCACCACCGCGCGGTGGGCGGCGAACGCGTACTGGACGTGTGCGAACCCCTGTCCGGTCTCCGGGTCGATCGGCTCGGTCTTGCGGTGTCGCCACTCGAGCGTCTCCTCGATCACACGGTCGCCCAGCACATCGGCTATCGAGGCAACGGAGCCCCGACCATCGGAGACCACCATTCCGCCCTCGAGCCTCAGGTCGTGGATCGTCTCCCCGAGATAGCGCTGGGTCAGGCCAAGCAGCTCATCGCGAACCTTGACGCAGGCCGCCTGCACGGCACCACCCGTGACATAGGTCTGTCGCGACGCCGACGTCGAGCCGCCAGAACCGACCTGGGTGTCCTTCGGGTGCACGACGACCGTGTCGACGCCCAGCTCGGTGCGGCAGATCTGTTGCTCGACCGTGACGAGCCCCTGCCCCACCTCAGCAGCGGCCGTGTGCACGGTCACGTGAGGGGCGCCACCCACGACCTCGAGACGCACCCGCGCGGTCGAGTAGTCGTCGAAGCCTTCGGAGAAGCCGACGTTCTTGTAGGCAACGGCATAGCCGACACCGCGGCGGACGCCCTCGCCGTGGGTGGTGTTGGAGACGCCGCCGGGGAGGTGGCGCAGATCGGAGGGGTCCAGGTCGAGTGGCATCGGCATCGCCTGCAACCGCTCCAGCAGCTCGACCACTGGGGCAGCGCTGTCGACCACTTGACCCGTGGGCGCTGTGGAGCCTTCCTCCATCGCGTTGAGCTTGCGCACTTCGACTGGGTCCATGCCTAGAGAGGCGGCGAGCTTGTCCATCTGGGCCTCGTAGGCGAACGCGGTCTGTACCGATCCGAACCCCCGCATCGCACCACACGGCGGGTTGTTCGTGTAGGCGCCGTAGCAGTCGACGTGGATGTTCGGTATGACGTACGGGCCCACCCCCATCGTGCCCGCGTTGCCGACTACCGCCGGGGTCGATGAGGCGTAGGCGCCGCCGTCGAGGTAGATCTCGGCCTTCACGTAGACGAGTTTCCCGTCGCGGTCCGCGCCGTGCTCGTAGCGCATCGTCGCGGGGTGGCGGTGCACGTGCCCGAAGAACGACTCCTCGCGGTTGTAGACCATCTTGATCGGCTTGCCGGTGTGCAACGCGAGCAGACACCCGTGTACGTGCATGGACAGGTCCTCGCGGCCACCGAACGCCCCGCCGACACCTGCCAGCGAGAGACGCACTTGGTCAGGCGGCAAACCGAGCGCCGCACAGATCTGCCGCTGGTCGACGTGCAGCCACTGCGTCGCGACGTACAGGTCGACCCCGCCAACGTCGTCGGGCACCGCAAGTCCGGCTTCAGGACCGAGGAACGCCTGGTCCTGCATGCCGACTTCGTAGTCACCGATGACAACGACGTCCGCCTTGGGGTCGGGATCGCCGACCCGCAGACTTCAGGTGGCGGACGAGATTGCCGTGCGGGTGGAGATGCGCGGCTTCCCGGCTCAGCTCGGTCACGTTGGCTGAAAGGTCGCCGTGCAGGTCGCGAGAGTCGTGCCCGAGAGCCACCCGAGCATCCGTGATCGGCTCGAGCACGTCGTAGTGGACGTTGATCTTCTTGGCTGCCTGACGCGCGATCTCGGGGTGGTCCGCGGCGACGAGCGCCACCGGCTCGCCCTGATAGCGCACCGTGTCGATCGCCAGCACCGGCTGGTCGGCGATCTCGAGCCCGAACGTCTTGGCGCCGGGCACGTCCTCGTGGGTGAGCACTGCGAAGACACCAGCCGTGGCGAGGGCCTCACCGATGTCGATTCCCGTGATGCGTGCATAGGGGTGAGGGCTTCGCAGGGTGACACCCCAGAGCATGTCGTCCATCCAGAGATCGCTGCCGTACGCGAATTCGCCCGTGACCTTCAACGTCGAGTCAGGTCGCTGCGGGCTCTCACCCACGCCCCCGATCGTGTTCTCGTGCAGACGCGTCCGGGGCACCGATGGGCGCCTTGGGCTGGGTCTCGATCGGCGTGGTCACGCGGTGACCCCTGCTCGCGACAGCAGCGCCGAGCTTGCCGACCGCACCGCGAGCGCCACCGCCGCGGCGTCGATCGTGACGAGCTCGTCGCGTCGTACGACGGGACGGCCCTGGACCAACAGCAGCTCGAGGGGTGGGGGTGAGCCGAGCACCAGGGCGGCGACCGGGTCGGCGATGTCGACGTGCGCCAACGTGTCAAGCCGCCACAAGGCGATGTCGGCAAGCTTGCCCGCCTCGAGCGAGCCGATCTGGTCGTCCCAGCCGAGCACTCGCGCACCACCCATGGTTGCCATCTCAAGGCCGTCGCGCACGGTGAGCGCAGTGGGGCCGCCACCGGCTCTGGCGAACAGCACGCTGTGGCGGAGCTCCTCGACGAGAGACGACGCCTCGTTGGAAGCGGCTCCGTCCACCCCAAGACCTACGTTGACGCCGGCCGCGCGCAGGTCGCTGCTGCCGCAAATCCCGGCGCCAAGACGGGCATTCGACGACGGGCAGTGCCCAACGCCGGTCCCCGTGGCGGCGAGCTTGGCGATGTCGCGATCCTTCAGGTGCACGGCGTGGGCGAGCCAGACATCATCGCCGAGCCACCCCAACGACTCGACGTAGTCAACCGGCGAGCAATTGAAGCGGTCACCGCAAAACTCGTCCTCGTCCAGCGTCTCGGCTAGATGTGTGTGGAGCCGGACGCCCTTGTCACGCGCGAGTTGGGCCGCCTGCTCCAGGAGCTCACCGGTAACGGAGAAGGGTGAGCACGGCGAGACGCCGACACGCAGCATCGAGTCGGGGCCGGGGTCGTGGTGCTTGTCGATCGCCTCGGCGGTGGACGTGAGGATCGTGTCGATGTCCTCGACGACGTTGTCGGGGGGCAACCCTCCCTGGCTCTTCCCGAGGTCCATCGAGCCGCGGGTGGGAAAGAACCGCAGGCCCACCATCTCTGCCGCCTCCACCTCCGCGGTGAGAAGGTCTCCACCGTCGGCGGGGAACACGTAGTGGTGGTCCATGGACGTCGTGCAGCCAGACAGCGCCAGTCGGCCGAGCCCGGCGAGGGCCGCGGTGCGCACAGTGTGTTCGTCGAGACAGCCCCAGATCGGATACAGCGTCGTCAACCACTCGAACAGGGTGTGATCGACGGCGAAGCCGCGAGTCACTCCCTGGTACAGGTGATGGTGCGTGTTGACCAGGCCGGGGGTGGCAAGGCAGCCGGTTGCATCGACGTACTCCGCGTCCGTCAGATCGCGGGGCGCGGCCCCCTCGGCGACCGTCGTGATGCGACCTCCGTCGACCACGATGTGGCCGACCCTGTGCTCGGTCCGGCCAGCGTCCATCGTGGAGACCGCGCAGCCATCGATCACGGTTTTCATGGGGTCTCGCTCGCGGGTGCTGACATCCGGCCGGCAGCAAGGCGTACGGCGTCGAGGATCTTCTCGTACCCGGTGCATCGGCAAAGGTTGCCGGCGAGCGCTTCGCGGATCTCGGCGTCGTCGGGGTCAGGGTCTCGGCGCAGCAGGTCGTGGGTTTGCACAATCAGCCCTGGCGTGCAGAAGCCGCACTGCACGGCACCTGCCTCGATGAACGCCTGCTGCACTGGATGCAAGTCATCCTCGCTTGACAGTCCCTCGACGGTCATCACGTCGCGACCGTTTGCCTGTCCGGCCGCGACGAGGCAAGCACACGACGAGACGCCGTCGACATACACCGTGCACGAGCCGCATTCGCCTTGCTCGCAAGCGTTCTTCGAGCCCGGCAGTCCCATCCGTTCGCGCAGCATGTAGAGGAGGCTCTCGCCCTCCCAGACGTCGTCGACAACGTAAGGCTCGCCATTGACGGTGGTGGTGACCCTCATCCGTTCGTGCCTCCCCGGTACTCGGTCCATGCCCAAGTCAGTGTGCGTCGCGCCATCACTGCGAGCGAGTGCAACCGGTATGCCGCTGTCCCCCGCACATCGTCGATCGGTGCTGCGCCGGCCTTGACCCGCTCGCCGAACTCCCGCGCGACGCTCTCAGGCAGCTCGCCGCGGGAATCCCACAATCCTTCGTCCTCGATCGCCGCAGCCAAGAATTGCTCGGCGTCTACAGCGCGACGCGGCGTCGGCGCAGCAGACCCGATGCCGGTTCCGACGCGCCGTTCGGTGGGGTGCAGGGCGAGACCGAACGCCGACACCGCGATGACCATCGCATTGCGCGTGCCGATCTTGCTGAACTGCTGTGGACCGGTCGCCGCCCTGATCCGGATCGCCGCGATCAGCTCGTCCGGGCTACCGGCATGCGTCTTGACGCCGGTGTAGAACTCGTCGATCGGCACGATGCGGGTGCCGCGCACGCTCGCCAGCTCGACCTCAGCCCCACCTGCCAACAACGGGGGGTGCGAGTCTCCGGCCGGCGAGGCTGCCCCGAGGTTGCCGCCGACTGTGCCGCGATTGCGGATCTGCGGCGACCCAACGGTGCGCGATGCCATCGCGAGCCCGGGCAGCGGGCCGGCAAGCTCGTCGATGACGCGTGTATAGGTGACGCCCGCGCCCAACCGCACGGTTCCGTTGTCTTGAGACCAGTCGGCCAGCTCGCTGATGCCGGTGAGATCGAGCAGGACAGGTGGGCGGTGGCGGTCGAAGTTGAGCTCGACCATCACGTCGGTGCCCCCGGTGATCGGCATCGCGTCGGGGTGCTCGGCCTTGGCGGTGAGGGCGTCAGCCCACGTCGTCGGCGCCAGGAACTCCATCACCCTCCCTCCCGAAGCTCAGACTCATGCTCTTCCTCGTTGGCCCACTCGTCCAGCCTGCCAGCACCAGCCCCAGTCCGTACGGCGGCGACCGGTCACTCGTTCCACGCGCTGCCTGGGTCAGGACCGTCGTCGCGGAGCACCGTGGCCTGGATCAGCCCGTAGGGGCGGTCGTCGGCGTGGAACACCTCACCGGGGTTGTCGAGTCCGAACGGTTCGAGGTCGTAGGCGAAGTGGTGGATGTTCGGGGCGGACAGCCGTATCTCGGCAACCTCCGGCTGTCGTTCGAGGACCGCCCGGCCCATCTCGTACAGCGTCTGCTGCAGCGCCAAGCTGTGGACGGTCGCGAAGATCGCGAGCAGGGTGGCCCGGATGGCGTCGTACGACGTACGCCAATCGACGAAGACGCCGTCATAGCGCCACCGGACGCTCAACGAGGTCGACATCACCCGGTCGTGGGTGTCGCGCAGCGTCGTGTAGTCGTCGCGCAGGAACCCGGCGAACTCCGACCCGGTGGACTTGAGTACGACGAGGTCGCGTAGCCCGGAAACCACCCAAGCCTGCTGCTCGGCGCCAACACCCTCCACGGTGACAGCGGTCGTGCGAACCTCCTGACCGCGCCGCACAAAGCTGTGGTCGTGGCCAGCACCCTCCACCTGGATGCGATCCCAGACGTACTCGTCGATCGCGACCCGCGCCCCCGTCACTGGAGCGATGTCGTCGGCGAAGTGCCGCCCGAGAGCCAAGGCGAAGTCCTCGATCTGGTCGACGCCGGCCGACTTCGCAAACGCGAACACGGTGTTCTTCTGGGTGTCGGTCGGCAGCACCATCGCCTGGTCACCGGAGGTGTGCGCGTCGGCGAAGTCACCGCGCAGCGCAGTCGACACGTTGAGGTCATGAATCTCGTGGCGTGGCGACTCTCGATCGATGCGGACGACCCGGTTCTCCGCCTTGCCGTACTGGTTCGGCCCCAAGACGATTGCCATCGCTCAAGACCCTTGGTATGTCGTGTAGCCGAACGGGCTGAGCAGCAGTGGCACGTGGTAGTGGTCGGCCCCGCCAACTTCGAAGGTCACGACCACTTCGGGGAGAAACGTGGCGACCCCGTGGTCGGCGAAGTAGCCGCCGGTGTTGAAGCGGAGCCGGTAAACACCGGGGGTCAGGCGGTCCGGTCCGAGCTCGCCGACCCGGCCGTGGTCGTCGGTGACCTCGGTGGCGACGACCGGAGGTTCGCCCGTCGCTTGCTCGAGGACGACGGGGACACCGGCAGCGGGTCGACCGCGGGCGGTGTCGAGCACGTGGGTCGAGACATGGCTCATCGGGTCACCACCTGTTCGAGACGCAGAAGCGCGATATGCCGGAGCTCGGCGACGGTCTCACGCCGCTCCGTGGCGTCGTCATTGCCGAGGCGACGCTCCAGCTCAGCCAGGATCTCGTCGCTGTCACGACCGGCTGCACGGATCAGGAAGACCCTGCCGAACCTGTCCTCATATGCCTTGTTACCGCGCAGGAGGCGACTGCTGAGTTCGGTGTCGGTCGCGTCGACGCCCGACTGTTCGGCGTGCGACATGGCTGCGTCATCGCCACTCGACTCGGATCGCTCGCCGATCCGCGGGTGCTGCCTCAGCGCCTCGGCCAGCTCGTCATCGGTCAGATTCTCGGCGCTGGCTCGCCCCTGGGCAAGGAGGGCGGCCAGATCGCCGTACGGACGGGCGTCGACAAGTTCGTCCACCCATCGTTCTACCCCGAAACAGGCACCGAGAGTGGCACGCGCCTCAGGCTCGGCAAGCGCGTTGAAGGCGTCGACCTGCATGGGCAATCCTGTCGAGTCGGAGTCGTGACCGGCAACACACTAACCTGCGGTGCTGCTTCAACGCCTGTGGCTGAACGACCGCGTGAACGGTCGCTCGGACCTTCGACCAGCGCGGGTGGGGTCAGAGGTCGCCGGGGTGCAGGTTGGCCTCGGACGGCACCCCCACGCTGAGCACCCATTCGTCCCAGAAGCTCGTCAGGTCGACTCCGGTCGCAGACTCCAGCTCGTTGCGGAGACCAAGCATCGACAGGTTGGCGCCCGCGTACTCGCGTTGGATCGCACGCAGCGATGAGAAGAACACCTGGCTCCCGAGCTTGCCGCGCAACGCATGCAGGAAGTAGGTGCCCTTGAGATAGACACCTCCGAAGTCGAACTCGTTGCCCGGGCCCATGTCATAGAGCGGTGCGTCGAAGAGCGAGTCCCTCTCCACGCCATTTCCGTAGCGGGCGTCGAGGTCGACGCCCCGATGCTCGTCCCACAACCAGACGGAGTACGACGCGAAGCACTCGTTCAGGCAGATGTCACGCCACCGTTTCAGCGTGACGTTGTCGCCCCACCACTGGTGCCCGTTCTCGTGCACGATCGTGGGGACATCGGCCCCTTCGGTGTAGATCGGCCTGGTGAACGTCTCGAGCGAGAACGGCACCTGCCCGTTGACGAAGATGCCACCTGCCTGTGGCGCCGGGTAGGCACCCCATCGCGCCGACAGCACCCGCAGGATCTCTGGCAGCAGCGCCTCACGCTGCGGCGCGTCGCCCGGCTCGGGACCGTAAGCAGAGATCACCGGCGTGCCGTCGGCCAGCGTCGAGCGCTCGAACGTCAGCTTGTCGATGTAGATGGTCGTCAGGTACGTCGCAGTGGCCTCACGCAGGTGCCACCGGAAGGTCCGCACGGGACTGCCCGCGCGAGTGCCGAACGTCGTCCGTCCCTGACTCCCAACCGAGACGACATCGAACGGACGCGGGACGGTCGCCGTGACCGAGAACAAGGCCTTGTCGGTCGGATGGTCGTTGCAGGGGTACCACAAGGTGCACGAATGGGGTTCGCCGGCGATGAAGCCGCCCCCGGGCGTGGTTGCGTCGAACCACCCGCTGGGGACCCCCGACCCGAGCGGGTCGACTCCAGGTTTGCCGCGGTAGCTGACGATCGTGACGAAGGACGAGCCCTTCCGGATCAGCCGATCCGACGTGATGACCAGCTCGTGCGCGTCGGCACGCTGCCAGGTGGCCGATCGCCCATCGACCGTGACCCCGATGACGCGGAAACCTACGAGGTCGAGATGAAAGCTGCGCAGGGCCCGCTTGGCGACGGACGAGATCACCGTGTCAGCTGCGATGCGCTCGGTTGACGGGAAGTAGTCGAGCTTGACGTGATACCGCGTCACCTCGTAGCCGAGGTTGCCGTCGTCGGGGTAGTACGGGTCGCCGATGCCTTCACCCGTGGCGGCGGCGACCCGCTGGCCCGACGTGGTGCGTGAGTCGCCCCCGAACGTGCAGCCGGACAGCAGCCCCAGGACTGCGAGTGCTGCGACCAACCGGCTGCGAGCTCGCATCAACCTTCCCTCCGGAGGACGAGACGACCGTAGCGATCATGCCACTGCAGCGGCACGGAGCTCATCCGCGCGAAAAAGCGGTAGCAATCTGATACCTGACTCCGCCAAGGTCTCGACGCCTCCGGCTTCACGGTCGATGACGCAGAGCGCTGTGTCCACGTTCGCGCCCATCGCGCGCAGGTCATTGACAGACAAGACGATTTGGCCACCGGAGGTGACGACGTCCTCGATCACCGTCACCTTTCGGCCTTCGAGGGGAGCCCCCTCTGCGATCTTGCAGGTCCCATACGTCTTGGCCTGTTTGCGAACGAACGCCGCGGGCAACCCGGTGTGCAATGACAGCGCGGTCGCGACCGGTACGCCGCCTAGCTCCAACCCAGCCAGCACCTCTGTGTCGAACGGCAGGAGGTCGACCATCGCTGCTGCGATCTCTCGCAACAGCTCCGGCTTCCCCTCAAACTGGTACTTGTCGAAATACTCGGTCGCGGTGACCCCGGACCGCAGCAGGAACTCGCCCGTCAGATGCGATACGCGGTAGATCTCGGCTGCCATCAGCTCGCGGTCTCCCGCGTAGCTGGGGGCTGTCTCGTCTCCGGGCGGCGTCATACCGGCCCTTCCCTTCTTTGTGCGGTGCAGCCTCATGGCGGTCCAGTGTTGGCAATGCGTCTCGGCAGCAGATCGGTTACAGCGTAGAGGTCGCCTGTCATGGCTACGATGGTCATGTGCAGGTGATTGGGAGGCCGGCCACGCAGCACGACACTGCCGTCGAGGCCCTGCAGGCGTCATACCGCTCCCTCGCGCCAGGAACCACCGTGCGGCTGGCCAAACCCACCTCCAACCTGTTCCGCCCGCGCTCCCACACGACGACGCCCGGGCTCGACGTGAGCCAGCTCAACGGCGTCATCGGGGTCGACCCGGTGGCGCGGGTCGCCGACGTGCAGGGGATGTGCACCTACGAGCACCTCGTCGACGCCACCCTCGCCCACGGCCTGATGCCGCTGGTGGTGCCGCAGCTGAGGACCATCACGCTGGGCGGCGCGGTGACCGGGCTCGGCATCGAGGCGTCGTCGTTTCGCCACGGGCTGCCGCATGAGTCTGTGTTGGAGATCGACATCCTCACCGGTGACGGTGAGATCGTCACCGCAACGCCCGACGGTGAGCACGCCGAGCTGTTCGCAGCCTTCCCCAACTCCTACGGCAGTCTCGGTTACGCCGTACGGCTGCGGATCGAGTTGCAACCCGTCAGCCCTTACGTCGGCCTGCGCCACGTACGATTCGACGACCTCGACGCGATGGTGCAGGCGATCACCGCCATCTGCACCACCCTCGCATGGGAGGGTCAACCGGTCGACTTCCTCGACGGGGTGATGTTCTCGCCCGACGAGGCATATCTCACCCTCGGCCGCTTCGTCGACGACATCGCATCGTCGGGGCTGCTCGCGGCCAGCGACTACACCGGCAAACACATCTACTACCGGTCGATCCCTACGCGCACCCGCGACGTCTTGACGACCTACGACTATCTGTGGCGATGGGACACCGACTGGTTCTGGTGTTCGCAGCCATTCGGTGCCCAGCATCCGCTGGTCCGGCGCCTGTGGCCGGCCCGCTACCGACGCAGCGACATCTACCACCGGATCGTCGGTTGGGAGAACCGCTTCGGCGTGAGGGCGCGGATCGACCGGCTGCGCGGCAAACCCGACCACGAACGCGTCGTCCAGGACGTCGAGATCCCGGTGGAGTCGACCGCCGGCTTCCTGCGTTGGTTCGACGCCAACGTCGGGATGCGGCCGGTGTGGCTCTGCCCGCTGAAGCTGCGCGAGTCCGAAGGCAGTGGCTCGGCGAGGACCTGGCCGCTATACCCGCTGCGCCCGCGACAGGTCTACGTCAACATCGGCTTCTGGGGGTTGGTCGACATCCGGCCCGGCCGCTCAGACGGCGACGTCAACCGAGACATCGAGGCAGCTGTCGCCGACCACGGCGGACACAAATCGCTGTACTCCGATGCCTACTACGACGAGGATCATTTCAACGCCATCTATGGTGGCGCGACATACCGAGAGGTGAAGAAAAAGTACGACCCCCAGCACCGGTTGACCGAGCTCTACGACAAGGCGGTGGGACGAAGATGACGATGGCCCAGATGGTGGCACGGCTGACCGATGGGGAGCCGCCGGTGCGGTTTGAGGCGTACGACGGAAGCGGCTTCGGCCCTCCCGACAGCCCCGTGACGATGCGCCTCAAGAACGAACGAGGGCTTCGCTACCTCGCTACCGCGCCGGGCGACCTGGGGATGGCGCGGGCGTACGTCTCCGGTGACCTCGACCTCGACGGCACCCACCCGGGCGATCCCTATCTGGCGCTTCGCCTGATGGGCGATTGGCGGTTCCGGCGGCCAACGCCTGCCGAGCTGGCCGCGCTGGTCCGAGAGATGGGCTGGCGCCGGTTGGTTCCACCCGAGCCGCCGCCGCAAGAAGCCCAGCCGCGGTGGCGACGAGTCGCCGAGGGCCTGCGCCACTCTCGATCGCGCGACGCAGGCTCGATCCAGCATCACTACGACGTCTCGAACGCGTTCTACGAGCTCGTGCTCGGCCCGTCGATGGCCTACACGTGTGCCGTCTTCCCGCACGCCGAGGCAAGCCTTGAAGAGGCACAGGCGGAGAAGTTCGACCTGGTGGCGCGCAAGCTCGGGCTCGAGCCTGGCATGCGGCTGCTCGATGTTGGGTGTGGCTGGGGCGGCATGGTCCGGCACGCCGTCCAGAACTATGGCGTGACGGCCGTCGGCATCACGCTCAGTGCCGAGCAGGCGAAGTGGGGAGCGCTGGCGGTCCAGCATGACGGACTCAGCGACCGTGCCGAGATCATCCACGGCGACTACCGCGACGCCCCGGGCAGCAACTACGACGCCGTCAGCTCCATTGGGCTGCTCGAGCACGTGGGGGTCCAGAACTATTCGACGTACTTCTCGTTCCTCAACCGCAAGTTGCGCGACGGAGGCCGGTTGCTCAACCACTGCATCACGAGGCCGAGCAACGACTCGCGCGTCACGACCGGTGCGTTTATCGACCGCTACGTGTTCCCCGACGGTGAGTTGACCGGCTCAGGGCGCATCATCTCCGCGGCACAGGATGTCGGCTTCGAGGTTCGGCATGAGGAAAACCTGCGGGAGCACTACGCCCTGACACTGGAGAAGTGGTGCGACAACCTCGTCAACAACTGGGAGGCCTGCGTCGCTGAGGTCGGCGAGCCCAGGGCGCGCGTGTGGGGTCTCTACATGGCCGGCTCGAGGCTCGGCTTCGAGACCAACGAGGTGCAGCTGCACCAGGTGCTCGCAGTCAAGCCCTCGGCCGACGGGAGCTCCGGGTTCCCGCTACGCCCCACCTGGCTCAGCTAGCGGCGGGTTCAGCCCAAATCACCCGAAGGTCTTGACTGACCACCTCAATGGGAGGAATGTCGGAACCGGGAGAAACCGACGAGTGGTGATGAGCCCAGCGGCCGCCGCTGCCACGTCTCGAAGACGACTTCATGCGCTGAACGCCTCGAGCCTGGCAACGGCGGCCTCTCCCACCCACCCGGGGGAGCCCAGTGTGGGAGCCCAGTGTGGGAGCCCAGTGTCAGCGGCGCGACACGCCCTCGGGCAGCCGGGTCGCCGTGTGACGGGATGACGTCGGCGCGTCGTCTGGCTCGACAGAGGCCGTGCTGTTGGCGAGGACTGCAGTGGCGTGGGCGACACCGTCCGCCTGGATGTTGAGTGCCGTCAGGCTCACGTTGGTGATGTCGTCGCCGGCCGAGTGGTAATTCGGGTCATAGCTGATACCTGCCGTGCCACCGAACAGCGACTGCTCGTAGACCGACTTGGGACCGTTGCTTCCAGTCGACAACCCGCCAGCCGCGACACCGTTGTTGATGAACGCCTGGTAGTCGGAGCGACCTGAGAACTGGTAGTCCACGACGTCCTGGTCGACCGACGCGAAGTAGTCGCGGAACATCTGCTCGGTCTCGATCGACCCAGGCGGCACCGGTGCGGTGGGCGGGTAGCTCGAGGCGTCGGCGTCATACACGCCAATGATGTAGTTCGGCGACCCGATCATGTCGAAGTTGAGGTACGTCGCGATCTTGTCGAGTTCTGCTGGGTCGTTCGTGACGAGGTCGTTGACGTAGTGAGTCGATCCGACTAGCCCTGACTCTTCGGCGCCCCACCACGCGAACCGAACGGTGTTGTCGAAACGGCCGATCTTCTTCAAGTGCTTGGCGACCTCGAGCAGGGTGGAGCTGCCTGTGCCGTTGTCGTTGATGCCTGGTCCCTCGACGACTCCGTCGAGGTGGGCGCCGAGCATGACGACATCCTCAGTCCCATCGTGGCGCGAGCTTCCGCGCTTCTCGGCGATAACGTTGAACGTCTGCCGCGTCTCGGTGAAGGCCTGGAGGTTCACCGTCACCGTGACAGGGCCGCTCGCCATCTCTGCCAGCAGCGTCTCGCCGTCGGCTTGGGTGACACCGGCGGACGGGATGTGGGCGGGATCGACGGAGCCGAGCGTGCCCGACAGTTCGCCGGGTGCGTTGTTGTACATCACGATCGCGATCGCGCCTGCGGCGCCGGCGGCCTTCGACTTGTCGGAGAACGGGCAGGTGCCCCGACTGACGAGCGCGATCTTGCCCGCCGCGTCGGCACCGGCCCAGTCAGCTGCGGTGCAGCCGAGGGCACTGGCGGGAGCAACGAGCGTTCCCGTCAGTCCACCGGCGGGGGTGTTGGGGGTGTAGCTCATCGCGTGGGTGTCGATGTCACGGGCGTTCGGTGACACCTCCGCCAGGGTTTCTGTCTCCACTTCCTCATACACGAAGTCGAAGTACTGGCGGGTCGGCTGGTAGCCCGCCTTGCGTAGCTCGCGTTCGACGTACTGCGCGCTGGCCAGGTAGCCGTCCGTGCCAGCGGCACGGTTGCCATGGCGGTTGGCGATCTTCTGGAACTCTTTGAGGTGCCGCTCGATGGCGTCGATCTTGACGGCCTGCCGCAGAATGCGCGAGTCAGCGTCGGCTTCGTGGGAGTCGGGGCCTGTATCTGCGGGGGCGACGGTGTTGGACGAGACGAGCAGTGCTGACAGGGCCATGGCGGCGACTGCCGCGGCGCGGCCGCGCTGGGATTTCACGACTGGGGCTCCTTCTGGGGTGCACAGAGGTCCGGCGAGCAGTCGCTCACATTTCCAGTGACGCCAGTCACAGTCAAGCCGGGTCCACATCGCCCTAGCGATTCTGGGCAATCGCGGCTAAGTTCGGCCGGGCTGGCGTCAGCCACCACTTTCATGCCTGAGAAGGAGCACCCATGAAGAGGCTTGTCCTGGCGACTCTTGTCGCTCTCATCGTGGCCATATTGGCGCCGCCCCAGACCCACGCCGACTACGCCTGGCCCATCGTGCGCCCCGGTGACACCGGTGCCAACGTGAGCGCGGTCCAGCACTTGCTCACCTCGCGCGGCTACCCCACCACCGCGGATGGAGCGTTCGGCAGCGGCACTGAGACGAACGTCCAGAACTTCCAGTCCAGCCAGGGCCTCACCGCCGACGGCATCGTGGGCACCAACACCTGGACTGCCCTCATCAGCACCGTTCAGTCCGGTTCGACCGGCAGTGCCGTCAGGGCCGCGCAGGTGTTGCTCAACAAGTACGGCTATGGTCTCGCCGTCGACGGCCAGTTCGGAGCCGGGACGGACTCGGCCACCCGGTCCTTCCAGACCCGCGAGGGCCTCACCTCAGACGGCGTCGTCGGCCCGACGACCTGGCGGTACCTCGCCGGCGCTTCGGCGGGGAGCGGGACGGGCGAGTGGCGGCTGATGCTGCCGAGGTCGGCTGTCGCCCGGTCGGAGTACGACGACCCGCACCACGACTACCCAGCGCTCGACCTGCCTGCAGCCGCTGGGACGCCGTCCTACTCCGTCACCTCAGGCACCGCGACGGCGGTCAACGACTCCAGCTGCGGGATCGGAGCGGTCCTCGTCGCCAACAACGTGCGCTACTCCTACTGTCACTTCTCGAGCCGTGCGTTCAGCGGAACGATCAGCGTGAGTGCTGGGCAGACCCTCGGCAACGTTGGGACAACGGGCAGCTCGACCGGCAACCATCTGCACTTCCAGATCCGGACCTTGTCGGACAACCTGCTGCGGTGTCCACAGTCCTTTGCGTTGGCGTTGTACGACGGGGTGACGCCACCGTCGCCTGCGTCCCTGCCGACCTCAGGGTGTTCCACCTAGGCAAGCGTTCCAACTTGGCAAGGACCGACTCTCGGCCAATCACCGCCTGAGTTCGTCAGTTGTCGCCGCGCCACCTACGCTCGCCTCGTGCAAGCATCGAATGACGCGCTGGTGGTGCGGGAGACTGCCTACTCGCACCAGGACGCCGTGAGCCTCACTGCGCTGGCGCAGAACTACTACCACCAGATCTACGGCGGCCCCGACGACTCACCGATGGACAGCGACGAGTTCGCTCCACCGCACGGGGTGTTCTTCGTGGCTTACGCAGCGGACGTTGCGGTATGCATGGGCGGATGGCGGTTCCATGAGCCGATTGACGGCTGGCCGGGCAGACGCCCGGCCGAGATCCGCCGGATGTTCGTGCATCCGGACCACCGCGGCCGCGGGTTCGCCCGGACCCTGCTGACGACATTGGAGCAGTCCGCCCAGGGAGCAGGCGCCGACTCGATGGTGCTCGAGACGGGACATATACAGACCGAGGCCATCGGGCTCTACCGGGCCACGGGATACGTCGATATCCCCGCCTTCGGCCACTACGCCGACGTCGAAGGATCTGCCCACCTGGGAAAGGTGATGTCAGCCGGCTGATCCGGTCAGTAACTCAGGGTGTCGTAGACGGGCGACTGGGGAGCGATGCGGGTACCACGTCGGGCGCCGGGCTGGAGGGTCTCGAACGAGTCATTGTCCGGAGGTGTCCACGTGAGCAACCACTCGGTTCCACAGTCCAGCGGGTCGGTGAAGTTGGCGCGTTCGCACGCAGCCGCGACGCGGGAGTCCTTGGGGACTCGTACCTTCACGGGGAGCTGCGCAATTGCAGCCTCTTCGAGCATGTCTTGGACGAGCCGGGCTCCGATCCCACGTCCACGCCAGGCCGGGAGCAGGCAGACATCGATGAGGTGGACCACGGTTTCGCTGATGTCGACGAGCATGCGGCCGACCGGTACGTCGTCGACACAAATGGTGAGTCGGTCCAGATCGGGGTGGCGGCGCAGCTGGTCCCACTCGCGGGTCTGGGCCTGCATGATGACGAACGTCCGCTGCGACGTGATATTCCAACCGATGGTGTCGAGCTCATCTTGCGACGCAGAGGCGTAGAGCTCCAACAGGAAGGCCGAGTCCTCGGCGACGGACGAGCGCATTCTCACCTTGCCCAGGGGGGTAGGTGACAAGCTCGGCCTTTCCGGCGGTGTCACCATCAAGGTCATCAGCGGAACCCTCTCGAAGAACGTGCCCTCCGCGGCAGCTCGGTGCGGCTGCCTCGTCAGGGCGGTGGCTGATGCGCTGGCCACCCTTGCTCATGACTGGATAGTGTCATGTTGTGTGGTGATTCGGATGGCCTCGACGCAAAGACCAACCGAATGAATGAGCCGTTGCGTCCGAACGGTGGTACGCGGGTGTCCGAGACGTTCGCTGGCGAACTTTGCCCGTTCAGCTCTGGCTTGTTCAACCAGAGGGTTGACAAAGACTCTCGACCTGTCCTAGGGTTATTCAATCAAACGGTTGAACACGGTTGAACGCCCGGAGGTCCACAGTGAATGCCGACCAGCTCTCACTCGTCTTCTCGGCCCTGTCCGACCCCACGCGGCGAGACATCGTTTCCCGGCTCGCTGTCGGTGACGCATCGGTCAACGAGCTGGCTGCGCCGTACGACGTGAGCCTGCAGGCCATCTCCAAGCACCTCAAAGTGCTCGAAGACGCCGGGTTGGTCAGCCGGACTCGCGAGGCCCAGCGCCGACCTTGCCACCTCGAAGCGGAGGTATTCGACCTGATGACCAAGTGGATCGAGCGTTATCAGCGCACTGCAGAAGAGCGCTACCAGCGTCTCGACGCAGTACTCCAACAGATGGAACAACCCACCGAGCAGTTCGACGACCCCTCACCCAGCCAGGCAGGAGCAGCATCATGACCACCTCAACCAAGGAAACCCAGATCGTCGCCGACCCAGCCATGCCGACGATTACCATCACGCGCGAGTTCGACGCGCCCGTCGCGAACGTCTTCCGGGCGCACACCGAAGCTGATCTGGTCGCGCAGTGGCTAGGGCCTCGAAGCCACACGATGCGTATCGACCACTACGACTGCCGCACCGGCGGAGCTTGGCGTTACGCCACCGATGTCGACGGCGACGAAGTCAAGTTCTACGGGTCGTTCCATGAGGTTCGGCCGAACGAGCGCATCGTGCAGACGTTCACGTTCGATGGTTTCCCCGACGGCGTAAGCCTTGAGACGATGACCTTCCAGGACCTCGGCGACGGGCGAACGAGGATCACCGGCCTGTCGGTTGTCGACTCGCTCGAGGTGCGAGACTCCATCATCGCCAGCGGCATGGAGGTCGGTGTCGTCGAGGGCTACGAGCAACTCGACGAACTGCTCGACAAGCTGCCCTGAGAGGCTAGGCATCGACTGTGCAAGGCCGCGCTGCAGCACACGGCGCGCGCCATACCCGACGAGCGATTGGGAAGTCGATGACCGAACCCCTCACCACAAAGCCACGGCCCCACGTCACCGAAGCCATGGCGCATCGCTGCGCCGCCCTGCTTGCTTCGTTGGACGAAGGGCAGAGCCGCCAGGTCCGTGCTCCCCTGACGGCTGGTGACGCGCGGACCTGGACCTACCTGCCCGGCACGAGAGCAGGCCTCAGCCTCGAGGAGATGACCGAACACCAGCGCGAGCTGGCTTTGGAGCTCCTCGACTGTGCACAAGGCGCAGGTGGCGCCGAGGCCTCCGACGCGATCGCCGTCGAGCGGTACCGGCGTCAGCTGGCCACCGGTGTCGAGGACGTCGGGCCAGATCGGTACTGGTTCCGGATCCTCGGCGACCCCGGCATGAGCACCTGGGCGTGGCGGATGAACGGCCACCACATCGCCGTGCACGTCACTGTCGCGGGTGATGAGTTCACTGTCACCCCGCACTTCCTCGGCGCGGAGCCAGCAGTGGGGCCGTCGGGGAAGCGGCTGCTTGGGCTGGAGGAGGATCTACCCCGGGCCTTGCTCGACGCGCTCGACCCGGAGCGTCTCACCCGTGCCGTCACCGCGGCGGTCGCGCCTGACGACATCCTGACCCGCTTCGACCCGGTCGCCGACCCGTCAGTGCTGCCAACGGGCCTCCGTCACGCTGACATGGAGCGGCCTGCTCAGGAACTGCTCGAGCAGCTGGTACGCCGCTACCTCGACCGGGCGCCGGCGTCGTATGCGCAGACCTGCTGGCGGGAGGTCTGCGACGAGGGCCTGGGTTCGGTGTCTTTCGCCTGGGAAGGACCTCGCCAACACGGCGAGGGCCACTACTACTGCGTTGTCGGTCCGACGATGCTGATCGAGTACGACAACACTCAGGACTCGGCCAACCATGCCCACTCGGTATGGCGGCACCGCCGCGACGACTGGGGCGAAGACATGCTTCGCCGGCACTATGCGCGACACCACGCCGCAACGTCGTCCGATCGACCTTGATTCACTCGGTTAGGCGGGGCGGACCGGCAGGTGGTACTCGCGACGCACGCTAACTCCGTCGGCGCTGATGTCGGCTCCGTACACATGCAGGGAGATCGCCGTGACGTCGCCCGTGTTGTGCACGCGGTGAATGTCCCCGGGGGGTGCGAAGCCACTGACGTCGCCGACCTGGTTGGCCACCCGGCCGATTTCGGTGAGGTAGTCGCCGTGGTCGCGGTACAGGGTCTCGAACTCGGTGCCCTGGAGCACACCAAAGGCACACCATGCGATGTGGTCATGGATCTGGGTCAGCTGACCTGGCCGCCACACCAGTGCCTTCACGGAGAACCCGGTCTCGGCGTGCAGCAGGTGGCTGATGAGGTGGTCGGCGTCGCCGCGACGCTCCTCCTCGATGAGCAGGTCGACGCCGGGCAGGTCGGCGCGCAGGACGTCGGCGACCGCCAGCGCCGTACGACGCGGGTCGAGCCCGCGACGGGTCTGTGCCCGGATGCCGTCCAGGAGGTCGGCCAGCCCTGGTCGGGCCGGACTGGTCAGGGTGTCCGTGGTCTCCATGCCCTCAGGATGGCCTGGATGATTCATCACGTCTAATGCCTATTCTCAAAGCGAAGGATAGATATCATTGATGAATGCTCGATGTCGCACGCCTTCGCATCCTCGCTGCCGTCGCCCGCCACGGGTCGGTGACGGCGGCTGCCCGGGAGCTGCATTACTCCCAGCCGTCGGTGAGCCACCACCTCGCCCGGCTCGAAGCTGAGACCGGTGCCCAGCTGTTCCAGCGGGTCGGCCGCGGGATCCGGCTGACCGAGGCCGGCCGGATGCTGGCCGAGCGCGCGGCCGAGATTGTCGGACGGGTGGACTCCGCCGAGGCCGAGCTGTCGACCCACGTTGGGCTGAACGCCGGCCGGGTGCGGGTCGCGACGTTCGCATCGGCGCTGGTCGCCGTCATACCTCCAGCCGCTGAGCGCCTTGCGGCCCGCCACCCCGGCATCACGCTGGAGGTCCTTGACACGCATCCACCGGACGCGCTCGACATGCTACGTGCCGGCGAGGTCGACGCGGCTGTGGTGTTCAGGTACGACGAGGCACCGCCCGAGACCAACGGCATCCGGCTCATCCACCTGCTCGACGACCCGACATACCTCCTCACCCTGGATCGAAAACAACGGCTCTCACAGCACCGCGAGGCCCAGTGGGTGGCCGGCTGCGAGACGTGCCGCGCGCACCTCGTCGCGCTGTGCCACCGCGCGGGGTTCGAGCCGAACATCGCCTACGGCACCGACGACATAGTCGGCATCCAGGCGCTCGTCGCGGCGGGGATGGGCGTCGCCACCATTCCCGGGCTCGCGCTGCGTGCCCACCAGGAGCCGAACGTCAACGCACACGAGATCCCGGACGCAACGAGGCACGTGTACATCGCAACGTATGGCGAACCGCCCGACCCGCCCGCGACCATGGCGCTGATCGACGCGCTCGTCTCGACCGGCTGAACCTCAGCGACTGACAGCGGCCTCCCGGAGGATCCGCGACAGCTTGTCGGGGTTCCGCACGGTGTAGATCCCACTGACCAGGCCGTCCTCGACGCGCATCGACACGACGCTGTCGATCTCCCCATCCAGCCGGATGATCAGTGCCGGCCAGCCGTTCACCTGGGCCATCTCAGCCGTCATCGCGGCAGCCCAGGCCATGCCAGCCGCCAGCAGGCGAGCCACCTTCTCGGCGCCCACGATGGGCCTCGGCAGAGCCTGCTTGACACCGCCTCCGTCGCCAAGGGCGACGACGTCCGGCGCCAGGATGTCGACCAGATCCTGGAGGTCGCCGGTCGAGAGCGCCCGCTGGAACGCCTCCAGCGCAAACCGGGTATCTGCCGGGGAAACGACCCCGCGCGGCCGACGCGCGGCAACGTGCTCTCGCGCCCGGTGGGCGATCTGGCGTACGGCGGCCGGAGTCTTGCCCACTGCCTCAGCGAGCTCGTCGTACCCGAGGTCGAACACCTCGTGGAGCACGAACACTGCCCGCTGGGTAGGTGTGAGTGTCTCCAGCACCAGCAGCATCGCCATGGACAGGCTGTCCGCAAGCTCGACGTCCTCGGCCACATCGGGGCTCGTCAGCAGCGGCTCCGGCAGCCACGGCCCGATGTACTCCTCACGCCGCCTCGCCACTGTTCGCAACTGGTCGAGCGCCTTGCGAGTGACGATCCGGACCAGATAGGCGCGTGGGTCCCGGACCTCGGCCTGGTCGACGTTGGTCCACTTCAGCCAGGCCTCTTGCACGACGTCTTCGGCGTCGACTGCCGAGCCGAGCATCTCGTAGGCGACGGTGAAGAGCAGGCCGCGGTGCGTGACGAACGGGTCTCCGCTCATGGCGTGGAGACTACGGGCACCGTCGGTGTCGCGAGCGGCTGCAGGCCACAGGCTGCGGCGTACTCCTCCGATCGGATGCCGAGGGCGACATTGGCCCGGGCGCTGAGGTTCATGAAGGCAACCTTCGCGGTCAGCTCCACGAGCGCCGCGGCCCCCAGCTCCTCGAGCAAGGCGGCCGACATCTCGTCGGTGACGGTCGGCGAGGTCTGGCACATCGCCACGGCATACTCCATGACCCGTCGCTCCAGCGGCGTGAACACGTCAGATTCGCGCCACCTCGGCACCTCGCGCGCCTTGGCCTCGTCCAGTCCCTTGTTGTGGGTCATGAAGTAGCCGAGGTCCAGGCAGAAGCTGCAGCCAACCTCGGCGGCCGCGGCCATGGTCGCGATGGATGCCAAGTTGCGGTCGAGACGGTCCCACTTGTCCGTCTTGCCGCCGAACCGCATCATGTCCTTGAAGACCGGCGGGTTGTGCCACAGCACCTCGGCACCCTCCGGTACGCCGCCGACCATCTTGCGCATCGCGATCTTGAGCAGTCCTCCGTAGACGCCATTGAGCTCGGTCCCGGGAACGCGGGTGTTGCTGGTCATCACTGCCTCCTGTTGTCGGTCATTCGACATGAAGACGCCGCTCGGCAGTGAGTTGTGACAGTCCGGCGCGTCAGGAGGTCGTGAGAATGACGAGTTGCTGGGTCGCTCGGGTCATCGCGACGTAGCGGTCGACCGCTCCTTCGATCCCGGTGCCGAACCCCTCTGGGTCAACGAGGACGACGAGGTCGAACTCGAGCCCCTTCGACAGCTCCGGGGTGAGCCACCGGACTCGGGACGTCTGCTGCAGCGGGCCGGTTTCGATGTCACCAGTGCCGATGACGCAGGCGATTCCTTCGGCATGTTCGTCGAGCCAGGTATCCAGGATGGAGCCCAGATCCGACGCAGATCCGTGTACGACGGGGATGCCACCGGTGCGGATGGAGGTCGGCACGTTGGCGTCCGGGAACACCGTCCTGATGACCGGCTCGGCTTCGGTCATGACTTCTTCCGGAGTCCGGTAGTTGATGCTCAAAGAGGCCAGGCTGATCCGGTCGATGCCCACCCGCTCGAGCCGTTCCTGCCACGGCTGCGTGAATCCGTGCCTAGCCTGAGCGCGATCCCCGACGATGGTGAAGCTCCGGGACGGGCAGCGGAGCAGCAACATCTGCCACTCTGCGTCGGTCAGTTCCTGCGCCTCGTCCACGACGATGTGGGCGAACGGGCCGGCGAGCAGATCGGGGTCGGCGCTGGGCAGTGCGGACGCGTCGACCAGGGCGTCGTGGAAGTCTTCTCCGCGGAGCATCGACACCAGGCCGTCACCGTACTCGTCGCCGCCGACCTGGATCAGTTCGTCGACGACGCGTTCCATGCGCTCGCGCTCGGCGGCGACCGTGGCCTCAGCCCGACGCTTGCGTCGTGACACCTCCGGGTCGCCGAGCCGCTGCCGTGCGGCGTCCAGGAGCGGCAGGTCGGACACTGTCCAGGCCTGAGAGTCCCCGCGCTGCAGCTTCTGCACCTCGTCGGGGCTGAGCCAGGGAGCACACCTGCGTAGGTACGCGGGCACCGACCACAAATCTCCGACGAGGTCAGTTGCTTCGATCAGCGGCCACGCTCGGTTGAAGGTGTCGATCAGCTCCTGGTTCTGCAGCAGCGACCTGCGCAGCAGTTCAGGTGAGACCTCGTCGTCGCCGTGCTTGTCCATCAGGATCGTGAGCAGCTCGTCCAAGACCAGGTCGCGCGCCTCGTTGTGCGGAGTTCCGTGACCGGCTGCGAATGCCTCGGTCCAATCGCCGGCGCTGAGCCAGATGTCGGACCAGTAGGTCTCGACCGTCATCGGCTCGTGAGGCGGCTCCTCATAGAGCCTTACGGCTGGCTCAATCGCCTTCACCATGTCGGCGGTCGACTTGAGGCGAGCGACGTCCGGGTCGGTCTCGATCGCCGCCGCGGCCCCTGCGGGGACGAGGTCGCGCAGAGTGCAGGTCTGCACGCCCTCCTCTCCGAGGCTCGGGAGTACGTCGGCGACGTAGGCAAGGTAGGGCTGGTGCGGACCGACGAACAGCACCCCACCCCGGCTGTGGCCGAGGCGCGGGTCGGAGTAGAGGAGGTAGGCCGTGCGGTGCAGAGCGACGACCGTCTTCCCGGTGCCCGGCCCGCCGTCGACGATGAGGGCGCCGCGGGACCCCGCGCGGATGATCGCGTCCTGGTCGGCCTGGATGGTGGCGAGCACGTCCCGCATTTGGGGCGACCGGCTGCTGCCCAGACTCGCGATGAAGGCGGACTGGTCGTCGAGCGCGGCACGCCCTTCAAGCCCGTCCGAGGTGAACACCTCGTCCCAGTAGTCGCGGATCCGTCCGCGGGTCCATCGGTACCGGCGGCGGCTTGCCAACCCCATCGGGTTGGCGTGGGTCGCGCCGAAGAACGGCTCAGCCGCAGGGGAACGCCAGTCGAGCAGCAGCCGACGACCCTCGCTGTCAGTGAGGCCAAGCCGCCCGACGTACACGGGCTCGGGGTTGTCCGCCCTGACGATGTGCCCGAGGCAAAGGTCCAGACCGAAGCGGCGCAGCGTGCGCAGGCGAGAGGTCAGCCGGTAGATCTCCATGTCACGGTCCATCGCCTGCTGGCCAATGCCGCCGGGCGCCTTGCGCTCGGCATCGAGACGGTCGGCGAGGTCGGCGATCGACTGCTCGAGGCTCTCTGCGATGGCAGCGAAGTGCTGCTCGTCGCCGTCGATCAGGGTTGGGTCGGCCTTGTGAGTGAGGTTGTCGGGTAGGTCAAACGCGCTTGTCGTCAGGCTGTTCACCTCATCAGCTCCGATCGAACAGCAGCTGCGCGGCTTCCGTCGCCACGTGGGTGCATTGCGTGTCCCCCAATTCCGTTGGTTCTGGCTCGGGCGGCAATTCTGAGGCACGACCCGGGGCTTGCGGCAAGCCCCCTGTGGCGCTATACGTTGGAAGTAGAGCGCTGTTGCGTCCGTGCCCCTGAGCGCGATAGCGACCGGCTGCACGGACGCAAGAGACTTGTCAGTCGTGGGCCATGTCGATGAAACGCGAGTAGTGGCCCTGGAACGCCAGCACGAGGTCTTTGGTCTGGCCGTTGCGGTGCTTGGCCACAATCAGGTCGGCCTCGCCAGGACGGGTGGCTTCGCCTTGCTTCTCGTACAGATCCTCACGGTGGAGCAGGATCACCACGTCGGCGTCCTGCTCCAACGAGCCACTCTCACGAAGGTCGGACAGCAATGGCCGTTTCGAGGTGCGCTGCTCGGAGCCACGGTTGAGCTGCGAGATCGCGATCACCGGGATGTCGAGCTCCTTGGCGAGCAGCTTGATCTGGCGGGAGAACTCCGACACCTCCAGCTGGCGGGACTCGACCTTCTTGCCCGACGTCATCAGCTGCAGGTAGTCGACGACGATCAGCCGTAGGTCGTGGCGCTGCTTGAGCCGTCGCGCCTTGGCCCTGATCTCCATCATCGTCAGGTTGGGCGAGTCATCGATGAACAACGGCGCATCAGACACGTCACCCATCTTGCGGGCCAGCTTGTTCCAGTCGTCGTCGCTCATCTTGCCGTTGCGCATGTGATGCATCGGGACCCGCGCCTCGGCCGACAGCAGCCGCATCGTGATCTCGGTGCGGCTCATCTCCAGCGAGAAGATGACACTGGCCAGCCCGTGCTTGATCGACGCCGACCGAGCGATATCCAAACCCAGGGTGGACTTCCCGACGGCCGGTCTTGCCGCCAGAATCACCATCTGCCCTCCGTGGAGGCCGTTGGTCAGGTCGTCAAGCTCCTGGAAGCCGGTGGGGACACCTGCCATCGCCCCGTCGCGGTTGCCGATGGCCTCGAGCTCGTCGAGGGTGACCTCCATGATGTCGGACAGTGGGGCGTAGTCCTCCGACGTACGCCGGTCGGTGACCGCGTAGACCTCGGCCTGTGCCTGGTCGACCACGTCGTCGACCTGCCCCTCGGCGGCATACCCGATCTGGACGATCTTCGTGCCGGCGTCGACGAGCCGACGCAAGATGGCCTTCTCTCGGACGATGCCGGCGTAGTAGCCGGCGTTTGCCGCGACCGGCACCCCCGCGACCAAGGTGTGGAGGTACGGCGCGCCGCCGACTCGGGGCAGATCGCCAGCCCTGGTGAGCTCTGCGGACACGGTGATCGCATCAGCAGGCTCGCCTCGGCCGTAAAGGTCGAGGACGGCGTCGTAGATCAGCTCGTGGGCGGGCCGATAGAAGTCGCTACCGCGGATGACCTCGACGACGTCGGCGATCGCGTCCTTGCTCAGGAGCATCGCACCGAGCACGGACTGCTCGGCGTGTTCGTCTTGGGGTGGGGTGCGACCAGCAGAAGCAGCACTGGAGTCGTAGCCGTCGTCGGGGACGGTCTGACGGCCGTAGTACTCAGTGATGCTCACCTGTCTCCTTCGTCACTCTCGGGAGCGGTTGGTTCTGTTTGCGAGGCTAACCGGAGGTTCCGACAGAGCGGGCTCGAGACACCTCGCGGAGGGATGGGAATATGTGCGTCACAAGGAAGGGACGCTACGGGGGATCTCGGCCGCGTGATAGTTCGCGATCAACACCCCCTGTGGAAAAGTCGTTACGCCTGTGGAAAAGGCCTCAGTTGGTGTGCACAGGTTGGGGATAGAACCGTGGACAAGAATCTCTACGGGGAAGGGAGACCCGGTTTGACCTGCGACAATGCCCTTCCGCGCTTGTGGAGAAAAGAAAGTTTCGAACTTTCTGGTGCGCGCGGATGAGCGATCCACCACCGGACGAATTAGCACCTCCCGACCCTGGTCGCCCCCGGTTTCCCACAAGTGCTGCAGACACGCCGAGCGACACGCCGCCACCGGGCACCGGCCGTGGTGGCGGGGCTCGAAATGCGCGACGCCAGCAGGACCGCGAGATTGCCCGGCTGGCCATCCCGGCGTTTGCCGCCCTGATCTCCGAGCCGCTCTTCCTGCTGGCCGACGCGGCCATCGTCGGACACCTCGGCACAGCCCAGCTCGCCGCCCTCGGGATCGCCGGCACCGTCGTACAGACGGGAGTCGGGCTGTTTGTCTTCCTGGCCTACGGAACCACGTCAAGCGTCGCCCGGAGCATCGGTGCCGGCGACCGGCGCGCAGCCCTCAGCCTCGGAGTGGACGGGTTGTGGCTGGCCGCGATCATCAGCGCTGCCGTGGTGGCGCTGACGTTCGTGTTCACGCCGGCGATCGTCGACGCCTTCGGCCCGGCTTCCGACGTCCGCGAGTTTGCGATCACCTATCTGCGGATCGCGTCGTTCGGTGTCGCCGCCTTGCTGGTCATGTTCGCCGCCACGGGGGTCCTGCGCGGGCTGCAGGACACCCGCACCCCGCTCGTGGTCGCCGTCGTCGCGAACCTCGTCAACATCGTGCTGAACGTGACCTTCGTCTACGGGTTCGACTGGGGCATCGCAGGGTCGGCGTGGGGCACTCTGGTCGCCCAAGGCGTTGCCGCAGTCGTGATGGTGTACGTCGTCGTGCGAGCGGCTCGCCGCTTCGGCGCGCCGCTCGGACCTCACCGGCCAGGGGTGGTGGCAGCGTGGCGGGTGGGCGTGCCGCTCATCGTCCGCACGCTCACCCTGCGGGCCGCTCTCCTCCTGGCCACTTACGTCGCCGCCACCGTGTCCACACCCGCCATTGCCGCACACCAGGTGGCGTTCACGCTGTGGACGTTCCTCGCCTTCGCTCTCGACGCGATCGCCATTGCAGGGCAGGCCATCACCGGCAAGCTGTTGGGCGCCAGCGATGCCGCAGGCGCGCGCGCCGCCACTCGACGGATGATCACCTGGGGCGTGGTGTGTGGCGTGGTGCTCGGGCTCCTGATCTTCGTGACCAGGCCGCTCGTCGTACCCCTGTTCACCCCGGACGCCGAGGTTCAGGATCTGCTCGCCGGCGTGCTCTTGATCGTCGCACTCCACCAGCCGATCTCCGGCGTCGTGTTCGTGCTCGACGGTGTGCTCATCGGCGCGGGCGACGGACGCTACCTCGCCTGGGCCGGCGTCATCAACCTGGCGGCGTTCGTGCCGCTGGCGCTGGCTGTGATGTGGTTCGACGGTGGTCTTGCAGCACTGTGGTGGGCGTTCTCCGGGTTCATGTTGGTGCGGATGCTCACGTTGGTATGGCGTGAGCGCAGCGACCGCTGGCTTGTGCTCGGTGCTGTGTCATCGCCGTCCGCCAAGCGTTGACACCGCGGTCACCCTCGCAGGGCTGGGGCTCTGCGTGGGCGGGTGGGCGGCCAACCCGGCCGATCACGACCTGGCGGTCAGCCTGATCGGCTGGAGCCGCGTCGTCACCGCAGTGGGGATCACGACGTACGTCGTCGTGCTCGTCCTAGCTGCTGGGCGGGATTGGGCCCAGGCGCCGGAGTCACGAACGGCCGCCACCCGGTAGTCAGGCGGCGGCCAGTTGCGTGCTGTCAGGCTGTGTGGTCAGGAGGCGACGACGTCGAGGTTCAGCTTCGCTGAAACCTCGTCGTGCACCTTGACGTCGACATCGTGCGCGCCGACCGACTTGATCGGCTGACTCACCTGGATCCGACGCTTGTCGATGTCGGGGCCACCGGCCGCCTTCACCGCTTCGACGATCTCGGCGACGGTGACGGCTCCGAACAGCCGGCCGCTGGGGCCCGCCTGCGCCGGAACTCGCACCGTGAGGGCCTCGAGCTGCCGCTTGACCTCCTCCGCGTGGTCGACGTCGCGAACATCGCGGACGGAGCGAGCCTTCTGGATCGACTCGATCTGCTTCTCGGCGCCCTTGGTCCACCGGATGGCGAATCCGCGAGGCATCAGGTAGTTACGACCGTAGCCGTCCTTGACCTCGACAATGTCACCTGGTGCGCCGAGGTTGGAGACTTCTTGAGTCAAGATGAGCTTCATCGCAGGCTCCTCTCAGCGCGCTGTTGACGTGTAGGGCAGCAGCGCCATCTCACGAGCGTTCTTGATCGCCATGGCGACATCGCGCTGGTGCTGGGTGCAGTTGCCGGTGACCCGACGCGCGCGGATCTTGCCGCGGTCGGAGATGAACTTGCGGAGCAGCGTCGTGTCCTTGTAGTCGACGTACGTTGCCTTGTCTTTGCAGAACGCGCAGACCTTCTTCTTCGGCTTGCGCACAACTGGTTTGGCCATTGTGGTGCTCCCTTTCTAGAGCCCGGCCGGGGCCGGAATGGTCAGTTGGTCGGAACTTGCTTGTGGGGCGTGAGGGCCCCTAGGTGGTTGATCGTCGATCGTCAGAATGGGGGCTCGTCGGTGCTGCCGCCGGCAGGCGCTGCCCACGGGTCTGCAGCAGCTGGTTGGCCTTGGCCACCGGACTGACCGCCAGCCGGCTGCGACGCCCAGGGGTCGTTTCCGCCTCCGGATCGCGCGTAGTCGCCGCCACCGCTGGAAGCGCCGGAGCGTGTCGTCTTCGTGATCTTCGCGGTGGCGTACTTGAGCGAGGCGCCGATCTCGTCGACGTCGAGCTCCACCACGGTGCGCTTCTCGCCCTCACGGGTTTCGTAGGACCGCTGCTTCAGCCGGCCGGACACGATCACACGCGACCCGCGCTGCAGCGACTCCGCGACGTTCTCGGCCGCTTGGCGCCAGATCGAGCAGCGCAGGAACAGCGCGTCGCCGTCCCTCCACTCGTTGGTCTGCTTGTCCAAGATGCGCGGGGTCGACGCCACGGTGAAGTTGGCAACCGCGGCACCGGACGGGGTGAAGCGTAGATCTGGGTCGTCGGTGATGTTGCCGATGACGGTGAGGACGGTTTCGCCTGCCATGAGCAGCCTCCCTGGTAGGTCAGTTCGCAGATTATTCAGGACAGCGGAACGACCGGGGGAATCGGTCGGGCCAGTGGACAGGGCCCACAGATTGGATCAATAACTCAGTGATTGGGTCAGTGACTCAGTAAATGGGTCAGTGACTCAGTGAATCTCAGGTCGCATGACCTTGGTACGGATCACGGACTCGTTGAGCCCGAGTTGGCGGTCGAGTTCCTTGACGGTAGCGGGCTCGGCCGACAGCGTCACGACGGCGTAGATGCCCTCGGTCTTTTTGTCGATCTCGTACGCCAGCCGGCGGCGTCCCCAGACATCGACGGACTCGACGGAGCCACCGTCTTGGGTGACAAGGTTGAGGTAGGTCTCCAGCGACGGCTGAACCGTCCGCTCCTCGAGATCGCCGTCGAGGATGACCATGAGTTCATAGTTACGCATGCCGAACATCCACCTCCTGTGGACTCTGCGGTCACGGTCTCTCCGTGACAGGAGGTCACGCCGAGGCGGGTACGTCGGTCGACGTCTCGCGGGCTGGCGTGGTGCCAACTCGGCCTCGCCGGGTCAGCGGGGCCAAGATTATCAGCGCAGACTCGTCGAACAGAAATCGTCATCCACAGCGCCGGCCGGATGGCTGTGACGAGAAGCACGAACCCAGGTAGATGGTGCTGGACCCCCAGACGGTGGTACCGTCGGGGTAGTTGCACACAAGTACCTCGCACGTTCCTGGACGCTCGCGGGCACAACCCCGCGGGCGTCTTGTTGTCTGGACACCGCACCAACATGCACCGGGCCATACCGAATGTGGGAAGAGCACGAATGCAGCCGAGGGTCCCACTCCCGGGGCTCTCTTCAAGCAAGACCCATATAGGAGAGCATCATGGCTCAGGGAACAGTGAAGTGGTTCAACGGCGAGAAGGGCTTCGGTTTCATCTCGCAGGACGGCGACCAGCCGGACGTGTTCGTCCACTTCTCGGCCATCGTCGCTGAGGGATACAAGTCCCTCGACGAAAACCAGCGCGTCGAGTTCGAAACCGCCCAGGGCCCCAAGGGCCTGCAGGCTGAGAACGTCCGCATCATCTGACGTCCTCGTCTCACGCACACGAGTGCCCCTCACCTTCGGGTGAGGGGCACTTCTGTCGTTGTGGCGGGCCGTGGTGCCGCCCTCCCCCCGAGAAGGACGGCGCCACGGCCACGTCTGGTCGGCGCTACTCGGTGGTGATCGCTGTGAGCACGTCGAGCTTTGCCGCCCGCCTGGCCGGGAAGACTGCGGCCAGCACCCCGACCAAGGCAGCCAGCACGACGAAGATCACCAGCTGCAGCCACGGGACGGACAGCACATCGATCCCTTGGTCGGCGATCGCCCGCTGCAGGGTCACCCCGAACACGATCCCCATCACTACGCCGAGCACAGCGCCCAGCACCGAGATCGCCACCGCTTCGAGCCGGACCATCTGGCGTAGTTGTCGACGGCTCACCCCCACCGCCCGCAGCAGGCCAACCTCACGGGTTCGCTCGATCACCGAGAGCGCAAGTGTGTTGGTGATGCCCAGGATCGCGATGATGATCGCTAGCCCAAGCAGCGCGTAGATGATGTACAGGAACGTGTTGATCAGACCCTTCTGCTCATCGGCGAACTCAGACTGGTTCTTCAGCGTCACGGTCGGGTTGTCTGCCAGCACCGCGTCGATGTCGGCGCGCACCGCCGCTTCACTGGCACCTGGCTCCTTGGTGATGAACAGCAGCGAGTCCTCTGGCTTGATACCGGCCCGCTCGAGTCCCTTCAGGGTCAACACGAAGTCACCGTTGACCGCGCCACCCACGGGGAAGATGCCGGCCACGCTGTACTTCTGCGGCCCGGCGGGGAAGTCGAGCGTGACGTCGTCTCCGGTCGCCAAGTCGCTTGACCGCGCACGCGTCGAGCTGATGAGCACGGACTTGTCGTCGAATGCCGCCAAGGATCCTGCGTCCATCGACAACTGCAGGGCCGCACCCAAAGCGTTGGGGTCGACGGCCTGGAGGAAGACCTGCGAGCCGTCGAGCTTGGCACCGGCCTGACGGAACCTCGTGACGGCAGCGACACCGTCGAGCTCGCTGATCTGGTCGGCGTATGCCGGCGAGAAGAACTGGCCGGTCGCGTTGGACACGATGAGCTCCGCCGTCAGGCTCTCCTCGATGGCCTTGTCGGTGCTCGCCTTGGCCGACTGACCGAGGACCGACATCAGGGCCACCAGCGTGAGGCCGATCATCAGAGCGCTCGACGTGGCCGCGGTGCGACGGGGGTTGCGGAGTGAGTTCTGGGTCGCCAGAGCGCCGATGGTGCCGAACATCCGGCGGAACACCACGCCGAGACCCACGATGACGGGACGACCCAGCACGGCAGCCGCAAGGGAGACACCGATCAGGATCAGCAGCATGCCGAGGCCGATCAGCGACAACCCTTCGCTGCCCTCACCCCGGAAGCCAAGAACCATGGCCATAACACCGACGACGACGAGGGCGGCGCCGACCAACATCCGCCGACGGAGGGAGGCCTCCGGCATCGCGACGTCGTCTCGCATGGCCTCGATGGGCGAGATCCGGCTGGCGCGGCGAGCAGGCAGATAGGCGGCGATCATGGTGACGAGGATCCCGACGACGTACGAGATGACGATCGTGCGTAGCTGTACCGGCAGCGCTGCATCCCCGAGGTCGAGGCCGAAGGCACCGAACAACCCCTTGAGGCCGATCGCCAGCAAGAATCCCATCCCCAAGCCAACGGTCGAGCCGACAAGACTGACCACGAATGCCTCGGCGAGCACCGCCCTGTTGACTTGTTTCTTCGAGGCACCCATGGCGCGCAGCAACGCCAGCTCGCGGCTACGCTGCGCCACCAGGATCGAGAACGTGTTGATGATCAAGAAAGTGCCGACCACCATCGCCACGGCGGCGAACACGAGCAGGAAGGTGTTGATGAAGCCGAGGATCTCCCCGATCGCCTCTTGCTGCTCTGCAGCGAAGTCGTCACCCGTGACCACCTCGAGCCCTTTCGGGACCAGCGCAGCGGCGGCGTCTCGCAGCTCTTCCTGGCTCACACCTGGTGCAGCGGTGAGGGAGATGTTGGTGTAGACGTCCTTGCCGTCGAAGAACAGGTCCTGGATCGTCTGGTCGTCGAAAATGGTGATGGTTGCTCCGACGAGCCCTCCCTCGGACCCGAACTTCACCAGCCCGGTGAGCTCAGCCTTCATGGTCGGTGGGTCGCCAGGTGTTACGAGGGTCACCTCGTCGCCGAGGTTGTAGCCCGCCTTGTCTGCGGAGTCGATGTCGAGGGCCACCTGGCCAGGTCCGGCCGGAAGCTCGCCCTCGGTCAAGGTGAGAATGCGGTCACCGGTGATCGCGGTCATGTCGTTGTAGTTGAAAGCCAGGCCGGGTGGGCCGTTGCCGCCGATGAGGTCGCCGTCCTTGCTGATGACGAACACGCCCTGAACCTGGTCGGTGCCGACCACCTTCTCCGCCTCGGGAAGCTGTGACAGCTCGTCGACGAGTGAGGCGTCGATCGTGCGCGCGTCGGTGCCGAACGCGTCGACTTCGCCGGCACCTTCGGGCAAGATCTCGACGTCAGCGGTGGTGCCGTTGACGATGCCGTCGAAGGCGCCCCCCAGCGAGTCGGTGAAGATGAAGGAGCCGGCAACGAACGCGACCCCCAGCACGATCGCGAACGCACTGAGTGCCAGCCGGACTTTGCGCGCAACCAGGTTGCGCCAAGTGACTTTCCACATGCTGGCTCAGCCCTCCGCGGCGGTGCCGGCGACGGTCTGCTGACTGAGGACCTTCATCTCCTCGAGCACCCGGTCGGCAGTGGGGTTGCGCAGCTCGTCGACCACCACGCCGTCGGCAAGGAAGACGACGCGGTCGGTGTATGCCGCTGCGACGGGGTCATGCGTGACCATCACGATCGTTTGGTTGTGCTCGTCAACACTCCGACGCAGGAAGCCGAGCACTTCAGCGCCTGATGACGAGTCAAGGTTGCCGGTCGGCTCGTCGGCGAAGACGATCTCCGGGCGCGATACCAGCGCCCGCGCACAGGCCACCCGCTGCTGTTGACCACCTGAAAGCTCGTTGGGTCGGTGCTTGAGGCGGTCGCGAAGCCCGACCGTGTCGATGACCTGGTCGAACCAGGCGGGGTCGGGCTTGCGGCCGGCGATCGACAGAGGTAGCTCGATGTTCTCCCTTGCGGTGAGCGTCGGCACCAGGTTGTAGGCCTGGAAGATGAAGCCGATCTTGTCGCGCCGCAGCAGCGTGAGCTGCTTGTCGCTGAGGCCGGCCAGTTGCTGCTCGCCGAGGTAGACGTCGCCGCTCGATGCTGTGTCGAGCGCTGCCATGCAGTGCATGAGCGTTGACTTGCCGGAACCTGACGGCCCCATCACGGCCGTGAACTCGCCGGTGCGAAAGTCGATCGATATCCCGTCGAGGGCGGCGACGGTGGCGTCACCCTCGCCGTAGACCTTGCACAGGGCGACAGCGCGAGCGGCGACCCCGTTTGGTGCCGTGGCCGGGGAGTTGGAAGCAACGGTGGTGTCAGACATGGGCCCCTCGAAACGTGTGTGTGCAAGCAAGCGGTGCGTCGCCGGATCGACCGATTCAACCTAGTAAAGACCGCCGACGAAATGCGATCGGGTTTTCCCTGGTCTACCCCTGACCGCCACCCTGATCTTCCTCCTGCCTCCGACTTGCCGGTGGCCGGGGTACGGCTGGTTGAGCGCGCAATTTCTCGCCGCAGACGCGGCAACAGCGGTGTCGGTGGGGCGTCATACAGTGGCTCCATGAGTGAGCTGCACATCGGAGGCCACGTCGACCAGACCGACCCGATCGCCGAAGCGCTTGCGCGCAAGGCGTCCCTGTCCCAGATCTTCCTCGGCGACCCACAGGGCTATAAAGGCCCGGTCTTCGCGTACGACGGCGGGGCACCGGCGCTGCGGGCCGCCGCCGAGAGTGCGGGCATCGACCTCTATGTGCACGCGCCCTACGTCCTCAACGTCGCCACCACCAACAACCGCATCCGGATCCCGTCGCGCAAGCTGCTGCAGCAGCACGTCACCGCCGCCGCCGAGATCGGCGCCAAGGGCGTAATCGTGCACGGCGGCCACATGCTGAAGGACGATGACCCCGCCAAGGGCTACGACAACTGGCGCAAGTGCGTCGACGGGCTCGACCTGCCCGTGCCGCTGCTCATCGAGAACACTGCCGGCGGCGACAACGCCATGGCCCGCCGTCTCGAGCGGATCGCCCGTATGTGGGAAGCGATCGGTGCTGCCGAGGGTGGCGACACGATCGGGTTCTGCCTCGACACCTGCCACGCTCACGCGGGGGGCGAGGAGTTGGCCGACATCGTCGACCGCGTCCTGGCGATCACCGGCCGAATCGACCTCGTGCACGCCAACGACTCCCGCGACACGTTCGACTCCGGTGCCGACCGCCACGCCAACTTCGGCGAGGGCACGATCGCCGCGGATGACCTCGTCCATGTGGTCCAACAGGCAGGGGCTCCGGTGGTGTGCGAGACACCGGGCGGTGCCGACGGCCAGGGAGCCGACATTGCCTGGCTGCGCGAGCACGTCGACTGAGTGGTCTGTCCGCCGGGCACGTTAGCCCGGCTGCCCCCTCCGGTAGCGTTGCCCCGCGTGAGCGCCTTCGACGTACGCCCCATCAGCGCAGGCGACCATCTCGCGTTCCTCCAGGCTCAGCCGAGTGCCAGCTTCCTGCAGACTCCCGCGTGGGGCGAGGTCAAGAGCGAGTGGCGTCACGAGTCGATCGGCTGGTATGACGGCGACGCCCTGGTCGGAGCCGGGCTGGTGCTCTATCGCCAGCTGCCGAAGGTGAAGAAATACCTCGCCTACCTGCCGGAAGGGCCGACCATCGACTGGGCAGCACCCGACCTCGCCGACTGGCTCACGCCGATGGCAGATCACTTGAGGGACCAGGGCGCCTTCGCGATCCGGATGGGCCCGCCCGTTGTCACGCGCACCTGGGCTGCTGACACCGTCAAGAAGGCAATCGCCGACGACGTACACACTCGACTCGGGGACGTCCCCGCCGACTCCCGCAACGACATCGGTGGGAGCGTTCAGGCGACACTGCGCACCGAGGGGTGGCGCCCGCTGCTCAGCGACGACGGCTTCTCGGCCGGCCAACCGCAGTACGTCTTCCAGATCCCGCTCGCCGACCGCACCGAGGACGACCTGCTTGCCGGAATGAACCAGCAGTGGCGCCGCAACATCAAGAAGGCCGCCAAGGCAGGCGTCACCGTCAGCCGTGCCACCCCAGACCAGCTGCCACAGTTCCACACGCTCTACGCCGAGACCGCGCAGCGCGACGGCTTCATGCCGCGACCGCTGACGTACTTCCAGACGATGTTCAAGGCTCTGGAGACCGAGGACCCCGACCGTATCCGCCTCTACCTGGCCCATCACGAAGGTGACCTGGTCGCCGCGACGACGTGGGTCCGCGTCGGGACCCACGTGTGGTACTCCTACGGCGCCTCCTCGACCGAAAAGCGCGACGTCCGCGGATCCAACGCGATCCAGTGGGAGATGATCCGCGATGCCGCCTCGGCCGGGGCAACGGTCTACGACCTCCGCGGCATCACCGAAACGCTCGACTTCGAGGATCCGCACATCGGGCTGATCCAGTTCAAGGTTGGCACGGGCGGCGAGGCCGTCGAGTACGTCGGCGAATGGGACTTGCCTCTCAATCGCCTTGTCTACAAAGCGTTTGACGTCTACATGAACAGGCGCTGAGCAGTGGGTCTCACCTTGTACGTCGACGGCCCCCGCTGGCGCGAACACCTCCAAGCGACCACGTCCAGCCACCCGGGCCTCGTCGCGGTGGCGAAGGGCAACGGGTATGGCTTCGGTGTCGGCAAACTGGCACGCCGGGCGGCCGCGCTCGGCATCGACACGCTCGCCGTAGGGTCTTATCCCGATGTGGCCGAGGTCATGCAGCGATTCCCTGGCGACGTCTTGGTGATGGAGCCGTGGCGGCCGTTCCACGACGTGCCCTACGATCCGCGACTTATCCACACCGTTGGCCGACGCGAAGACCTCGACGCCCTGGGTGCCCGCGACGATCGGCCACGTGTGGTCATCGAGGCACTGACATCGATGACCAGACATGGCTTCTCGGCCTCCGACCTGCATGCGCTGCCCGCAACACCGCCAGGCGTCCGAGTCGAAGGTCATGCCCTCCACCTGCCCCTCGGCTCCGGCCACGTTGCCGAGGTCGAACACTGGCTCGGCAACCTGCCCGCAGCGCGGCGGTGGTTCGTCTCCCATCTGCTTGATACCGAACTGGCACAGCTGCGGGGAGCCCACCCAGACGTAGAGCTGCGACCGCGCATCGGTACGACGTTGTGGCTCGGTCGGCGCGACGCACTCAAAGCGCGCGCGACCGTGCTCGACGCGCACGCCGTCCGACGCGGCGACCGGGTGGGCTACCGGCAGCGGGCTATGACCCGGGCCGGCACCGTGCTCGTCGTCTCCGGTGGCACCGCACACGGGATCGCGTTGGAGGCTCCGACGGCGGCTACCACCGTCAAGCAGCGCGCGGTTGCCGCGGCCAAGGGTGGGCTCGAAGCGGCCGGCCGCTCACTGTCGCCGTTCGTCGTCGATGCCAAGCAGCGCTGGTTCGTCGAGCCACCTCACATGCAAGTTTCGCTCGTATTTCTTCCGGCTGGCGCTGCGGTCCCTCGGCTGGGTGACGAGGTCGACGTGCAGGTCCGCTTCACGACCACGACATTCGACCGCGTCGAGACCAGCTGACCACCAGACAGCTTGCAAGTTTCGCTCGTATTTCTTCCGGCTGGCGCTGCGGTCCCTCGGCTGGGTGACGAGGTCGACGTGCAGGTCCGCTTCACGACCACGACATTCGACCGCGTCGAGACCAGCTGACCACCAGACAGCTTGCAAGTTTCGCTCGTATTTCTTCCGGCTGGCGCTGCGGTCCCTCGGCTGGGTGACGAGGTCGACGTCCAGGTCCGCTTCACGACCACGACATTCGACCGCGTCGAGACCAGCAGGAAAGGGCAACTACTTTCGTTCGCGCAGGCCCTCCAGGGCTGCGATGACGATCATGTTGTCGCGGTAGCCGCTGTCGGGGTCGTAGGGACCGCCGCACGTGATCAGCACCAGCCGGGGCGGTCCTCGCGGCGAGTACAGGTCTGAGTCCGCAGACAACGTCGACTTCTCGACCAGCTGCGCCGAAACCACCCGGAACCTACCGTCGAGGTTCGGAGAGGAGAGGCGGATGACGTCGCCACGCTGTGTCGTCAACAGTTCAGCGAAGTGACCAAGCCCTTGATCGAACGAGTCGACATGGGCAGCGACGACCAGCGCCCCGAACGGGTCACCCAGACGCGCGCCCCCATCCCACCAGCCGGCTCGGTTGATGTCTGCGGGCAGCATGAGCTCACCCCCGGACGACGTGTGGGCGGTGTCCACCGCGACCGACGTACCGCTCGGCAACGTCAGGGAGTGCGGGCGCTGCGCGTTGACCTGAGAGTTCGCCTCGTGCCCCACCCCCGCAGGGCTGGAGGCAGAAGGCACCTGCGACCTCGCCGAGATCGTCGACGCGTCACGGGGTGTCGAGGTGCTCAGCGAAGTCGGACCATCACCCCCGGCCACACCTCCGCTCGCATTGCCGCATCCCGCTATCGCCAGGCACGAGGCCGCCAGCATCGCTGCCAGCAGGCCGCGCCCCGGGGGTGTGGTCACTTGCGGACGCGGAGCCGAGCTGGTCGGTAGCGACGGACCAACAGGATGCCCGTCGCAGCCAGGCCTCCGACACCGAGCACCCACAACACAGGCGAGGTCGTTGCCGCCTGCGAGTCCTCGACCAGACCTGCCGACCCGGCATCGACCACGTCAGGCGCCGACGAGCCGGCCTGCCGCAGTGGCAGGGTCTGCACGATTGCGTCCATGCTGCCGTTCGTCGGCTCGCCGATCGCGAAGACGCGGGTCAGCTTTCCGCCGGCGACCGGAAGAGCGACCGGCCCGAAGACTTGTGGCCCCTTTTGCCCGGTCGGCACGATGTCGACGTTGTAGCTGCCGGCCGGCACATCGGCGGCGACAAACTCACCATTGGCAATGTTCGCGAAAAGGACTTCTTCGTCGACGCGGACATCTGCCGGTGGGACGACCGCTGTATGCGCAACGATGAGCCTGCCTTTATCGGCAGAAATGGCACTCATGTCATTCTCGTAGACGGTCACATGAGGGGTCTTGGTCGCGTCGGCAGGCCAATGGACGACCACGTCACTGTTGGCCCCAGCCGGCGTGAACGACGAAGACACCCGCCACTTTGCGGACTTGAAGACGACCGTGTGCTTGCCTGGCGCCATGGTGAACGGGCCGACCACATCCTTGGCCGCGAGCCCGTTACCGACGCTGGAGCCGTCGACGGACACACTGACCGTGGAATCCGGCACTGCTTGGACGATGTAGACCTCGACCTGCTTCTTGAGCGACGGCGAGTCCGCCGCCGTCGAGGTCCCAGCCAGAGCCGCGGTGGTCAGCAAGGCCGCCGCTCCGCAGAGGGCGATTCGTACCGGCAAGACTGTCGACATACCCACTCCTGATGCTCGCGACCAATCGCTTTGGCGCATTGGTGGCGCACACCAGAGGAAATTCAACTACTCGCCCGCCCCCATGACCAACACAATCAGTGACCCTAAGACTACGGATTGTACTTATCATGCAGAATCTTACGCATTCTTGTACCTTGTTATAACTCACATCATTCATCGCGTGTGGGCTTTCTCGAAATCTCGCGATGAGTGGCCTAGACCTTGCAGTGGGGAGACAGTGCCGTCGACGGTGCAACGCCGAAACTTCCGGAAAGTTCCGGGTAGTTCCTCGCTGTCGGCGGGGTGCGCTGCAGCGCTGGTGTCGATCATCCTTGCCGGCGTCGCAGGCTGCACAACGACCGAGGGCAGACAGGTCGGCGCGGATGACGAGGCTGCCACCCGACCAGATCCGGCGGCGGCATCATCGGCAACCCAGGACCCCGCGGTCCCATGGCACAAGCCCGGCATCCGGTACTCCGTCCGGGTGATGCGAGACGAAACTCTGCGGGTCACCCAGCACGTGTCGCTGCCTAAGCAGACCGGCAGTCTTGCGTTGATGATGTCGTCAGCGGCTCTCACCAGGATGGGCCACGACTTCCAGCCCAGCGTTCACGATCTCACCGTGGAGGCAGCCGGGCAGGCCACCCAACGGCTCGACACCGTGTTCGACGCGAACAGCGTCAGGTCGGTTGTCTTCGATGCCCCGACCCGATACGTCACGCTCCGCTACACCACGATCGGTGCCGTCCACCGCAGTGCACCGTCAGCGGTTGGCCGAGCGCTGGCGCTCATCGGGGTGCTCGGGGTGTCACCCACGTCCGGGCTCTCGCGCACCATCACCGTCCTGGGTCCACACATCCTCAACCTGGGTTGTGACTCCCCCGACGGCAAGGTAAGCGCCTGCGGCAAAGCGCTCCCGCACGGCTGGCGAGTGACGCTCGGACCTGAGCAGCGGGGGGCCGCCGTTTTCGCCCAGGTAGAGCTGTCCGGGGTTTGACACGGTTTCTTGCCTGGATGGACTGTCCATGCAAGATCTGCCACAATCAGGTCTCGAGGGATTCCTCACGGCGGCTTCGCCGCGTCATCAGTGCGGGGGTGTGATGACACGGCGGAGCCGCTGCTTCATGCACCTCTAGCACGGTCAGGGCGCGTAAAGCGGGTCGCGATCCGGATCACCGCCAGCTGGCGGGTCGTTTTCCAGCTCAGGAGGCGCCCGGTCCTCGTCGTCGAGGGAGTCGCTCTCGCTCATCTCGCTCCCGCGGGTGCGCTCTGTGTCGGATGGCTCGGCGTCGAGACCCTCGTCGAGGATGCCGCCAAGTGGATCGTCGGACCGCCCGTCCTGACGGACCGGGTCATGCCAAGGCTGCAGGATGTCTCGGACCACGATCGCCATCAGGAACAGTTGGCCGGCGACGCGCACGACCACGGCAAGCCCGTAGACCCAATCGGGTTCCCCTGCCGCCACGAAGAAGTTCGCGATGTGCATCCAGACAGCAAAGAAATAGAAGATCTCGCAGGCCTGCCAGATCAGCAGGTCACGCCACCGGGGGCGGGCAAGCGCCGCCAACGGCAGCAGCCACAGGACGTACTGCGGTGAATAGACCTTGTTGATGAGCAGAAACGAGGCGACGACGAGGAAGACGAGCTGAATCAGCCGTGGCCGTCTACGCGCCAGCAGGCCGAGCAGACCGATGGCGACGCAGCAGGCCCCGAAGAACGTCCAGGTGACGACGTTGATCGTGTGGGCGCTCGCCGAG
The DNA here is from genome assembly GCA_963815295.1 of uncultured Actinomycetota bacterium. Taxonomy (GTDB): domain Bacteria; phylum Actinomycetota; class Actinomycetes; order Propionibacteriales; family Nocardioidaceae; genus JACDHG01. The sequence continues at coordinate 312,753 of CAWFFZ010000001.1, forward strand.
TGCCCGTAGTTCGCGGCGACCAGCCACAACGAGCCGAAGTCCGGCCCGCGTCCGGAGTTGAACTTCCAGAACCAGAGATACTCATCGGGGGACCAGTAGAAGACCGGAAGGTTGAGGGCCAACCAGGTCGCCAGCGCGGCCGCTGCGGTCGCCAGCCACGCATCTACCTTCCGCTCGCGGACGCACAGCACCAGTAGCGGTCCGAGGAAGAACAAGGGGAACAGCTTCGTCGCGGTGCCGAGCCCGATGAAGATGCCCGTCCACACCGGTCTTCGAGTCGACCACGCCCAGATGATCCCAGCCACGCAGCCGACCGCCAGCAGATCCCAGTTGATCATCGACGCGAGGGCGAGCGCGGGAGAGGCGGCGACGAACATCGCGTCCCACGGTCGGCGGCGCTGCGCGTGGACGAGCAACGCCAGCGCCGCGAGCAGGATGACGAAGAACCCCACCGCGTTGACGCCCCAGAAGAGGGCGCCGTCGTACTGGACGCGCTCGTCGCTGCCGACCTCGCTGTGGTTGAGCTCGGAGACGTCTGGTGACTTCCCAATCAGGTGAGTGGCGAAGCCGGCGACGCCGAGCCAGACCCCCGTGAGGACTGGGTACTCGATGGAGAACTGGTGTTGTTCGGCGGCGTTGCCCGGCTGCTTGATGCCAGGGAGTGAGTCGACCGGTTGGTAGGGCAGCACGCCTTCGGCCAGACCTCGCCCGACATACAGGTAAGAGATGTCGGAGTAGCACATGTGGCTGAACGGCAGCGGTTGGGCGGCATCGGACCACTTGGTGACAACGCACGGACTCTTCTGCAGGATGCCGAGGCCGAACGTGATCGTCGCGACGACGATGATGATCCGCAGTGGCGTCCACCATGAGTGGCCAGTCAGCGCCCGGCGGCCCAGCGGCCCCCCGAACCAAGACGATGCCGCACGGGCCATCGAGTCAGAGCGCGACGGAGCCACCACGCCGCTCTTGGTCCTGCTCAGCTCGGGATACACCCACCCTCGTTCCGTGTCATCGCCACCTCCACCAAGCGGCGCCCGCTAGTCGGGAGAGTCTCGTCCCTGGGTCACCTGCCCGTCGGTCTGACCCCCCGTTTGTCCCTGGCTGGACTGGGTGGGGAGCGTCAGCGTCGGCGTGTCACTCGTGGGCGGCTCACTCGTGGGCGGCTCACTCGTGGTCGGCGGCTCACTCGTGGTCGGCGGCTCACTCGTGGTCGGCGGCTCACTCGTCGTGGTGGGTGTCTCGCTGGTCGTGGTGGGTGTCTCGCTCGTCGTCGTGGGCGCCTCAGTCGTCGTCGGCGGCGGTGGCGGCGAATACGTCGGACTCTCGCCTTGCAGCTCGGCCGGGTCCGGGAACTGCTCGACGGGCTCGCCGGTCAGTGCGAGCTGCATGTATGCCGTCCACGTGTCGGCCGGATAGTCGGCCCCGAAGAACGAGTCGAGGTAGCCGTTGATCGCTTCATTGCCGTTGCCGCGCACGAACATCACCGAGGTCGAGAGCTGCGGCGTGTAGCCGACGAACCACGACGACGACACGTCACCGTCGGCGTTGGTTGCCGTGCCGGTCTTGCCGGCGGCTGGGCGGTCGAGAGCCAGTGCCGCTTGTCCGGTCCCGTCTTCCACCACCTGCTGGAGCGCATACGAGACGTTGCTGGCGATGCCGAAGCTGAACGCGCGATTGGACTCGTCGTTGTGCTCGTAGCGGATCCCGCCGGCGTCGCTCACCTTCTGGATCATGTACCAGTCCGCGTGCACGCCGTCGGCGGCGTACGTGGCGTACGCCTCCGCCATCTCGACTGGCTCGATGCTGGCGCTGCCGAGCGCCACCCGCGAGTACGCGTCAAGTCCGGGCGAGTCCTTCGGGATGCCTGCCCTGACCGCTGAATCGACGATCTTGTCGGGCCCGTCCTCCATGCTCATGGTCAGGTCGATGTATGCCGTGTTGATCGAGTCAGCGGTAGCGCGAGTCAGGTCGACCGTGCCGTAGGAGAATCCGTCCGGCTGACCACTGCTCTCCCCCTCGTTGCGCACGGTCTCGCCGTTGGGGAAGTAGTACGGCGAGTTGCCGTCGAACGTGTCGCGCAGGGTGAAGCCATCTTGGAGTCCCGCCGTCAACGCGAACGGCTTGAACGTCGACCCGGCCTGGCCCGCGCTGGTTGCGAAGTTGATCTGATCCTGTGGCCCACCACCGGTGAAGTTGCTGCCCCCGATCATTGCGCGCAGGGCACCCGTGCCCGGCTCGATCGAGGCCAGCGCGATGTGCAGCTCCGGCTTGCCCGGTGGCCGGATCTGCTTGACCGCGCTGACCGCCGAGCGGTGATCCTGCCAGTTCAGCGTCGTGACGACCTTGAGGCCGCCGCCATTGATGTCCTCTTGGCTGAAGTCGAGGGCAGAAAGCTCCGACTGGACGAGGGTCAGCAGGTATCCCCGCTGGCCGCCGTACTTGTTGATCTCCTGGATCTGGGGGAACTTCGGCAACCGGCGCTGCAGCTTTGCCGCGGTCTCGGGGTCTAGCGTGCCCGCCTCTGCCATGCCGTCAAGGACGTAGCGGTAGCGCTCGAGCAGCCGTCCACGGTTGGACTGCTCGATCGCCGGATCCATAGTCCCGGGCGAGTTCAAGACCGCGGCCAGGGTTGCGCTCTCCGCCACGGTGAGATCCTTGGCGGGCTTGTCGAAGTACGCCTGCGCCGCGGCCTGTACGCCGTAGGCGCCGCGCCCGAAGTAGATCGTGTTGAGGTAGCCCTCCAGGATCTCGTCCTTGCTCAGGGATTCCTGCACCTTGACGGCGAGAAACGCCTCTTTGATCTTGCGGCTATAGGTGCGCTCCTGGGACAGGTAGAGCACCTTGACGTACTGCTGCGTGATCGTCGAAGCGCCTTGGGTGCCGGAGTCTGATTGCAGGTTGCTCCACGCGGCTCTGGCGATACCCCTCGGGTCGAGTCCCTTGTTGGTCTCGAAGGATCGATCCTCCGCAGAGATCACTGCGTCGCGCATCGACTGCGGCATGTCGGCGAGGGCAATGCTTTCGCGGTTCTGAAGGGCGAACTGACCGAGCACATGCTTGCCGTCGGAGAAGTAGACGGTGGTGGTCTGCGCCTGGAAGTCCTCATTGGGGTCGGGGATGTCGATCATCTTGTAGGTCACGTAGACCGCGATCATGAGCATCACCGCACCCGCGAATCCGACGATCGCGCCCCACTTCACCGTCTTCTTCGCGATGTGGCGCGCCTTCGGCCAGCCGTGCAGGTCGCGGGCGCGGATCTTGCCACCCTTCCCGCTGCCCCTCGGCCGTGCCGCCCCCGTACGTCGCGGTCGGCCAGCCGGTGCGCTGACCGACCCCGCGTTGCGGGCACCGGGACGAGCGGTCCGGCGCCCGGGACCGCTAGTCGGTGGTGGTTGGCTGCTCACGAATCAGTCCTCATCAGCGGTATCAGGGGCGGGTGCGGCAAAGGCGGCGGAAACAGGTCCGCACTCGGCGCGGGCGCGCTCGGCAAGCCCGCTGCCTCAAACCCGCACAGTAGAGCAGGGAAGTCCGTGCGGCCACTCACCGCCGGTCAGTCGTCGTCTTCGACAGTGCGCTGGCGGCGCGGGGGCTTGCGTGGAACGCCGTCGCCGACGACGTACGACTCGACAAGGTGATTCCAGCCACAGTTTCGGCAGACCTCGACGACATATGCCCGGATCTCGCCGTACTCGTGGGCCATTGCCTCGATCTCGCGACGCGACTTGATCCGCCCCGAGAATTGGCCGAGTTCGTCACCGAAGACGTACGAGAGATGGCTGAGCTCCTCTTTACGGCATACCGGGCACGGCGCCGGCACCAGTTCACCGTGGTACTTGGCGGCACGCAGTGTGTAAGGGTCGGCATCGCAGACGTCGTCCATGGTCATGACGCCGCCGTTGAACAGGGACGCCAGCCGGGCTCGCCGCTGTAGCGAGTAGTCGATGACGGAGCGTTGAGACCACATGGTGCCATCGAGCGTACGGGCTCTCCCAAGAACTTTCCCACCCATCTCGTCTCAGCTCCCCGCCCGGCGATCAGGTGGCGCGCGCCGCCCTTGATAGCGGCACGATGTATCGCTACGATACATTCAGGCGATAGGTTGACACGAGATATGACGACCGGAAGGAGTGGCACGTGGCCAAGCGCGGCGACGCTCTGGAGCTTGCAGTCCTCGGACTGCTGCACGAGACGCCGATGCACGGTTACGAGCTGCGCAAACGCGTCACCAGCCTGCTGGGGTGGGGCCGTGTCTTGTCCTACGGGTCGTTGTATCCGTGCCTGAAGCAGCTGCTCCGCGACGGGCTCATTGCCGAGGACACCGCTCACCTCGAGACTCCGGCCGTGCCGGGAGCTCGGGCGGGACGCCGCGGCAAGATCGTCTACAAGCTCAGTGCCGACGGCAAGGAAAGGTTCGCCACGCTGGTGTCGGCGGCCGGACCAAGTGCGTGGGAAGACGACAACTTCGGCGTCCACTTCGCGTTCTTCGGGGATACCAGCCGGGAGACCCGGCTACGGATTCTCGAGGGCCGTCGCAGTCGGCTCGAGGAACGTCTCGAAGGGGTGCGTACGTCGCTGGCCCGCTCCCGCGAGCGAGTCAACGCCTACACCCTGGAGCTCCAGCGCCACGGCCTCGAGTCGGGCGAGCGCGAAGTGCGCTGGCTGACAGAGCTCATCGACAGCGAACGAGTCGCGCCGCCTGCTGAGGGTGCAGGCGACTTACCAGAAATATCCAGCACCAGCACCGACGGGACCCCGTCGAGTGCAGACCACCGGGAATGAGGAAAAGCCGCATGGGTTCGGTTCGTGTAGCGATTATCGGCGTCGGCAACTGCGCGACGTCCTTGATCCAAGGCGTTCACTACTACCAAGACGCTGACCCGTCGGGTTCCGTGCCAGGGCTTATGCATGTCGAGTTCGGGGACTACCACGTGCGCGACATCGAGTTCGTCGCGGCGTTCGACGTCGACGCAAAGAAGGTCGGTTTCGATCTCTCTGACGCCACGGCGGCCAGCGAGAACAACACGATCAAGATCTGCGACGTGCCACCTCTGGGTATCACCGTGCAGCGTGGTCCTACCCTCGACGGGCTCGGCAAGTACTACCGAGAGACGATCGACGAGTCCGACACCGAGCCCGTGGACGTCGTCCAGGTTCTCAAGGACTCACGAGCCGATGTGCTCGTGTCCTATCTCCCAGTGGGCTCGGAGAACGCCGACAAGTTCTACGCACAGTGCGCGATCGACGCAGGCGTGGCATTCGTCAACGCCTTGCCGGTCTTCATCGCTTCGGACCCCGTGTGGGCGAAGAAGTTCGAGGACGCTGGCGTGCCCATCATCGGCGACGACATCAAGTCACAGGTAGGGGCCACGATCACTCACCGGGTGCTGGCGAAGCTGTTCCAGGACCGCGGCGTCGTGCTAGACCGCACCTACCAGCTCAACGTCGGCGGCAACATGGACTTCAAGAACATGCTCGAGCGTGACCGTCTCGAGTCCAAGAAGGTGTCGAAGACCCAGGCGGTCACGTCGAACATCGACCATGATCTCGGCGCCAAGAACGTCCACATCGGGCCCTCCGACTACGTCCAGTGGCTCGACGACCGCAAGTGGGCCTACGTTCGCCTCGAGGGCCGCGCATTCGGAAACGTGCCGCTGAACATGGAGTACAAGCTCGAGGTGTGGGACTCCCCCAACTCGGCGGGCATCATCATCGACGCGATCCGGGCGGCAAAGATCGCCAAGGACCGCGGTATCGGCGGGGCTCTGCTGGCGGCGTCGTCATACCTGATGAAGTCTCCCCCGGTGCAGCGTCCCGACGACGAGGGCCGCGACTCGGTCGAAGCGTTCATCCGTGGAGAAGTCGAGCGCTAACGCTCCCAACTGCGATCCGCGAGACCCCGCCTGTCACCAGCAGGCGGGGTCTCGCGCGTCCAGTGACAACGACGGGCACCGAGGCGCCCGGGCGACTTGGCGGGCTGTCAGGATGGCGCGATGCATTTCAGCAATCTCGACCACCTCGAATGCCCGCGGTGCGGCACGACGTACGACGCCGCGGTCCTGCAGGGCCTGTGTCCCGCCGACGGGTCACCGCTATTGGCCCGCTACGACCTCAGCAGCGTGGCCGTTGGACCCGCCGACATCGGCTCGCGCGCTCCCGATCTCTGGCGCTACCACGAGTTGTTGCCGGTCTCCAGCCCTGACCATGTCGTCACGCTCGGAGAAGGCATGACGCCGCTGCTGCCCGCACCTCGGTTGGCCAAGGAGCTTGGCCTAGAACGCCTTTTGATCAAGGACGATGGGCTGCTCCCGACCGGCTCGTTCAAGGCACGGGGTGCCGCGGTGGGTGTCTCGCGGGCTCGCGAGCTCGGCGCCACCAGGCTGGTGATGCCCTCGAACGGCAACGCCGGGGCAGCTTGGTCGACGTATGCCGCCCGGGCCGGACTGCGGGCGACGGTGGCAATGCCGGTCGAGGCACCGACGATCACCCGTGCTGAGGTCGTGGTCACCGGCGGAGACCTGCGACTCGTCGATGGGCTCATCTCGGACGCTGGCCGGCTCGTCGGGGCGGCTGTAGCTGAGGCCGGCGCCGGCTGGTTCGACGTGTCGACGCTGAAGGAGCCGTATCGGATCGAGGGCAAGAAGACGATGGGCCTCGAGATCGCCGAGCAGCTCGGCTGGCGAATGCCCGACGTGATCGTCTATCCGACCGGTGGTGGGGTCGGCGTGATCGGGATCCACAAGGCGCTCTCGGAAGCCCGGGAGCTGGGATGGGTCGACGGCCCACTGCCGCGGTTGGTGGCGGTCCAAGCGACTGGCTGCGCGCCGATCGTGACTGCGTTCGAGGCCGGTGCTGCCGAGTCGGAGCTGGTCGTGAACTCGTCGACAGTCGCCTTCGGCATCAACGTCCCGAAAGCCCTTGGCGACTTCCTTGTGCTCGAAGCGCTCGCCGAGACGAACGGCACGGCTATCGCGGTTGACGATGCAGATCTGCTCACCGAGCTGGCGCTCGTGGCCCGGCTGGAGGGGTTGTTCATGTGCCCCGAAGGAGCCGCGACGGTGGCGGCGGCCCGGGCGCTCGCCAAGTCGGGCTGGCTCACAGCTGACGACGAAGTCGTGCTTCTCAACACCGGGGCTGGCGTCATCTACCCCAACACGGTCACAGTCGACGTACCGACGATGTCGAAGGATGGCGTCCTCGAGCTCTGAGCCGGCGCTCCGAAGCCAACGTGACGTCGAAGGTCCAGCCCTCGCGCAGCCCCGACGGGTTGTGGCACGGTGGCGTGACATGAGGGGACGCGAGATCTCCGATACGGTGCGCGCCGCGATGATGGCGGTGCCGCGGGTCTGGTTCCTGCCGGAGGACCTCCGCCGGTATGCCGCCGACGACCGCCCGCTGCCGATCGGGATGGGCCAGACGAACTCCCAGCCCAGCACCGTCGCCCGGATGCTGACCCAGCTCGACGCGCGCCCAGGCGACCACGTCCTCGACGTCGGGACCGGCTCCGGCTGGACCGCCGCACTGCTCGCACACCTAGTCGAGGACCAGACGCTGGTCCGCGGGGTCGAGCTCGAACCCGACCTCGTCGCGCAGGCCCGAGCCGACCTCGTCGCGGCCGGCTACTCCGACGTGCGCATCACGCAGGCACGCCCCGATGTGCTGGGGCTGCCGGAATCTGGCCCCTACGACAAGATCCTCGTTTCGGCCGAGGCTCGCTCGCTGCCAGATCCCCTCGTGCAGCAGCTGGGGGAAGGCGGGCGACTGGTCATCCCGGTGTCGAGCCGAATGCTGGTCGTCGACCGCCTGCCAGGTGGGCGAGTCGATGTACGACGGCTTGGGTACTACTCGTTCGTCCCGCTGCGGTGGACCGAACGCGACGGATGAGCGTCAGCGGACACCGAGGGTGCGGAACTGCACGCTGATCCGTGGTCCCACCGGCCTGGCGGTCTTCAAGATCGCATGCTCCCAGCTGCGCTGGCACGAGCCGCCCATCACGATCAAGTCGCCATGCCCCAGCGCGAAGCCGAGCGATCCGCCGCCACCGCGGGGGCGCAGCATCAGCCGGCGCGGGCTCCCGAACGACACGATCGCCACCATCGTGTCCTCGGTGCGGCTGCGACCCTCGGTGTCTCCGTGCCAGGCGACGCTGTCGTTGCCGTCACGGTAGTAACACAGGCCTGAGGTGACGAACGGCTCTCCGAGCTCAACGGCATAGTGGGCACTCAGAGCCAGCCTTGCCTCGTCGAGCAGCGGGTGCGGGAGTGCCGCGCCCTCGCCGTAGAAGCACAGCAGCCGTGGGACATCCACCACGCGCTCGTACATCTGGCGACGCTCTGCCTGCCACGGCACGTCGGCTACCAACTGCTCGAACATCTCGTCGGAGCCGGTGACCCAGCCGGGGAGGACGTCAACCCACGCGCCGTGTGACAGCGCAGTGCGCTTCACCGCTCCATCGAGCGGGCCAAGGGATGCGCCGACCTGCTGCGGGTCATCCAGCAAAGAGCCTTGGAAGTGTGTCGTCATACCCTTAGGATACGCCGAATCGAACGTATGTTCTAGTCACTTGCACTGGTGTCACCACCGGGTATTAGGGTCTCGACAAGCGATTGCGAACCACAAGCGGAAGGAGCCTCATGCTGACGCAGGTCGCGGAAGGTGTGCTGGTCCACCAGAGCGAGCTACTCCAAAACAACGCCGGTGTCGTACAAGGCTGGTCCGGCGTGTTGGTCGTCGACGCAGGGATAACAGGCTCCGAAATGGCATGCCTCGCGAACGACCTTCGCGAGTTGGGCCAGCCTGTTGTGGCAGGCTTCTCGACGCATCCTGATTGGGATCACGTGCTCTGGCACGCCGAGCTCGGCGAAGCGCCCCGTTACGGCACAGCCCGCTGCGCAGCTTTCATGCAAGATGTGCTGTCGAACGCCGACTGGAAGGCCCGCGTCGCTGAGGGGTTACCGCCGGAAATCGCCGACGAGACACCGCTGGACCTGTATGGCCTCATCACCGGTCTGCCCGCCGGAACCGCGCGGATTCCTTGGGATGGTCCTCAAGTCCGGATTATCGAGCATCCGGCGCATGCCCCGGGCCATGCAGCACTGTTGGTCGAGGAACGCGGGGTTCTCGTGGCTGGCGACATGCTTTCTGATGTCTTTATTCCAATGCTCGACGACTTCAACAGCACGAATGACCCGATCGAGGAATACCTCACTGGGCTGCGCCTGCTGGAGGACGTCGCGGACGACGTCGATGTCGTCATCCCTGGCCACGGATCGGTCGGCAGAGCTGGTCAGGCACGCGCACGGATCGAACAGGACCGCGCGTACGTGCAAGCCCTGCGTGACGGCCGTGATCTTGACGACCCGCGGATCGGCCCATCCGCCAAGCCCGGCTGGGAATGGGTAAGCGACATACACGCAGGGCAAGCCCAGAGCGTCGCCGAAAGGCGCGGATGCGACGCGACACAAGATAACTGAAGGCTACGATCGCGTTCGGTGTCCCCTACTCCGGCACTCAACGAGCACCTGTTGCGACTACTGCGCTGCCCCACGTGCGGTGGTCCGCTTCACGCCGGCGAGGGCGCTGTTCAGTGCCCGCAGCGTCACACTTTCAACGTTGCTCGGCAGGGCTACGTGAGCCTGCTCGCAGGCAAGCGACCCACCAGTGGAGACGACGCCGCCATGGTCGCGGCACGCCTTCGGTTCCTCGGCAGCGGCTGCTACGAAGTGCTGCGGCAGGCCGTGGTCGGCAAGGCGGCCGCAACCACTCCGGAGCGAGGCGCCCTGGTGGATGTGGGGTGCGGGACCGGGTACTACCTGGCCGGTGTGCTGGACCACCTACCCGGATTCTGGGGACTAGGCCTGGACGCCTCCGCGCCCGCACTGCGCGCCGCGGCTCGGGCACATGATCGTGCCGGGGCAGCAGCCTGCGACATCTTTCGTGCGCTTCCGCTCGAGAGCGGGGTCGCCGACCTCATCCTCGACGTGTTCGCACCGCGCAACCCGGCCGAGTTTCGCCGGATTCTCCACCCGGCAGGTCGCTTGATCGTCGTAAGGCCGACTGAACGGCACCTCGCCGAGCTTCGTGACGAGGTGCCCACGATGGTGGCCGTCGACCCGGCGAAGGAGCAGCGGCTGCACCAAGCGCTGAGCCCGTTCTTCGACGCGGCGGCCACCGAGCGTGTCGAGTACTCCACGCCGTTGACCGGTCAACAAGCCCAGGACCTGCTGGACATGGGCCCGACGGCCCGCCACCTGGACAGGGCAACGGCTCCGTCCCGGCCGTCCCCCGGGGCGGTCAAGATCTCGGTCCTGATCACCGAGTACCTGCCGCGCTGAGTGGGCGGCTTGCGCTCAGGCATTCTCCGGGTGGTCAGCTCTCTCGTGGCTGACGAGTCCGACGGTGTTGCCCTCGCTGTCCCTGACGAACGCCATCCACTCGTCGGAGCCCGCAGGCCCGAGGGTGGCGTCCTCGTGACGGAAGATGATGTGCGGCTCGCTCTCGATCTCGACGCCCGCGGCCCGGAGCTCATTGATCCGCTGCCGTACGTCGTCGACGCCCACATAGATCAGTGCCGGTGGGGCGCCGCGGTCGAGCAGCAACCGTGTCTCCCCCAGCACGAAGAAGGCCAGCCCTGGTGGGTCGAACGTCGCGGCAACCGGTTGACCGAGCAGCATCTCGTAGAACCGGGTGGCCCGCTCCAGGTCGTCTGCTCGCTGGGCTACCTGCGTCAGTCTCATCGCGCCTCCTCCCATGCCATCCTGGCACCGAGGGGAGGAGAGGCTCCAGACCGTGAATGACGTCGGTTCCGCAGGCGGACAAGCATTTGGCGACGCCGTGGCACACCTCCGCGCGGCAGGTTCGGTCTTCGCCGAGCGTGAGGCTGAGCTGATCTACGCCTCGACCACCTCTCCCGACGTACGACGGCGCCGCCTTGCCAGCAGAGCCGCCGGCACCCCGATCGAGTATGTCGTGGGGTGGGCAGAGTTTGCCGGCATCACGGTGGCGCTCGGGCCACCGGCATTCATCCCGCGCCGACGAGCCGAGATCCTCGTCGACATGGCGGTCGAGCTCGCTGCCGATCGCCCGACCACGCGGGAAGCGGGCGTAGCCGCTGACCTCGGGTGCGGATCCGGCGCCATCGCGGCCGCTCTCGCGACCCGGCTCGACGGATGGGAAGTCCATGCCAGCGACATCGACGTTGGTGCCCTCGTCCATGCCCGGGCCAACGCGGCGAGGTTCGGATTCACGGTCCATGCGGGCGACTGGTGGGACGCATTGCCACCTGAGCTGTGCGGTCGACTGGACCTCGTCGTTGCGCACCTGCCGTACGTGCCCAGTGCGGCGATTCCCCTGCTACCGCGGGATTTTCGAGACACAGAGCCACTCCACACTGTCGACGGAGGCGACGACGGTCTCGACCCGTGGCGCCGCGTCGCAGCAGCAGCCGTTACCTGGCTGGGACCGGATGGAGCGCTCGTCACCCAGGTGACTGCGGCTCAACAGGCGGAGGCGTGCACCATCGCCAGGTCGAGTCGCCTCGACGCGGAGACGCGCATCGACGACGACAGTGTCGTGCTTGTGGCCAGACCGGCCGCGCGCGAGTGAGGCAGACTCCGGGCATGCACCTCGTGAGCGCCTTGCGCCAGCTGCTCACACTCGCCCGGTTCAGGCAGCTCTTTGCCGTGCGTGTCACCAGCCAGTGCGGCGACGGCATCTTCCAAGTGGCCCTTGCGTCGTTCGTTCTGTTCTCCCCGGAGCGACAGCCCGACGCGGGTGCAATCGCGGGTGCGCTGGCCGCAGTGCTGCTGCCGTTCAGCGTGTTGGGGCCGTTCGCCGGGGTCTTCCTCGACCGCTGGAGCAGGCGGCAGACACTGCTGCTGTGCAACGTCTTCCGCTTGTTACCGGTGCTCGTCGTCGCCAGCCTGATCGGGGCCGGTATCGACGGACCGCTGCTCTTCGTCGCAGTCTTGATTGCGTTCAGCATCAACCGGTTCTTCCTGGCCGGACTGTCCGCGGCTCTGCCGCACGTCGTGCCTCGACACGAGCTCGTGCTCGCCAACTCCGTCACACCCACGGCGGGCACGATCGCCTTCATCGTCGGGCTCGGACTCGCGGCCCTCGGCCGGCGCGTGCTCCCCGGGCCGGAGCCAGATGTCCTGATCGTCATCGTCGCCGCCGCCGTGTATGCCACGGCTGCCCTGCTGACAACGCGGCTGCCTCGGGACCTGCTCGGACCCGACTTCGACCCGGATCGCCCAGACGTTCGCCGCGCGCTTGGCAACGTGGTCCGGGGTCTAGTCGCCGGCCTCGCACACCTGCGCGAGCGACGGTCTGCCGCCTACTCGCTCGGCGTCATCGCCGCCCATCGCTTCTTCTACGGCCTGTCGACGGTGGCAACGATCCTGCTTTACCGCAACTACTTCAATGATCCGGCCGACACCGACGCCGGCCTTGCTGGCCTGTCGCTGGCGATCGTCGCCTCGGGAGTCGGGTTCCTGGTCGCCGCAGTTGTCACACCACTCGCCACCGAGCGTTTGAGCCCTCCGCAGTGGATCGTGCTGCTGCTCGCGGCGGCGGGCGTGGCCGAAGTGTTCCCCGGCGCCTTTTACACCGAGGCGGCGTTGCTCGTGGCAGCGTTCGTGCTGGGGATCTCCGCGCAGGGCGTGAAGATCTGCGTCGACACACTCGTCCAGACAGGCGTCGACGATGCCTTCCGCGGCCGCGTGTTCTCGGTGTACGACGTCGTCTTCAATGTGGTGTTCGTGGCAGCAGCAGCGGTTGGCGCCGTGATCATCCCGACCAACGGCAAGTCGTACGCCCTTCTCGCGTTCATCGCCGCCGGGTATGTCGTCACCGCCCTCGCCTACGCCCGCATCAGCGCGACAGCCGGGTCGGACGCCGGCGTTGCACGAAGCCCCTAACCGACCCAACCCCCCCTTGCGTCCGTGCAGCCGGTCCCCCCAGCGCGCGGTTGCACGGACGTTAGTGGGTTGCCCACCAGGCGAGGAGCTCCTCACGGGCGCGCTCTTCGCCGAGTGGGCCATCGTCGATCCGCCGCTCGAGCAGGAACTGATACGCCTTACCGACTAGGGGTCCTGGCTCGATGCCGAGTGTCTCCATGATTTGCCGGCCGTCCAGGTCGGGTCGCATCGAGGCAAGTTCCTCATCCTCAGCCAGGCGGGCGATCCGAGCCTCGAGATCGTCATACGTCCGGCGCAGTCGTTCGGCCTTGCGTTCGTTGCGGGTCGTGCAGTCGGCCCGCGTTAGCACGTGCAGTCGATCGAGCAGGTCACCCGCGTCGCGGACATACCGGCGGACGGCGGAGTCGGTCCACTCGCCGGTGCCGTAGCCGTGAAAACGCAGGTGCAACTCGACGAGTCTGGACACATCATCCGTGACGTCGTTGGAGAACCGGAGTGCCTTCATCCGCTTGCGCGCCATCTTCGCTCCGACGACGTCGTGGTGGTGGAACGTCACCGTCCCATCCTTCGTGAAGCGGCGGGTCCGCGGCTTTCCGATGTCGTGCAGCAGCGCTGCGAACCGGGTTACGAAGTCAGGACCGCCTTCAGTGAGCCGGTCCTCGAGCGCGATGGCCTGCTCGACGACCGTGAGGGTGTGTTCGTAGACATCCTTGTGGCGATGATGCTCGTCGACCTCGAGCTGTAGTTGGGGCAGCTCAGGAAGGACGAGCTCGGCAAGGCCGGTGTCGACGAGCAACGCCAAACCGATCCGGGGTCGGTCTGCGAGGACCAGCTTGACCAACTCCTCACGGACCCGCTCAGCAGAGACGATCGAAATCCTGTCCGTCATCGCGCTGACGGCCCGCAGCACGTCGTCTTCGACCACGAAACCGAGCTGCGCGGCAAACCGCAGCGCACGCAGCATCCGGAGCGGGTCGTCGTCGAACGACGACTCAGGAGTGGCAGGGGTGCGCAGCCGCTTGGCGGCCAAGTCGTCGAGGCCGCCGAACAAATCGACCAAATCCAACCCGGGCAGCCTCACAGCCATGGAGTTGACGGTGAAGTCGCGCCGCGAGAGGTCGCCCTCGAGCGTCTCGCCGTACTCGACTTCCGGCTTGCGTGAGTCGCGGGTGTAGGCATCTGACCGGTACGTCGTGATCTCGAGATGCCACTCGCCGACCCTGGCGCCGATGGTGCCGAAGTCACGACCGATGTCCCAGGTGGCGTCAACCCACCCGGTCAGGGCCGCCTCGATATCGTCAGGGCGCGCCGAGGTGGTGAAGTCGAGGTCAGAGCCAAGCCTGCCGAGCAGCGCGTCGCGAACGCTCCCACCGACCAGTGCGATCTCGTGGCCGGCCTTGCCGAAGCGCTGTCCCGCCTGCTCGATGACCGGGATGGCGCGCATCAGCTCCTGCACGGCAGAGTGCTGCGCCGCGGTGAGCTCCGGCTGCTGGTTCGACACGATGCCCCACTGTAGAGACAGGACGCGCCGGGGCGTCGGCAGGCAGCGGAGAGCGGTGACGGGGGGCACTAACATCAAAGCGTGACAACCCCCTGCGACGAGCCTCGGTGATGGCTGCCGTACGTCGTCGCGCCGCCACAGTCAAGGCCCTCGTTGCCGCCAGCGTGGCAGTCGTCACTGGAGCCACTTTCGCGGGCAGTCCGGCGTCTGCCACCGGGCCTGACCACGGGATCTCGGCTGCCCTCAGCGGCCGCAGCACCGAGTCACGGGCGGTCGTGACGGACCCACTGACCGACGAAACCGGCCTCGCACTCACCATCGACAGCGTCCGTCCCGCGGCCCTGCGCCAGGGCCAACCGCTCCGACTCGTCGGCCAGGTCACCAACATCGGCGACATCCACTGGCGCAACGCCAAGGTCTATCTCGACATCGAGGCCGAGCCCGTGACGACCAAGGACGGTCTTGCGGCGATCAACACGTCCGAAGACCCGTTCGGCACTCGCATCATCGAGATCGGGCTCTTCGACGAGATCGGAAACGTGCCGCCGGGGACGACGAAGTCGTACCAGATAACGGTTCCGTTCAACGACCTGCGGATCAGCGGCGCCCCCGGTGTCTACCAGGCGGGGGCGAGTCTGCTGGCGGAGACGCGGGACGGCCGCGACCTGGACGCTGATGCCCGGGCGGCGACCGTGATTCCGTTGCTGACAGATGAGGTGGAGGACCTGCCGCCGGCCGAGATTGTCACTGTGGTCCCCGTCGCCGCCCCCGTCATTCGTCACGCGAGTGGGAACTTCCTTGACGACCGGCTGGCGCAGTCACTCTCGACCGGCGGCCCGCTCCGCAACCTGGTCGAGTTCCTCGGCTCTGCCCCACCGGACTCAGTCGAGATTGTCGTCGACCCTGCCCTGCTTGATGCCGTCAGGGACATGACAGATGGGTACCTCGTTACCACGCGCGTGCAGGAGCCTGTCAAAGGCAGTGGCCGCGAGGGCAGCGGCCAAGCCGTAGCCCAGTCCTGGCTCGACGAGTTCGCTGCCGCCGCCGCCAGGCAGGACGTGCTGTTGATGGCATGGGGGTCGCCCGACTCGAGCGCGCTCGCCCGTGGCCACCTGCCGGGCATCATCGAGTCTGCCGTCCGGGCGAGCAAGGAGTATGCCGAAAGCAACGGGCTGACCGGCCGCATCGTCAACTGGCAGAACGACGGGGCGTCGACGCGGCGTGGCCTGGTGGTCTCGCGCAGCGCCGGTGCGGTGATCCAGATGGCGTCCGACGACACCTTCGTCAGGCTGACTCCCCAAGAGGGGACCGCCTACCTTCCGTCCCTGGTCTCAGTGGCCAGCGCCCGCGGCTCGTTGACGGCGGCGGTCACTGCGACAGAGCTGGCTGGTGAGCGGCTCACCACCACGACCAGGGTCCTCGACTTCCGCCAGAACCTGATGGCAGAAGCGACGATCCGCTCACTCGAGCAGTCCACAGATCCCCCGATCGCGCTGGTGGCACTCCCCTTCGGCTGGGATCCGGGAGGGCGCGCCGACACGATCAACCTCGACCAGGCCTACTCGTTCCCGGCGATTAAGCCGGTCGATCTCCAGGCAGCAACCCAGGTCGAGCCGGCGGCGTACCAGGGACCGATCCGGGTGACCCTTGCCCAGTCGCAGCTGAGCGACGAACTGGTCACCGCAATCGCGCTGATGCGCAACACCAGCCGCACCTTGATGGATGTCTACACCAATGAGGCCGACCGGGCCATCGCGTTCGACCGTCACATTGCCCTGTCAGCCACCTCGTTGTGGGTCAGCCAGCCACAGCGGCGGCTGGCGCTCACGCGGTCGCAGACGCGTGGGGCGTCCGCCCAGCTGCGCAAGCTGACCGTCACTGGTCCGACCTTCGTTGCGCTGTCGAGCCAGTCAGGGCAGTTCCCGCTCACGGTCACCAATGGGTTGGACGAGTCCGTCACCGTGCACGTCAACGTCCGTCCCCAGAACCCGGCACTGCGCATCGATCCGATCGACGAGATCGTGCTCGAGCCGGGACAGAGCCGCGACATCGAAGTCAGCACCGAGTCCGACAGCTCGGGCGTCACCCCCGTGCGGGTGCGGCTGGCGACCGTAGACGACCGGGTCTTCGGCGCGCCGTGGGAGTTCGACGTGCGCGCCACCCAGATCGGTGTAGCGATCTGGGTCGTGATGGGCGTCGGTGGCGCGGTCCTCGTGGGGACGGCGGTGCTCCGGCTGTTCCGCCGGGTGCGTACCGGGGGCTTGCAGCCGCGCGAGAAACCCAGTCCATGAGCAGCGACACGGGGTCATCGGCGAGCATCCTGTCCGCCAGCAAGGTGATGGCTGCGGGCACCTTGGTGTCGCGGATCACCGGCTTCATGCGCGCCAGCCTTTTGGCAGCTGCGATAGGTATCTCGCTGCACGGTGAGGTCTTCAACGTCGCCAACACGATCCCGAACAGCATCTACATCCTGGTCGCGGGAGGCGTCTTCAACACGGTGCTGGTACCGCAGCTCGTCCGCGCGATCAAGAACGACGCGGATGATGGGCATGCCTACGCCAACCGGATCCTCACCCTCGGCGCGCTCGTGCTCGCCGGCGTCACGGCAGTGCTCATCCTGATCGCACCCCTGCTGCTCCGCTTGCTGGTCGACGGCAGCTGGTTCACCGACCCCGCACTCGCTGAGGAGCGCGAGTCACTCATCGACTTCGCCCGCCTGTGCCTGCCTCAGATCTTCTTCTACGGCATCTTTGTGCTGGTAGGGCAGGTGCTGAACGCTAGGGGTCGCTTCGGGCCGATGATGTGGGCCCCGATCGTCAACAACCTGATCGCGATCGCGTTCATCACGACGTACATCCTCTTGTATGCCGATGGGCCGGCCGGCGGCGGATACACGAGCGGGCAGGAGTTGCTCCTCGGACTGGGCTCGACGCTCGGAATCGCCGTGCAGGCAGCGGTGCTCTTCCCATACCTCAAGGCCACTGGGTTCAGGCTGCGGCCGAGGTTCGACTTCCGCGGCACTGGCCTCGGACACACGCTGCGGCTGGGGATGTGGACGGTCGGCTTCGTCATCGTCAACCAGCTCGCGTTCTACGTGATGGTCCGCCGCGCGACGGCAGGCGCCGCCGAAGCGGCTAGCGGCGACTCCGACGCAAGCGGCTTCACGGTCTACGCCAACGCCTTCTTGCTGACACAGGTACCTCACTCGATTATCACCGTGTCGCTCGCCACCGCGACGATCCCGCTGATTTCCGGGCTGGCCGCCGACGGTCGGCTGCACGATGTCGGCCGCGAGATGAACCAGACGTTGCGGCTCGTGCTGTCGATGATCGTTCCGTTCGCCGCGGCGCTGGTCGTCCTCGGACCGGCACTCGCCACGATCATGTTCAGCTACGGTCAGGCCGCCGGGGACACGGCGGCACTGGGCACCACGTTGGTCGCATTTGCGCCAGGGCTGCTGATGTTCAGCGTCCACTACGTCGTCCTGCGCGGCTTCTACGCGGTCGAAGACACTCGCACCCCGTTCTTCATCCAGTGCGTCGTGGCGGCCGTCAACATCGGCTTCGCCATCGGGCTGACGACCGTGGTGTCGCCGCGCAATGTCGCCCCCGCCCTGGCCCTTGCCTACGGCGCTTCCTACACCGTCGGCGCCCTCGTGTCGCTCAGTGTGCTGTCGCGAAGGCTGGGCGGCCTCGCCGGTGCCGACCTTGGCAGATTCGTTATCCGGGTGGCGGTCGCGGCACTCCCGGCGGCGGGGCTCGCGCTGGCCGTTGTCCTCGGTCTCGACGCTGCCGGTCTCGAGATCGGCAGCAAGGTCGACGCGCTCGTCATGCTGGTGGCTGGCGGCGTCGTCGGCATCGTGGCGTACGTCGGTCTGGCGCGGTTGCTGCGGATCCACGAGATCGGCCGCATCGTGTCGCTGGTGACGTCGCGCACGGGGAGAGGCTGAAACCACCACACTTCCGTCGCTTGCAGCACTTAACATGAGAGTGCCAGTGACTGTGAGGACCGAGCGAGGAGGACCGTGGGAACGCACCTGGTCGAGCCTGGTGATGTGCTCGCTGACCGCTACGTTGTCGAGGACCTGCTGGCGGAGGAAGGCGAGTCCAGTTCCTGGCGCGCCCGAGACAAGATCTTGGCACGGTCGGTCGTGCTGCAGATCCTTCCGTCGGCCTCGCCACAAGCGGGCGACCTCCTCACCGCCGCGAAGCAGGCATCCCGCATCGCCGACTCTCGCCTGCTGCAGATCCTCGACGCCGTCGACGACGGTGAGCTCGTGTACGTCGTCCGCGAGTGGGCGACCGGCCAGTCCCTCGACGTGATCCTGGCCGAAGGGCCGTTGGCTGCCGGTCGTGCAGCCTGGCTCGTTCGGGAGGTCGCCTCCGTGATGAGCCACGCACACCGGGTGGGGCTGCCGCATCGCCGGCTCGCCCCCGACACCGTGGTCGTCACCACGTCGAGCGGCATCAAGGTGGTCGGGCTCGGCACGTTCGCCGCGCTGCGCGAGGCAGCAGACGACGGCGCGGGCAAGGAACAAGACACCGCCGACCTCGGACGGCTCCTCTACGCCTGCCTGACGGCACGTTGGCCGGGCGGCGCAATGACCGGCCTCCCTGCTGCCCCGACCGAACACGGCCGCCTGCTGCGCCCGCGACAGGTGCGGGCCGGCGTACCCCGCTCGCTTGACGGCGTCTGCGACCGGATCCTGTCCAACTCATCGCGCTACGGACCTCGGCTCACCTCCGTGGCCGAGGTCAAGGAAGCGTTGGGGCAAATCCTCACCGACGAAGGTGTGAGCACCACAGGCGTGGGGGTTAACCCCGCCGTCCCGCCCGACTCGGTCAACCGGCGGCCGATCGAGGCACCGCCTGCGCTGTTGCCACGTGACCCGGGTCCACCCACCGGCGACCAACCCCGCTACGGCGGTCCCGGACCCGAGCGGGCCGACTCGTCGCCGCTGGGTCGATCGCTGCTGTGGACCGTGCTGGCGGTGCTGATAGCGGGCGTGATCTTGCTGGCCTACCTCGTCGGCCAGCGCGGCGGCGAGCCCGCCGCCAGCGCGGGCACCCCCACAACACCGGGCGCGTCCAACGACCTTCCGCTGCGACCGATTCGACCCGTCTCCGCGGTGTCGTTCGACCCACCGCCCGGCTCCGGCGACGAAAACCCGGATCTGGTGCCGCTGGCGATCGACGGCAACCCCGACACCGCGTGGGAGACAGTCCCCTACTACAACAACCCAAGGCTCGGCCTGCTGAAGGACGGAGTGGGTCTGGTCCTCGACCTCGGCCGCACTGAGCAGGTAGGCGCCATCCAGTTGACGATGCCCGTGGCGGGCGCCGAACTCGAGTTGCGTGCCGCCCCGTCGACGGCCACGAGCGCGCCGCAGACGTCTGCCGACGAGTACCCGCTGGTGGAGACACTGACCAGGGCCTCGACGCAGGATCGCATCACCTTCGACGATCCGGTGCGCACCAGGTTCGTGCTGATCTGGCTGACGAGTCTGCCCCCCGAGTCGTCCGGCTCCTATCGTGGCCTGATCTCGGAGATCCAGGTGTTGGGGTGACCCACGAGTCGGCCGCTGACGACGTCGCCCTCCTGAAGGCACATGTCGCCGGAGATCCCGACGCGTTCGGCGAGATCGTCAGGCGACATCGTGACCGCCTCTGGGCCGTCGCCCTGCGGACCACCTGCGACGCCGAGGAGGCCGCTGACGCTCTACAAGACGCTCTGCTGTCCGCATTCCGGCGGGCTGAGACGTTCCGGGGCGACGCACAGGTCACCACCTGGCTGCACCGCATCGTCGTCAACGCCTGCCTTGACCGCCTCCGCCGCCGTGGGGCCCGACCGACCGACCCGCTGCCCGAAGACGAAGACCGGGCCGCGCTGCTGGGCCAGGGCTCCGGCGCCGACAGCTCACCCGAGGTCAGCGAGCGCCGAGCAGATGTGATGGCCGCGCTCAGCCAGATCAACGAGGACCAACGCGCCGCGCTGGTCCTCGTCGACATGGAGGGCTACTCCGTCGACGAAGCGGCCGCGATCCTCGACTGCGCCCCGGGCACGGTGAAGAGCCGTTGCTCGCGGGGTCGTCTCAAACTGGCCCCGCTGCTGGCCCAGTACCAGGGGAACCCGAGCGCCGACCACGACGTCCAACCGTCATCGACCCATCCGACTCCCATCGCCTCGACACGCAACAGCAACGAAGGACTCCACCCGTGAACCACTCCGCGCATCCGCCGGTTGATGTCCTCGCGGACCACCGCGAGGGCCTCATCTCGGGCGCTGAGGCGGGTGCGATCACCGCACACCTGAAGACCTGTGCCGACTGTCGTGGCCTCGTCGCATCGCTCGACGACGCGGCACGCGTGCTTGCCGCCGAGGGCGCTGAGCCGCTCCCGATGCCGGCCGACGTGGCGGCATCACTCGACGACGCTCTGACCCGGGCCTCACGGGAGCGGTCGAGCGGCGTACCGAACCTCGCAGACAGGCGTACGCCGCACGACGGGCCAGCTGAGTCGCGCCGGGCCCACCGGCGGGTCACCTGGCCACTGCTCGGAGCGGCCGCGGTTGCGGTGCTGGCGACCGCTGTCGGAGTCCAGTACCTCCCTGACAACTCGTCGTCGGAAGACTCGCAGGCCGGCGGCGCTGACTCGAGCCTGGACAACGGAAACGGTCGCGGCGACAATTCCGCACCGGGCGCCGCCTCGGGGGACACCATTACGGTCGTGACCCGTACCTCGCTGACAAAGCAGGCCAGACAGCTGGCGACGTACTCCGACAACCCCAACTCCGTCTTGGCGGAGGCGCCTGTGCGTCTGCAAGGACGGTGTGCGACCCCGACCGACCAGTACGGCTCGGGGCCGGTGTCGCTCGTCATCTGGAACGATGACAAGGCTGTCCTCGTGCTCGACCCCGAAGACCGGACGGCGACAGTAGTCGACTGCGAGACCGCGACGAAGCGGCTGTTCACGACGAAATACTGACCTACTCCTCTTGTCGCTGAATGTCCCCACGACGGGTCTTGCGCCGTTATCTACCGACCGTCGGGGGCGGCGCGCGCGGGGCGCCACTGGGAATGGATCCGGCCTAAGATCGGTTGTCAAGAGTGCGGGCTCAGAGCCCGACAAACAACTCCCCCGAAACGAGGCATAGGTGTCGACCGACGTTCGTGACGTCATCATCATCGGATCAGGTCCGGCGGGCTACACCGCCGCCATCTACGCTGCCCGGGCGAATCTCAAGCCGCTCGTCTTCGAAGGATCCGTGACTGCCGGTGGCGCGTTGATGACCACGACCGACGTCGAGAACTTCCCGGGCTTCCCCGACGGGATCATGGGCCCGGCGCTGATGGATGACCTCCGCAAGCAGGCCGAGAAGTTCGGGGCCGAGCTCGTGCCCGACGACGTGACCGACGTCGACCTGACCCACGACATCAAGACCGTCCGCGACTCAGCGGGCAACGCCTTCCAGGCAAGAGCGGTCGTGTTGGCGATGGGATCTGGGTATCGCAAGCTCGGCATCGACGGCGAGGACCGGCTGTCCGGCCACGGCGTCAGTTGGTGTGCCACCTGTGACGGATTCTTCTTCCGTGAGCAGCACATCGCGGTCGTCGGCGGTGGCGACTCCGCCGTCGAGGAAGCGACCTTCCTGACGCGGTTCGCATCGAAGGTCACGCTGATCCACCGTCGCGACGAGCTGCGCGCCAGCAAGATCATGATCGATCGGGCGTTCGCCAACGACAAGATCGAGTTCGCGTGGAACAGCGAGGTCATCGAAATGCTCGGCGACGACAAGCTCGAGGGCGTCATGCTCCGCGACACGGTGACCGGACAGACCCGCCGACTCGACGTCACCGGTCTGTTCGTGGCGATCGGCCACGACCCGCGTTCGGAGCTCGTCCGCGGGCAAGTCGACGTCGACGACGAGGGCTATGTCCTCGTCGACGGCACCAGCACGCGTACCAACGTGGAGGGGGTCTTCGCCTCCGGGGACCTCGTCGACCACATCTACCGCCAAGCTGTCACCGCGGCCGGCACCGGCTGCGCGGCATCGCTCGACGCAGAGCGCTACCTCACCTCGTTGTCGGACCACTGACCTACTCTTGACACATCCGCCCACCCCATCAGGAGCCTTGATGAGCAATCTTCCTAGCGTCACCGACAACGACTTCCAGACCACCGTGCTCGACGCCGACAAGCCTGTGCTCGTCGACTTCTGGGCTGAGTGGTGTGGTCCGTGCCGCCAGGTAGGCCCGATCCTCGACGAGATTGCCAGCGAGCACGGCGACAAGATGAACTTCGTGAAGATGAACGTCGACGAGAACCCCGTGACGCCGGCCGGCTACCGGGTGACCGGCATCCCGGCGCTGAACGTCTACAAGGGTGGCGAGCTCGTCAAGCAGATCGTGGGCGCGCAGCCGAAGGCGTCCTTGCTCAGGCAGCTCGACGAGTTCATCGCCTGACCGCGACGCGGTGGGTTGATCACGCCAGGTCGCTGGTGGCGACCGCTGCTGCCTAGGCCGACCCGTTGTCGCGGGGACTGAGCCCAACTGGTCTGCCGCCCGACTTCTCCGGCCTGATTGCACCCAGCCACCGCTCGAGCGCAACCTCGACCTCGGCCCGCCATGTCAACACATTGCGCAGGTCAAGCCGCAACCTGGGGTAGCGCGGGTGCGGTTGCACCGTCTTGAAGCCGACCGCCGTCAGGAACCTCGCCGGCACGACACAGGCGTTCTCGTGCCCTTGGGCATCGCCGATCGCCTCGATCGCCTCGATGCCACGGCGCCGCATCAGGTCCTTCACCACCGACTGGATCAGCAACCGCCCGTTGCCGGCGGAGCTGAACTCCGGCATCACCCGAGCGGTCATCAGCAGCACCGCGTCCTCACTCGTGTGCGCGGCGGCAGGGCTGGTGCCGAGTGCGACGTACTGCGGCGGCGCATAGACGGCGTAGGCAGCGAGTTCGCCGTCGACGTACAGCAGCTGGCCGCAACTGCCCCAGTCGAGCAGGACCGCCGACAGCCAGTCGTCCTTGGCGGCCGGGTCAGGTCGGCGGTGTCCGGCCTCCCAGAAGACGCAACCGCGGCACGGATCGGGCAGCTCGGAGACGTTGTCACCGGTGAGAGATACGAAGCGCCTGCCCATGGTCAATGGTCCCGTTCGTCTGCCGTGTCATCGGGTATGTCGTCGGGCGGGTCGGGCTGGCGCAGCGCCCTGGCATAGGAAGACCCACGTCGACGACGCAGCAGAGAGCCCACGAACCCGCCAACGGCACCCACACCGAGTCCCCCGGCCAAGCCGGCGAAAGCGCGTCGTCGTGTCGTGCGTCGCTCGCTGGCGGGCATGGCGGACCTCCGTCCCGTCGAGGACACGTCTCACCAGACATGGTAGTCGTCACCACCGCGCTACCGGCTCGGGGAGAATGGCGGGCATGGACCAGCCGCACGACGACGAACCGGCGGCCCGGCGGCCGGTGCGGCAGACGCGCCTCGACGCCTACGTCGACGACTACGCCACCCGGACGAAGAAGCTGAAGGCGTCGGAGATCCGGGCGTTGTTCGCCGTCGCGAGCCGTCCCGAGGTGGTGTCGCTGGCCGGTGGGATGCCGAACATCTCCGGCCTCCCGCTCGACGCCGTCGCCGAGACTTTGGCCGACCTGGTTGTCGACAAGGGAGCACAGGCGATGCAGTACGGCTCGGGTCAGGGGGATCCCGGCCTGCGCTCACAGATCTGCCACGTGATGGCGCTCGAGGGCATCGACGCGCACCCCGACGACGTCGTCGTCACGGTCGGCAGTCAGCAAGGTCTCGACCTGGTGACGCGCGTCTTCTGCGACCCCGGTGACGTTGTCGTCTGTGAGGCGCCGAGCTACGTCGGTGCGCTGGGCGTGTTCAGCGCCTACGAGTGCGACGTGGTGCACGTCGCCATGGACGACGAAGGGCTGCAGCCTGCGGCGCTGCGGTCGTCGCTCGCGTCGGTGGCCAAGGCGGGGAAACGCGCCAAGTTCCTGTACACGGTCCCGAACTTCCACAACCCGGCCGGTGTCACGTTGGCGGCCAGACGACGTACCGAGATCCTCGAGATCTGCCGCAGCGCGGATCTCCTTGTGGTCGAGGACAACCCGTATGGGTTGCTCGGTTTCGATGCGGAACCAATCC
The DNA here is from genome assembly GCA_963815295.1 of uncultured Actinomycetota bacterium. GTDB lineage: Bacteria > Actinomycetota > Actinomycetes > Propionibacteriales > Nocardioidaceae > JACDHG01. Next base: position 337,330 of record CAWFFZ010000001.1, read on the forward strand.
GGCCGTTGCGCGCCGACGAAGCAGAGGGGGTCGTCTACCTCGGCTCATTCTCGAAGACGTTCGCACCGGGCTTCCGGGTCGGCTGGGTGCTGGCGCCGCACGCCGTCCGCGAGAAGCTCGTACTGGCCCAGGAGACAGCGACGCTTTGCCCTCCAACGTTCAGCCAGCTCGCGATCAGCGCCTACCTCGACGGCCACGACTGGCAACGCCAGATCAAGGACTTCACCCAGATGTACCGGGAGCGCCGAGACGCGATGCTCAGCGCGCTCGACGAGTACTTCCCACCCGGCGCCACCTGGACGATCCCGGCGGGTGGGTTCTACGTCTGGGTGACACTGCCCCCCGGCCTCGACGCCGGTGCCATGCTGCCCCGCGCGGTGACGGCCCGAGTGGCATACGTGCCCGGCACCGCTTTCTACGCCGACGGGAGCGGCAGCTCGTGCATGCGCCTGAGCTACTGCTATCCCTCGCCAGAGCGGATCCGCACGGGGGTACGACGCCTGGCCGCCGTGATGGCCGAGGAGCTTGAGCTGCGTGAGATGTTCGGCGCAACCAGCGCAGGACCGACGCGCGGCTACTCCACCCCGAACACCGACCTGAACTGAGAGGCAGGGACATGAACACGCAGCATGTCGTCGTGCTGGCCGGTGGTCTGAGCCACGAGCGGGATGTGTCTTTGCGCTCCGGCCGGCGGGTAGCCGAGGCCATGGCGGCGGTCGGCGTTGACGCAACCGTGCGAGACGTCGACTCCGAGCTGATGCCGTGGCTGCAGCGAGAGCGCCCCGACTGTGTGCTGCCGCTGCTGCACGGCGAGGCGGGCGAGGACGGTGCCCTACGTGAGGTGCTCGAGCTCGCAGCGGTGCCGTACGTCGGATCCACACCAGCAGCCGCCCGGATGGCGTTCGACAAGCCGATCGCGAAGCAGGTCCTTCGTCGCGCTGGGGTCGCGACGCCGGACTCGGTGGCATTGCCGGCCAACACGTTCCGGGAGGTCGGGGCGGCGGCGGTGATGGCCGCGCTCATCGACCGGCTAGGGCTGCCTATGTTCGTCAAGCCCGCACAGGGCGGCTCCGCGCTCGGCTGTTCGGCCGTGCACACACCGGCAGAGCTGCCGACGGCGATGGTGGCGTGCTTCGCCTATGGCAGCGTTGCGCTCGTCGAACAGCTCATCGCCGGTGTCGAGATCAGCGTGCCCGTCGTGGACTCCGACGACGGAGGGCGCGCCCTCCTCCCGGTCGAGATCCGCCCCGACGGCGGCATCTACGACTACTCGGCTCGCTATACGGCCGGGGCCACCGAGTTCGTGGTTCCGCCGGAGCTACCAGATCAGACCGTCGACGACTGCCGCCAGGTGGCCCTGACAGCGCACGAGGCGCTGGGACTGCGCGACCTCTCGCGCTCGGACCTGATGGTCGACCTGGCCGGAACCGTCTGGTTTCTCGAGGTCAACGTCGCCCCGGGCATGACGGAGACCTCGCTCGTGCCGTTGTCGATCGAGGCAGCCGGTCTTGACCTCGGCCAGATGTGTGCCGAGCTTTGCCGGCGCGCAGTGGACCGAGCCGGCGGTGCCGCTACCGCCTGAGACTCAGCCCTCCATGGCCGTGCCGACCGCGAGGGTCGCGCTCATTGGTCGCCCGGTTGCGCGTGTGCGCTGGTTTCGAGCGGCCCTTGGGGCACAACCCATGCCACCAGCGACATGACGCGGGCGTCGGGAGGCCGATGTGCCGGGTTGTGACGTTCCTCGCTCTTGGACAGCAACAACTCGCGCAGTCGCTCGCCGATCTCGGCGGCCTCAGCGGCCGTCAGCCACAGGCGAGCTTGCAAGACCGCGGTGGCGTCACGCCAGGACTGCGTCTCAGCCGTGTTGTGCGCGAGAGCAGCCCGCAGCCGCTGCACCTCACGCTCGAGAGTCACGTCGTCGAGGGCGGCCGCCGGCGCAGCGTCGTCCGGGTCTTGTCCCCAGCTGAGTGACTCGGCTATGGCCTTCCACGGGCGGCGGCGGCCGGTGCCGCTGGCAGCCTGGCGGACGAATCCGTATTCGGCCAGCTTGCGCAGGTGCCACGAGACGTTCGCGGGCGTCTGATGCAGCGCCGCGGCCGCGTCGGTCGCCGTCATCGGGCCGTGTACGACGAGAAGCTCCAGCAGGTCGAGCCGAACCGGATGGGCAAGCGCCCGCATGTCGTCGGCTGAGGTCACCCGCCTCCGGGTCAAGGTCACCTATCGAAACTACTCTTTCGAAAGATTCGTTGCAACGCTCCCACGCCAACTGGTCACGATTTGCGGGCTAGATCCCGTCGAGGCCCACCGGGCGTTGAGCAGACGCGATGCGTCGAGAAGGTCACACGTAGCCGAGTCTGTTTGTCGACAAATTGCTAGGTTGTCTGATCGGCAGCTGGATCCATCAACGCGAGGATGCGCTGCAGGTCGTCCAGGGACGCGAACTCGACGGTGATCCTGCCCTTACGCTTGCCGAGGTCGACCTTGCAACGCGTCTCGAAGCGGTTCGATAGGCGATCTGCGATCTCGACGAGGCCGGGCGCCGACATGGTCGGGCGGCGTGTCGGCGCAGCCGGCGGAGAGTCACCACTGACTGCCACGAGCTCCTCGAGTGCGCGCACGGAGATTCCCTCGGCGACAACCCGCGCGGCGAGGGCGTCCTGGCGGGCCGAGTCCTCGACACCGAGCAGCGTGCGCGCGTGCCCGGCCGAGAGCACCCCGGCCGCAACCCGGCGTTGCACCGGCGCCGACAGCTTGAGCAAGCGCAACGTGTTGGAGATCTGCGGCCGAGAGCGGCCGATTCGGGTGGCCAGCTCGTCGTGGGTGCAGCCGAAGTCGTCGAGTAGTTGCTGGTAGGCGGCTGCTTCTTCCAGCGGGTTGAGCTGAGCGCGGTGGAGATTCTCGAGCAGGGCATCGCGTAGCAGGGCGTCGTCGGTGGTATCACGGATGATGGCCGGGATGACGTCGAAGCCGGCTTGCTGCGCAGCCCGCCAGCGGCGTTCGCCCATGATCAGTTCGTAGCGACCGGCCGCCTGCTCGCGGACCACGATCGGCTGCAGCAACCCGACCTCGCCCAGGGAAGCTGCGAGCTCGGTCATCGCCTCCTCGTCGAACGCGGTGCGTGGTTGACGCGGATTCGGCACGATTTGACCGATCGGGAGCTCAGCAAAGACCGCGCCCGCCACCGCCATGATCTCGGATCCAGGGGGGCGACCACCGTTGGTCGTCGCGTCGGCGGCGCCGTGGTCTGGTTGAGAGGCGCCGTGCTCGTGCGGCTCAGCGGAGTCAGGCTGCTGAGTGCGGCTGGGCGCGGACGGGATGAGAGAACCCAGGCCTCGCCCGAGGCCGCGCCGGGGAGTGCTCACGTCGTGCCTTTCCTCTGGTCGGCGTCGTTGACTTGTTGGGCAAGCTCGCTGGCCGCCTCGAGGTACGAGAGGGATCCAGCCGAGCTGGGGTCGTAGGTCACCACGGTCTGCCCGTAGCTCGGTGCCTCGGAGATGCGGACCGATCGCGGGACCGCGGTTTTCAGAACGACGTCGCCGAAGTGGTGGCGGACCTCGTCGGCCACGCCCGCAGCAAGTCGCGTCCGAGCGTCATACATGGTCAACAGAATCGCTCCGACGACGAGCTGGGGGTTCAGGTGTTCGCGGATCGAGTCGATCGTGCGTAGCAGTGACGTCAAGCCCTCCAGGGCGTAGTACTCGCACTGAATGGGAATGAGGAGTTCTCTGGCCGCAGACAGCGCGTTTACGGTGAGCAGTCCCAGCGACGGAGGGCAGTCGATGAAGACGTAGTCATACCGGTCGTCGACCGCAGCCGACTCAGCAAGATGGGCGTCGAGTGCCCGGCGCAACCGCGTCTCGCGCGCCACCATCGACACGAGTTCGATCTCGGCCCCGGCAAGGTCGATGCTTGCGGGTACGACGAAGAGCCTCGGCACTTCCTCACACTCGACCAGGACGTCGTTCATCGGCGTTCCCTCGATCAGCACCTGGTACGTGCCGGGGGTTCCCTCGGTGTGGTCGATAGACAGGGCTGTGGAGGCGTTTCCCTGTGGATCGAGGTCGACGACCAGCACTTTCATGCCCTGCTGCGCGAGGGCGGCCGCCACGTTGACTGCCGTCGTCGTCTTCCCGACGCCACCCTTCTGGTTCGCCACCACCAGCACGCGCGGCTCGGCGGGCCGGGGCAGGATGCGGGCGCGGGCGTCTGCCAGCCCGGCAAGTCGCCGCTGCGTGTCATCCGCCAACGGAGTCTGCGTGCTGCCGTTTCCCACCTGGCGTTGGGCGGCCACCTCGGCGGCGGTGGGCTGCGAGTCGGTGGTTTCACGTGAAACAGGCGCGGCAGGTCCTGCGTCGGCAGCCGGGTCAGGGCTGTCGCTCGGGGTCAAAGGCTCGGAGATCACGGTGGGCTCCGCCGCCGCCGGCTCAGTGATCACCGCTGAACCGCTGAACGAGGGCGTGGCCACCGGACCGGCCGGCCATCCGAGGCCGGGTTTCGCGGGCGTGGCCGCACCAGGCCAGCCCAGCCGGGCCGTGACCGGGGTGTCGTTCACGTCGGGTCGTCCTCCTTCGCGTCGCGCGCCGACTGTATCCGAATCACCGTCGTGGGGGGATCGACGACATCCGCACCCCACGTCTCAATCTGCGCGACGAGACGGCGCCGATGCAAGGTTGCCCGCTGGCTCTCCACTTCGGCACCCGCGCGTGCTCCCTTGATCGCTACCATCTCACCCGATTCCGCCACCAAAGGCCAGGACCACCGCAGCAGCCGGTCGAGTGGCGCGACGGCGCGGGAGGTGACGACGTCGAACGTACGCGTCCCGTGGAGCTCCTCGGCTCGCGCCCGGACGACTTCGACATTGGCCAGCTCGAGCCGGCATACCACCTCGGCGAGAAATTCAGTTCGCCGGAGCAACGGCTCCACCAGGCATACCCGCAGGTCAGAGCGCGCGAGCGCGAGCACCACGCCCGGAAGGCCTGCCCCCGAGCCCACATCGCACACGCTTGCGTTTTGCCGCATCGCGGGTGCGATCACTGCACAGTTGGCGATGTGGCGCGACCACAGTCGGGATGCTTCGCGCGGACCGATCAACCCCCTGTCGACGCCAAGACTTGCCAATAAGTCGACATAGGCACTTATTGATTGATGGTCGGGGAACAGGGCGCCGACCCCGGTCGAGTTGATCGTTTCACGTGAAACTCTCGGGCTGTCCCGTGACGAGTCCACCGGCGTACGACGTCAGGGGGCCGGCGACACCACGACGCACCGGGTCGGCTCGACCCCTTCCGATGCGCTGGTCAGCCCAGCTTCCGCGATCGCGTCATGGACGACCTTGCGCTCAAACGGCGTCATCGGCGCCAGTTTGACCGGCTCGCCCGTGGTCTTGACCTCTGCCACGGCGTCTTGGGCGAGTTCGACGAGGTTGGTGCGGAGGTCGGCGCGGAAACCACCGATGTCGAGCATCAACCGGGACCGTTCGCCGGTCTCGCGGTAGACCGCCAGGCGGGTGAGCTCTTGCAACGCATCCAGGACCTGGCCGTCGTCCCCGACGAGTGCGTCCAGCCGATCCCCGACGATCGAGACCGCCGCACGGTCGCCCTCGACGTCCATGTCGAGGTCGCCGTCAAGGTCGGCGATGTCGAGCAGTTCCTCGAGGTAGTCGGCGGCGATATCGCCTTCGGCCTCGAGTTGCTTGAAGCGCTTCGGCGCATCTGGGATCGCCTCGGCGCTGGTATCAGCCGACTCCGCGCTGGTATCAGTCGTGGCGTCGGGCGGGGTGGTCGTGTCGTGTTCAGTCATGGAGTCGTGGCAACTTCCAGTGTCAGGGAGGGAGACGGACTACTTCTTACGTCGGCGTTGGCTGCGGGTCTTCTTCTTCGGCTGCGTGCGGGCAGGTGGCTTCGGTGGCGCTTGCTCGGTCACCATCGGCTCGGTCGCCACGACGCCGCCCTCAGGGTGCTTCTTGGCATCTCGTGCCTTCTTCGCGTCGAAGGCAGGCGTGCCCGGGGTCGGGTTGTTGCGGATGACGTAGAACTGTTGCCCCATCGTCCACAGGTTGGAGGTCGACCAGTAGAGCAGGACACCAATGGGGAACGCGATGCCACCGACGGCGAAAACGACCGGGAGGACATAGAGCAGAATCTTCTGCTGCTGGGCATACTGCCCGGTCAGCGCCGACTCTGGCATGTTTTTGCGCATCAACTGCCGCTGCGTCGTGAACGTGGTGACCGTCATCAAGGCGACCAGCAAACCGGCGACGAGTTGAACCTGCCAGGAGTCAGCGCTGGTGAACGAGTCGGAGATCTTGACCGTGCCGAAGATCGTGCTTTCGGCCAGTGAGCTGACCAGGTGCTCGTACCGTTCCTGCTGGAAGAACCCAACCCCCTTGTCGTGCGCCGCCTCGTTGAGGGTGCGGAACAGGGCCAGGAAGATCGGCATCTGCAGCAGCAGGGGGAAGCAGGAGGCCAGCGGGTTGGTGCCGGTCTCCTTGTAGAGCTTCATCGTTTCTTGGGTCATGCGCTCGCGGTCATGCCCGTACTTCTTCTGGAGCTCCTTAACCTTCGGCTGGAGGAGCTGCAGGTTGCGACTGTTCTTGATCTGCTTGACGAACAGCGGGATCAGCAGAATGCGGATAACGATGGTCAGACCGATGATCGACATCGCCCATGACCAGCCGTTGGGCAACCCGAGCAGATCATTGAATAGGTTGTGGAAGAAGATCAAGATGCCCGACGTCACGTAGTACAGCGGCGTCATGATGGCGTGACCGATGGACACGAAGAAGTCGATCACGGCTGATCCTCGCTCATCGCGGTGGCGGCGGATCTCGTCCGCCAGGAAAACTCAGTCGGCACCGGGTCGGGTCCGCCGACGGCCCAGGGATGACACCGGGTCACTCGACGGGCGGCCAGCCAGCTGCCTTTCGTCGCACCGTGCCGCTGCACCGCCTCCAGCGCATAGGCCGAACAGGAGGGGTAATAGCGGCACACGTCTCCGTAGATCGGGCTCACCACCGCCCGGTACCCCCGAAGCACTGCTACCAGAACGTACCTCATTGCCCCGCCGCTCCCAGTCGGGCCAGGCAGTCGTCCAGATCGACGGCCAGCCGAGACGATGGTACGTCGGCGGCCTCCCTCGTAGCTCGGACTACCAGCAGGCACGGGGCCAGTTGACCCACCCGGTCACGCATCAGGTGCCGCAGTCGCCGCTTCACTCGGTTGCGGGTCACCGCTCCGCCCACAGACTTGCCGACCGCAAAACCCACCAGGGCTGCGGAGCGGTCGACGAGGGGCACGTGGTGCACCACCAGCGTCAAAGAGCCGCGGCGGTCACCGCGACGTACCGCGCGCTGGAAGTCATCCGAGCGTCGAAGGCGATGGCCTGCCGGCAGCACGAAAGAGAGTCGATGCTCAGGCGGCGATGCGGCTACGGCCCTTGCGGCGGCGGCCAGACAGGATCGACCGACCGGCGCGAGTACGCATCCGCAGACGGAACCCGTGCGTCTTGGCACGCTTACGGTTGTTCGGTTGGAACGTGCGCTTACTCACGAGACAATCTCCGGGGCTCGAAACTCATGGGGCCAACGGCTCGACGTCACTCCACCTCATACCGACTACTTCTCCACACAGCGACAAGTCGACAAATCTCTTAATTGCTGGTGGTGAGGTCGAGGTATGCGGCAGCCGACGAGGCCGACTGACTTACGGTACGCGGTGGCCGACAGGACGGTCAAACTCGCGACCTTCACACACGGAGGGTCAGGCTCGCCGCACGACACGCCGACACGGGCACCGCTGTGGATGAGTTTTGCGCTTACCTGTGGAGAACCGCTTGAAGTGCTGTTCGTTTTGTTGTTAGCGTCCGGAACGGCACGAAGTTTTCCCCGCCGGTGAACATGGCGCCTCGCGCACACTCATTACCCACTGTGCACAGCCTGTGGACAAGTATGTGGATGTAGGTTTCCTCTCCGTCTGCACGCCACCCCGAGAATGGGAGATTGAAGCCGCGATGACTCAGGGCGCCGACCTCGTCAAGGTATGGACCAAAATCGTCGAGGAGCTCCCTGCCAGTCACCGGGCCTGGCTTTCGGCGTCCGAGCCGGTCACGTTGCACGAGAACACCGCCATCGTCGCGGTGCCCGATGATTTCACCCGCAGCCAACTCGAGACCCGGCTGCGGCCCCGCCTCGAGCACGCGCTGAGCCAGGCACTCGGTCATCAGGTCCGCCTCGCCGTCACTGTCGACACGAGCCTTGCCGACGACAGCATCGCCGATGATGACTTCGATCTCCCTGACGCGCTCGCCCCGGTGATCGCCGACCAGGCGCCCGCCGTGGTCCAGCCACATCCCACCGTCACCGCGGCCGAGGCATCCAAGGGCAGCGTCAAAGACACCCGGCTCAACCCGAAGTACGTCTTCGAGACGTTCGTCATCGGGTCGTCGAACCGGTTCGCCCATGCTGCCGCCGTCGCCGTCGCGGAGGCGCCGGGCAAGGCCTACAACCCGTTGCTGATCTACGGTGACTCCGGGCTGGGCAAGACCCACCTGCTGCACGCCATCGGTCACTACGTCCGCAACCTCTACACCGGAGCGCGGGTCCGCTACGTCAGCAGCGAAGAGTTCACCAACGACTTCATCAACGCGATCCGCGACGACCGGGCCGCGAGCTTCCAGCGGCGCTACCGCGACGTCGATGTGCTACTGATCGACGACATCCAGTTCCTCGAAGGCAAGATCCAGACGCAGGAAGAGTTCTTCCACACGTTTAACACGCTTCACAACGCGAACAAGCAGATCGTCATCACGTCTGATCGGCCGCCGAAACGGTTGGCGGCACTCGAGGATCGGCTCCGCAACAGGTTCGAGTGGGGCCTCATCACCGACGTCCAGCCGCCTGACCTCGAAACCCGGATCGCGATCCTGCGCAAAAAGGCAGCCACCGAGCGGCTCACCGCGCCGGCCGACGTCCTGGAGTTCATTGCGAGCAAGATCCAGACGAACATCCGTGAGTTGGAGGGCGCGCTCATCCGTGTCACGGCCTTCGCCAGCCTCAACCGGCAGCCTGTCGACCTGACGCTCGCGGAGATCGTCTTGAAGGATCTGATCCCTGAAGGGGGCGAGCCGGAGATCACGGCCGCGGTGATCATCGCCCAAACCGCTGCCTACTTCGGCCTGTCCATCGACGATCTGTGCGGAACGAGCCGGAGCCGGGTGCTGGTGACCGGTCGACAGATCGCCATGTACCTCTGCCGCGAGCTCACCGAGCTCTCGCTACCCAAGATCGGGCAGCAGTTCGGTGGCCGCGACCACACCACCGTCATGCACGCCGATCGCAAGATTCGGCAGCTCATGGCCGAGCGGCGCAGTGTCTACAACCAGGTCCGGGAGCTCACCAACCGGATCAAGCAGCAGGCCCGGCAGCAGTGAACCCGCGCACCAGGTCCCCACACATGCTGGGGACAAACTTGTGGACCCCACCGGCACAACTCGGTCGAACCTGTGGACGGCTGTGGACGACGAGTCCGCTCGGCGCACGCCGTCCACCGCACGCCACCTGGATCCGGCAGTTGTCAACATCCAGGCACGCCACGAGCACCCTCGATGACCTGGCGTTCTATGGGTTATCCCCAGTATCCACGGCTCCTATGAAGACGATGGGACTTACTCCGGGATGACTACCTCTCCAAGACCACGCCTGGGCTGTGACTGGGGAAAACTCACTCAGGGTAGGCCCACGTCTCCCCAACGTCGGTGGTCCGTGGCAGGATTCACGTCCATCGAGATCAGCGCGACGCTGGTCCCGCCTAGCGAGATGCCGCGTGGGCGACAGTCAGGAGGCAGCACATCGTGAAGTTCCGCGTCGATCGGGATGTACTCGCCGAGGCGGTCGCTTGGACCGCTCGCAGTATCCCGACGCGCCCGGGCACGTTGCCTCAACTGTCGGGGATCAAGGTGACGACGGGGCCTGACGGACTGACGTTGAGCGGTTTCGACTACGAAACGTCGGCGCGGGTGACCGCTCCCGCCGATGTCGCCGACGACGGCCAAATTCTGGTGTCTGGCCGGCTGCTCGCCGACATCGCCCGGGCGCTGCCCAACCAACCGGTCGACGTCACGCTTGACGGCGCCAAACTTGCGCTGACCTGCGGGAGTTCGCGCTTCAGCCTCCAGACCATGCCGGTCGAGGACTACCCCCAGCTCCCCGAGATGCCCCAGGTGTCCGGCACGGTCGACGGAGACGTGTTTGCGGCCGCCGTCCAGCAGGCGGTGACCGCCGCCGGCCGCGATGACATGCTGCCCGTCCTCACTGGTGTCAAGCTCGAGATCGATGGATCCACCCTGTCCCTGCTCGCGACAGACAGGTTCCGGCTCAGCCTGCGCGAGCTCTCCTGGCGGCCCAACCAAACTGATCTTGCGGTGACGGCGCTGGTGCCGGCCCGGGTCCTGGCCGAAACCGCGCGATCACTCTCAGCGGGCAGCGAGTTGAGCATTGCTCTCGGCACTTCCGACGGCGGCGATGGCTTGATCGGGTTCGAGTCCGGTGCGGCGGGCGGCCAGCGTCGTACGACGACTCGGCTGATCGAGGGCGCATTCCCCAACGTCCGGCAACTGTTCCCGAACACCTCCGAGATCAGCGCCCAGGTCGAGGTCGCCGCTCTCATCGACTCCGTCAAGCGGGTCTCGCTAGTGGCGGGCCGCAACACCCCGATCCGCCTGTCGTTCAGCGAGCAGTTGGTCAACCTCGAGGCCGGAAACGGCGAGGAGGCGCAGGCGTCGGAGTCGCTGGAGGCCAACCTCGTCGGCGATGACATCTCCATCGGATTCAACCCGGCGTATCTCCTCGACGGATTGGGCGCGATCACTGGCTCCCATGTGCACATTGCGATGACCCAGCCCGCGCGGCCGGCAGCCTTTGCCAGCATGGCCGATCCCGAGGCGGCGCCTGACCTCGACTTCCGTTACCTACTCATGCCGCTGCGCATGCAAGGTTGACAGCTGGGAGCACCTCCACCCGCGCAAGCTCGAAGGGAGCACCATGCACATCGGACTTGTCGGCCTGGGCAAGATGGGCGGCAACATGCGCGAGCGCCTGCGCCGCGACGGCCACACAGTCGTCGGGTTCGCGCGAAACCCCGAGACCCGCGATGTCGACAGCCTGCAGGAGCTCACCGATGCGTTACCGGCGCCGCGGGTGGTCTGGGTCATGGTGCCGGCGGGCGATCCGACTCGCGAAACCATCGCTGGCCTGGCTGAGTTGCTCGGTGAAGGCGATGTCGTGGTCGACGGAGGCAACTCACGGTGGACAGAAGATACGCAACACGCCCAACTCCTGGCCGCCAAGGGCATCGGCTTCGTTGACTGTGGAGTCTCTGGCGGTGTCTGGGGTCTCGACAATGGCTATGCCCTGATGTGCGGTGGCGCTGCCGACGACGTGACCAAGGTCCAGCCCGCGCTCAACACCCTGAAACCGGACGGCGAGTTCGGCTTTGTTCATGCAGGTCCGGTCGGTGCCGGCCACTTCTCGAAGATGGTGCACAACGGCATCGAGTACGGCCTCATGCAGGCGTATGCCGAGGGTTACGAACTGCTCGAGAAGGCAGCTGTCTGCGAGAACGTCACGGACGTGTTCAGGTCCTGGCGCGAGGGCACTGTCATCCGCTCCTGGCTGCTCGACCTGCTGGTGGCCGCTCTTGACGAGGATCCAGGTCTGTCACAGATCCGCGGGTACGCCGAGGACTCCGGCGAAGGGCGCTGGACTATCGAGGCCGCGATCGACCATGCAGTCCCGATGCACGCCATCACCGCCGCTCTCTACACCCGCTTCCAGTCGCGCCAAGACGACCCGCCGGCGATGAAGGCTGTGGCGGCGATGCGCAACCAGTTCGGCGGCCATGCCGTTCGCGCCGGAGGTGCCGCCACTGCGACTCCTGCCGCGGACGTCGATGAGTCGAAATAGCCCACAGTGCATGTCTCCCTGCTCGAGTTGACCGACTTTCGCTCCTACGCGGAGGTTGCCGTCACCTTGCAGCCAGGAGTCTCCGCGTTTCTCGGGCCCAACGGACAGGGCAAGACAAACTTGGTCGAGGCCGTCGACTACATCGCGACTCAGTCTTCCCACCGGGTGGCGAGTGACCTCCCACTCGTCCGGACCGGCTGTGACAGCGCCATCATCCGAACAGCAGTGCAGCGCGACGATCGGCAGGCGTTGATCGAGATCGAGATCAATCCTGGTCGGTCTAACCGGGCACGAGTCAACCGCGGACCACTGCCTCGTGCCCGTGATGCTCTCGGCCTTCTGCGCACCGTGCTCTTCGCGCCAGACAACCTCGACCTGGTGAAAGGGGATCCCAGTGCAAGGCGACGGTTCCTCGACGATCTGTTAGTGGCGCGGCAGCCACGGTTCGCAGCGGTTCGCAGCGACTACGACCGGGTACTCAGACAACGCAACACCCTCCTCAAGACCGCCGGTGGGCGCGGCCGGGCGGCGCGTCACGAGGCAGCACTGACGACCCTGGAAGCGTGGGACACGCATCTGGCCAGGGCTGGGTCGGAGCTGTTAGCTGCACGGCTCGACCTCACGGCGCATCTTCGTCCGCACGTTTCCCGCCACTACACCGACGTTGCTCAGACGGTCCCCCGGTCCGATCGCGGCAACGAAGCCGACATCGTCTACAAGGCGTCGTTCGACCTCCCTGAGGGCGCGACCGAACGCGCCGAGTTGTCGGAGCTGATCGTCAAGGAGATCGCCCTCCGGCGAGACGATGAGCTCGACCGTGGAGTGACGCTCGTCGGACCGCATCGAGACGACGTTGTGCTCACGTTGGGGGACATGCCCGCCAGGGGCTACTCGAGTCACGGAGAGTCGTGGTCGTTCGCGTTGGCACTCAAGCTCGCGGCCTTCAGCCTGCTCCGGTCCGACGGTGACGATCCGGTCTTGATCTTGGATGACGTGTTTGCGGAGCTTGACGACGCCCGGCGTGCCCGGCTCGCTGCCCTCGTCCAGGAGACTGAGCAGGTGCTGGTTACGGCTGCGGTGGCTGCGGATGTGCCGGCGGCGCTGGTTGACCACCGCTTCGACGTACGCGACGGGGTGGTGTCGCATGCCGACTGAACCCACCGACTCCGTGGAACCACCGGCGGAGCCGGTCGAGCACGACGACCCGTCCCACGACCCGGCCGGACTGGAGGCAGCGCGCGCTGTCGCGGCGCGTTACCGCGCGAGCTCGGCACCGCGGGCAAAAACACAGTCGACGCGGCGTCGGCGCGACACGCAGGTGTCCGGAGCGCACCCCGATGGCCGCGACCCCGCCCTCGTCGGAACCGTCGTCGAAAAATTGGTTCTCGAGAGCGGCTGGACGATCGAGGTCGCCGTCCGCGGCGTGTTCGCCAGGTGGCCTGCGATCGTCGGCGACGAGGTGGCCGAGCACTGCACACCACAGACCTTTGACGAGGGCAACCTAGTGGTGCGCACCGACTCAACGGCCTGGGCAACCCAACTGAAGTTGCTAGCACCCACCGTCGTTCGCCGGCTCAACGAGGAGCTCGGTCACGGCACCGTCGCACGGATCGTCGTCGAAGGACCCGAGACGCCGTCATGGCGACGTGGACAGCGCAGCGTGCGCGACGGCCGCGGACCGCGCGACACCTACGGCTGAGTTTGCGTCGGTCGTCGGCGACGACCGACGGTCCGCTTGTGGAGCCCCGCGTCCAGAGGGCTCAGAGCCGATCTGCCTGTCACTGGGCGTAAGGGGGACCTCATCGACGCCCTCGCCGTGGCGGGAACTAGTGCTGCGAGGCCGGGCATGGGCGGTTTCTCGTCAGTTCGAGGCTGTTTTGGGGACCACGGTGCCGTCATGCGGGCGTCAATCGCCTATACTGGAAACGTTAAGCAAGGCCGCCGCCATGATCTGAATCGGTGCCCTGGGCGCCCTCCGCTCGGATCCGCAAACAGGTGGCCTTTGTGCTGAGTTGAGGCGGTTCCATCGCGTCGGTGCAACACGCAGAATGTGGCTGCTCGACCTGCCTCGGTCGCCATCACGGCGACCACCAGACGATCGACCTCGGAGGTTGACTGCGTGACGCCCCACGAAGATCTGGCGACCATCGAGACTGAGGACGCATCGGTCATTCCGCCTGAGCTCGAGGCGTCATATGACGCGTCCAACATCACCCTTCTCGAAGGTCTCGAAGCCGTCCGCAAACGGCCCAGCATGTACATCGGGTCCACCGGAGAGCGTGGTCTTCACCACCTGGTCACCGAGATCGTCGACAACGCTGTCGATGAGGCCCTGGCCGGCTACTGCGACTTGGTCGACGTCACCCTGCTCGCCGACGGAGGGGTGCGCGTCATCGACAACGGTCGCGGCATCCCGACCGGCATCCACCCGGTCGAGGGCGTGCCGGCCGTGACTCTCGTCCTCACCGAGCTGCACGCCGGTGGGAAATTCGGCGGCGGCGGTTACAAGGTCTCTGGCGGTCTGCACGGTGTCGGATCCTCCGTCGTCAACGCACTGAGCGAAAGGCTCATCGTCGACGTCAAGAACGACGGCTACCGATGGACCCAGTCGTTCACGTTCGGCGTCCCGGATGGCGATCTCGAGCGGCACGAGGCAACCACCGAAACCGGTACCACGATCACATGGTGGCCGTCGAACACCATCTTCGAGACGATCGACCACTCTTTCGAGACGATCGCGTCACGGTTCCGCGAGATGGCCTTCCTCAACAAGGGCCTCACGATCGTCGTACGTGACGAGCGGCCCGAGCGAGCAGCGGGAATCGCCGAAGCCGTTGCCGACCAGACCATCGACGGCGCGGTCGACGGCGGTGCCGACGGCATCCGATCCGGGACCGGCGCGGCTGGGGGCATCGAGCGACGCTTCCTCTACGAGGACGGCCTGGTCGACTACGTCAAGCACCTCAACTCCACGAAGGACCCGGTGCACCGCAGCATCGTCTCGTTCGACGCGTCCAACGAGACCGTCGGGATGAGCCTCGAAGTCGCGATGCAGTGGAACACCAGCTTCACCGAGTCGGTGCACACGTTCGCCAACACGATTAACACCCACGAGGGCGGCACCCACGAAGAAGGTTTCCGTTCGGCACTGACCACGACGGTCAACAACTGGGCCGAGGAATGGGGCCTGATCAAGAAGAAGGAAGACCGGCTGTCCGGAGACGACGTCCGCGAAGGTCTCACGGCGATCGTCTCGGTGAAGATGGAAAACCCACAGTTCGAAGGGCAGACCAAGACCAAACTGGGCAACACCGAGGCGAAGTCGTTCACCCAGAAGATCCTCAACGACCAACTCGGCGAGTGGTTCGAAAAGAACCCCGCCGAAGGGCGCGACATCGTGCGCAAGGGCATCGCTGCAGCAACGGCGCGGGTGGCCGCGCGCAAGGCCCGTGACCTGGCGCGCAACCGCAAGGGTCTACTCGGCGGTGGTGGCCTGCCGGGCAAGCTCGCCGACTGCCAGTCGACCAACCCCGAGGAGTGCGAGCTGTTCATCGTCGAGGGTGACTCGGCCGGCGGCTCCGCGAAGGGTGGGCGTGACCCTCGCGTGCAGGCCATCCTCCCGATCCGCGGCAAGATCTTGAACGTCGAGAAGGCCCGCATCGACCGGGTGCTGGCCAACACCGAGGTGCAGGCGATCATCTCCGCGCTTGGCACCGGCATCCAGGAAGACTTCGACGCCGACAAGCTGCGCTATCACAAGATCGTGATGATGGCGGACGCCGACGTCGACGGCCACCACATCCAGACGTTGCTGCTGACGCTCCTCTTCCGCTTCATGCGACCGCTGATCGAGGGCGGCTACGTCTACCTCGCGCGACCTCCGCTCTATCGGCTGAAGTGGAACAACCCGCATCCCCACGAGTTCGTCTACTCCGATCGTGAGCGTGACCTGAAACTCGAAGCCGGCAAGGCCGCCGGACAGAAGCTGCCGAAGGACAACTCGATCCAGCGCTACAAGGGTCTCGGAGAGATGAACGCCGACGAGTTGTGGGAGACGACGATGGCTCCCGACCACCGGGTGCTGTCGCAGGTGACCCTCGACGACGCCGCGCACGCCGACGAGATCTTCTCGATCCTGATGGGCGAGGACGTCGAGCAGCGCCGCTCGTTCATCCAGCGCAACGCCAAAGACGTCCGTTTCCTCGACATCTGATGTGCGCCGAGATGCACGCACGCTGGCTGCGTTCTCGTCGCTCGACGGGCCGCTTCGCTCAAGCCCGCCTTCACTCCTCCGCCTTGCCATCGCACGCACCTCCCGACGCTCAAACCGGAAGTGACACATGACAGACGACACGACGACAACTCCTGACGTGCCGAGTGGCGGCCGAGTCGAGCCGGTCGAGCTGCAGACGGAGATGCAGCGCTCCTACATCGACTACGCGATGGCCGTCATCGTGGGCCGGGCGCTGCCCGACGTACGTGACGGTTTGAAGCCGGTACACCGGCGTGTGCTCTATGCGATGTATGACGGCGGCTACCGGCCAGACCGGGGGTTCTCGAAGTGCTCCCGCATCGTCGGAGACGTCATGGGCCAGTACCACCCGCACGGCGACACCGCGATCTACGACACGTTGGTCCGGCTCAGCCAACCGTGGGTGATGAGGGCGCCCCTCGTGTCCGGCCAGGGCAACTTCGGCTCACCTGGCAACGACCGCGCAGCTGCGATGCGCTACACAGAATGCAAGTTGGCGCCGCTCGCGATGGAGATGGTGCGCGACATCGAGCAGGACACCGTCAACTTCCGGCCAAACTACGACGGGCGCGGCTCCGAGCCCGTCCTGTTGCCGGCCCGCTACCCGAACCTCCTCGTCAACGGTTCCGCCGGGATCGCCGTCGGGATGGCGACGAACATCCCGCCGCACAACTTGCGCGAAGTTGCCGACGGGGTCCAGTGGTCGCTGGAGCATCCAGACGCCACCCGGCAGGAGCTCCAGGACGCGCTGATCGAGCGAATCAAGGGGCCGGACTTCCCCATGGGTGCGCTCATCGTCGGTACGCAAGGCATCGAGCAGGCGTACCGAACCGGCCGCGGCTCCGTGATGATGCGTGCCATCGTCGACATCGAAGAAGACAGCAATAACCGTGTCTGCCTGGTCGTCACCCAGCTGCCTTACCAGGTCAACCCCGACAACTTGGCGCTGAAGATTGCCGAGCTCGCCGACTCGGGTCGCGTCCAGGGCATCGCCGACGTACGTGATGACACGTCGTCGCGCACCGGACAGCGACTCGTCGTCGTGCTGAAGCGCGACGCCATCGCTCGTGTCGTCCTCAACAACCTGTTCAAGCACACCGAGCTGCAACAGAACTTCAGCTGCAACATGCTCGCCCTCGTCGATGACGTGCCCCGGACTCTGACCATCGACCAGTTCATCAGCAACTGGGTCCGCCACCAGATCGATGTCATCCAGCGGCGCACGCGCTACCGGCTGAGGGAGGCCGAGAAGCAGGCCCACATCTACCGCGGACTGGTGAAGGCGCTCGACGCGCTCGACGAAGTGATCGCGCTGATCCGTCGCAGCCAGACGACAGACGATGCAAGCCAAGAGCTCCAGACGTTCCTCGACATCGACGAGGTCCAGGCCCGCGCGATCCTCGACATGCAGCTGCGTCGACTCGCGGCGATGGAGCGGCAGAACATCATCAACCGGCTCGAGGACCTCGAGGCACAGATCTCGGATCTCGAAGACATCCTCGCCGACGAGGCTCGCCAGCGACGGATCGTCAGTGAAGAGCTGGCAGAGATCGTGGCGAAGTTCGGAAACGAGCGGCGCAGCCAAATCATCCCTGCCGACGGTGACCTGTCGATGGAAGACCTGATCCCAGACGAGGACGTCGTCATCACGATCACTCGCGGCGGGTATGCCAAGCGGACCAAGGCCGACCTCTACCGTCTGCAAAAGCGTGGCGGCAAGGGTGTGCGCGGTGCGGCGCTGAAGGGCGACGACCTCGTCGAGCACTTTTTCTCGTCCACTAACCACCACTGGCTGTTGTTCTTCACGACCGCCGGTCGCGTCTACCGGACGAAGGCCTACCACCTTCCCGAGTCGGCACGCGACGCCAAGGGCGGCCATGTCGCCGGGCTCTTGTCGTTCCAGCCCGACGAGCAGATCGCCCAAGTGCTAGCGATCCGCGACTACGAACAATCGCCGTACCTCGTCCTCGCCACCCGACGCGGCTACGTCAAGAAGACGAAACTGACCGACTACAACTCACCGCGGCAGGCCGGCGTCATCGCGATTAACTTCCGCGAGGACGACGACGAGTTGATCGGCGCCGAGCTCGTGACCGCCGACGACACGTTGTTGCTGGTGTCGCGGAAGGGTCAGTCGGTGCGGTTCCGTGCCGACAACTCCCAGCTCCGACCGATGGGTCGCGCGACATCCGGGGTGACCGGCATGAGGTTCCGCGCAGGAGACGAGCTGCTGTCGATGTCGGTCGTGCCCTCGAACATCGACGAGGAGGCACCGCCGCTCTACGTGTTCACGGTGACCGATGGAGGCTGGGCGAAGCGCACCCGAGTAGAGGAATACCGCATCCAGGGCCGCGGCGGCCTTGGCATCAAGGCCATGAAGCTGGCCGACGCGCGTGGCTCCCTGGTGGGGGCGATGGTGGTGACCGACTCCGACGAAGTGATGGCGGTCCGCGCGACAGGCCAGGTCACTCGGTCCCCCGCTGTCGACGTACCAGCCAAGGGACGTGACACCATGGGTGTCAAGTTCGTCACCGTCGCCGAAGCCGACACCGTCGTCGGGATCGCTCGCAACACCGAGCGTGAGGTCGATGACGAGCTGCTCGACGAGGCAGAGGTGGAATCACCCGCCGACGTCGAGGTGGATCAGGACAACCAAACCGAACCGCTGGAAACCGCAAGCGACACCGAAGGACAGGAGGGACAGGCCGATGACCAACCCCGGTGACGACCAACCGTTGGCGCCGCGGCGGTCCCTGCGCAAGTCCACTAGCCCAAGCTCGCCGCGCGCCCAACCGGTGACGACGCCGCCGTACGGCGGTGCGCCTCAGCAGGCGCCGGCAGCTCCGCTTGTGGACCGGACGTTCCCGGTGCCTCCCGTGCCCGAGCCGACCACCCAACAGCAGGATGGGGCATACGGAGAGGAGCAGACCCCCCGGAAGGCCGAGCGCAAGACCGGCGCCCCCCGGACGCGGACCATGCGTCGGGCGAAGCTGCGGTTGCTCCGCGTCGACCCATGGTCGGTGACGAAGGCGTCGTTCTTGCTGTCGATCGCGTTCGGGATCATGTGCGTGGTCGCCGTCTTCCTGATCTTCTCGATCATGAGCGCTGCCGGTCTGTGGGACCACATCAACGAAACCATCCAGGGGGTGCTCAACCAGAGCCCCGACGAGCGCTTCGACATCAAGGACTATGTCGGGATGGACCGGGTGATGGCGATCACGATGCTGATCGCTGCCATCGACGTGGTGCTGATCACCGCGCTCGCGACGCTCGGCGCCTTTATCTACAACATGGCTGCTTCACTTCTCGGTGGCATCGAGGTCACGCTCGCTGAGGATCTGAAGTAGGTCGGCAGCCGCCCGACTTGGCGTGGTGGAATCGCCTGCTTGCCGGGGCCGTTGGACGGCCCTCAACTGGTTTGGGCGGCGGAGTCGGGATGGGGTAACCTGCGTCGGCAGCGTCCGCCGTTTCATGGGCCTATAGCTCAGCTTGGTTAGAGCGCTTCCCTGATAAGGAAGAGGTCAGAGGTTCAAGTCCTCTTAGGCCCACGGTCCACAACCAGCCCAGGGGGCACACATGCTCAAGAAGATCCTGACCATCGCCGCGGTCGCCGCTGTCGCCAAGATTGTCCTTGACAAGCTCACCCGCAGCGACGACGCCGACCTGTGGGCCGAGGCAACCGACCCGGTCGAGCGCAACCGGTAAAGTTTGGCGCTGGGTCTTCGGACCACTCCGGGGACGTGGCGCAATTGGTAGCGCACCTGCTTTGCAAGCAGGGGGTTGAGGGTTCGAGTCCCTTCGTCTCCACTCCATGCACCAGGCTGTCTGGTGCCGCTCCGCGGAACGGGCCACATAATCGGTTGAACGGCTGTTGGACGAGGTCAGCCAAACGGAGTGGCACCCTGGCTGTTCGGACATTTCCTCACATCAATCGTCAATTACCACCTCAGATTCGCCACTCCTTCACCACACTAGGCAACAACGTCGGGTGAGTTTCCGTTCACCCATGGTGACGTAACGATGTGGAGGACTACGGTGTCTGGAAATCTTCGCTCCCGCGGTGGGCTCGGTCTGGCGGTGGCCGTGACGGCTGCCCTGGTCGCTGCACTGCTGCCCGGGACCATGAGTACGGCGACAGCCAAGCCGCCGCCGAAGCCAGGCAATGTGACTGGGCTTGCCCTGCAAGCCACCAAGCCTGGCGCTGCGTACCGAGTCGAAAGCACGTGGCAGGCCGCGAACAACGCGACGACCTACCGGGTCACGATGACCGACGGTGCTGGGGTCCAGCTCGCGCAGGACAACGTCACCGCGACAACGTTCACAGGCGCGGCAGCGCGCCCAGCCGGCAGCACCGTCACGGTTTCTGTGGTGCCCTTCAACGGCCCCCGACGCGGCAGAGCGGCGACGCGGTCGATCGTGCTGCCCGACCTGACCGCACCCGTCGCGGCTTACACCGTCACACCGCAGATGTCGCCCAACGGCGACGTCACGATCGAGGTGAACTCCATCAGCGATGACCTGTCGACCGATGCCCAAATCACCCAAGCGGTCGATTGGGCCGACGGCAGCCCCACCGTGGACGCCGATGGCACGGTCACCTCATTCGCACACGGGTACGGCGCGACCCAGGCTGTCTACTACCCCGTCGTCACAGTCGCCGACCTAGTGGGCAACACACGCGTCTACGAGCTCACGGTCGTCGTGGATGACGTGACTGCCCCCACTGGCACGTTCTCGGTCTCGCCACTGAATGCATGGGCCAGATGGACCCAGGTCACCCTGACGCAGATCGAGATTCAGGACGACTTGAGCCAGGACGACAAGATTTCCAGGACGGTCGACTGGGGCGACGGCACCACGTTGCCTTGGACAACCGGCGCGACCAGTACCCATCGTTACCTGACGGGCGCCAACGTCTCCCCCACCGTCACGGTCACCGATGAAGCCGGCAACCAGTCCGATCCGCTCAGCACCTCGGTAGTCACCGTCACGGTTGACTCCGTTGCTCCGCGGGTGCGGCTGACCCCGCCGAAGCTCCGAGTGCATTCGGTGCGGAGCTGGAAGACGCTGAAGGGACGGTCGTACGACTCCGGGACGGGTGTCCGCAAGGTGCGGCTTCGCGCGATCGAGAAGCGCGGCTCGGTCTGGTACTCCTACAAGCCGCTCAGACAGACCTGGGTCCGTGGTGGAACCACCCGCGCTGCCGCCTGGGCGAAGACAGGGGCGGCGAAGGTGTCGCCCACCACAGCACGCACCTGGTCAGTCAAGCTGCGATACCTGAAGAAGGGCCTGCTGGTGTACAAGGTCTCCTCGAAGGACAACGTCGGCAACGTGTCGGCCTGGAAGTTGCGCAAGCAGCTGCTGACGCGATACTGATCTGCCCAACCCGCTGCATCGGGTGTCCAATCTGAAGTCCGATTATCTGCCGCACGTCCTCAACTGAATGAGGGCGTGCGGCAGACTGACGAGGTGACGCGCCACCACCGCGACGAGGACATTGTGTGAGTCGCTACCTCAACGCGCGCGCGGTTGGGCTGGCTGTCGTGGCGTTGCTGCTGATGGGCACCATGGTGGTCCTCGGCCTTTGGCAGCTCGGCGTGTACGACGACCGCCAGAGCGCGGACTCCGTGGCAACGCTGGATGAGGACCCGCAGCCACTCGACGACGTACTCGGTCCGGACGCGGCGTTCCCCTCTGACGGTGTCGGCAAGCTGGTGACCGTGCGTGGCACTTATGTCGCCGATGAGCAGTTGTACGTCGAAGGGCTGGCGGGCAATGACGCACGGTACGCCGTCGTGACTCCGCTCCTCACTAACGCAGGTTCGGCCGTGCTGGTGGTGCGCGGAGGCGCCGACGAGGCGGCGGCCGACGTACCTGATGGGGAGGTGGAGGTATCCGGCGTGCTCGAGCCACCGACGCCCGGAGGTGGCCCCGTAGGAACAGGCCGCATCACCGACGGGCTCCGCATCGCGCCGCTGGTCGAGGCGGTCAGCGAGGATCTCTACGGCGGCTACGTCATCGCGTCCGGCTCGCCGGCGCAGGGTCTCTCCCCGATAACCGCGACAGCGCCTGATCCGTCCGGGTGGGCCGGCATCCGCAATCTGTTGTATGCGATCCAGTGGTGGCTGTTCGCCGCCTTCGTCGGGTTCATGTGGTGGCGGATCGTCGGAGACCTCGAGACCGCCGAGACGAACGCCGATCAGGTGGGATACCGTCCCTGACCGTGAGTGGAGCGCTGCTGCGGTACCGGGTGATGGCTTACGTCGTCGGCGTCCTGCTCATCGTGCTGATCTGTGTCGGTGTGCCGCTGAAGTACCTTGCCGACGAGGGCAGCGACCCGCAGGAACTCGGCGAGTGGATCACGACGTATCTCGGAATCGCCCACGGCTGGCTCTACATGTTGTTCCTGGTGACGGCAGCGCTGCTCGCACGTCGAGCTCGGTTCCCACTGGGGTTCACGATCGCGGTGCTACTGCTGGGGACGGTGCCGTTCCTCAGCTTCTACGGCGAACGTCGGGCCACCGGCCGGGTCAGGCAGACGTATGCCGACCAGCTCCCGACGCACTGATCCGCCGCCGGGGAGCACTCGAGCCCGCTCCGGGACTGCCGGGCAGAGAGCGGTCGGCTGAGAAAGTCGTGACCACCAGTCAACTACCGACTGGTGGTCACGATATTCGGGAGCAACCGGCACCCCGGTGCGGCGTGCCGGCGGTTCAGACGCTCTTCTTCCGCAGCGGCTTGTCCGGCGTGGTCGGAGTGGGAGACTCGACGGTCTCCTCCGACGCAAGCGGCGCGGTGGGGGCCGTCTCCGATCCGTCGACCGGTGCGGCGGCTGCTGTAGAGGAAGCCGCGGTCTTCTTGGCCGGCTTTGCGGCGGCCTTCGAGGGCGAGGTAGCCGACGGCTTGGCAGGTGGCGGTGTGTGCGCGGGCCTCGCCGGTGGCACGGCGGCGGTGTCACGGCTGGTCGTCCACGCGGGATCAGCATCCTTGCCGGTGAGCTTGTTGTAGAGGTACGCCGCTGCTCCACCGAGTCCGAGGAGGAGCAAGAAGTTGCGCAGCTTGTGGCTCTTCTTCTTCTTCTGCTCCTCGACTAGGCCGGCGCGCTCGGCGACCTCACGTCCGCGCTTGCGCCCTTGTGCCACCGCCTCGGCGACAACCGGTGCGAGCTTGTCGCGGGCATCTTCGACCGCAGGCCCGATGCGGTCGCGGGCTTCCCCGAGGGTGGGCCCGACAGTTGAGGAGACCGACGAGATGACTTGGTCGGTCGCCGTGCCGATCTTGTCCAAGGCCGCCTCGGCTGCTGGCGGTATGCTGCCGCGGGCGTCCTTGGCGGCGGAACGTGCCTTCTTGCGGGCTGTTGTCAGGGCCACAGCGGGGTCCTCCTGTGTCAGGGACATCTCAAGCATCGGGGCTGAACTGCCTGGTAACCCTACTCTTACCCATCCCTGCTTGTTTCACCACCGTTCAACCCCGACGACCCGGCTGAAACGGCGGCTCGATCCGCTTGAGCAGCATGCAAGGATGGCACTGTCCGTCAGTGGCCGGGGTGACCCCACGGCCGTCAAACCCGATGCCCGACCCCGAGAGGTGACCTGTGGCTGAAGACCTGTTTGCCACGCTCAAGACGAACCGCGGCGATGTCACGATCCAGCTGTTCCCCAACCACGCGCCGAAGACCGTCGAGAACTTCGTCGGGCTCGCCGAAGGGTCGAAGGAGTGGACCGACCCGGCTACCGGGCAGCCTTCCAGCCAGCCGTTCTACGACGGCCTCACGTTCCATCGGGTGATCGACGGGTTCATGATCCAGGGCGGTTGCCCGCAGGGCACCGGCACGGGTGGGCCTGGCTACACGTTCAAGGACGAGTTCCATCCCGAGCTCGCGTTCTCGAAGCCGTACCTGCTGGCGATGGCCAACGCCGGCCCTGGCACCAATGGTTCACAGTTCTTCATCACCCTCGGCCCCACGCCACATCTCAACCGCAAGCACACGATCTTCGGGGAGGTGGCCGACCAGGCCAGCCGTGACGTCGTCGACGCGATTGGCAAGACGTCGACCGGACGCGGTGACAAGCCCTCGGAAGCGGTCGTGATCGAACGTCTCGAGATCGAGCGCCGGTAGCACTGCGCGGACGCTATGAGTGCTGGAGACCCCACGACGTACGGCGCCGGGACGATCCCGCGCTGTTACCGCCACCCCGATCGCGAGACCTACATCTCGTGTCAGCGGTGCGGGCGACCGATCTGCCCCGACTGCATGACGCAGGCCTCCGTCGGCTTCCAGTGCCCCGAGTGTGTGAAGCAGGCCGCAGCGCAGACCCGCCAGGTGCGCACCGCCTTTGGTGGCCGGGTCACCGACGGCTCGTCGATCGTCACGATCGCGCTGATTGCGGCCAACGTGCTGCTCTTCATCAGCGCGCGCTCGTCGTTGAGCGTCTACTTCGACACCGTGATGGTTCCGATCGCCGTCGCCGACGGCGAGTTCTGGCGGCTGATCACGTCGACGTTCCTGCACTACCAGATCCTGCACATTGCGATGAACATGCTCGGGGTCTGGATCTTCGGGTCCTATCTCGAGGCGACGCTCGGCCGATGGCGGTTCCTGGGCCTGTACCTCGTGGCCGGTCTCGTCGGTTCGACCGTTGTCTACTGCCTCGCGCCGGTATCGACCTCGACGCTCGGAGCCTCCGGGTCGGTCTTCGGCCTCTTCGCCGCCGCTCTTGTGCTGTTGCGTCGACAGCGGCGTGACGTCACCCAACTGCTCGTGCTGCTCGGGCTCAACCTGGCGCTCACCTTCGCTGTGCCCAACGTCTCCTGGCAGGCTCACCTGGGTGGGCTGGTCGCCGGCCTCGTCATCGGCGCGGTCTACGCCTACGCGCCGCGGGAACAACGCCTGCTCGCTCACGCGGGAGTGCTGGTCGTCCTCACGCTGCTGTGCGTGGTCGTGGTCGTCCTCCGCACCGCCGCGCTGACCGCCTGACGCCCTACCAAACACCCGCAGACCCGCGAATCGACGCTGGATCGACGCGGGTTTGCGGGTCAGCAGGTGTCCGGACGACTGGCGGACGAGTTGTCCACACTGGGGATAACTCCTGTGGAGAACTACAGCGTTGTAAGTACGGGAGGTAACGGGCAGTTGAACAGCAGCCGAACGACTACTCCCACTTGGTCGAGAACGCGAAACCGGCGGCGATGAACGCCATGCCAATGGCGAGGTTCCAGTTCCCGAGCTCGCTCAAGTACTTCAGGTCGGGTGCGAGGTAATAGACGACAATCCAGGCGAGGCCGAGGATCCAGCAGCCGACCATCACCGGTGCCACCCAGCGCTTCACGGCCATCCTGGCCGGCTTGCGTGACGTCGCCGGCGCCGTGTACTGCGGCTTCTTACGGGGGCGGGACTCGGGCACGACTACTCCTGAAGGATGCGGGAAACCTCATCGGCTAGCGTAGCCGGTGAGCGTGCACATCCCCTCATCAGATCATCTCCGGAGACCCCATGACCCAGCAGCCGACGCGCCGCCGTCGCCGGCTGCCCGCGTGGTGGGCCCGGTTCTGGCAGCCCTCGCGCGAGCCGGGCACCTGGGTCTGGCAGGTGTTCCTCCCGGTCGCGTGTGCGTGTGCCGGGCTGCTGGCCACCACGAGCATGGTGAATGCCCGGGGCACCGACCTGCGCGGAGGTCGACACACTGACCTCGTGCAGGTGGTCAGCGCGCAAAGCGACGAGGTGCGGGAGCTTCGGCGGGAGGCGCGGGTGATCCAGGCAGAAATCGACACACTCACCCAGCAAATCGGCGGCACCCAGGTCACCAAGCTGCAGCGACAGATCGACCGGCTGTCCACGCCGGCAGGTCTCACCAGGCTCAGCGGACCCGGCCTGGTGGTGACCCTCGACGACGCACCGCGCGACCAAGAGGTGCCCGACGGCACGAACCCGAACACCCTTGTCGTCCACCAGCAGGACATCCAGGCCGTCGTCAACGCCCTCTGGGCCGGTGGCGCCGAGGCGATGAGCCTGCAAGGCCAGCGAATCGTGTCAACCACCGGCGTCAAGTGTGTGGGCAACACCGTCGTCCTGCAGGGTGTGCCCTACGCGCCGCCCTACCGAGTGGCCGCCGTCGGGAACGCCCCACTCATGTATGACGCTCTGCTCGCCTCACCCGAGGTCGCCAACTACCGGGCATTCACCAACCCTCCCTACAACCTCGGCTGGAGCCTGGTCCAGGAGCCGCGACTCGAAATCCCGGCGTTCCGGGTGTCGACTCAGCTCGACTTCGCCCAGCCCTCCCGCTGACGCGCGGGCAAGGTAGCGGAGCGACGCTGGGCGCCCGGGTAGAAGCGGGTCAGATCAGCCTCACGGTGGTGGCGGTATCGTCTCGGTCGACGTCGTCTCGGTCGTGGTGGTAGTGGTTGCCGGCGTGGTGTCGGTCGGCGTCGTGGGTGTTGTCGGAGGGGGCGCCGGCCCGAGTGACACGTTGATGACCACGGTGCTGCCGAACGGCTGTGGCGTGCCACCTGTGGGGTCCTGGCTGACCACCGTGCCCTCCTCCGCGTCAGACTCGACCTGCGACGCGACGACGACAAACCCGTCACCCTCGAGGATGTTGGTCGCAACACCTTCATGCCGCCCCACGACGTTCGCCACGGAGACAAACCCGGTCGAGTAGAAGACCCGGATGTCCTCGCCCACCTGGAGGCTTTCTCCCGGCCGTGGGTCGGTGGTGGTGACCTGGTTGCGGCGCTCCGTACTTTCCGCGTCCTCTTCAGGGACGACGTTGAAGCCGAGGTCGGTCAGAACCTCCGTCGCCTGACTGAGCGACATGTCGCTGACGTCGGGCACAGTCTCCGTCTGCGCGCCCGCGGAGTACTCGAGGTCAACCTCCGTGCCCTCCTCGACGCGTTCGTTCGGGTTGATGCTCTGACTCATCACCCGGTTCTTCTTGACGGTCGTGGAGAACCTCGGCGTCTCCTCCCCGACCTCGAGGTTCTCTTCCTCGAGGGCATCTCTTGCCTGGTTGAGCGTCATCCCTTGCACGTTGGGAACGGTGGCTTCAGGCGGGGGGTCCTCACTCAGCAGCTGCGGTACGACGAGGAGCGCCGCGATCACGAGAGCCGCGCCCAGGAGCGCCAGCAGCACCCACATTCCGGTCCGGCGTCGAGGCTCCTCGTCGTACTCCTCGCCCATCGGCCGGCCGACGGTCGTCGGCGTCGAATCGTATGCCGGCGGCGGTAGGAAGTGCTCCGTCTCAGGACCTGCGTCGACGAGCGGAGCGACCACGGCGCGACCCTCGAGCGCGCGCTCGATGTCATCGCGCATCTCGGTGGCGCTCTGGTAACGCTCGTCGACACCCTTGGCGAGAGCCTTCAGGGTTATCGCGTCGATCGCGGGCGTGACCTCTTGGTCGATCATCGACGGAGCCATTGGCTCCTCGCGCACATGCTGGTAGGCCACAGACACGGGCGAGTCCCCGATGAAGGGTGGTCGTCCGGTCAGCAGCTCGAACAGCAAGCAGCCCGTCGAGTACAGGTCGCTGCGGGCATCGACCTGCTCGCCTCGAGCTTGCTCGGGGGAGAGGTACTGCGCCGTGCCGACGACCGCTGCGGTCTGAGTCATCGTCGCCGATGAGTCTGCGATCGCCCGGGCGATGCCGAAGTCCATCACCTTGACGTCGCCTGACGGGGTCAGCATGACGTTGGCGGGCTTGATGTCGCGGTGGATGATTCCCGCTCGGTGGCTGTAGTCGAGCGCGCTCAACACCGATGCGGTGATCTCGAGTGCGCGCTCGGGGAGGATCTTGCGCCCCTCACGCAGGATGTCGCGGAGGGTGCGCCCCTCGACGTACTCCATCACGATGTACGGCAACGAAACCCCGCTGCCATCGGTGGCGAGCTCTTCGCCGGTGTCGTAGACGGCGACGATCGTCGGATGGTTCAAAGAAGCGGCGGACTGGGCCTCGCGACCGAACCTGGCCTGGAAGGTCGGGTCGCTCGCCAAGTCGACCCGAAGCCGTTTGATCGCCACGGTGCGACCCAGCCGCAGGTCCTTTGCCCGGCGAACCTCCGCCATTCCGCCACGGCCGAGAAGGCCTGAGATCTCGTAGCGGCCGTTCCCGATCGTCTCGCCTGGCTCTGCGTTCACGGGTCAGTCCCTGCCCTTGTCTTTGTCGTTGTCACCGGGACCCTCGTCGTCCTTGGGTCCCGGGGGAGGTTGCTCATGTCCCGGGGGAGCGCCCTTGTAGACGAGCAGGGTGACTTCGCTCTCCGCAGGTACGTCGCCACTGGGTGACACGTCAGCGACGATGTTCTTCTCGCCTCCCTCGACCTCTTCCTCGACCACCGTCAGGCCAAGTTCTTCCAGAGCTCGCTTCGCGTCGGGGGCTTTCTGGCCGATGTACGCCTCGGGGTCGACGAATACGCCGTCAGGCGTGGTGGGTGTGGTCGGTGTGGTGGGTGTGGTCGGTGTGGTGGTGTCTGAAGGTGGCGTGGTGGTGGAGTTGCCTTGGCTCTCGTTCAGCGTCGGCGAGGTTCCCGCGGCGGCCGGGTCGTCCTCCGGGCCGGGGCCCTGGTCGTTCAGTAGCGAGTAGGCAACGCCGGCAATCAGCAGCACTGCGATCGCGGCTCCCACCACGGGAATCCAGCCCGCGCGTCGACGCCGTGGTGGAGGGCCGGGAGTGGGAGCGGCCGGCGCCGGCAGAACCCGCGTCGGGGGCGAGCCAGCGAGAGCGACGGTGGCGGCATCGGAGCCCACGGGCTGTGCCGCCGCACGGACGGCCTCCGCGAACGCCGCAGCGCTCGGCGGCCGACGTGCAGGATCCTTGTCGAGGGCGGCCTCGACGAGGGAGCGGAGACCAGGCGGCACGGACGGCGGCAGGGAGGGCGGTGTGTCACGCAGATGCGCCATCGCGACAGCGACGGGCGTGTCACCGGTGAATGGTCGGGTCCCGGTGAGGCACTCGTAGAGCACCACGCCGAGGGAGTAGATGTCGCTTGCCGGCGTCGCCTCGCGACCCTCGGCGATCTCGGGCGCGATGTAGTGAGGTGTGCCCATAATCGCGCCGGTGTCGGTGATCGAGGCGTCGCCGCGGGCGCGCGCAATGCCGAAGTCGGTGATCTTGACCCGGCCGTCGGGCGTGATGATGAAGTTCGCCGGCTTGATGTCGCGGTGCACGATTCCGGCCGCATGGGCAACGGCTAGGCCGTCCGCGACTTGGCCGACGAGGTGGGCTGCGCTCGACGGCGCCATCGGCCCTGTGATCAGGTCTGACAACGGCGCACCGTCGACAAACTCCATCACCAGGTATGTCGTATGACGCCTGGACGCCTGGTCGACCTCGTCGCCGTAGTCGAACACCGTCGCGATGCCAGGGTCGTGCAGAGCGGCTGCGTTCTTGGCCTCGGTCGCGAACCGCGACCGAAACGCAGAGTCGTCGGCCATTTCCGAGCGGAGCAGCTTCACGGCCACGTCCCGCGCCAGGGCGGTGTCGCGGGCGCGCCAGACCTCACCCATGCCGCCCGTCGCGATCCGGTCGACGAGCACGTACCGGCCCTGCGCCAGCTCAGTCATCGACCGATCACCGCCCGCATGATGTCGGCGGCGATGGGCCCGGCCAGACCGTTACCGCTGATCTCACCGCGGGCCACACCGGTCTGCTCGACGAGCACTGCGACCGCTACCTGAGGGTCGTCGGCGGGTGCGAACGTCACCATCCAGGCGTAGGGCGGGCGATCGGGTGCCGAGTTCGCGGTCCCGGTCTTACCGGCAACGGAGATCCCGTCGATCTGTGCGTTTTCGCCAGTCCCGTTCTCGACGACTTCGACCATCATCTGGGTCAGGTCGTCGGCGGCAGAGCTGGAGATCGCCTGCTGCAACACTTCGGGATCGGCATCGTCGAGCACCTCGAGGTCGGGGGAGCGGACCTGCTCGACAACGTACGGCCGCATCACCGCACCTTCGTTGGCGATGCCGGCACTGACCATTGCCATCTGCAGCGGGGTGGCCGCGACGTTGAACTGTCCGATCGACGCGAGTGCTGTGCTTGGCTCGTCGAGGTCGGACGGGAAGACACTCTCGGCCATCGGCAGCTCGTCGAGGTAGTCCTCGTTGAACCCGAACTTCTCGGCCTGCTCCTCTAGCTTTTCGGCTCCGAGCTTGAGACCCAGGTCAGCGAACGCCACGTTGCACGACACGGCCAACGCCTGCGTCAAGGTGATCTCCTCGCCGCCGCAGTCGCTGCCGCCTTCGTTTCTCAGCACCTTTGTCGACAGCGGAAGGTCAAGCGCCGTGCCGCCCTTGACGCTCGAGTCAGGGGCATAGCCGTTCGAGAGCGCTGCGGCGGCGACGACGAGCTTGAACGTCGAGCCGGGTGGAAAGATCTCCTGGGCCGCCGTGTTGAGGAACCGTTCCTCGCCACGCTCACTCGTGAGGCGCCTCCACGCACGCTGTGCCGCCTCGACATCATGCGTCGCGATCAGGTTCGGGTTGTACGACGGTGTCGCGACCATCGCCAAGATGGCGCCTGTCCGAGGGTCGAGCGCCACGGCCGCACCGCTTGTCTCGCCGGGCAGGGCCGCGAAACCGTCGAGCGCCGCCTGCTGCGCCCTGGCGTCGAGCGTGAGGAGCACACTGCCGCCCTTCGGCTGCTCGTTGCCGACCATGTCCACGACTCGGTTGACGAAGAGGCGCTCGTCGCTTCCGGACAGGATCGAGTTCTCGGAATTCTCGACACCACTCGTGCCGTAGATGCAGGAGAAGAAGCCGGTCACGGGCGCGTAAAGATCGGGCTCCTTGTAGGTGCGCAGGAACTCCAGGCTGTCGTTAGACGGGATGCTTTCAGCGACAGGTTCGCCATCGACGAGGATCGGTCCGCGTTGCCGGGAGCATTCGGCGTCGCGAGCTCGCTTGTTGTCGTTCTTGTCGTTGAGCTCGCCAGCCTGGAAGACCTGGATGTAGTTGACGTTGATGAGCAGCATCGCGAACAGCACGAAGCAGCCGACGGCGAGGGCCCTGATTGGTCGGTTCATCGCATCTTCACCACCGCGGTCTCGTCGGTCGCCGACGGGGGTGTCAGGTCGGGAGGCGGACGTCGTGCGTGATCACTGACGCGCAAGATGAGCGCGACCAGGATCCAGTTGGCGACGAGCGAGGATCCGCCATACGACAGGAACGGCGTCGTCAGTCCAGTAAGCGGGATGAGCTTGGTCACGCCGCCGAGAACGACGAAGACCTGCAGTGCCAAGGCCATCGACAGGCCGACCGCGAGCAGCTTGCCGAACGAGTCGCGGCAGATGAGAGAGGTGCGGAGGCCGCGCTCGACGATGATCCCGTAGATCACGATGACTGCCATCAGCCCGGTGAGTCCGAGCTCCTCGCCGATGGACGTGCCGATGAAGTCTGAGTATCCGAACGGGGTGAGGTAGGGGCTGCCTTCGCCGAGCCCGCGACCGAGGATCCCGCCCCAGGCGAGGCTGTACTGGCCTTGGATGATCTGGCCGTAGCTCTCAGGGTCGCTGAACGGGTCCAACCATCCCTCGACCCGGTCCTGCACATGGCTGAAAGCCAGGTAGCCGAGGTAGGCACCGCCGGCGAAAAGGGCGCCTCCGACGACGAGCCATCCGGGGCGCTCAGTCGCGACATAGAGCAGTACGACGAAGAGGCCGAAGAACAAGAGCGACGAGCCGAGGTCGCGCTGGAAGACCAAGACGCCGAGGCTGACGAGCCACATCACCAGGATCGGCCCGAGGTCGCGGCCGCGGGGGAGGTCGATGCCGAGGAACCGACGTCCGGCCAGAGCGAGCGCGTCACGTTTCAGCACCAGGTAGCCAGCGAAGAAGATAGCGAGGCACAGCTTGGCGATCTCACCGGGCTGGAACGACATGTCGCCCAACCGGATCCAGATGCGAGCGCCGTTGATGCTCACACCGAGGGCAGGGACGAGCGGGAGCAGGAGTAGCACGAGGCCCAAGAACCCCATCGTGTAGGTGTAGCCCTGGAGCCTGCGGTGGTCGCGGATGACGACGAGCGTCGCCACGAACCCTGCCACGGATACTGCCCCCCAGATGAGCTGCTGGTTAGCAAAGCTGGTGTTGCTGGCCAGGTCGATGCGGCGAATCATCGCGAGCCCCAGCCCGTTCAGCGCCACCACTGCCGGGAGGATCACCGGATCGGCGTACGGGGCGACGACCCGGACCACCGCGTGACAGATGACGGCCAGTACGACGATGCCACCGCCGTACCAAACGATGTCAGTGGGCACGGTGCCATCGCGGCCGAGCCCCACGAGCGCGTAGGCGCCTACGCCGATTACCACCGCCTGCACGAGCAGGAAGAGCTCGGCCCCGCGTCGCTTGCGTGGCACGAACGTACTGGCCAGCCGCCCCGGCGAGGTCAGTCCCGCGCTCATGTTGCCGTCTCGCTGCTCGGTGTTGCGCCGGAGCACTCGTCGGCGTTGTCTTCGTCGTTGGATCCGTCACCGTTGGTGGTCTTCGTTGTCTTGGTCGAGGATTGCGGGTTCCTGGTGCCACCCTCTGCGGGTTTCTTGGTGGTTGTCCTCGTGCCCGTCGCCGACTTCGTCTCTGAGGTGCGTGGTGTCTTCGACAAGGTGCCGGTCTGGCCTTCGCCACCCGACGACGTTGTCGACTCCGACGTGTCCGTGGACGACTCGCGGGCTCGGGTTGCGCACGTGCGGGCGAAGGCCTCCAGGCTGGTCACGATGCGGTGGGCATGGTCGAGGTCGTTGGCGTCCATCCCCTCCACCACTTGGCTGCGGCGGAAGCTCGGCAGCTCGTCGAGGTCGAGGTCGGTCCCCTCGTAGACCTCGTGCAAAGGGACGCCGGGGAAGTCCGCCTGGACGCCTTGGTAGATGACGACCTTGCCGTCGTCAGCGGCGACGTAGTACTGCGTCTGCGTCCAGTTGTAGGCGACGATCGCGCCGGTGACGATCAGTGCCAGCAAGACGACCACGACGGCGAGGCGCCGCAGCGACTGGAAGCGTCGGGGCTCGCGTGGAGCGTAGCGGAGCTCCTCGGGGTCGACGTCGGGGTCGAGCAGTGCCTCGCCAGGAGCCACGTCTTCGCGATGAGCCCAGCTGCGAATCCGACCAAGCGGACGGCGCGGGTCGCTGGCGGCGGCTCCGATGATCATCGGCTCGACGTCGGCCGGGGCGTCTTCGACCACGTCGGCCACGACGACGGTGATGTTGTCGTTGCTCGGGGACTCGAGTGCCAGCTGGATCAGCTCCGCGGCGACAGACTCCGCCGTACCGATCGACATCGCCCGCTCGATCCGCTCCGGGGCGACGAAGCTGGACAGGCCGTCACTGCACAACAGGATCCGATCGCCTGCCTGTACGTCGTACAAGGTGAGATCGGGGTCGTTCTCATGCCGCCCGTCGAGCACCTTGAGAAGGAGGGACCGATGTGAGTGAACCGCGGCCTCGTCTTCGGTGATGCGACCTTCGTCGATGAGGCTCTGCACCCACGAGTGGTCGTTGGTGATGCGGAGCAGGTCGCCGTCGCGCCACAAGTAGCCCCGCGAGTCGCCGAGGTGGGCGACGCCGATCTGGGTGCCGTCGAAGAGAACGGCCGTGACCGTCGTCCCCATCCCGTCGGTGGCGGCGTCCTCCTCGATCAGCTCGGCGAGCCGGTCGTTCGCGCGGTGCAGGGCGCCGGCCAGCGCCTCCAGCAGGTCGTCGGGCGGTGGGACGTCGAGGCGCAGCATCGTCTGCACCGCCACCGCTGAGGCCAGGTCGCCGTGCGGTGCGCCGCCCATGCCGTCGGCCACCATCACAAGGTGGTTGCCGGCATAGCCGGAGTCGTCGTTCTTCCTCCGCCTCCCGACGTCGGAAATGGCGCTGAAGCGCAGCACGAGAGGCATCGGCTACTTCTTCAGCTCCGCGATCGTCTTGCCGACCCGCACCTGGACGCCGATGGCGACCATGACGGGTGTCGTGATGCGCTGACTGCCGATGTAGGTGCCGTTGGTCGAGCCGAGGTCTTCGACATACCAGTCCTCGCCGTGCGGCACGAAGCGGGCATGGCGGGTGGAGACGTAGTCGTCGTCGAGGCGGATGGTGGCGTCGGCGCCTCGGCCGAGCAGGATCGGCGCGCCTTCGAGCGGAACAGTGGTGCCGGCGCTGGAGCCCTCGCTGATCACGAGCTTGGTGGGGGCTCCGCGGCGTTTCTTCGCGAGGCTTGGAGGGTCGGTTCGACTTCGACGGCTTGCCCTCGCTGCCGCGCTTGGCATCGACGCGCTCACCGAACATGTCGGACTTGATGACCGAGACCGAGGAGAGCACGAACATCCACAGCAGGGCGAGGAAGCCGATCTTGATCAGGGTCAGAGTCAGCTCAGGCACCGGTCAGCCTCCCCACGGACCCTGCGGTGGGTCACCCTGGCGTGGCTGGTCGGCGACGCGGAACGGGGGCTTGCGTCGCTTGTCGAACCGCGACCGCTTCTTCGGCGCTTCCTGGGGCGCCTCCACTGCCGGCCCCGGTGCCGGTCCTGAGCCGGCCGTTGCCTGCCGCTGCTGCTGCAGCGGAGGCTGCTGTCCGGGTTGGTACGTCGCGGGACCGGGTTGTCCTCCCGGCCCAGTGGGCGGATCGGGTATGCCGACGACGATCCGGGTGCTACCTATCTGCACCACAGCGCCGTTGCCCAAGGGAGCGTGTTGGATCCGGCGCCCGTCAAGCGTGGTGCCGTTGGTGGAGCCAAGGTCGAGGACGCTCACGTCTGTGCCTGCGCCAGGGGTTGCCTGAACCCGGAACTCGACGTGGCGGCGCGAGACGCCGGGGTCATCGATGCGCAGGTCGGCGTTGGTGCCGCGACCGATCACGATGCCAGGCGGTGCGAGTGGGTGGCGGACCCCGTTGATCTCCAAGTACATGGGGGCCCGCGACACCGCAGTGTCGGACATCTGCTGGCCCTCGACGGGGGTGACCTGGGCAGAGGCTTGGCTGCGCACCCGAAACCGACCCGTGGTGAGGTCGTCGGCGCGGGTGAAGTTGAGCTGCACTGGGCCGGCGAACAGGTAGTGCTGCTCTTGAGCATGCTCATGGAGCATGGACGCGAGCTCACGCGACAGTGTGTCGCCGTACGTCGACAACCGGTCGAAGTCCGAGCCAGCCAGGTCGATGGTGAACGTGTTGGGTGCCAGTCGGCGGTCTCGGCTGAGGATCTGCGCTGAGTTGTCCACCTCGCGCTGGAGCGCGGCTGCGATCTCCATCGGTTGGACGGCGCTGCGGAAAGCTCGCGCGAAGGCACCCGTCACCATGTGTTCGAGGCGCTGCTCGAAACGGTTCAGTGCACCCACCGGGGACCTCGTCTACTTTCATGTCTCGCGGCCGGGCCTGCCAGGACTCTGGGGCAGCAGGGGCCTGCACGTTGACTGTCGCGCTCGATCGTAGCCGGAATGGGCGCTGGGACAGCCATCGACGGGGCGGCTGCGGGTCATTCGACGGGGTGGCTGCGTGCTAGTGTTTCCCTTCGCTGTGGCGGGATTACGCAGGTCATCGACGGTGGTCTGCCACAGTTTGCGCGCGGGTGGCGGAATAGGCAGACGCGCACGGTTCAGGTCCGTGTGCCCGAAAGGGCGTGGGGGTTCAACTCCCCCCTCGCGCACGCAACACCACCTTCGGGTGCATGCCCGCCGAGAGCGCCATCGTTGCCCACCCGTGCCGCAAGTCGTGCAGACGGATGACCTTCAGCTCGACGAGACCGAGGCGATCAACCTCGGTGGTGGGTGATCCTCGCCAGGCATCGCGATTCGACTTGTCGGCACGTCATGCTTCGAACACAGGCAGTGAATGCCCCATCCGGGCTATTGCCGCTCGGAGTGTGCGCTGACATGTTCTGATCGACCGTGATTGTCTGGAAGGGAAGCCGCCATGAGAAAACGTACGGCAATACTCATCACCGGGTTCGCCGTCGCCGGTCTACTCGTCAGCACACCGGCCACCGCCAAGCCGCTGGACAAGGGCCATTTCCGTGACGTCTTCACCGAGACTTTCGATTGCGACGGCACCCCGGTCGCGAGACAACGGCGACGTGCGTGTCAACTTCCTGGTCAACCAGCGCGGGGGTACCAAGCACCCATTCCCGTACTACCGGGAAAGTGTGCACGGCACGATCGTGCACACCAACCTAAACACGGGTGGCACCTTCACAGAGGTCTTCAGAAACAACAGCCGGGACCACAGGATCGTCAACAACGGTGACGGCACCATCACCATCACCATGTTCGCCTCCGGCGGTTTCCGCGCCTACGACCAGAACGGCAAGTTGGTGCTCAGGGATCCCGGCCATGTCCGGTTCGCTTTCGACGTGGACTTCAACGGCACTCCCGGCAACCCCGATGATGACGAAGAAATCGACGGCTCGTTCCGAATCGTCCGCGAGTCCACCGGGCGAAACGACACCGAGGGTCGGGACTTCTGTGCTGACCTGGTGGAGTTCACCACCTAGACCGAGGTGAATACTCGGGACTGTGGATGGCTGCTGCGACCCGCGCGGGTGCAATGACCTGTTTGGCACTCGCTTCGCGCAACACCGTGCGAAGAGGTATCGCAAGCGGGGACTCGACGCTACTGAGCAGCGGATGGTCGAGTTCCTCGCCGGCCGCGGCATCAAGGGCGCCAGCGTGCTGGAAATCGGCGGTGGTGTCGGTGAGATCCAGCTCGAGTTGCTGCGCCGCGGCGCCGCCCACGCGACCAACCTTGAACTCGTCGATGCCTACGAGGACCACGCGACCCAACTCGCCGCGGAAGCAGACATGAGCCATCGGGTGACCCGGCGAATGCTCGACGTTGCCGCAACCCCCGACGAGGTTGGGGCTGCCGATGTCGTCGTGTTGCATCGGGTCGTCTGCTGCTACCCCGACTATGAACGGCTGCTCGGCGCGGCCGCGGACCATGCGCGTCACCTACTGGTGTTCAGCCATCCGCCGCGCAACTTCGTCAGCCGGGGTTTCACGGGCATCCAAAACACCATGTTCCGGCTTACCGGAAAGACGTTCCGCACCTTCGCGCATCGACCCAAGCAGATGATCGACGTGTGCGAACGGGGCGGGCTCCGAGCCGTCTACAGCCACCGCGGCATGGCGTGGCACGTGGCGGGGTTCGAACGCCCCGCGGCCTAGCGGCGGCACAGGGCGGAAACGTCAAGGGCTAGTGCCGGTGGGTGGCACAACGATGTCGCGCACCACCTGCTCGGGTATGCGCAAGCTTTGACGGCGCACCGGCTCTACACCGAGCACTCGGTCGATCTCGGCAGTCGTGAGGTGCTCGACGCTGGTGGAACTCGCGGCGATGATGACATCGGTGAGCAGGTCAATCTCAGCCAGCAACAAGCCGTCGCTCAACTGATCGTCAGGCCGATACGCCATGTGAAGTCCCCGAACTTCTTTGTGTGCGCAACCATCAGGGACCGAGGTGAGGGCTACGACCGTTTCACCCCAGGGTAGGCAGGTGTGGCGTAGTCACACCATGACCCGATCGGGTCATCTCGCTATGGCCCTGGCCTGGTCATGCACGCGGGCGCCCACGCCGGGAGAGCCGCGCCCTGGGCGCTTACTGGCAGTGGGCGCACTGTCCACAGGGTTATCCACAGGGGCATGTGTAAGTGGCCAGACGACCACAGCGCGTAGTCCTTGTGGTGGTGGCTGGTCACGCGTAGCCGCCTCGGACTATCAAGAAATGGCCAAAACGGGCCAGGTTCACAGCGCGGCAACGGCGGTACATTTCTCCGTGCAGCCGCAAGCTCGGCTCGGTAGAAATCCGCCGATTCCGTGCCTGTCAGCTGCACAACGCGGGTCTTTCGTCGTCCGGACGACGCCAGACCCAGGGCGAGACGGTTGAAGCCACAGCGCACTCGCCACGGGATCCAGGGACGCCGAGGGGGGCGCCGCCTGGATCTTCCGTCGTTCTGGGCAATGTGTCTCGCCAAGTTATCCACAACGCAGGGTGCCACAGGCATCACTCCCTGCTGATTGCCTCGGCGTAGTTCGCGGGGGAGAATCGTTTCTACGCGGGAGCATCCGGGACGCCGGACCCAGCGAGGCCCCGGCCCCTATCCCCCTGGGTGGTCGGGGTTCCCCCGTCGGACCATTTCTCGCCTCAGTGGTCGGCGTTTTGGGGCCAGGACCGAATCCAAGAATCCCCTGCTCGGCGTCACGATGCTGGCACCCGATGCGTGGATTCTGTACGATTCCTCCAGGCTCGATGTTCGACCAGATCATCAGACCCAGGCAGGGACGGTTTTCTGACGGTAGGCGTCCCTGCTTGAATGGCCAACGGTGCGCACAGAGGGGTGACGCATAGCTTGGCCCAAGGGGCGCCAGGACCCCGCGCCCCACTGGCCACACCTTCTCGGCTGACCCGCCTCCCCCGGCCGCACCGACCACCACCCGACCCTTCAGCCGCCATGCCCGGCCTACCTCGGTCCCAGTTCATTGTGCGCCGCCGGGATGGTCCCGATTTCGTGTGCAGGAGTTTTCGCTCGCCCAGGCTTTGACAGGCGTGACCTGTGGTCCACAATGGGGTCGGGTCGGAGATGGTCGGCGCAGGTGCCGACACGGGGACGCCGTCTAACCCGGGAGGGTGCCGTGAACGACGCTTCTGACTTCGCCGAGATGGCTCTTGCCTTGGCCGCCGAGCCGGACGTTGACGAGACACTTGCCACCATTTGTGAGTACGCCAAGACGGGGCTGCCCTGCGACCACGCAGGCATCCACATCGTTCGCAACCGTGAGATCGAAACAGGTGCGTCAACAGACCCTATCGTCGAGCATGCCGACAAGTTGCAGATGGAGTATGACGAAGGGCCGTGTCTGGACTCGGTGTGGGAGCACAACACGTTCGTAGTCCATGACACCGCTACCGACGAGCGCTGGCCGACGTTCGGGCCGATGGCAGCGAAGATGGGTCTGCGCAGCATCTTGTCGATCCGGCTGTTCGACCACCAGCAGACGCTCGGCGCACTCAACCTGTACTCCTCGGACGTCCGCGAGTTCTCCCCCGACGACGTCGCCTTGGGTCACATCTTCGGGCAGCACGCCTCGGTCGCCTTCGCAATGGCTCGCAAGGAGCAAGGGCTCAGACAAGCCATCGATGCTCGGCATCTGATCGGCCAGGCCCAAGGCATCCTCATGGAGCGGTTCGGGCTATCCGACAACCAGGCCTTCTCGGTGCTTCGCCGCTACTCCCAAGACAACAACGTCAAGCTGCGTGCAGTTGCTGAGCACATCATCTCCACGCGCCAGCTGCCGGGCCAGAAGCCCAAGACCGACTGAGCCGCCCCGCCGCTCGACGACGGCTGGCAAACGTGGATCAGCTCTCGAGCGAGCGCGCCACGTCGGTGTCGGCGAGCATCCCCACCCAGGCGTCGCCGTCGAACACGGGCAGACGACGTACCTGGTGAGCTGCCATCGTGATGAGCGCCTGTTCGAGCGTGGCGTCGGCGGTGATCCAAACCGGAGCAGTGCGGGCGAGCTCCCCGGCCCGCACTGTGTAGGGGTCCCCTCCGGCGGCGATGCACTGGACGACGATGTCACGGTCGGTCATCACGCCGGCAAGCGAGCCGTGTGGTCCGCAGACCGGGACCTGTGAGACGCCGAGATCCCGCATCTTGCGCGCCGCGACGGCCAACGTGTCGTTCGCCCCGACGTACTCGTCGGCACTCAACATGATGTCGCGGGCGATGATCATCGGATTGCCTTCCGAGGGAGACAGGTGCATTCATCCTGTGCCCACCACGGGTGCTCTCAAACGGGTGCGTCAGGCAGGCCGTCCGATGACCAGGTGCTCGCGTTGTCGCAGGCCGGCCGGGCTCAGACGGCGATGTCCGTCTCGGCAGGCAGCGGGCATGCCCGGGGATCGCCAAGCTTGCTCCGAAGCTCCTTCAAGATCCGGGTCAGCAGACGTGAAACCTGCATCTGGGTGACCCCGAACTCCTCGGCGATCCGCGCCTGTGTCCACTCGTGGAAGAACCGCAGGTACAGGATGCGGCGATCTCGATCAGCACAGGTTTCGGCAGAGCGGTGCAAGTGCCACCACGGCCTCGGCTCGGTCGAATCCAGGCTCGTCGCGGCCGAGTACGTCGTTGAGCGACGACGTCTCACCATCAGACTTGGGTCGGTCGAGCGAGCTGGGAGAAAAGCAGCCGTCGGCGGCCAGTGCCTCCTCGACGTCCTTGGGGTCGACGTTCAGCTCGTCGGCGATCTCTTCGACGCTGGGGACGTGACCGCGTGAGTGGGTCAACGCGGCGGTGGTCGAGGAGATCTCGGCCTGCAGCTCTTGGATCCTGCGCGGCGGCCTCACCACCCAGGCGTTGTCGCGGAAGAAGCGCTTCACCTCACCGAGGATGGTAGGCACGGCATACGCGAGGAAGCTGTCGCTCTTGGTCGGGTCGAACCCGCGCGCAGCCTTGACCAGCCCGAGACAACCTACCTGGACCAGGTCCTCGGCCGGCACGCCCCGGTTGCGGTAGCGCATGACGATCGACTCGGCGATCTCGACGTTGAGGAGCACGACTTCGTCGTGGAGGCGGTGGCGGCTCTCGGCGTCTTCGGTTTCCGACGCCAGTGCCAGCAGGTGCTGGGTGCGGGTTTCGCGGTCGGCATCAGAGACGAGATGAAGGTCAGGAGGAGAAGTGCCGATGCGATGCAGATGTTTGGAAACTTCCACAGCAGAAAAGACAGGAGACACGCGCCTGCCCCTTTCAAAACGAAAAGCGACGTGGCAGGTGTCTCGACCACTGCTTTTACCCAACCACGGGCTGAGCGAGTCGGCAACCCGACCGAATGGCGCAACGTGCGGATTTTCGGCTCCAAACCAGACTTTCGGGTCAGGGTTTTCTGGCTCGCAGGCTTCCCTCCCTTGCGCCGCCCCTGTTCGTGCGACCCGAGGGGTCGCACGAACAGGGAGGTCGGCGGGCTCGCGGGCCGCCGCATCCCGCCTGGCGGCGTTCTCGTCGGTCTGCGCACAACCCCGGTGCGCATCCCTCCTCGGCCATGCCAGCCGGGCGCGGACGACCCGCTCCCGTTCCGCCGCCCCTGTTCGTGCGACCCCTAACATGTCCACATGACCTGCACGGACAAAGGGCGCGGATGGCTGCCGGCCTGACCGATGTCGTCGCTGAGCTACGCGACCGCCTCGCCACCGTCCGCCTCGGAGGCTCCGAGGCAGCGCGAACCAAGCACACCGACCGTGGGAAGCTCCTCGTCCGCGATCGGGTAGATCGGTTGCTCGACCCGGGATCGCCGTTTCTCGAGCTGTCGCCGCTGGCGGCATACGGGCTGTACGACGACGCCGTCCCCAGCGCCGGGATCGTGACCGGAGTCGGCCGCATCAGCGGCCGGGAGTGCGTGATCGTGGCCAACGACGCCACCGTCAAAGGCGGCACCTACTACCCGGTGACCGTGAAGAAGCACTTGCGGGCTCAGGAGATCGCGGCGGCCAATCGGCTCCCCTGCGTCTACCTGGTTGACTCAGGCGGCGCGTTCCTCCCGATGCAGGACGAGGTGTTCCCCGACCGCGACCACTTCGGCCGCATCTTTTTCAACCAGGCCAACTTGTCAGCCCAGGGGATCGCCCAGATCGCGGCAGTGATGGGCTCGTGCACGGCGGGCGGCGCCTATGTGCCGGCGATGTCTGACGAATCTGTCATCGTGCGTAACCAAGGCACGATCTTCCTGGGCGGCCCACCGCTGGTGAAGGCCGCCACCGGGGAGGTTGTTACCGCCGAGGACCTGGGCGGTGGCGATGTGCATGCGCGGACCTCCGGTGTGGTCGACCACCTCGCGGCTGACGACGTCGAGGCGCTCGCCATTGTGCGTTCGATCGTCGGGACGCTCGAGCGGGGCTCGACAGGCCCGCCCGGCGAGCATTTCCTCACCCAGCACGAGCCCGAGGAGCCGGCCGAAGACCCGAGCACCTTGTATGACGTGGTGCCGGCCGACACCCGGACGCCGTACGACGTCCGCGAGGTGATCCGCCGCGTGGTCGACGGGTCGCGGCTGCACGAGTTCAAGGCGTTGTACGGCGAGACGCTCGTGTGCGGGTTCGCGCGCATCTGGGGTTACCCCGTCGGCATCGTGGCCAACAACGGCATCCTGTTCAGTGAGTCGAGTCTCAAGGGCGCGCACTTCATCGAGCTGTGCAACCAGCGCGGCATCCCACTGGTCTTCCTGCAGAACATCACCGGCTTCATGGTCGGCCGCCAGTACGAAGCGGGCGGTATCGCGAAGGACGGCGCCAAGCTCGTCACGGCCGTCGCATGCTCGGTCGTGCCGAAGTTCACCGTCGTGATTGGCGGCTCGTTCGGCGCTGGCAACTACGGGATGTGCGGCCGGGCATACGATCCGCGGTTCCTGTGGATGTGGCCGAACGCCCGCATCTCGGTGATGGGGGGCGAGCAGGCCGCATCGGTGCTCGCAACTGTGCGCCGTGACGGCATCGAGGCCAAGGGTGAGGCGTGGTCGGCTGCCGACGAGGAGGCGTTCAAGGCGCCGATCCGTGAGCAGTACGAAACGCAGGGGTCGCCCTACTACTCGACGGCACGGTTGTGGGACGACGGCATCATCGACCCGGTGGACACCCGGCGAGTCCTGGGCATGGGTCTCGCCGCCGCCACCAATGCGCCGGTGCCCACGCCCACCTACGGCATCTTCCGGATGTGACGGCGTGACCCGTTTCGGGACTGTGCTCGTCGCCAATCGCGGCGAGATCGCGCTGCGTGTCATCCGGGCCGCTTCAGCCGCCGGGCTACGCAGCGTCGCCGTCTACAGTGACGCCGATCGTGATGCGCCCCATGTGCGAGAGGCCGACCTCGCCGTCCACCTCGGCCCTGCGGCAGCCAGCGGGTCCTACCTGTCGATCCCGGCCGTCCTGGCCGCCGCTGAACGGTCCGGAGCCGACGCGATCCACCCCGGCTATGGCTTCCTCTCCGAGCGGGCTGACTTCGCCCGCGCCGTCGCCGACGCCGGGCTCGTCTTCATCGGTCCGTCCGCCGACGTGATGGACGCGATGGGGCGGAAGGACCGGGCCCGCGAGATCGCCGTAGCCGCCGGCGTTCCAGTCGTGCCCGCAGCAGACTCCGCAGACGACCTCGATGCAATCGCCCGCCAGGTCGGCTTCCCGTTGCTGGTCAAGGCCGCTGCGGGTGGGGGCGGCAAGGGCATGCGCATCGTGCGTACGCCTTCAGAGCTTCCCGACGCGACTGCTGCCGCCCGACGCGAGGCGGCTGCCGCATTCGGCGATGACACCATGCTCTTCGAGCGGTATGTCGAGCAAGGCCGCCACATCGAGGTCCAGGTCATCGCCGACGAGCACGGCAACGTCGTCCACCTGTTCGAGCGCGACTGCTCAGTGCAGCGCCGCCACCAGAAGGTCGTCGAAGAGGCACCCGCCAGCGGGATCTCCGCCGACGTACGCCTGCAGATCACCGATGCAGCCGTCGCACTGGCGAGCAAGGTGGGCTACGTCAGCGCCGGGACGGTGGAGTTCCTCGTCTCCGGCGAGGAGGCGTTCTTCCTCGAGATGAACACGCGACTTCAGGTCGAGCACCCCGTCACCGAACTGGTCACGGGTCTCGACCTGGTGCAACTCCAGTTCGCCATCGCACAGGGCGAGCCGCTGCCGTTCGGCCAGGACGACGTCGTCGTGCGCGGCCACGCGATCGAAGCACGCGTCTATGCAGAGGACTCCTTCGGCGGGTTCCTGCCGCAGGCCGGCGCGGCGAGCATCGTCAGGTGGCCCGGTGGTTTCGAGCCGGTTGCTAGCGCAACCTCCTCTACGAGCGACACGAGGATCCGCGTTGACGCGGCGCTGGAGCCGGGAGGTGTGGTGAGCACGGCCTACGACCCGATGCTCGGCAAGGTGATCGCCCACGGCCCCGACCGCGAGTCCGCCCGGCAGGCTCTGGTCGCCGCGCTCGACGACACCGTGATCCTCGGCCTGACTACCAACGCCGGCTTCCTGCGGGCGCTGGTCGCGAGCGACGAATTCCGGGACGCGACCATCGACACCGCCTGGCTCGACCACCATGACGTGCCGGCGCCCGACCCCGAACTGCCGCGGATCCTGGCGGCCTGGGTCTCGGCGATGCTGGCGTCGTTCGGCCCGCCTCACCCCTTCCAGAGCGACGGCTTCCGACTAGGCGGCCCGCCAGCTCCGACGCTCGTGGAACTCGACCGAGACGTCGTGGTCGACCGCGTGGCCGGCACTGTCGACGGCATCCCGGTCCGCATGCTCTCGGCCGAGAACCACGTCATCGAGGCGCTGGTGGACGGCCGCCACGTCCGCGGCGTCGTCAACGTGCAGCCGACCGTCGCGGACGTCTCCTACCGAGGTCAGCGCTTCGACTTCACTCCGCCTGACCGCCTCGCCGACGCTGTCGCGGCGGGCGGGGGCTTGATCACGGCGCCCATGCCCGGCACCGTCCTCGTCGTCAATGTATCTATCGGCGCCACGGTCGAGGAGGGCGAGACCCTGGCCGTGATGGAGGCGATGAAGATGGAGCTGACGCTCAAGGCGCCGTTGGCCGGCACTGTCACCGAGGCCGATGCGGTCGTGGGGCAGCAGGTCGACCTGGGGGC
Source organism: uncultured Actinomycetota bacterium (assembly GCA_963815295.1). GTDB lineage: Bacteria > Actinomycetota > Actinomycetes > Propionibacteriales > Nocardioidaceae > JACDHG01. The sequence goes on from CAWFFZ010000001.1 coordinate 382,118, forward strand.
GCGGCTGTTTGTCGTTGAGCCCACGCTCGCGACCGACGCGACATCGACCGAAGGTCCGAGCGCGGGCCCATGATGCGCACTCCGCAGGTGGTGCGTGACCCTGAGCTTCCCGAGCGGGTGACGATCTACGAGGTCGGCCCCCGCGACGGCCTGCAAAACGAGACGGCCATCGTGCCGGTCGAGGTGAAGGCCGAGTTCATCGCCCGGCTCGTCGCGACAGGGCTGCAGGCGATCGAGCTGACGAGCTTCGTCCACCCGCGATGGGTCCCGCAGCTCGCGGACGCCGAAGAGCTGATCAAGGCGGTCGATCTCGGCGCTGCTCCGCGGATGCCGGTGTTGGTCCCCAACGAGCGTGGGCTCGACCGTGCTCTGGAGGCCGGCGTTGGGGAGATCGCGATCTTCGGGTCGGCAACCGAGACGTTCGCCCAACGCAACCTCAATCGTTCCCTCGACGAGCAGTTCACGATGTTCGAGCCCGTCGTGTCGCGTGGGCGTGCCGCCGGCCTGGCAGTGCGCGGCTACCTCTCGATGTGCTTCGGCGATCCGTGGGAGGGCGACGTACCAGTCGAGCAGGTCGTCTCCGTCGGCCAGCGGCTGCTCGACCTGGGCTGCTCGGAGCTGTCACTCGGCGACACGATCGGGGTCGGAACGCCAGGGCACGTCGAGGCTGTGTTGAACGGGTTCGCCGCCGCCGACGTACCGGTGGCCAAGCTGGCCGTGCACTTTCACGACACCTACGGCCAGGCGCTCTCCAACGCACTGACCGCGCTGCGGCTTGGTGTGACCACGTTCGATGCGTCAGCAGGCGGCCTCGGTGGATGCCCGTATGCCGAGAGCGCCACCGGCAACCTCGCGACAGAGGACCTCGTCTGGCAACTCGCCGGCCTCGGCATCGACACCGGCGTCGACCTCGCCGCCCTGGTCGCGACGACGGGCTGGATGTCGGAGCGCATCGGCAAGCCGCCCGCTTCGCGAGTGGCTGCTGCGTTGCTCTGACCCGCCGGTCGGGCGAGAGCCCAGGTGAGACGGCCTATGAGTGGCGGTGCTTGAGCTGCTTGGCGGCATACACACCGATCTCGTAGGTGTTGTATCCGTCGGCGACTGCTCCGACGCCCCCACCCAGCACAGGCACCCGACGGGCGATGACCGAGATCGACCGCTTGCCAGCAATCCGACCGATGAGGTCGGTCGTCACCTCGACCGCGATCTTGCGTGCGAGGTCGGGGTCGTGATGGGGCGCTGTGGCGATTGCCATCGGGCTGCTCGGCAGCTTGTGCTTCTTCACCAGCGCCTGCACGCTCTCCTCACCGAGCAGGCAGGCGAGCACGGCACTGCGGACGCGCGGGTCGGCAAGGTCGTAGCCACGCAGATGGGCGATCCCGGCGACGAGGTGGCATTGCAGGAGAGCCAGGCCGGACAGGTTCGCGGGGATCATCACGGCCATCGCCACCAGGCCACCCAGGTTCGTGACAAAGCCCTGCGCGCCGGCCAGCTTCACGTGTGAGTCGACCAGGGACTTCACCGCCTTGTCGACATCGCCACCTGCGGTGTGGAGCCGCTCGTCGGCTGCCTGACTTGCGCTTTTCAGCGGCCCGACACCGTCGACAGCCCGGTCGAATGCCTGGAGGACGAAGCTGGCGGTCAGTCCCGGCATCGTCCGAGCCGCGACTGGTCCGGCGACCCGGCCCACCATCTTTCCTCGTGCCATTCGCCGAGCGTACGTCCTCGTGCGGTTGGCGGAAGAACCGGCTGACCAGGGAGGCGGCGCTTCAACCGTCGTCGCGCAGGGATGCCACCGACTTGCCGAACCGACATACGGACGGAATTTGGTGTAGCGAACGCCAGGCACGTTTTGATTGAGTGGGATGCGACCTGTCGAGCGGGAGGAGACACCGTGACTAAATCCACGAAGAAGCCCGACGAGGAAGACGAGCAGCACCGGAAGTTCCGGGAGGCACTGGAGCGCAAGAAGGCTCAGCACCAGGAGATGCATGCCGACGGGACACGAAACAAGGGAATCGCCGAGGCGCACAACGACAAACAGGTGCGTCAGTTCCGACGCAAGACTGGGACCTGACGAATAGCGACCACACGAGTAGGTATGCGGTGAGATGAGGCGGACTAGGCAGATGCACTGACCACCAGGCACATTTGCCTTGTGCACAAGGAACCTGCCTTGTTCTCAAGGCAAACGCGCAACCGGCTGCACCGGGGGCGGGCAGCGGCGGCGTCATGTGATGGTGGTGCACGAGAACCGTTGGAGGCCCGATGCACAGACACGGTGAGCACTCACGGCTCAATGCCTGTCGGCTGATCTGCACAGATGGCACCATGAAGACATGACCGCAGGGGAGAACTCCACGCGGTCCGGCTCGCGCCCCCTCACTGCGCAGCGGAGCCAGCCTGCGAGCCGACCCCGGCGTCTCCCGCCGGCCGAGCCGCCCACGACCAAGTGGGTGTTCCCCGACCCGACGGAGGCCGACGACGACGTCGTCGCGATCGGCGCCGACCTCGAGCCGGGGACAGTGCTGGCCGCCTACCGCGCGGGGTTGTTCCCGATGCCGCTCGACCAGGCGCGCGGGATGGCGTGGTGGTCACCCGTGCGGCGCGGGATCCTTCCCCTCCACCGTTTCAGGGTCACCAGGTCGATGCGAAAGTCGTCCCACCGGTTCACCGTGACGATCGACGAGGCCTTCGACGACGTCGTGGCGGGGTGTTCAGACCCTGCCAGACCTGGCGCGTGGATCGACGACGAGGTCATCGCGGCATACCGTCGCTTGCACGACCTGGGGTGGGCGCACTCGGTCGAGGTCTGGCGTCAAGGGAAGCTCGCCGGCGGACTCTACGGCGTGGCCATGGGCGGGCTGTTCGCGGGGGAGTCGATGTTCCACCGCGAGCGTGACGCCTCGAAGGTCGCCCTCATGGCGCTTGTCGAGCGACTCGACGACGGACGAGACGATGTGCTGGTCGACGTGCAGTGGGCGACCCCGCATCTCAACACTCTCGGCGTGATCGAGGTCGACCGTCGCGACTACTTGCAGATGTTGCGGCGTGCGCTGGCCGTGCCCCTGCCGGAGGTATGGCGCTAGCCGACTAGCGGGGCAGCCGCCTCAGGAGGCGTTGGCGCTGGCGGGGTCTCCGAAGGCCCAGTCGGTGAAACCGAGCGGCAGCTCGTCGGGTGGCGGCTCAACGTCGGCGGGGATCGCGGTCTGGCCAGTCACCGGAAGGTCAGCCTGCGCAGCATGGGCACCACCGCTGACGGTGTGGGCACCGAACTGCACACCTGGGGCGTCGCGCAGACCGTCGACCAAGGCGTCGATGAACTCGTTGACGTCGTCGCGGGACAACCGGAACGTACCGGCGCAAATGCCCTCGCGCCAGAGGGACAGGACGACCAGGTCAGTCTCCTGGTGCCATGTCAGCCGCAGCGCGCGACCATTGCCGCGGGCGTCGAGGAATACCTCGCCACTTTGACTGTCGGTGCGGGCAGACATGGCCTAATGATGCCCGTGCGGTGGCCAGCGGGCAACCATTCGTGAGAATCCGTGGGCGAGCGGGCAGACTGTGCACATGCCTGAGCTCCCCGAAGTGGAGGCCCTCTCCCATGACCTGGGCACCCGATTGTCCGGGCGTGCGGTGGCGCGTCTCGACATCGTCGCGCTGGCGGCGCTGAAGACGTTCGACCCTCCGCCGAGCGCGTTGGCCGGACTGTTCGTGGGCTCGGTCACCCGGCACGGCAAGTTCCTCGACATCGCCGTGGATGACCTCCACCTCGTCGTCCACCTGGCCCGCGCCGGGTGGGTGCGGTGGCGTGAGGAGCTACCGTCCACCCCGGCCAGGCCGGGGAAGAACCCACTCGCCGCGCGGCTGTTGCTTGATGACGAGTCCGGCCTCGACTTCACCGAGGCGGGCACCCGCAAGAGCTTGGCGGTGTATGTCGTGAGGCGTCCCGACGACGTACCCGGGATCGCCCGGCTCGGTCCTGACCCGTTGTCGGAGGCGTTCACTGTCGAAGCGCTCGCCGCAATCCTGGCGCGCTCCGGGCGGGCGCAGATCAAGGGCATCCTGCGCGACCAGTCGATCATCGCCGGCATCGGCAACGCCTACTCGGACGAGATCCTGCACGTGGCGAAGATGTCGCCGTTCAAACCCGCGGCCATGCCGGACGACGACGTGACCAGGCTGTACGACGCGATCGGCGTCACGCTGCGCGAGGCAATCGCGCGCTCCGACGGGCTCGCGGCTTCCGAGCTGAAACGCGAGAAAAAGTCCGGGCTGCGGGTCCATGGCAAGACGGGGGAGCCGTGCCCGATCTGCGGCGACACCGTGCGTGACGTGTCATTCGCGGACTCCTCCCTGCAGTACTGCCCGACCTGCCAGACCGGCGGCAAGCCGCTGGCAGACCGGCGGCTGTCCCGGCTGCTGAAGTGACCGCCGCTCCCACGTCACCGCGGCCACCTGGCAGGCTGGTCAGATGAGGCACGCGGTCCCCGAAGTCGACGTCACCGGCATTCCGGCCGAGTTGCCCGACGATCTGGTGGTCCTCGACGTCCGGGAAGACGTCGAGTGGCAGGCTGGCCACATCGCCGGTGCCGTCCATCTCCCCCTGATGCAGGTGCCGCAACGCTTCGCCGACCTGCCGGCAGACGGGCAGGTGCTGGTGGTCTGCAAGGTGGGAGCGAGATCGGCGCAGGCGACCGCATTCCTGCAGGCGCAGGGCTACGACGCGGTCAACCTGGTGGGCGGGATGATCGCCTGGGACCGGGCGGGTCGGGCGATGGTCGCCGATGGCGGCGCGCCCCCTCGGGTGGCCTGAGCGTCATACCCGCAACGTCCGTGCAGCTGAGCGCCCTGGCGACCGCTGGCACGGACGCAAGGCGGGAGGTTCTACGACTCGCTACGCCAATCTACGGTTTTCGCTAGACACCGCCATACAGTCGTAGCGTGGACCCGATCCGGAACCCGTACGCCCCTGGCGCCGGCCAGCGCCCTCCCGAGCTCGCCGGTCGTGACCTCGAGCTGGAACAGTTCGTCGTCACCCTCGAGCGCGTGGCTCACGGACGCCCCGAGCGCTCGCTCGTCCTGTCCGGACTGCGCGGGGTGGGCAAGACCGTGCTCCTCAACGCGCTGCGCAGCCTCGCCGTCCAACGGGCGTGGGGGACGGGCAAGCTCGAGGCGCGGCCCGATCAGAGCCTGCGGATCCCGCTCGCACAGGCGCTCCATGCCGCCGTGCGCGACCTCGGGCGCAGACACCGCGACCAGGACCGGGTCGACGCGATCAGCGGGGTGGTGAAGGCGTTTGCCCTCAAGACGCCGCTTGCCGACCGCAAGGACCACCGCTGGCACCCGCCGACCGACGTACCGGCAACTCGCGGACGAGCGGACTCGGGCGACCTCGAGCTCGACCTCACGGAGCTGTTCTCCGATGTCGCCGAGCTGGCGACCGACCTCGGGGTCGGCATCGCCGTGTTCGTCGACGAAATGCAAGACATTGGCGCGAGCGAGCTGTCGGCGATGTGCGCGGCCTGTCACGAGATCAGCCAACAGCGCGCCCCACTCGTCGTGGTGGGAGCGGGGCTGCCGCACCTCCCGGCCGCCTTGTCGGCGTCGAAGTCGTATGCCGAGCGCCTCTTCCACTACCGCGTCGTCGACCGCCTGCCGCGCGCCCAGGCTGACCGAGCCCTGCTCATCCCGGCGTCCACCGAGCAGGTCGGGTATGACGATGGCGCCCTCGACGAGCTCTACCGCCTGACTGATGGCTACCCCTACTTCGTGCAGGCCTACGGCAAGGTGACGTGGGACGCGGCGCCCGACAGCCCGATCAGGATCAGCGATGTGGTCGAGGCGGCACCGGTTGCCGAGGCGGAGCTCGCCGTCGGCTTCTTCGGATCACGCTTCGAGCGCGCCACCCCGGCCGAGCGCGACTACATGCGAGCCATTGCCGACGTCGGAGCCGAGACCCACGACGGACCCGTCCAGACGGCCGACGTCGCCGGTGCCCTCGGCCGCAAGCCGTCATCGCTGTCGCCGGCGCGTGACGCGCTCATCAAGAAGGGTCTGGTCTTCGCTGAGGAGCGCGGAGTGGTCCGCTTCACCGTCCCGCACTTCGGGAAGTTCCTCCGGACCCAGCGCTGACCTGCAGATGCGGTGTCCCCCGCGCACCGCGATGAGCGGCACTACGACCCTCTGCCTTCGGTACGCTCACAGTCGACAGCAGTCTCCTGATTGGGGTTCTCGATGCGATGTCCGCGCTGCGGGTTGGACAATCCGCCTGCCACGGCTCAATGCGCACGCTGTGGACTGGCCCTGACCCCACCGCCTCCTGCGAGTCCGCATCAGCAACCTCCTGCCGGAGCCCCGTCCAGGCCGGGCTCGCAGCCGGGGCCGCCTCCACCTGGACGGCCGGATCAGCCCGGTCCGGGAGGCGCACGTCGCCACGCCGGGCCCTATGAACAAACCGGCCCTGGCCAGCACGGCCCTGGCCAGCCGGGTCCGGGCCACGCCGGTCCGGGTCAACCGGGGCCCTGGGGTCCACCGGATCCACGCCAACCCGGGCAGGGGAGACCCGGCCCGCAGGGTCCAGCTGGCCCGTCCGGTCCGCCTCCCGGCCAGCCCGGCCGACACGGCGCACCCACTGCAGGCGACGACGACCAGACCACCGTGCTCCGCCGAGGCGCCGACCCGACACCGCGCCAGCAGGGCTACCCCGGGCCCGGGCCCGGCTATCCCGCGACCGGCGGACCGACGTACGGCGGATCGCCGCAACGGCCGACCTACCAGGGCGGCTATGCAACGCCGAGCGCTGCTTGGCCGGTCACGACGCCCTCCGCATCATCCGGCTCCGGAGCCGGTCTCGCAGCGATGATCACTTTGGCGGCCGGCGCCCTGCTCAGCCTCGGGTATGCCGTCTGGGCCTTCACCGCACGGCGCGGTGTCTTCGCGGACTTTGCCGATGGCAACCCGGTGTCCACCGACGACGCCAAGTCGAGCGACACCATGGACACGATCTTCTTGATCGTGGCGGGTGTGGTGGTGCTGGTGGCGATCGGGCTCTGGATCACCCGGTTGGTCGCCAAGCAGACCGACGGCGGTGGCTTCGATCTCGCGGGCCTCGCACTCGCGGGCGTCGGCGTGCTTGTGGTGCTGGTGGGGTTGTTCCTCTCCGGGGGCATCACCGACGCGGACGGTCAAGCCGCGCAAGGCGATAAGGGCGTGACCGCGACCATGGTGATGGGTGGCGGGTTCCTCCTGCTGTTTCTGGGGCTGCTGATTGGCACGTTCACGGTGCGTGGGTCGGGGTCGACGCCTGCCCCCGCACACGCCTACCAGCCGACCGGACCGGGCTACCAGAACTGGTAGCCCGGACGAGGCAGCAGCCGCCCCGCATGGCCGATCGGCCACGAGTCATCGGTCATCGCGGAGCCAGCATGGCGATGGCCGAGCAGACCCTCGGCGCGTATCAGCTGGCCCTTGAGGTCGGCGCGGACGGCATCGAGTGCGACGTCCGCCTGACTGCCGACGGGCACCTCGTCTGCGTGCACGACCGTCGGATCGACCGCACGAGCAGCGGCCGCGGAGTCGTCTCGACACTTGACCTCGCGCAAATGGACGAGTTTGACCGGACGCGTGGGCAGGACACGCGGATCGAACTCGAGGACAAAGCCTTAACGGATCCATCGACCCAGGCTCTGACGGGCTCTGTCGTGACGCTGGAGCGGGTTCTCGCCCTCGTCCGCGACTGGGAGCGGCCGGTCGAGGTCTCCATCGAGACCAAGCACCCGGTCCGCTACGGCCGCCTCGTCGAGCGGCGCCTGATCGAGCTCCTCGACCGCTATGGCTGGTCTCGCCCAGGGCGCGGTGTCCCCTCGCCCGTGCGGGTGATGAGCTTCTCGGTGACGAGTCTGACCCGTTGCCGCCAACTGGCGCCGGGACTCGAACTGGTCTACCTGATGGACCGCGTGCCGAGGCGCTATCGCGGCGGCTCGCTCCCACGTGGCGTCGACGTCACAGGTCCAAGTATCGACATCTTGCGGTCCCATCCCGGCTACGTCGAGAAGGCCCATGCGGCAGGCCACGAGGTCCATTCCTGGGTCATCAACACCGCGGCTGATGTCGAATTGTGCGCGGCGCTCGGCGTCGACGCCGTCATCACCGACGATCCGGGCGCCGCGTTGAGGCAGCTGAACGAGCGATGAACTAGCATCGGGGTGTCACCCAACGTGCTTGCAGAGTGACTGAGGGCACGTCACAGTGGGGGAGTGAGCGCCGCGGCCATGGATGATGACCACCAGTTCTGGTCCTGGATGCTGCCCTTCGTGCCGGCTTCGGCACGAATCGCCCGCACCCATGTCAGTGTCGTTCTGCGCCATTTCGGCATGTCGCAGCAGACCATCGACGATGCCCGCATGGTGGCGAGCGAGCTCGTCGGCAATGCGCTGCGCCATGCGCGCCCACTGCCGCAGGGTCAGCTGTTGCTGGGGCTGGAGATTGACGGGGAGTCGGTCCGGATCTTCGTCAACGACGGTGGGTCGGCGACGCTGCCGACGCTGATCAGCACGCCGCTGCTGTCGCTCGGCGGTCGTGGCCTGTCCATCGTGAGGACCCTTACCCGGGATTGGGGCGTCCAAGAGACCCGCAACGGCAACACGGTCTTCGGAGTCCTCGACCGCGCCTAGCCCACGCGAGCTCCCAGTTGGCTGGGCGCCAGCAGCCGACGTACGACCGGTGACCGTCGCCGCATCCGGATGGGCAAGACTGGACCTCGCACGCATGCCGCCGGACAGAGGAACCCATGGCCAAGAAGTCACGGAGCGCCAAACACCCCACCCGCAGCGCAGACGAGGTAGGCCCACGTCAGCCCTGCCCGTGCGGCTCGGGCCGCCGCTACAAGGCCTGTCACGGCGCCGCCGACGCCGCCACACCGTACGTCGTGCGCAGCTTCGAAGGACTGCCTGGCGAATGCGACTGGGTCGCGATGCGCGAGTTCGTGCCAGCGGCTCTCGCCCCGATGACCCTGCGCTCAGGGGCGTATGACGGCGACGCCACCGGCCGTTCGGTGTCGGCGGCCACCATGCTGCCCGGATTCACGCCTGCTCTAGTCCGCAAGAACTCCGACATCTGGATCGCCGTGCAGGTGACGCATCAGTCGGGTGACCCCAGCCGCGACTTCGCTGAGGCGCTCCGCCTCGCGCTCGACGGACAGCCCGGTGACAGCGTCGTCATGCCATCACTGCCGGGCCCGGGTCCACGACTGCAAGACGTGGTCGAGCCAGGCAGCGACTTCACGGTCACCGTGCTCGACGGGTACGACTTCTGGTTCAAGGACGTCGACGACGACGACGGCTCGGTGGCAGCCACTCTCGAGTCGCTCAACGCGGCCATCGATCCGACGGTTCGCCTGTCCTCGGTCGAAGCGGCGTACTGGGTGTCCGTCGGCACCAAGGAGCATCTGCGCTGGGTGCAACCGCACGACGAGGAGGCTGGTCTGACCGCACTGGCCAGGCTGCACGCGGCGGGTGCGGACAGCCTCGGCCCCGACACGCGCCTGGTGGGATCGTTTCGTGCTCATGGGCTGCTAGTGCCGGTTTGGGATCTGCCCGTAGGCACCGGTGCCGAGGCCTTGGAGGAGCCCGTCAGCGCATTTGCCGACCGGCTCGCGGACGCGATGACCCAGACGGAGCCGCTGACGGACAACGAACGCTCGGCTCGTAACGGGCTTGCCAACCGCCAGGTCACGATCCGGTAGCGACTGCTCGGACGGTGTGATGGGTTGGCCCGACTTTCGCCCGATCTCGCCGCGTTCCGCTTGTATGTGCCGCGCATCTGGTTCTACACTCAACTAATACCCGGTCGTTGCTGTATCCCCCGTCAGTAACGGCCGGGTTCTCCAATTCCTACGGCGTCAGCTGGGCTCAAACGGCTCAAACGGACTGGCCCGTCAAAGCGGGTCTCGCTCGATCGGGCACGACATGCACCGCGGACCGCCGCGGCCGGAGCCCAGCTCGGACCCTGAGATCGCCACGACTTCGATGCCGGCGTCAGCCAACCGCTCGTTGGTCTCGACATTGCGCTCATATGCCACCGCGACTCGCGGAGCGATCGCCAACGTGTTGTTGCCGTCGTCCCACTGCTCGCGTTCGGCCGTGACCGGGTCGAGCCCGGTGTAGATCTGGCGCAGGGTGTCGATCCCCATCGCCTTCGCAGCAGCGACCAGGAACGGCTCGCTGGGAGCGATCGAGAGCTCGATCAGCCCTTGCTCCTCGTGCGGCTCAGCGCACGTGATGGCGAGCGCGCGAAGCGAGTCGGCAACCTTGGGGTACATCACCATCGCGTCGGTGTCGACCATCGTGCAGACGGTGTCGAGATGCATGGTCGCGCGCTCCTGCGCGATCGGGACAGCGAGCACGGTGTGTGCCAGGTCGTCAGCGAACGCCCGGCGGGCGAAGCGCTCGACCCCGGCAGGCGTCGTACGCTCCCCGACCCCGATCGCGACGACGCCGGGGGCCAGCAAGAGGACGTCGCCGCCCTCGACATGCTCGAGCTCCCAGCCGTGGATCTGCTCGACTCCGGCGAACCGTGGATGGAACGTGTAGATCAGCTCGGTCAGCTGTGTCTCGCGGGCGCGGGCCGGCATCGCGAGGCTCGTCACGGCTACCCGGTCGCGCAGCCATACCGACGAATCGCGGGTGAAGAGCAGGTTGGGTAGCGGGTCGATCACGAAGTCGTGCGGGTCGAGCAGGCTGGTCACGATCCCGAACCCACCCCGGACCTCGTCATTGCGGACGCCAGCCGTGATAGCTCCGGCAAGCTCGGTGTCGCCGAGTTCATGCATCCAAGACTTGAGGTAGTGGCGCAGCGTGTCGCCGAGGCGCAGTGTTGCGGTGGCGTGGTCGATCGCGTGTTCGCGGGCTGCAACGGACGACTCGAGGCTCTCGACCAGCAGATCCATCAGGTAGAGCACCTCGACGTCGCGGTCGCGCAGTGCCGCGGCGAAGGCGTCGTGCTCGTCCTGCGCGCGGCTCACCCACGGGATGCCGTCGAAGAGCAGGCTGTCGTTGTTGCGGGGAGTCAGTCTCTGGAGCTCGGCGCCTGGGCGGTGGAGCATCACCGTGCGAAGTCGGCCGACCTCGCTGTCCGGGCCCTGGATGGCGGTCATGCCGAGAGCGTAGTGCTTGTGGCGCAACGGTCGGGCGCGAAAACAGTCAGGCGGTGACGAGTTGGACGGCGCCGACGACGGCGAACGCCAGGCAGACGCCAGCGGCAAGGTAGTGCAGGAGTGACAGCTTCATGTAGCGCAGCAGCACCCGGCCGCCGAGCACGGCCAGCCCCGACACGGTCAGCAGGGCCGCCCAGGCCCCGATGAACACCGACAATGGCTCGCCGTACTTGGCTACCAGGTTGAGAGTCAGGATCTGCGACAGGTCACCCCACTCGGCGGCGAACAGCACGAGGAACGACGTGACGACGGCGTGCCAGCCGACCTGGTCAGTCGCAGTCTTTGCCGCGAACGCCTCTTCCTGCTCCTTCTCCTCGGCGTCTGCCTTCGGTGCCTGCCGGAGCAAGATCACGGCGCCGACGAGGAACATCAACGTGCTGGCGAGGTGGACGACCCACTCGGGGAGGAAGGACACGGCATGCCCGGCAGTCACCGCCACCAGACACTGGACCCCGAACGCGAGGCCGACGCCGACCCAGACCGCGAGTGGCCGGTAGCGGGTCGAGAGCACTAGGGCAGCCACAAACGTCTTGTCGGGCAGCTCGACGGGGAAGATCAGCGCAAAGGTCAGAGCGCTCAGCTGCCAATCCATGGATCTCCCAGCCTTGACGGCGCTGCGGACCCGACGAGTCTACGAACTACCCCAACCCCCGATTCGTCCGACTGGGCCGGGCGGGGATGCGCTGCGCACAGCCGGACGAATCGGGAAGGGCGGGGTGGTTAGCGGCCGCCCCACCATCGCGAGGCTGCGGCAGCGGCCGAGGCCAGCACGGCCTTGACCGGCTTGTCCAGGACCTTGGCAGCGGCGACGACATCGTCGAACTCCGGCTGCACGTTCAAGATCCGGCCTTCGGCATGCGCGACCTTGACTCGGATCTTCTGGTCGTCGACCACGACCTCACGAATCTCACGGTCAAGGGTGTGCTTGCCGACGAAGCGCTCACGCACTCCGATGGCTGACGTCTCGGCATAGATCACTCGACGTACGTCGGCGGCACACTCGACCGGAAGCAGAGCCGACAGGGTGTAGGCCGGGCGACCCTTCTTCATCACGATGGGTGTCAGCCAGGCATCCGATGCCCCCGCGTCGAGCAAGCGCTCCATCACGGCTGGCCACAGGCGTGGGTCGAGGTCGTCGACGTTGGTCTCGTAGACGAGGGCCTGCGACTGAGTTTTCTCGTGTGGGGTGCCGAGTAGCAGCCGGACAACGTTGGCGTGGGTTGCGAAGTTCTGCTCTCCGGCTCCCGTCCCGATCGTGTCAACCGTCATCATCGGCTGCGGGCCCCACACCGTCACCCAGTGCGTGAGAAGAGCCGCGCCCGTTGGCGTGCAGAGCTCAGCCTCGGCCGGGCCGGCGTACGTCGGCTTGCCGCGAAGCAGCATCGCGACCGCGGGGGGCGGCACGCTCATCTCGCCGTGGTCGGTGTGAACGGTGCCCGAGCCGACGGCCACCGGGCTGCAGTAGACGATGTCGAGGTCCAGGGACACGAAGCCGGCGCAGACTCCGACGATGTCGACGATGGCGTCGAGCGCTCCGACCTCGTGGAAATGCACCTCGTCGACGGTGATGCCGTGCACCGCCGCCTCCGCCGCGGCGAGCCGGCTGAAGACGCTGATCGCGTGCCTGCTGATGTCGGGGTTGAGTCGGGCGGTGCCGATGACGTTGACCACGTCGGCGAGGCCGCGGTGCGTGGTGGACTCCTGCACATTGACCTGGGCCTTGTTGGCCCACATTGCGCCACGCTGCACACGCACAATGGCCAGCCGGCTCGACTCGGGCGCGACGGCCGCGATGGCGCGTTGCATGACGCGCTCGTCGGCTCCCGCGTCGAGAAGAGCACCGAGCAGCATGTCGCCGCTCGCGCCGGATGCAGCGTCGATCCAGCCAATCATGCTGGCCTCCATGAGTTCAGGTGCGAGTGTCAGGTGTTCTCGCGCGGGGCGGCGTTTCGGGCAACTCGAGCGGCGAAGACGCCGGCCCCAAAGCCGTTATCGATGTTAACTACCGAAACGCCCGGCGCGCAGGAGTTCAGCATTGCTAGTAGCGCTGCGAGACCATTAAATGACGCTCCGTAGCCGATTGAGGTGGGCACGGCGACCAGGGGGACACCCGTCAGGCCCCCCACAACCGAGGGCAGCGCCCCCTCCATGCCGGCGACCACGACGAGACAATCGGCCTTCTCGAGCTCGTCTCGGGCGGCCATGATTCGGTGCAAACCGGCCACGCCGACGTCGTTGATCAGCCGAGACTCGGCACCGAAGACGCGCGCGGTCGTGGCCGCCTCGCGGGCGACGCGGGCGTCCGACGTACCGGCCGAAACCACCAGGACCAGGCCGCGAGAGTTGGGCAGGGGGCCAAGGGTGGCGGTGCCCGCCGTCGGGTCGAGGTCGGCGTCCGGCAGCTCGGTCGCGAGCAGGTCGAGTGCCTCGGTGGACAGTCGGGTCGCGAGCACGGCCCGCTCCGGGTGGGAGTCGTGGAGAGCCTGCAGCAGGGAGACGACGTGTTCTGGCGACTTGCCTTCGCCGTACACCACCTCGGCGTCGCCGGTGCGGTGCGCCCGGTCGATGTCGAGCTGGGCGTAACCGAGGTCGAGGGTCGTCGAGCGATCCGTGACGGTCGGGTCCGACCCGGGGGATTCGCTCATGGGGGAAATCTAGCGTCACTACGCTGGCACCTATGCCTGGTGTGCCCCCCGCCCGTTATGCCTACCTCGGCCCCGAAGGGACGTTCACCGAGGAGGCGCTGCGCTCGATCCCCGCAGCTGCCCGCGCCGAGCTGATGCCGTGCGCGTCGGTGGGTGCGGCGTTGGACGCGGTGCGCGGTGGGGAGGCCGACGGCGCGGTCGTCCCGATCGAGAGCTCGGTCGAGGGGGCGGTCGCCGTGACGCTCGACGAGCTGTCCAGCGGGGACGCGCTGATGATCACCCGAGAGATGCACGTGGAGGTGCAGTTCTCGCTGCTGGCGAAGCCGGGCACGACGGCCAAGCAGATCCGCCGGGTTGGCACCCACCCGCATGCAGCCGCGCAGTGCCGGCGTTGGCTGGACACCCATCTGCCTGACGCCGAAGTGGTGCACGAGTCGTCGACGGCGCGCGCTGCTGCTCTCGTTGCGGTTGCCGATGGGCCGTATGACGCGGCCATCGCGGCGCCGATCGCGGCCCAGACCTACCGGCTCGCCACGCTAGCAACGCGGGTGGCCGACCGCGCGGGTGCGGTGACGCGGTTTGTGCTCATCTCGCGGCCTGGGGCGTCGGCGCCACCGACCGGGGCCGACAAGACCTCTCTTGTGGCGTTCATCCACGACAACCACCCGGGGGCCCTGCTCGAGCTGTTGGAGCAGTTTGCGGCTCGGGGCGTCGACCTCACGCGGATCGAGTCGCGGCCCACGGGCTCGGCCCTGGGCAAGTACTGCTTCTCGATCGACGCCGAAGGCCACGTTGGCGACGCGCGGATGGGTGAGGCGCTGATGGGTCTGCGACGTACCTGTGCCGACGTGCGCTTCCTCGGCTCCTACCCGCGTGCTGACGGCGCCGTGACCCAGGTGAGCGACGGTACGTCGGACTCCGACTTCGCCGACGCGACCGCCTGGCTCCGGCGCCTCCGCAACCCCTAACGCCGAACCGTCAAATAATTCCTGTTGACCCGTCATCTTTGGTCCGTTGACCCGGCATCTTTGGTCCGTTGACCCGTCACTCTTGGTGGGTTGCCCCGGCGGTTCTGGTTTGACCCGTCAGTTTCGGCCGGGTGAACGGTCAGTTGCACGTCCAGTCCTCAATTGCCTGACCGCGCGAAGCCGATCGCTTCCTCTTCTTCTGGAGACAGCTGCTGGTTGGCGGTCCAGTTCGTTACGTTCTTGGCGTAGGTGCGGGAGTCGCTGCGG
Source organism: uncultured Actinomycetota bacterium (assembly GCA_963815295.1). GTDB lineage: Bacteria > Actinomycetota > Actinomycetes > Propionibacteriales > Nocardioidaceae > JACDHG01. The sequence continues at coordinate 397,213 of CAWFFZ010000001.1, forward strand.
CCGTGGATCGACGTCAGAACAACCCCGTCGCCACCATCATCGAGCAGCGCCATCGACCAGGACAGGTGTCCGCCCATGTCGCCGAAGGCGTCATACCGCACCACGGCCAGATGGCGCAGCGAGGTTGCGACATCAGCGCGGAGCCCCTGGATCGCGGCCGTGACCTCATCGGAGGACAGAGGGGATGACCTGCTCCGCAACCGAGGCCCGGTGGGACGCTTGACCGATTTGCGGGGGCTCGGACGTCCGCGCCGGGCACGGCGTAGGGCAGCGATTGCGACGATCAGCGCTAGCAGGCTGATGGCGAGCGCAGCGAGGGCCATCCAGCTGAGCGTCGTCTGGTCCCAAGGCACGCGAGGAGCCTAACTCCGCCACCCAAGCCCGCCTGCGCATGACCCACCTGCAACACCGCCCTGTACTTCGCGCGTCGCTCATGGTGCGAGCGTCGGAGTCCGAACGCCGCGGCCGATCGGTCAAACGGACCAAAGGTGACGGGTCCACGGACCAAAGGTGCCGGGTCAACGGACCAAAGGTGACGGGTCAACGGACCAAAGGTGACGGGTCAACGGTTAGCGGGGGACGCGGACGAGGAGGCGGCCCGGCTCGATCTCGGCCCGGATCTCCGTCCCGGCGCCGACGGTGTCGCCGTCGAGCTGGCGAGGGGTGCTGCTCCCCGCGGTAATCACCACCGATTTGCCGGTGAACCGGTCGAGCCGGGCGTCGGTACGTCGGCGACGCGTCATCACGCGCGCCGCCAACGGAACCCAGCCGAACAGCCGCAGCGGCGCAATCACCACCACGTCGAGCACGCCGTCGTCGATGAGCGCGTCCGGAAGCAGGGGGATGCCGGCCTGCAGGCTGCCGACGTTCCCGATCACGACCGTGCGCGCCCGCCTGCGCACCGCCGGAGCCCCGTCGACGCTGATGTCGACCCGCACCGCGGGGTAGCGCAGGTGCTTTGCGCCCGCGACGACGTACGCCGTCCAGCCGATCTTGGCCTTCAGCGCATCCGGCGCCCCATCCATGATCGCCGCGTCGAGACCAAGCCCCGCCATCACGACGAAGCGGGTCGGTGCGAGCTTGTCGCCCTCGATCCGAACGATGTCGATGGCGCGGTCCTGCCCGTTCAAGATCGTGTCCAGCGCCAGGTCGTGCACAAGCGGGAGGCCGAGGTTGCGCGCCAGTAAGTTCCCCGTCCCAGCAGGTATGACGCCCACCGGCACCCCGCTGCCGGCCATCTCACTGCAAACGACGCGGACGGTCCCGTCGCCACCGGCGGCCACCACCAGGTCGGCGCCAGCGGCGAGCGCTGCTCGGGCCATCGAGGCGCCGGCGTCGTCGATCGTCGTCTCGAACCAGAGCGGCTCGTCCCACCCGGCCGCGCGAACGGCAGTGTTGACCTTGATCTTGAAGGAGTCCGTGTCGATCTTGATCGGGTTGAGGATGACGGCGACCGTCCGCCGCCCCTCTGGCATCGACGAAAGGGGCCGCTCGCGAGGCAACTCGCGGTCGGTGCTCACGATGCCGAACGCGGTGGATCCCACAAACACGATCAACGTGCCGAGCAGCCACCCAGCCACGACGTCGCTCGGATAGTGCGCACCCGTCAGCACCCGGTCGGCTCCGACGACGAGTGCCACGAGCACCCACAAGGCGATCAGTAGCCGTCGGGCGAGCCGGCGACGTACCCGCTGCCAGGCGAGGATGATCAGCACGCCCGACGCTGCCGCGATCTGCGTTGCATGCCCGGACGGGTACGCCCAGCCGCTCACCTGGTCGACGATGTCGGGGCGCGGGCGCTGCATGAGGGCTTTCCCGGCGACCCACGACACCGCGGCGACGAGGGTGACCGCGGCGATCCAGGCCGCCGTTCTGAGATCTCGCCGGGCGGCGAAGACAATCGCGACCACAAGCATCACCGTCTGGATGATCTGGGCGCGGGTGATCTCTGCCAAAACGTCGAGGAAGTCCTCCCAGCCGGTGCCGACGACCGCATCGGTGGCCGCATCGACGACGCGGCGGTCAAACGACATCAACGGTTCGAAGGACACAGCGACGAGCACCGTCAAGACGACGAGTGGCGCGGCAATCAACGCCGCGATCGCGGCGGCACGACGCTCGGCGTGGGAATCGGTCACGGCTCTTCTCGGGACTGGCACAAGCTGGGGTGGGCCGACGAAGCGCAACAGAGCGTCCCGAACCAGACCCAGGGTCGTCGCACAGTATGCCGTCCGAGGCGCCCTCGGCGTGAGTCGGGACGCACGGGCGCCGCGACCGCGCGAACGATCGGACCGTCACGTCGTCACAGCACCGAGCGCGCGCAATCTCTCAGCTGGACAGCAGGAGGTGCGGCAAACTCGGTCGAGGTGCAGGGCTCCGGCTCGATACGCTGGTCGGGTGATCGACCTTCGTACGCTCCGCCAGGACCCCGAGGCCGCCCGCGACTCGCAACGTCGCCGTGGCGAGCCGCCGGACCTCGTCGACGAGGTCCTCGCTAACGACGATGCTCGCCGTCAGTCGATCGCGGCCTTCGAAAAGCTCCGCGCGGAGCAGAAGGCGATGGGCCGGAAGGTCGCCCAGGCGCAGGGCGACGAGAAGGCACAACTGCTCGCCCAGACCAAGGAGCTGTCCGTCGAGGTCAAGCGTGCCGAAGCCGTCCAGTCGAAAGCCGAGGAGGCATTCGGCGCGACGATGGCGCAGTTGGCGAACATCGCCTCACCCGAAGCGCCCGCCGGAGGCGAGGACGACTACGCCGTGCTCGAGCACGTCGGTGAGCCACGGGACTTTACGGCGGAGGGATTTGAGCCGCTCGACCATGTCGAGCTCGGCAAGCGACTCGGCGCCATCGACATCGAGCGTGGTGCCAAGGTGTCCGGTGCCCGCTTCTACTACCTCACTGGCGTGGGCGCCGACCTAGAGCTCGCGCTCGTCAACATGGCGATGGACCAGGCTCGCGCCGCCGGATTCACAACGATGATCCCGCCGGCGTTGGTCAAGCCGCGGGCGATGGAGGGCACGGGGTTCCTCGGACAGGCCGCCGGCGACGTCTACCACCTCCCCGACGACGACCTCTACCTCGTCGGCACGTCCGAGGTCCCGTTGGCGGCGTACCACATGGACGAGATCCTCGACGCCGAGACGTTGCCGCGGCGCTACGCAGCGTTCAGCCCGTGCTTCCGCAGGGAGGCAGGCTCCTACGGCAAGGACACGAGGGGCATCTTCCGGGTGCACTGGTTCGACAAGGTCGAGATGTTCACCTACACGACTCTCGAGGAGTCGTTCAAAGAGCATGAGCGGCTGCTCGACTGGGAGAAGGAATGGTTCGAAAAGGTGGAGCTCCCCTATCGGGTCATCGACACCGCCGCAGGCGACCTCGGCCTCTCGGCTGCACGCAAGTTCGACTGCGAGGCGTGGATCCCGACCCAGGGGCGCTACCGCGAGCTCACCTCGACGTCCAACTGCACGGAGTTCCAGGCGCGGCGGCTTAACATCCGTGGCCGCTTCTCCGACGGCATCAAGCCGTTGGCCACTCTCAACGGCACGCTGGTCTCGATGGCACGCACCATCGTCGCGATCCTCGAGACGCATCAGCAGGCCGACGGCTCGGTCAAGGTCCCCGACGCGCTGCAGCCTTACCTCCAAGGCCGTACGACGCTCGACCCCGTCGAGTGACCACCGCGTCCGGCCCATCGTGACGTCACGCCTGCTCGCCCTCGACATCGACGGCACCCTCGTCGACTTCGACGAGCGGGTGACCGCGCCGGTGGTTGACGTCGTCCGGCGCGCCATCAACGCCGGCGTGCACGTCGTACTGTCGACCGGCCGATCGGTCTTCGGGGTCGTTCCGCTCCTTGACATCCTCGGGCTCGAGCAGGGTCAGTGCGTCGCCAGCAACGGTGCTGTGACGTTTGCCTACCACCCCGTGCAGATCACCTCGGCCATCACGTTCGACCCGGCGCCTGCGGTCCACACCATCCTTGACGCGGTCCCGGAAGCGCTGGTGGCGGTAGAGGTCGTCGGGCGGGGATACCGCACCAACCGGCACTTCCCGGAAGGCGAGATCCAGGGTGAGATGTGGATCGAGAGTCTCGACGACCTAGTCCGTGAGCCGGTGACGCGCGTGATCATCCGCGACCCCGCGGCGTCCGCGGAGGACTTCCTGGCCATGGCCGAGCGTCTCGGGCTGCACGGCATCAACTACTTCGTCGGCTACACCGCCTGGCTCGACCTTGCCCCCGAAGGTGTCTCTAAGGCGTCTGCGTTGTCGAAGATCGCGGCCGACGTCGGGGTGGCGCCCGCCGACGTACTCGCGATCGGTGACGGACGCAACGACCTCGAGATGCTGCGCTGGGCCGGGCATGGCGTGGCGATGGGGCAGGCACCCGACGTAGTGAAGGCCGCGGCCGACGCTGTGACGGGGTCGCTGGCCGACGACGGTGTCGTCGCCGCCGTCGAAGCCTGGCTCTGAAACCGAAGCTTCCTGGGCGCTGACGAAACCCCGCCGTGGCAACCGATCGTGCGCTCGCTGCGTCAGACCTTCCGACAGGCACCGCACCGGACCAAACTGCGCATATGGTCGAATCCACGGAGGAGTCACTGGCGCAATGGCCACAACAGTGATCGGCTGGCAGTTCCGCACCGACAGCACGGGGGGCACGCGTGAAGCGGCACCTGCGGCGCGCGCGGGCGGAGGCGGCAGGCACTTCGCCCGGCGCCATCGTGGCCGACCTGCCCACGATGGACGAGGTGTTCGAGGGGTTCGAGCAGGTCGTCGAGACCAACCGGGCTCGCTCCCGCGTCTGCTAGCTCCGAGGTCTCGACAAGCTCGACAGGCGAGGGCGGCGCGGGTGGCGCGGGTGGCGCGAGCGGCGAAGGTATAGCCCTGCGTCAGCTTTGCGGCATGGTCACCGCGAAGATCGGCTCGCCGGTCGGCCCCGGCTCCGGTGAGCCGCCGTCGGGCTCGACGGTGACGGCCACACTGTCGGCGCCGAACGTCGCCTCGGGAAGCTCCAGCATCGCTTCGGCGCCGTCGGCCGTGAAGGTACCCGCAGACTCCGGCGTGCCGTTGATCGTCCAAGCCTCGTAAACCTGGTCGTCGCTCAGCTCCGGAAGCCCGCTCGTGACGAGCATGGCCTGCCCGCGCTGCTGCGACATCACCACGGTGCCGGTGTCGTCGGACGTAGCGAAGCGGCCGGAGACGGTGCGTACGTCGTCTGAGCTCAGCAGGTTCTGCAGCGCAGCACTCTGGCTGGCGGCGACCTCTGCCGCCTCCCGCGACTCACGCGCGTCCTGACTGGACTGGATGGCCCAGCCACCAAAGCCCACTGCCGCGATCACGGCGGCCGCAGCCAGCAGCGACGTCCCACGACTGCGCCAGGAAGAGCGGATGGGTACGACGTTCGCGTCCTCCGGGGCGCCGGGACGCCCAACCTCTGGTGCGCGGCTAGGGGACGAGACCGCGACAAGCGGCCGCTCCTCCGTCGCGGCAGACGGGATCTCGTCTTGAGGAGTGGTCGCGATCTCGGCCAGGACTCGGCTGCGGAGTCCGGCCGGAGGGTCAGTGGCCACCACCGTCGAGAGGGCGGACGCCACCGCCCGGGCGTCGAGGACTTCGGCCACGCACTCGTCGCACTCGATGAGGTGGCGCTCGAACTCGGCGGTCTCGTCGTCGGTGAGAGCGCCGACGACGTACGCGTAGGCATGGGCGTGGATGTCGACGGTCATGATGCCGCCTCTCCTAGGTGCTTGCGTAGTCGTTGCATGGCGTCTCGAATCCGGGTCTTGACGGTGCCGAGTGGCACCTCGAGATACTCGGCGACCTCCCGTTGCGACTTGCCTTCGAAGTAGGCGAGTTGTACGGCGGTGCGTTGTCCCTCGGAAAGCAAGGCGAGGGCTGCTCGGACGCGCCGCCCTTCGTCGTTCGCGATGGCCTGATCGGACGGGTCCGGCACCATGTCAGTGATCTCGGTTTCGACGTGGCGCAGCTCGCGCTGCGTCATCCGCTCCGCTGAGCGAACCCGGTCGACCGCGCGTCGGTGCGCGATGGTGTTCAGCCAGGCCGACACCGAGCCGCGCTGAGCGTCGAACCGCTTGGCCTGTCGCCAGGCGTCGACGTAGACCTCCTGGGTGACTTCTTCGGCCTGCGCGTGGTCACGCAGCACATGGAGCACGATCCCGAACACGTTGCGCGAGGTGGCGTCGTACAACTGGGCAAAGGCCTGCTGGTCTCCGCGACTCACGGCCTCCATAAGCGGCGTGAGCTCGTGCACAGAGAGCGGCGCCGACATGGCGTCAACTCTGCCACGCGCTGCTGGACGCGCCGAGTGCTGGATGCGCATCCAGGGCGGGCTGTATGCCGTCGCGGTGAGGCTCATCGGAAGGATCCTGTCCCCGGGCAGGGAGGGGCCGCTGCGAGACAGCGACCCCTCCCTGGCCATCAGAGTGGTGCCGTCACATCATCGACGGGGGCGTGAGCACCGTGTCGATGAGGTAGACAGTGGCGTTCGCGGTCGTGACGCCGCCACAGATGACGGTTGCGTCGTTGACCTTGAGGCTGTCGCCTTCACCGGTGACCTCGAGCTCCTCTCCCGCGACGGTCGTCTGCATGCCGGCGATCTGGTCCGGCGCGATCTGACCGGCAACCACGTGGTAGGTCAGGATCGTGCTCAGCGTCTCAGCGTTCTCCGGCTTGGCCAGGTCGGTGACCGTGGCCTTGGGCAGCTTGGCGAACGCCGCATCCACCGGCGCGAAAACGGTGAACTCGTCACCGTTCAGCGTGTCGACGAGGTTCACGTCCGGGTTGAGCTGGCCCGACACCGACGCGGTCAGAGTCTTGAGCAGCGGGTTGTTGCTCGCTGCGACGGCAACCGGGTCCTCGGCCATGCCGGAGACAGAGCCGGCGCCGTCCGGAACAGCCTTCGCGTAGTCATCGCAGCCGGGACCGACGAGCTGGGCAGCCATGTCGGGTGCTTCGGTGTCCATCGAAGTGTTGTCGGGGCTGTTCTCGGTTGTGCTGGTGTTCTCGGAGTTGGAGCCGGCATTGTCGCCGTCGTCGGATGAGCAGCCGACCGCGCTCAGGAGCGCGACCGTGCAGACAGAGGCAGCAATCGCCTTCGTGGTGGTGAATCGCATGATCAACTTCTCTTTCAGTAGCGGAGAGCCCTCATTGGTGGAGCTTCTCGTGGGTAGTGAGCTGCCTCGGGTGCTGCTACGCCACTGTCACTGACACCGTGTGCCAGCCAGTGGCCCCATTGGGTCGAGGCGCGACCCGCTGGGACGTTTGTGTGTCGCCGGATTTGTCGGTGGCGCGAACCTTGATGGAGTGGAGACCGGGGTCGGCCTCCCACTCGTAGACCCACTGCCGCCAGGTGTCGACGCTGTCTTCCTTCGGCAGCCGGGCTTGCTGCCATTCGCCGTCGTCGATCTGGACCTCGACCTGTTGGATGCCCTTGTTGGTGGCCCAGGCGACACCGGCGACGGCGACCTTGCCGGCCGACACCTTGGCGAACGACTTGGGTACGTCGATCCGGCTGAACGTCTTCATCGGCGCCTGCTCGTCGTAGTCGCGCTCGGTCCAGTAGGCGTTGAAGTCCTCGAACCGGGTGACCTCAATCTCGGTGATCCACTTCGTCGCCGAGACGTAGCCGTAGAGGCCGGGGACCACGAGTCGCGCGGGGAAGCCATGTTGTAGGGGCAGCGGCTCACCGTTCATGCCGATCGCCAGGAGCGCCTCGCGGTCGTCGGTCAGCGCCTCGAGCGGCGTACCGATCGTCATGCCGTCCACGCTTGTCGACTTCACCGCGTCTGCGTCGGGCGAGACACCTGCCTGCTTGAGTAGGTCGGAGACTCGGACGCCCAGCCAGGACGCGTTTCCGGCGTAGTGGCCGCCGACCTCGTTGGACACGCAGGCGAGCGTGATGCGTCGCTCGACGAGCGGCATCGCCAGGATGTCCTCGAAGGTGAACTCGAGCTCTTCGTCGACCATGCCGGTGATCTTGAGCGTCCATTCGGAGGCGTCGACTTGCGGCACGGACAGTGCCGTATCGACTCGGTAGAACTCGCTGTTGTCGGTGATGTACGGCGTGAGGCCCTTGACGTCGAGGCTGAACGCCGATTGGAGCGGGGCGGCCTTGTCGGCGGCCGCGGGCAGCCGGATCGAGTCACGCGACCGCGCACCGGCGCCGGCGACGACGCGCGCGGAACCGATGCCCACCGTCGCGATTGCACCAGTGGCGAGGGTGGCAACCAGGAACGCGCGTCGGTCGAATCCGGGTGGGGCTGAGTTCTCGGTGGGCTTGTCGCCGGCGCCGGGGATGATCCCGGCGAGTCCGAGGCCGAGGACGTGGACGAACCAAGCCAGGGCGGCCACGCTGACGACGAGCGCCACGATTGCGGGAAGGACCTTGAGGAATGGGCCGACGAGTGTCGTGGGGTCGACGATCGCGGCGGCCAGGCCGACGAGGCCAAGCAGTGTGGTGATGCCGAGCGCCAGCCGTGGGCTTTTCAGCGCGATCACGCCGGTCACCGCGGCGAGCACGCCTAGGGCCGTGAAGATGCCGGTGAGCAGGAGGATCTTGTCGTTCTCACCGAAAGTGCGGATCGCCCAGTCCTTCACGGCGCCGGGAGTCGCGTCGATGACGCGGCCCCCGACAGCCGTGATGGGCGTGGGTGAACCACCGGCAAGGACCGACACGAGGAACGCCGCACCCACCCCCGCGGCAGCGGAAAGGAGGCCTGCTGCTGCACCGAGGACTACGCGAGTACGCCGATTGGTGGTCACACCATGCATTCGGCGCCGGCCGCGGATCGGATTGGATCTTCTTTGGAACTTGTGAGCCGGAAGCGTTGGACTCGACAGGCTCGACCAGCACACCCTTCCGGCCGTCGAGCTCGTCGAGACCCGACAAGTTCGACCGGCGAGGTGCGGTCGCCAGGGTCAGGCGGCTCCCTCGAGCGTGAGGAGGGCGCGCTTGGCCTCGACCCCGCCGGCGTACTGCCCGAGTGATCCGTCACTGCGCACGACCCGGTGACAGCCGATCACGAGTGGGAGCGGGTTCTTGGCGCACGCAGTGCCGACGGCACGTCCTGCTGAAGGGCTACCCGCTGCCGTGGCCAATGCGCCGTAGCTCGCGGTGGAGCCGTAGCCGACGTCTCGGAGGTGGTCGAGGACAGTACGTCGGAACCCGTGCGCCAACTGCAAGTCGAGTGGGAGGTCGAACGCACGGCGCTTGCCGGCGAAGTACTCATCGAGTTCGTGGGCAACGGCGTCGAGCCGGGCGGGAGCACGAAGGACGCGTGGGCTGACCTCGACTGCGAGCGAGGCGAGCACAGCGTCGTGGTCCTGGACGGCGTAGGCGACCCGGACAAGTCCTCGCTCGGTCGCCGCCAGCAGCAGCGAACCAACGGGGCTGTCGATGGTGCGGTAGGCGACATCGAGCAGTCCAGCCTGGTCGGCTGAAGTGGCGAGGCGGGTGCGAAGCCGGGTCATCGCACTGTCGTCGGGGGCGGTCAGGACGGTGATGGGGTCGATGCTCATGCGGGTGTCTCCTTCAGGAAGGTCGCGCGGAGGCGGGCGATGCCGTCGGCGGCGCTGCGCCGGGCAGCGGCTTCGCTGGTGCCGAGTAGTTGGCCGACCTCGGCGTAGGGCAGGTCGGCGAGGTAGTGGTACGCGACTGCGCCGCGCTGCTTGGGCGGGAGCGCCTTGACGGAGTCCCACAGTTCTTGGTCGGTCTCGGTCGGCAAACCCAGGTTGGTTGGCCGCTCGGGAAGCGACTCGACGGGTAAGGGCGCCCGGGCTGCTGCTCGGTGCCGGTCGATCGCCTTGCGATGGGCGATCGTGACGAGCCAGGCGCGCACGTTGCTGCCTGGCGTCAGTCGGGGGTAGGCCTTGAGCGCGGCCAGGAACGTCTCCGACCACGCGTCGTCGGCGTCGGCCGGTCCAAGGATGGCGCGGCAGACGCGCAGGACCGCGGGGCCGTGCTCATCGACGACCTGGTCGAACGGCTGGGCTGGCTGCTCTGTCACTCTCACACCTTGTTAACGCGCACGGAGCCCCTCGCGTGAGGTCCAAGTGCGTTACAGCATGCTGCATCCGCTGGTCGAGCCCCGTCGAGACCACGTGGTTTCGCTGGTCGAGCTTGTAGAGACCTCCGGGGTCTCGAAAGGCTCGACCGCCGGCTAGGTCAGAGGTACATGCCGTTGCCGTGCTCGCCCTCGTCGGGGCGAGCAGCAGGCATCCCGGGAACGCCAGGCCCGGCCGGGCCGGGCATCGAACCCGGTGGGAGCGCCTTGCGCATCTGCTCGAGCTGGGCGCGGGCTGCCATCTGCTGTGCATAGATCGCGGTCTGGATGCCGTGGAACAGCCCTTCGAGCCAGCCGACGAGCTGGGCCTGCGCGATCCGAAGCTCGGAGTCGCTGGGCGTCTCCTCGGTGAACGGCAGGCTGAGTCGCTCGAGCTCCTCGACGAGCTCGGGAGCCAGACCCTGCTCGAGCTCCTTGATCGACGCCTTGTGGATCTCACGCAGCCGGTTACGGCTGGCGTCGTCGAGCGGTGCCGACTTCACCTCGTCGAGCAGCTGCCGGATCATGCTGCCGATCCGCATCACCTTCGCCGGCTGCTCGACCAGGTCTGTGAGCGGGCGGCCACCGCCCTCGTCGTCCTCGTCGCCGCCGCCTACGCCCATGCTGTTGGGGCCGACGATGACCACACGGGGGTCCTCGGCGCTCTGGCCGTCAGGTTTGCTGTCTGCGGAGTTGCTCTCTGCGGGCATGTATTCAGCGTACGGGGGCGATCACGGCCTTGCCGATGTGGCTGCTGCCCTCGACGAGCTCATGCGCACGGCGTACGTCGGAGAGCGCGATCGTGGTGTGGACGATCGGGCGAACCTCTCCCGCTGCGATGAGCGGCCAGACATGCTCCTCGACGCTCGCCATGATGGCGGCCTTCTCCTCGACGGGTCGCGAGCGCAGCTCGGTGGCGATCACTGCCCCCCGCTTGCGGCGCAGCGCGAGGAGGTCGATCTCGCCTTTAGCCCCGCCCTGCAGGCCGATCACGACGAGGCGGCCCTCGGTCGCGAGGAGGTCGACGTTGCGGCCGAGGTATGGGGCGCCCATGTTGTCGAGGATCACGTCAGCTCCGGACTCGTCCAGCCGACGTACCTCCTCGACGAAGTCCTGCTCGCGGTAGTTGACGGCGAGGTCTGCGCCGAGCTCGCTACAGCGCGCCGCCTTCTCGGCCGAGCCCACGGTCGTGGCCACCCTCGCCCCGAGTGCGTGGGCGAGCTGGATGGCCATGGTGCCGATCCCGCTGCCACCGCCGTGGACCAGGAAGACATCGCCGGGTTGGAGGGCGGCGATCATGAAGACGTTCGACCACACCGTGCACACGGCCTCCGGAAGGGCGGCCGCCTGGACGAAGTCGAGACCTGCGGGGATAGGCAGGACCTGGCCCGCGCTAACTGCGACTCGGTCGGCATACCCTCCGCCGGTGAGCAGGGCACACACCCGGTCGCCGACCCGCCAACGCTCGACCCCGTCGCCGAGGGACTCGATCGTGCCCGCGCACTCGAGCCCGAGGACCTCGGACTCTCCGGGGGGCGGCGAGTAGAACCCCTGGCGTTGGCGGAGGTCGGTGTGGTTGACGGCCGAGGCCTGGATCGCGATCACGACCTGTCCGGGAGCCGCGACCGGGTCGGGAAAGTCACGCACCTCGAGGACCTCAGGGCCACCGGCCTCACGGCACACCACGCCACGCATGGGCTCACCGTAACCATCGCCGCTGGTGTTCGTCTGCCGACGTATGTCGAAAGGCGATGGCGACCACTCACGCAGCACTGCGCCTAGGCTGCGGCGATGGGCTGGTTGGATCTGTTGGGGTGGGCGGGCTCTGCCCTGCTCATCTACTCGCTGATGCAGGCGCGGGTGCTGCGATTCCGGGTGTTGAACCTGGTGGCATGCATCGTGCTGGTCGTGTTCAACGCCGTGCTCGGCATCTGGCCCATGGTGGCCATGAACGTCGCCCTCACGGCCATCAACCTCTGGTTCATCCGCAAATTGCTCGCCGAGCGCCACGACCCGCGCGCCTATCAGGTGCTGGAGGTCGGGCTTGGCGACGCCTACCTTCGCCACGTGCTCGGCCACCACCGCGACGACATCCGACGTTTCTTCCCCGACTTCGACCCCGATGCTCCGGCACCTGGGCGAACCGCGTTCCTGGTGGAGCACGGCACCGAGACCGTCGGCGTTGTGCTCGTCCGCGACTCCGGCAACGGTGTGGCTGAGGTCGAGCTCGACTACGTCACGCAGCGCTTCCGCGACTTCTCACCCGGCGAGTTCGTTTACCAGCGCAGCACGCTGTTTCGTGACCACGGCTTCCACTCGGTCGTGGCTCCGCAAGGCATGGTGTCGCCCTACTACGACCGGATCGGATTCCGACGTGAGGGATCGACGTACCGGCTCGACGTCGATTCGACGCCGTCATGAGGTCGTGTCACTCCCTGCCGGCAGCGAGCTCGGCCGCGATGTCGATGCAGTCGGCAATATCCTCGGTCGAACCGCCGCGCATCCCAGCCGCATAGCCGACCAGGAACGTCGTCAGCGGTGCCGCCGGACGCTCAACCTGATGGGCCACGTCGCGCGCCAGGTCGAGGATGGGGTCGGCGTCGACTTCGAGGTCGAGTCCGAGCGCGTCGCTCAGCTGCTCTGCCCAGCTCGTCAGGCTCATGCTTCCTCCAGCAGTTCACGGGACCGCGCCACATCGACCCATGTGTCGCAGTCGAGGCTCGTCTCAGAATCGGCCTCGATCTCCGCCAGCGTCAAGGACTTCGTCAAGGCTCGCATCGATGCGCCGGTCACGTCGCCGAGACTCGAGGCCGACCCGCGCAGGCTCTCGGCCCGGTAGATGGCGGCGAGCGGCTGACGGCGACCACTCTCGTCGACGTACGTCGCTCCGTCTTGATCGGCGTCGGCGGCCACCGCAACCACATCGACCAGCAGCCGCACCCGGGTCGTCGTCATGAACGGCATGTCGCAGGCGAGCACCACGACCCACTCGCGGGTCACCTGCTCGAGCCCGGCGACGACCGCCGCCGCCGGCCCACTACCGGGAGGGTTCTCGGTGACGTTGACGACGTCGTGCGGGAGTGGTCGTGGCGGGCCGACGACCACAATGCGATCGGCTTCACCGACTGCATCGAGGGCGCGTTCGAGCAGCGTCTGCGACCCGACCGCGATCGCTGCCTTGTCGACACCGCCGAGCCGTCGACCGCCACCACCGGCAAGGAGGATCGCGTCATACCCGCCCATCTCCCCATCCTCGCACTGGCACACTGGGCGCGTGCGCATCGCGTTGGTCCAGTTCGCTGCCACCACGGACGTGGAGGGCAATCTCGACACAATCAGCCGGCACGTCAAGACGGCCGCGGCTGCCGGCGCCGACCTGGTCGTCGTACCCGAGGCGTCGATGCACGATTTCGGGGAGCCAGACCTGCCGCTTGGCCCGGTCGCCCAGCCGCGGGACGGTGCCTTCGGTGCCGCCGTGGCGGACCTGGCACGCGAGCACGACCTGATGCTCATCGCCGGCATGTTCGAGCGGTCCGACGACCATGCTCGGCCGTTCAACACCCTCGTCGTCGCGGACCGGACGGGCCGGCACACGCACCACTACCGCAAGGTGCATCTCTACGACTCGTTCGGCTACCGCGAGTCCGACCGGCTGACTGCCGGTGAGCTCACCACCGTGACATTGCCGGTCGGCGACCTGACCCTCGGGCTGATGACCTGTTACGACCTGAGGTTCCCCGAGTTCGGCCGGGCTCTCGTGTCGGCCGGCGCCGACGTCCTCGTGGTTCCTGCCGCGTGGGTCCGCGGGCCGCTGAAGGAAGACCACTGGTCGACGCTGCTCCGCGCCCGGGCCATCGAGAACACCGCGTACGTCGTCGGGGCCGGTCAAACCGGCCGCACCTACGTCGGTTGTAGTGCGGTCATCGACCCCTTGGGTGTGACAGTCGCGAGCGCTGGTGACGAGGAGGGGGTGGTGGTGGCCGATCTGTCCTCGGAGCGGCTAGCCGAGGCACGCCGCCGCAACCCGTCGCTGGCGAACCGACGCCTCGGCGACGTGCGATAATCCTGACGTCTTCGGAGCCGCGGCGAGCGCCTCAGCTTCACCGCGCTCACCTGGTCCGTCAGCTCTAGCAGCGGGGGAATTGGCTTGTCCGAGTCGAACCCTGACTCCTCGCGGCCGGGCCGCGGGAAACGGGCTGCGATGAGCGCCCGTGACGCCAAGCGGCGCGAGCGCCACGCTCGTGATGAGAGCAAGCACTCGCCGGGGGTCCATGCCGTCAAACCGTCGGCGCCGGTGCGTCGACCCGGGCAACAGGCCGTGCCAGCGGTGCCGTCGCCAACGGCCGCACCGTCTCCGTCAACTACCGCGACAACGCCACCGACTGAGTCGAAGACGCGTGATGCCCGGACGGGCAAGATCCTCGTCTGGATCTTGGCGATCCTCTGGCTCGGCTGTGTCGTTGTTGCGGCCGCCCCGCTGGTCGATCAAGACGTGTGGACGCCGACTACGCGCGTTTCGCGAATGGCGGCCGCTGGTGCGACTTGGGTCGTGGTCGCGATGCTCGCCCGGCGTACCGGCGGGCGAGCGGTGCTCCTCTCGGCCTTTGCGGCGGTCGTGCTCGGCCTCGTGACGGCCTACCCGGAGGACTGGGCTCTCGCCGGCGCGGCAGTTGCCGCTGCCGGCGTCCATGGTCTGCTGGGCATGTTGATCACGCGTCCTGCTGCCGGGCTGCGCGCCATGGGTGAGCTCGTCATTTCAGCAGTGGTGGGAGTGGGCGGTGCCGTCGCCGTCTCGGCGTATGACGTCGAGCTGCGGCACTACCGCTTCCGCCTGCTGGTGCTGCTCCTCGTGTTGATCGCCGCGCTCGTGCTGGCGCACCGGCTCGGGCACGGAATCAGCAGCCTGGGTCGCAGAGGTCTTGTGCTCATCTCGGCGGGGGTCGTGCTGTTGCTGGTCTCGGTCGCCTACACCCAGGCAATCATCCACTGGGGCTCGCCGGAGCTGGTCGACTCGCTCGTCGACGCCAAGGCCTGGCTTCGCGACCACCTCGGCGCCGTACCTCGCCCAATCGAGGCCTTCGTCGGGTTCCCCGCCCTGGTGTGGGGGGTCGCGATCCGCAACCGCCGTCGCCAGGGCTGGTGGATGTGTGCCTTCGGGGCGCTCGGTGCGGCAGGTGTGGCGACATCGCTGGTGCGGCCGGGAGTCGGCTTCGAGGAGGCGCTGATCGCCACCGGCTACAACGTCGTCATCGGCGGCTTGTTGGGGCTCCTCATCGTCGCGATCGACCGAGTGATGACCGGTCCCCGGGGCAAACGCGTCCACCAACCCGACGATCTCCCGCTCCGGCCCGAACCGGCGCGGTTCGATCCACTCCTCTGAGCCGAGCCACGCAGAAGAATCCGACTGAGGCGTTGTCGGGCAGGGTCAGCGTCGGATCTTCGGCACCAGTGGTGGTTGGGGCAGGCGGGGATGTGAGAATCTGACCGGTGCGGTCGTACGACGGCCGCCCAGGAGGGGTGCCGGAGCGGCCTATCGGAACCGCCTTGAAAGCGGTCGCTGGCAGTGATGTCAGCCGCGGGTTCAAATCCCGCCTCCTCCGCCGAGAGCGAGTGATCGTGCCCGTCCCCCGACGGGCGAGTTTGCCGAGACCTCGATCTCGACAGGCTCGATCACCGGTGGTGCATGCTCGACAGCGGTGGTGCCGCTCGATCAGCGGTAGTGCACCCCGTCCGACTACCCGAGGCAGGCAGCGATGAGCGCAGGCACCACCCGGTACCGGTGGTCTCGCGCCTTGGTGCTGCGGCCCATCGGTGTGGTCGTTGCGCTGCTCGGAGTGCTGTGGGTGGTGGGGGTCGCCGCCGTGGAGTGGACCTCGAGCGGGCTCGACGGCTTCGTCGTCGTGGCCCTCGCTGTGACCGGGCTCATCCTGGTTGCGGCGGTGGTCACAACCGCGCGGCCGCCGGTCGTGCTCGACCTGTCACCCGAGGGATACCGGGTGCGCCATGTGCGGGGGAGCGGCATACCGGCGGCGGCGTGGCGCGACGTCGAGTCGGTGGTGACCAGGCCGAGCGCAGCCGGCGCCATGGTCGTCTTCGAGCTTGCTGGTGGCCGCCAGTCGGTGCTGCCGGTCGCCTTGCTCGGCGGCCGCGCGCGCGAGGCCGAGCGCGAGATCCACGACCGTCTCAACACCGCACACGGCTACCGCGCCCTGGACGGCTGAGGCATCTCTCCCGGCACCGAACACGCGCTTACCCGCGAATCAGGGCGCTCGCGGCCTACAAACGCGGGTCAAGCGGTGTCCGGAAGGGGAAGAGCGGTAGTCAGTTGGCGCGTCGGGTCGATTGGAGTGAGGTCGGCCACGCCGGGTACTCTGTGGCGTCGTCGGCCGAGAGCCGCTCCGGTCTCGCACCGGCGTCAACTTGCCCGCCGACATGCAGCGACATGGAGGTGTCGCATAGTGGCCTAGTGCGCCCGCCTGCTAAGCGGGTTGAGGTTAATCCCTCTCGCGGGTTCAAATCCCGCCACCTCCGCCGAGAGCGAGACTTCATGCCGACCTCGCCGGTCGAGCGTGTCGAGACCTCGATCTCGACAGGCTCGATCAGCG
The DNA here is from genome assembly GCA_963815295.1 of uncultured Actinomycetota bacterium. GTDB lineage: Bacteria > Actinomycetota > Actinomycetes > Propionibacteriales > Nocardioidaceae > JACDHG01. The sequence continues at coordinate 413,877 of CAWFFZ010000001.1, forward strand.
GTTGTGCTTCCAAGCGGTATCGCGGACTTGGCCCTCGGCGGAACCTCGTGCCCGCCGGCGTCTCGGCCCTCTCGATAGCCGGATGGCTTGTACGGTCGACATATGACGTCTCGGTCGACGGTTGCGCTCGCCGCAGCCAGTCTGCTGCTGGCCGCCTGCACCGCAACGTCGGAACCGGAGTCATCCGACCCGAGCGGATCTCGCACCACCTCCACGCGCGACCAGACCACGTCGGCCCCCACGACGACCGAGCCGACGACGTCCGGCCAGCCGACAGCCACTCCGCCAGCCCACACCCAGCCTCTCGTGCTGGCCGTCCACCGCTCCCGCGGTCGTCTCGACGTCAGCGCCGCTTGGGCGCGGCGCGTCGTGCGCGGCGATGCCATGTCCTGGGACGCGGTCGACGGCGGTGGCGGGCCGATCGACGTACGTCGAGGGAGGGCGGGGGTGGCAGCCGCGACCCGCGACCCGAGCGTCCTCGCCGTGGCTCCTGCCTCGAGGGTCACACCATTTGTCATCGCTGCCTCGGTTGGCGGGTTCGACCCGCTGCGTCGACCGGTCCTCTACCCGCTGCAGACGGCGGCGGGTGAGCGCCTGCCGCCCGTCGTCGAGCTCATCGTGACGGGCGACATCATGCTGGGCCGGCGGGTGGCGACCGCGCCTGCGTCGCTCGACGATCCGGCTGCACCTCTGCGGCCGTTGCAGCGACGCCTGGCTGCCGCCGACCTGACGGTGGGCAACCTCGAGAGCACCCTCAGCACGGCTGGTGCACCCCGCCAGCCGGGTGACGACTCGTTCGCGGCCGACCCCGCGGTGCTCCACGGCCTCACGGACGCGGGCTTCGACGTCCTGTCCCTCGCCAACAACCACACCGGCGACTACGGGGAGGTGGCGTTTCGACGTACCCTCCGGCACCTTTCCCGCAGTGCGATTGATCAGGTCGGCGCCGGACTCGACCTGGCGGCAGCCTGGCGGCCGACGGTGGTGGAACACGCCGGTGTCCGGTTCGGATTCGTTGCCTTCAACGCCATCGGGGAGACGCCGGCGGCCGGACCTCGTCAGCCCGGGGTGGCGCAGATCCGGATGCTGCCGCGCACCGGGCAGCTCAACGCGGCTGACGTCCGGATGGCTGGCCGGGCAATCCGCAGTCTCGAAGGCAATGCCGACGTCGTGGTGGTGGTGCCGCACTGGGGCGCCCAGTACACGCACGTGCCGGTGCCCGACCAGCGTCGGGTGGGCCGGGCGCTGCTCGACGCCGGTGCCGACCTGATCGTGGGCGGACATCCGCACTGGGTCCAGGGTGTGCAGGTGCATCGGGGCAAGTTCGCGGTGCACTCGCTGGGCAACTTCGTCTTCGACATGGACTTCTCGATCCCAACCCAGGAAGGCGTTTTGCTCGAGGCGGTCTTCTGGGGTGACTCCCTGCGTGCCCTCGACTTCGTCCCGTACGTCATCGGGCCAGACTTCGCACCCCGGCTCGTCGACGGCAGCCGGGCGGAGTCCATCCTCGACCAGCTAGCCATCGCGAGCGACGCGCCTTTCGACTGACCCTCTTACCCGTCCGGACACCGCTTGACCCGCGTTTGTGGGTTGCGAGCGCCCTGACTCGCGGGTTAGCGGGTGTTTGGTGTCAGCGAGTCAGCCAGCGCCACATCGCTGTACCGACCCGCCGCAGCTGGGGCTGACTGACGACGGCCGGCACGTCGGCCGCGCTGTGGTATGCCGCGTAGGGCGTGCTGCCGACGCGCGCCACCTCGAAGCCTGCCTTCTCGAACGACCAGTGATCGCTCGCCTGGTTGTCGGTGCAGCTCGACGTCGCCACGCCGACCTCGACAGCGGCCCGGGCGAGCTGTTGCTGCACGGACAGCGGCGACAACCCACCGGTGCACAGCGGGACCACCTGGCCGACACCGACCCGGTCGAGCGACACCATCGCGTCGAGGTTGGCACGCTCGGCCGGCCCCATCTGCTCGACGTACGCCGTGGAGCCAAAGTGGTGGAGGTCGTCGCCGGAGCCGCGCGGCTCCTCAGCCCCGAACAGGATGAACACCACGGGCAGCCGGGTCTCCTGCCGGCTGGCGAGGCGGGCCAGCTCGAGCACGACCGCCACGCCAGAGGCGTTGTCTTCGGCGCCCGGAGCCGGGGGGACCGTGTCGAGGTGTGCGCCGACGAGGAGGTAGGGCCGGGTGGGCGTGTAGTCCGATGTGGCGGCGATGACGTTGGTCGAGATGCCTGCTGATACGGGGAAGCCCCACGAATCCCCGCCTGGGACCTGCATCTGCTGGAACTGGACGTCATATTCAAGGGTGCGCAGCCGGGCGGACGTCCAGTCGACTGCCTCGGCAAACGCGGGCGACGTCGCATGACGTGGGCCGATCTGGTTCGCCAGGTGCCTCACGGTTCCGAACGCGAAGTCGGCCCGGAATTGTGCCGGCTGTGCCGCTGGTGGTGGCCGCATCGTCTCAGTCGTCGGCGGGTGCATGTTCTCGGTCGTCGGGGGTGGCGTTGTCTGTTCGGGCTGCGTCGGCGCCGATGTCGATGTGCTGTCGGAGTCTGGCTGGGACGTCGCATCGTCCGGGACGGTCACCGTGTCTGTCGTGCAGGCACCGACGAAGGCAACCGCGAGCAGCGTCGCGGTCGCCGTGGCCACCGTGCGTCTCGGTCTGCCCCCGCTCACCCAGCCAGGCTACGTCGTCGGTCGCGGGAGGCCGCGTCACTCGGCGGAGTCGGGCAACGGGATGTAGGCGTCGACGTCATACGTGCCTGTCGTCGTGATCGTCACCGGCTGCATCCCCACTGGAATGCCGTCGCGGTAGGTGATCAGGGTGACCATGGCGTCGCGCCGCAGCTTGCTGCCGAGGGCGAACGCGTACGCGGCACCACCCGTCGTGCCAGTGGTGTACGTCGACCCGATGTCACCGTTGTCAGCAGTCACGGCATCGGGTCCGACTCGCGTGTGCAGGTGACCCGCGATGACGAGGTCGACACAGCCGCGCGCCAGCGCTTCACGGCCGAGGCTTGCGTCGTGAACCATCAACGTGCTGGCGCGTTCGCCGGCTTCGTCGGCGGCGCACGCGGTGTCCGCCAGCAGATCACCCTGCTCCGAGAGCGAGAGGCCAACTGCGTCTCGCCAGTTGCCAAGCCCGCTGGACCGTGGATCGGCGACGCCGAGCAGGCGAATGCCACCGGACGACTCGACCACCTCACCGTCGAGGATGGTGAAACCGAGGTTGTCGAGGTAGCCGCTGACGAAGGTCCCTTGGTCGTGGTTGCCAGTGGCGACGTACTTGTCGTCGAAGCCTTCGAAGGCCTTATCGAGCGAGTCGAGGCTGAATGCCTCCCAGGCACTGCCAGTGGACGTGTCGTCGCCGGCGTCGAACAGCACCGTCGCACCTGCTTCGTCGGCGATCGCCCGGGCGACGCGGTCCATCCCGACATTGTCGTGGCGGTCGCTCACCAAGACGGCAACCTCCTCGCCCTCTTCGGGCTGATGGAGCTCGGCCCGGAGCCCGGAGGCTTGGTCGGCGAGGTCGTCGTAGAACGTCACACTTTCGCTATAGGTGTCGAACGCGCTCTGGATCAGCCGCTCCGTGCTGGCGCTGATGAGTCCACCTTGAATCTGCAGTGGTTGCGCGACTTCGGGAATCGACGCCTCAGGGACGAAGCTGGCAATCGACTGCCAGGGAACGGTTTCCTCGTTGCTGGGCTGGTCCGGTGCGTTCCACGGCTCGAGCGTCACGGCGAACGTGAGGGCCGCGGCGACCACCACCCCCACTCCCGCGGAGCGCCAGGTGATGGCCGCGGCCAACTCACGGCGCCGACGGCGACCCACGAGCAGCCAGAGTCCCGGGGCGATCAGGCCAATGATTGCACCGCGGGCAGCGTTCGACATGGCCATGTCGCCGACCAGGCGGCCAACCTTGCTGACCTCGCCCTCAGGCGTGCTCGCGATGAGTGCGTAACGCTGGATCAGCGTCTCGTAGTCGTCGACGTCCGTCTTGCCGAGCTCGATGGACACACCAAGGGTGCCCTCGGTGGGGTAGCGCACGTCGGGCAGTAACGGGCCGAGATGCACCGTCGCGTAGCCGTCTCGGGTTGGTGAGACCTGCGCGTCGTGGCCCGCGATTACGGCGCTGCGCTCGTCGTTCATGAACCCTAGGTACGCAGCGGGGACTGCCACCACTGCCCAGCCGGCGACGAAGGCGGCGGCAGTGAGCGCGGTACGTCGCCAGCTCGCCGGTTGGTGGGTGCGCAGCCAGGCGGTCAGGCGTCGTACCGGAGCTGTCCCGGGGATTGACGTCACTTATCGAGGATACGGACCATCGCGCCCGCATTAGGGCGGAATCCTCGCGTGACCGGTCGCGCGAGCTTGAGCCATCGGCCCAAGCGCTGGGTTTAGCCGAGGCGAGCCTTGAGGCCGTCGAGCTCGGTCCACAGCACGGTGGGCAGCTTGTCGCCGAACTTGTCGAACCACTCGGTGATCTGGGGGATCTCGTCCTTCCACTCCTCAGGGTCGACCTTCAGAGCGGCGGAGATCTCGTCGCGGCTCACGTCGAGACCGTCGAGATCGAGCGAGTCGACGGTCGGGACGTACCCGATCGGGGTCTCCTGGGCGTCGGCCGTGCCGTCGATGCGTTCGACGACCCACTTGAGGACGCGGCTGTTCTCGCCGAAGCCGGGCCACAGGAAGCCACCCTCGGAGTCGCGGCGGAACCAGTTGACGTAGAAGATCCGCGGCAGCTTGGCGGCGTCGTGCTCCTTGCCGACGGTGATCCAGTGGTTGAAGTAGTCGGCGGCGTTGTAGCCGATGAACGGCAGCATTGCCATGGGGTCGCGGCGTACGACGCCAACCTTGCCGGTCGCGGCCGCAGTGGTCTCCGACGACAGGGTGGCGCCCATGAACGTGCCGTGCACCCAGTCGCGGGCCTCGGTCACGAGCGGGATCGTGGTCTTACGGCGGCCACCGAACAAGATGGCGTCGATCGGCACGCCGTTGGGGTCGTCGTACTCCGGCGCGAGGATCGGGCACTGCTTGATCGGTGTGCAGTAACGGCTGTTGGGGTGGCTGGACAGCTCGTCGGAGTCGGGAGTCCAGTCGTCGCCCTTCCAGGAGGTCGCGTGAGCTGGGGTGTTCTCCATGCCCTCCCACCACACGTCGCCGTCGTCGGTGAGGGCGACGTTGGTGAACATCGAGTTGCCGATCTCGATGGTCCGCATGGCGTTGGGGTTGGTCTTCTCGTTGGTGCCGGGGGCGACTCCGAAGAAGCCGTACTCTGGGTTGACGGCGCGCAGCCGACCGTCGTCACCGAAGCGCATCCAGGCGATGTCGTCGCCGAGCGTCTCGACCTTCCAGCCGGGGATGGTCGGGGCCAACATGGCCAGGTTCGTCTTGCCGCAGGCGCTCGGGAACGCGGCGGCAATGTACTTGGCGTTGCCCTCGGGCGAGGTGAGCTTGAGGATCAGCATGTGCTCGGCAAGCCAGCCCTCGTCGCGGGCTTTGGCCGAGGCGATCCTCAGGGCGTAGCACTTCTTGCCGAGCAGGGCGTTGCCGCCGTAGCCGGAGCCGTAGCTCCAGATCGTCCGCTCCTCGGGGAAGTGGGTGATGTACTTCGTGTCGCTGCAGGGCCAGGGGACGTCCTTTTGGCCAGGCTCGAGCGGTGCCCCGACGGAGTGCAGGCACGGGACGTAGTCGGCGTCGAGCTCCTCCATCCGTCGCAGGACGTGGGTGCCCATCCGGGCCATGATGCGCATCGAGGTGACGACGTACGCAGAGTCAGTGATCTGGACGCCGAACATCGGGCTCTCGGCCTCGAGGTGACCCATCACGAACGGGATGACGTACATGGTGCGGCCGCGCATCGAGCCCTTGTAGAGGTCGGTCATGAGCGTTTTCATCTCGCTCGGCGCCATCCAGTTGTTGGTGGGGCCGCAGTCGGCTTCGACGACCGAGCAGATGAATGTGCGGTCCTCGACGCGGGCCACGTCGGAGGTGTCGGAGGCGCACCAGAACGAGTTCGGCTTTTTCGCGGGATCTAGGCGGACCAAGGTGCCGAGCTCGACGAGGGCGTCGGTCAGTGTCGTCCACTCGGTGTCGGAACCGTCGCACCAGTGCACGTGGTCAGGCTCGGTGAGCGCCGCAACCTCAGAAACCCAGGTGGCCAGCTGGGAGTGGCTGGTGGGGGTGGGTGCTGCGGTGCCTGTGCTGGTTGCGGTGTCAGCGGTCATGCCGGACGTGATCCCTCTCACGCATCGCGGTGGCAGTGCCACCGGCCGCTGCGGTCTGGCTGCGGATTCATGTGGAAATGGGCGCTCTCAGTCTTGTCCTGTGAGCGGTGCATGACACGGTACGCCGATGGGCGTATGCTGCGCGACCCGGCCCGCTTGTGAACCCTCTCACAACCCCCATTTCGCTCTCGGTCCTCCCCGCGTTTGCCTTGTGAACAAGGTGCGCGCCCTGTTCACAAGGCAAACTCGCCTAGGGGAGAGACCGTCTGCCTTGGGGGCCTGCCGTTGGCGGCGTTTCGAGTTGCCGGGAGTACGTCGCCGCAGGCCTGGAGGGCACTCCCGGTCGGATTTCATCGGGCCCAAGGCGTCACGCTAGACTCACTCCTCGCGTCTCAGCCGGGCCTCGTGCCCGTCGACGTACGCATTGCAACCGGCGCTCGTAGCTCAACGGATAGAGCATCTGACTACGGATCAGAAGGTTGGGGGTTCGAATCCCTCCGAGCGCGCCAACGGAACCCGGCCAACCCCGGCAAGGCTTGTTGTGCTGCCCGCGCTGTCGTCTGCCCAAATCGCCGCTTTCTGCGGTGCTCCAGTGGTGCCATGATGATTCCGCCGGGTTCCGTGTGTACTGGGCGGCTCGGCCGAGGGGAGTGGGGCGTGGGCTCCGTGTCTGAACTCGAGCGCGGGCGTCAGTTCTATGCGCGGGCAGACTGGCGGGACGCATACGACGCCTTGTCCGTCGCGGACCAGTCGACCCGGTTGGGACCGGCGGACCTCGAACTGCTCGCGCGAGCGGCCTACATGCTCGGCCGCGACGATGACTACGTGAGCGCGCTCGAACGTGCCTTCCGGGCACACCTCGACGCGGGTGAGCCGATGCCAGCTGTTCGGCTCGCCTTCTGGATCGGCCACAGCTGGCTGTTTCGCGGGCAGGCTGCACCGGCCTTCGGCTGGTTCGCGCGGGCGGAGCGCTTGCTCGCCGGGAAGCACGATGACGTCGCCGAGCGCGGCTACGTGCTGGTCGCAAGGCTGTTGGATCACCTGACCAAAGGCGATGCCAGAGGCGCTAGCGGTATCGCTACTGAAATCGCAGAAATCGGGGAGCGCTGCGGTGACCCCGACCTGGTCGCGATTGGCATGATGGAGCGAGGACATGCCCTGGTCAGGCTTGGCCAGGGGGAGGACGGCATGCGACTTGTCGACGAGGCGATGGTGGCCGTCACGTCGGGGGAGTTGTCACCAATCGTGGCGGGAATCGTGTACTGCAACACGATCGCGTTCTGCCGTGATGTCTACCAGTTGCGCCGCGTCCAGGAGTGGACCTCCGCCCTGACGCGATGGTGCGCTGACCAGCCCGACATGGTGGCCCACAAGGGGCTCTGCCTCGTACACCGTGCCGAGATCATGACACTGGGCGGCTCCTGGGACGACGCCCTTGTAGAGCTGCGTCGGCTCGGCGACGAGTTCAAAGAAGGGGCGCTGAACAGGATCGCGCGCGGCGATGCGGCCTACCGTGAGGGCGAGATACTCCGGCTGCGCGGAGACACGGCGCTTGCGGACGCGGCGTACCACGCGGCGAGTGGTCTGGGCAGGGAGCCACAGCCGGGACTCGCCCTGATGCGTCTGGCACAAGGGAACGTTGACTCGGCGGCGGCGACGATTCGCCGAGCAGTGGCTGAGTCTGTGCGGGGCCTGCCGCGAGTGGCACTGCTGCCGGCATATGTCGAGATCATGGTGGCCGCTGGGGACCTCGGCGCGGCCGACGTCGCCTGCCGGGAACTACAGGAAATTGCTGCGGAACAGGGCAGTGAGGCAATTGACGCGATGTCGTGGCATGCGCAGGGATCTGTGGACCTCGCGAAGGGGGACGCACCGGCCGCCCTCGGGGCCCTGCGTCGCGCCTGGCGGGCGTGGCATCAGCTCGAGGCACCCTACGACGGGGCACGCAGCCGAACGTTGGTCGGTCGCGCCTGTCAGGTGCTGGGAGACGAGGACTCGGCTGCGCTTGAGTTTCAGGCCGCCGCTCACATCTTCACCGAGCTCGGCGCGAAGCCGGACTTGGCGGCACTCGGGCGACCCAGACCACGGAGCCCCGAAGTCGCACACGGCCTCAGTTCGCGTGAACAGGAGGTCCTTCGCTTGGTCGCCACTGGTCTGAGCAACCGTGAGATATCGGAGAGGCTGTTCGTCAGTCAACACACTGTCGCCCGGCACCTGCAAAATATCTTCGCGAAACTCGACGTTTCCTCACGGACCGCGGCGAGTGCATACGCCTACACGCACGACCTGATCTGACCGCCGAGTGGTCAAAAGTGACCACGCGGCGCCGGCCATCGAGTTGGTGATTCTTGGCGACGCGACGTAGCACAACCCGGCTCTAGCGTCGTAGCCACCAACAAACGAAAGAGGTACGGCCATGTATGTCATCGTCCAGCATCACATCAAGAACCCGGAGGTCGCGTTCGCGCGCGGACAGCGGCTCATCTCAGGAGAAGGCGCCCCAGAGCAGGTCAAGGTCCTGCAGTTCTACCCGAGCCTGGATCTCAGCGCGGTGACCTGCCTTTGGGAGGCTGACTCCGTCGAGTCGGTCCAGGGCTGGGTCGACACGACGCTCGGCGATTCGAGCGAGAACATCTGCTACCCAGTCGACTCCGACCAGGCGTTCGCCGATCGCCCTTTGGGTCTGCCGGCCACGCCACAGCTCATCGCCTGACGTCGAAGCCAGGGGCAAGTTGGCCGGTCTGCACGTTCCACAGGGCCGCATAGGCACCGTCGGCAGCGAGCAGCTCGTCGTGCGTGCCGGCCTCCACGATCCGGCCCGCGTCGAGCACCCAGATCCGGTGCGCATGCCGCACGGTCGACAGCCGGTGTGCGACGACGATCGCAGTGCATTGGGCGGTGAGTCGGCGCAGCGATGCCTGGATCGCAGCCTCGGTCTCGTTGTCGACAGCGCTGGTGGCCTCGTCCAGCACCAGCACGGCCGGGTCGCGCAGCAATGCCCGGGCCAAGGCGACGCGCTGCCGCTGGCCTCCGGAGAGGTTCACCCCGCGCTCCCCGAGCATCGCGTCGAACCCAAGGGGCAGCGCCTCGATGAAGTCAAGCGCCGCGGCCGCCTCGGCCGCCGCCCGGATTTCGGCACGCGTCGCCGACGGGCGGCCATAGGCGATGTTGTCCGCGATCGTTCCGGAGAACACGTAGACATCCTGGGCGACGTAGCCGAGCGAACCGCGCAGCGAGTCCCAGTCGAGGTCACGGACGTCGTGCCCGTCCAGCAGCACCTGGCCTGCCCGCGGGTCGTCGAACCGGAGCATGAGTCGCAGCAGCGTGGACTTGCCGGAGCCGGTAGAGCCAACGATCGCGTGCGTCTCGCCGGCGGGTACGACCATGTCGATTTCCTGGAGTACGTCGGGGCCTTCGGCGTAGCCGGCCCGTACGCCGCGCAGTTCGATGGTGCCGCCGACACGTCCCAACGAGGCCGACCCAGCGGGCACGAAAACCGGCTCGTCAAGCAGTCGCAGGATGCGGCTCGCCGACGCCCGCCCGCGCTGATAGAGGTCGAGCACCTCGGCCACTGCCGTGAGGGGCCACAGCAGCCGCTGGGTCATGAAGACCAGGACGGAGTAGAGGCCGACCTCGAGATCGCCGCGCAAGGTGGCCCACCCACCGAGGAGCAGCGTGCAGGTGAAGCCGGCCAGGATCGCCATCCGGACCAGCGGCACAAACGCTGCCGACGACCTGATCGCGTCGACGTTGGCCTGGCGGTAGGCAGTGGAGAGGTCACCGATGCGGTCGCGTTCGCGGTCCTCGGCAGTGAAGGCCTTGATGGTGGCGATGCCGGCGAGGTTCGCTGACAGGGCGCCGGACAGGTCGGCGACGGTCTCGCGAACGCGTGCGTACAAGGGCTCCAGACGGCGTTGGAACAGCAGTGAACCCGCAATGATCACCGGGATCGGCAGGAATGCGAACAACAGGAGCTGGCCACTCGCGGCCGCGAAGACGGCGCCTACCAGCACTACGTTCAGTGCAGTCTGCAAGATGGCGGGGGCGCCCACGTCGAGGAAGCGCTCCAGCTGGTTGACGTCGTCGTTGAGGGTGGCCAACGTCGTGCCTTGGGCGCGGGACTCGTGCCAGGCCATGTCGAGGTGCTGCACGTGGTCGTAGGCCTCGATGCGGAGATCATGCTCGACCCCCTGGGCGAGCCCGCGCCAGTACACGTCGGCGACGTACTCCGACAGCGACTCGACTATCCAGACAACGACGTTGATGGCGGCCAGCCAGGCCAGCTGGGCATGGCGCGACTCGACGCCGAGGACGCTGCCGACGAACGAACCGTCGCCTCGCACGACAACGTCGACGGCGGCTCCGATGAGCAGTTCCGGCACCACGTCGGCGACCTTGTTGATCGTCGACATGGTCACGGCTGCGACGAACCGGCCGCGGTAACGACGGTGGCGTTGCCAGAGTGAACGCAGGGGGCGGTCAGGGCTGGGCGGGCGGCGGGGCATTGGGCTCCTTCGGCTGCAGGGCAGGCCCAAGGCTAAGCGCCCCGACTTGCGGGACCTATCCGCAGAGAGTCGCTAGTCCCCGGCCTGTCCGGGTGCCCGCAGCCCATCGCCGGCGCGCACATCGAACTCCAGTGGAATCTCCACTCCGTCGGCAGCCAAGCCGATGACGACCGTCGCCTGCCACCGAGCGGGCTGGGACAGCGCCGTACTCTCGGCTTCCCAGCGGTCGTCGCCTGCCGGCGTGAGCTCCAGCATCGACGGTGCGAGGTCAGGCTTAGTAGGGACGGTGAACCGCAATGCGACCCGGACGGCGTTGACCGTCTCGCCGGTGTCGTAGTCGGCGATGCGCACGACGAAGCGATTCTGACCCACGGTGCCGGGCTCTACCTGCATGGTGACCCGCATGGTGGTCGCGAAGTCGCTGCCAGTTACCTCGATTGCTTCGTCGGCTTGCCTACTTGCAGCGCCGCCATCGGTCGCGGACAGCTGCGACGGTGGCGGCAAGCCCGACAGGACACCACCGATGCCGAGAACCACGGCCGCAAAAACCACTTCACTGCGCACCGTACGCCGAAGGCGCCTCACGCGACCGGCTCCGCGCAGGATGGCCGGGACGTTCCAGAACCTGTTGAGCGCGCCCAGAGCCGCAAGCATTGTCACCATGCCGAGTTTGACCAGCAGGGTCCGGCCGTAGTCGGTGGACCACAACGCATCGAACGAGCCGACCTCGTCGACTGCCCGAACCACGCCGGTGATCACGACCACGATGATGCATACGGAGGCCAGGACGGAGAACCGGCCGATCGCCCCCACGAGCTCGGGCGACTGCTCCTCGGCTCGATGCCGTCGGGTGCGGGCGAGCAGCCAGCCGAGCCCGCCGACCCAGGTGCCGATGGCGACGAGGTGGATCCACTGCGAAGACAGGTTGAGCCATTCATCGGGATCCGGCGCTCCGGCATGACCCGCCTCGACGTGGGCGAACATCGTCAGCGCCGTTAGGGCCGCGACCACCCCCACCGGCCCTCGCCCTCGGCCGAACACAGCGACAGCCATGCCGATCCCGAGCGCCGCCAGCGAAAGCCCGGTGCGCACCAGTGGGTCGCCCGCCTCCGAGGTCAACAACTGACGGATGGACGTATCGACCGAGCTCGCTTTCGACTGAATGATGAGCCCCAGCCCCACCGAGGCAAGTAGCCAACAGCCGACCACGATCCACGGCCGGCCGGCCGGCCGCTCCCGGAACACCACCAGGATCGACGTCGCCCAACCGAGAATCCCCGCCAACCCCACGTAGACCAACCAACGCCCCGCGACACCGATGGGCCCCTGCCCGCGTTGTTCCTCCGTCTCGACAGGAACGGAGGCGGCCTCATCGGGTCCCACAGATCCGACGATGAACGAGTAGGCCCCCGTCGTGGCATGCCCGTCGACGGTCGACAGGGCACTCCAGTTCACCGTGAACACACCATCGTCGAGCGGTGGCAGGTCGAGCCGTACGACGGACGCGTCGTCCGCACTCGGCGTGATGTCGCCGACGTCCACTCGCTCGCCGGCGCTGTCGAGCACGTCGACCGTGGAAAGGTCGGGATCGGGCGGCTCGCTGAACTCCAGTACCACCGCGTCCGGGGCTACGTCTAGTCGGGCACCGTCGGCCGGGTCGCTGCTGAGCAGGGCGGAATGGGCGCCTGCCACACTCGCGACGGTCAGAGTGACCGCCGCCGCGACCAGCCCCACCCATCCCAGCCGACGCCAGGAGCTCATGGCTGTCGTCGGCGCACCAGCAGCAACGAGGTCCCCAACGCCGCGACACTCAGAACAAGAGCAGCGATGCTCATGCTTCGCGCGAGTGCGTCGCTGCTGGATCCCGAGTCGTCCAGCCGCGCGATCTCCTTCTCCATCCGTGCGGTCTCCTGTTCGAGCCGCTTGGCAAGCTGGCCGGTGCTCGGGTCTTGCACCGGGAACGACGCTTCGGAGATGTCCCCCACGTCGCCGAACGTGCTCGGACCCGACACGAACGCCTCATCGATCTCGACACCGCCGACCGTGCCCTGGAAGTGGAACGTGTACTGCCCCGGACGTGAAGGTACGAAGTCCGCGGTGTACTGGCCTGGCGTGCCGTACACCCCGACCGCGAAGGCCGGGCTCATCGGCATCGTTTTCGTCTCCTCGCCGTAGATCACATGCACGTCGAGCCTGTCCTCGAGGTTGACGAACGGCTCCTCCGACGCCGTCTCGGTGATGGCCAGGGACACTGAGTTGGGGATGTTCGAGTATGCCGGCTCGGTACCGAACCCGACCACAAACGTGAACCGACCCACCTCCCGGGTCTCATGCGCTGCCGCTGGCTGGGTACCCACCACCATCAGCCCTGCCACCAGCGCCAGCACTGCACCCAACTGGGCCGCTCTGATTCCGAAACGAACAGTCATGGGTTTCCTCAGTAGCCTGCCTCCGGCAACCTGCCTCAGGCATGGTTCCATGCTGCAATTAGCGACGACAACGCCGGGTGACCTCGGCTGGAGTATTCACCGGTGAAGGAGGCTGACGCCATGAGCACAGACATCGAGGCCGCCCTCGCCCATCAGGTGGTGCTTCCCGTGCTCCGTACCGACTCGGCAGCGCAGGCAGTCACGAGGTCGTTCAGCCTCATCGAAGCCGGGATGTCATTGGTCGAACTGACCGCCACCATCCCCGATTGGTCGACGGCACTTCGCGAAGTCTGCGAGCGATCGCCTGGCACGATAGTCGGCCTGGGGACAGTTACCGATCAGACGACAGCGAGGTCGGCCATCGAGGCCGGGGCATCGTTCCTGGTCAGCCCATGGCCAAGCGCTGAGGTTCGCGAAGTCGCCCGCGCGGCCGACGTCCTCTTCATCGAAGGGGCGTTCTCACCAGGTGAGGTCGCCGCAGTGGCGGAGCGCGGCATTGTCAAGGTCTTTCCTGCCCACGTCGTGGGTCCGGAGTATTTGCGCGGCATCGGGCAACTGCTGCCGGATGCCACGCTCGTTCCCAGCGGCGGCATCCCACTCGAGGATGTCCCCATGTGGGTTGATGCAGGCGCGTTCGCGGTCGGAGTTGGAAGCGACCTCTTTAGTGGCGACTTGCCAGGTCGGCTGGCCGACGTCCGCAGCCGCCTGAAGAACAAACAGGAGGCCTAGTCAACTCGGGCTATTGCGGTCGGATGCGGACTCACCCGACGATGGAGGCTGCCAGGGATGCCTCGCAGGAGCCTGCCGTGACCGAATCGCTTGACCAGCCAACAGCCGAGCCGTCGTGACGCCGTCAGCTCGTCGGTCCGCTGAGCGCCATTTGCGCGAGCCGGTCCACCGCCTCGCGCATGAGGACGAGGACGCCCAACCCGAGCCGGGGACTGCGCTTTGTCTTTCCGGTGGCGGCTATCGGGCGATGGTCTTTCACGTTGGCGTGCTGTGGCGGCTCAACGAGGCCGGTCTGCTCCCCGGTCTGAAGCGCGTCTCTAGCGTCTCAGGCGGCTCGATCACCGCGGGTGTTCTCGCGATGAACTGGTCCGACCTAGACTTCCGCGGCGACGTCGCCCGGGCGTTCCAAGAGGTTGTGGTGGAGCCGTTGCGGATGATGGCCCGGAAGAAGGTCGACGTCTCCTCGGTACTCGAGGGCTTCGGGTTGCCGTTTGTGTCCATCGCCGACCGGGTTCAGACCGCGTATAGCGACACCTTGTTCGGCCGGAAAACGCTGCAGGACCTGCCGACCGAGCCTAGGTTCGTTTTCAACGCAACGAACCTCGAGTCGGGCGTGCTCATGAGGTTCAGCAAGCCGTACCTCGCTGACTACCGCGTCGGCCGGGTCGACAACCCGAAACTTCCCCTAGCGCTAGTCGTCACCGCCTCCTCAGCGTTCCCCCCGTTCCTGTCGCCGTGCAAGGTCAACCTCCGCAAGGCAACCTGGGTCACCGAGAACGGCAACGACCTGGCTGACCAGAAGGGATTCCGGGACGTCATCTCACTCACCGACGGCGGCGTCTACGACAACCTCGGCATCGAGACCGCCTGGAAGCGCTACCGCACCCTTCTGGTCAGTGACGCCGGTGGGCACATGGGTGCCGAGGCGAGCGTGCCCGGTGACTGGGGGCGCGGCCTGCTGCGGGTGCTGAACGTGATCGACAACCAGGTGCGGTCGCTGCGCAAACAGCAGGTGGTGGGGTCGTTCCTCTCCGGGGATCGTGACGGCATGTACGTCGGGATCCGCAGCGACCTCGATCGCTATCCGGTGCAAAGCAAGATCCCGGCTGACCCGGCGGTAACCCAGAAGCTCGCCGCCATTCCGACCCGCCTGGACGCCATGCCCGAGGACTTGCAGGAGAAACTCGTCAATTGGGGGTACGTCGTCTGTGACACCGGACTGCGGTCGTACTACCTCGACGGCGACGGCGACGGCAGTCAGCTGCCCTATCCCAACAACCCGCTCACCGACGATTAGGGCTCGCCATGCCTGCACGAGGAGACTCGCAGCCGAACGGGCCGCCGCCCTGGTGGCCGCCAAGCCTGCACGGAGCGGCCAGGAGCGCGGAGAAGCTGCACACCGAGTGGCAATACGTCGTTGTCGAAGAGGTGGTGGGTGCCACGGTCGAGCTGTTGCGCTGGCCCTGGCCCTCCGCCGACCGCCTTGGTCGGCTGTTCTGGGACGACGACGCCGACGATCGGGTCATGTCCGCGGCCGTGCCACAGCGGCTCGTGCGGCTGCAGCTGTACAAGCCGAACAACATCCAGCGGCGCCCGCGCGCCGGCGACACCTTCGCCGCACGGCTGACAACCACCGCGGGCTGGGGTGAGGACGCCCCAGTCGACGACCTCGCCGCCATCCTCCCCGGTGCGGTGTATGACGTTTCCGCCGACGCCCGCGAGGCGGCGAAGCTCGCCTACCAGGGCTCATCAGCTGCGGTGTTCGACGGCGCCAAAGCCCAGGACCTGCTCGAGGTTGAACGAGGAAGGCGGGAGCAGCGGCCGAAAGCCAAGCGCCTCAAGATAACTCCGGTTGACGAGGTCATCGACGACGAGGACGACCTGTCGTGAGCGACGTACTCCAAGCAGTCGAGTCGGACACCCTGGCGCCCGCGGATGCCGGCGCGGGATCGCTGATCGATGCCGTCCTCGAGGAACCCGATGCGCTTGTCTACTTCCTGCTCAACGTTGGTGACGGCGACACTCAGCTGCTCCTGCTGCCGCCGGACAGTAACGACGGAGTCCGCCGGCTCGCAATCGTTGACGTTGCCACGACGAAGAAGCTGCCGGATCTGATCGAGAAGCTCCACGCGGTCGAGGTCCCGTCCGAGACGGGCACGAAGCAGTTGATCCAGCAGCCGGGCTCGCCCGGGCAGATCCGTCTGCTGGTGGCCACGCATCCGCACTTCGACCACATCGGCGGGATGAGCGAACTGCTGTCGAAGTACAACGGACTCCATAGCCGGCGCACCTCAATGGCCGAAAGTGACGACGGCGGCAACGAGACCACGCTGAGCGAGGCGGACAAGGCCACGCCATACGCGTCGGACGCCTGCATCGACCAGTTTTGGGAGCCTGGCTACTTCTTCCCGAGCGCGAGCTTCCACAAGTTGATGGCTGAGCTCGAGATCAGCCCGTGGATCCGCCGCTTCCAGCCCACGAGCGGGACCACGACCTACCTGGACTCGGTGAAGGTAACCGTGGTTGGCCCGGGCGTGGGACTTCGCGCCCGCTTCGACACGTATGGCGTCGAGGTCAACGACTCGTCGCTGACCTTGATGTTCGAGTACCCGGCTTCCCGGATCTATACCGAGATCGACAGCAACGACGAGGGTCGGCTCAACCGGCGTTCCGTGAAGAAGAGGAGCAGGCGACTGCTGCTAGGGGGCGACGCCCAGTTCACCTCGTGGGCACAGGCCACGGTCGACTTCCCCGACCTGCGTAACGAACAGAACCCCATCCTCGCCAGGGAGCTGCAGGCAGCACGTGGACGCGACTATCTCGGGAGCGACGTGTTCAAGATGTCGCACCATGCCTCCAAGCACGGCATCAACCTCGAACTCTTGGAGCGAGTGGATGCCAAGTACGTGCTGGTCTCCTCGACGGGCGGCGGTGGCCGCTACGACTTCCCGCACGCCCTCGCTATGGACGCTGCGCGTGAGGCCCGGCAGGCAACCACGACCTCGGGCGCAGCGCGGCTCACCGACCACGCATTGGGTATCCACGTCACCGGCGCCGTGCTCGACGACAACAAGAAGACCCCCCTTGGGTCGATGGCAGTCATGTTGCCGAGCCAGCCCAGTCACGGGATCCGGATCTTCCGGTTGATGGATGACAGCAACGACCTGATCGATCTCCGCAACGCCCGCGAGGTCAACACCTGACGAAGCGACGAGTCCCACGGATGACGCAGCAGCCATCCCGCCGGTCAGTCACCAACCGGTCGGGAGGTGGCTGTCGAGCCAATCGCACATAGCCGGCACTACCCGCGTCGACAGCGCGGGCTCGGAGTCGGCGCTCTGGTGGTCGAGTCCTTCGAACTCGGTGACGGTAACCCCGCGTTCGATCAGAGCCTCACGGGTACGACGGATGCCGGGTCCCGAGACTTACTCGGGCAGGACCTGGGGCGCTGATACCTCGAAGTGCGCCACAGTCTTCTCGCGATCAACCAGGTAGTCATCGTCTTCGGGGTAGTACTTCGCGATCTCGATGTCGTCGCCGGCGAACGCCTTGATGTGGTCCAGGTCATCCCACCAGCTCAACGTGATGATCTCTGCCCGACCGTCACCGAGATCACGGGTGAGCAACTGGGCTCCCCGGTTGCCCGGAGTGGCGCGGTAGCCAGTCATCCCCGTCCGCTCGACGGTTGCGACGTACTCCTCGACCCGGTCGCTTCGCACCCAGCCCCGCCACATCCGCGCGATCATCGCCCAACTCCTGATCCGGCCGCCTGTTCCGCTGCGTGGGCAACGTAGTTCGTCATGCTTTCTGCCTTTCTGTTGACCGTGTTGGCAGGTACGCCGTGCGACGTCCCTGCGTCTGCGCCGACTAGTCATACCGCGAAACCATGACCCCTGAGCATGGCCGGAACCTCGCCGCATGAATCCGATGTGAATCAAGCAGAAGGGGTGGCCCACAGCGAGGAAGGGTAGGCCGCTGACCGACAAGGTCACGGCTTAGGCGCAGCCGCCGGCTCGCCGTAGAGAAAGGAGAGCAGGACAAACCGCCGGCCTGACGTCACGTCGCGTACCTCGTGCAAGTGTGAGCACGAGAAGATCAGCGCGGCGCCCGCGTCAGGGGCATAGAGCTGGTTGCCGTACTCGGGGAAGCGCAGCTCGCCCCCTTCGTACTCGTCGTTGAGGTTCAGCGTCAGGGCAAACACGCGATGGGCCGTCGAGGGCGACAGGTTGTCGCGGTGCGGACGGAAGAATCCCCCCGTCGAGCCGTCGTAACAGACGATCTTGAACCCCTCGAACCGCGTCGCCCGGAAGGCGAACGCCTTCCAGACTTCGGGCATCACCCGACGCCCGACCGATGCCGACAGCTCGCGCATCAGTTCCGGGTCGTGCACTGGGTGGTCGCGTCGCCGCTTGAACTTGTCGTCCAGCACCTCGCTTGTGCTCCCGGCGGTCGCCCGTTCGACCCCGGTCTCGACGCCACCCTGTCGCTCCAGGACGTCGATCAACCGCAGCCGGGCCTCAGCGTCGAGCACGCGAGGTACCAACAGCACCGGTGCCTGGTGGTTGACGCGAGTCGGCAGGGTCCCAGGGAGCTCGTGGTCGAGGGCGGCCACAACCTCGTTTGCTGGTCTGCTCGGCGGTACCTCTCCGACGACCCGCAGGTTGGGGTCAAGCACGAGCACGGTCGAGGCGTCGTCGATGACGCCGAAGACCGCTGCCGAGACGCCGTTGTCGATGCGCAAGACCTCGACGTCGTCTCGGTCTGTCAGCAGCTCCGCGATCTCGGTATGACGCGCGTCGCCATCGTGGCCGAGCACCAGCGCGGTTGGCCGCCCGCCCGCCAACGAGTAGAAACGCGCCCGTGATCCCGACTCAGACTCCATCACGAAGTCAGGCACCCGCTCGCCGATGCCCAGCCTGGCCGTTCCCACACCGGGACTCTACGGGCAGCGGATCGTCCACGTGGCTAGGGTTCTCAGCGTGGGTGTGGATGAAGCGGGCGTGTTCGACGGAGACTGGGATTCGGCGTACACCGAAGGCTGGGCTGCATGGGACCTCGGTCGACCACAGCCGCTTTGGATGCGCTTGGCCGATGCCGGCGAGATCACCTCGCCGGTGTTGGACAGCGGGTGCGGCACCGGCGAGCATGCGCTCATGCTCGCTGAGCGGGGGATGGACGTGCTTGGCATCGACATCGCACCGACCGCGGTTGATCTGGCGCGGGCCAAGGCCGGCGAGCGGAAACTGAGCGCCGAGTTCGAGGTTGGTGACGCGCTCGAGCTCGAACAGCTGGGGCGCACGTTTGCGACGGTCATCGACTCCGGCGTCTTTCACATCTTCTTCGCTGAAACCGACCGAGCTCGTTACGTGAAAAGCCTTGCCTCGGTCCTCCAGCCGGGCGGGGTTCTGTACCTTGCCTGCTTCTCTGAGTTGACGCCGGGGGGTCACGGCCCTCGACGGGTCACCCAAGCTGAGCTTGACGCGAGTTTCGCCACCGGCTGGGAGATCACGCGGATCGAACCCGAACGGTTCGACGTGACGGCCGAATTCCAGCAAGAGCCGGCGCACGTCTGGCTCGCGCGCATCGTCCGCACGTAGCCAGGCGGTCCAGCTCTTGGCGTCAGCGCATCCGGAAGTCAAACTCCTCGGGGAGCGGCTCGTCCGGGTGGAGCTGCGACCAGAGGTCGCTCAGCGACGTCTCGCCCTCGCGGATGTCGGGTATGACGACTCCACCGGCCAACACCCGATCCGATCGCGCTCGGTCGCCAGCCGCGAGGGCAGCCCGGGCCTCGAGCAGCCGGACCCTGCCCATCTCCCGCAGCGGCGAGGGTGCGGCATCGACGAGTTCCAAGCCGGCCGTGACATCGCCGGCGGCGAGCGCAGCGGTGATCGCTTCGACCAGGATGGTCGGCTCGTGGGGCGCCAGGTCGGCCGCGTGGCCGAGCAGGTCCGCCGCGGTCGGAAGATGTCCGCGTTCCGTCGCGATGCGGCCCAGCCCTCGAAGCGCCCACGCAGTGGGCACCTGCGCCATTGAGGCGGTGTACCGCTCGTAAGCGAGGCTCAGATCGCCTGCCGCCTGTGCCATGGCGCCGAGGTGGTAGTCGCGTGCCCACGACGCGGGCGTGCGTGCCAGCCGGGTCTCCCACCCCTCGCCGACGACGTACGAGGTGGGTGGTGACTGCGGGTCAGCCTGGACCAAACCGGTGGCCACACGGGGTCCCTCGGTGAGCAGTTCGTGCCAGGGTTCCTGGTCGCGACCGATCGTCTCCGACGGGAAGGGTGTGCCGGTCTCGGTGACCCAACCCTCGCCCGACTCGGCCCGGGATTCGCGCTCGAGCGCACCCCACCCGCTTCCGGTGCAGAGGATGTCCGTTGGTGGGTGGTCGGCGATGGCGGTGGCGATTTCGAATGCTTCGCCAAGCTCCACCGAAGATCCGAGCCTGTCGAAGCGGTCGTCGAGGTGGTCGACGGCAGCCTGCCAGTCATCACTGTGGGCAAGGGTCGGATCCGCATCGATGTCGCCGTACATCTCTTGCCACGCCCACGTTGCGCCGCCCGGCATCATCAGGTGCTCGTACTGGGTGGCGGCCAGCCCTGCCTGGATCTCCAGGTAGGAGTCGCCGCCCTCGGGCGACAACCAGCGCTGCCAGCGGTGACCCCCCGCGGCCGTTCCCCAGCAGAAAAGCTTGCGACCCGTCAGCAGTTCGGTCGACACCTGCCCGAGGCCGTGGCCGGACCCGTCCAGCGCCGCAATCCATGGCCGCGGGTGATGGCCGAGGTCGAAGAAGTAGTCGGCGGCGTGACGGCTTCGACTAGGCCAGCTCTGGTCGATCGACTCATGTTCCGGGATCGGCACCACCCTGACGGTCCCGTCGCCCGCGGTGCTGAATGCCCGCGTCGCCGGCGCAATGACTCGCACGTCCTCGCTCTCGGGCACCGCCGCATTGGACCACCAGTACATCGGGACCGCATGCGCGTTGGGGTTCCGGATCCGCACGTACACCTGGAGTGCCCGAGACTCGGGTGGCAGCCGGATGTCGATCTGATAGACGACGCGGCGCAACCGTTCGAACTCCCACATGCGCAACGTGGGTATGCCGTCTGGCCCGACGACGCGAGCGGCATGCAGCGGCGAGGCCGTGTGTGGCGTGTGACCCTTCGTCGCGATGTTCCACTCAACGCCCCCGGCAAACCAGGCGTTGCGCAGCGCGAGGTTGGCGGGCTGGATGACCTTGTTTCGATACAACAGCTCGCGGGCGGTTCTCAAGTCGACCAACGACCAGAGCCGTCCACCCAGCCGCGGAAGGAACTGCGCGCGCAGGTGCTCGTTCTCCACGACGATGCAGTCCACATCCGTCTCGACCAGGTCCCGGTCGTAGCGGTTCTGGATCAGGTAGGGATGGAGCGAGCGCGGCATACCGATAGCTGCGCCTGCACGGATTTGCTCCGGTACGTCGTCGGCGAGCTCGAACGGTGCTTCGAGCGACGAGTCGAGCAGGGGGACTGGGTCCTCGCCAATCGCGGCGCACGGCATCCGCAGGGTGGTGACGCGCACTGTGCTGCGACCGCGATCGACACCGGGCCGGCGGTTCGCCTCACTCATCTGGAGCCTCGCTCGAGCAACAGTGTCGTCATGAATCCAACTCGGCTCGGATGTTAACGAGCCGAACCGAGACGGGTGCGACCAGGTGCAAGGGCGCGTTAGTACCGGCCGAGGACAGCTCTCACGGTTCCTCGCGCTGCCCGACCCGTCAGGTAGTCCCACGACGGTCGGTAGCCGAACTCCACGGTGATGCACGCGCCGGCGTGACGACTGTTGAACCAGCCTGTCATCGTGCCGTGGCAGACACCGTCGTGACAGAGGATCGGCTTCTTCGGCAGGTTCAGGTTTTCGGCAAGCCGGTTCATCAGATTGCGGTTCTTCGGGGCGTCGGCGTCAACGCCGTACAACGGCTGGTGGAAGGAAACGATGAAGTTCGGGTCCGTCCGGTTGAGGAATCTCCGCATTGCCCAGGTCTCCGGCTCACTGAACGGCCTGGGTCCGGAGTTGTAGCGGCCGCCTTCCGGTTGCCAGTTGTGGCGCCAGTTCCTGTTCAGGTCGACGCCGTGGGCGTTCTGTCGGCGGTGCGCCGCCAGGCCGTCAGGGTTGAGGGTGGGGACAACCCACAGGTTGATATGGCGGACGGGTGCGCCCCGGAGGAGCGCCCTGGCGAGTCGCGTGCCGGCGGGTTCGTCGCCATGCATGCTTCCGACCACTACGGCAGTGATGCGTGCGTCGGGGTTGCCGAGCCGGAAGGCATAGATTTCGCGGCCACGGACGCTCTCCCCGATGACGCGGCGCTCGACAACGGCTCGGCTGCCACCCAGTTGAGCAGCGGACACCGCCATTCCCTCGCCTTGGGTGGGGATGTCCGCAACCGGATCCGCGGAGGCCATCGTGGCGGGTGTCAGCGTCATGGCGAGAGCCACGCAAGCTAGGGCCGCGCGATCGATGCGAAGTTTGACTGGCATGAGACCTACTTCTCACTGGATCCGGTGAGGGGTGCTGCTTGACAGAACCATGAACGCGCCACGGCGTCCACTATCCAGACTTTTTGCAGCGCGGCGACGTGACTCGCCAGACGACGGCGTTCGCGCAGTGCTCGGTCGGGCCAAAGGTGCACACATGGGGTGGTCACGCGACGATGTTGTGGTGTGACCGGCATACGCGGATGGTTTGACAGCCTCGACGCAAAGCTCGGAGACGCCCTCGAGTCGCAGCTACGCCGCCACCATGCGCGGCGGCTGCGGCGGCTCGGCTGGGACGACGTGCTCAACCCGTCCGACGACGGCGGGTGGTGGTCGTCGCGAGCACCGGTCCGCGACGGAAACCAGGTCGAGGTGCTCATCGATGGCGTCGAGGCCCTGCCTGCGATGGCGGACGCCATCCGGTCGGCCAAGCATTCGGTTCACATCGCCGGTTGGCACGCCACGCCCGAGTTCAAGCTGAGTCGCGGCTCCGGCGCGACGTCGTTGCGGGACCTGCTTGCCGAGGTGGCTGAGCGCGTGCCGGTTCGACTGCTGCTCTGGGCGGGCCCGCCGGTGCCCGTGTTCCCGCCGTCGCGCCGGATGGTCAGACAGGCACGCGACGAGTTCGTGCGAAACAGCCGCCTGCAGTGTGCGTTGGACTCGCGCGAGCGAACCCTGCACTGTCACCACGAGAAGTTGGTCATTGTCGACGGTGACGTCGCGTTCGTCGGTGGCGTCGATATGACGGCACTCCAGGGCGACCGGTATGACGACCTGCTCCACCCCCCGGACTCCGACCTGGGCTGGCATGACGCCGCCGTACGGTTGCGTGGCCCCGCCGTCGCCGATGTGGGCCGGCATTTCAACCAGCGCTGGGCAGAGGTGACAGGCGACGTACTGCCCGATCCGGTGGTACCTGCCGCCGCCGGCGTCACTCAGCTCCAGGTCTTGCGCACCGTGCCCGAGCGCACCTACGAGTTCGCCGCGCGGGGCGAGTTCACCATCCTCGAGGCCTACCTGAGAGCGCTGCGGTCGGCGCAGCGCTTCATCTACCTCGAGAACCAGTTCCTGTGGTCGCCTGAGGTGGTGGACGTGCTCGTCGACAAGCTGCAGCATCCGCCACACGACGACTTCAAGGTCGTGCTGATGCTCCCGGCCAAGCCGAGCAACGGATCCGACACCACGCGCGGGCAGCTCGGCAGGCTGCTCGACGCGGATGCGGACGCCGGGCGATTACTGGCCACCACCGTCGTCGGGTATGACGACACCAAGTCGGGGCCTGTCTACGTGCACGCCAAGGTCGGCATCGTCGACGACCGCTGGCTCACCGTCGGCTCGGCGAACCTCAACGAGCACTCGCTGTTCAACGACACCGAGGTCAACGTGCTGACGTGTGACAGCACCCTGGCGCGCGAGACGCGGCTACGCCTGTGGTCGGAGCACACCGAGCGCCCGATCGAGGAGGTGGCGGGTGAGCCCTGTGCCGTCATCGACAAGGTATGGCGCCCTGCCGCCGAGGAGCAGGCGCGCCGCACGGCGGCAGGTCTGCCCCGCACGCATCGCCTGACGATGCTGGCGCATGTGTCCCGGAGAGCCGACCGGCTCCAGGGCCCGATCCGCGGCCTGCTCGTCGACGGCTAGGCGGGCGGCGGACCCGGTTGTCACAACCTCGGGATGACGTCGGATGCCAACGTGGACAGGTTGTCCTTCGCTGCCTCGAGGGGGTAGGCCGCCCGATCTCGCAGCACGAACTCGTCAACACCCACAGCTTGGTACTCGGCCAACCGCTCGATCGCGAAGTCGACAGGGCCGACGATGTCGGCGTCATCGTCGAGGGGGTCGGTTACCGGCGCGCCGACCTCGACCACTTGACCAGTTAGCCGACGTACCTCGGCAGCGGCTCGGCCGTTGGTGTCGCACTGCTCGTCGAGCAGTGCGCTCTTGTGCTGGAACGTCGTCGGCGTGGTCCAGCTGTGCCACTCGTCTGCATACGCGGCCGCGATCGGGATCGAACGCCGCTCCCCGCCACCGCCGAGGAGCAGCGGCAGATGTGCCTGGAGCGGAGCGGGAGCGCAGACGGCTCCGGTAAGCCGGTAGGTCGCGCCATCGAAGCTGCCGCCGCGCTCGTGGAGCAGCATCCGGATCACCTGGACCGCCTCCTCGAACCGATCGAGACGTGGTCCCGGCTCGGGCAGGTCGATGCCGTACGCCGTGTGCTCGTTGGGCTGGAATCCGGCGCCCAACCCGAGCACCAGCCGGCCGCCGCTGACGTTGTCGAGGGTGGCGGCCATGTTCGCGACCACGGCCGGATGCCGGTACGTGTTACCGAGCACGAGGGTGCCGATGCCCACCCGGGTGGTCGCGGCCGCGACTGCGGTAAGCGTGGTCCAGCCTTCAAGGACGGGGTCAGGCGCTCGCGGGTCTGGTTTGAAGGGCATGAAGTGGTCGCAGACATAGACCCTGGACATCCCGACAGTCTCGGCGTGCAGGGCAAGTTCGAGAACTGCCGCCCAAGGGCGGCCAGGGTCGAGGCAGACGCCGAACTGCACTCCTGCAGGCTACTTGCGGTGAGCCCCGCGGCGTCCAAAGTCGGCGACGGCTCCGATCACGCTGGGTGAATGCCCGTAAGAATGGAACACCGGAGGGTATCGCGGCGTTGCACTCAGGACGACCAAACAACGAAGGTAGAGGCGATGACCACCCAGAACCTGACCATGGACACCTTCCAGCCGACCGTTGAGTCCGACGGCATCGTGCTGGTGGACTTCTGGGCGGCGTGGTGCGGCCCGTGCCGGCAGTTCGGGCCCATCTTCGACGCCGCGTCGGAGAAGCACACGGACGTCACCTTCACCAAGGTCGACACGGAGGCCGAGCCGGAGCTCTCTGGTGGCCTGGGGATCAGTTCGATCCCCACCCTGATGGCGTTCCGGGAAGGCATCCTTCTCTACGCTCGGCCGGGTGCACTGCCCGCGCCCGCGTTGGAGCAACTCATCGACGCGGTCAAGAGCGCCGACATGGACGAGATTCGTAAAGAGCTCGCCAGCCAGAGCTCCGAGAGCTGAGCCCTTCGCTGCGGTTCTGCGCCGGCTTGGCTTCCGTCGGCAGCGCAAGGAGTCGGGGGATGCTATTGCGTCGTTCGGGCTGATACGCGCACACTGACATGGCGAGCACCCTCGCGTACGGGCGGAGGGTGATCGTGACTGATGAGCCAGTGGTCACTAGCGCAGCGCCCGAAACCGACTACGAGAGTCTGCATCGCGACCTCGGGGATGCCGCCGAGCAGTTCGCCGCGACGAACGAGATCCTCACCGCGCTCGGCCGCTCCGCCGCCGACCCCGACTCCGTCCTCGACACGATCGTCGACCGGGCCGCTGCGCTGTGCCGTGCAGACGCGTCACTGATCTCCCTGGCAGACGGCGACGTCTTCCGCGTGTCTCGACTCTCTGGAGCGGCTCCTGTTGAGTTCGTCGACTACATCAATAGCCACCCCATCACCATCAGTCGGGACTCGCTGCTCGGCCGAGTCGTGCTCGACCGCCACACCCAGCAGATCCCCGACGTCCTGACCGACCCCGAATACCGGCGCCAGGACATCCAGCGCACCGCCGGATACCGGACTCTGATGACCGCCCCGATGCTGCTCGACGACGAGGTGGTCGGCGTCCTCCAGGTCTGGCGTACTCGCGTCGACCCGTTCGACAAACGCGCCATTGAGCTGCTCGGTGTTTTCGCAGCCCATGCCGCCATCGCTATCCGCAATGTCGAGCTCGTCCGAGCATTGGAGTCCCGCACCGCCGAACTGGCAACGAAGATCGAGCAGCTGGAAGCATTGAGCGAGGTCGGCGAAACCGTCAGCTCCAGCCTGAACCTCGACGAGGTCCTCGCCACGATCGTCATGCATGCCGTGCGGATCACCGGCACGGACGGTGGCTCAATCATGGAGTACGTCGACTCCGACGGCTCTTTCTCCGTGCGCAGCGCTTACGGAAGCAGCCAGGAGATGCTGGACCGCCTGAGGAGCGTCCGCATCGAACGCGAGTCCACCCTGGTCGGGAGGGCGGCGCTCGAACGGCGCCCTCTCGAGGTCCCTGACCTCAGCGTTGCCGAGCTAGACCCGCACCTGCAGATCCTGTATGACGACGGGTGGCGCTCGGTGCTTGCGGTGCCCATGCTGAGGCAAGACCGGCTGGTGGGTGCCCTGGTCATCCGCCGAAAGACGGCCGGCGGCTTCTCGGAGGACACCCACGAGCTGCTGCAAACCTTTGCAAGCCAGTCGGCGTTGGCGATCCTTAACGCCCGCTTGTTCGGAGAGCTGGAAACGAAGACCGCTGAGCTGGAAATCGCGAGCCACCACAAGTCCGAGTTCCTGGCCAGCATGTCCCACGAACTTCGCACGCCCTTGAACGCGGTGATCGGCTTCTCCGAAGTGCTGCTCGATCGGATGTTCGGTGACATCAACGAGCGGCAAGAGGAATATCTCCGCGACATCTGGAACTCCGGACGGCACCTTCTCGAGCTGCTCAACGAGATCCTCGACCTCTCCAAGGTAGAGGCCGGCAAGATGGAGCTGGAGCGGAGCACGTTCTCCGTAAGCCAGGCCCTTGAGTACGGTCTCGCGCTGGTGAGAGAGCGTGCCGCCGCGCACGCGATCAGCCTGCATCTCGAGATAGCAAGCGACGTCGACGTGGTCGAAGCGGACGAACTTCGCTTCAAGCAAGTGGTCCTGAACCTGCTGTCGAACGCAGTGAAGTTCACGCCAGACGGTGGCAACGTGCGGGTGGTGGCGGTTCAAGATGGCCACGAGCTCGTGATCACGGTCACTGACGACGGGATTGGTGTCCCGTCACAGGATCGGGAGCGCATATTCGAGTCGTTCCAGCAGGGCGCGCGTGGCGCCCCCAAGGAGGAGGGAACGGGCCTCGGGCTGACGCTGTCCCGACGCATCGTTGAGCTCCTCGAATGGACGTATCTGGCTGGAAAGCGAGGAGGGTGTGGGAAGCACGTTCGGG
This sequence comes from uncultured Actinomycetota bacterium, assembly GCA_963815295.1. Classification (GTDB taxonomy): domain Bacteria; phylum Actinomycetota; class Actinomycetes; order Propionibacteriales; family Nocardioidaceae; genus JACDHG01. The sequence goes on from CAWFFZ010000001.1 coordinate 441,281, forward strand.
TTCGCCATCCCGCTCCGGCACGGGTCGGGACGTGAGCGGGCGACCCAATGCGCCGGCGAAGAGTGACCGACCCATCGTCGTGCTCGTCGACGACGACAGGGCGTCGCTCGACCTGTTGACGGCATACGTCGAAGGGCTCCCGCTCGACATCGTCACCGCCGCCGATGGCACCGAAGGGCTGGAGTTGGTTGACCGTCACGCGCCCGCGGCTGTGATCCTGGACATCCGACTGCCAGGGCTGGACGGATGGCAGGTGTTGGCGGCATTGAAGGCTCGATCCGAAGACCGCGGACATCCCCGTAGTTGTCGTCTCGATCGTCGATGAACGGTCCCGGGGCCTCGCGCTCGGTGCCGCGGAATATCTCATCAAGCCGGTGAGCCGCGAAACCGTTCATTGCTGCGCTCGAAGGACTCGACGCGCTGAGCCTGAGTGCCTCGACCGTGCGGTCCGCAAGGGGGGTCTCATGAGTCGTAAGCGAATCCTGGTGGTCGAGGACAACGCGTTGAACATGAAGCTGGTCCGTGACGTTTTGAGTCATGCCGGCTACGAGGTCATCGAGGCGGGCTCCGGCGAGGAAGGCGTCAAACTCGCCTCGGCCCATGCGCCCGACTTGGTGCTGATGGACCTCCAGCTGCCAGGTATTGACGGCACTGAAGCGCTACATCGGCTTCGGCAGGATTCACCCTCCAAGAAGGTGCCCGTCGTCGCCGTTACCGCGTTCGCGATGAACGAGGACAGAGAGCGCGCGGCGGCGGCTGGGTTCGATGGTTATCTGGAGAAGCCGATAAGCGTCGCCGCTCTCCCCGGCCAGGTGGAGGCGTTTATCGGCGGTGGTGGTCGAGATGCCTGATGCCACGATTCTGGCCGTCGACGACCGACCGGAGAACCTTCGCCTGCTTGACGCGGTCCTGAGCCCCCGGGGATATCAGATGCTGGCGGCTGCGTCAGGGGAGGAGGCGCTCCGTGTCTTGAAGGAGGAGACGATCGACCTGGTGTTGCTCGACATCCTGATGCCCGGCATGGACGGCTACGAGGTGTGTCGGCGGATTCGAGCCGACCGTCATACCGCGTTTCTACCGGTCGTCATGATCACGGCGAGTGGCGAGGAGCAGAAGGTCCGCGCCCTCGAATGCGGTGCCGATGACTTTGTGACAAAGCCGTTCGAGCAGAGTGAACTCCTTGCGCGGGTGGCGTCGCTGGCCCGCGTGAAGCACTACCAGGACAAGATCCGGCGGCAGTCTGACGAACTCGCGACGTGGAATCGCGAGCTCGAGGATCGGGTGCGGGACCAGGTGGCCGAGCTGCAGCGAGTCAACCGGCTGCGCAGGTTCTTGTCTCCACAACTGGCCGATCTGGTGGTGGATTCAGGCGACGAGTCGTTTCTGAACAGCCATCGTCGCGAGATCGTCGTGGTCTTCTGCGATCTTCGCAACTTCACTCCGTTCGCCGAGTCCAGCGAGCCTGAAGAAGTCATGGGCGTGCTCGCCGAGTACCACGAGGCGTTGGGTCACCTGATCCATGCCTATGAAGGCACACTCGAGCGCTTCACCGGCGACGGGTTGATGGTGTTCTTCAACGACCCGATGCCCTGCCAGAACGCACCAGAGCAAGCGCTCAGGATGGCGGTGGCCATGCGCGAGCGCGTTCGTGAGCTGGCCGGCTCCTGGTACAAGCGCGGTCATGACCTTGCTCTCGGAATCGGAGTCGCCCAGGGGTATGCGACGCTCGGCCGCATCGGGTTCGAGGGTCGCTTCGACTACGCCGCGATAGGGAGCGTGACCAACTTGTCGGCACGCCTGTGCTCAGAGGCGGGTCCCTGGCAGGTGCTCGCTTCTCAGCGCGTGGTGTCTGCGGTGGAGGACATCGTTGACGCAGAAACGGTCGGCGAGCTGGAGCTCAAAGGGTTCAGCCGCCCCGTCCGTACCTTCGACGTCAAGGCGATCAACACGATGACGGTCGCGACATGAGCGGATCGAGGCTTGAGTCAGACACCGGCGTACCGGCGATGCTTTCAGCACTCGACGAAGCGCAGCGCTATGCGCTCTTCGACCGGTTGCAGCAGCGGATGCCGTCGGTCTGGGAGTCCCTGAGGCAAGACCTCGAGGATGAATCTGTTGTCGTGGTCCCGTCGGTGAGTCTGGACAAGGTGGTGTCATCGAGCGGCGGCCTGACTCAGGCAATGGAGGAGCGGCTCCTGTTCCTGCTTCTCCTGTTGAGGCAGCCGCGGTTGCGGATGGTCTATGTGACGTCCATGCCGATCGCGGAGTCGATCGTCGAGTACTACCTCGCCCAGCTACCTGGCGTGATCCCGAGCCACGCCCGCGCCAGGCTCTCCCTCGTCAACGCCCATGACTCCTCTCCGCGGTCGCTGAGCGAGAAGCTCCTCGAACGTCCACGCGTACTGCACCGGATCCGCGAGCTCATCCCCAACCCGCATCACTCGCACATCATCCCCTACAACACCACCGAGCTCGAACGTGACATCGCGATCATCCTCGGGATCCCGATGTACGGCGCTGACCCCCGGCTTGCCGACCTTGGCAGCAAGACTGGGTGCCGTCGGGTGTTCGAAGAAGTCCAAGTGCCTTTCCCGAGGGGCGCTGAGGACCTGCGCTCGCCAGATGAGATCGCCGACGCGATTATGCAGATCCGGCAGGCACATCCTTCGGTTGCCGAGGTCATCGTCAAGCTCAACGAGGGTGTCTCGGGCGAGGGCAACGCACTCGTCGATCTCCGCGACGTCCCCGCGGCCGGTGACGGTGACGAGCGAGACGTGGTGCTGGCGCGGATAGCTGCGATGCAGCTCGAATCAAACGAAGTCGCGCTGGCTGACTACATGGCCAAGTTCGCCGAACGCGGCGGGATCGTCGAGGAGCGCATCTCGGGGGAGGAGCTGAGGAGCCCCAGCGTGCAGCTCAGGGTGCTGCCAGACGGCACCCTCGAGCTGCTTTCGACTCATGACCAGTTGCTCGGCGGGACAAGCGGGCAGTCGTATCTGGGCTGCGTCTTCCCCGCGGATCAGGCGTACTCGCGAGAGATCAGCCGGCACGCCACGGCGGTGGGGAAACGGCTGGCAGAGCTAGGGGTGTTCGGCCGGTTCGCCGTGGACTTCGTGGTGGTGCGGGACTCCGAGGGTGGTTGGTCGTCATACGCGATCGAGATCAACCTGCGGAAGGGCGGCACCACACATCCGTTCCTCACCCTGCAGTTCCTCACGGACGGTGCGTATGACGGCGAGAGCGGCTTGTTCGTCACGGCGACCGGTGCGCGCAAGCATCTGGTGGCAACTGACCATCTCGAGTCCGAGGCCCTGAAAGGGCTGTCGATCGAGGACCTGTTCGATGTCGTGGCCCGCCATGGACTCCACTTCAACCAGTCGCGCCAGACGGGCATCGTCTTCCACATGATCAGCTGTCTTACCGAGGTGGGCCGCGTCGGTCTGACCGCAGTCGGAGACACCGCGGACGAGGCCTGGAACGCCTACCGACAAGCGGAGAAGATCCTCCTGGCGGAGGCCCAGGACGCTCTGGCCGAGATCGAGCTGCGCCCCTGAAGCGGTTAGCGGTTGTTGACTGCCGCGTCGAGGGTCTGAGCGACGAGACCCACCGTGGGGTGGTGCGGTAGGTCGTCCACGCGCACCGGCAGCGGGATGCACCAGTTCTCGCGCTCGGTCACGCCAGGCAGGTTCGGCCGGCGGCGGCCGGCGACCGCGTCCTCCAGGGTCGCCGAGACGAGGATCGAGGGGACTCGGCCCAGCCAGTGGTGCGCCGCCTCGACTGCCTGCTCGGGCGACGCATCAGCAGCCAGTCCGGCCTGCTCGCGCCAGCGGGACAGCAGCATCGCCCGACCGGCGTCCAGCTCGGCCCGAGGCGTGTCGACGTACCGGCTCTGCTCGTCTATGTCGGCCCCAGTCCATAGCCCGGCCACGGTGGGCAGGTCGTGCGTGGTCACGGCCGCCATTGCCGCGGGCGGCCATGTGGCCGGGTCGTCGTCCTCGAACCACAGCAGGCGATACGACAGCATCGCGTGGTCGGCGAGCGCCTCACGCACGCCGGCTTCGACCGTCCCGAGGTCTTCACCGACGACGAGCGAGTGAGCCCGGTGGCTTTCGAGGGCGACGATGTCGAGCAGGTCCTCGCTCGGGTAACGGATGTAGGCACCATCGGCTGGCGACGCGCCATCGGGGACCCACCACAACCGGAACAGCCCCATCACGTGGTCGATGCGGATGCCGCCGGCGCTCCCCATCGTGGCCCGGATCGACTGGATGAAGGGCACGTAGTCGGCCGCCCGGAGCCGCCACGGCACAAGCGGCGGCGAGCCCCAGTCCTGTCCTGACTGGTTGAAGACATCAGGCGGCGCGCCCACCCGGACGCCCGTGGCGAGCGTGTCCTGCCACACCCACGCGTCGGCGCCGCCGCCGTCGACGCCGATCGGAAGGTCCTGGAGCACGTTGAGGTCACCACTCGCATCGCGAAGCTGGCCGTCGAGCAACCACTGGAGCCAACAGTTGAAGCGGATGTCGTCGAAGTGGTCTCCGGCGAACTTGGCGACGGCCGGTGCAGTGGGGTCGTGCAGGTCGTCCGGCCACGCGCGCCAGTCAGGCCCGTGCACCTGCGCCAGCGCCGACCAGGTGGCAAAGCCTGTGAGCGCCTCACCTTGCTGCGTGCACCACTCCTCGCATGCGGCGCTGACTCCGGTGGCGTCGAAGATGGCGGCCAATGCCTCCCGCTTCGCCGTCCAGGTGGCGTCGCGGTTGATCAGGTCGTCATCGCCGTATGTCGTCGCGGATCCAGACCACCGCGACAGGTCGACGCGGTCGGCACCTGGCACGTCCTCGACCCGCAGGTAAATCGGGTTCCGGAACCGGCGAGTGGCGGGCAGGTAGGGGCTCGCCTCCTGCGGCAGGTTCGGCGCGACGGCGTGGAGCGGGTTGACGAGCAGGAACCCGGCACCCAGCGTTTGTGACCATTCCCGGATCGTGCGCAGGTCTGCCAGGTCACCCATTCCCCAGCTGGCGCGGGAGCGGGCGGCATAGAGCTGGACGGTCCACCCCCAGGCGCGCCACCCGTCCGGCAGCCAGCACCGGCCCGGAGACACGATGAGCCGGCGGGTGGCGCCGGCCGACGTACGAAGCCAGTGGTAGCCGAGCGGGAAGTCGGCAGGCAGCGCATCGCCGACGGCGACCGTCTGCCCGTCCTCGCAGTCGACCTCGACGTCCCCGAGCCCAAGGCGGCGGCCGGGTCGAGTGACGATCGGCCCGGTCTCGTCCAGGTCAGGCGGTGGCACTCCGATGACGTCGCGCAGCCGGCGAACGGTCTCGGGTGCCACCTCGAGAACATGATCGGAGGCGTGGACCCAGTGGTGGTGGATGCCCCAGGCGTCAGGCTCGAGCAGCCGATCGACGTCAGTCACCCGACGATCATGCCTGGCCATGTCGCGGCGCCCGTGACCGGAGGCTGCAACGCGGGGGGTGACTCCCAACGTCCGTGCAACCGAGCGCTATCGCGGCCGGCGGCACGGACGCAACGCGAAAGGGCGAGCGCGGGTGGCGGATCAGTGGGGGTGGACGATGCGGATGTCTTCGCAATTGGGGGCGATCTCGTCGTTGCTGTCCTCGTCGACGTACACGGTGTCGAAGCCCGGGCCGCAGTTGGCGTAGTCGCGGCCGTGGTCCTCACCGAAGTAAGACAAGTAGACGGTGTCGTTGCCTGAGCCGGCATACATCAGGTCGTGATGCGCGCCGCCGTCGAGCTCGTCGGGGCCACCGTCGCCGTAGAGGGCGTCCTGGCCTAGGCCGCCGGAGAGGAAGTCGCGGTTGTCGCCGCCCCGCATGAGCTCGGGGCCCGCCCCGCCGAACATCAAGTCGCGGCCAAGGCCGCCGCTCACGAAGTCCGGTCCGCCACGGCCGCGCAATTCGTCATTGCCGGCGAACCCGCGGATGGTGTCTTCGGCGGTGGTGCCGTTCAGGATGTCGTTCCCGCTTGTGCCGAGGACGGTCGCGGCCAGCGCCGGCGTCGCAACTCCGGCGACGAGTGCCAAGGCGGCTGCGGATGTACCGAAGATGGTTGCGCGCTTCATGGGGGCTCCTCTGTCGAGTGGTCTGTCGGGAGGAGGCGCCCAGGAGCGCTTGTGATACGCGAGATTGCCTAGTCGGTGGGGGCGCGGTTACGTCGTACGCCGCGCGCGACGATCAGCGCCGCCACGAAGCCGCCCAGCACGCCGAGCGCTTCGTCTCCGAGGGTGTCCTCGTATGCCGTGTTGAGCTCCTTGCCCTGCCGGATGAACGAGTACCACTCTCCGAGCTCCCAACCGATCGCCAGCAGCGCGCCGAGCCCGGTCACGGCCAACACGAGCGCCCACGGAGGCGTGCTGAAGCCGCCGCGCACCACGAGGATGCCGAAGCCCCAACACAACAAGATCCAGTTGAAGAAGTGGTTGGCGTCATCCCACCAGACGAGGGTGTCGTAGAAGTTAACGGTGTTGCCGGTGACGTCGATGAAGAAGGGCGCCATGATCAGCGCGAAGCCGGACCAGGGCATGGGGTACGTCGATCCGCGCCGGCGACGTACGAGCCACCACACCGCGGGAGCCGCGAGCATCATCGCCGGGTAGGCCAACAGCCGCGCGCCGAAGGCCTTGCCCTCGAACTGCTCCCACCCGGGGACAACCCAGGTGGCCAGCGCCAGCTGGGCCACCGTGGCGAGGAGGATCGCCATCGCCCACACGAACCCACGGCGAGCTGACCGGGTGACGCTCTCGAGGTCCGAGGGCGGGGCGAGCTGCGTGGGGGTGGCCATACGGCCAGTGTGACACCGCACCCCCGTGCTTTTGGCTGAATGACCGCCCGGTCGGGCGCGATCCTTCAGCCGCACGACCGGCAGCCGTAACGGCGCCGATGGCCGTCAGGGTGGGACTAGAAGTCGAAAAGATCGCCGAGGAAGGAGTCCTTCTTCTTCTTTTTGTAGCCGCGAGAGTCGTAGCTGTGCTGATCGTCGTACCGCGACGTCTGCTCGGGACGCCGACTCTCCACCGGCCGCGCGGGGGACGACTCAACCTCGGCCGAGCGGTCAATGATCTTGTCGAGCTCACCCCGGTCGAGCCACACGCCGCGGCACTGGGGGCAGTAGTCGATCTCGACACCCTGCCGCTCGGTCATCTGAAGGACGGACTGGTCGACTGGACACTCCATGCCGCTGGACTGTAGCAACGTCTCCCAACTGGCGCCCCCCACGCCGAGCAGTCACAGACCGGATCAGCCGTCAGACGACGTTTGTCACCCGGAGATACTGTCGCTGCAGAGCCATGACGACGAGAGGCAGCAATCCGTGACGGACGACGACCGAGACCCGAGCATCCGCCCCCAAGACGACCTCTTCGGCCACGTGAACGGCCAATGGCTCGAGCTCGGCGGAGATCCCGGCAGACCTCCCGACTGCAGGCGCCTTCATCGACCTGCTCTTGGATGCCGAGAAACAAGTCGCGGACATCCTGGCCGAGGCGGCCGAGAGGTCTGGGCGAGGCGAATCGGAAGCGGGTTCCGCCGAGCAGAAGATCGGTGACCTCTACGCGAGCTTCATGGATGAGGACCACGTCGAGGCGTTGGGGCTCGAGCCGCTGCTCGGCGAACTGGCGGCCATTGATGCGGTCGCCGACACCGCAGAACTGCTGCACCTGCTCGGACGATTCGAGCGCGATGGTGTCGGTGGGATGGTGGCCACGCACGTCGACACCGACGACCGAGACTCAGAGCGCTACATCGTCAATGTCCGCCAAGGCGGGCTGGGGCTGCCCGACGAGTCGTACTACCGCGAGGAGTCGTTCGCGGACGTGCGCGGCAAGTACGTCGACCACGTGGCGGGCATGCTCCGCCTGGTCGGGCGCGACGAAGCCGATGCCGCCGACGAGGCGAACCGCGTGATGGCGCTGGAGACGCGCCTCGCGTCAGGCCACTGGGACCGGGTCGCGTCACGCGACGTGGTCAAGTCCTACAACCTGCTGACCCGCGACGAGCTCGGCGCGGCGGCGCCGGCGTTCGACTGGACGGCGTGGACGAGTGGCATGCAGGCGCCCGAGGCGGCGTTTGCCGAGGTCGTCGTGCGGCAGCCGTCCTACCTCGGCACCTTGTCTGAGGCGCTGACCGACGTACCACTCGCGGACTGGCAGGCGTGGTTGCGGTGGCACGTCGTGCATGCCGCGGCCGCGTACCTGAGCAAGGACTTCGTCGAGCTGAACTTTGACTTCTACGGCCGCACGCTGTCGGGGTCGGAGCAGATGCGCGAGCGGTGGAAGCGTGCCGTGTCGCTGGCCGACGAGGCGGTCGGGTTCGCGGTCGGTGAGCTGTACGTCGCCGCGCACTTTCCTCCCGAGTCCAAGGTGGCCATGGAAGCGCTGGTGGCTAACCTCGTCGAGGCATACCGCCAAGACATCGAGCGCCTCGACTGGATGGGGCCACAGACGCGGCAGCGGGCACTCGAGAAGCTCGCGACGTTCCGACCGAAGATCGGCTATCCCGACTCCTGGCGTGACTACTCGGCGCTCAAGATCTCCCGCGACGACCTGATCGGCAATGTCAGAAGGGCGGCGGCGTTCGAGACCGACCGGCAGCTGAGCAAGATCGGGCAGCCGATCGACCGCGACGAGTGGCTGATGACCCCGCAGCTCGTGAACGCCTACTACAACCCCGGCACCAACGAGATCTGTTTCCCGGCGGCGATCCTGCGCCCACCGTTCTTTGACCCGGATGTCGACCCCGCGCTCAACTACGGCGGGATCGGCGCGGTCATCGGGCACGAGATCGGACATGGCTTCGACGACCAGGGGTCGCAGTACGACGGGGAAGGCAACCTCGTCGACTGGTGGACCGAGGACGACCGGGCGCGGTTCAAGGAGCGTGCTGATGCCTTGATCAAGCAGTACGACGTGTTCGAGCCGCGGGCACTGCCCGGCCACACCGTCAACGGCGCGATGACCGTCGGCGAGAACATCGGCGACCTTGGCGGGCTCACGATCGGTTTGCAGGCCTACGAGATCAGCCTGGGTGATGCGGAGTCGCCGGTGATCGACGGGCTGAGCGGCCGGCAACGCGTGCTGACCAACTGGGCGAGATGCTGGAGAAGCAAGCGGCGAGACGAGTACGAGCAGCAGTTGCTCGCCGTCGACGTACACTCCCCGCCGGAGTTTCGGGCCAACATCGCCCGCAACCTCGACGAGTTCCATGAGGCGTTCGATACGCAGCCGGGTGACGGGCTGTGGCTTGACCCCGAGGACCGCATCCGCATCTGGTAGCTCCTTGCGTCCGTGGCGGCGGCCGCGATAGCGCTCGGTTGTACGGACGCAAGGGTGCCGAGCTTGACTTAGCCAGGCGAATCCGTCTTCTTCTTGGCCGCGCGGGCCGCTCGGCGTTTCTCGGCGCGAGCACGCTTCTCGTCGGCGTCGAGCCGCAGCGCTTCCTCAGGGGTCGGCGCCGAGCCGCCGTAGCTCTTTGGCACCCACCAGGCGCCGTCCTCGTGATCGGGATAGTCGCGGATGGTCTGATCCAACAACTCTGCCATCCGCGTACGGACTCGCGTCGTTTCCTGGACGGCATTGCCCGCCGTTACGTGGATCGGCTCACCCACTGTCAGCGACAGCGTTTTCCCGCGGGAGAAGTCCCTCGGGTGATCCTTGGTGAACATCCGCTGGGTGCCCCACAGAATCAGCGGCACGATCGGCACGTCCGCTGCCTGCGCGAGCCTGACGGTCCCGGACTTGAACTCCTTGAGCTCGAAACTGCGGCTGATGGTGGCCTCGGGGAACACGCCGACCACCTCACCGGCGGCCAGGTAGTCGAGTGCCACCTGAAACGACTGGATGCCCTCGGCACGGTCGACCTCGATGTGGTGCAACGACCGCATGATCGGCCCAGTCAGGCGGTGGTCGAACAGTTCCCGCTTGGCCATGAACCGCACCAGCCGCTTCGACGGCTGGGTGGCCAAACCGCCGAAGATGAAGTCGACGTAGCTGATGTGATTGAGCGCCAGCACGACGCCACCGGCCTTCGGCACGTGCTCAGCCCCGCTGATCTTGAACTTCAGCCCCAGCACTTTGAACGCCGCTTTGGCCGTCAAGATGATCGGCGGATAGGTGAGGTCACGCACGCGTTCACCGTAACGGACGCGTGCGTAACCTCACAGGCAGGACGACAGTGGATGCCGGCGGGCAGGAGAGCCCGTCGCGTGGCCGCAAAGTCAGGAGGACGTTCACGTGTTTGCCGTCATCGGTGAGGCGCTGCTCGACATGGTCCAACCGGTCGCCGACGGACCTTATGACGCCCGGCCTGGCGGCGGTCCGCTCAACATCGCCGTCGGGTTGCGCCGCCTCGGGTACCCCACCCAGATGCTCGCCCGGCTGTCCACGGGCCCACTCGGGGCCGCGGTCAGGCACCACGCAGAGAACAACAACCTTGACCTGGCCGGCTGTGTCGACACAGATGACAAGACGACCTTGGCGTTCGCCACCCTCGACGGTGAGGGCCGCGCGAGCTACGACTTCTATGTGGAGGGGACCGCTGACTGGGGTTGGAGTCCCGAGGAGCTGACCGACGTCCCTGACAGCGTCGAGGTGCTCCATACCGGCTCACTCGCCAGCGTCATCCCGCCCGGTGCGGCAGTCATTGCTGGCTTGTTCACCCGGCTCCACGAGGCCGGGCGGGTGCTGCTCAGCTACGACCCGAACGTGCGACCCGCGCTCGCCGGTGAGCGAACCGTTGCGGTGGCGACGGTCGAGTCGTTCGTCGCCCACTCGCATGTCGTCAAGGCCAGCGACGAGGACCTTGCCTGGCTGTATCCAGGGGAGAGCCCCGACGACGTACTCCTGCGGTGGTCGGGGCTCGGTCCGCCTCTCGTCGTGATGACGGCCGGCGCCGACGGTTGTCGGGCGCTCGCCGGTGGTGTCGCGATCGACGTACCAGGGCAGTCGGTCGATGTGGTCGACACCATTGGGGCGGGGGACGCGTTCGAGTCGGGGTTGCTGGCGGGCCTTGCCGACGCGGGTCTCGCGACGCCCGCGGCGCTGCCGGCGATCTCGCCCGACGTGGCGTCGTCCGTCCTGAGGCAAGCGACACTCGTCGCCGCCCTCACCTGCCAACGCGCTGGCGCGGATCCACCCAGCCGAGACGAGTATCTGGCCGCAACCGCCCCTTAGGCAGCGGGGGACTGAGTGTCGAATACCGTCCTGAGCGAGTAGGCAGCAAACTCCGACTCGCACGGAGGGCCAGTCGTCACGAGCAGCTCCTGCTCGTCGAGATCCATCAACACCGTCGCGCACGTGAGCGACTGCAGGTCTGGTGGGTCGGCCTCGTTCACATGGCGGCAGACCGAATACGGGAACCCAAGATGATCACGCAAGGCATGAGCGACGTGGTCGCCCGTGACGCCGCGCTCGGCCGCAGGCGCCGCGAGCAACTGCCGCACTCGCAGGTCCCGGAACAGGGACGACCCGCCGACGTCGTAGAACGCGTCGCGCACGTCGATGCCCGACACGAAGTGGTTGGCATGCGCGAGCACACCGTCGGTCGGTAGGACCCGCCCGGTTACGCCGGGAGCCACCTCGAGGTCGATGGCCGTGCCACCGGCTGCACCCACGAGCAGGTTGATCGACGCGCTGCGCGGCAGTGACGTCACCTTCAGCGACGGGGAGATCCCGTCCGGTTGGTCGAGCACCGCGCGGATCAGCACGTGGTAAGGGACACCGCCGGGTATGCCGTCGAGGTCGCAGTGCAGCAGGTTGACGCAGACGCCGACCCCGGCGGAGTTGAGGCCGGACTTGGCAAGCATGCCGGCTTCGCTGAGGCAGACGATCTCGTGCCCACGCTCATCGCGAGTTGCGAGCACGAGTGAGAAGGGCTGCTGAGTCGGGTACCAGTCCCAGTTCTGCCCCAGCAAGGTGTGGCCGCTCTCCGTGTGCTCGGGCAGCACCGCGACGCCGGTGCACTCGGTCATTTGCATGCCTGCCGGGAGCATCAGTTCGGTGCGCGCGTTGAGTGCGTAGATGTCGCCGACCGCGGTGCCGGAGCCTTCGGCGACGGCATCCAACGTCGCGGCGATACGGGGTGTGTAGTCCCACGTCGTGGCCTGGAACTCGAGCCCCAGCCGGGTGGCATCGGTGGCTGTCAGGCCGACCGCGCTGAACTTGCGGCGGTAGTCGTCAAGGTTGCCGGCGATGAGGTCGCTGGCCTGCGCGCCGTAGGTGCCGCCGATCTCGGCAGGGTCGCCGGTGGCAACGATGAGCGGGAGCGTCATACCCCGACCTTAGTCGGCGACGGTCGCCCAAGCCGCCGGACGAGACACGTGCGGCACAATCAACACTTACCACTCCCGGTAGCTAGCAAGGGGACATGCATGAACAGCGACACAGCCTCGGCCACTGTCGACCTGTGGGGCCCTGCCCAGGCACTGGCGATCGCCGACGACGTCTACGCCGTCTACGACACGGTGTTCGGCGACCATCCGGATCCTGAGGTGTGGCGGTCGACGATGTACGAACGCCACTGCGCACGCAAAGACTTCCGGCTGGCTACCGCCCACGTAGACCAGCGGACTCGTCGGCTTCGCCTGGGGCTACGTCGGCGAGCGCGGCCAGTACTGGTCGGACAAGGTCGTCGACGCGCTTCCAGCTGCTGTCACCGATATCTGGGTGGGTGGACACTTCGACTTCGTCGAGCTGGCAGTGCTTCCCCACGTACGACGCCGGGGCCTCGGGCGGCGGCTGCACGACTGCTTGTTGGGCGGAGTCTCGGTGCGGCGGGCGCTGCTCGCCACCGAGAACAACACCGAGTCTCCAGCGGTCCGCCTGTACACCGAGCGCGGCTGGCGCAAGCTCGGCGAGCTCAGCCCCGATATGCAGGTGATGGGCGTCGAGCTGCGGGGATAGGGTCGGCGACATGACCGTGGCTCAGGTGTCCGAGACGTTCGACCCTGAAGCATGGCGCGAGGTCGACGGATTCCAAGACCTCACCGACGTGACCTACCATCGCGCGGTCGACGTGGGGACCGTGCGCATCGCGTTCGACCGACCGGAGATCCGCAACGCGTTCCGCCCGCACACCGTCGACGAGCTCTACCGATGCCTCGACCACGCGCGGATGTCGCCCGACGTTGGGTGCGTGCTGCTCACCGGCAACGGGCCCTCGGCCCGCGATGGCGGCTGGGCATTCTGCTCCGGCGGTGACCAGCGGATCCGAGGCAAGTCCGGCTATGTGTACGCCGACGGCGAGACGGCAGACGCCGAGGACAGAGCCAAGCTCGGCCGGCTCCACATCCTCGAGTGCCAGCGGTTGATCCGCTTCATGCCCAAGGTGGTGATCTGCGTCGTCCCCGGCTGGGCAGCGGGCGGCGGGCACAGCCTGCATGTCGTCTGTGACCTGACGCTTGCGTCGGCAGAGTATGCCAGGTTCAAGCAGACAGACGCCGACGTGGCGTCGTTCGACGGCGGCTTCGGTTCGGCGTACCTCGCCCGCCAGGTCGGCCAGAAGTTCGCCCGCGAGATCTTCTTCCTTGGCGACGAGTACGACGCGGCGGCGGCACACCGGATGGGGATGGTCAACGCCGTCGTCCCCCACGCCGACCTCGAGCGCGTGGCGCTCGACTGGTCGCGCAAGATCAACGCGAAGTCGCCGACCGCACAGCGGATGCTCAAGTACGCTCTCAACCTCGTCGACGACGGCCTTGTCGGCCAACAGCTCTTCGCTGGCGAGGCCACCCGACTTGCCTACGGCACCGACGAGGCCGCCGAAGGGCGTGACGCGTTCTTGGAGAGGCGCGCCCCCGACTGGGCGCCCTACCCCTACTTCTATTGAAGGCTGACGCTGGCGTTGCGGCGGACGACTGTTGCTAGCTCCACTTTCGGGCGGCGCCTCCGCCAGCCCAGTGCGCGATGTCGAGTATGAAGCCGAGCGCTACGAACATGAAATCCCAGCCGCCCACTCCCCCAACCGGGCTCCACGAGAGCACGTAGAAGAGCGTGGTGTACGGGAGGATCAGGAGTCCCAGCAAGGGCACGAAGAAACCGGTGAAGGCCCGGTCGACGAGATCGGAGAAGATCCAGACCAGGATCAGCGCGGCCCGCGGCGCAACCGCTGCGAGCAACAGCACGAGACACATGGTGGTCCTTCCCGCGATCGACCCGGTGCCTGACGCAGACATCGGCGCACACATCATAAGCAGCCGTCGGTCGCTCCCTGTGGCGTAATCATCACGTAACGGTGCGTGTCTGGACAAAAGCCGGGACCGCCTCGCATAGTGATCGGTACATCACAAGCACATGGCAGACCGGGCCCGCGGAGCCTAGAGCCGTTGAGTCGCAGGCCTGCCGCAGCGGGGTAGGTGGGGATGCCATGAAGAAAGCCCGCGCCGCGGCTCTGATTGCCAGACCTATGGCGGCGGTGAAACCTGACGGTGTGTCGTCAGTGGCTTCGACATGCGGCTACTGGTCGCATTCTGTGGAGGGGTAGCAATTGTGGCGCGACCTTGGCGGTTACCAGTCAACCGCGCAGCAGCGGTCTGTCTGGCTGCAATGACGGTGGCGACGCTCGCTTCGACGGCGACAGGTGGCGCTAGCGCCTCCAAGAGCTTCCGCTTTGATGGCGAGAAACTGGCATCAACGCACAGACACACGGTGACACTCGCCACCGAAGCGGTGACGCCGTACGTGCCTGGACCGGGCAGTTGGCGGATTGGGGGTGTCTTCCCTCGGTCGGTTCACGCATGGGACTTGCCCGGGACCGGCGACGAGCAACTCATCTGTGCCGGATCGGGTAACAGCGTGATTTGGTCGGATGCCAAGAAGTATGTGTGTTACCGCTACGACCGCGAGTCTCGTGCGCTGACGACCATCTCGACGCCCAACGACTGGTTTTGTAACGGCGCGATCCACATGCACGACGGCAAGATTCTGGTTGCCAGCGGCACCGCCGCGTACCCGCTGCGCAACGGTGGGAAGTGGGCGGGTACCTCAACCTCGTACACGTACGATCCAGAAAGCGGAGCCATCGACAGGCTTGGCGATGTCATCCCGGCGTGGTACCCGGGTCTCCTGGAAGACCAAGTCGGCAATATCTACAAGCATGGCGGGATCCACAACGGAACCTTGGTTGACGCCTGGGAGTACCTGCCGGTCGGGTCGCGCAACTGGCAGCGCTTGCCGTGGATCTGGAAGACCCGGAACTACAGCGACATCCGGCTGGTCGGGAACAGCTTGGGCGCCTACACCGGAGCAAGCAGCTGGCCGTCGGTGGGCGCCAAAGCATCGCTCCTGAACTTGACGACCGGGAAACGCACCTTGACTCCCGGTCTTCGCCAACCCCTGCTGCGTAAGGCGGCCGCGTCTGTAATGTTGTATCCGGCCCAGGACAAGAGGCTCTTGGTGATCGGCGGCGGCGACAGCAAGACCACGACGATTCGCGATGTCGACATGATCGACTACAGCGTCTGGCCGCAACAAGTGCCGTCGTTCGTCCCGAAGGCGCCGCTGCCCACTGGCATGCAACTGCTGTTGGCGATAACTCTGCCGAACGGGCAACTGTTCGTCACCGGAGGGAACACAGCTTGGCGGACGGGTTCGGTGATATGGGCAGCCATTTATGACCCGTTTACCGATGCTTGGGTCAACGTCGCCCCACCCACGATTCCCCGCAACTACCACTCGACCATCATGGCGGGTTTGGACGGCGAGGTTTCAACCTTTGGCGGCAACCCTGCCAACAACAAATACGAGGACCGAGAGGAGATCTACTCACCGTGGTACATGACCCGCCAGCGGCCGTCCATTACCACCACCGCCTTGCCGGACATGACCTACGGCGGCTCCTACCCCGTCGACGTCCAACTGCCCCCAGACAGCACGCTCGGCTACTTCACCCTCGACCGCGCACGCGCAGACACACACACCACCGTCCCAAACCAGCTGATGGCCAACGTTCCGTTCACCCGGGATGCCGCCGGGAGCGTCACGCTGCACGTGCCCAACGACCCGGCCCTGCTCCCACCGGGTGACTACAAACTCGCGGCCGTCACATCCGACCGCGTGCCATCGATCCAGGTATGGGTACACATCAGCTAGCGAATTGCAGCATGCGGTCGACTCGCGGTCGATGCGTTCAAGGGCTAGCATGTTGCCGTGTCTGAATCTGCCGAATCAGGCTCATCTGGGCTTTCGCGGCGAGGCTTCCTTGCCGTAGGTGTCGCGGGCTTGTCTGCTACCGCGGTTCCAGCACTCAGCGGCGTCGGTGCCTCTAGTGCTGTTGCCGCTTTGCCCACCGTTCAGCCCATCTCGTCGCACGCCGCGTATTCCGCGCTCGGAGTCTGCGCCCTTCCGCAGAAGGTGACCTCGCCGTACGCGTACGTCAGTCAGTGGATGGCCGCTTTGGCGCAGACTGGCGCCACGTACTTCAGGGGCAGGTATGACCACGAACTCTCGGCTACGGCACAGACCACGAGCGCGGCACGCACATACAACATCAAGTGGGGAATGACGGTCTGCCCCGACCTGTCCTTCCCGGATTCCCTGCTGGTTGAGCGAATCAAGCACATCGCCGCAAACTCGGCAGACCGATGTCTGTACATCGAGGGCATCAACGAGCCTAACTACATCCGCTCAACGGGAGGGGTGCCTACAAACTGGGCACCGCGCACCGTCGCCAAGCAACGGGTCATCTGGCAGACGGTCAAGGGCGATGCACGCTTGTCCCACGTCAAGGTTCTCGGTCCCAAGCTGCAGGCGGTTGTCGGTACCGAGAGTCACTACCGAGCCTTGGGTGAAGCTGGGATCGCGCAGTACATGGATATCGCAGCCCTCCCCAACTACCCGTCTGGACTCCCCCCCTATCCCCCCGTTTTTAATCAGCGGCTCAACTGGATCAGGCAGTATTGGGGCGCCAAGCCCGCTTGGATCAGTGAAACCGGTTATACCAACGCACTGGCCGCTTCCGCGTCCCCAAGCGTTCCCGAGGATGTCGCAGGCATCTACGCGCCATCACTACTTCTCGAGGCGGTGAAGCAGGGCTGCCGAGTTGTGGTCTTCGAGCTGCTCGACAGCCCCAACCCAGCCAAGGACAACGTTCAGCACAACTACGGGATTCTCGCAATGCAAAGCGGTAAAGCACCGCCTTGGCGTTGGAAGCCGATTGCCAACAGTCTGCGCTCGTTCCTGTCCGCTTTGAAGGACCCGGGACCGGCATACACCCCCGCCGCGATCCAACTATCAGTGACTTCATCGGCAAGCGATGTGCAGACAACTGTCACCGCGAAACGAACCGGTAGCGCAACGGTGCACCTCAGACGCGCAAAGAGCTGTTGGGATCCGTCAACCAAGAGACGGCTTGCCGTACCTGAGGTGGCGGTCAGGATTGAGACTCCACAAAGCATCCGCACCGTCATGGTGGACCACCATCTTCGCTCGGTTCCTCTGTAGCAGGTCGGCCACCTCCTCGATCGTCAACTGAGAACTGATTGCGAGACACCGCGCCCCGGTGGTGTCGCTTGCCACGCCTGTGCCTTAGGTTCGGCACGTGTTGGTCGCAGTGGTGAGAGAGTCCGTCGACGGCGAGGCGCGGGTGGCGATGGTGCCGGAGCTCGTGTCCAAGCTGACTGCGCTCGGCTATGACGTTGCAGTCGAGCCGGGTGCCGGCACGGCGGCGCAGCACTTCGACGACGAGTACGTCTCGGCGGGTGCCACCGTGGACGACAACGCCCTCAGCTCGGCCGATGTCGTGCTCTCGGTACAGCCGCTGAGCAGTGGTCAGGTGCGCACGCTGCGGCCTGGGGCGGCGACGTTCTCCTTCCTGCCGACGATGCAGGCGCTTGACCTGGTGGCCGAGCTACGCGACTGCAACGTCACGACGTTCGCGATGGAGCTGGTGCCGCGGATCTCCCGGGCCCAGTCGATGGATGCTCTCAGCTCGCAGGCACTCGTCGCGGGCTACCGCTGCGCGATCGTGGCGGCCGGCCGGCTGCGCCGTTTCTTCCCCCTCAACATGACCGCCGCCGGGACGGTCCCGCCGGCCGAGGTGGTCGTGCTCGGCGCCGGCGTTGCTGGGCTGCAGGCGATCGCGACCTCGAAACGGCTCGGTGCCGTCGTCAAGGCTTACGACGTCAGGGCCGCCGCGGCCGAGGAGATCCGCTCGATGGGTGCCGTCGCCATCGAACTCGAGCTCGACACGCTCGAGGGTGCCGGCGGCTACGCCCGTGAGATGAACGAAGAGCGCGCAGAGCGGCAGCGCGAGCTGCTGGCGCCGTACATCGCAGCCGCCGATGCCCTCATCACGACAGCTGCCGTGCCCGGGCGGCCCGCTCCAAAACTGGTCACCGCGGCGATGGTCGAAGCGATGAAGCCAGGCTCCGTCGTCGTTGACCTGGCCGCCGAGTCAGGCGGCAACGTGGAGGGCTCTGTCCCGGGAAGCGTCGTACAGGTCGGTGGAGCCCAGATCTGGGGCGCGTCGAACGTGCCGAGCCAGATGCCGGGTCCGGCCAGCAAGCTGTACGCGCAGAACCTCGTCAACATCGTCACCTTGATGACCGGCGACGAGGGGTTCGCACCCGACTTCGATGACGAGGTTGTGGCCGGATCGTGCGTGACCCATGCGGGCGAGATCCGTCACGCACCAACCCGTGAGGCCATGGAGGACCGCGCATGAGTCAAGCCGACCTGATCTGGCTGACGTTCTTCGTCTTGAGCGTTTTTGTCGGCATCGAGGTGATCTCCAAGGTTTCCTCGACTCTGCACACGCCGCTGATGTCGGGAGCCAACGCCATTCACGGCATCATCTTGGTCGGCGCGATCGTGGTGACGGGTGTTGCCGAATCGAATGTCGCCATCGGCGTCGGCTTGGTCGCCATCGTGCTCGCCACCGTCAACATGGTCGGTGGCTTCGTGGTCACCGACCGGATGCTGCAGATGTTCGTCCGACGGAAGGAGCCGCGCGCATGAGCGGCACCACCGCCGGGCTGCTCTATCTCGTCGCTGCCGTCTGCTTCATCCTTGCGCTGAAGGGGTTGTCGTCGCCGAAGACGGCCCGTAACGGCAACCTCGTCGGTGCAGCCGGTGCGGTGCTGGCCACGGCCACCGTGCTGATCGATGGCGATCTCGACCACATTCCGCTGATCCTGATCGCGATCGCTGTGGGCTCCGTGATCGGCGTGGTGGGTGCGCAGCGGGTGCAGATGACCCAGATGCCACAGTTGGTGGCGCTGTTCAACGGAGTGGGCGGCGGCGCCGCTGCACTCGTGGCGTTGATGGAGCTGGACGAGATCGCCAGGCTCGCCGGCGGCTCCGACGTACCGGCCTTCACGTTGAGCGCCACTGCGTTCACGATCGCCGTCGGCACCGTGAGCTTTGCCGGTTCGATGGTGACGTTCGCCAAGCTGCAAGAGCTGATCACGACCCGCCCTGTGATCTTCCCAGGGCTACCTGTGGCGTTCGTCGCCGCGATCGTGGCAGCGGTCGTGTTCTCTGTCCTGGTGGTCGTCGAGCCACGGCTGTGGGTCGGCATCCTGATCGCAGTCGTCGGGCTTGTGCTCGGTGTCATGTTGGTGCTGCCGGTGGGCGGTGCCGACGTACCGATCGTCATCTCGCTGTTGAACGCGTTCACCGGCCTGTCGGTCGCGGCGGGCGGCTACGTGCTCGGCAACACCCTGCTGCTCATCGCCGGCACGCTGGTCGGGGCCTCGGGAACGCTGCTGACCAAGCTCATGGCAGCGGCGATGGGAAGGTCGGTCTTCAACATCTTGTTCGGGGCGCTCAAGGGTGGCTCGACCCTCGGCTCGTCGGAGGTGTCCGACCGACCGGTCCGCTCAGGCGGCCCGCAGGACGTCGCGATCCTGCTGGGATACGCCAACCGGGTGATCGTCGTGCCGGGTTACGGGCTGGCGGTGGCGCAGGCGCAGCACACGTTGCGCGAGCTCGTCGATGTGCTGGGCGAGAAGGGGATCAAGGTCGACTACGCCATCCACCCGGTCGCGGGTCGGATGCCCGGACACATGAACGTGCTGCTGGCGGAGGCCCAGGTGCCCTACGAGCAACTGAAGGAAATGGACGACATCAACGGCGAGTTCAAGCAAACCGATGTGGTGCTTGTCGTAGGTGCGAACGACGTCGTCAACCCCGCTGCCAAGACGACGCCCGGGGCGCCGATCTACGGAATGCCGATCCTCGCGGTCGACGAGGCGAAACAGGTCGTGTTCATGAAGCGGTCCATGCGGCCGGGCTTCGCGGGCATCGAGAACGAGCTGCTGTTCGACCCGAAGACCACGCTGCTGTTCGGGGACGCCAAAGACACGATGGGCAAGCTCCTCTCCGCCGTCAAGTCCCTCTGAGCCACCTGCCGCCTTCCCGCGTTTGCCTTGTGAACAAGGCAGATTCCTTGTGCACAAGGCAAATTCACCTCAGGAACAGTGAATCTGCCTGGTGCACCTCGCGGCGAGGCCAGGGCAGCCGCCCGGGTCAGCCCACGACGCCGTACAGCCTGTCGCCGGCATCGCCAAGGCCAGGGACGATGTAGCCGCGCTCGTTGAGCTTCTCGTCCATCGCGGCGGTCACGATCGTCACCGGGATGTCGAGGTCGGCGAGCTCGCGCTCCAGCCGCGCGCAACCCTCCGGGGCCGCGAGCAGGCAGATCGCTGTGATGTGGTCTGCGCCGCGGAGCACCAAGAAGTTGATCGCCGCGGCCAGCGTGCCCCCAGTGGCGAGCATCGGGTCGAGCAGGTAGCACTGGCGCCCTGACAGGTCGTCGGGAAGCCGTTCGGCATACGTCGACGCGAGGAGCGTGTCTTCGTCGCGGATCATTCCGAGGAAGCCCACCTCCGCCGTAGGCAGCAGTCGAACCATGCCTTCGAGCATGCCCAGGCCGGCACGCAGGATGGGTACGACGAGGGGCTTCGGTGAGGCAAGCTTCACGCCCACTGCGTCCGCCACCGGGGTCGTGATGCTGACCGTCTCAGTGCGCACTTCGCGTGTCGCTTCGTAGGCCAGCAGCGTGACGAGCTCCTCGGTCAGCCGCCGAAACGTCGGGGATTCGGTGTTCTCGTCACGCAGGGCGGTGAGCTTGTGAGCGACGAGGGGATGGTCGATGACGAGGGTCTGCATGGTGCACAACCTAGGCGATGGCGCGATGACGGGCATAGGGGCCAACTACGCACTAGTCGCCGCGCGTGCGATCTGCCACCATCGAGATGTGAGCTCGTTGGACGCCGAGTCTGCCGCCGGCATCGACTTCGCCGTCGCCGCTTCGCGCGAGGACGGTGAGTGGTCGCTGGCGTCCCTGCCTGCCCGCGCGGCCAGTGAGCTCGACGTCCTCGTGCGCGCCCTCGGCCAGTTGCCGTCCGACGTCGGCACGATCGGCATGGTGAGCGTCGATGAGGAGTTCTTCCTGATCGCGCGCGTCAGCGGTGCTCATGTCCGGCTGCTGCTGTCTGATGTCGGCGCTGCCACCGAGTCGCCGCTGGCGCGGGCTGTGGTCGACCGGCTCGAGCTGCCTCCGCCTGACGATGACGACGACCAGATCCAACCGGCCGGCGACCTCGGCATCCTCGCCGACCTCGGCGTCGACGCCCGCGACCTCGGGGCGCTCTGCGACGACCTCGATCTCTACCCTGACGAGCTTCTTGGCGACATTGCCGGGCGGCTCGGCTTCGGCCCGGCGTTCGACGACATGCTCGACACGGTCCTGGCCTAGGCCGGTGACCGGCGCCTCCCAGCACCTCGCCGAGCCGGGTGAGTACGACGAGGTGATGCGTCGTGCTCTTGCGGTCGCCCGTGAGGCCACCACCTCCGACGACGTACCAGTGGGTGCGCTGGTGCTCAATGCGGAGGGCCGCGAGCTCGCGTCAGCCGCCAACGAACGCGAGGCACGCCATGACCCGACAGCCCATGCTGAGGTGGTCGCCATCCGTCGCGCAGCCGAGCGGCTGGGGGACTGGCGGCTCGAAGGCTGCATGCTCGTCGTGACGTTGGAGCCGTGCACGATGTGTGCGGGCGCTATCGTGCTGGCGCGGCTCTCGAGGGTGGTGTTCGGCGCGTACGACGCGAAGGCCGGTGCCGTGGGATCCCTGTGGGACGTGGTGCGCGACCGGCGGCTCAACCACCGCCCCGAGGTGGTCGGTGGCGTGCTCGAGGACGAGACGGGTGCCCTGCTGAGGGAGTTCTTCGACCGTCGCCGATGAGGCGCCGACGGATTCGGCGGCCGATCGGGTCTCCGGTAACCTAGCGCGCGGTGGCGTGTCCGAGCGGCCTAAGGAGCACGCCTCGAAAGCGTGTGTGGGTGCAAGCCCACCGTGGGTTCAAATCCCACCGCCACCGCCACACTTAACGGTCCGCTCCGGCCGGGCCGCCGGGCCCGCGTCAGCCCCGAGGCAAGGTTTGTCACCCCTGGGCTCACCCGGCGCCTTGTTCTCGAGGTTGAACAGCTGAGCTACGACGCTCCGCGTGGTCGTCGGTAGGCAGGTGTTGTTCAAGGCAAGGTGAGGAACTGTCCGAGGAAGGCGCGTGCGGCTGGCGTGTCGAGTCGATATCCCCAGAGTCCCGTCTCGCAGTCGAAGTTCGCGTTGAGATGCCGGGTAATCGATCCGACGACCTCTCGGCCATTGACGGTGACGATGTTCGGACCGCCGGAGTCGCCGTAGCAGGCTCCGCCGGACCTCTGCTTCATCACCATGAACCCGGGCTGGAGGGTTTGAAACTCGACACTGGCGGTCCGGCGTTCGTTGGCGAAGGTGAACTCTCGGGGCTTGACCACCGCGACCGCGCCGTACCCGACCAGGCGCACCGGGTCCTGCGGCTCGAGCTGCCCGGTCTTCTGGAGAGTGACGAGTTCATCGAGTGCAGGGAGGTTCATCGGGGCGCGGTCAGTGACCGGCTCGGAAAGTATGACAACACCCACGTCATGGGCATCGCTGCGCGGCACAGCGCCCGCCGCAGTGTTGTACTGGGCCACTCCCGAGAGCACGGCCGACGAGTCGTCGACGACAGTGTCGAAGGTCACCATCGTCGTACTGCCGTCGGCGACGCCGAAGATCGGGAAGCAATGCTGCGCGGTGACGAACACGGTGGGCGAGGCGAGGAAACCACTGCACCGTGCCTGCAGATGCCCGTCGTCGTCGAACTGGACCAAGGCACCGGAGCTGGTGTGCGTGTTGTCCAGGCTCCCGTTGACGATGGCGTCGGCAGGAGCCGTCCCAACGCTCACCGCAGCTGAGCCCAGGAGGGTCGCGGCTGCGAGAACCGATACCAGTAAGGAGGTGCTGCGTCGGCTGTTCACAGTGGCCCGCCTTGCTCGACCGCCATGTCGCCGGTGGCGTTCACCGTAGCTTGCCCCGAGTAGCAACCGCAGCCGCGGCGAAGACGAGCGCAGGGGCCAGCGATGCCTGCAGCGATCTTGTGTGTCATGACTGGGCTCCTTTCGATTTCGGCGCACTCGGACGAGGACGTCGGTGAAGTGGGCGGGTCAACACAGGACCCACCGGTTGTCTGGGTTCGTGAGCTTGAGACGCTGACCACTCGCGTGACGAGAGGACGAAGGTGAGCGCCGCCGCGACGATGACGGCGGCCCACCAGGCGCCATGCGCCGGGTCTTCCGGGCTTCTGACGAGCCAAGTGACGTGCAGCACCGGCTGCAGGATGAGCACGCCGATAAACATCAACGCGCCGGCTGACGTCACCAAGTTGCCCGGTTCGGACTCGCCAAGGCGGGTGGCGACTGCGGCCACTGCAACAGCCAGGCAGGCCAGGCCTGCGCTTTCCCACGCGAGGGCCGGGAGAGGAGCCGATGGGGCCCACAGCCGCAGCAGCCCGGCCAACACGACCCCGCCGATGGCAATGACTGCGAACCCCGCCAGGACGCGGGCTGTGCGACGTCGAAGCAACGACCCGGGGACAACATCGGTCATTGATTTTGCTTCGTCGTCGAGTACGTAGGCGGCGCCCGCTGCGAGGACGAGGACGACCGGCTGGAGCAGGAAGAGGGGGATTTCGTCGCCGCGCATGACCGTCGCCAACACACCGAGCAGAAAGATCGCCGCGCAAGTGGAGACGAGCACCGGAACAATTGGTCGCAGCAGGTAGCCGGTCACGCGATGGGAATCAGCAGACAGGCGGCGGCGACCGCGGTGAGGAGTCCGCCCGCCAGGAGCAGCGGCTTGCGGTGGGTGTTGTCGCGGAGCAGTGCGGCGACGACGGCCAACCCACACAGGGATGCGTAGTAGCCGCAGGACCACAGAGGTACGACGCCGTCGCGAAGCCAGGTGGAGTTGTACTGACCGTCGCTGTACTCCCCTTCCATGAAGTTGAACCATGGCGAGATCGTGAACCAGGGGGTCGGCAGTGCGTCGCCGTACGCGGCGCCGATGACGAGGATCACCATGCCGAGCATGGCCGAGCTCCGGAAAGGTGCCCAACGGGCCACGGTGACTCCGAGCAGTGATCCACCGAGCGCCGAGAGCGGGACGGCGGCGACCAGGACGGCCAGCATGTCGATGGTGGTTTCGTCCCCGAACCAGGCCACCGACAGCCCAGCGGGGGTTGACTCCGGTGGCCACACCGCACCGAAGACGATGAGGGCCGCGATCGTTACGACACCAGCGGCCATCGGCACCAAGCAAGCCAAACAGAGGGCAATGGTGCGTTGCTGCTGACCAGTTGGGGAGGTGTCGGCGAGTTCGCCGCTGCGGCGCAGCGATGTCGTCAGTCGATGCGCCACGACGAACCCAAACACGCCAAGCAGGAAGGCCGGCATGGCCAGGCCCTCCACCGCGGAGACCGTGATCACCGATTGCGTGGCGATCCCGATCGCCAGCATCGTGACGAGACACAACACACCGAACAGGAACAGCGGGTGCCTGGCGAAGCGGCGCGCGTCCGCGCGCGCGAGGGCCAGCAGAGTGGGCATCGGCCGGATCGTAGGGCTGGTCCTGGGAGCGAAAGTCGTGCTCATGTCACGACCTCCAGATCTGCGTCTCGAGCCTGGTCACCGACCAGGAGCAGGTAGGCGTCCTCCAGCGCCGGCTCGATGAACTCTGCGTCCGGCGGCGGGTCTCCGATGTTGCGGATTCGGTGGTTCCCTGTCCTCCAGGCGTGCTGCGCTGAGGGGTGCCGCTCGTCAGCCATCCATACTCGGCCCTGAGCCAGCCGGATCAGGTCCGTGACCGTCCCGTCGAAGAGGACCCGCCCGAGGTTCAGGACGACTACCCGCTCGCAGAGAGCGGCGACATCGTCGGTTTGGTGGGTGGAGATGACGACGGTGGCGCTCTCCCCGGCGCGCCCCAGCACATCGCGCAAGCGGCCTCTCTGCTCGGGGTCGAGTCCCGCCGTCGGCTCGTCGAGCACCATCAGGTCAGGCTGACCGAGCATCGCCTGGGCGAGGACGAGCCGTCGCCGCTGTCCGCCTGACAACGCGCTGATCCGCTTCGTCGCCACGTCACGGAGTCCGGTCAGCTCGAGCGCCCGGCGTACCTGGATGACCCGCTGATCGCGGTCGGACCACTCCTTGAGGATCGCCATGTAGTCCACGAAGCCGAAGGCCGTGAAGCCGCGCGGGAAGCCCGTTTCCTGGGGGACGTAACCAAGTCGGCGGCGTACGGCGAGCCTGCCCGAAGCGAGAGCAGGGTCCTCACCGAGGAGGTGGATGGAGCCCGAGTCGGGGGCCAACGCAGTGGCGAGCATGCGCAGCAGGGTCGTTTTCCCGGCGCCGTTGGGACCAAGCAGACCCGTAATACCCGGCCCGAATGTGAGGTCGATCCCCGTCAGTGCGGTCGTGCGGCCGTAGGTCTTGCCCACACCGGCGAGCGTGACGGTGTTTCTGGATGTGGCGTTCATGACTGCCCTCCCAGACGGTCGAACATGGAGTGCTGCTGAACCAGCACACAAAGCGCTGCCGCAGTCAACGCGGCGAGAACGAGCTGCGTGGTGGCGTCCACCACTGCCAGGGGTTGATGGGCCTGAGTGGCGATCACCACGGTTGCTGACCACGTCGCCCCCACCGCCGTCGCGGCTGCCACGGCGCCGATCCGAGGAGACAAAGCGAGACACAGGGTCACGCCCGCAATTGCCGGGGTGAGCCACGCGACTGCCAACCAGTCGGGACCTGGCAACACGAATCCCACGACTCCTGCGGTGGGCACCGCCAACGCCAACACACCGGCGGTGCGCAGGAGTAGCAGTCGGAGTGCCGAGTACGGCGCGACGGTGACCAACTCGTACGACGGGTCGGCAGCGCGACCGTAGGAGGCAGACACCCCCGCGACCGGAGCGAGTGGCGCAACCAGGAGGAACACGGCGAGCCCGTACCTCTCCGAGAAGGTTGCCGCGAATCCGCTGAACACGGTGACGGCGACCATGCCGACCAGCCAGGCGTCACCGAACGCGGGTACGGCGACCAGCAGCCGGGAAGTTTCCCTGGACACGCCTATCCGCCCGAGCAGTCGTTCGACCGTATTGCGCGGAGGTGCCTCCACGGTCGACCGGATTGCCTCCCACGCCTTCGCCAGGGGTTCGCCGGCCATCAAGGGAGCGAAGCGTGTCCGGCACTCGGCGCACGACATGAGGTGCCCTTCGACGGAGGCGCTGGCCAGAGGCTGGCCACGCCCTTCGGCGTACGCACGCAGCGCATCGTCGTCGGCATGCCAGCCGTGCTGATTTGTCGTCGTCATGCCAGCTCCTCACGCATCTTGACCCGCGCCCGGATCAGGCGTGTCTTGACGGTTCCGCGGGGGATCTTCAGAAGGACGGCGGCTTCCCGCGTCGTCAAACCGTCCAAGACCGTGAGCTGCAAGACGATGCGCAGCTCCGGCGAGATCCGCGCCATCGCACCGCCGACGTCCGCGTGCTCCAGTTCAAGCAGTACCTGCTCCTCGGCCGAGATGTCTTCGGCATCCCTTTCCAGCAAGGCCGGCCCCGCCTGGAAGTCGGTGCGTCTACGGAGGCGGCTCACCAACCTGCGGATTGCGATGCCCCAGAGCCAGGCCGGGACCGCGCCATCGCCGCGGAACTTGTTGGCCCCGCGCCACGCCGCGACGAAGGTGTCTTGCAGGACGTCCGCCACGGCATCGCCGTCGGCGCATCGGCGCGCCAGCCGGGCAGCGATCCAGGGCGCGTGGCGTGCGTACAACTCGCCGAGAGCCCCCTCGTCGCGATTGGCCATCGCATTCAAGAGGTCGACGTCAGTCGGCTCATCACGCCCCATATCAAGACTGTCGCACCGTGAACGGCCAGCGGCCCACAACCGGCGATACTTTTTGCCGGCCCGCGAGTTGCCTACGCTGAGGGCGTGACGGACGACGGGGGCCAGCCAGCCCGGATCGAGGACGTGCACGACCTGGCTCTGGGAATGCCCCATGTCATTGTGGAATACGGGCCTGGAGGCAACCCGGTTTACCAAGTAGGAAGGAAGTCCTTCATCTTCTTCCGCAACCCGCGGCCCGATGCAGTCGACCCGACGACCGGAGAACGCTACAACGACGTGATCGTGTTCTGGGTTGCGTCCGAGGCGGACAAGCAGGCACTGGTACAAGACGACTCATCGCCGTTCTTCACCACCGCGCACTTCGATGGACATCCGTCGGTGCTCCTGCGTGGCAGCCGTGTCTGTGAGCTCACCCGGGAGGAGCTCGCAGAGGTGGTTCAGGATGCGTGGCTATCACGCGCGTCGGCCCGCCGAGCGGCGTCGTGGCTCAGCGATCATCGCTTGGACTGAACACACCCAAGCCGCTCATCTGGTCTCGGTCCATGACGACGTCGATCTCCACGATCCTGCCGTCGACAACCGTGAACGATGCAACGGAGTAGGGCCCGCCATCGGTGTCCATAGCGACGATGCCGGCAGCACCGTTGACGAGCACCGGCCGGGCCACCAGTGCAAGCTGCTGGAAAATGACGGCACCGGACGCCACGGCCGCCGCGCCACGCACGATCCTGACGCCGTCGGCGGTGGATGCGCGCAGGACGACGTCTGGGTCGAGAACCTTGAGCAACGCCTCGAAGTCACCCGCCCGTGCGGCGGCCTGGAACGCATCAACTGCCGCGCGCTGACGGGTGAGGTCCGGGTCCGGCACCGTGCGCTTGCCCTGAACCCGGCGACGGGCACGGCTGGCCAGCATCTTGGTGGCGTCGGGTGAGCGCTCGACGATTGGCGCGATCTCGGAGAACTGCAGGCCGAACATGTCGTGCAGAACGAAAGCGAGACGTTCCGCCGGCGCGAGCTCCTCGAGTACGACGAGCATCGCCATCCCAACCGCGTCCGCGACCAGTGCCTGCTGTTCGGGGTCGCCGTGCTGGTCGAGGGTGGCCTCGGGCGCGCTCACGAGCGGGTCCGGTAGCCGCTCCTCAAGGGACTCCTCGCGCCGGGCCCTGCGTGAGCGCAGTTGGTCGAGGCAGATCCGGGAGACCACGGTCGTCAGCCAGCCAGCCAGGTTGGCGATCTCAGCAGCGTCGCTGCGGCTCAGCCGCAGCCAGCCCTCCTGGACGGCGTCCTCGGCCTCGCTGACCGAGCCGAGCATCCGGTAGGCGACCGCCCGGAGATGGGGTCGGTGTTCCTCAAACTGTGCAGCGAGCGCTTCCTGGGTCTCCATCGGTTACCTTCCGCCGTCGCGATCCGTCAGAGATACGACGAACACAAGTTAGCGGGCGTAACACAGCCCAGAAGGAGACCCACATGTTGATCGCTGTTGCAGGTGCGAGCGGCCGGCTCGGCCACCACGTCGTGGAGGTCCTGAAGGAGCGCGGCCACGGCGTCGTACCGATCTCGCGAACCCACGGCGTGGACGTCATCACAGGTGTCGGCCTAGAGCAGGCGCTGACGGGTGTCGACGCCATCATCGACGTCGCCACCGGACCATCCCCTGACACGGACGAGGCCACCGCGTTCTTCTCTACCTCGACCCGAAACCTTCAGGAAGCCGGAGATGCGGCCGGTGTACGCCGGATGCTGGTCGTGTCGATCATCGGCATCGAGGGGCTGAAGGGCGGCTACGGCGTCGCGAAGCTGGCGCAGGAGAAGGCGGCGCTCAGCGGCCCGATCCCCACCCGAATCCTGAGATCCGCACAGTTCCACGAGTTCGTCGGCGAGCTGCTCAACTGGGGAACCCAGGGCGAGGTCGGATACGTGGGGGAGGTGCGCACCCAGCTGGTCGCCGCCCGAAGTGTCGCCGAGGTACTGGCCAACCTGGTAACCGCCCCAGTGTGGGCACCCCAGGACGGCCCGGCTGTCGAAGTCGCCGGGCCGAGGGCCGAGAACCTGGTCGACGCGGCCACCCTCCTGGCCGCGAAGCGTGGCCACCCGACGAAGGTCGAGATCGGGGCCAACCCGGCCTATCCCGACCCCGACGCGGAGGCGAATGCGAACGGCGTGTTGCTGCCCGGGCCTGGTGCAATCCTGGGCGGCCCGACGTTCGAGAGCTGGCTGGAGACCGCAGACGTGTGACCTGCTGATCCGTCGGGCGTAGGCCTCAGCGCAGCCCGAGGCTCTGAGTCCCAGGTCCTCGGTAGCGTGGACGAGTGAACAAGCGCGCGCTGGTACGCCGTCCGGGTCCCCGCCTGGCCGAAGGACTTGTCACACACATCGAGCGTTCAAACATCGATCTCGACCTCGCGAAACGTCAGTGGGCTGGGTACGTCGCTGCCCTGCACGATGAGGGCTGGGAGACGATCGAGGTCCCAGCTGCCGATGACTGTCCTGACGCGGTCTTCGTCGAGGACACCGTGGTTGTTTACGGTGACTTGGCGGTCATCTCGCGTCCCGGTGCCGACGAGCGAAGGCCCGAGACCGCCGGCGTCGAGGAACTGCTCGCTGGGCTCGGCTATCGCATCGCGCGCATCCAGCAGCCCGGGACCCTCGACGGCGGTGACGTGCTCAAGCACAACGGCAACGTGTGGATCGGTCTCGGCGGCCGCACGAACCGGTCCGGTGTCGATCAGCTCGCCGCGGCACTCGAGCCGCTGGGTGCCCGGGTGGTCGGCGTACCGCTCACCCAGGTGCTGCACCTGAAGTCCGCCGTGACTGCGCTGCCGGATGGCACGGTCGTGGGCTACCCGCCGCTGGTCGACGACCCGGCCGCCTGGGAGAGCTTCCTCGAAGTCCCGGAGGAGCCGGGCTCGCACGTGGTGCTGCTCGACGACCAGAGCGTGCTGATGTCCACCAGCGCACCACGCACGGCAGAGCTGTTCGCCACTCGGGGGCTGCGGGTCGTGGCGGTCGACCTGACGGAGTACGAGAAGCTCGAGGGCTGTGTCACCTGCCTGTCGGTGCGGCTGCGTGGCTGACGATCTGCCGCTCTCGGCCGAGCTACCTCCCGGCACACGCCTGCTCGCCACGTTGCATCACCCAGCGCCACTTGGTGATCCTACGATCGCGGTTGACTCACGCGTTCGGCGAACCATTCCGGTAGCCGCGCGGTCAGCTCTGGGTCGCCGGATGCGGCAAGCGAACCGTCAGACAGGGCCTCACGCCACCGGAGGGTGCCGCGTGCGAGTGCGAGAAAGATGGGTGCTGGCGCGGCGACGTAGACATATCGGGATTCGTCGAACAGGGGATCGTTGAAGCAGGCGTACGGGGGCTGGTCCCGCTCAAGGACGAGCCAGCACCGCCTTTCACGCTGGTGACGCATTCGGAACTCGATGATGGTTCGACGAGAAGGCAGCCGCGCCGCATCGGTACGACGGGTCAGCCACGCCAGCACGATGTCCGGGTCCTGCTCGGCAGCCTCTGGATCGTCCGGTAGCCAGGTCGCGGCCCAGTCGCGCAGCGACGCGATGGTGGGAATGAGGGCTCGACCGAACGTGGTGAGCTGGTAGGGGTCTTCCTTGCCCCGACGGTCGGTACGGGTGACGATGCCCATGTTCTCCAATCTGCGGAGTCTGTCTGCGAGAACCGACCGGGAGATGCGACCCGGCACCCCCGCGGCCAGCGCGTTGAACCCCTGCGGACCGAATTGGGCGAGGTCGGCGACAATCAGCAGGCTCCAACGATCGCCGAGCCATTCAACCGCCTTGGTAAACGAACAGTAGTCGTCTTCACCGGGCCTCATATCGGCCAGTGTCGCACTGCAGTCCGTGCTCGCACAGGTACGGAGAACGAACTGGTGGGCCACCGCCGGGACGGGCCACTGTACGGCCCATGAGCCTGACATCACGACCGCGAGCGCTTTCAAGAACCGGGGCGCACACCACGGAGATCATCGACACCTACGAACGGATGCTGCGGACCACCGCGGTACGCCGCCGGTACCTCGCCTTGCCCCACGGCGACCAAGTCCACGTGCTCGAGGCCGGGAACGGTCCACCGGCGGTATTCCTGCACGGGACGAACACCTCGTCGCTGAGTTGGTCGCCACTGCTCCCGCACCTGGGTGATGTAAGGATGGTCGCCGTCGACCGGCCTGGGCGAGGCCTCAGCGACCCTTGGCCACCCACCCCCCGCGCCGGCGTACGGTCGGCGGCGGTCCGTTTCGTAGCCCAGGTCCTGACCGAGCTGGGGCTCCAGCGAACCGTCCTGGTCGGTCAGTCCGGCGGGGGGATCTGGGCACTCTGGTATGCCCTGGCCCACCCTGAGCGGGTCAGTGGGCTGGTGCTGCTGGGCTCCACCCCACTCCTGCCCGGCACCCGAGTACCGACTCCACTCAGGATCGCCGCGACCCCTGTTCTCGGCGACCTGCTGTCCCGCCTGGTCAAGCCAACTCCGAAGACCCTGGTCCGGTTGCTCTCATCCGTGGGTGAGGGGGAGACCATCCTCAGGTACCCCGCCCTCCTCGAAGCGCTGGTCGCCGGTGGCAACGATCCGGTCGCTGCCGCGGCCGACCTAGCGGAGCTCCGCGCACTCATCAGTCCCTTCGGGTACCGGCGCTCGATGGCCTTCCGTGCCGATGAGCTGGAGGCGTTCGAGGTCCCGACACTCCTGATCTGGGGCGATCGTGACTCCGTGGGATCGGTCGCAATCGCAAGGAACGCGGCTCAGCTCTTCCCGGACGCACACCTCGAAGTGCTCCCCGTCGGCCACGTGCCGCAGCTCGGCCGCCCGGACCGCACCGCCGACCTCGTCACCACGTTCGTCCGACGTGTGGCGTGCACGTGAGCCCGCCCGCGCAACGCGAGGCAAGACCGCAAGGTCTGACACACTCGAATGGAGGAGTTGAAGTAATGGAGTCCAGCGCACGCAGACCGCTGCCCCAGCTCTCCGGGCGTCCAGTCGTGACCGACGGCGGCCTCGAGACCGACCTGATCTATCACCATGGGGCCGACCTGCCGGACTTCGCAGCGTTTCCGCTGGTCGAGGACGACCGCGGCAGAGAGCTGCTGCTGCACTATTACCAAAAGTACGTCGACATCGCCACGAGAGCCGGCGCGGGCGTTCAGCTGGAGACACCAACGTGGCGTGCAAGCAGCGACTGGGGTGACCGTCTCGGCTACTCGCGCGCTGATCTTCGCCGGGTCAACCATGATGCGGTGGCGCTTCTCAACCGAGTGCGCGAACAAACCGGGTTCGACTCGATGCTCGTCAGCGGCTGCCTCGGTCCGCGCGGGGACGGCTACGTGGCCGGGGAAGTCGTCGAACCCGACGCGGCGGCGGCATACCACACACCACAGATCGAGGCGTTCGCCGAAGCCGGCGCCGACCTGGTCACGGTACTCACACTGACCGGGACCGGGGAGGCGGTTGGAATCGTCCGCGCTGCACGTGCGGCCGGTTTGCCGGTCGCGGTGTCGTTCACGGTCGAGCAAGATGGTCGGCTGCCAGACGGCACGGCTCTTTCCGACGCGGTCACCGAGGTCGACGCCGTGGCTGCGCCCGACTACTTCATGGTCAACTGCGCTCATCCCACCCATATCGCGCCGTCGCTCTCCGCCGACGGCGACTGGCGCTCCCGCATCGTCGGGCTCCGCACGAACGCATCGGTCCGCAGCCATGAGGAGCTCGACGCCGCAACCGAGTTGGACGAGGGCGACCCCATCGAGCTCGCCCGGGCACAAGAGGCACTGCGTCCTCGCCTGCCGAGCCTTGCCCTGGTCGGTGGATGCTGCGGTACAGACGAACGCCACGTCGCCGCAATGTGGGGCTCTCAGCAACTGACGTCAAGGAAATGAGCGGCTAGATCGAGGCGTCGGCAGGTGAGTCCGTGCTGACCCACGGCCTCGACGCTGGTCAGCCGAGGAACATGGCGCGAGCCTGCTCGACACCATCTACGGTCGCGGGTGGGTGGCTGATCTCGGCCCACCGTTCCGCCGTGAGACGGAGTCGATCGGATACGAGGACTTCGTCGCCCCTGGCGTCCTTGGAGATCCCGTCGGGCAGATAGCCCAGCTTGCGGGAGACGCCTTGCGATGCGTGGTTGTCGGGGAAGACCTCCGTGGTTGCGTCGGTGGCTCCCAAGTGATCAAAGGCCAGAGTCAGTAGACCCGCCCGCGCTTCCGTCCCTAGTCCCTGGTGATGATGGGCGAGTCCGAGCCACGACGACGTGGTGACCCCGCGGACAATTCGAAAGTCTCGGGCTCGCAGTGCCACCATGCCGATCGGCTGGGTGCCGGACACGAAGACAGCAAGTCCGAGGGTCCAGGCAGCCGGGGTCCAGGATGCGAGGTCGTCCCAGTAGCTCTGCAGCAAGATCCTGGCTCGATCCTCCGGCGCGCCCTCCGTCCACGGAGTGAGGAACGGCCTCTCGCTGGGCTTGTGTACTCCTTCGGCCACGACCTTTGCCAAGGCCGCGAGTTCGTTCTCGTTGGGAAGACGTAGCGTCAATCGCGGCGTGTGGATCCGCAGGGCGTACGTCGGCCACAGGTCAGAGAGCACGATCGCCAGTATCGAAGTCGCGCATACGGGAGACAACCGGTTTATCCGTGATCGCCTGCCAGTACAGCCGGAACGACCGCGACGGGAACCTCTCGTCGCCGTCCATGACGCCTTCGTCATTGGGCAATGGGCTCCCAGACAAGCTCAGCAACGTCGATCACGAGGTCAGGGCTCTCCTGGTTCGGATCGTCCGGTGCACGTACCTCCCCGACGCATACGCACACCACGTCATTGAGCCGGCGGTAGCGGTCGCTGTCGCTGACGTGAAGCACGGAGCCGACGATCTGCCGACTCCCCGGTGGGTAGGCGCGACCATAGCCGTGCAACTCGACCATCACGGTCGCGCCGTCGTCGGTCTCGATGACGGCACGGAAGTCTGGACAGAACGGCCCGGCCGTGGTCCTGCGGTACGGGAAGTTCACGCC
Organism: uncultured Actinomycetota bacterium; assembly: GCA_963815295.1. Taxonomy (GTDB): domain Bacteria; phylum Actinomycetota; class Actinomycetes; order Propionibacteriales; family Nocardioidaceae; genus JACDHG01. The sequence goes on from CAWFFZ010000001.1 coordinate 475,506, forward strand.
GCGGAAACGGCCGCTGATCGAGCCCTCGCAGCGACCCTCGGCGACATACAGGTGCTGCTCCCACCCGCCCTCGAGCCCAACCATCCAGCCCTCTGGATAGGCGAAGCGGATCCGGTACAACTGATCAAGCCTCACGTTGTGCTCCCGCCAATCGCGAAACCAGCCGTGTTGGGAGCATTACAGACCAGATCATGCGGCGCCACAGGTGGGCTAGCCTGCCGGGGTGGCTCTGACCTGGGCGAGGGCGCTTGGCTGGCGCCTGCGAAGACAGCTGCTCGATCCTGTGGGCAACGGGTCGGTCGACGACGTGGTCGCGCGGCTGGGCGCGGTGCCCGCCTGGCCGGAGGCGGCCGCCGAGCTCGCGATCGGGGCTCGGCGTACAGACGGAAAGTCCGGTGACGCGACCCGGGCGCTCGCGGCCAGGAAGGTCGTCAAGGTGTTCGCGTTCCGGGGTGGCATGCACCTCATGACGCCGCAAGACGCAGGCGCCTACCTCGCGCTACGGGCCTCGGGTCGAATGTGGGAGTTGCCGAGTTGGGAGAGCTTCTACGGGCTGGCACCTTCGGACTGGCCGAGGTTTCGGGATTACGTGCGGCGGGCACTGGCCGAGGGACCGTTGACCCGTTCGGAGTTCGAAGCCGCGCTCGGCCGGAGCAGCCGGTATCGGCACCTGCGCGCCATTGTCGCCGAGGGCAACGACACCCTGCTCAAACCACTGACCTGGCAGGGCGTCATGGGCATCGGGCCGGTCCGGGACGGCGAGACCACGTTCCTCCGACTCGACGACGTCTCCGGTTGGGCTGGCATCCCCGACCTCGACGAGGCGGGGCCGGCCGTGATCGCGGCGTACCTGCGCACCTACGGTCCAGCGACCCTGGACCGGATCCACGACTGGTTCGGCAAAGGACTCGGGGCGAAGCCGCAGGCCATCACCCGCTGGCTGGACCAGCTCGCTGAGCAGTGCGAGCAGGTCACGATCGACGGCGACCGTGTCCTGATACTCCGGGAGGACGTCGATGACCTCCGTACGACGTCGACCTCCACCGCCGTTCGGCTGCTGCCGGGTCGCGATCCCTGGGTGATGGCTCCCGGGACCTCGGACACCCGCGTCGTACCTGCTGCCCGCCGGGAACCAGTGAGCCGGTCGGCCAATCTCGTGGTCTCCTGCGGCGTTGTGGCAGGCACGTGGACGCTGCGCGGAGAGCGCCTAGACGTCGCATGGTTCAAGGAGTCGGGTCGAGTGCCACGCACCGCGCTCGACCAGGAGGCCGCCGCATTGGCGAAGTTCTTGAACCGTCCGCTCGATCTGGAGGTGGAGCGCACCTGAGCCCTCTGCAAGAGTCAGGACGCCTTGGTGTCGGCGAGGTAGGAGTGGACGGCGGAGACCACCACGGACCCCTCGCCGACCGCCGAGGCCAACCGCTTTACGGACCCGGCGCGAACGTCGCCGACCGCAAACATTCCGGGCACCGACGTCGCGAAGCCGTCGCGGGTGACAACGAACCCGTTGGCGTCGAGCTCGACGCCAACCTCGTGCAGCCAGGTCGTGCAGGGGTCCGCGCCGATCATCAGGAACAGACCGGCCGCGTCGAGCCGGACGTCCTGCTCGAGGAGCTGGTCCCACCAGGTCCAACGCGCTCAGCCGGCTGCCAGGCCAGCGCATCGACATCGTCATGCCGACGAGACGACTAATAGGTCTGCTCGTCGGGCACGGGGATGCTGCTCAATGCGTCTGCTTCCCTGGAACGCCGAAATCGTTCAACGCTCTCACCGGCTTCGGGATGAGTCGTGCCGCCCCATGCAAGCATGTCCGCGGTCGAGCACTATTGGCGCCATGAGCACCCAGCGCTATCCAGAACCTCTCAACCTGGCCACTTGGCCCACTCCGGTCGAGCCCGCGCCACGGCTGGCGCGTGCGGTCGGGCTGGCGGTCGACGACCTGTGGGTCAAGCGCGACGACTTGGTCGGGCTGGGCGCGGGCGGCAACAAGGTCCGCAAGCTGCAGCACCTCTGTGCCGCCGCAGTCGCCGCCGGCGCGCGAACGCTGGTCACCACGGGCGCGGCGCAGAGCAACCACGCCCGCCTCACCGCCGCTGCCGGCGCGCGCCTCGGGCTAGACGTCGAGCTGGTCCTGGCCGGTCCTGCGCCTGCGTCCAACGCAGACCCAACGGGCAACCTGCTGCTGGACCGTTTGTTCGGCGCCCGGTTGATCTGGGCCGGGGATGTCGCCCACGAGGACCTCGAGAGCCTGGCCGCCAGCCGGGTCGCGGAGCTGGTGGCAGGGGGAACACCAGCCGCGCAGATCCCGTACGGCGGGTCGAGCGCAACGGGTGCGCTGGCCTACGTCGAGGCGGGACGCGAGCTGCTCGAGCAGGTTCCCGACGTAGCCCACGTCGTCGTCGCGGTGGGATCTGCCGGGACAGCGGCTGGGCTGGTCACCGCGCTGGGAGCCGGACGCGTTCTCGGCGTCGACACCGGTGCGACCTCCAACCCACAGGACCGCATCGCGTCCCTGGTCACCGAGCTCGGCGGCGACCCTACCGGCGTGCGTCTGCGCACTGGCGAGATTGGCGCCGGATACAGCACGCTCACCGACGCCGTCGGCGTGGCCCTGGTCATGGCCGCGCGCACGGAGGGTCTGGTGCTCGACCCGATCTACACCGGGCGCGCGCTGGCAGGCTTGGTGGCGGCGGTCCGCGACGGCGAGGTCAGTCCGGGGCAGCGGACGGTGCTGCTCCACACTGGTGGGCTGCCGGGGCTGTTCGGCTCTCCCGATGCGGTCCGGTTTATCGGCTCCTTGGCCTGATCCGGACCCGGCCAGCGATGGATCGCGAATGCCCGTGAAAGGCCGGGCCGAGGCCATTGCGACACCGAACCGAGCGCACTACGGTCGCGACGAGCGCCGCCACCGGGTGCGGCCGGCCTCGAGGGAGGGGAGACCATGACTCAGTCGTCGTCGCTTAGTGCGGATCTCGTCCTTGAAGGCGGCGGGGTCCTGGGCATTGGCCATGTCGGAGCCATCTCCGTGCTTGAGACCTCCGGATACTCCTTCCCCAGGGTGGCGGGCACATCCGCCGGCTCCATAGTCGGGGCGCTGCTGGCCGCCGGCATGCGGTCTTCGCGGATCACGGAAATTATGACGACGGTGAACTATCGCCGGTTCGCCGATCGGTCAATTCTGGACTGGATCCCCATCGGCGGCCCTCTGCTTTCTTTGCTGATGGACGACGGGGTCTTCGAGGGTGACCACCTCCGGGAGTGGCTCGGCAACGTCCTGGTCGACGAGTGCGGCGTCGAGACGTTCGGCGACCTCGCCGTCGACGACCCGGACTCCTCCCTGCCGCCAGAGCGCCGCTTCCGTCTGGTTGTCACCGCCACCGATGTGACGCGCGGCGAGCTTGTGTACTTCCCCTGGGACTACGAGCGCACCTACGGCCTCGAGCCTGGCCGGCAGCTTGTGGTGGATGCCGTGCGGGCCTCCATGTCGATCCCGTTCTTCTACGAGCCCGCCACTTTGGCGAGCTCCGACGGGCAATCATCGACTCTGGTGGACGGGGGCGTCTTGTCCAACTTCCCGATCGACATCTTCGACCGAACCGACGGACGTCAGCCGCGGTGGCCGACGTTCGGGGTCAAGCTGCTTCCCCTCCTCCCCATGGATGCGGCCAAGGTGCTGCCCATCGCGGGCCTGTTCAAGCACGGCCCTGTCGCGTTTGCGGCGAACCTGGCCATGACCACGATCGTGGGGCGTGACCAGGCGCACCTCGCCAAGCCGTGGGTAAAGATCCGGACAATGCAAGTCGACGCCGCCGGCGTCAACCCGGTTGACTTCGGGCTCAGCCGGACCCAGGCGACGGCACTGTTCGAGAACGGCCAAGCGGCAGCCACCCGGTTCCTGACGGAGTGGGACTGGGAGCACTACCTGGCCACTTTCCGTGAAGTGACGCGCCTCGACGCCTGAGCGTGGTCGACGACCCGCGTCGAAGGGCCCCATCACACGACTTGTATCGCTGCCTACCTCCGGCCGGTCAGGATGAGCGCGGTCAGTCTGAGCGGGTAGCCGCTGGCCGTCTTGAGAGCATCCATCTCCGCGAAGCACGCGTCGCGGTATGCGATCACTGCCGCAGGCTCCAGCTGTTCCAACAGCCCGCGGACGCTGAACGACCAGTGCCAGTCCCACCACTCCTGCTTGGACGCAAAGCGGATCTCGGTCTCCTCCTGAAGCACCTGAATGCCGGCGAAGCCTGCCGCGTGAAGAAGATCCGCGACGTCCTCGCCACGGTCGAAAGGCTGCTGCAGGGCTCTGCGGCGCGGGGTGTCGGCCGAGGTGAGGGCTTCGTCCTCGAATCTCCAACGCTCGTCTTCCCTGCCCCAGGTCGACACGGCGACGACGCCGCCCGGTCGGAGCACCCGATGGAACTCGGCTGCCGCAGCTGTCGGGTCGGGGAGAAAGAACAACGCGAACGCAGCGGTGAGTGCGTCGAACCGGGCATCGGGGAACTCTAGGTGCTCGGCGTCCATGACTCGAAGGTCGACGTCGGTGACTCCTGCGGCGCGCAGGTCGCTAGCAGCAAGTTCGATCATGGTCGGCGATACGTCGATGCCGGTGAGGCCGCTGATCCCACGGGCCGAGGCCGCGAGCATCACCGCACCTCGGCCGCAGGCGACGTCCAGCAGGCTGGCCACGCCATCGACGGCCGCCAGGTCGATCAGACGCTCGGCGAAGTGCATGTGGTACGCATCGCCAATGCGGTCGTACGTCGGCGCCGCGCGATCGAACACGCCCGCCAACCAGGCCTTGTGGTCATCCACACGCCAAGCCTAGTTACGCGCCTCGACCTCGCGTGGCCAGATCGGCGAGCTGTGTCGGCCGAATGACGCATAGGTAGCGGGCAACCACTCGGCGTCAGTCGATCCGCTCGCTCAGCGAGACGACGATTCCCTCCGGCCCGCGGACATGGGCCATCCGCCAGGTGTTCTCGTACTGACCGATCCCGCCGACCAGACCGTATCCCTTCGCGGTCACTCCGTCGACGAGCGCCTGGAGATCGTCGACCTCGTAACCGATGTTGCGCAGACCCAGCTCGGTGGCCATCGCATTGGGCGATCCGGGCTGGTGGTCGGGCCTGACGAAGGTGGCGAGCTCGACCCCGGTTCCGCCGCCGGGCGGCCGCAGCATGACGATCTCGCTCCGCGAGTCCGGGATGCCGATGACCGTGTCGATGAACTCGCCCTCCACGAACGTGCGGCCCTCGATCTCGAGACCCAGGTCGGCGAAGAACGCCATCACCAAGTCGAGGTCGGCGACGGTGACTCCGACGTGGTCGAGCTGCTTGATGTGTGACATGACTTCCATCCTCCAATGCCGGTCTGGTCTTTGGTCCAAGGACGAAGCTGCCGAAGCATTCTCGACATACCCGCAGCCGCAGCCTTGGAAAACAGCGGCGGGGAGCCCCAAGGACAGTCGCGGCCTAGCCCTGAACTGGTTCGAGAACGGCCACCGGGATCGTCCGCCCAGCCTTCTGCTCGTACCGGCTGACTTCGGGCGCCTGGGCCAGAATGGTGTCGCGCCACATGACGTCCCGCTGTTCGCCATGCAGTTCGCGGGGCCGCACCGTGAACTGCCGCTCCCGTACCTGGACCTCGGCCGTGGGGGCCTTGCGCAGGTTCTGGAACCAGTCGGGGTCTTGGCGCGAACCGGAGCCGGTGCCCCACACCACAATGCCCGCCGACGTATCGAGGTACCGCACGCAGGTCGAGTGGGGAATGCCGGTACGTCGCCCCGGCGTGGTGATCATCAGGACGTGGACGTTCTTGCTGCCGCTGGACATCCGTCCGTTCAGGGTGCGATACATCCACACGCCAAGGTGGTTGCCGGCGCGGGTCAAGCTTCGTTTGATACTGGTCATCGCGCCGATCCGGACACGCCCCTCACTGCCGAGCCTCCTGGTCCGACAGCTTGTCGAGGTCACGTACACAGAAACCGTGGTGGGCCCACTCCTCGTTGAGGACGGTGCCGAGGCACTGCCGCACCGACCGCCCTCTGGCGTAAGGCGGCCACCCGTCGTCGGAGGGCACCGGCGCAGTCTGCGCGAGCTGCTCGCGCGTGACCTCGGCCAGCCACGCCTCGGCCTCCGAACTCTGCCGGTCGCGCACATCCAGCACCTCGTCCAGGCTCGGCCGGCTGGACGGGTCGAGGCCCTGATCCTCCTGGTTGGGCACGAACGGCGATGCCAGGCCCATGGGGGTGAAGGGCTCGGTCAACCCAAGCACGCAACGCCGGAACCACGAGTCGTACACGAAGACCAGGTGACGCAGGGTCTCGACCATCGACCACTCGCCGTCCACGCCGTGATGCTCACTCCCGTCGGGCATGGCCCGGACCCGCTCGGCGGTCGTGGCCCAGTCTGCCCGCAACTGCCGCCAGGCCTCCCGCAGGTCGGACGGCTCGTCAGACCGGCTCAGCAGCCGCACCGGGTGCCGGCGGTCGAGCTCGGCCTCGACGTATGGCATCACCTGGACCCCATTGACCACGAGGTTGGTGACGAGGCCGTCTATCTCGGCGTCCTGCATGACCACGCCGACCAGCCGCGCCCTGCTCAGGTCGCACTCGCGGAACTCCGCGCCGGTGAGATCCTCGTCGTTGAAGCGTCGCATGCGGACAGGCTAGTGAGGTGGTCCGACGGCGCGCCAGCAGGCGGAGTCTGCTCGCACGAACGCTGTGACGCTTCGTTCAGACCGCGACCGGGCTTACGGCGCATCGCAGGTCCGCCATATACGGCTACTCGGTGGCGAGAGCCTCGAGTGTTGGCCACGGTGGACCCTCGCGGAGCAAGGCCAGGATGTCTCGGCCGTGTTGGTGCCCATTCGGGAATTCATCGCGGACGTCCCATCGCCAGGCAGCGACCATCGCGAGAACAAGCCGCCGACACTCCTCGAGCAGAACTTGATCAAGTCCCGGATAGTTCGCGCTGACCTGGTCCGGCACGTGCGCAACGTCGAATTCGACTGGCCCACGGCAGCACGTTTCGAAGTCGATGAAGACCAGGCCGTCCTGGGCGCTGAGGAGGTTGCCTCGATGTGGTTCGCCGTGCAGCAGTTGCTCGGCAGCTCCGCGCCTGTGGATCTGTTGACGCGCGTCGTGCAGTGTGTGTACGAGGAGATGGCGGTCGGTCTCGGCGAGCGCGGGCGTTGCGTGTCGGTCCGTGACCAGCCGCTCGGCCTCTGCGACTCGTTCCATGAAGTGCGGCGTCGCGATATCGACGCTGCGCATCCCCGAGTGCAGGCGAAGGAGCGCGTCTGCGTATTCGGCTGGTGAGTCCTGGTCAGGAGTCACCTGCTCGTAGTAGGTCCACAAGGTCACCGCGAAGCCGCCGCGTTCATAGACGCGCGGTTCGACCCGGGGCTCAAGGGCCGCGACGGGGCTCTCGGTTGCGGCGAGCCGCTGAGCGATCTCGACCTCGAGCGCGGCGACCTCTTGCCCCACCAGTGCTACTCGAGCGAAGACGTCACACGGCAATAGACGCAGGGCGAGCGTGTTCGAGTTTTGAATCACGAATGCGTCGTTGACCCGCAGATCCAGCGCCCCGGCAAGTGATATCGCCGAGGCTCTCGCACGAGAAACAACCTCTGCCTCCACGAGCGGATCCTGACATTCGTAGAGCGTTCGATCCAACACCTCGAAGACTCCTCATCCGCAAGTCCGGTAAACGTTCGGCGACTAGTCGGGGGTTGATCGCGGCGAAGTGACCGCACCCTTCGCGGCATGGGCGAGCCGTCTCGACTTAGCGACCGCAGCGGTCCACACTCTCCCAGGGCCAGTCGGCGGCCAGCCAGCCTGCGACGGCGTCGGCGAGTGGTACGTCGAGTCTCGATCTGTCTGCCCGTACCCAGGACTGCACCTTGACGTCCCACTCCTCGGAGGGCGAGGGGTACAGGTAGACGCAACCGATGACGTCGTTGTCGCCCGGGTCGAGGACGGTGAAGGTGAAGCCGGCGCCCCGCGTGAAGTCGTCAGCGTGGCGGCGAAGGTCGGTGAGGTTCTCTTCGAGCGTCATCCCGGCGGGTGGTGGCCAGTTGCTGTGTTCATAGCCGGGAGTGGAGCGTATGTGTTCGATGCTCGACATCCAGGCGGCGTGATCGGCCTCATTGTGCTGCGGCCCCAGCGGTTCGAGGTGGAACTGGCCGGTGGCCAGCGAGGTGGGCGGCTCGAAGTCGACTGGCACGAACTCATCGGAGGTCATGACTGCGAACATACTGGGGCTGGCCAGACCTCCTGGACTCGAATTCGCTCGGCGGCATGCCGAACCGACCCGCCTAGTGGCAGATCCGGTCGATGCCCCACGCCGACACGCGGCGGAACGCCGCACTTGGAAGCGCCCATGGCGACCAGAGCCGTAGCTCAGGCCAGCCTCACAGCCAACTGTCCGTTGGTGCCGACCTTGGATACCACCTGCCCGCTCCGCGACTCCACGAACTCTCGGAACGTGGTGAACCCGAGCGACTTCTCTTTGAAGGCCGGGTCCATCCGCTGCATCTGGCTCTTGACCCCAGACGGCATAGACCCAGTCGTCATCGCTCCTCTGGAGGCCGACCCGGATGGCACGCACCAGCAAGTCCGTCGCCGCCTCCGCAGGTGGGACCGCAGAGACAGAGGCCCCTGCCGGAGTTCGCTTGGTGGCTGCCTTCTTCGCTGGCGCCTTTGTCACTACCCGTTTCGTCGCAGGCGGCAGAGTGACCCCTGGCAGGTGGGCGTAGTCGATGAACTCGTTGCAGGCCGACACCAACGCCCTGCTGGTCGACCCGGCTACGCCAATTCCGACCACGTAGCGACCAAGTTGCTTGCAGCTCTGCGCAAGCGGGACGTAGTCGGAGTCTCCGGCGACAAGAACCATGTGCGAGATCTCGGGATGGCGCATCAGGTCCTCGACAGCGTCCACGGCGAGCCGGATGTCAGCACCGTTCTTGACGCCAGAAGCGGTGAACAGCTGGACGAGGTGAAGCGCTCGCTCCATCAGCTCGTCCTTGTATGCCGCATTCGCGGGGACCGACCAGTCAGCGTAGGCCCGGGCCAGCGACACGCTGCCGAAGGAGGCGGCGTAGTCGATGATCGCGCCGATATCGACCTGAGCCGCGGCCAACTTCACGTCGATCGGATCGATGGAGTTTCGCGGGCCGTCCACGCTTGCGCGGATCGTCCTTCCGCCACGCCTGCTTGCCGTGAACGTCGTCGTAACGGGAAATGACCACGTTGTCGAAGTCGACGTAGACAGCAACCCGTTCGCTCATGGCGCGAGCCTACGACCCGCGGGGCGACAACCCCTTGTCGGGAATGATGTAGGGCGCAACGAGGGAAAGGAACGGCTACAGAGTTGGTGAGGCGTTCGGCCATTTCTGGTCAGATTGACACACCGAGTGTCAGCTGTTAGGCGTCGTACTCCGGATGAAATCAACGATCATCGGCCAGTAGCGTTCGGGGGCGTCCATCCACGTGAAGTGGCCAGCTCCCTCGATGACCTCGAACTGGGCGATGCCTTGAGGCAGTGCACCCACAATCTCTTCAGCCGCAGCTAACGGTGTGACCGGATCCAGCTCGCCGACCGAAACGAGCACCGGACATTCGACATGACAGAGCTGATCGACGATATCGAGACGGCGGATGAGTTCCATGCCTTGCGTGTTGAGCTCAAGATTCTGGGGTGTATGAGCCTTGCGATCCGCATCCGGCAGGTGTAAGCCGAAGGCGGCGAAGACGCGAGCCCACTCCTCATCGGGCACCGACTCGCCGGCGTAGCTGCGTCTCGCGATCTCGGCGACCTCGTCGCCGGCGGCGCGGCGGAAACCCTCGACCAGCCGGGGCGGCTCCCACCGGGCGAAGCCCGACTGGACGACGATCCCCGCCGCATGTCCTGGGTGTCGCGCACCGTAGAGCAACACGACCGGTCCACCCATCGAGTGTCCGAGGACGATCGGTTTGGCTATCCCGAGCGCGTCGCAGAAGGCTCGTACGTCGTCCGCACAGGCTTCGAAAGTCCACGCGCCCGCGTCGCCCCAGTCCGACCGACCGTGTCCACGCAGGTCGAGGTAAACCACCTGGGCATACTCGGCGAGCACGGCGAAGTCCGGCTTGAAGTACGAGTGGTCATAGACGCCTGGACCGCCATGGATCAAGACCACGGTCGGCCGCTGCCGCATCTCGCTGCCCTCCGGCATGAGCGCTGGCCCATCCACGTCGAACCACAGTCGCGAACCGTTCACTTCGATCTGCATGTCGATGATCCCGCCAGTAGTTCCGACTCGCCGCGCAGTCACCCGTCGAGACGGAGAAGGCCCAGCATGGCGCACGTTGCTGAGGTGTGAAACCCACGCCGGCGAACGTGCGGGTGAGGCCGGTTCGTCATATCCAAGTCACTCGCCCCGGCAGTCGGGTGCCCACGGCCGGTCGGCCGACGCCTCCAAGCTAGGCGCGACACTAGGGTGTCGGCATGGATGCAGACCGTCTGGACCAGCTGTTGCTGGCCGGGTCTGCGATCTTGCTGCTCGCCGTTATGGCCGTCCGCGCCTCTGTACGCATCGGCCTTCCCAGCCTGCTGATCTACCTGGCGATGGGACTTGTCCTGGGCGAGTCAGTACTCGGCGTGAAGTTCGACGACGCGAGCACCGCGCACGCACTCGGCTTTGCCGCGCTCGTCGTCATCCTGACCGAGGGTGGTCTGACGACTCGATGGACCGAGGTGCGGCCGGCGCTACCGCTAGGTCTAGCCCTGGCCACGGTCGGCGTCGTGGTGAGCGTCGGGATCGTGGCCGTCGCGGCGCACTTCCTGCTGGGCGTGTCGTGGGAGCTAGCGCTACTCATCGGCGCCGTCACGTCGCCGACTGACGCTGCCGCAGTGTTCACCGTGCTCCGAAGAGTGCCGCTGCGACCGTCGCTGCGGGGTGCACTCGAGGCCGAGTCGGGACTCAACGACGCTCCCACTGTCCTGCTGGTGGTCTTGCTCAGCACCGGCGAGGCCGACGACCACAGCCTCTTGGGTTTCGTCGGAGTCGTCACACTCGAGCTGGTCGGCGGCGTCGCGTTCGGCGCTCTGGTCGGCTTCGTCGGGGCGTGGGTGATGCGCAGGGTGGCGTTGCCTGCCTCGGGTCTCTACCCCATCTCCGTGCTTGCCATTGCTGTGCTGTCGTATGCCGGCGCGGCAGCCCTCCACCTCAGCGGCTTCGCCGCGGTCTACATCACGGCCTTGTGGCTCGGGAACTCCGACCTGCCACACCGCAGCTCGACCCGGTCGTTCGCCGAGGGCTTCGCGTGGCTGGCCCAGATCGGTCTCTTCATCATGCTCGGGTTGCTGGCGTCTCCGTCTGGCTTCGAGCTGGAGCATCTCGTCGGCGGCATCGTCATCGGGGCGGTGCTCACGCTGATTGCGCGGCCGCTCAGTGTGGCGGCCTGCGGCATACCGTTGCGAGTCCCCCTGCGGGAGCAGGGTTTCCTGTCGTTGGCCGGTCTGCGGGGGGCGGTGCCCATCGTGCTCGCAACGATCCCGTTGGCTGAGGACGTGACTCGGTCGGTAGACCTGTTCAACCTCGTTTTCGTGCTGGTCGTGGTGCTCACCGTGATCACCGCGCCCGCACTGCCATCGCTCGCGATCTTCTTCGGCGTGACGGAGGAGCGTGCCCGCGAGGCAGAGGTCGAGGCCGCGCCACTCGAACGGATCGCGGCGGACCTCCTCGAGGTGCGGATCACCGCCGAGTCGCGGCTGCATGGCGTCGAGATCGGCGAGCTCCGGCTTCCTCCCGGGGTCAGCGTCGCCCTGATCGTGCGGGACGGAGCGAGCTTCACCCCGGGGCTGCAAACAGGGCTCAAGCGTGGCGACGAGATGCTGGTGGTGACGCCGCGCACCGACCGGGAGACGACGGAGAAGCGGCTCCAGGCCGTCAGCCGCAGCGGTCGCCTTGCCGGTTGGAACGACCAGCGTGGCTGACTCACGACTGCCGCTTTCGTCGTACGACGCCGACGCCTCCGCTGCCGACTCTCACTAGGCCCGGGCGCAGGTCGCGACAGCACGCTTGAGCCGGAAGACCGTCTTGGCATTGGGGTCGACCGCGAGGAAGTTGTCGCCGACGAGCACGTCGATGCCGCGCGAGATCTCTCCTTCGGCTACCCGCACCTTGCCGCGGAACTGCATTCTCACCATCCGTATTTCCGGTGAGCTCGGGGCGTCTGTGACGATCGTGACGTTACGCGCGGCCCGGTCGGCCGGGGCGTTCTCGGAGACGCCGCTCTTGAACCCTTTCGCCACAAGGGCACTCAACGTGTTGCCCGCGAGGCCGGGGATGTCACCGGCGTTGTAGATGTTGACGACGATGTTCTCGGCTGCGATCCGCTCGCCGCGCTTGAACACAATCTTGTTGTCGCACTTCTTCTTGCCATCGGTCTTCGCCGTCTTCTCGTCGGTGGGGTCGGGCGCGATGATGGTCTGCCAGCCGTAAAAGGCGGCTCCGAGGAGGATGCCGAGCAGCACCAGCAGCGTGATGGGTGTCTTCCAGTTCACGGGTGCCTCCTCCCGGCGGGGTCAGCCTATAGAGATCACACCAAATGGGAAGTCGGACGCCACGTGGGCCGCCGGCGTCGGCCAGGCGCGGACTCTAGCTGGGCAGGATGTGAACGCGAGCGTGGAGTACGTGTCGCTGCTGCAGGGCGGCGCGCAAGGCCCGGTGGAGCCCGTCCTCCAGATACAGTTCGCCGCGCCACTCGACCACATGGGCGAACAGGTCACCGAAGAATGTCGAGTCCTCGTCAAGCAGGGTCGCCAGATCCAGGGTGCCCTTGGTGGTCACCAGCTGGTCGAGCCGGATCTGGTGGGGAGGCAACTCGGCCCAGTCCTTCATCCGCAGACCGTGGTCCGGGTAGGGGCGAGCCTCGCCGACGCCTTTGAAAATCACTGGGCGAGTGTAAACGAGGGCATACCCCCACCCACCGTCCACGCCGGGGGGGCCGAACGGTCAAGTCGGGCCACCGAACGGTTGACTACAGTGCGTAATGGGTCTGTGACTCTCTGCAATGACGTCGACTGGGCCGATGGACCGACGCGGATTTCTTACCTCCACGGCCGCAGCCACTGGGCTTGCCGCCTTCGCCTCAATCTCCGGAGCCCCAGGCGCCACTGCCCTGAGTGGCAGCCGACAGCTGCCGATGGTGCAGCCCTATCGCTCCGACCGGCTGCTCAACCGGGTCGGCATCAACACTCACCAGGCGTTTCGTACGTCGGTGTACGCCAACGACAACTCTGTGCTCAACCTGCTGAAGGGGTTGCACATCCGACGTGTCCGTGACCGCCTATCGGTGAACCTCCCGGCCCAACATGCGGCGTTCCGCAAGTTCAAGCAAAACGGGATCAGGGTTCACTCAACGGTCGAGCTGCTGGGTGACAGCCGGTCCGACATCGACAAGTTCATGGTGAGGGCCAGGGAGCTTGGGGGGGCCGATATGTTCTGTTCCTTCGGTGGCGTCAACGAGCCCAACGTCCACTCTGGCTGGCTCCGCGACACCGTCGAGCACCAGCGGATGATCAAGGTGTCTCGCAACGCCCACGGCCTGTCACACATCCCGATCTGTGGCCCATCGCTGCACGACCGCCAATCACACACTGACGCGGACTACGCTGCCTTGGCAGACTCGGATATGGCCCGCTACACCGACGCCGGCGACCTGCACTGCTATCCGGACGGTGGAGGCACCAACGAGCGGCTCGACGGGCGCCGCCGTCAGGCCCATCGTGTCTACGGGAACCAACCTGTCTGGTGCACCGAGACCGGATACAACACCGGCACCTGGATCACCAACGCAGGCAACGGTATCCCGGAAGACATCGAGGCCATCTACATGACGCGGCTACTGCTCTCCCACTTCATGCGTGGCTCCAGGGCCTACCTCTACGAGCTGCTTGACGACCCCACGCGCAACGAATGGGAGTCCAACTTTGGACTCGTGAAGTGCCCGTCAAAGGACCCGAGGACGTGGGTGAAGAAGGAGGCCTACCACAAGGTGGCCGCGCTACTGGGCCAAGCTTCCGATCCCGGTCGGACGTTCAGACCTCGTCCGATTCCGCTCCGCATCGACGCCCCGAACTATGTGAACACCTTGGTGATGGGCAAGCGCAACGGAAGCGCCATCCTCTACATGTGGCGCGACGTCGACCTGTGGAACTCGAGCACCAAGCGCCGCAAGAGCGTTTCCCCGGTCGACGTGACCGTGGTCGACTCAGACGGCCGTCGCACCGTCCCCGTCGGGGGCAAGCTCGTCGCCCGTCGCATCCACCGCTGACGTACGACGACGTACGCTCGCACCGCTTGCAACCGAACACCTCGTAACCCGCGAATCCGGTGCCCGAAAGGCACCAAACGCGGGTTAGCGGGTGTTTGGATGGAGAAAAGTTGGTGGCGGAGGATAGGGGATTCGAACCCCTGAGAGCTTTCACTCAACACGCTTTCCAAGCGTGCGCACTAGGCCACTATGCGAATCCTCCGTGGAGGAGGTTATCCCCTCGCGGGGGTCCATTGAAATCGACACAGGCGCTCTCGGACGCCCCTGAGGTCGTTGGTCGAGGCCTGACCCTGTCCCGTAGACTCGGGCGCAGCCCCTCGTGTGGCGACATCTTGCCGAACTCCCCCAGGGCCGGAAGGCAGCAAGGGTAAGTGAGCTCTGTCGGGTGCGCGAGGGGTCTCTCATGCCGACACACAGATTCGTCCGACCAGGGCGGCCGATGGCCGCGACCCTGGCCGGACGAATCGCGCGGGGTCAGGCGGTCTGCCAGAGCCCGATGACGTTGCCTTCGCTGTCCTTGAAGTAGGCCGCCCAGCCCATGTCGGCGACCTGGATCTTCTCGCCGACGGCCGAGCCGCCTGCCGAGCTGACCTTTTCGAGGGCCTTGTCGATGTCGTCGACACCGATGGTGATCGTCGGCTGTTCGGACATCGGCGCCGAGCGCTTGGCGAGGCCTCCGTTGATGGCGCCGGGGGTCGTGGGCATCCCCTGCTCGTCGGAATCGGTCGTCATGAGCGCGGAGTATTCCATCTCTGGCATGTACTGAATGTTCCAGCCGAAAGCGTCGCTGTAGAAGGTCTGTGCTCGCTCCCGGTCGTCGGCGGGGATCTCGAAGTGGACGACGCTGTTGCTCATGCTGGCTCCTCGGGTCTGGGTGGATGCCGGGGACAATTGCCCCCTCCTGTGACTCTAGAACCGACCGCCGACGGCGTCATCCCCCGATGTGGTTCGAGACCGAATGTTCGCCGAGAATTGGCTTCGCAGCGGCGTGGCTGTCCACGGGTTTCCACAGCCCTTAGGCCCTGTCGGCGTACGGCGCTATGGTCATCGATGTGGACGCGCCCCTCGCAATGTATCGCCGCTACCGTCCCGACATCTTCGACGACGTGATCGGGCAGGACCACGTCACCGCCCCCCTCTCGCACGCCATCGACAACAACCGCGTCAACCACGCCTACCTGTTCTCGGGTCCCCGCGGCTGTGGCAAGACCACCAGCGCCCGCATCCTGGCTCGGGCCCTCAACTGCGACAAGGGACCGACGTCGGTGCCTTGTGGCGAGTGCGAGTCATGTCAAGAGCTGGCCCGAGGCGGGCCGGGCTCGATCGACGTGATCGAGATCGACGCGGCGAGCCATGGTGGCATTGATGACGCCCGTGACCTGCGCGAACGCGCATTCTTCGCACCGATGAAGGCCCGCTACAAGATCTACATCATCGACGAGGCCCACATGGTGACGACGGGTGGCTTCAACGCCCTCCTCAAGCTCGTCGAGGAACCGCCGTCACACGTTCGCTTCATCTTCGCAACGACCGAGCCCGACAAGGTGATCGGGACCATCCGCTCCCGCACCCACCACTACCCCTTCCGGCTGGTGCCACCGAAGCTGCTCGGCGACTACCTGGTGGAGCTGTGCGCGCGCGAAGGTGTCGCGATCGAGCCGACGGTCGTTCCGCTGATCGTGCGTGCCGGAGCCGGGTCCGTCCGCGACAGCCTCTCCGTGCTCGACCAGCTGATCGGAGGGTCGGGGCCCGACGGCGTGACCTACGCGCTCGCGACCGCGCTGCTCGGCTACACGCCCGACAGCCTTCTCGACGAGACGGTCGATGCCCTTGCCGCCGGTGACGGTCGCACCGTCTTCGGTGTCGTCGAAAAGGTCATCGACACGGGCCAGGACCCGCGTCGGTTCGCCGAGGACCTCCTTCACCGGCTGCGCGACCTCGTCGTCGTGAGCGCCGTCCCCGACGCCGCCACGCGAGGCCTCATCGAGATGCCCGACGACCAGGCAGAGCGCCTCGCCGGCCAGTCGTCGCGCTTCGGCCGCGCCGAGCTCACGCGCGCTGCCGACATCATCAGCCAGGGCCTGACCGACATGCGGGGGGCTACCGCACCCCGTCTCCTGCTCGAGCTGATGTGCGCGCGGGTGCTGCTGCCCGGTCTCGACGACACCGCCGAAGGCGTGGGGGCACGGCTCGACCGCGTCGAGCGCCGCCTCTCCGTCGTCGGTACGACGACCGGGCCGGCTAGCGCACCGACCACCACACCGACCACCACACCGACCACCACACCGGCGGCCGCTGAGGGCCCCCTCGACGCCAGCCTGCCCCGAGGACTGCAGGCGCCGGCCGAGCCGCCGGTGTCACCAGCCTCCACCCCGAGCCCAACGCCGAGCCAAGCTGCGCACCCGGCCGCCGTTACGACGGACGCCGCGCCAATCGCTCCTGACTCCGACGCGGAGCCGGTCACTGCGCAGGCCCAGCCAGAGGACGCCGAGGCCGGCGAGGGGTTGTTCGCGACGGCGTCGCCGGCGAGTGCCGACGGCCCAGCTGAAACCCCGGCGGACACGCCCGAGGAGACCACTCCGGTCGAGCCCAGAGCTCCGGCCGCCACACCACCTGAGCCGGGTGCCCTCGGCCTTGTCGACGTCCGCCAACTCTGGCCGGGAGTGCTGACCCGGGTGCAGAAGATGCGCCGCTACGCCTGGGCGCTGCTGACTCAGAACGCCCAGGTGGTGGACGTGCAGGGCGGAGTCATCACGATCGGTCTCGTCAACGCCGGCGCGCGTGACTCGTTCGTCCGGGGCGGGCATGACGAGATCTTGCGCCAGGCGCTGATCGACGAGCTCGGCGTCGACTGGAAGGTCGAGGCGATCATCGACAGTGCTGCCGCGGGCGCGCGCACCTCGCGGCACGAGGAGCCCGCGCGGGCCCAGCCCACGACCTCGCCTGAGGCGACGACGGCGGCCGACTCCACTCGGGCTGCAGGCATCGAAGCCGCCAAGGAGGCGATCCGGCCAACTCGGGGCGGCGACAGTGGCGGCAGCGACAAGCCCGCGCAGGCGCAGACCGACGTCCGCGACGACGACACGGTGATCGACGACGTCGGGGTCTCCTCCCACGAGCTCCTCGCTCGCGAGCTCGGTGCAGAGGTCATCGACGACATCCGCCACGACTCGCCATGACAAGTCGGACAGGCATGCTCACCAGTCGGTCAGTTGGCCCGGCTGGCTGGCCCGGAAACCTACGGTGGCGTAACCTACGAGACCGTAGGCCAACCGATGGAGGGAGCCGACGGTGACACAAGACATCAGCCAGACCAACCTGCTGCGCGAGCTGGAGCAGGTCGTCGAGGGCGAGCTCAACCGGCACCTCGACGTGGCCAAGGAGTGGTTCCCACACGACTACGTGCCGTGGAGCGACGGTCGCAACTTCGACGGGCTGATGGGCGGCGACCCCTGGAGCCCCGACGACGCCGACATCCCTGAGGTTGCGCGCACTGCGCTGATCGTCAACCTGCTCACCGAAGACAATTTGCCGAGCTACCACCACGAGATTGCGGTGCTGTTCGGACGCGACAACGCATGGGGCGAGTGGGTGCACCGGTGGACAGCCGAAGAAGGTCGCCACGGCATCGCGATGCGCGACTACATGCTGGTCAAGCGGATGGTAGACCCGGTTGCGCTGGAGCGGTTCCGGATGACCCACATGTCCGAGGGCTACCAGACGTCGCACCCCGACGACGCGCTTCGGTCGCTCGCCTACGTGTCGTTCCAGGAGTTGGCTACGCGGGTGTCGCACCGCAACACCGGCCGGTTCACGACCGACCCGATGTGCGAGAAGCTTCTCGCCAGGATCGCGGCCGACGAGAACCTCCACATGATCTTCTACCGCAACCTCCTCAAGGCGGCGCTGGAGCTCGCACCCGACGCCGCGATGAAGGCCATCCTCGAAGTCGTGAAGACGTTCGAGATGCCCGGTGCAGGCATCCCCGGATTCCAGCGCAAGGCCGTGGCCATGGCCGTCGAGGGCATCTATGACCAGCGCCAGCACCGCGACGACGTCGTGATGCCCGTGCTGCGCTTCTGGAACGTCTTCGAGCTGGAGGGTCTGACCGGCGAGGGTGAGAAGGCCCGAGCCGAGCTATCCGACTTCATGGACAACCTCGACGCGTCAGCGACCAAGTTCACCGAGAAGCGAGACGCGCTCAAGGCTCGCCTCGCCACGCGCGACTGAGGAATCTGTCCGCGCCCGCACTACCATGAGGCAGGCATGAACCCCGCCTGAAGGTCGGGGCCATCGATACGTATGTCGTGTGCGCGGGCGGCATACCAGCCCACGACCGCGAGGCACGCCATCAATCGAGGGAGGGACCGCCTGTGTACGAAGGCGTTGTCCAAGACCTCATCGACGAGCTTGGCCGGCTCCCCGGTGTCGGACCCAAGAGCGCGCAGCGGATCGCGTTCTACATCCTCGCGGCCGAGGCTACCGACGTGCGTCGACTGGCGGCGATCCTCGACGAGGTCAAGGACAAGGTCCGCTTCTGCAGCGTGTGCGGCAACGTCACCGAGGACGAGCTTTGCAAGATCTGTCGTGACACGCGCCGCGACCCGGCGCTGTTGTGCGTCGTCGAGGAGCCCAAGGACGTCGTCGCCGTGGAGCGCACGCGTGAGTTCCGCGGCCGCTACCACGTGCTCGGTGGCGCGATCAGCCCGATCGAAGGGATCGGTCCTGAACAGCTGCGGATCCGCGAGCTGATGGTCCGGCTCGCCGATGGCGCGATCACCGAAGTCATCCTCGCCACCGACCCGAATCTCGAGGGCGAGGCGACGGCGACATACCTCACTCGGATGCTTCGGCCGATGGGCCTGCGAGTGACCCGACTTGCCAGCGGGCTACCTGTCGGGGGAGATTTGGAGTACGCCGACGAAGTTACGCTCGGTCGAGCCTTCGAGGGGAGACGCGCAGTAGATGACTAGCGCCGACGAAGTTAAAGCACGGTCGACGAGCAAACCTGACGATGTGGTGAGCAGCGAGATCGAGGATCTCGCGCAGGCAATCGCCGATCACAGCGAGAGCTTCCTGCTTGCGCTGCGCGAGATCTCGAGGTCGGGTGAGCCTGGTAGCGCCGTGCCCCTCCTCCTGCTCGAGGTCAGCCAGTTGCTCCTTGCCGGTGCCCGGCTGGGGGTGCAGGTCGACTTCGTGCCGACCGAGCAGTTCGAGCCCGACACGGGTCCCGACCCTGACCTCGACGCGATGCGGGAGCGGCTCGCCCTCTTGCTCGAAGGGGTTGACGACTTCACCGAGGTGTTCGACCCGTACGTCGACCCACCCGAGCTCGTCTCGTCGAAGCTGTCCGACGACCTCGCCGACATCGCGTCAACCGTGGCCCACGGGCTCCGTCACTACCGGGCCGGCTCGACGCAGGAGGCATTGTGGTGGTGGCAGTTCTCCTACGTCGCGAGCTGGGGCGCTGAGGCGTCCGCATCGTTGCGCGCCCTGCAGTCGGTGATCGCGCACGACCGCTTGGACGCGCATGAGATTCCGGCTGCGGAGGCTGAGCGCGTCGCCGCCGCCCAGCACCTCTGACCAGCTGGTCCGACAACTGGACCAGACCTGATCTCTTCGGTGCGCTGGCTAGGATGAACGCGCCGAGACAAAGCACCCGCGCACGTGAGGAGTCGCTGCCCGTGGGCATCGTCGTGCAGAAGTACGGGGGGTCCTCTGTGGCCGACGCCCAGAGCATCAAGCGGGTCGCACAGCGGATCGTCGACACGCGCAAGGCCGGCAACGACGTCTGCGTGGTCGTGTCGGCGATGGGCGACACGACCGACGAGCTGCTCGCGCTTGCTGAACAGATCTCACCCCTGCCTCCCGGCCGCGAGCTCGACATGCTTCTCACCGCCGGCGAGCGTATTTCGATGGCCCTGCTTGCGATGGCGATCGCCAACCTCGGTCAGACCGCGCGCTCATTCACCGGCAGCCAGGCAGGAGTGATCACCGACTCGAGTCATGGCCGCGCCAAGATCATCGACGTCACGCCTGGTCGGATCCAGTCGGCGCTGGCACAAGGCGACATCGCGATCGTCGCCGGATTCCAAGGCGTGTCGATGGATACGAAGGACATCACGACCCTTGGTCGCGGCGGCTCTGACACGACTGCCGTGGCGCTGGCCGCCGCGCTCGAGGCAGAGGTATGCGAGATCTACAGCGACGTGGACGGGATCTTTACCGCCGACCCGCGTATCGTCCCAAGGGCGCGTCGCATCCCGCGAGTCTCCTACGAGGAGATGCTCGAGATGTGCGCGTCCGGTGCGAAGATCCTGCACCTGCGGTGTGTTGAGTACGCCAGGCGTCACAACATTCCGATCCATGTGCGCTCGTCTTTCTCTGACCGCACAGGCACTTGGGTTACCGAATCAAGCGAGGGGGAGCAAGTGGAGCAAGCAATCATCTCCGGGGTCGCTCATGACCGCAGCGAGGCGAAGATCACCGTTGTCGGCGTGCCCGACAAAGTAGGTGAGGCGGCACGCATCTTCGAGTCGCTCGCCGACTCAGGCATCAACATCGACATGATCGTGCAGAACATCTCCGTGGCGTCGACCGCCCGCACCGACATCTCGTTCACGTTGCCTCGTGACGACGGGCAGGTTGCGATGACTGCCCTGGCACGACTCAAGGATGAGGTGGGCTACGAGCAACTGCTGTATGACGACCGGATCGGCAAGGTGTCCCTCGTCGGCGCAGGCATGCGCACCCACCCCGGCGTCACTGCTCGCTTCTTCGCCGCTCTGGCGGCGGCCGGAGTGAACATCGAGATGATCTCCACCTCCGAGATCCGCATCTCAGTGATCGTCGACGAGGACCAGGTCGACGCCGCCGTGACGGCCACCCATCATGCGTTCGAGCTCGACAGCGACGAAGTCGAGGCCGTCGTCTACGGGGGGACCGGGCGATGAAGGGCGACAACAAGCCGACGCTGGCGCTCGTCGGTGCGACCGGTGCCGTCGGAACCGTGATGATCGACATCTTGTCGAAGCGGCTCGACGTGTGGGGCGAGATCCGCCTGCTGGCGTCTGCCCGCTCTGCCGGCAAGACGCTGACGTGCCGCGGCGAGGACCTGGTGGTCCAGGAGCTGACGGCCGAGGCGTTCGACGGCGTCGATGTGGCGATGTTCGACGTACCCGATGAGGTGTCTGCTGAGTGGGCGCCGATCGCCACCGCCAAAGGCGTTGTGGTGGTCGACAACTCGGGGACGTTCCGGATGGACCCCGAAGTGCCTCTTGTGGTGCCTGAGGTCAACCCGGCTCAGGTGCGCAATCGACCGAAGGGCATCATCGCCAACCCGAACTGCACGACGCTGACCATGATGGACGCCCTCGGGGCCCTGCACGCCCGCTGGGGGCTCCGGGAGCTGGTCGTCGCGTCCTACCAGGCCGCTTCCGGCGCGGGGCAGGCAGGCGTCGACCGGTTGTACGACGAGCTCGAAGTCGTGGCGGCCGACCGCACCCTCGGCCAGGCGCCCGGCGACGTCCGGCGCTCGATCGCGCACAAGCTCGGTGACGAGTCGCCATTTCCCGCCCCGCTGGCGCTGAACGTCGTGCCGTGGGCCGGCTCCGTGAAGGACGACGGCTGGTCGAGCGAGGAGCTTAAGGTCCGCAACGAGTCGCGCAAGATCCTCGGCATCCCCGATCTGGCGGTCTCGGCGACCTGCGTCAGGGTGCCGGTGGTCACGACGCACTCGTTGGCAGTCCACGCCGTGTTCGAGACTGACGTCGACGTCGACGAAGCGCGCCGTGCGCTCATCGAGGCGCCGAGCGTCGTGGTGATCGACGATCCCGCGCGTGGAGAGTTCCCGACACCGGCCGATGTTGTTGGCTCCGATCCGACGTTCGTCGGCCGGATCCGTCAGGCGCTCGACTTCCCACGCACGCTGGAGCTGTTCGTCTGCGGAGACAACCTCCGTAAGGGTGCGGCCCTCAACACCGCTCAGATAGCCGAGCTTGTTGCTGCCGAGCTGACGAACGCCTGACCTGTCGCCGGAGCGATGGCGCTCCGACGGGCCGGTAGGCACCCGCGCTTAGCGGGGTTTGTCAGGACCTGCGTCGTCGACGTCATTCGGGCAGGTGGGGCAGGTCCGGTAGGGAGGGAAGCCGCGGGCGGCGGCGTGTGGTCTCGGAATCGGCCATTGGTGGACAGTCTGCCCCACGAGCGGTTTGCCGAGCCACGAGATGGCTCGGGAGGCGCCGCGGGCATCCGGATGTGGACAGGGTCCGGTCAACTGTCGCTGACCGGACCCCGCTGTCGGGCTGACAGGATTTGAACCTGCGGCCTCGTCGTCCCGAACGACGCGCGCTACCAAGCTGCGCCACAGCCCGAGGCGGGCCAGCCTACCCGAGCACTTTAGAGGTCGCGCAGATAGGGAAGACGGTGGGCTCGCGGGCTCCCGCATCCCGCCTGGCGGCGTTCTCGTCGGTCTGCGCACAACCCCGGTGCGCATCCCTTCTCGGCCTTGCCAGCCGGGCGCGGACGGCCCGCTCGCTTTCCACCGCCCCTATCTGCGCGACCTCTCACCAGCGTTAAATCGGTGCTGGCGTGCTCGCGGACCCCGTCGTGAAGGTGATGAGAGTGGCTTCGGGGCGGCAGCAGAAGCGATAAGGCGCGTACGGCGAAGTGCCCAGTCCGGCAGACACGTGCAGCCATGCAGACCGACCACCCGCCTCGTGCCGATGGAGGCCTCGCGACCTCGCGGCATCGAGATCGCAGTTGGTGACGAGGGCGCCATAGCCGGGCAGGCGCAGCTGTCCACCGTGGGTATGGCCCGCGAAAATCACGTCGTACCCGTCGCCTGCAAACGCATCGAGAACACGCAGGTACGGCGCATGGGTCACGGCGACCCGTACGTCGACGGTCGGGTCGGCCGGACCCGCAACTTCCTCGAGTCGGTCGTAGTCGAGATGCGGGTCGTCGACGCCAGCGAAGGCGAATGTCGTGCCGTTGACGGTAAGTGCGCCGTACCGGTTCGTCAGATCGACCCAACCGGCCTTTGTGAACTCGTCCTGGAGCTCTCGCCAAGGCAGCGCCGGCCCGTGCAGTCGCTTGCCGGTCCCCGCGGGGAGCAGGTAGCGCGCGGGGCTCTTGATCACGGGACCCCAGTAGTCGTTAGAGCCGAAAACGAAGACCCCAGGTACGTCACGCAACCCCTCGAGGCTCTCCATCACGAACGGCACCGCGTCACGATGACTGAGGTTGTCACCGGTGTTGATGACGAGATCTGGCTTGAGCTCGGCGAGCTCGCGGACCCACTGCTGCTTCTTGTGCTGGTTCGGCGTCAGATGTATGTCGGACAGGTGCAGCACGCGCAGGTCCGGCCGGCCCTCGGGCAGGCACGGGACGGTCGCCGTCCGGAGGCTGAACGCGCGCACTTCGTATCCAGCGCCGTACGCAAGCCCCGCCGCACCGACGGCCCCGAGACCCGTTGCGACCTTCGCCAACGCACGCATATCGCTAAGGCTGTCACACGCGGCAAGTCACGCGAGGCGCCGGTGGTACGCGACACTGGGCCTATGGCATCGATGAAGGAACGTCTGCGCGAAGAACTCACGGCTTCGATCAAGGCGCGCGACGAGTTGCGCTCGTCCACGTTGCGGATGGTGCTGACCGCCATCACCAACGCGGAGGTCGCGGGCAAGGAAGCCCGCGTGCTCAGCGACGACGACGTGACAGGAGTGCTTGCCAGCGAGTCCAAGAAGCGCCGTGAGGCTGCCGTCGCCTTCGAACATGCCGGTCGCGACGAGCTTGCCTCCAAAGAGCGCGCGGAGGCCGTCATCCTCGCGGAGTTCCTGCCGGCGCCGATGAGTGAAGACGAGATCCGCGCGCTTGTCACCAAGACGATTGACGAGGTCGGGGCGGCACAAGAGGGCATGCGCGCCATGGGCAAGGTGATGGGCCGCCTGACCCCTCAGATCAAGGGTCGCGCCGACGGCGGCACCGTGTCCGCCGAGGTACGACGGCAACTGGCCTGACGACATCCTCCGTCGAGGACCATCGGCTATCGGGGCTTGTTTGGCTTATCAGGCTTGTCGGGTTTGCCGCCGCCACCGTTGTCGTCGTCATCCGGCGGTTTCGGCGGATTGTCCGGGCCGTCCGGTGGTTTCGGTGGGTCGTCGTCCGGTGGTTTCGGTGGGTCATTGTTCGGAGGCGGGTTGTTCGGCGGCGGAGGGGGCGGTGTGTAGCCGTTTGAGATGAAGATGAGCACCGTTTCGCCGGTTACTCCCTCATAGGACGGAGACGTGTAGGCGACCGTCCCTTCGGGTGCGGTCGAGTTCACGCTGTAGCTCACCTGGGGCCGGAAGCCAAGTTTCGTCAGCTCGGTGGCCGCGGCGTTCGGGTCGAAGCCGTAGAACGACGGGATCGGCACTGTCTGGCCTTCGACCACAGCCGGGTTCGGGGACACGAAGTCCCGGTTGGGCAGCCACTGCTCCACGCCGGCGACCGCGGCGCCCCAGATAGGACCTGCGGTCCCAGACCCCGATGCATCGCCGAGGGTGACGCCGTTGACCGTCTTCCCGATGAGCTGGTCGGGCTCACCCTGGGCGTTGATGCCGGCGAGCATCGACGCAACGGCAAGTGCAGGGGTGTAGCCGACGAACCAGACCGCCTTGTTTTCTTGGGTGGTTCCGGTCTTGCCGGCAGACGGGATGCTGGGAGCAATTGCGCCGCCGAAACCGTCAGGCGCCATGACGCCTCGCAGGATGTCATTGACCGCGTCGGCATACGCCGGCTTGAGCACGCGGTTGCAGCGGGAGCCGGCCATGGGGATCACGTCGCCGTTGCGGTCGGTGATGCTGGTCACCGGTGTCGACGCGCAGTGCATGCCCCGAGCCGCAAACGTCGCGTACGCCTCGGCCATCTCCAACGGGCTCACGTCGGAGACGCCAAGCGTAAAGGTGGGCACCATGTTGGCGTCTGGATTCTCGAGCTCGACGCCCATGTCGCGAGCCAGGTTCCACGGCTTGCACAGACCAGTCAGCTGCTCGAGCTGCACGAAGAACGTGTTAACCGAGAGCTGGGTCCCGCTGTAGAGGTCCATGGTGCCGCTGTCGGTTGAGTTGGAGTACGTGTGTGTCTCGGACGACAGGATGTTCTTGCCACCACAGACTTTGAACGAGTTCGTGGGCAGGGTGATCGAGGAGGGTGCGTTGATCGTCTTGCTCAACGGGATGCCCTGCTGGATCGCGGCTGCCAGCACGAACACCTTGAATGTCGAGCCCGGCTGGAAGCCGGCGGAGTTACCGAATCGTGTCGGCACGGTGTAGTTGTTGAAGGTCTGGCCCAAGTTCTTGCGGGTGCCCATGGTCTTGGACTGAGCAAGCGCCCGGACATAGCCGGTCCTTGGCTCGACCATGGCCAACCCACCAACGACAGCATCCGTTGGCCTGACGTGGCTGCGGATCGACCGGTCCGCTGACCGCTGGAAGCGTGGGTCAAGCGTCGTGCGGATCGTCAGACCGCCGCCGTACACGGCGTGCCGGCGCTCCTCGGCAGTTTTGCCGAGCTCCGGAGACGCAAGGAGATACTTCAGGAGGTAGGCGCAGAAGAACGGTGCGGGAGACTCAACGCATCCGTTTGAGACGTTCTTGACCTTCAGCACCACCGGCTGCTTCGCGGCCTTCGTCGCCTGGGCCTCGCTGATGATGTGCAGGTCCAACATCGTGTTGATCACCGTGTTGCGGCGATCGCGCGCCAGGTCGATGTTGTTGGTCGGGTCATAGCGGGTGGGGTTCTTGACCAGCCCGGCGAGTAGTGCGGCCTGAGGCAGCGTCAACTTCCGCGCGGTCGTGCGGAAGTAGTGACGGGCCGCCGACTCGATGCCGTAGGCGCCATCGCCGAAGTACGCAGTATTGAGGTAGTGCTCGAGAATCTGGTTCTTGTCGAGGTGCTCCTCGACCCAGACGGCATACCGCAGCTCCTCGAACTTGCGTGAGTAGCTGCGTGCCTGGGCCTCCCTGCGCTCCTTGGGCGTGTCGGCGTTCTCGAGCAAGGTGAGCTTGACGAGCTGCTGCGTAATGGACGACCCGCCCTGGATCGTCGCGGAGCTCGCCTGGTTGACGAGCAGAGCACGCAGAGTCCCCTGGACGTCGAGTGCGCCGTGGGCGTAGAAGCGCGAGTCCTCGATGGCGATGATGGCTTGCTTCATCTCGGTGGAGATCCGGCTGAGTGGCACGTAGGCCCGGTTCTCGTCGTAGAAGGTCGCCAACGGGCTGCCGTCGGCGGCTAGCACGCGGGTGCGTTCGTTGAGCGGCTGGAACGTCAGTTTCTTCGGGAAATCCTCGATGGCTTCGGCGCTGTTTTCGGCTCCCTTGCTGAGAAGACCGACCCACGGCAGGGCCAAACCGGCAATGAGAACACCGGATAGCACACTCATCGCGATGATGACGACGACTTGGTGGACAAGGCCACCTTCCCCGCGGGCGGGGCGAGCGAGGGGAAGCATGAACATCAGGGTACGGGAAGGCCCCGGTGGACCTCCAATTGGGACGCTGACCTGCGGGTTCGATGCGCGCTGTGACCACTCGATGACCGAACGGCCACCATGTGCGCCCAATGCGACTATCAAAAGATAGTCACAACGGACTACACGACTTGACCTATCCGGGCCTGTCGGAGGAGGTAAGGCCTTACGTACATTTCAGGTCTGAGGTTCCCCCAAAAGTGGGCCCCTGAATGACAAACGCATTTTCTCTCGGTAGGGGATAAAAATGACCTGGAACGAGCAATGGGCAGACATCGCCGCCTGCAAGGGCGCCGGCCCGGATGAGCTCTTCGTCCGTGGCGCCGCTCAGAACCGCGCCAAGCAGATCTGCGGCCAGTGCCCGGTGAAGACCGAATGTCTTGCCGAGGCTCTCGACAACAACATGGAGTGGGGGGTGTGGGGTGGTATGACGGAGCGCGAGCGCCGGGCCCTGCTGAAGCGCCGCCCGAACGTGACGTCGTGGCGAGGTCTGCTCGAGATCGCCCGTGAGCAGCACGTGGCAGCCGCAAGTTCCGCATCGATCTTCGCCAGCTGAAGCAACAACAAGCCGCTGACTGGCAGCACCGGCTCTAGGAGGGGAGAGCCGGGCTGCGGTCAGGCGGCCACCAGTCGCCCTACGGTGCGCAGTGAGTCCAAGTCGTACACATCACCGGCCAACGCCGTGATGGTTGCCGTTGGCACCGCCGGATGCGCCCCCGCGAACCGCCGTCGCAGCGACCGCTCCCGCCCCATCTGTTCGAGCCGCTCGGCGTGAAGCTGCAGCAACGCTGTCGTGAGCGGGTCTTCGTCGCTCAGGCGCTCGGCCGCTGCGAGTGCCGTCTGCGCGGACAACCCCGCCACTGCCTGCGGGGTTACCCGGTTGAGCACGAGACCGGCCAGAGGCATCTGATCCTGGGCAAGCCGTTCGACGAAGAACGCCGCCTCACGGAGCGCGTCGCTGTCGGGTGAGGCAACGACCAGGAACGCCGTCTGTGGGTCCTTGAGGATCTGGTACGTCTTGTCTGCCCGGGCCCGGAAACCACCGAACAACGTGTCGAACGCCGCCACGAACGTCTGTACGTCGCGCAGCATCTGCCCGCCGAGCACCTTCGAGACCATGGCCGTGACAGCCGACATGCCGGCAGACAACAGCCGTGCTGGGCCCTTCGCGGGCACCAGCAACAACCGAATCAGGCGCCCGTCGAGGAACGACGACAACCGTTCGGGAGCATCGAGGAAGTCGAGCGCCGATCGTGACGGGGGAGTGTCGACGACGATCAGATCCCATCTCCCGGAACCGACCGCCTCCGAGTGGAGCTGCCCCAGCTTCTCCATCGCCATGTACTCCTGCGTCCCGGCGAACGAGCTGGACAGTGCCTGGTAGAACGGGTTGCTCAAGATCTGGGCGGTCTTTGTTGGCGAGGCATGAGACTCCACGACCTCGTCGAACGTGCGCTTCATGTCGAGCATCATCGCGTCGAGGCTTCCGCCGTTGGACTCGTCGACTCCCTCGACCCGCTTGGGATTGTTGTCGAGGTCCGAGAGTCCCATCGACTGCGCCAGCCGTCGTGCTGGGTCGATGGTCAGCACGACAACCTTGCGTCCTTGCTCGGCCGCGCGCAGCGCCAACGAGGCCGACGTCGTCGTCTTACCTACGCCGCCCGAGCCACAACAGACGACGATCGTGATGGCTTTGTCGGCAAGGAGCGCGTCGACATCCAGTGCTGGTACGTCGGACAGCCGACCCCGCAGCGGACCCACCCGAACTTGAGGCGACCGCCCCGGCTGGCGCGCTGTCCGACGCTTCTTCTGCACGCGCGCCACTAGAACTCCTCACTCTCGCCGAGCTGGTCGGCGAGGTCGTACAGCCCGCCCAGATCGATGCCGTCGCTTAGAAGAGGGAGCTCCACGACCGGCGGCACCATGCCGGACAGACGCGTGCGTTGGCGCGCCTGGAGTCGTTGCCGCTCCGCGTGCTGCCTGCCGACCTCGACGAGTCCGCCGACGATTGTCGGGTCTGCATTTACACCCACCTCCTTGAGCGCCGCGGCAATCCGCGCCTCGTCGACGTCTGCGGCCGCCGCGCTGTCGATGAGGTCGGCTGGGACCTTCTGCTCGTTGACGGCGTTGACGATGACGACGCCGAGCCGAAGCCGCAGTGAGGCAAGCTCGTCGAGCGCGTCGAGGGTTTCCTGGACTGGCATCTCCTCGAGCGTGGTCACGATGTGAACCCGGGTGATGGCTGACGTCAGCAGTCGCATGATCGACGTGGCCTGCTTGCGGATCGGGCCGACCTTGGCGATGCCGGCGACTTCGGTGTTGACGTTGAGGAAACGGGCGATGCGCCCGGTGGGTGGAGCGTCGAGCACCACGGCGTCGTACGTCGGCCTGCCGTCCTCGGAGCGCCGGGTCGCTTCGTAGACCTTGCCGATCAACAGCACGTCCCTGACGCCGGGAGCGACCGTGGTGGCGAAGTCGATGACCCCGAACCGGTCGAGCGCCTTGCCCGCCCGCCCCAGGTGGTAGAACATGCCGAGGTACTCGAGCAGGGCAGCCTCGGCGTCGATCGCCATCGCGTAGACCTCGCCGCCGTCAGATCCGACGGCGATGCGGCGCTCGGCGTAGGGGAGGGGTGCTACGTCGAACATCGACGCGATCCCCTGGCGTCCCTCGACCTCGCAGAGCAGGACTTTCTTGCCACCCGACGCAAGGGTGAGTGCCAACGCCGCGGCGACGGTGGTCTTGCCGGTGCCGCCCTTGCCCGACACGACGTGCAGGCGAACTGCTTCGCGTTGGCGCGCGTCGGACATCACCTGTCGAGCCTACCCAGCAAGCCGACTGGCAGCCTGCCGCCGGTCGAGCTTGTCGAGACCTTAGATCTCGCCAAGCTCGATCGCCGGAGGAGCTCCGTCGATCGCCGGAGACCTGCCTCGTGTGATGCAGTAGGTTGCGAACGGTCCATGACCACGCGTGCGCCCCGACGGGTGCGCGCCTGGACCGGCAGATCGAGGCGAGGGAGTGAGTGTGGACAAGGTCGTCGGAAGTGCGGCGGAGGCGGTCGCCGACATCGGCAACGGTGCATCGCTTGCGGTCGGAGGGTTTGGGCTGTGCGGCATCCCGAGCGTGCTCATCCAGGCGTTGCTCGACGCGGGAGTGACCGACCTCGAGGCGGTCTCCAACAACTGTGGCGTTGACGACTGGGGGCTGGGACTGCTCCTTCGCGACAAGCGGATCCGGCGCATGGTGTCGTCATACGTGGGGGAGAACAAGGAGTTCGAGCGCCAGTACCTGCACGGCGAGCTGGAGGTCGAGCTCACGCCACAAGGCACGCTGGCCGAACGGCTGCGCGCCGGTGGCGCCGGTATACCCGCCTTCTACACCGCGACTGGCGTCGGCACCCAGGTCGCCGACGGCGGGCTGCCTTGGCGGTACGACGATTCGGGCAACGTCGTCACCGCGAGCCCCCCGAAGGAGACCCGCGAGTTCGACACCGCTGAGGGGCCGAAGGGCTTCGTACTGGAACAGGCGCTCATCACCGACTTCGGATTGGTCCGAGCCTGGCGCGGCGACCGCCATGGCAACCTGGTCTTCCGTGACTCGGCCCGCAACTTCAACCCACTCTGCGCGATGGCTGGCCGCACCACGATCGCCGAGGTCGAGGAGCTCGTCGAGCCCGGCCAGCTCAACGCCATCGACGTACACCTCCCGGGTGTCTACGTGCAGCGAGTGCTGCCGTTGACGCCCGAGCAGACCGCAGAGAAACGTATCGAGAAGCGCACGGTGCGCGCGCGGGAGGGGCAGGGCTGATGGCCTGGACACGCGAACAGATGGCTGCGCGCGCCGCATCGGAGCTCGAGGACGGCGCCTACGTCAACCTCGGGATCGGGTTGCCGACGTTGGTTCCTAACTATGTGTCCGACGACATCGAGATCGTGCTCCAGTCGGAGAACGGCATCCTTGGCGTCGGCGCCTATCCGCTCGACGGTGACGAGCACCCCGACCTGATCAACGCCGGCAAGGAGACCGTGACGTTGCGGCCAGGCGCGTCCTTCTTCGACTCTGCCACGTCGTTCGGGATGATCCGCGGTGGCAAGATCGACGCCGCCATCCTTGGGGCCATGCAGGTCTCCGCCGCAGGCGACATCGCCAACTGGATGATCCCCGGGAAGATGGTCAAAGGCATGGGCGGCGCGATGGACCTCGTCCACGGTGCCAAGCGGGTGATCGTGCTGATGGAGCACGTCGCGCGTGACGGCTCCTACAAGATCGTCAACGAGTGCTCCCTTCCCTACACCGGGCTCGGCGTGGTGCAGCGCATCATCACCGACCTCGGAGTCATCGACGTGACCGACGACGGGCTCCAGCTGGTCGAAGTGGCGCCCGCCGTCACCGAGGACGAGATCCGGCAGAAGACGGAGCCCCCGGTCCGCTCCTGACCGTAGTCGCCGGCGCCGATCCGGCAGCCTCGCCCGTCATACTCGGTTTTGGCCTTCTGTAACAAAGGCCCCTCTCGTGGCGTCTACTTGGTAAGGACGATCGAGAGAGGACGTGTGATCGTGACGCGCGACAGCACGCACCTCCCGTTCACGGACTTCGCCACCGTGATCACCCCGCGGCTGTTCCGGACCGCCCTGCTCATGTGCGGGGACTGGCACCTGGCAGAGGACCTCGTCCAGACCACCCTCGGCAAGTTGTACGTCGGCTGGGCCAAGGTCGAGCGTGCCGACGTACCCGAGGCGTATGCCCGCGGAACGTTGACGAAGACGTTCCTCTCCCACCAGCGCATCCGGCGCAATGCCGAGCTTCCGAGCGTCGACCTGGGCGACGACCGCGCCGGCCCGATGATCCCCGATCGCATGGAGCTCTTCGAAGCCCTCCGCACCCTCTCCGCGCTGGACCGCGCCGTCATCGTCCTCCGCTACTGGGAGGACCGCACGGTCGGCGAAACGGCCGCGGCTGTAGGCCTCAGCGAAGGCGCAGTTCGCACACGTGCCTCACGTTCGCTCGCCCGACTCCGGCTCGAGCTGTCCGAGACGGCCGCGTCATGACAAACCAGCCGCCGTTCGACGGGAAGGAAGGGCCGATGGACCTCAACGAGGCACAGCTGAAGGAACGCCTGGACACGGCCGTCTCCGATGTGTCACCTGACGTGTTCGCACTCGTCACCGCGGGCACCACGGCCGGCCGCGGATTCCGGCGCCGCCGGAGGATCCAGCAGGGACTGGGTTCCGTCGCCGCCTCCGCCCTCGTCGTGGGCGCCATCGCGTACGCCGGAATCGGCCAAGACCTGTTCGGATCCAACGCGAGCCCTCCGGCCGACGGCGGCCCGACGAGTATCGAACAGCTCGTCGACGCAACGCCGCGTGGGATGGCCGCTGCGGTTATGGCGCACATCGATGGTGGCAAGCTCATCGGCGTCTCAGGCGACCATCGCCCTTCCGACAACGCGAAAGAGATCTCCGTCAACCTTGGTTATCTGATCGGTGGGCAGGCGGTCGAGCTCCAGGCGTTCGCGACCGACGATGTGGCGCAGTGGAATGACGCTGAAACATGTCCGAGTGACCCTGAGGTGGTGTGGTGTGACGACACCGCCCTGGCTGATGGGACACCTGTCCTCCAGGTGTTCATGAAGGCACCGTCGTTCGACGAGCCCACGAGCTCAGACGATCTCGGCGCGCCCGAGGTGTTTCTCTACACAGCCGTCACCGGACTTATGCGCGATGGAGAACTCGTTGGCGTCTACGAACTTGTGAGGCCGGACAGCGGCGCGTCGTACACCGTTGACGATCTGCCGTTCAGCATGGAGACGCTCCTTGCGATCGCCACGGACCCGGCGGTCGGCCTGTCGACCACCGAAGCGTTCAACGAGCAGGGCAAGCAGATCCAGGACTTCGACGACAATAGCGACTCAGGCTCGGGTTCCAGCTCGGGTTCAGCGCCTGACTCGACCCTGGAGGTCGGACCCCCCGAACAGGTCGAGCCGTCCAACGGTCAGGAGCCCGGCGAGGCGGAGTCGTCCAGCGCCAACTCGGGCCCGTAAGTCAACGCCGCGCCCCAGTTGTCAGAACGTCACCGGGCTAGAGCCGGGTGACGTTCTGACACGTCGGTTGGTCAGTGGCGGAGGGCGGGCAGGACGTGGTCGCGGAATGCCGCCGACAGCGGGTCGATCAGGGCGAAGTGTTCGACTCCGGGTAGCTCGAAAAAGGTGATGCCGTGGTGGTCCTTGGCCACCTGGCGGCTCAGCGCGACCGGTACCTGCACATCGTCCGCGCCGTGCACGATCGTCACCCGTACGTGGCCGGAGGGCTGGCCCCATGGGTCCGCGTCGGCATACGCCTCAGGTACGTCGTCGGGGCCGCCACCCAAGAGAACCGCGACAGCGTCCCCGTCGAGCCCGTCGCGGGCAGCCGTGACGAGGCTGGCCACAGGCGCGAGCGCAACGACATGCCGTACAACGCTCGGGCCGGCCCGTAGCCCCGCCCACAACGCGAGATGCCCGCCGGCCGAGTGACCCGCCAGCACGCACGGCGTTGTGGCCTCGATTCGGCCTGGCGCCGCCCCGTCGATGAGGCCCGGGATGGCCGCAACGGCGGTCTCGATGTCCGCGCTGGTGTCGGGCCAGCTGCCGTCCCCTGCCCCGCTACCTCTGCCGCCGATGCCGGTGCGGCAGTACTCGGGAGTGGCCACGACAAACCCGTCCCGGGCCAGCCACCCGGCCAGCGGCCGCAGATGAGTTCGGTCGAACTCCTGGCGCCAGAAGCCCCCATGGACGAGCACCACAAGCGGGGACGGCGCGTCTGGCATGCCGAGCGCTGGTGGCAGGAATACGTCGACCAGACCGTCGGCGTGGTCGGCATACCGCAGCACCAGGTCCGGGCCGTCGGCTGGCCGACTCAGCACCTCTCGGTGATCCACGCCGCGACGCTACCCTCCCAACGTGATAGACCGAGCACGCCGTGGCGGCGCCAGCCCCAGACGGCCGAATCCGCACGGAGTCGTGGGCGTTAGAGTCGCCGCTATGACGAAGTGGGAATACATCACCGTGCCCGTGCTCGTGCACGCCACCAAGCAAATCCTCGACAACATGGGCGAGGACGGCTGGGAGCTTGTGCAGGTCATCCCAGGCATGAACCCGGAGACGCTCGTCGCGTACTTCAAGCGCCCGAAGGAGTCCTGACATGTCCACGCCCGAAACGAAGCTGCGCGAGCTGGGGCTGTCGGTTCCCGAGGTCGCCAAGCCCGTGGCGGCCTACGTCCCGGCGCTGCGGACCGGCAACTACGTCTACACCTCCGGCCAGCTGCCGATGCGTGACGGCCAGCTGACTCTCGCCGGCAAGGTCGGCGGTGAGGTAACGGCCGAGCAGGCGTACGACTGCGCGCAACTCTGCGCACTCAACGGCCTCGCCGCGATCGCATCGGTCGTCGGCGATCTGTCCCGCGTCGTGCGGGTCGTCAAGATGGTGGCGTTCGTGGCCAGCACTCCCGACTTCACCGGCCAGCCCGGAGTGGCGAACGGCGCGAGCGAGCTGCTCGGAAAGGTATTCGGCGACGCGGGTCAGCACGCCAGGTCGGCCGTCGGCGTACCCGTGCTTCCCCTCGATGCCCCCGTCGAGGTTGAGATGGTCGTCGAGGTCTCCTAGTGCCCCTCGTGC
Source organism: uncultured Actinomycetota bacterium (assembly GCA_963815295.1). GTDB lineage: Bacteria > Actinomycetota > Actinomycetes > Propionibacteriales > Nocardioidaceae > JACDHG01. The sequence goes on from CAWFFZ010000001.1 coordinate 509,983, forward strand.
GCGGGGCATCCGTGACGGGACACTAGGCGTGGACGCAACCAGGCGGCTGCCACCGGAGTTGCTGGAGCATGCGAAGACGTTCCTGGCGGGTGGGCAGACGCCCGTGCCGCCGCGGGGTGCCGCCACCGTCATACTCGTGCGCGATCAGGCTGCAGGCGTTGAGGTCTATCTCCTGCGCAGGCACCTGTCGATGGCCTTCGCCGCAGGGATGTACGCCTTCCCCGGAGGCACGGTCGACCCGCGCGACTTCGACCACGCGGTCGGTTGGGCCGGGCCCACCGCTGCCGAGTGGGCTGGGCGGCTGCAATGTGACGAAGCTGAAGCGCGAGCGCTTGTCTGCGCGGCGACGCGCGAGACATTCGAGGAGTCGGGCGTCTTGCTGGCGGGTATGACGGCTGACTCGTTGGTGTCTGACACGACCGGCGACGACTGGGAGCGCGACCGCGCCGCACTGGTCGACCGCAGCCTGTCGTTCGCTGACTTCCTGGATCGCCGGGGCCTCGTGCTCCGCACCGACCTGCTCGCCGCGTGGGCGCACTGGATCACGCCGGAGTTCGAGCCGCGTCGCTACGACACCAGGTTCTTCCTGGCGGTGCTGCCGTCCGGCCAGCTGACCCGCGACGTGTCCGGGGAGGCCGATCGGGTGACCTGGATGCGGCCGGCCGAGGCGGCGGCCGGTGTTGATGGCGGGTCGATGGCGATGCTCCCGCCGACGTACGTCACGGTGGCCGAGCTCGCGCGGTTTGCCTCGACGACGGAGATGTTGGCCGCGGCACCGATGCGAGAGATCTTCACGGTGACGCCTGGGGTAGAGATCGTCGATGGCGAAGGGTTTCTGACGGTCGACCCGGGTGTGCTGCCGTGAGCGGCGACGCGTCTGGCGACGCCGAACGGCCGTCGGGGCAGACGTCCTGGGCGGGAGGTCAGTTCGGCAGCCATGCCCACTGCGTACTCGCGCCGAACGCCGGACCGATGACCCTCGACGGCACGAACACGTGGGTCCTGCGGGCTGTCGATGGCGGGCCGAGCGTCGTGATCGACCCCGGGCCGCTCCACCATGGCCACCTCGATGCCGTCTCGGCGGTCGCGGGCGGGGTGACGGCGGTGCTGCTGACGCACGGCCACGCCGACCACAGCGAAGGGGCGCGCAAGTTTGCGGAGAGCCACGGATGCGGGGTGCGCGCGCTCGACCCCTCGTTCGTCTACGGCGATGAAGGGCTGCATGAGGGTGATGTGGTCGAGGTCGGCGGCCTCGACATCCGGGTCGTCGCCACCCCCGGTCACACCAGTGACTCGCTGAGCTTTGTGGTGCCGGCCGACCGAGCGGTGCTGACGGGCGACACCGTACTCGGGCGCGGCACGACGGTCGTCGCTCATCCTGATGGAGCGCTGGGTGCTTACCTCGGCTCGCTCCGTCGGCTGCGTGATCTTGCCGAGGCGCGCGAGGTCAGCGTGATCTGGCCTGGACACGGGCCGGTGCTCGACGATGCGCTCCCGGTGATCGACTACTACCTGAGGCATCGTGCTGAGCGGCTCGACCAGGTGCGCGATGCGGTGGCGGCCGGGCACGTCGAGGCCCCGGACGTCGTACGCGTGGTGTATGCCGACGTCGACGAGCGGCTCTGGCCGGCAGCCGAGCTGAGCGTCCGGGCGCAACTCGATTACCTGCACTTGCCCGGCGCGCCCGCCTAGCCCGACCCCTCCCTCACCTCGCGTTTGCCTTGTGAACAAGGCAGGTTCACTCTCCACAAGGCTGGCCTGCCTCGGCGACAGGCCACCTCCCTTGTGGACAGCCGCAAACACGGCTGGATGCCGGGGCGCGGGCTAGGGTTAGGAGTCAGGCGCCGTACGACTGCCCGGTGTTCAGCGCCGTGACCGTAGTGGCGTCGGGACCGAACTTCTCGACGTGCATCAGGTATGCCGCTCGGCCGTTGTCGCTGAGCAGCGCGTCATGGATCGGGATCGCCACCCGAGGCGACACAGCCGTCAAGAAGCTCAGCGTCTCCTTCATCCGGCACCAGGGCGCGTTGAGAGGAAGGCAGAGGACGTCGATGCCGTCCGGCGTCTCGTCGTAGCTGTCGCCGGGGTGGAACAGGTTGCGGTCGTCGCCGTCGCGAACGACGAATCCGACGTTGCCGACCGCGGGGACGGCGTCGTGGTTGGCGGCGTGCGTGCCGCCGAGAGCCCGGATCTGGAGGCTGCCGACGGTAGTGGAGTCGCCAGCCGCGAATCCAGCGGCGGGGTCGACTTCGTGCGTGGCCGCGGCCTCAGGCTCGACGAGCAGGCGTGCCTTCGGGTTGGCCTGGACGAGTGCGGGGAACCGGCGCGGGTCGATGTGATCGGCGTGCATATGGGTTACGAGGATCGCGTCAAGGTGGCGCAGTTGGGCGAAGTCACCGGAGTAGGTGCCTGGGTCGACCAGGACTCGGGTGGAGTCGGACTCGATGAGGAGGCAGGCGTGGCCGAAGTGGGTGATGCGCATGCGGCCACGCTACCGACGATCGGCCCAACGCACCTGTCGAGCAAGGACCGCTCGGGTACGTCGGCGAGGGCCAAAACTGACGGCTCAACGGGCCAAGACTGGCGGCTCAAGGGGCCAAAAGTGACGGGTCAACGGGCCAAAAGTGACGGGTCAACGGGCCAAGGGTGACGGGTCAACGGGCCAAGAGTGACGGGTCAACGGGCCAACAGGTGACGGGTCAACAGCTAGCGGGCGCGGCGCTTGAGGCGTTCGACGTCCATCAAGACGACCGACCGTGCCTCTAGCCGGAGCCATCCCCGCGACGCGAAGTCGGCGAGCGCCTTGTTGACGGTCTCGCGAGAGGCGCCGACGAGCTGGGCGAGCTCCTCCTGGGTGAGGTCGTGGTGGACGTGGACGCCGTCGTCGGCGACCCGTCCGAACCGCGAGGAGAGGTCGAGCAGAGCCTTTGCCACCCGGCCGGGTACGTCGGAGAAGACCAGGTCGGCCACCACGTCGTTGGCCTTGCGGAGCCGGGCCGCCAACTGCTCCAACAGGCCACGCGCCACCTCTGGCCGCCCGGTGAGCCAGCCGCCGAGCTCGTCGTGGCTGAGGCTCCCCATCGTGCAGTCGGTGACGGCAGTGACGGTCGCGGAGCGCGGGCCGGGGTCGAACAGCGAGAGCTCCCCGAACATCTGCCCAGGTCCGAGGATCGCGAGCAGGTTTTCCCGCCCGTCGGCTGACGAGCGGCCGAGCTTCACCTTGCCCTCGGTGACGACGTACAACCGGTTGCCCTCGTCGCCCTCGTGGAACAGCACCTCGCCGCGTCCGAGCTTGTTTTCGAGCATCGACGCGCCGAGCGCCTCAGCTGCCTCGTCGTCAAGGCCGCTGAACAACGGGGCTTGTCGCAGCACCTCGGTGTTCACGCATCTCCTCCTTGTCGCCGCCCCGACCCGGGCGTGGTCCGGGTCACAGTCTGACGTATCGGCGTCGCAGGGTCCACGCCGCGGCCGGAGGGGCAGTTGGCGACTCGGGGGCGAGAGTTGGCGACTCGGAGGGCGGGAGTTGGCGATTCGACTAGCCCGTAGGCTGAGCACATGTCTCGGGGCGTCACCGCGGATGCGGAGCAAAGCCGCACAAAGCTCGTGCGTAGGGCCCGCAAAATGAACCGGATGCTCGCCGAGACCTATCCCGACGCCCGCTGCGAGCTCGACTTCACGTCCCCCTGGCAGCTCCTCATCGTCACCGTCTTGTCCGCCCAGACGACGGACAAGCGGGTCAACGCGGTGAGCCCCGCTCTGTTCGACCGCTATCCGGGGCCCGCCGAGCTGGCCGCCGCCGACCCGGCCGACGTCGAGCAGATCATCGAACCGACCGGGTTCTTCCGGGCGAAGACCGCGTCGACAATGAAGCTCGCGGCCGCCGTCATGGAGCACTTCGGCGGCGAGGTCCCGGGCCGCCTCGACCAGCTCGTCACATTGCCAGGAGTTGGCCGCAAGACCGCCAACGTCGTACTGGGCAACGCGTTCGGCGTCCCCGGCATCACGGTCGACACCCACTTTGGCCGCCTCGTCCGCCGATTCGGCTGGAGCAAGGAGACCGACCCGGTCAAGGTCGAGCACGAGGTCGGCGCGCTGTTTCCGAAGCGCGACTGGACCATGCTCAGCCACCACTTGATCTGGCATGGCAGACGGCGTTGCCACGCGCGCAACCCTGCCTGTGGCGCGTGCCCGCTGGCCAGGTTATGTCCGTCGTACGGCGAAGGGCCCACCGACCCCGAGGTCGCCGCCAAGCTCGTCCGCACCGAGGGGCGGGCGTGACGCCAGGCCTCGGGTTGCCGGCTCTCGTCATCTGCGCGGCGCTCGTTGGCGGCTGCTCGGCCAACACGCCAAACCCCAAAGCGACCTACACGTTCGACCCGTCGGATGCTCCGGTCCAGGTCGACAGCGCCGAGCTGCGTCAGCAGAAGGCCCAGGCGGGCATCGACGACTGCCCACCGACGTCCGACGTAGCCACAGTCGACGGTGGCCTCCCCGACATCACGTTGCCCTGCCTCGGCGGTGGTCGTGACGTGCGCCTGGCGGGCCTGCGCGAGGCCCCGACCGTGATCAACTTCTGGGCCCAGACGTGCGGCCCGTGCCGCACCGAGACACCATTCTTCCAACGACTGCACGAGCTCGCGGGCGAAGAGGTGGAGGTGATCGGCGTCGACTGGCAGGACTCGCGGCCCGGCTACGCACTCGCCTTCGCCGACGAGCTGGGACTGACCTACCCGCAGACGGCCGATCCTGAGGCCGCCACCAGGGCACCGATGCGCATCGCCGCCCTCCCGGTCACGTTCTTCGTCGGCGAAGACGGCGTTGTCGAGCACACCGAGTACGGCGCCATCGACTCGCTCGCCGACCTGGCCGGGCTGATCGAGGAGCACCTCGGCGTTCGGCTCGACCTGGACGCCGCGTGACCCGCGAGTCCGTGGTCATGCCCGCATGGCTGCAGCCACTCGCGGCGGCCGCACGACACGTCCAAGAGGGAGACCTGACCCGGCTGACCCCACCTCCGGGCACAGACGCGCGACCCGCCTCGGTGCTCATGCTCTTCGGCGGGGACCACGATGCCGAAGACACTCGCCACGTGCTCCTGCTCGAACGCGCACACGACATGCGGTCGCACGCCGGGCAGGTGGCGTTCCCCGGAGGCGTGCAGGACCCCGACGACGCCGACGAGGTCGCTGCTGCCCTGCGTGAGGCCGAGGAGGAGACGGGCGTCGACCCGAGCGGCGTCGAGGTGATCGCCACGCTGCCGCAGCTGTGGTTGCCGCCCAGCAACTTCTCGGTGACACCGGTAGTTGCTTGGTGGCGCCGTCCCTGTCGGGTCCACGCCGTCGACGCAGCCGAGACAGCGTCGGTACACACGATCCGGTTGGCCGATCTGCTCGACCCGGCCAACCGGCTGACGATGCGCCACCCGTCGGGCTATCACGGTCCGGCTTTCCAGGTGGCTGGCCTTGTCGTCTGGGGCTTCACGGCACACCTGTTGTCGCGGGTGTTCGGTGTCGCCGGCTGGGAGAGGCCGTGGGACACGTCGCGAGTCGAGGACCTGCCCGAGGACCTCGTGGCGCTCGCCCGTGATCCGCAGCGCGACGAGGTTGAGCCGTGAACGCGCTCGACGTCGTACTCATCATCGCCGTCGTCATGTACGCGCTCTCGGGCTACCAGCAGGGCTTCATCGTCGGCTCCGCGTCGACGATCGGGCTGCTGACCGGTGGGTTCCTCGGCGTCCAGCTCACGCCAATGCTGCTCGACGGCTTCGACGAGTCGCTCTCGGTCTCCGTCGCCGCGCTGCTGATCGTGCTCGCGTTAGCGTTCGCTGGGCAGGCTCTCGGTGCCTTGGTCGGCGGGCAGATCCGGAGCCGGGTGACTTGGCAGCCCGCCCGGCTGCTCGACGCGGTGGGTGGGTCGGCGCTCAGCGTCGTTGCCGTCCTGCTTATCGCGTGGGTGATCGGGGTGGCGGTGAGTGGCGCTCAGATGAGCACGGTCAACAAGGAGGTGCGGGCCTCGGTCATTCTCGGGGCGGTCGACGACGCCTTGCCTGGAGGGTCAGACCGCGTCCTAGCGGCGTTCAACGCACTCGTCGACGCATCCCGCTTCCCGCGTTACCTCGACCCCTTCACCCCCGAGCAGATCAAGGACGTCGAGCCGCCGTCGAGCGCCGTCGCCCGACGGCCTGGCGTGGCCGCGGCAGCCGGCAGCGTGGTCAAGATCCTCGGCTCGGCCACCGCCTGCGACCGCACCGTCGAGGGCAGTGGGTTCGTCTACGCGCCGCAACGCGTGATGACGAACGCCCACGTCGTGGCCGGTGGCTCGTCGCCGGTGGTCCGGGTGGGCGACAGCGACCTCGAGTCACGGGTCGTCTACTACGACTCCGACATGGACGTGGCGGTCCTCCACGTGCCGGACCTCGAAGCACCTGCGCTCCGCTTCCAGGATCAGGCCCGCACGGGAGACTCCGCCGCCGTGCTGGGCTACCCGGAGAACGGGCCGTACGACGTCCAGCCGGCGCGGGTGCGCGACGAGCAGACGATGCGCAGCCCCAACATCTACGGCGACGACACCGTCACGCCGCGAGGCCTACTCGATCTACTCGGACGTCCGGCAAGGCAACTCGGGCGGTCCGCTCGTCAACATCAGTGGTGACGTGATCGGAGTGATCTTCGCGGCGTCGGTGACCGACGAAAACACCGGCTACGCGCTCACCGCCGAGCAGGTCTCGGAGGCTGCCGACGGCGGCAACACCGCAACAGAACCGGTCTCTACCGGTGACTGCGCTCTCTAGTCGCCGCGTCTGAGAGCCAACGCACCAGTGCCGTTGTCACATCTGCGGGCGACTCCTCGTGCGGGAAGTGCCCGGCGCCAGCGACGCGCACCGTCTCGCAGGACGCTGTCACATGTCGCGCCGCGGCCGCGATGGCCTTACCACTCAGCACCGGGTCCTCGGCGCCGACGACCTGCAGCACGGGTACGTCGATCGGGCGCCTCAGCAGGGCCGCAAACGCCCGGCCGTCAGCCCGCACCCGCGACCTGAACAGCCACCGGTGGTACTCCAGTGCGCAGTGTGGCGAGGGCCAGACGCCGAGCGCATCACCGTAGGTCGCCACCTCCGCCGCCGACGGGAACGACGACGTGGGGCCCGACCAGGCTGACAGGTGTCGGGCGATGTAGTCGCCGCGCATGATCGCCCGCTCCGGCAGCCACGGACATTGCATGGCGAGCATGTGCAGCAGTGCGGGGCGTCTCCCTCGCCCGAGCCGCAGCATCTCGGTGGGATGCGGGGCCGAGATCGCCGCAAGGGCTCCCACGCAATCGGGCTGGGCTACGGCGGCGGCCCAAGCGACGTACCCGCCCCACCCGTGTCCGATGACTACGGCTCGGCGTGCCCCGAGAGTTCTGATGACGCCCGCGACGTCAGCCGCGAGCGTCTGGGCGTCGTAGCCGTTGGGTGTCTTGTCGCTGCCGCCGTAGCCGCGCATGTCCATGGCCACGGCCCGGTAGCCGGCCGCCGCGACAGCGGGTAGCTGATGCCGCCACGCCCACCAGTTCTCTGGGAAGCCATGCAGGAAGAGCACGAGCGTGGCCGGTGCCGACGTCAGCGACACGGAATCGTGCCCCGTTGGCGGCGACGTGACTCATTCGCCAGGGCGCGTCGTCAGCCGGGGATGAGCCCACCGGCACCTATGGGTCAACCTCGCTTGAGCACCTGCTTGTTGCTCTTCATCGCGGCCATGGTCTGCTCTGGTGCCTTGACCTGCTTGAACTTCTTCACGCCGACCAACCCCAGCAGAGCCACGACGAGCATGTAGACGCCGAAGACGATCAGGAATGCGGTCGCTGTGCCTGCGAACCACCAGTCCAGGAACAGCGCGAACGCGATCGACACCATGATGATCGCCAGGACAGCGAAGAAGGCCGCAGCCACGAACAACGCAGCCCCGAGTCCGCCGGCCTTGGCGCTGAACTTCAGCTCGGTCTTGGCGAGCTGGATCTCGCTGTGAATCAGTGATGAGAAGTCGCGCGTGGTGTCGGCGACGAGACGACCGATCGTCGGCTCATCGTCCGGCGCTGGCCCCGGCTTCGTGGTCGTCATCGGTGTCCTCTCATCGCTACGACCGGTGGCGCCGGTCCCGTTCGACAGGGAAACCCTACGGCGTCAACCCCTGTCCCGCGATCGATGGTGGGCGTTGCGGCGTCGCAGTATGACGGCTGCCACGAGCCCAGACACTAGCGACCCCGTCAGCACCGCTGCCTTCGCGGCCTCCGTCTGCACGTCGTCGAATGCGAGCTCGGCGATGAGCAACGACACCGTGAACCCAACCCCTGACAGCGTTGCAATGCCGACGACATCGCGCCAGACGATGTCGTCGGCGAGCTCAGCACGGGTCGCAGCCGTCACGAGCCAGGCGCCTGCGAGGACCCCGATCGACTTGCCAACGAAGAGACCGAGCGCGATACCGATGAAGATGGGGTCGCTCAACATGTCGATGCCCGTCGTCGTGACAGCGACCCCGGCAGAGGTCAGGGCGAAGAACGGCACGATGAGTCCCGCTGACAGCGGGCGCAGCTGGTGATCCAGCCGCTCCGCGGGAGAGTCCACCTCATGCTGGTCGGGCCTGACCCGGGTGAGCAGGCCGAGCGCGACACCCGCGATCGTGGCATGGATACCGCCCTCGTAAACGAGCCACCAGCAAGCGACGGCCAGTGGGACGTAGATCGGCCAGCCCACCACCCGCGACCGCTGCAGCACGGCATACAGGAAGAGCAGAGCAGCGGCCCCGGCGAGCGGCAGCAGCGCGATGCTGCTGGTGAACACGAATGCGATGACAAGGATGGCGCCGAGGTCGTCGACCACCGCCAGTGTCAGCAGGAATGCCCGCAACGACGCTGGCAGCGAACGGCCCACGACGGCCAACACAGCCAAAGCGAACGCGATGTCGGTGGCCATCGGAACCGCCCAGCCGCCCAGGTCCCCGCTTGGCGAGACCGCGTTGACTGCCAGGTAGATGCACGCCGGGACGACCATCCCGCCCAGCGCCGCCGACACCGGGACAAGGGCGTCGGCCGGGTTGGCCAGGCTGCCCACCGTCAGTTCCCGCTTCAGCTCGAGCCCGGCGATGAAGAAGAAGATGGCAAGACCAGCTTCGGCTGCCCAGTGCTCGATCGTCAGCGGTCCGAGCTCGAAATGGATGAAGGACGTGTAGGCGTCTCCCCAGGGCGAGTTCGCCCAGACGAGGGCGATGACGCCGGTCGCCAACAGGAGTGCGCCGCCGACGGTCTCCTGCCGCAGCATGTCGGCGACGACCTTGGCTTCGTGCGCACCGGGCGCCGACCACACCTGCCGCCGGCTCGGTGTTGCCGGCGGTTGCGGAGGGCTCGGTGGTGGCACGGTTCCCTCTCACGTTCCGTTGACCCGTCAGGTTTGGTCCGTTGACCCGTCAATTCTGGTCTATTGACCCGTCAATCCTGGCTGGTCGAGCTTGTCGAGACCACGGAGACCCCTGACCTCGACGGGCTCGATCACCGAAGGGTTAGCCGATCACCGAAGGGCCGCTGGGTCAGTCGTCTTCGCCTTTGCCCTTCGACAGGTTCTCCTTGATGAGGTCCATCACCGACGAGTCCGCCAGCGTGGTCGCGTCACCGGTCTCTCGGTTCTCGGCCACGTCCCGCAGGAGCCGCCGCATGATCTTGCCTGACCGTGTCTTGGGTAGCTCGGGCACGACCATGATCGACTTCGGCTTCGCGATCGCGCCGATCTCCTTCGCGACATGGGCACGCAGCTCGGCCACCACATCGGCGCCCCCGTCACCTGCGCTCTCCCGCAAGATCACAAAGGCGACGACGGCCTGGCCGGTCGTCTCGTCCTTGGCGCCAACCACGGCGGCCTCGGCAACCTTCGGGTGCGACACGAGCGCCGACTCGATCTCCGTCGTCGAAAGCCGGTGGCCGGACACGTTCATGACGTCGTCGACTCGACCGAGCAGCCAGATGTCACCGTCTTCGTCGAGCTTGGCGCCGTCGCCGGCGAAGTACCGGCCCGGGTAGCGCGCCCAGTAGGTGTCCTTGAAGCGTTGGTCGTCGCCCCAAATCGTCCGCAGCATCGCCGGCCAGGGCTCGGTGAGGATGAGGTAGCCGCCTGAACCCGGCTTCACCGCCTCGCCGGTGTCGTCGACGACGAGCGCGTCGACACCGGGGATCGCCTTCATCGCTGATCCGGGTTTGCCAGACGTGACTCCCGGCAACGGGCTGATCATGATCATGCCCGTCTCCGTCTGCCACCACGTGTCGACGACCGGGCAGCGGTCTTGGCCGATCTCCTTGCGGTACCACATGTAGGCCTCGGGGTTGATCGGCTCACCGACCGAGCCCAGCAGCCGCAGCGACGACAGGTCGAACTTCTCGGGGAACTCCGACCCCCACTTCATGAAAGTCCGGATTGCAGTCGGCGCGGTGTAGAAGATCGTTGCCTTGTATTCCTGCACGATCTCCCACCAGCGGCCCTTGTGCGGCGTGTCGGGGGTGCCTTCGTACATCAGCGAAGTCGTGCCGTTCGCCAGCGGGCCGTAGACGATGTAGGAGTGCCCGGTCACCCAACCGATGTCGGCCGAGCACCAGTAGACGTCGGTCTCGGGCTTCAGGTCGAAGATCGCCCAGTGCGTGTACGACGTACCGACCAGATAGCCGCCGGTCGTATGGAGGATGCCTTTCGGCTTGCCCGTGGTGCCGGAGGTGTACATCACGTACAGCGGATGCTCGGCGTCGAAGGCCTCGGCCTCGTGCTCTGTCGACTGCTTGTCGACGACCTCGTGCCACCACAGGTCTCGATCGTCATCCCAGGCGATGTCGCTCTGGCCGGTGCGCTTGACGACGAGCACGGAGCGCACGTCGGGGCAGGACTTCACGGCCTCGTCGACCGCGGGTTTCAGGGCTGATGCGGCTCCCCGCCGGTAGCCGCCGTCGGCGGTGATGACGACGCGGGCGTCGCAGTCCTGGATCCGGCCGGACAAGGCGTCGGCCGAGAACCCGCCGAACACGACTGTGTGTGGTGCGCCCAGCCGCGCACACGCCAGCATCGAGATGACAGTCTCGGGGATCATCGGCATGTAGATCGCGACGCGGTCGCCGGTCTTGACGCCAAGCTCGATCAGCGCGTTCGTGGCCTTGCAGACCTCGTCCTTCAACTCGGAATACGTGATCGTCCGGGTGTCGTCGGCCGGCTCACCCACCCAGTGAAAAGCCACCTTGTCGCCGCGGCCGGCCTCGACGTGCCGGTCCAAGCAGTTGTACGCCGCGTTGAGCTTGCCGCCGACATACCACTTCGCGAACGGCGGATCGCTCCAGTCGAGCACCTCCGTGAACGGCTCGGCCCAGCTGATCCGTTTGGCCTGCTCGGCCCAGAAGCCCAGCCGGTCTGCGTCAGCGGCGTCATACGCGTCTGCCTTGACGTTCGCATCAGCCGCGAGCGCGTCGGGTGGGTCGAAGTGACGTTCCTCCCGGGACAGGTTGGAGAGCGTCTCGCCGCTTGCGCTGGTGGGGTTTTCGTCGTTGGTCACAACACTCACCTCAGCATGTCGGCGGTTGCGGGGCAACCGCTGTCGGACGGTTCCGCGCAGACTTGGCGGGAGTCTCGCGCGGCGCGGCCGCTCCTCCCCCGATCGGACTGTCGTGATGGGCGGGTGTGCGCGGGTGAGGCCTCGGACGCACACCCGCCCATGTCGTGGGTGCTTACGACAGCTGACAGATCGGCGATGGTCAGTGCACGACCGCCTTCTCGGAGCCGGCGCCGGTGAGGGAGCGCACCTCGAGCTCGTTGTAGAGGCTCTCGGCCATTTCGTCACGCGACGTGATGGTGCCGATGTAGCCCATCAGGAAGCCGAACGGGATGGACACGATGCCAGGGTTGCTCAGCGGGAAGTACGACCAGTCGCTGTCGGGGAACAATGCTGTGCCGGTTTCCGGGCCGGACACGACAGGCGAGAAGAACACCAACCCGACGCACATGACGAGCCCACCGTAGATCGCCCAGGTGGCACCGCGGGTGTTGAAGCGTCGCCAGAACAAGTTGAGGATCAGCGACGGCAGGTTTGCCGACGCGGCAACCGCGAAGGCGAGCGCCACGAGGAAGGCGATGTTGAGCCCCTTGGAGGGGATAGCCAACCCGATCGCTACCGCACCGATGACCAAGGCGGCGATGCGAGCGACCTTGACCTCCTCGTCGCCGGTCGCCTCACCCTTGCGGAACACGCTCCCGTAAAGGTCATGCGCGACCGAGGAAGCCGACGTCAGGGTGAGTCCGGCGACCACCGCAAGGATGGTGGCGAACGCCACGGCCGAGATCAACGCGAGCAAGATAGCGCCCCCCGCGGAGCCGGGACCGCCGCCGACGGCCTCGGCGAGTAATGGCGAGGCTAGGTTGCCCGCACTCTCTACGATCTCGGCCTGACCCTCCGCTTCGACCAGCGCGGCGGCGCCGAAGCCGAGCACCAGCGTCATGAGGTAGAACGTGCCGATCAAGCCAATCGCCCACATCACTGACTTCCGCGCGTCGCGCGAGGTCGGCACCGTGTAGAAGCGGATCAGGATGTGCGGCAGGCCGGCGGTGCCGAGCACCAACGCGAGACCCAACGAGATGAAGTTGATCTTCGCTGTGGTCGTGGCGCCGTACTGCAGACCGGGCTCAAGGAACGCCGATGCGTCATTCCCGGCTTCCTTGGCAGCATCGGTGGCGGCGTAGTTGTCGCCAGCGGTCCCGAGCAGGTCGGAAAGGTTGAAGTTGAACTTGGCAAGCACCAAGACGGTGATGAGCACGGTGCCCGTCATGAGCAGCACGGCTTTGACGATCTGCACCCAGGTGGTGCCCTTCATTCCGCCGAAGACGACGTAGATGATCATCAACGCGCCGACGCCGACGATCGTCAGGTTCTGGACGCCCTCACTGCTGACGCCGAGCAGGAGTGCCACCAGCGTTCCAGCACCGACCATCTGGGCGAGCAGGTAGAAGATCGACACGACGACGGTGGAGGTCGCCGCGGCGGTGCGGACCGGGGTCTGCCTCATCCGGTAGGCGAGCTGGTCGGCCATCGTGTAGCGGCCGGAGTTCCGCAGCAGCTCCGCCACCAGCAACAGTGCAACGAGCCAAGCAACTAGGAAGCCGATGGAGTAGAGGAAACCGTCGTACCCGTACAACGCAATGGCGCCCGAGATGCCGAGGAACGACGCAGCGGACATGTAGTCGCCGGAGATAGCGAGGCCATTCTGGAAGCCGGAGATGTTGCGGCCGGCGGCGTAGTAGTCGGCCGCGCCCTTGGTGTTGCGGCTTGCCCACACCGTGATGCCGAGGGTGATGGCCACGACGACAAGGAAGAGCGCGGTGGTCAGCCCTTGGGTTGCATCCTCTGACAGTGCGACCATGGTCTGATCGGCGCTCATCGGGTGCCCTCCTCGTTGTATCCGCTTTGCAGGCGGGCCGCAATCGGGTCGAGTTCACGGTTGGCGTACGAGCTGTACATGCGCGCGATGATGAACGTCGAGGCGAACTGCAGCAGGCCGAAGATAAGCGCGATGTTGATGTTGCCAAACACCTTCGTCGACATGAAGTCATGCGCAAACGACGACATCACGACGTAGAGCAGGTACCAGGAGAGGAACGCCACTGTCCATGGGACGACGAACGCCCGGAACTTGCGTCGTAGCTCCTGGAAGTCAGCACTGGCGTGCATCTCTTCGTAGACGCGATGTTGGTCTGGGAGTTCCTGCATGACTCCACCTCGCTGCAGTTGGGTGTGACGGTCTCGAACGTAGGGCCAAGGCCGGGCATGGCGGCAGCGTCGGTGTGGGCTTTCGCGGTCAGTGGTGTGGATCCCTCGTCGTACGGTGAATGCGCGCGCGACGAACGGTCCCACCCGCACGACCAGCGGTTGCCAGGTCGCACTCTGGCCAAGCCCTTTCGCGGGTCAACGCGCGGATCTAGCAGCCTCCGGACCGCGGTCGACGGCGAGGTGTTCGGGGGTGTGCAGCCGGACCATAGTGCGAGCGACCTGCGCGGGTATGTGCTGAGCTGTCAGCTTCGAGACGAAGACCATGGTCGCGAAGGAGGCCGGCACCGAGATCAGCGCCGGCTGCGCCATCAACGTGCCGAACCAGTCGTCGTCGAGGTTGGCCACGATCGTCAGTACGACGCCGAGGCCGCTGAGGGTGCCGCCGACAGCGAGGCCGGCGCCGGCACCGGCGGCTGTGAGCCCTCGCCACCAGATGCCGAGGACGAGCAGGGGACAGAAGGTCGATGCCGACACCGCGAAGGCGAGCCCGACAGCGTTGGCGACAGGTACGTCGGAGCCGATCAGCGCAAGGGCCAGCGGCACGATCACGGCGACCGTCGCCGCTATCCGGAAGGCCGCTACTCCGTGGAGGTCGGAGCCACGCAGATAGCGGCCAAACAGGTCCTGGCTGAGCACTCCTGCGACTGACACGGTGAGGCCTGAGCAAGTGGACAGGAATGCCGCGAACGCGCCCGCGGCGACAAGCGCGCCGAGAAGCTCGCCTCCGACGCCGCTGATCATCCGCCCCGGCAGCTCGAGCACGACAGTGTCCTGGCCGGCCAGGTCTGGGGCGTAGATGCGACCAAGCGCACCATAGGCGGCCGGCATCAGGTAAAAGACTCCGAGCAGGCCGAGCACGACCAAGGTCGTTCGCCGGGCCTGCCGGCCGTCAGGGTTCGTGTAGAAGCGCACGAGCACGTGGGGGAGGCCCATTGTGCCGAGGAAGGTCGCCACGATCAGCGAGTAGGTGCTGTAGAGGGAGTGGCTGCGGTCAGGTTGTGACACGGGGTTGGTCTCGAAAGACGGCGCGCCGTCACCGTGCCACACCATGACCAGGAAGATCAGGGGCAGGGCGATCGCCGTCAGCTTCAGCCAGTACTGGAACGCCTGCACGAACGTGATGCTGCGCATCCCACCTGCTACGGCGTTGAAGACGACGACGGCTGCAACGAGGACCCCGCCGAGCCACTGTGGCGCGCCGGTCACCGTTTGCAGAGTGACACCGGCGCCCTGGAACTGCGGCATCAGATAGAGCCAGCCGATGAGGACCACCAGCAGACTGCTCCAACGACGTACCTGCGCAGACTCGAGCCGCGCCTCGGCGAAGTCAGGAAGTGTGTAGGCGCCACTGCGTCGAAGCGGCGCGGCGACGAGGACGAGCAGCACGAGGTAGCCCGCGGTCCAGCCGACGGGGTACCAGAGCATGTCCGAGCCGTAGGTGAGGATCAGGCCGGCGATGCCGAGGAAGGATGCGGCCGACAGGTACTCGCCGCCGATCGCCGATGCGTTGAGCACCGGTCCCACCGACCGCGACGCAACGTAGAAGTCGCTTGTGGTGCGGCTGATCCGCAAGCCGAACGCGCCGATCGTCGCGGTGGCGACCGAGACGAGGACGACGGCGGTCCAACCCGCGGCGGCGTTCATCGGCGCTCGACGATGTCGGAGAAGTCGCGTTCGGTCCGCTCAGCTTGTCGGACGTAGAACCAGCCAAGGGCGACGAGCACCGGGTAGACGAGGAACCCGAGCGCGACCCAAGGCAAGGGGACGCCGGCAACCTCGGCGTTGCGGGCGGCCGGCACGAGAGCGAACAGAAGCGGCAGCATGCCGAGCACGGCAGCCAGCACGCCGAGCACAAGCAAGGCGAGCTGGAGCTGGCTACGCAACAGGGACTGCATGAAAGCGTCGCCGACGCCTGTCTGGTCGTCGATCTCCTGGGTCAGCGCCTTGCGACGCTCCCTGGCGGCGGTGGTGCGCGGACTCGTGACCCTGACCCGCCGCGGCGTGGCCATCAGTCCAGCTCGGGTCGAGACGTCGAACGTCGTACGAGCAGATCGCGCAGCTCGGCGGTATGACGTCGACTGACCTGGAGCTCGCTCTCGCCGACGCGGACCAGGCAGCGACCTTGCTCGACTCGAACCTCGCTGATGTGGGACAGCGCCACGAGCAGGCTGCGGTGGATGCGCACGAAGCCGGCGTCGCGCCAGCGCTCCTCGAGCGTGGTGAGTGGCGCGCGGAGTAGGTGCGAGCCATCGGCAGTGTGGAGGCGGACGTAGTCGCCCTGGGCCTCCGCGTAGCCGATGGCGCTGCGCTGCACGAATCTGGTGACCCCGCCGAGCTCGACCGGAATGGTTTCATCGTCGTGGTCAGCGGCTGTCTGGTCGCGCGCCTCGACGATGCGTCGGATCGACTCAGCGAGGCGATCCACGCGCACGGGCTTGAGGAGGTAGTCGACGGCGTTGATCTCGAATGCCTCGACGGCGTGGCCATCATGCGCGGTGACAAACACGATGGAGGGTGCGGTCTTGAACCTGCCGAGCACCCGGGCGACGTCGAGACCGCTCAGCCCGGGCATGGCGATGTCGAGGAAAACCGCGTCGGTTTCTCCGCGCTCGAGATGCTTGAGTGCTGCCGCTCCCGATCCTGTCGACGTGACCCCCTCGACGCGGGAGTCACCGGACAGGAGGTAGCTCAGCTCTTCGCGGATCGGCTGCTCGTCGTCGACGACGAGCACCCGTAAGCCGTTGAGTTCGACGCCGGCCTGAGCCATGGGGTGACCCTAGCGGCGCTGACGTGCCTCCGCTGGGCCGCTTGGATTCGATCCGTCGTCGCTACGCCGACTCCCAGCCCGGCGGCAGCTCCCAGCTTTGTCCTGGCCCGCGCTTGAGGGGTGCGCTGTCGATGACGGCCGCTGGGTTGAGCGGGCCGTAAATGTGCGGGTACGTGTCGGCTGCCTCGGGTACGTCGTCGAGCTGCCATGGCGACTCGAGCCGGTCGGTGTCGATAGCGAGCAGGGTCAGCGGGCCGGGCTCGTCGTCGTACACGAAGTCGAGGACACCGAGGACCTGGTCTAGTCGCGAGCAGTGGATGAAGCCTTGCTCGTCGAGGGTGGTGTCTCGCGTGGACGTTGTGTAGCTGCCGGTTTGGCGCGCGATCCGCCAATCGTCGGGGTTCGCGATGTGGAAAATCCGCATCCGTCGACGATGCCACGTTTCGCGTGGCGCGCGATGGCGTCGACTCGGCTCGGTAGGTCGGGCAGAGTATTGCGATGAGCGAGCCACAGCTGCGGGTCGCGCCCTTCGCGGAGCTGCAGGCCGAAACGGCGTACCGGATCTGGCAGCTGCGCACGTCGGTGTTCGTGGTCGAGCAGGGCTGCGTCTACCAGGAGCTCGACGGGCGCGACCTCGAGCCCTCGACCCGACACGTGTGGGTGGAGGAAGGCGATGAGGTGATCGCCTACCTGCGTGTCCTCGCTGAGCCCGACGGTGTGGCGCGGATCGGCCGAGTCTGCGTGCTCGCTTCGGCGCGGTCGCACGGCTGGGCGCGGCGGCTGATGGAGGCCGCGCAGGCCGAGATCGGTGCGCGGCCGACCGTCCTCCACGCGCAGGCGTACCTGGCGCCCTGGTACACCGGGTTGGGCTATCAGGTGACAGGCCCGGAGTTCCTTGATGACGGCATCCCGCACGTGCCCATGCGGCGCACGCCCTGAGCGCTGGCCCACAGCGTCAGGTGTGCACCCCGGGCGCGTACTTGGGGATTCGCACGATCGCCTTCGTGCCAGCACCGACGGCAGTCTCGATGACGAGGCCGTATTCGTCGCCGAACGTGCTGCGTAGTCGCTCGTCGACGTTGCCTAGCCCGATCGAGTCGACGCTCTCGTCGCCAGCCAACGCCCGGCGCACCCGTTCGGGTTCTTCGCCGACGCCGTCGTCCTCGATCGAGATCACCACGTCCGCGCCGTGGTCCTCGGCAAGGATGGTGATGTGGCCGTTCTCGGTCTTCCCTTGGAGGCCATGGCGCACGGCGTTCTCAACCAGGGGTTGCAGCGACAGGAACGGCAGCGTCACGGGCAACGCCTCGGGCGCAACGCGCAGCGTCACCTGCAGCCGGTCACCGAACCTGGCCTTCTCCAGCACGAGGTAGCGCTCGATCGAGCGAAGTTCTTCGGCAAGCGTCGTGAAATCACCATGTCTGCGGAAGGAGTAGCGGGTGAAGTCGGCGAACTCCAGCAAGAGCTCGCGTGCCCGTTCCGGGTCGGTGCGCACGAACGACGCGATCGCCGACAGCGAGTTGTAGATGAAATGCGGGGAGATCTGAGCCCGGAGTGCCCGCACCTCCGCCTCCATCAGCCTGGTGCGGGACTCGTCGACCTCGGCGAGCTCGAGCTGCCCGGACACCCAACCCGCGACCTCGTTGGTTGCTCGAATCAGCCCGGCGCTCGGTTGGGGCACGAAGACCTGCAGGGTGCCAACGACACGCCCGTCGACGGTCAACGGGGCGGTGATGACGTGGCGCAGAGTGCAGTCCCCGCGGTGGCAGCCCGTGCGTCCCGTTGACGTACCGCCGTTTTCGTACGTTGGCTGGGCTAGGTCGTACGCCGCTTCGCGGTGGTGCTCGCCTCCTCCGTCCCACGCCAGCACTCCGTCGAGGTCGGACAGGGCGGCGGCAGGTGAGCCGAGGAGGGCGCGCAGGTAGCGCAGCGACTTGTCGGCCGATGCGCTGTGGAGTCCGCCGCGCAAGGGGGGTGAGGCGAGGCTTGCGGTGTGGAGGGTGCGGAAGGTGGTGCGGTCGGCCGACGTACCAAATGCGTTGCGGCTGCGCGCGATCACCCAGAGCGTCCCACCGGCGACCACCATGATGGCGGTCACGACGAGGATGGTTTGCACGCTGCCCACGAGCGTCACCGTAGTGGGGCCAGCGCTCGGTGACGGGTGAACTGACCACGAGTGACGGCTCAACGGACCAAAGGTGACGGGTCAACAGACCAAAGGTGACGGGTCAACAGACCAAAGTTGACGGGTCGGCGTTAGGGGAAGTCGATGAGGAGGCCGTCGTCGGGGCCGGTCTCTTCGCGGTGGAAGCTAGCGAGCCCGGTGACCCGGGCGCGGAAGCAGTAGAGCTTCCACGGCATCTGCATCCCGTCGGGGCCGCGGCCGTAGCTGTCGTAGAGGTCGCCGACCTTCGTGAGGAGTTCCTCGCGCTCGTCGGGCTCCAGCACAGCCGCGTGCGAGTGTGACGCGATGAAGCCGAGCAGCGAGCTGCGGTGGAAATGCTGCCAGTGACGGAAGACCCTGGTCTCGCTGGTCGCAAACAGATCCGAACCTTCCAGCGGGTCGTCGCTGCCTAGCTCCTCAGTCGTGCCGACCATGCCGAGCACC
This sequence comes from uncultured Actinomycetota bacterium, assembly GCA_963815295.1. Classification (GTDB taxonomy): domain Bacteria; phylum Actinomycetota; class Actinomycetes; order Propionibacteriales; family Nocardioidaceae; genus JACDHG01. Next base: position 529,181 of record CAWFFZ010000001.1, read on the forward strand.
TTGCGCACCCACGGAACCTTGATGTCGCCGTAGTTCCAGGCAAGGCCTAGCACTCCGCCCGGTCGTAGGACCCGGGCAATCTCCGGCAGTGCCCGATCGGCGTCGAACCAGTGAAACGCCTGACCCGCCACGACCACATCGACGGAGCTCGACGGAAGCGGGAGGTCTTCCGCGCTCCCGACCACGCTGCGAGCCACCGGGACAACCCGCCTCAGTTGTTGCAGCATTGGTAGTGACGGGTCGGCCGCCACCACTTCGTGACCGAGTGCAGCAACCGCGGAGCTCAGCTTGCCCGTGCCGGCACCCACGTCGAGCACTCGCCCGGGGCTGGTGCCCACCAGCCACGACACGGCCTCGGTGGGGTAGCCCGGGCGGAAGTCGGCGTACGCCTGCGCAACGTCACCGAAGCTGGCGGCGCGGGTGCGCATCTCGTCGGCGTCCATGACCGCGAGATTATCTCTTCACGAGAGGCGCGCCTACGCTGTGGCGGGTGCTCACTGCAGCGGAGGTCGCCGACTGGGCGAACCTCGAGGGCGTTGCCTCCTCAGTGGCCGCCGCCCGCGACTCGGTCGACGCGTTGTTGCGGGATCGAGGTCTGCGACGTACCACGCCGGAGCTGACCACAGAGTCGCTCCTCCGGGGTGCAGCGGCTTCAGCTCTGCTTGAGACGGGCACAGACGAAGCCGGCGCGGATACGTCGCTCCACGACGCGGTGGAGCGACTCCACACTGGAGCCGGCGACCCGACCGCCCTGCGCGCCGCGCGGCTCTACTCCGGGCTGCTGACGTTGGTGCCGGTGGTGACCCGGTCTCCACTGCAGGCGTTCGCGCGGATGCATGTGCTGGCCGCATCGGGTGAGGTGGCCGACGAGGAGCTGGGACGTCCCCGCCCCGAACCCGCCACTGCGATGCGACTGCAGCAACTGGCGGAGGTGCTGGTCGCCGACACCACCGTCCCCGCGATCGTGGTGGCGGCTGTCGCCCACGCAGAAGTGGCGACGACCAGGCCGTTTGCGTCCGGCAACGGCATGATCGCCAGGGCGCTGGAGCGGCTGCTCCTGGTCACGCGTGGCGTCGACCCCACCTCGATGGTCGTGCCGGAGGCTGGTCATCTGCGGCTCGAGCCCAGCTATCGCGCGGCGCTGGATGGCTATGCCAGCGGCACGGCCGTGGGTCGCCGCGCGTGGTTGCTCCATGTCTGCTCCGCACTGCCCGAAGGCGTCAGCGCGAGCCCTCTCCGCTAAGCGAGCGGTGGAAGGCACCTCGATCGGGGGAGTCCGTGACGGTCTGGAGCGATTCGCTCGGAGGGGCGTGAAGCGACTCGCCGGTAGCCCCTTCCGTTGGCCGTTCAAACGGCGTACAAAGGAACCCAACAACTCAAGACCCACACATGGAACTGGTACCCACGCGGCGATCCGCCCTTCCTTAGGGTAGTCGCACCCGGGACACTCCCAGGGCGACGGTTGAGAGAGTGCACGCCTGGTAGCCGGTGACTGTGTGTCAGCGGCGGCGCCTTCGATGAAGGCGCCGCTCGCATGTGCTCACATCCCTTGTCTGTAAGGTGAATCAGGCACGCCGTGAGCGACGCGACGTTGCCACGACCACACCGGCGGCGGCAACGCCTGCACCGATTGCGACCGCGGCCAGCGTCGTCTTGCGCGGCTCGAACCGCACGCGCTTGCGGAGCTCGACCGGCCGAACGAAGTCGAGCACCGGCCAGTCTCTCTCCACCGCGATCTTGCGCAACGCCTTGTCGGGGTTGACGGCATAGGGGTAGCCCACGACTTCAAGCATCGGGAGGTCGGTGACGGAGTCGCTGTAGGCGTACGAGGTCTCCAAGTCATAGCCCGCCTCGTCGGCCAGGTCGCGGACGGCGACAGCCTTGTTGACGCCGTAGGCGTAGAACTCGATGGCTCCGGTGTAGCGGCCGTCTTCCTGCACCATCACGGTCGCGATGACGCGGTCGGCTCCCAGCATTGTGCCGATCGGCTCGACCACTTCAGCGCCGGACGTCGACACGATGACCACGTCACGGCCCTCGGCGTGATGTGACTCGATCAGGCTGACGGCTTCGTCATACACGAGCGGGTCGACGACGTGGTGGAGCGTGTCGGCGACGATGTCTTTGACGGTCTGGACATCCCAGCCGGTGGCCTGCTCAGACAGGTAGCGGCGCATTCGCTCCATCTGGTCGTGGTCAGCCCCGCCTGCCAAGTAGACGAACTGGGCATATCCGGACCGCAGCACAGAGCGGCGGTTGATCAGTCCCCCCTGGTAGAACGGCCGGCTGAATGCGAGCGTGCTCGACTTCGCGATGATCGTCTTGTCCAGGTCGAAGAAGGCGGCGGGTCGGTGCGTCGGGGACGTCACGGTGGCTCGCCTCCTTGGCTGCAGCCTGGGTCAGGTCACGGTGCGAACGTCGCGGGTCTTCGAGGATAGAACGTTCTCACCTGGCGCATTGCGAAAACGCCCTGGACGGGTTGTAGAGTAGATGCCGTCTCCAGCGGCAATCCCCCCTCGTCGCTGGACATCGGGTCCGATTCCATCCCCCCCGGAATTAGGGCCCCGGCGGCCTCCGGTACCCCCCCACCGGAGGCCGCCCCTTTCTTCGTCATTGCGTGAGGGCGCAGTCTCGCGCCCGGCAGCCGTTTGTGCACAGCCAGCAGCGGTCGAGTCGTCATCCACAGGGCCCGGTCAAGCCGTCGGTCGCGGGGGAGGTACGCCGGATGCTTATTGCCATGGATCGACACGGCAGCATCGGCCCGCCACTCGTCGTCACCGCCGACGCCGACCTGCTCGCGGAGCTGATGCGGCTCTGCGCGGCGGCCTCGGTGACCCCCGTCGTGGTGTCCGATGCTGCGCAGGCTCGTGCGGACTGGTGGCGGGCCTCGTGCGTGCTCGTCGGCAGCGACCTGGCCGACGGGGTCGCCGGGCTCGGTGGTGGCAGGCGCGACGCCGTTGTCTTGGTCGCTGCGCGGCCGGGGTCAGCCGACCTCTGGAGACACGGTGTCGCGATTCATGCTGAGCACGTGGTGGTGCTGCCCGACGGAGAGAGGTGGCTGGTCGACAGACTTGCCGACAGTGTCGACGAGCGAGGGTCCCCGGCGTTGACGATCGGCGTTGTCGGCGGATGCGGAGGTGCCGGCGCGTCGACACTCGCGGCCGCACTCTCTCTGCGGGCCGCGCGCGACGGCCACGACGTCCTGCTCATCGATGCCGATCCGCTGGGCGGTGGAATCGAGCTCGTGCTTGGCTGCGAGGCGGCTACTGGTCTCCGGTGGCCTGAGGTGGCGGCAACGCAGGGCCGGGTTCGCGCAACGGCCCTGCGCGAGGCGTTGCCCGCAGCCGAAGGGATCGCTGTGCTCTCGTGGGACCGAGCCGAGGTCGCCGACGTGGAGCCGTCGACGATGCGCGCGATGGTGACCGCGGGTCAGCGCGGTGCCGATCTCGTGGTCGTGGATCTGCCCCGGAGGTTCGACGACGCCGTTGTCGAAGCGGTCGCCCTGTCTGACACGGTGCTGCTCGTCTGCACCGGCGACGTCCGGGCGGCGGCGAGCGCGGAGCGACAGCTTCAGAGGCTGCGCGTGCTGTGCGGCGATATTCGTTTGGTGGTGCGCCGATCTCGAGGTGGCAATGTGGATGCTGACGACTTCGCCGACAGCGTCGGCCTCCCGCTGGCGGGACTGATAGCAAACCGACGAGGGATCTCCCGCGCGGTCAACGAAGGTCTCGGGCCGCTGATTCGCGGTCGCTTCGCTGCGCAGTGTGGCCGACTGCTCGACACCGTCGGGCTGAGCGCGTCGGGTCAGGCCGCATGACCCGCGTCGAGCCGGCGCTGCTCGACAGCCTCCGTGGCCGCCTGGCCGAGGTCGGCGCCGAGCCGAGTCCCGCCCGGGTGGCGGATGCGTTGCGCAAGGAAGGCAGGCTCGTGGGAGACGCCGCTGTCCTCGAGGTCGTCGACGCCCTGCGGCGCGACACCGTCGGAGCCGGCCCGCTGGAACCGCTGTTGCGCAGCGAGGGGGTTACCGACGTGCTGGTCAACGGCCCGAGCAGTGTCTATGTCGACGCAGGTCGTGGGCTGGAGCTGACCGACGTACGGTTTGGCGACGACGCGGCGGTGCGCAGGCTGGCGCAGCGGCTTGCCTCGTCGGCGGGGCGGCGACTCGACGACGCGTCGCCGTACGTCGATGTGCGGCTCCGTGACGGCACCCGGTTCCATGCCGTCCTGGCGCCGTTGGCGAGGCCCGGCACCTGTCTGTCGTTGCGCGTGCCGGCAAGGCGGGTGATGACGCTCGATGAGCTCGTCGCCGCGGGCACCATCCGACCGGCGACTGCCACCTTGTTGTTCGGCATCGTGCGGTCACGGCTGGCTTTCCTGGTCTCCGGCGGGACCGGAAGCGGCAAGACGACGTTGCTCGCGGCCCTGCTGTCCTGTGTGGCGGCTGACCAGCGGCTGGTGTTGGTCGAGGACGCCAGCGAGCTGAGACCCGACCTCCCGCACGTCGTCGCGATGGAAGCGCGGCAGGCGAACGTCGAGGGCGTCGGCGAGGTCCCACTGCGTGCGCTGGTGCGGCAAGGGCTCCGGATGCGGCCGGATCGGCTGGTCGTCGGCGAAGTCCGAGGCCCCGAGGTGGTCGACCTGTTGGCTGCCTTGAACACCGGTCATGAAGGTGGCTGCGGCACGCTCCATGCCAACAGTGCAGCTGACGTTCCGGCCCGGGTCGAGGCCCTGGGCGTGGCGGCCGGGCTGCCACGAGATGCCGTCCACTCCCAGCTCGCGTCGGCGGTCCAGGCGGTAATCCATCTCCGTCGCCACCCAGATGGGATTCGCCGCGTTGATGAGATCGGCGTCGTACGTCGTAGTGAGCGCGGGCTGGTAGAGGTGGTGACCGCGGTCTCGTGCCTGGTCGGGGGCGAGCCGCTGATGGGCCCTGGTGCCGACCGACTCGACCGGTTGCTCGCAGCGCGGACAGCCCCATGACGGCAGCGCTGGCTGCCGCGCTGACGGGCTGCTGCGTGTGGGCGGCAGGCGGGAGTGGATGGCCGAGGCAGCGGTTGTCGCGAGCGCGTGCCGATTCGCGACCCCGGATACCCGCTCCGCGGGTCGCGGTCCCGGTCGGCGCACTCGCGGCGCTGATGGCTGTGATCTGGTGGTTCGGGCGCACCAGCGGCGTGGGCATCGTCGTGGTGTCGCTCGCCGGCAGCCTGATTGTCCTGATGGTGCAACGGCTGGTCGAGGGTGCCAGGAGCCGGCGGGTTCGCCGTCAACATGCTCGCGCGGTCATCGAGTTCTGTGATGCGCTCGCTGCTGAGTTGCGGGCCGGGCTGCCCGCCGTGGTGGCGATCGAGCGCGCGGTCGCAGTCTGGCCGGCATGGTCAGCTCTCGTAACCGCGGCCCGGCTGGGCGCAGACGTGGCGGGCACCCTGCGCGCGGCAGGTGCCGAACCGGGAGCGGCCGGTTTGCGTGCCGTGTCGGCTGCGTGGCAGGTCGCCGAGCGTTCCGGTGCGGCACTCGCCGATGTGCTCGACCAGATCGGGGCCGGGTTACGCAGCGACGACGCTGCCCGCTCCGAAGTGATCGCGTCGCTTGCTCCACCCCGCGCAACCGCCAAAATGCTTGCCGTCCTGCCGGTCTTCGGGCTTGGCCTCGGGACGGCAATGGAGGCACGTCCCGTCGACTTCCTCCTCCACACGACGGTCGGGCTCGGATGCCTGGGTGGCGGGATCGTGTTGGCCCTCGTCGGTCTGCTGTGGGTCGAACGTCTCGCGGACGCGGTGGAGGCCTAGTGCTCGTCGCGGCGGTCGCGGCGGCAGCCGCAGTCTGGTTGGCCCTTGCGGACAGCGCCGGGTCGCTCGCGCGGCTACGCCCGCCTCCAGAAGTGAAGACGCAACGGCGTGGCATGAGCGAGGCCAGCTGGTGGGTCGAGGACCCACGCCATCGAGCGTTGCTCTGTGTCGCGACGGCGGGCGCGTTCGCCTGGATGCTGGCCGGGCCGTGGGTTGCCGCTCTGGTGGCCCTCCCCGCGGGTTGGGCGCTGTCGTGGTGGTTGGGAAGGCTGGAGCCCCCGTCGGTGACACGCGACCGCGAGCTGACCGCCCGCGACCTGCCGGTCGCCGTCGACCTGCTCGCGGCGTGTGCGTATGTCGGCCGATCCCCCGAGCAGTCACTCGCCATCGTGGCCTCCGCGGTGGGCGGTCCGCTGGGTGCCCGGCTCGAGGCGATCACCGCTCGGTTGTCCCTCGGCGCCGACCCGCACGGTGAGTGGCAGCGGGTCGCGGCCGATGAGCAGCTGGCGCCGCTTGCCCGCACGATGCTCCGCAGTGTGGAGTCGGGCGCGCCGCTCGTCGACGGCCTGACCAGGCTGGCCGCTGACCGGCGCCGCGAACGACGTATGCAGGTAGAGATGCGCGCCCGCACGGTCGGTGTGAAGTCGGCCGGACCTCTCGCCGCATGCTTCCTGCCTGCGTTCATGTTGGTCGGCGTCGTCCCGACGATCGCCGGCGCGTTCGCACATCTGCAGGGCTGACGATCCACAGCCGAAGGGTCCACGGTCTTTGTCAACAGATCCACACCGCCTTATATGGCAGGGCTTTCAGGGTCGCTTGGCTGGTCGGGACATCACAAGCACATCACCGTCTCGGCCCCCGGCCAGACGACTGAAAGGACACCGCCATGACACGAAGCGATCGCCCAGCCACTGCACACACGCGCACCGAGGAGGGCATGAACACTGCTGAGTACGCCGTCGGCACCGTGGGGGCGTGCGGCTTCGCGACCCTCCTCTACCAGCTGCTCACGTCTGATTTCGGGGCGGACTTGCTGACCGACATCTTCGAACGCGTTACCAGCCTGCTGCCGTTCTGACCTCTGCACGCAGTAGCGCTGCAGCCCGCCCTGCCAAAGCCCCCAAGGAGTAGTCGATGCAGACGCGACTTCAAGTGTCCTCATGGCGAGGCGACCGCAGCCGCGCAGATTGCGGGAGTGTCACCGCCGAGGCGGCCGTCGTACTCCCGGTCATCGCGGCGTTCATCCTCAGTCTCGTCTGGATGGTGGCAATAGGTCTGGCCCAGGTGCAGGTGGTCGATGCGGCCCGTGACGCTGCTCGGTCCCTTGCCCGTGGTGACAGCGAGACCACTGCCATAGCTGCCGCCCGGGCCACCGCACCCCACGGAGCAGACGTGACTGTCTCCTACGTCGGCAGCCGCGTCAGCGTGGTCGTGTCAGTGTCAGAGACCGGCCCGGGCTGGCTGCTCGCGCCGCTGCCTGCGATGACTGTGAGGTCAGAGTCGACGGTAGAGGTCGAGAGCGGTGTCGACGGACCGGCGTAGGGTCGCGTCCGCCGGGTTCGCGACTGTCTGGGCGGTCATCTGGACTACGGTCCTCGTCCTGGTCGGCTGGGTGTGTCTCCTGGTCGCGGGTCTGGTCGCCCGTCAGCACCAGCTCGATGGAGCGGCCGACCTGGTCGCGTTGTCGGCAGCCTCGCGGGTTCAGCGCGGCGGAGACGGCTGCGAAGCTGCGGCGCAGATCGCTGCTGCGAATCATGTGTCGCTGGTGACGTGCCAGGTCGAGGGCGTCGACGTCGTGGTCGAGGTCAGCGTCAACGTCGACCTGCCGTTCGGCATCACCGGCCGGCTGGCAGGCAATGCACGTGCTGGACCGGAGCCCTAGCCGGCGCCGCCCGCCCGCTATGTGCGGTCGCGAGGGGCGGTGTCGAACGACTCGTCGGCGTCGCGCGGCGGCTGGTCCTGCCCAGTCTCGGTGTGGTCCTCGGCGCGGGACTTGCTGGCTGCGTCGGCGCGCGCCTTGAGCTCCTTGATGTTGGCGCGACGTCGTCGACTCCGTTGCAAACCGGCAACCAGCACAAGGATTCCCACCACACCGAGAAGCAGGGTCAGAGCACCGGAAAGGAAGACGCCCGCCACGCTGCTGTCGATCTCGAACCACTCGAGGTCGATCGAGGTGGGTTGGTCGCCTCGGGCCAGCGTGGCCACCACAATCACGGCGCAGACCAGCAGAATCAGCACACCCAGAATCACCATCGGCGCTCACTCCTTTCGACCGACAACCCCAGGTTCCCGGCGATCGGGATGCATCGCAACCGTAGCCACCTCAGGGGGTGCCCGCGAGCAGGGCGTCGAGCATCCGCACCGCCCCGGCCTTGTCCAGCGGGTTGTTCCCGTTGCCGCACTTCGGTGACTGCACGCACGACGGGCAGCCCTCGTCGCAGGTGCACGAGGTAATGGCCGCGCGGGTCGCGGCCAACCAGGTCGCTGCCTTGGCGTAACCCTGTTCGGCAAAGCCGGCACCACCCGGGTGGCCGTCGTACACGAACACCGTGAGCAGCCCGGTGTCTTCGTGCAGGGCCGTCGAGACGCCGCCGATGTCCCAGCGGTCACAAGTGGCGAACAGCGGCAGCAGCCCGATCGACGCGTGTTCGGCGGCGTGCGCCGACCCGGGGATGTCCGCGCTGTTGATTCCCGCCGCCGCCAGCTGCCCCGGCGTCAAGGTCCACCAGACCGCCTTGGTGAGCAGCTCGCGGACGGGCAGGTCGAGAGGCTCCTCGCCCAGCACCTCGCCGGAGCCGACCCGCAACTTCAGGAACGCCACGATCTGCGACGACACCTGGACGGAGCCGAACGCCAGCGTGCCGTCGCCCCACGACGTTGCGACGTCGGTGTCCACGATCGTGATGTCGGTGACGTCGCGCGCCGTCGTTGAGTACTCCGGGTCTGCGAGGTCTACGAGCGCCACGCCCTCGTGGAGGTCGAAGTCGGAGACGAGGTACGTCTGACCCATGTGCACGTACACCGCGCCGCGATGCACGTTCGCGTGGGCAGAGCCAGCGTCGACAGTGCCGACGAGTCGGCCGGTGGCTCCCTCGACGATCCGCACGGGCGACCCACCGCTCGACCGGATGTCGGCGAGTTCGGCGGCGCGGTCGCGACGGGTCCAGAACCAGCCGCGGCTCCGTCTGCGTAGGTACCCAGCCTCGACCAGCGACGCCACCACGGCGGCCACATCACCGGCGAACAGCGGAAGGTCCTCGTCAGTGAGCGGCAGCTCCTGGGCGGCTGCGCACAGGTGGGGCGCGACGACGTACGGGTTGCCCGGGTCGAAGACGGTCGCCTCGACCGGCGCACCCAGGAGCGCCTCGGGATGGGTGACGAGATAGGTGTCGAGTGGGTCGTCCCTGGCCACGAGGATCCCGAGCCCGCCCTGTCCCTCGCGTCCGGACCTACCGACCTGCTGCCACATCGAGGCACGGGTGCCGGGGAACCCGGCCATCACCACGGCATCGAGCCCGTCGATGTCGATGCCGAGCTCCAGCGCGTTCGTGCTGGCCACTGCCAGCAGCTCACCCGACTTCAGCTGGCGCTCCAGCTCGCGGCGGTCCTCCGGCAGGTAGCCACCTCGGTACGGCGCCACGCGCTCGGCCAGCCCCGGGTCGACGTCGGTCAGGAGCTCTCTTGTGTGGAGCGCCAGCGTCTCGGCTCCGCGCCGGCTCCGGACGAACGCCAAAGTGCGGATGCCGTCGGCGACCAGGTCGGCCACCAAGTCGGCCGTCTCCGAGCCAGCCGAGCGGCGCACTGGGGCACCGTGCTCTCCGACCAGCGAGGTCAGCGGCGGTTCCCACAGGGCAACCGCCGTCCGTCCTCGTGGCGAGCCGTCGTCCGTCACCGCCATCACGGGTGCTCCGATGAGGCGGGTTGCGGTCACCTCTGGCTCCGCCGTCGTCGCCGACGCAAGCACAAAGACCGGGCTCGCATCGTAGTGGGCAGCGACCCTGCGCAGCCGCCGCAGGATCTGTGCCACATGCGAGCCGAAGACCCCCCGGTAGTAGTGGCACTCGTCGACCACGACGAACCTCAACGACCCCCAGAACGGCGCCCAGCGCGCATGACCGGGCAGCATCGTCCGATGCAGCATGTCGGGGTTGGTCAGCACGTAATTGGCGTGGCTGCGAGCCCAGTCGCGCTCTTCATGCGTCGAGTCGCCGTCGTACGTCGTCGAGCGCACTCCGGGCACCCCCAGCGCAGCCAACGCGGCCTGCTGGTCCTGGGCGAGCGCCTTGGTCGGAGACAGGTACAGCACCGTGTCGCCCCGGTCGCTGGGCTCGTCGATGCTCGCCGCGATGGCGGACAGGGCAGGCAGCAGGTAGGCCAGTGACTTGCCCGACGCCGTACCCGTCGAGACAACGGTGTGCTGGCCGTGCCAGGCCAGGTCGGCCGCTTGCTCCTGGTGGCTCCACGGTGCGACGACTCCCCGGTCGAGGTAGGCCGCGCTGACCGCGGGGTGTGTCCAGGCGGGCCAATTCGCGACTCGCGCCTGCCGCGCCTCCACCACCTCGAGATGGGTGAGCCGGTCGCGACGCTGCCCCACGGCAGCGAGGCCGAGGGCGACCGCCTCAGGGTCAAAGCCCAGTCGCCCGTCGCGCTCTACGAGGTCGTCACGGGCAGCCATCACAGCCTCATATCCTCGCATCCCGATCTGACCGGACTTGACGTGGTTGAATGCTGGGGCCAAGAGTTTGGACGTTGACGGTCATAAAGTGCGATAACAAGGAGCGACCGATGGACCTGTCTTTGGACAACCGGGAGTCCGGTGAGCGCATGGTCGTCGATGTAGGCGGGGAGATCGATGTTTACACCGCGCCGAAGCTCCGCGAGCGGCTCGTCGGCCTGATCAACTCGGGCCATCACGACCTGATCGTCAACCTCGAAGGTGTGGACTTCCTCGACTCGACCGGTCTCGGAGTGCTGGTGGGCGCCCTGAAACGCGTGCGCGCCCACGAAGGCAGCTTGGTACTTGTCTGCACCCAGGAGCGGCTGCTCAAGATCTTCCGCATCACCGGGCTGGCCAAGGTCTTCCCGATCTTCGACTCGGTCGAGGCCGCCTCCCGGACCTAACGCCTTCGCGGTGTCCTGACCCGCCCCGCGCACTCATCCGTGCGGTGAAGTCGCTAGACTCCCCGCCGACTTGTCTGTGGTGACTGGCAGCACTGCCCGCCCACCTCGCAGTCACTCAATTCTCCGCACCACGCCAGCTGTATACGCAATGGGGCCGTAGGGCTCCGTGGAGGTACCGGATGTCACGGCTCAGTCTCGCCGCCGAAGGCGGCGCGGACCTGTCTCTGTCCGGCGGCAACACCACTTTTGTCGTCATCGTGCTCGTCATCGCCCTCGTGGCGCTGGCCATGGCCACGTTGTTCCGGCAGGAAGTGTTGGCCGCCCCCGAGGGCACGGAAAAGATGCAGGTCATCGGCCAGGCGGTGCAAGAGGGAGCCCAAGCTTTCCTCGCCCGCCAGTTCAAGACGCTCGCGGTGTTCGCCGCGGTGGCGTTCTTGGCGCTCTTCGTGCTGCCCGGCGACGCCAGTGTGCGGTTCGGCCGGTCGATCTTCTTCGTGGTAGGCGCCTCCTTCTCCGCCGCGATCGGCTACCTGGGGATGTCCCTGGCTGTGCGTGCGAACGTGCGGGTGGCGGCTGCCGCCCGCGATGAGGGCCGCGACCCCGCGATGCGGGTTGCGTTCAGGACAGGCGGGTTCGTCGGGATGTTGACCGTCGGCTTCGGCCTGCTCGGTGCCTCCATCGTGGTGCTCATCTACAAGGGCGACGCGCCCGACGTGCTCGAAGGCTTTGGCTTCGGCGCGGCGCTGCTCGCCATGTTCATGCGTGTTGGCGGCGGCATCTTCACCAAGGCCGCCGACGTCGGTGCCGACCTCGTCGGCAAGGTCGAGAAAAACATCCCCGAAGACGACCCGCGCAACGCCGCGACGATCGCCGACAACGTGGGCGACAACGTCGGCGACTGCGCCGGCATGGCTGCCGACCTCTTCGAGTCGTATGCCGTCATGCTCGTCGCGGCCCTGATCCTCGGCGGCGCGGCGTTCGGCGAAGATGGACTGGTCTACCCGCTGATCGTCCCGGCGATCGGTGCCTTGACCGCCATCCTCGGTGTCTACCTGTGCAAGCCGCGACCCACCGAGGGTGGCCTGACGACGATCAACCGAGCTTTCTACGTCTCGGCAGCCGTGTCGGCAATTGTCTGCACGATTGCCGCCTTCTCTTACCTGCCGACGTCGTTCGCCGACCTCAACGGCGCGGTTGACGCGGACGGTAACCCCGCTCTCATCGCCACGGTCGCGGTGATCATCGGCATCGTGTTGGCCGCGCTGATCCTCGCCCTGACGGGCTACTTCACGGGCACGGAGTTCCGCCCGGTCAAGGACGTCGGCAAGACAGCCCTCACCGGCCCGGCAACCGTCATCTTGTCCGGCCTCTCGGTCGGTTTCGAGTCGGCGGTCTACACAGCCCTCGTGATCGGCGCCGCGGTCTACGGCGCGTTCCTGCTGGGTGGTGGCGTCGTGGTCGTGTCACTGTTCGCAGTGGCACTCGCCGGCTGCGGCCTGCTGACGACCGTCGGTGTGATCGTCGCGATGGACACGTTCGGCCCCGTGTCCGACAACGCACAGGGCATCGCGGAGATGTCAGGCGACGTCCACGGCGAAGGGTCGGCCATCCTGACCGAGCTCGACGCCGTCGGCAACACCACCAAGGCGATCACCAAGGGCATCGCGATTGCGACAGCTGTATTGGCTGCGACAGCGCTGTTTGGCGCGTTCAGGGGCGAGATCACCGACGCGTTCCTCGACTCCGGAGCGACAGGTGCGGGGCTCACCGAAGCCGAGTCACTTAACTACGGTGGCGTCTTGAACGTCGCCGACCCCGCCAACCTCGTCGGCCTGCTGATCGGCGCCGCCGTTGTATTCCTCTTCTCCGGCCTCGCGATCAGCGCCGTCGGACGTGCAGCTGGCGCAGTCGTGTTCGAAGTGCGTCGCCAGTTCCGCGAGATCCCCGGGATCATGGAGGGCACTGGTCGTCCCGAGTACGGCAAGGTCGTCGACATCTGCACGCGTGACTCGCTACGCGAGCTCGCGACGCCAGGCCTGCTCGCGATCCTGGCTCCGATTGCCGTCGGCTTCGGCCTCGGCGTCGGTCCCCTCGGCGCGTACCTCGCCGGAGCGATCGGCACCGGCACGCTGATGGCGGTCTTCCTCGCCAACTCCGGCGGCGCCTGGGACAACGCAAAGAAGCTGGTCGAGGACGGCGTCCACGGCGGTAAGGGCTCGCTCGCCCACGAGGCCACGATCATCGGCGACACCGTGGGTGACCCGTTCAAGGACACCGCCGGGCCTGCGATCAACCCGCTGCTCAAGGTCATGAACCTCGTGTCGCTGCTGATCGCGCCGGCCATCGTCGGCATGAGCGTGGGCACGGACGAGAACAACCCGCTCCGCATCTTGATCGCGGTGGTGGCGGCCCTCGGAATCGCGACTGCGGTCTACATCTCCAAGCGGCGCCCGATCGCCATCGGGGAGACCAACGAGCAGCCAGCCCAGGTAACGCCTGCCTGACGGCAGACACAGAAGGGGCCCTCGACCACGGCGGTCGCAGGGCCCTTTCGCCGGTCCACCTGGGCCGGATGCAAGGCATTGCCGCACTAGGATCGGGTGCGGATCGTCGTACCCGGACATCGAAGGAGGCTGATCCCGCTGGCACGCGCGGTCTCGCTGCACGTGGGTGTGGCCAAGACGGGGACGTCATATCTGCAACGCATCCTGTTCAACAACAAGGAGAGGCTGCGAGCCGCAGGCCACCTCTACCCGGGGGACTCCCCCCACACCCACTTCCGGGCTGCGCTCGACCTGCGCGGTGGCAGCTTCAAGGGACATTCGTACGACAAGGCGCGGGGCACCTGGCCCCGCCTGGCCGCTGAGGTCCTGGCGTTCGATGGCTCCGCGATCATCTCGCACGAGATGTTCGCCCGGACCGGCAGCAACGGTCGCGCCCGAGTCGTGTCAGAGCTCGCGGTCGACGATCTCCAGGTCGTGATCACGGCTCGCGACCTCGGTCGGCAGATTCCGGCCGTTTGGCAGGAGAACGTCAAGAACCGCAGCGAGAACACGTACTCCGAGTACCTGCATGCGATCTTCGAGGAGCCGTCAGAGTATGACGCCGAGGTGGCAGCGGAGCTGGCACACCGGTTCTGGCGGGCGCACGACCTGGCAGGCGTCGCCGCGCGCTGGGCCAAGCAGGTGACGCCAGAGAACGTGACGATCGTGACCGTCCCGCATGACGCCGACGACCCTGACGAGTTGTGGAACCGGTTCAGGGGGGCGTGCCGGCTGCCCGAGCTCGACTACGAGATCCCGCCGGGACGGGAGAACAAATCGCTAGGGTCCGCGGAGTCGGAAGTGCTGCGGCGGATGAACGCGAAGTTCCCCGAGAGCATGTCGTGGCCGCTCTACGAGGGGATGGTCAAGGGAAAGTTCGCCGTCAAGGTGCTGGCTGCCCACCGTGCTCACGGGCCGCTCGACGTACCGGCCGCGTGGCGCGAGCAGACGGTGGCGACCGCAGAGCGACAGATTGAGCGGCTGTCACAGCAGGGCTACCGCGTCGTTGGCAACCTCGATGAGCTGCGTCCGCGCTTCACTGGCGAGGCGAACCGGCCACCGGACGAGTTGAGCCAGGACGAGCTGCTCGACGTCACGGTCGAGCTCCTTGCGCGGGTGGCGGAGACGGGCCGGGGTCGGCAGGTGATGCCAGCACGAGGCGAGACCAGTGCCTGGAGGCGAGTGGTGAGAAGGTTGCGGCGTGACTAAGCGGTTCTACCTGCACATCGGCGCGCCTAAGACCGGGACTACCTACCTGCAGCAAGTGCTCCACCGCAACCGACGCCAACTGAAGGCCGCCGGTGTGCTCTACCCGCGAAACCCCGGCGACGCCCACCACTCCGCGTTGTGGGACCTCCGAGGGGCGGGGGAGAAGCGTGACTACGGTCGAGACATCCGCGGCGACTGGGACCGATGTGTGCGCCTGGTCAGCAAGTGGGACGGTCCGACCGCTGTCATGTCGAGCGAACTGTTCGTCTATGCCGACCGCGCCGAGTGCAAACGCGCGCTGACTGCCTTCGGGAACATCGAAGTCCACGTGATCTACACCGCGCGCGATCTGGTGCGACAGGCGCCCGCGGTCTGGCAGGAACGGCTCAAGAACCAGCACACCCTCGGGTATGACGCGTTCCTCGACGACGTCCTCGGACCCCGCAAGAGCGCCATGTCCAAGGGCTTCTGGAGCGCACAGGACGCCCCGACCGCGCTACAAAAGTGGTCCCAAGGCCTTCCCCCAGAGCATGTGCACGTCGTCACAACCCCACCGTCGGGCGCCGCGCCGAGCCTGCTCTGGGAGCGCTTCGCCAGCGTCATCGGCGTCGACCCCACGGCCTTCGACATCGACGTACCGGTCGTCAACACGTCGATGAGCGTCACGGCAGCCGAGGTGCTGCGTCGATACAACATCCGCCACGGCAAGTCGATGGCCCACATCGACTACCGGCGGCACGTCAAGACCGACCTGTTTCAAATCCTGACTGAAGTCGTGAATGACGACTCCAAGCTCACGTTGACCGCAGCGCAGGAGGGAGCGTTCATCGAGCAGGGCAAGGTCATTGCCGACGACGATCCGCGCCAGAGGGTATGACGTCGTGGGGTCTCTCGACGAACTCGTGCCCACGCAGCACCGCCACGCGGCCAGCGCCAAGCCAAGCAAGCGTCCCGACGACGTAAACGATCGGAGGTCAACGCGGCCCTGCTCGACGTGGTCGACCAGATGTTGCGGGAAGCCCGCAAGCAACGCGTCAAGAAGCAGGAGCCGGAGCAGGGTGTAGAACGGGTCTAGCGCTTGAGCCCGAGACGGCGGGCGACCCGGCCGACCCGGCCACGCACCTTCCAGTAGGCATCCGTGCCCCGGTCGCGCAGCGTATGTCGACGAGGTGGCGACCCCCCAGCCCCAAGCTGGAGCTCGACGAGCCGCCGCCGCTGGCGCCCACTGTGCTGCAGCAGTCCGCTCGCGGCGCGGATCGCGGCCGACGCCAGGTCCTGCTCGCTCAGCCCAGTCGGTGAGATGTAGTCCTGATGCTCCGAACGCATCGGCATCAGCTCCTCGAGGTCGCCCACGATGTGGTAGCCGGCGTCGGCCAGCTCAGCGATGAGCCGTCGCGACCGCTGCTCCACCCACTCGATGCGACCGTCGGGCAGCACCAGTTTGGGCAGCTGGCCGCCGAGGATCTCTTCGGCCAGCAGCTTGCGCACCAAGGGGTCGTAGTGCTCGTCGGCCATCCCCAGCACGTCGAAGTTCATCCGACGTACGAGCTCCGTCTCCGCAACACCCATCGACGTGTTGGATCGGGGGATGTCCGTGTCGTAGCGCGCTGCCTCGAGCCCCGTCGCCTCACAGAACCGCCTCCACAACGTGTCTGCCGGCGCCCCCTCGTGTGGCACGGTCACCACGTGAATCTGTGCAGGCGGCACGACGTCAGCCCAACGCTGCAGCACCAGCGTGGCGTCGTGCATGCCCCAGAAGAGCTCACCGAACGGCGCCGGCGCGGCAAGACCGTGCTCGATCAGGTCGTCGACGAACTGCTCTAGCGTCACGGTGTGCTTGTGCTTGATGTGCTCTTGCCAGTCCGAAACCAGCTGCCGCGCCAAGTCTCGGGCCGTGAACACGACGTGCACCTCGGCCGGCTGCACTGACGCCAGACCCGTCGCGATGCGAGCCGGTTTGGTCCCGCCGAACAGCTCGTTGGAGACGATGACCGTGTCGCCGGCCCAGTCGCGGGCACGGCTTGCGACCTCGCCCCACTCACCCCGGAACTTGCCCGGCCCGGCACTTCCCCACCCGACCCCGCGGAAGTCCTGCATCGACCGGAACGACTGGCCGGTGTCGGAGTAGGGGTAGAGCACCCCCCGCGCAGCCAGCGCGTCCCGGTTCTTGAAGAGCACGTTCTGCAGGTACGTCGTCCCTGTCTTGGGGGCGCCCACGTGGAAGAAGACCCGCTTGGCCGGGTCGCTCGCGGAACTCGTCATCGATTCCCTCGGGGTCTCAGCGCGCGCAGCAAGCGGCGCGCCTCATGCCGCCGCTTCTCTGCCGGACTCGGCTCGCTGGTCAACACGGTCGCGAGCACCTCAACCGCCGCGGCGGCCACCTTGCCCGCCTTCAGTCCTCTCGCCCGCCCGAACGCGTCGTCAGCAGGGATGAGGTCGTGAAGATCGCCGACGATGTCGTAGCCAGCCTCCGCGAGCTGTCGGCGCACGGTGTCGGACGTCTTGAGCACCTGCTCGCGGTGGCGATTGGGGACCCGCAGCCGCTGTCCGGCATACCCACGGTCAGCGAGCTGGTTGAAGCGCGCTTTCACCAGCCGCTCGTAGTCCGGCCAGCTGAGGTCTTCGGGCAGGATCACGTTGAGCCGTCTCAGCACTTCCGCCTCAGAGGTGGTCAGTGACACGTTGGTGCGGGCGATGTCCATGTCAAACCCGTCCGCGTCGATGCCGAGGACTGCACAGAACCGTTCCCACAACGCGTTGCTGTCGCCGGATCGCTGCGGAAGGGTGACGACGTGGATCCGGTCGGCAGGAATCTGTTTGCCCCATCGGCCCAGCACCTCTACGGCATCCTGTGCAGCCCAGAACCTCGCGCTCGCCTGGCCGGGCTGCTGATTCAACACGGCGCGGAGGAAGCGGGGATAGGTGCGCTTGCGCCGGTTCTTGAGCGACTCCTGCCACACGGCTGGTATCTGCCGGGCGAGGTCGCGGGCACCGTAGACGACATGCACCTGCGCCGGTTGCAACGATTTCAGCGCTGTCTGGATATGTTCGGCGGACGCCGCTGCCAGCACCTCGTGGGAGACGATCACGGACCGCGTGTTGCACGCCAGAGCCTTCTTCGCCAGCGCGCGCCAGGCGCCGTCGGTCTCAGGATCGTCATACCCACCGAACGACAGGCCGCGCAGGTCGAGCGCGGCGCGAAAATGGTCGATCGGTCGACCTGGAAACGTCACTCCCTGCTCAGCAAGGCGTCTCTTGTTGCGCCACAAGGCCTCTTGGAGGTACGTCGTTCCCGTCTTCGGGGGACCGATGTGCAGATAAACGGTCGACGGGTGGCGGGACACCCGCACATGTTAGTGCCCAGCCCTGCGTCCCCCATCTCGTCGCGGTCCCCACGCGCCCACAGCGCTCGCGAACAAACGGCGCACCAGTGTCCCACTGATACCGTGAGGGCCGTTCTTCCGCCCAGATCCGAGGATGTACTTTGTCTGACACCGCCGAGGCTCCGCCGCAAACTGCCGAGGGCACGCCAACACCCCCCCGCAGCCTGCGCATCGTCCAGCGGACCATCATCCGCGTCGACCAAGAGCTCGACATCCGACCGCTCTACGTCAATGGGTTGTCGGGTTTCGGTGGTGGTGAGAGCACCTCGCGACAGTCAGGGGCCGGTGGCGACATCGAAGAGGACCGGCCTGTCGGGCGCAAAGGCTCGAAGAAGGGTGAGTACGACGAGACCGTTACCGACGTAGTCGAAGGGCTGAGCGGGTTCGGCGAGATCACCGCGAAAGGTGCCGTTGCCAAGCCCGAGCACCGACTGACTTTCGGCACGTACTTCAACGCATTCCCAGCCAGCTACTGGCGGCGTTGGACCAACCTGGAGACGGTGAAGCTCGTGGCCACCATCTCGGGCCACGGGACGCTTCTTGTCTACCGATCCACCGCCAAGGGCCATGTGCAGCGCGCTGACGCCGCAGTCGTCAACACGTCCAAGCGCCAGCGGGTGGAGTTCGACCTGCCGCTCAAGCCGTTCATCGACGGCGGCTGGTACTGGTTCGACATCGAAGGCGGCGACAGCACGTTGACGCTCCACTCAGCTGAGTGGGGGTTCGAGACCGACGACGCGACCGTGGGGACTGTGTCGATCGGAATCACGACCTTCAACCGGCCTGACTTCTGTGTCGACCAACTCGTCAAGCTGGCCGAGCAGCCCACTGTCCTCGACCTCCTCGACGAGATCATCGTCGTCGACCAGG
Organism: uncultured Actinomycetota bacterium; assembly: GCA_963815295.1. Lineage (GTDB taxonomy): Bacteria > Actinomycetota > Actinomycetes > Propionibacteriales > Nocardioidaceae > JACDHG01. The sequence goes on from CAWFFZ010000001.1 coordinate 548,093, forward strand.
GCACTCAGAAGGTTGCCGACCATGAGCTCTACGCAAAGGCCGCTGCCGATCTCGGGCCAAAGCTGCGGCTGATCGAGCAAGGAAACCTCGGTGGTTCGGGCGGCTTCTCCCGGTCGATGGACGAGGCGGCGAGCAAGGGCAGCGCTGACTATGTCTTGCTGCTAGACGACGACGTGGTCTGCGAGCCCGAGGGCATCCTGAGAGCCGTCGCGTTCGCCGATCTGGCCAAGCACCCCACGATCGTGGGCGGAAACATGTTCAGCCTCTATGACCGCACGGTGATGCACGCCTATGGCGAGACGGTCGCCAAGTGGCGTTGGTTCTGGGGTCCCGCACCGAAGACCCGCCACAGCCACAACTTCGCCAAGCATGCGCTGAGGTCGACCAAGTGGCTGCACCGCCGAGTCGACGTCGACTACAACGGTTGGTGGATGTGCCTCATCCCGACCCAGGTCATCCGCGAAATCGGCCTGTCACTGCCCATGTTTATCAAGTGGGACGACGCAGAGTTCGGCTTGCGTGCGGGCGATTCAGGCTACTCAACCGTGACCCTGCCCGGTGTCGCCGTCTGGCACGTGCCGTGGCACGAGAAGGACGACACGATCGACTGGCAGGCCTACTTCCATCGCCGCAACCGAATCGTGGCGGCGCTCCTGCATTCGCCGTACGAGCGCGGCGGCAAGCTGGTGCGCGAGAGCTTCGAGACCCAGGTCAAGCACCTGGTATCGATGCAGTATGCACCCGCCGAGATGGGCCTGATGGCGATCGAGGACATCCTCGAGGGTCCGCAGCGCATGCACCGCGACATGCGTGAGCGGCTCGGCGAGCTCAACACGCTGCGCAAGGAGTACGACGACTCGATCGCCAAACCTGACCTTGACCTGTTCCCCAAGGCGCGGCGCAAGAAGCCACCACGTCGCGGCAAGTCGCCGACCGCACCGACGGGCCTGGTCGGGCTGGGCAAGTCGATGGTGGTCGGCACCCTCCGACAGGTGCTGCCGGTGCGCGACCTGGCGAAGGAGCATCCGGAGGCCAACATTCCCCACATCGACCTCAAGTGGTGGCGGCTCGCACAGTTCGACTCGGCGCTCGTCTCGTCGGCCGACGGCACCTCCGCCGCCTGGTACAAGCGGCATCCCGAGATGTTCCGCGACATCTTGTCCCGCTCCATCACGCTGCACACGCGGCTAGCGCGCGAATGGCCCCAACTCGCCGAGCAGTACAAGCAAGCGCTGCCCGAGCTGACGTCTCCAAAGACCTGGCACGAGACGTTCGAGACCTCGGACGGCAAGCCGGACCGGTAGCCGCCCGCAGCTCGGGGATCACTGGGGGTTGTACGGTCGCGCTACCGTTTCCTCGCAGTAACGACCGAATGACCGACACCTAGAATCCGACCGGACAGGAGCATCCCTCCGTGGCAGCTGAAGGACACAAGCTCGTCATCGTGGAGTCGCCTGCCAAGGCGCGCACGATCTCGGGCTTCCTCGGCCAGGGGTATGTCGTCGAGTCGTCGATCGGGCACATCAGGGACCTCCCCGACAAGGCCGCCGACATCCCCGCCAAGTACAAGGGCGAGTCATGGGCACGCCTCGGCGTCAACGTGGACGACGGCTTCACGCCGGTGTACGTCGTGCCCAGGGACAAGCGGCCGCAGATCGCCAAGCTCCGGTCGTTGCTCAAGGGCGCTGACGAGCTCTATCTCGCGACTGACGAGGACCGGGAAGGCGAGGCCATCGCCTGGCACCTGCTCGACGAGCTGAAGCCGACGGTGCCCGTACGCCGGATGGTGTTCCACGAGATCACCCCGCACGCGATCCAGGAGGCCGTTGCAAACCCGCGTGACATCAACGAGGACCTCGTCGAAGCTCAGGAAGCGCGCCGGATCCTCGACCGCCTCTACGGCTACGAGGTCTCGCCAGTGCTGTGGAAGAAGGTAATGAGCGGTACGTCGGCCGGACGCGTCCAGTCGGTGGCCATCCGGCTCGTCGTCGACCGCGAGCGGGAGCGGATCGCGTTCCGCGCAGCTTCCTACTGGGACCTCGAGGCGACGTTTGATGCCGGAGAGCACAAAACGCCGCAGACCTTCCCGGCCAAGCTGACCGCTGTCGACGGGATGCGGGTTGCGCAGGGTCGCGACTTCTCTTCGGTCGGGACGCTCAAGGAGGGTGCCACGGTTGCCCACCTCGACGAGGCGCGCGCCGGCGCTCTTGCGGCCGGACTTCGCGACCAGTCCTTCGCCGTACGCTCCGTGGAGTCGAAGCCCTATCGCCGCTCGCCGTACGCACCGTTCCGCACGACGACGCTGCAACAAGAGGCTTCGCGCAAGCTCGGCTACGGGGCGGCGCGCACGATGCAGGTGGCGCAGCGGCTCTATGAGAACGGCCACATCACCTATATGCGCACCGACTCGGTCACGTTGACCGGCACGGCGATCAACGCGGCGCGCGCTCAGGTCCGCGAGCTGTACGGCGCCGCCTACCTCCCGGACTCGCCGCGCACCTACCAGAGCAAGGTGAAGAACGCGCAGGAGGCCCACGAAGCGATCCGCCCTTCGGGCGAGAGCTTCCGCACGCCGGCCCAGACCGGGTTGAGCGGGGACGAGTTCCGGCTCTACGAGCTGATCTGGATGCGCACCGTGGCCTCACAAATGAAGGATGCCGAGGGCCGATCGGTGTCGGTCCGGATCGGTGCCGCCGCAACCACCGGCGAGGACTGCGAGTTCTCCGCGAGTGGACGCGTCATCACGTTCCACGGCTTCCTCAAGGCGTACGTCGAAGGGCACGACGACCCCGACGCCGACCGCGACGACCGCGAGACGCGACTCCCCGACGTCGCGGAGGGCGACGCGCTCACCGTGGCGGAGCTCAAGTCGGCCGGCCACGAGACGAGGCCGCCAGCCCGCTACACCGAGGCCACCTTGGTGCGCGAGCTCGAGGAGCGGGAGATCGGGCGCCCGTCGACATACGCCTCGATCATCGGGACGATCCTCAGCCGCGGCTACGTCTACAAGAAGGGCACGGCGCTGGTCCCGGCCTGGCTGGCGTTCGCCGTCGTGCGGTTGCTCGAGCGGCATTTCACCCGCCTCGTCGATTACGGCTTCACCGCGGGGATGGAAGACATCCTCGACGAGGTGGCAGCCGGTCGCCGTGACTCCACGAGCGAGCTGGCGGAGTTCTACTTCGGGTCGGCGAAACAAGAAGGGCTCAAGAGCCTGGTCACGGGACTCGGCGACATCGACGCTCGAGAGCTGTCGACGTTCCCCATCGACGAAGGGATCGTGCTCCGCGTCGGTCGTTACGGGCCATACGTCGAAGGGCCCGACGAGACGCGGGCCAACGTGCCCGAAGACCTGCCGCCGGACGAGCTGACACTCGAGAAGGCGAGGGAACTGCTCGCCAACCCGTCGGGCGCAGAGCACGAACTGGGAGAGGACCCCTCGACGGGCAACGTCGTCGTCGCGAAGAACGGCCGCTTCGGCCCCTATGTCACCGAGGTGCTGCCCGATGACGCTCCCAAAAACGCCAAGCCCCGGACGTCCAGCCTCTTCAAGACGATGTCGCTCGACACGGTCACCCTCGAAGAGGCGCTCGACCTGCTCAAGCTCCCCCGGGTGGTGGGTGTCGACCCCGCTTCTGGGGAGGAGATCACGGCGCAGAACGGCCGCTACGGTCCCTATCTGAAGAAGGGCACGGACTCGCGCTCGATCGACTCCGAGGAGCAGCTGCTCAAGATCACCCTCGACGAGGCGCAGGCTATCTACGCCCTGCCGAAGCAGCGTGGACGTCAGGCGGCGTCCGCACCGTTGAAGGAGCTCGGGCCTGACCCCGCGAACGGGCAGCCCGTCGTCGTGAAGGACGGCAGGTTCGGCCCCTACGTCACTGACGGGGAGTTCAACGCGACCCTGCGCAAGGGCGACGAAGTCGACACGATCACCATCGAGCGAGCGGCCGAACTGCTGGCCGACAAGCGTGCCAAGGGACCGGCCCCCAAGAAGCGTGCCGCCAAGAAGAAGGCGCCAGCCAAGAAGCGCGCCGCCAAGAAGCGCGCCGCCACCAAGTAAAGCTCCGTTGCGTCCGTGCGGGCGCGCGTTTTCGCGACCGCTGGCACGGACGTTGCGGGGTTGGCTCACTAGGCTGACGAGGTGGCCGACGTCTCTCGCAGCAGCAACCCGCGCGGGGTCTTGTCGATCGTTGCGTTCAGGCGGCTGTGGATCGGCCTTGGCCTGTCCAGTCTCGGAGACTGGCTTGGTCTGCTCGCGTTAACAGCGATGGCCGGAGCGCTCGCCCCCGACAGCTACGCCAAGCAGAACTTCGCCATCGCCACGGTGCTGTTCCTCCGCGTGGCTCCCGCTCTCGTGCTCGGTCCGTTCGCCGGGTATGTCGCCGACCGTCTCGACCGTCGCTGGACGCTCATCATCGGTGACATCCTGCGTGGTGCCGTCTTCATCACGATCCCCATCGTCGGCACCCTCGAGTGGGTGTTCGTGGCCACCGTGATCATCGAGGCGATCACCCTCGTGTGGCTGCCCGCGAAGGACGCCACGATTCCCAACCTGGTGCCGCGGAGCAAGCTCGAGGCGGCCAACCAAATCTCGATCGCGACGACGTACGGCTCAGCCCTGCCCGCTGCCGGGATCTTCATCGTGCTCTCGCTGATCACCAAGGGCGTCCACTCGTCCCTCGGCTGGCTCGACGATCCGGTCACGCTTTCGCTCTGCTTCAACGCGGCGTCGTTCATCGTCTCGGGCTTGGTGATCGCCACCCTGCACGACATACCCCGAGGATCGTCGATCGCGCCGGGCCAGCGCACAGGTGTGTTCGCGGTCATCAAGGACGGCTGGTCCTACGTCTTCAGCACCCCGGTCATCCGCGGCCTCGTCATCGGCATCACCGGCGCATTTGCCGCCGGCGGCGTCGTCATCGGACTCGCGCGGGTGTACGTCGGCGACCTCGGCGGAGGTGACCCCGGGTACGGCCTGCTGTTCGGCGCGGTCTTTGCCGGGCTGGGGCTCGGGATGTGGCGTGGACCGCGGTTCCTCGCTGCCATGTCGCGACGGCGGCTGTTCGGCTTCTCCCTGACGGTGGCGGGGCTGCTGCTGGCCGTGGTCGCGCTCGTCGCCAACCTGGCACTCGTCACGGTCGTCACGGTAGGGCTCGGCTTCTTCGCCGGGACAGCCTGGATCACGGGCTACACACTGCTCGGCCTTGAGGTCGAAGACGCGCTGCGAGGCAGGACTTTCGCCTTTGTGCAAACGCTTGTGCGGCTGTCTCTCAGCCTGGTGCTTGCACTCGCGCCGCTTGCCGCCGGTCTGATCGGCGAGCATCGGTTGTCGATCAACGATGACGCCGTCCTCGACTACAACGGTGCGGCGATCACAATGTTCGTGTCAGCGGTCATCTTGGTGATCGTCGGCGCGCTCTCCTACCATCACATGAACGATCGACCGGGCACGAGCATCCGCAGCGAGCTGAGGCAGTCCTTGAAACGAGACACCAAGGTCTACACCGACCATGGCCTCTTCGTCGCGTTCGAAGGTGGCGAGGGTGCCGGGAAGTCCACCCAGGCACGGCTCCTGCATGACTGGCTCGTGGGCAACGGCTACGACGTTGTACTCACGCATGAGCCAGGCGACACGGCTGTGGGTCAGACGATCCGGACCATCGTCCTGTCACCCGAGACCGGAGCGCTCGACGACCGCGCCGAGGCGCTGCTGTATGCCGCAGACAAGGCCGAGCACCTCGACAAGCTCGTGCGTCCGGCCTTGGCGCGCGGTGCGGTGGTGATCACCGACCGGTACGTCGACTCGACCCTCGCCTACCAGGGCGCCGGACGTGACCTGGTGGCCGATGAGGTCGAGGAGATCGCTCGCTGGGCCACGGCCGACCTGCGACCGCATCTCACCGTGCTGCTCGACGTCGCTCCCGAGTATGGCTTCGGCCGGTTCGACACCCACGACCGGTTGGAGGCCGAACCGGTCGCCTTTCACGAGCGGGTCCGAGCATCCTTCCTGGCCCTTGCCGACGCCGACAAGGACCACTACCTGGTCGTTGACGCGCATCTCGAGCGAGAGGCGATCGCCGCCACCGTCCGCGAGCGGATGGACGAACTGCTCCCGCTCGCCGAACGCCACCGCGTGCGCGACCTCACCGACGAGGTCGACGCATGACGGTGTGGGACGACCTCGTCGGACAGGACGACGTGGTCGCTCAGCTCGAGGCAGCCGTCGTGGGCGCGGGTCAGGCGTTGCAAGGCGAGCCGGGCGCCGCGATGACGCATGCCTGGCTGTTCACCGGACCACCTGGCTCCGGCCGGTCGAATGCCGCCCGAGCCTTCGCCGCCGCGTTGCAGTGTGAGCGACGCGGGTGCGGTGAGTGCCTAGCCTGCCGCACGGCGCTCGCTGGGTCGCACGCAGACGTCACCTCGCTTGTCACCGAGAAGGCCCAGCTCACTCTCGACCCTACGAAGGAGGCGGTCCGGCTGGCCGCCCTTGCCCCGGCCAACCGGCGATGGCAGGTCATGATCGTCGAGGACGCCGACCGGCTCAACGACAACGCCGCCAACGCACTGCTCAAGAGCATCGAGGAGCCACCACCACGGACTGTATGGCTGCTGTGCGCGCCAGCCGTCGAAGATGTGCTGCCGACTATCCGGTCGCGTTGTCGGGCACTGGTGCTCCGCACGCCGCCGACCGAGGCCGTGGCGGCCTACCTCACGAGGCGCGACCAAGTTCCCGACGCCCTGGCGACGTTCGCCGCTCGTGCCTCCCAGGGGCATATCGGCCGCGCACGCGCACTCGCGCTCGACGAGGCCACCCGCAACCGACGCCGAGAGGTGCTGCAGATCCCTCGACAGCTCAGCGACCTCGGGTCTTGCCTTAACTCCGCCGCCAACATCGTCGATGCCGCCACCGAGGAGGCGAAGCCGCGCAGCGACAACCTCGACGCAAGCGAGCAGGCCGACCTCGACATGACGTACGGCGCCGGCACTCGCGGCATCAAGGCGACTGGTCTGGCAGCCGCCCAAAAGGCGCTCCAGGCTGACCAGCGGCAGCGGGCAAAGCGGTTCGTCAAGGACGCAATCGACCGGTCACTCCTCGACCTCGCGTCGTTCTACCGCGATGTCGTGTCGGTGCAGCTCGGGTCGTCGTCGGGGCTGGTCAACGAGGAGCACCGCCTCGACATCGACACGATGGCGCGCGCGACCACGGGAGAGGCGACCACGAGCCGACTGATGGCGATCTTCGCTACCCGTGAGCTGCTGGAGGGCGAGATCGCCCCGCTACTCGCGCTCGAGTCACTGATGATCTCGCTACGCGGCGCCCCCGAAGGGTGAGCCTGCGGTGCGCTTCGGGTGAAGAGCGCAGCAACGCCAGCCGTTAGTGCTGATGGTTGGCGTTGGGATGGCCGTTGCGCCGCGCTGGTGGTTGCGTTGGCTGGCGGGACGGGCAGGGATCGCTCTCGGAATAAGTGACCATCCGTCAACTATTGACGGGTGGTCACGGCTTTCGTGAGCGGGTGCTGCACCGTGAGCGCTTCCGCCCGCTGGCCGTCGCTGTCGAAGCAAGGCGTTGTGGAGGTGGGCCGACCAGACCCGAGTGCGACGTACGCTGGAGTCTTCGTTGCTGCTCCCGGCTCAAGCGTCATCGGCCAAACCCCCACGGAGGACTCCTTCCATGACTCATCGCCGTGTCACCCGCGGTGTGGCCGCGCTGGCAACGCTCGTGTTGGCTGCTGGGTGCAGCGCTGCGCAGGATGTCGCCGAAGAAGGCACGACGACGAACGAAACCACCACCGGGCAGCCGCCGACCTCACCGACAGACAGCCCGCCAACCAGCCCCGAGCCCGGTGAGCTGCCGAAGGGGTTCGGCGACGGGCCCGAAGGAAGCGGCCTCGAGCGGTTCTACAACCAGGACGTCTCGTGGGAGAGCTGTGACAACGGTGAATGCGCCGACATCTGGGTGCCACTCGACTACGACGACCCCGATGGCCAGGCCATCACGGTCAAGGCAAAGCGTCAGCTGGCCGGAGACGAGTCACGGCGTCGAGGCTCGCTGCTGATCAACCCGGGCGGGCCGGGCGCGTCGGGCATCGACTACCTGGGTTTCATTGATCTGGACACCAGCATCACTGATGTCTATGACGTGATCGGCTTCGACCCGCGGGGCGTCGGCACCAGCACCCCGGTCGACTGCATCGGCAATCTGGCCCTCGACGCGTACGTTGCCTCAGACCCGACTCCGGACACCGGTGCAGAGATCCAGGAGCTCCAAGACATCTGGGCCGACTTGACCCAGGGCTGCGTGACCAACTCGGGCCCATTGCTCGAGCACGTCTCGACCGTCGAGGTGGCCAAGGACATGGACATCATCAGGTCGGTTGTCGGCGATGACAACTTGTCGTACTTCGGCTCGTCCTATGGCACCTACATCGGCGCCACGTATGCCGGCTTGTTCCCGGACAAGGTCGGACGCCTCGTGCTTGACGGGGCGGTCGACCCGCTCGCCGAGCCGCGGACAAGAGCCATCAACCAGGCGGCTGGCTTCGATGTGGCGCTGACTGCCTATCTCGAGGACTGCGTAGCGCAGGGCGGTTGCCCGCTCGGCGACTCGGTCGATGCGGCTCGCGACAGGTTGGTCCAGCTCTTTCAAGAGACTGACGCTGACCCGCTCCCCACCGGCGACGGCCGCAAGGTCAACGAGGGGCTCGCGACACTTGGTGTTGTCTTGGCGCTCTACAGCCAAGATTTCTGGCCAGTCCTGACACAAGCTCTCGACCAGGCTGTCGACGGCAAGGGCGACACACTGCTGCTCCTCGCGGACACCTACACGAATCGACAGCCCGATGGAAGTTACCCGAGTAACTCGCTTGAGGTGCAATCCGCCGTCAACTGCCTCGACCACCCCCAGGATGAGACGCTTGCGGAGATCCAGGCCGGTGAGGCCGACTTCACAGCGAAGGCGCCGGTGTTCGGAGAGATGGCCATGTGGTTTCCCTATGGCTGTTCGAACTGGCCGGTCGAGCCGACCGAAAGGCAGCCCGACTTCAGCGCGAAGGGGGCGCCGCCGATCCTCGTCGTCGGCACAACTCGGGACCCCGCGACACCCTACGAGCAGGCGGTGAAACTGGCCGACCTGCTCGAATCCGGCGTGCTCCTCAGCCGCGATGGTGATGGCCATCTGGCGTACGGCAAAGGCAACACGTGCATCGATGACGCGATTAACACGTTCCTCGCGGAGGGCGAGCCCCCCGCCGACGGCCAACAATGCTGACCCCTTCGCCGAGTGGTCACGTATGCCGTGCCGACTGGTCACGTATGCCGCCCGTGAAGGCCGCATCCCCCGAGGCGAGAGAGAATGAGGCATGAGCAACCTCGAAGCTGACGTCGAGATCGAGGACGGCATTGGCACCAACAAGCCGCTGACCCCCGGCCTCGAAGTGCTGGAGCCGCGACCGGTTCTGCTGGGGCCACGCCAGGAAGTTCGCCGAGTGCTGCCCAACCGCGACCGCCGGATGATCGGTGCCTGGTGCTTCGTCGACCACTACGGCCCCGCAGACATCACCCACGAGGCGGGGATGCGAGTGCCGCCTCATCCCCACACCGGCCTGCAAACTGTCAGCTGGCTGCTCGACGGCGAGATCCAACACCGCGACAGCCTCGGCAGCGACGCGATCGTGGTGCCGGGTCAGCTCAACCTGATGACGTCTGGCGCCGGGATTTGCCACTCCGAGGAGTCGCCACCAGCGCACTCACCGACCTTGCATGGGCTGCAGCTGTGGGTGGCGTTACCCGACAACGCACGGCACGCGGCCACCCGCGACTTCACGCAATACTCAGACCTACCAGTCATCGACAGGGCGGGGCTTCGTGCCGTGGTGGTCGTGGGCACGTTCGAGGGGCGCGTGTCGCCGGCAACGACATACAGCCCACTGGTCGGCGTCGAAGTCAGCGTCACAGGCGACGTCAGCCTGTCTGTCGAGCCGGCGTTCGAGTACGGCGTCCTCGCCATCGACCCCGGCATCATCGTGGAAGGCCGGGCGCTCGACGTCAGTGAGATCGCGTACGTCGGCGGTGGTCGTGACGTGCTCGACATCTCAGGCCGCGGCCGCGCGATGGTGCTCGGCGGTGAGCCGTTCACTGAGGAGCTCGTGATGTGGTGGAACTTCATCGGCCGCACCCACGAGGAGATCGTGGACTTCCGGCGGGCCTGGAACGACGGCGACAGCGACCAGTTCGGCGCCGTGGTCGGCTTCGACGGCGACCGGCTCCCCGCGCCGCCGATGCCCGGCACGCGGCTCAAATCCCGTGGCCGCAGCCGCTGACTCTGATTTGGGAGCCGGTCGGCCACCTTGGTAACCTCTCCCGTCGGTCCGCCAGCAGCAGCGGTCCAGCGCCGCCTTAGCTCAGTCGGTAGAGCGTCTCACTCGTAATGAGAAGGTCGTCGGTTCGATTCCGACAGGCGGCTCCGCATAACCGCAGATCAGCGACCTGCGGTGACCGAGCGTGATCGGCGACACGGCCGATCTGCTAACACTTTGCTAACACGAGCCCACGGCGGACGCGAACACTTGGCCCGCCAGTACGACCAACTGCTGCCTTCGCAGCAGCCTCTGTCGGGAATCCGCTGATCCACTTGGGCCGCGACTCGCCAGTCGACGGGTCACTCACCCGCACCACGTAGGAGAAGGTTGCGCCGCGTCTGATGATGCCGTCTCGAAGGCGGTTAACGGCAGCGGTCTGCGACATCGATTGCATGGGGCAAGACTTGGATCTCCTCGACTGTGATCGTCTCGGGGTTGTGTGACAGCCACTCCGCGAGCTCGGCGTCCGACAGCAGGTCTTCCATCGCTGCCTCGATGCAGGCGATCTCTTGCGGGGTCTCGTCGAACTTGCCGGCGGTGCGCAGCCATTGGGAGGTGTCGGAGGTGCCTGCGTCGTCCGATCCGCCACATGACGTCAGCGTCTGCAACGCGAGCAGGGCGAGGACGATCACCAGCGGACGACCAAGGGTTCGAAATCCGAGTGACGACATGGGCGGAGTCTATGTTCAGTCAGCCCCTGCTAAGCGACCGTTGGATGGATTTGGCCGAATGGGGCACAACCACACCAAGGGACGCGTAACGTGTCCGGCTATGAGCCAAACCGCGCACCCCCAACCCCATGTAGAGCAGTCACCGCCCCCAAAGAAGAAGAAACGAATCTTCCTCTGGATATTCCTGGCGGTCCAGTTGCTCTTCATCGTCTGGATCATCGGCGGGATCGCGTCGGCCGGTGGCGACCCGTCCGACTGTGGGAGCCTCAGTAAGCAGGCGTGCAACGACGCTGAAGACATCGGAACCGGGATCGGAATCGCGTTTGTGATCGTGTTCTGGTGCATTGTGGACTTCCTGCTCGCAGTCGGCTACGGGGTTTACAGGTTGGCAAAACGAACCTGATCTGCCTCCGCCTGGATTGCGAATAGTTCGCAGCATCGATCCCCGGAACTAACCCCCGCCACGCATGGGCAACAGCCTCGGTCGTACGACAGTCGTCGCAGCCGTACTAGCCCCCGTCACGATTCCTTAGGCTCATTCGGAATTCTTATAACGAGGTGTCGATGAGGCGACCGGCCGTGGCAGCCGTGGCTGCGCTGATGATGATGGCGTGCCTGCCCGCGAAGGCGGCGACGGTGGGCTACGTCGTGGACGGGGATACGATCCGACTTCAATCGGGCGTGTACGTCCGCCTGATCGGCATTGACACCCCCGAGGTCGGGGAGTGCGGCTACCGGGCTGCCAAACGCAAGCTGGACCAGTGGGTCGGCGGACAGGCGCGGTTGCTCAACCCCGCGGTCGTGAACGACCGTGACCACTACGACCGGCTGCTCCGCTACGTCCACGACGCGGGGCGTGACACCGGCTTGGGTCTGATCAGACTCGGGCTCGCCAAGGCTCGCTACGACGGACTTGACGGCTATGACCGGCATCCGCGGCAACAGACCTACCGCCAGGCCGACCGGAACAACCCAGACCTGTGCCGCTGAGCGTTGTGACCCCTGGGCGCGTGACTCCCGGTAGCACTAGTTCCTTAGGCCACGGTCCCCAGGACTGCATCGGCGATGAGACGGTCGAGCTTGCGAATGTCGATCCCCTTCTGGAGATTCATCTTGATGTGGCCCGCGCCTTGTCCACAGCTCGATTTCGGCGCTCCTGTCGAGCATCTTCCCCGCGTTCTCAGACGACCACATGTTTGATGGCTGAGTGTGGGTGGGCAGACCAACGCCACCAACTACCCGTCGTACCGTTGCGCATGGCGTCGAGCTCGGACTACCGCACTTTGAGGCAGCGCCATTTCGCGCAGGCGATGGATCAGTTGCCCGCGCAGGTCTCTCGTTTGGACTGGTCGGCGGAGCAGCAGGGCGCAGAGCGAGACACCAGGCTGCGACGGCTCCTTGCTGTGGCGAAGGAGCTATCGGCCTGGCACCGGGACCGGCTGGCAGACATCGATGCGGAGACGTTCTCCGTCGGGCGGCTGCCCGACCTGGCGCCGATGACGAAGGACGATCTGTCGAGCGGGTTCGACGACATCGTCACCGATCATCGGCTCTCGCGCGCTGAGGTTGACGCGCACCTGGAGCGGGTGACGACGGACGCCTACTTGCTCGACGAGCACCACGCGATCGCGTCAGGCGGCTCCAGCGGTCAGCGCGGGGTCTACGTCTACGACTGGGAAGGCTGGGCGACGTACTTCCTCAGCATCGCCCGGTGGCATGCGTACGACCGCGAGCATGATCCTGCCCTTGCAGCCGCGCCCCCAGTCGAAGGCCTGGTCGCCGCAGACAAGCCGTCGCATGGCTCCTCCGCCCAGGGCCAGACCTTTTCCAATCCTGAGCTGAGGATTGAGCGGATCCCGATCACCTTGCCGATCACGGAAGTCGTGGCGCGGCTGAACGCACTGCGCCCGACGACGATCCGTGGCTATCCATCCGCCCTGCACCAGCTCAGCTTTGAAGCCGAGGCGGGCCGGCTGCAGGTAGCGCCGCTCCGGATCCGCACGGTCGGCGAAGCTCTCCTGCCGGAGGTGCGCAACCGGTTGGAGCACGTGTGGGGTGCGCAGGTCCACAGCCAGTGGATCGCGTCAGAGGCTGGCTGCTTGGGCTATTCGTGCTTACACGGGCGCGGGATGCACCTCAATGACGACCTGGTCCTGGTCGAGCCCGTGGACGACGACGGTATGCCGACACCACCTGGGCAGCCGTCCGCCAAGATCTACATCACCAACCTTTTCAACTATGTCCTCCCGTTGATCCGCTTTGAGGTCACCGACCAGGTCACGGTCATCGACAGGCCCTGCCCGTGCGGGTCCGCACTCACCTGGATCGAGGAGGTGCAGGGTCGGCTCGACGAGAGCTTCCGCTACGCCAACGGGCTCACCGTTCATCCGATGGTGCTTCGATCGCCGCTGGGCCGACAGCCCCGCATCGTGGACTACCAAGTGCATCAAACGCCTCGTGGTGTGGAGGTGATGCTCCGGCTCATCGGCGACGTCGATCTGGTGGCATTGCGCGCAGAAATCGTGGGCGGACTCGCCAAAGTAGGACTGACCGAGCCGGACGTCGTCCTCACCCCGGTCGAGCACATCAGCCGTCAGGTAAGCGGCAAGCTCAAGCGGTTCGTGCCCAATGAGCCCACGGGAGCCGACAGCGGGGCTTCCTAGGCTGGGTTCGCAAGGCCACCGGGTACTCAGCACGGAAAGCATCAGCAAGAATGTGCTTGTGGACAGCCGTGTTGTCGTTCTGGGTAGTTGCGGTGCCTGGCCGGAGGCCGGCCGAGCATGCAGCGGGTACGTTCTCGAGCACGACGGCTATCGCATCGTCATGGATCTCGGTTATGCCACGCTCCCGAGGTTGCTGGCACTGCTCGACTCTTCAGTCGGCGATGGCGTGGATGCCGTAGTCATCACGCACAAGCATCCCGACCACATGGTTGACCTGCATGGGCTCTTCAGGGCGCGCTGGTTCGGTCGCCGTGATGCTTCTGCAATCCCCTTGTACGCCGCCGACGGGGTCATGGAATCCCTGGCTGCGTTGGAGGACGACCCCGATGCGCTCCAACGGGTCTTCGACCTGCATCCACTGCCGGCAGACACCTACCAGGTCGGCCCGTTCCAACTTCAGAGCAGTCCGCTGCCTCATTTCGTGCCCAACTCCGGCATCCGCCTTACGTCCCCCACGTTGACCATCGCGTATACCGGTGACACTGGGCCCGACCCAGCCCTTGCTGACCTGGGCAGGCACTCTGATCTGTTCATCGTCGAAGCCAGCGACCGGGACCAGCAGCCACAGACTCCGCCGGCGCCGCCAGGACAGGCTCGACACCTGACCGCCCGCGACGCCGGAGACGCTGCCGCGGCCGCGGGAGCCCGTCGACTCCTCCTCTCTCATTTCTGGCCGGGCAACGACAGGGAACGGTCGGGCGCGTCAGCCCGGGAGGTATACAGCGGCGAGGTCATTCTCGCGGACGAAGGGCTTGAACTCGCCCTGAGGTGAGCCAAGGCAGCTCAACCGTGCAGGTCAGGCCGATCATCGGGTCACATTGGCCAGGTGGCCGATGTCTGGAGGGCGCCTCCGACGGCATCGTGTGGACTGAAACCGACTCGCCAGCGTTGTGGGACGACGGCCGCTCCCGTTCCCTCGACGCCACGGTCTCCGCGGTGAGCCGCGGACGAGGACCGCGTGACCGCCCAAGTAGCCAGTGAAATACCGGTGGCTCTTCGTATGAGGAGCTGGCGCGGGTCTAGCACGCCAGACTGGAACGATCCCCGAGCGTTACCCGGGCAGTGTTTCGCCGCCGATCGGTGCGAGCACCTCGCCCGAGTAGTAGCTCGACAGCTGGGGCGCGGCGAAGAACACGTACGACGGCGCGATCTCGTCGGGCTGTGCCGCTCTGCCAAACGGCGCTTGCTCGCCGAAGTGCCGCGCCTTCTCCTCGGGCATCGTCGCCGGTATCAGCGGCGTCCACACCGGCCCGGGGGCTACACAGTTGACGCGGATGCCTCGGTCGAGCAGAGCCTGGGCTAAGGCGTATGTCAACGCGTGGACGGCACCCTTGGTCGCCGAGTAGTCGATCAGGGTCTTGTTACCACGCAGACCATTGACCGAGCCCGTGTTAATGATCGACGAGCCCGGCGCGAGGTGGGGCAGGGCGGCCTTCGTGACCCGGTAATAGCTACTGATATTCGTGTCGAAGGTGTGGCGCCATTGCTCGTCGTCGAGCTCTTCGAGTGACTCCACAGGTGACTGATAGGCCACGTTGTTCACCAGGATGTCGAGCCCGCCGAGCTCATGCACCGTAGTTGAGACGGCATTTTCACAGTTGCCCCGTTCTGCCAGATCCCCTCTGATGAGAACGGCCTGGGTGCCGGCCTCGCCGACGAGTTCTGCGGTGTAGGCAGCGTCCTCGTCCTCGTCCAGATAGGCGATCGCAATGTCCGCCCCTTCTTTGGCGAACGCGATGGCCACCGCGCGTCCTATCCCCGAGTCGCCCCCGGTGATGAGAGCGCGTCGACTATCGAGCAGGCCCCTGCCTACGTAGTCGCGCATCTGATCGTGTGGCTGGTCCGGCATGTCCCCGGACCAGCCCGGATACGGGATGCTGTAGTCACTCATCGCCACCCTCCATGCCGGATCGTCACTGGGAGATGGCCCGAACGACTTCCGCGACCTTGTCGTCAGGCAGCGATCGTGCCACGTCGGCTTGGCTCACCATCCCGACAAGCTCATGCCCATCGATCACCGGCAGCCGGCGCACCTGGTGCTGCGACATCGTCCGCAAGGCCTCTTCGGCAGAGTCATCGGCTCCGATCGTGACGGGCTTGCCCTCACCGAGCTGACCCGCGGTGACGCTGCGAGGATCCCCCCATCGGCCACCACTTTGACGATGATGTCGCGATCAGTGATGACGCCCTTGAGCTGCCGATCATCGCCGCAGATCGGAAGTGCTCCGACATCAAGATCGCGCATCTTGCTGGCGGCTGTGACGAGGTTGTCATCTTCACCGACGCATTCTGCGTTGGGGGTCATCAGCTCACGTGCAGTGGTCATGGTTCGCCTCCTCGTGTGACGGTGCCGCCAGATGCGGCATGTCAGCCAGGTTCCCCCTTCATCGTCGGCCAAACCGTCGAGTCCACTCGGCCGACGTTCAGCCAGGACTCCGCGGTTTGTCTGGGCAGAGGACGGGTACGTCTACGGCTTCGGACACTTGCGAACAAGGAAAGCGCCATGACGACTCCAGGAACCGATGAGACACCCGAGCAAACACCCCCAGCCGACGATTCGCGCGAGCATCAAGAGGACTTCGCCGAAGGCGGGTATGACGAGAGGCAGCTGAGCGGAATGAGCGATCCGCACGACAAGAAGCCAGCTGAAAACGATCCGCACAGCGAGTCGGCCGGAGCACCCGACGAGGACTAGCGTGCACCTGACCGCTAGTCCCCGGGCCTTGTGGCATCAACGCATGCGGCGTACTTGCTGAAGGACCTCGTCGCCATACATCGCAATCATCGCTCGGTAGTTGGGCCCCATGTTGGAGACGTAGATCTCGTCGAAATTAGCCTCGACGTACGGCGCAAACGCCTCGACGTGCCGGTCGACGTCTCTGCCGCAAACGACCGATTCCTTCGTCATTTCTTCGGTCACCAGTTGCGACGCCTGTTCGAAGTGTCGAGGTGAAGGGAGCACCTGGGCCAGCTCGCCGGGCACGCCGCTGTTGGCCCAGAGGCGGTGTGCGATGGCGACTCCTTCGTCCGTCGACTCGGCGTAGGAAACCTTGACGCCGGCCTGCGCAGGCTTGTTCGCCCCAGCCGACTCGCGGAAACGCTGCACAAGCTCGCCATCCGGACTCGTACAGATGAAGCCGTCCCCGATCCGCGCAGCGACATCGGTCGCCATCGGCCCGAACGCGGACACGTAGATCGGCGGTGGGGTCTCGAGCCGCGTGTAGATGCGTGCGGTGTCCACGGTGTAGTGGCGGCCGCGATGAGACACCACTTCGCCCGTCCACAGCGCACGGATCAGCTCAACAGCTTCCTCGAGCATCTCCAGACGTACAGAGGCAGTTGGCCAAGGGTCGCCAAGAATGTGCTCGTTGAGTGCCTCGCCGCTCCCCACACCGAGGATGAACCTGCCCTCGAGCAAGACAGCACTGGTCGCGGCGGCTTGCGCGATGATGGCGGGATTGATGCGCACAGTGGGACACGTGACCGCGGTGGTGACCGGCAGGGAACAGGTCTGTGACAACGCACCGATCAGAGACCAGACGAACGGACTTTCCCCTTGGGCGTCGTTCCACGGGTGGTAGTGATCGCTGATCCACAAGGCATCGAAGCCGGCTTCCTCGGCAAGCCGCGCCTGCTCAAGCAGCTGGGAGGGCGTGAACTCCTCCGTGGAGAGGAAATAGCCGAATGCGCATGCGCAGCCAGTGCCCACTCGGCCTGGCCCGAAACTAGTGGGCGGGCGCCGGACAGAGGGAGCCCCGACCTCCCAGGGGGTAGGGGCCGGGGCCTCGCGGGGTCCATTCCGAGCAGGATCCGCGCGTCCTCTGAGTCTGGTCTAACCGCCCCGCGTTAGGCAAGGAGCGGGGAGTAATCCAACGACCACCCTCCGTGGCACCTTCCGGCGTACAGTGAGAGTGGCTGAAGCAGTCGGCCTGAATTGAACCACCTGGGAGGGACGGCCGCTGCGTGCCTGATTCCGCGTCCATACGCCACGCCGTCGAGGCGTTGGCGAAGCATGTTCAACGACATCCCGACGTCGATGAGGCGTTGCAGATGATCACGAAGAGTGCCCTCGACACGATCCCGCGGTTTGACTACGTCAGCATCTCGGCTCGAAACGGTGCCAGAGACCTGCAAACCCTTGCGCCTACGGATCCGATCGCCACTCAGGTCGATCAGCTTCAGTACTCCGTCTCGGAGGGGCCCTGCTACGAGGTCACGGACGGTCAACGGGTTCTGGTTGCGACGGACCTCGCAAACGATGCACGGTGGCCGGTTTTCGGGCCCAAGGCTGCGGATTTGGGCATCCGCGCGCAGTTGGCGGTGCTGATGGTCTCCGACGACCACCAGCGGTTGGCACTCAACTTCCACGCTGTCGAGGCCGGGGACTTCGGCGACAGCGTCGAACTGGCCAGCCTCTTTGCTTCGCACGCCGCGCTGGTGATGGGTTTCACCCGCACGGTTGCCTCGCTTGACGCCGCAGTGAAGAGCCGACAGGTCATCGGGCAGGCGATGGGGATTTTGATGGAGCGCTACGACATTGGCGAGGACCGCGCTTTCAGCGTGCTCGTCCGGGTGTCGCAGGACAGCAATATCAAGCTGCGGGTGGTTGCCCAGGATCTGGTCGACCGAGTCAAACACCGGGCCGAGGGGCATGGGCCGAGGGCAAGCGGGGCATAAGTCTGTTAGGGCAGCCGGCCTTCCGGAGGGCTAGGCCGCCAAGGTCCCGGGGTTGAGATTGCCAGCCTCGGGGCCGTCCATGTGAGGGATTTGGGGAGACGTTGGCCAGTCGACGCGGGGTCTCGGCGCCTCCGGGGCCTAGCCCTGGCAACACCCCTGGGGTCGCCGCTGCTGGCCAACAACAAGGCCGCCTACTTTCTTAACCGTCCTTGCCTCGGGCCCAGCCGGACGTCCGGACGACCGCCTAGCCCTCAGGGAATCGTACAGAATCTACCCAGACCGATCTAGTGGTAGCCACATGTCAGCGGCCTCCGGGTGTTCTTCCCCAGCGTGGCGGCAGAGCACCCGGATCGGCAAAAGCCCTGATCATGCTTGACAGCCGCAACTGTCAGGGCCATCTTCAGAACCGGGGGCAACGGTGAATTTTCGGCCGAACGGGATTATCGCACCACGATCAAGGAGGGGTGGTCGGTGTGTGGTGGTGGTTAGGGTTGGCCGCCGTTGCGGTAGCGGCCGCGGTCGTGGTCGCCATCATGCTCCTGCGTCGGCGTCGAGGAGGCAAGACCAAAGAGCCGCGCCGGGTGTGGGTGCAGAACGTCGATGTCAGCGCCTCGGTGCTCGAGGCCCGACTCGAGACGATCCGGGCGCGCCGAGATGTGGCCAGAAAGGCATACGAGGAGACACAGCGCGGCGCCAAGCGCAACGCTCTCAACCTCGACCTCGAGCAACAGCTCGAGGCAGAGGACGCGCTCGACGCGCATGTCGCCCAGCTCCTGCAAGGCGCGCGGAAAGCCGCCAACCGCAAGGAGCCGGTACCCAATCGGGCCGTCAACTGGTGGGGCGGGAGGCTGATCGAAGCTGCCTACCAGAAACTCCATGCGGCCGAGGCGTTGATCGTCGGACTCTACGACTGGGACGAGGTAGAGGCTGAGATCCCTGAGGCCGTCGCTCGCGTCGAGGCTGGGCTAGGTCGAGATGACCCGCGACGAGCCGCAGCCCTCGAGCTCCTGTATGACGACCCCGCGCGGGAGCGAACGCTGACCGAGACGAGAGCAGAACTGCGTAAGGCCATCGACGTGGGGCACAGTGCTGGGGATCGTGACCACTCGAGACTGCGTAGTTTCCGCAACACGATTCTTGTGGCGGCGGCCCTGATCTTCATTCTGGTGGCCGGCTTCGCGCTCTATGTAGGCCTGAACTCAGAAAAGATTCCGCTGTGCTTCACGCCCCCCAACGCCGAGGAAGAACCTGCGACCTGGGTTTGCCCGACCGGCGAGTATGCCGTCGACCCAGGCGACAGTATTCCTAGCGGTCCAACAAGTTCGCAGGACGTGATCGTGGTGCTCGTACTCGGCCTCCTCGGTGGTGCGTTCTCGGCAGCGGTGTCGATCAGGAACCTCACTGGCACGTCAACGCCTTACGACGTTCCCGTCGCGCTGGCATTTCTCAAGCTGCCGCTTGGGGCACTGACGGCCATCGGCGGACTCATCGCACTCCAAGGAGAGTTCGTCCCTGGCCTGAGCGAGCTGGACTCCCCGGGCCAGATCCTCGCATACGCGTTGGTGTTCGGGTACGCACAGCAACTCCTCACCGGTCTCCTGGACCGACGAGCCGAAGCCATCCTTTCGGCCGCCCCGGGTAAGGACAAGGGCACCCACTATCCCGAGCGCGGGGTGGACACTGTCGCCCGTCGAAACAACCCCCGCAAGAGCGCGGCAAAGACGGCTGCGCGTCCCAGCCGCCGAGGTCTGGTCAGCCGGACGAAGCGGAACAGCTGACGAACGTCTCCAGAAAAAGGGCAACTAAGCGTGTTCCTCTCTTGACGCAGCGTGACAACGCGAGCATGGTGTCTCCATCCTGTGGTGACGCGCTGCACTCGGTGATTGACAGTGGGCCGGCGGCAGCCGACAAGGTGTGCTGACGTTCGGTATGGGGGAACCTTCCTCGTGCGGTCAGGTGGCGAAGAACCCGCGGGACGCTGGCCGCAGCGCAAGGCTCGGCCATCGAGGGAGGACTAACTTCGTGCGCACACATTCCATTGCGCTTTTAGCTGGTGCCGGCATGATCGCCGCGGCACTGGCGCCGGTAGCCGCTGCGCCACAGCGCGGCAGCGACGGCGTCACACCTCACGAGCGGGCAGCGCTGTCGGTGGGCTTGCAGACCGCGGACAAGGGCAACGCCGGCAAGACGCTCAGGCCGAGTGGGGCCAACCCGCAGCTCGCGCTGGTTCCTGACCCCTCGGTCATCGACTACGCCGGCTGGAAGCGCTACCTCGCCGCCAAGGGCGAACAGCGTCAAGCGCGGCTCGAGAACAAGATGACGGCGTTGGCGCCGCCTCTCGTGGTCGACGAGGACGAGCCCGCAGGCACGCGGGGTTCTAACGACAGCACGGCGACCGCGCAGCCGGTACCCGGCTTCGGGACGGCCGCCCATAGGAACCCGAGGGCGCGGGTCCTGGGTGACCTTTCAAATCAGGAGGTCTCTTCTGACACCGTTCCCGCCAATACCGAGGATGACGGGTCGATCCCGTTGGCCGGCGACACTGGTATCACGGGGTCCGGGGAGGGCATCAACACCACAGCCACCATCGGTGACGGGCCACACGGCAGCGCCGGCAGCGACTCGGGTGACTTCGACTTCTACTCCTTGGATGCAGACGCGGGCGACTCGCTCACCGTCGACATCGACACCCCGACAGGGTCGTTGGACTCGGTGGTCGTGCTGTTCGACGACGCCGGCGAGATTGTGAACGTCAACGACGACTCCGACGGCTTCGACAGCCTGCTCACCCACACCTTTGAAGACGCCGGCACGTACTACGTGATGGTGACGGGCTACCTCTCACTGCCTGAGGATCCGTTCGACTCCGGCAGTGGTGATGGAGCTGACAGCGAAGGTCCCTACAACGTCGACATCACCGTGGCGGAGGTGGACCTCGACTTCTACGCGTTCCGGCTGCGCAAGGGTGACGTGCTAGGCGCCTCGGTCGAGGGATCGGCCACCAGCTTGACCGTCTACGACCCAGGCAGCGTCAACGTGCACGGGTCGACTCAGGACGCCACGTACATCTACCCGTCGAACTCGCCGCTGCCCGGTGGAGGCAACGCGGTGAACGACCATGTCGCCGACCAGCGTGGATGGCACTACCTAGCTGTGGCCGGTGGCGACGGAGCGTACGACGTGACAGTGGAGGCGTATCGACCGGGTCTCGAGAACAACCCGCCAGTGCAGACGCTGTTCCTCGACTTCAACGGAGCACGCATCAACACTGGAATCTGGGGCGGTCCGGGCGTGCGCACGCTCAGTCCGCTGCGCGCGTTCCTAGGTCGCTGGGGCCTGACCAACGCGGATCTCAACCCGCTAATCACGGCGATCGTGGCCGAGGTCCGGGAGAGCATCAAGCAGGACATGGTGGCGAGCGGTCTGAACGACGACTTCAAAATCAAGATCAAGAACAGCCGTGACCACGCCGACCCATGGGGTAAGCCCAACGTCAGCCGGATCATTGTGGGAGGCACGATCGAGCAGTCGGGTATCGACACCATCGGTATCGCCCAGTCGATCGACCCCGGCAACTTCGGGACTGAGGAGTCGGCACTGGTGCTGCTCGACCTGTTGAGCGAACCAGCGGGACCGACGTACTCCTTGAACACGTATCTGACGTCGGCGAGCAACCGGGTCGGATTCGTCGGTCAGGCGGTCGGCAACGTGACATCTCACGAGGGTGGCCACTTCTTCGGCAACTGGCATGTCGACCAGTTCAACGCTGAGGCCAACCTGATGGACCAGGGCGGCAACTTCCCGCTCTTGTACGGCGTCGGACCGGACAACATCGGCGGCAGCGCCGACGACCCGGATGTCGACTTCGGTGAGGACGAGTTCAACCCCAACGAGGGCTTCACCGGAACCGAAGACACGCTGGGCCGGCTGGTAGGTGTGCTGACCGAGTAGTCAGGACTCCGTAGCCACCCGGCAAACATTGTGGACGGGAGAGACGGGAGCCAAGCGCTCCCGCCTCTCCCGTCCTGCGTCGACGGGCCTTGACAGTGCCGGACGGGCATGGCAACGTCACGAGCGATGGAAGCGCTTACATTCGACGCCGCGCAAGCAGTCTCAGGCGTGGGCGGTGGCCAACCGCGGCAGTCGAGATCTGGTCCAGGCGCGACCATCTACCAGGTCGCGCAGCTAGCCGGGGTGTCCATCGCCACCGTGTCTCGGGTGCTGCGCGGCAGCGCGCCTGTTGCTGCACCGACCCGCGAGCGAGTGATGTCGGCCGTCGCCGCCCTGCAGTTCACTCCGAGCCACTCGGCCCGGTCGCTGGCAGAGGGCAAGCAAGCCGCCAACGGCATCGTCTTCCCCGACCTCTCCGGTCCCTACTACGCCGAGGTCGTCCTTGGCTACGAAGAGGTCGCCGGGGAGATGGGACGAAGCGTCCTCATTCTCTCGACCCACGGTCGCAAGGCTGCCCGCGCCATGGTCCTGGATCTCGCGGCACGCGTTGACGGGCTGGTCGTGCTCGGCCGCACAGTCGACGACGAAGTCCTCACCGAGCTGGTCGGCAGGGGCATGCCGCTCGTCGTGCTCGCACGCGACCCGATCGCGGGGGCCGACGCAGTGAATGCGGAAAACGAGGAGAGTGCTTACGCTCTGGCCACGCACCTCACCCGCGACCATGGCTACACGTCACTTGCATTCCTCGGCGACGTGGACGCGTCCTCCGATATCGCCCACCGCTGGCACGGCTTTCGGCGCGCGTTGAACGACGCCGAGGTCCCCGCGCCCGACCGCCCGACTCCGTGTGCATTCGACGAGCAGAGCGGCCAACAGTCCGCCGGAGACCTGCTTCGTGAGCAACGGCCGCAGGCACTTTTCTGTGCGAATGACGAGATGGCCCTTGGGGCGATCGCGGCGGCGGAGTCGCTGGGTCTGCGCGTCCCCGACGACCTGGCCGTCACCGGCTGGGATGACGTGATGGCCGCACGGCACTCGCGGCCGGGGCTGACGACGGTTCGGCAGCCGATGCGTGAGCTCGGCGCTCTTGCGGCGCGGAGACTGCACGAGCGACTCGCCGGGGGCCAGGAAGAACGACGGAACGAGGTGCTGCCAACGCAGCTCGTGCTCCGTGCCAGCTGTGGACACCACAACGAGGAGAACCCATGAAAGAGCTGTACCAGCCAGGATCCAACCCCGTCTCCCGACGCAACGTGCTGGCTGGGGGTTTCGCTGCGGTAGTCAGCGCCGCCGTGGCCAGCCCGGCGCAAGGTGGAAGTCCGACCTTGGTCTTGCAGAAACCCGGTCCGCTGCCTCGCGGCGTCGACCGCGCCACGGTCATGGCCTGGGCCGAGGACACCTGGCATTCGATGGAGGCGATGACCCACCCAGCGACCGGTCTGCCTGCTGACAACATCACCGGCGACCTGTCCACCCTGAGTGGTTACACCTCACCCACAAACATTGCTGGCCTGATGTGGTCTGCTGTCGCAGCACGTGAGCTGCGAATCATCAGCCCGAGCCAGTGCAGCCGGGTGGTGCGAAAGACCCTGCGGACGTTGGCGCAGATGGAAATCCACGAGCCCAGCGGCATGTACTACAACTGGTACGACGAAGCCACCGGCGAAGCGCTGCGTGCCTGGCCAGGGTCCGGGGACACCATCTACCCATTCTGCTCCAGCGTCGACAACGGCTGGCTCGGTGCGGCACTCTGGGTCGTCCGCAATTCGGTGCCCGCTGCCGGCCCGCTTGCCGATCGGCTGTTCAACCGGATGCGTTGGGACGCCTTCTACAACCCCGACGCCCCTCGTCCGGGCGGGCTCATGCACGGCGGGTTCTTCCCGTTCGACCATGACCGACCCGGCCAGGTCTACCGGGGCAGCCACATCGACGCTCCCGACGTCTGGCTCACGAACCACCACTACGACACGATCGTCTCGGAGACCCGGATCACGTCATACCTCGCCATCATGAGGCGCCAGGCGCCGGCGCAGCACTACTTTGCGCCCTGGCGAACCTTCCCTGCGAGCTGCGATTGGAGCTGGCACGAGAGCCAGCCGGTCGGGGTGACCCGCAACTACCTCGGCCTCGACGTCTACGAAGGCGCCTACACCTACCGCGGCATGCGGATCGTCCCGGGCTGGGGCGGCTCGATGTTCGAGGAGCTCATGCCCAACGTCTTCGTCCCCGAGCAGACCTGGGGTCCACGCTCGTGGGGCAAGAACCACCCGCTGCACGTCCGTGCCCAGATCGAGCACGGCATGGACGAAGCCGACTACGGCTACTGGGGCTTCTCCCCGTCGAGTGACCCGTTCGCCGGCTATCGGGAGTACGGCGTCGACGCGCTGGGGCTCAACCCTGACGGGTACTTCTCGGACCGCGAAAGCACCAACTACGACCCTGGATTCGGCGACTGCCGCCCGGCGACCAACCCGACTCCCGACTACGGAGACGGTGTCGTCACTCCGCACGCCGCCTTCTTGGCGATGATGCACGAGCCCAAGCGGGCGTTCGACAACCTGTCGCGCATCGAGCTGGACCTGGGAGCCTATGGGACGGGCGGCTTCTACGATGCTGTCGCCGTCGGCTCCGGGACAGTCGCCGAACGCTACCTCGCACTGGACCAGGCGATGGTCATGGGAAGCATCGGCAATGTTCTCGGCGGCAATGTCCTGCAAAAGGCATTCAGCACGAAGAAGGTCGAGGCCGCACTACGACCGATCCTCGCCATGGAGGAGTTCGGCTCCGGCACTGGCGACTGACGCGAGGTAAGCACCGGATGCGCCGGAAGCCGTCTGGTGTGAGGCTGGAGGGGAGGGGGACCGCACCCGTCCACTGCACGCACGCACGTCAGTCGAGTGACCGCCCTCGAGGATCTCTCGCAAGCGGTGCTAGCCTGCCCTTGGGTTTGATGTGACCTGCCGTCCGCGCCGCTTGTCGGCTTGGTGAACACATCAATGTGTGGTCACCGCTCACTTGCGATCTACGGTGCCCCGTCAGTAATGCGGGCGCTGATCGACCACGGCACCGGGATATGCAGGTGAATCATGGACATGACCATCACGGACGCCAAGCGCGCTGCCGGTATTCTGCGGGACGACCTCGCTCAGTCCGGTCTGGCCGGGCTTACTCACAGTCGCGCGCTGGAGATCGTCGCCCATCAGTGGGGATTTCGGGACTGGAATACCGCCGCTGCCACCCTCGATGACCCGCCGCGCATCGGGTTGAGGAGCGCAGTTCCTGTGCTACGCATCCTGGACGAGGAACGGGCGAAGGAGTTCTACCTCGGCTATCTCGGGTTTGCTGTCGAGTGGGAGCACCGGTTCGAGCCAGGCATGCCGTTGTATACGCGGCTGCGTCGAGATCAGATGGTCATCGACCTGTCTGAGCATCACGGTGACGGCACGCCTGGTTCGGTCGTGTGGGTGCCGGTCGATGACATCAACGCCCTGCATCGCGAACTGTCGGCCAAGTCGTACACGAGGATGCGTCCTGGCATCGACAAGGACGCGCCAGGCGGACCAACGATGGAGGTTATCGACCCGTTGTCCAACGTGCTTCGATTCGTCGAAGTCGCTCGCTAACCGGAGCCGGAAGTCAGGCCGGGTGCAGGGTCATTTGTCAGTGTCGGCGAAGCTGCCGCTGCGGCCTGTGGTCTCCGCGTTGTCGGTGCGGTGTTCACGGCCGTCGGCGAGTTCCTCGTCGTCGTAACTGCCCTTGCGACCTGTGGTCTCCGCGTTGTCCTTGCGGTGTTCACGCCCGTCAGCTAGTTCCTCGTCGTCGTAGGCGCCCTTGGTCTCCGCGTTGTCGCTGCGGTGTTCTCGACCTTCGGGGAGTTCCTCGTCGTCGTAGTTGCCTTGGTCGTCGTCATCACGTGTGGTCATGTCTCTACCATGCACCCGCGGGCGCCCCCGCGCATTAGCCCCGCAGGGTGGTCAGAAGTTGATCATGTGGCCGGAGACGCCGTGTACAGCCTCTTTGAGTGCCTCGCTCAGCGTCGGGTGAGCGTGGATGTTGCGTGAGACCTCGGTAGCGGTGAGGTCCCACTGCTGCGCGAGGGTCAGCTCTGGAAGCAGCTCGGTAACGTCTGGGCCGATCATGTGGGCGCCGAGGAACTCGCCGTGCTCGGCATCGGCGATGATCTTGACGAAGCCGCCCGGGTCGCCGAGCCCGTGCGCCTTGCCGTTCGCCGTGAAGGGGAACTTCGACACCGTCACGTCGTGGCCACGCTCCTTCGCCTGCGCCTCGGTGTAACCGAAGCTGGCGATCTGCGGCTGGCAGTACGTCGCACGGGGCACCATGGCGTAATCGATCTCCATGGTCTCGGCACCTGCGATTGTCTCTGCTGCCACAATCCCCATCGCTTCGGCAGTGTGCGCAAGCATCTGCTTGGCGGTGACGTCGCCGATCGCGAGGATGCTTTCGACGTTCGTGCGCATGAACCCGTCGATCTCGACGGCGCCACGGTCGGTGAGCTCGACCCCGGTCTTGTCCAGACCAAAGCCCTCGACCCGCGGCGCGAATCCAATCGCCTGCATGACCTTGTCGGCCTCCAGCGTCTGCTGCTCGTCGCCTTTCGTCACCGTGACCGAGACCTTGCCGCCGCTGTCGTCGATGGCGTCGACACGGGTGGACGTGAGCACCTTGACGCCGAGCTTCTTGTAGCGCTTGGCCAGCTCCGCCGACACCTCCTCATCCTCGAGAGGGACGAGCCTGTCGAGGTACTCGACGACAGTGACATCGACGCCGTAGTTGGCGAGGACATAGGCAAACTCGACGCCGATGGCGCCGGCGCCGGCGATGATGATCGAGCCGGGTAGCTCCTCGGTCATGATCTGCTCTTCGTAGGTGACCACGCGCTCGCTGAGAGACGTACCGGGAAGGAGTCGAGTCGTAGCGCCGGTCGCGAGGATGCAGTGGTCGAACGTGAGGGTCTCCCGCCCGCCATCGCCGAGCTCCACGTCAAGGGTGGTGGCATCGGTGAAGGTGCCCCGCCCCTCAAGCTCCTTGATGTTGTTCTTCTTCATCAGGAAGTGCACACCTTTGACGCGACCGTCAGCCACCTTGCGGCTGCGCTGGTAGGCGGCTCCGTAGTCGAAGGTCACGTCACCGGAGATGCCGAACGTCTTCGCGTCGGCGGTGAAGATGTGGGCGAGCTCTGCATTACGCAGCAGGGCCTTGCTCGGGATACACCCGACGTTGAGGCAGACGCCGCCCCAGTACTTCTCTTCGATGATCGCTGTCTTGAGTCCGAGCTGGGAGGCGCGGATCGCGGCGACGTACCCGCCCGGCCCGGCACCCAGCACGACGACGTCGAAATGAGAGCTCATGCGGCCAGCCTATGGCCCAGAGCTCACGACGTCTTTGTGGGGACCGCGTTGCCTACGCGGCCTTGTCCCTTGGCTTCCTTGCGCTCGGCCACTGCCTCATGTCGCCAGCGCTTGATGCTGTAGATGAGCACGCCAAGCGCGATCAGACCGGACAAGATGATGCTGCTGCCCGTCGCCCAGCCGCCAAAGGGTACGTCCGGTCCGACCTCGATCGGACCGATCGGTCCCAGGGCCGGAATCGTCACGATGTGCGGGATCTCGGGGTTGATCCACATGAAAACACCGAACGCGATGATCGAGCACGCACCGAGCGTGGTCAGCAGGATCTTCGGGTAGGTCGAGACGCTGACCTTGGCAACATCGAATGCCTTCCTCTTGACCGGCTCGACCCTGCGCTCGGCCCAGGGGTACTCCTGGGACAAGACGATGAGGCCGGACAACAGAATCAGCAGACCAGGCCCCGGTAAGGGCATTGCGATCACGCCGACGACGACCAGCAGCCAACCGACGACGAGAATCCAGGCCTTCCTGAACGCCATCCCATCCCTCCACGGGCCACCGAACCGGTGACCCAGTCCGAAGCCTACCTGCTGTCTGCCGGGGGTCGCGGTAGGTCGCCAACAGGGGCAAGATGGGCACACCCGAGCCACGTGACGACGCGACCAAGAGGTTTCCGGATGACGAGATACGTGTATGACTTCAACGAGGGAAGCGCGTCACAGAAGGACCTGCTCGGCGGCAAGGGGGCCAATCTCGCCGAGATGACCAACATCGGGCTGCCTGTGCCGCCCGGGTTCACCATCTCGACCGATGCCTGCCGGGCATACCTGGAGAGCGGCAGCGAGCCGCCCGAGCTCGCGGCGGAGATAGACGAGCACCTCGCCGGGCTCGAGAACGAGATGAGGCGCCACCTGGGCCAGGCCGACGACCCGTTGCTGGTGTCCGTGCGGTCCGGTGCCAAGTTCTCGATGCCCGGGATGATGGAGACGGTCCTCAATATCGGCCTCAACGACGAGTCTGTCGAAGGGCTCACGAAGATCTCCGGCAATGCGCGCTTCGCCTGGGACTCCTACCGGCGGCTGCTCTCGATGTTCGGGGCCACTGTGCTCGACGTGGAACGTGCCAAGTTCGACGAGGCGCTCGAGGACCTCAAGCACACCCGGAAGGTCGAAACCGATGTCGAGCTGACGGCCGAGGACATCCAAGGGCTCGTTGCGACGTACAAAAAGATCATCGCCGACGAGGCTGGACGCGAGTTCCCGCAAGACCCGCGCGAACAGCTCGACCTCGCGGTGCTCGCCGTCTTCTCGTCGTGGAACACCGATCGGGCCAAGATCTACCGTCGCCAAGAACACATCCCGGACGACCTCGGCACTGCCGTCAACATCTGCGCGATGGTGTTCGGCAACCTCGGCGACGACTGTGGCACCGGTGTCTGTTTCACCCGCGACCCTGCCTCCGGCCACCAAGGCGTGTACGGCGACTACCTGCCCAACGCACAGGGCGAGGACGTCGTCTCGGGCATCCGCAACACGCTGCCGCTCACGGCGCTCGGTGACCGCGACAAGGCATCGTACGACGAGCTGCTGCACATCATGGAGACGCTCGAGCGCCACTACAAAGACATGTGTGACATCGAGTTCACCGTCGAGCGAGGCAAGCTCTGGATGCTGCAGACCCGGGTCGGTAAGCGCACGGCAGGCGCCGCGTTCCGGATCGCCATGCAGCTTGTCGACGAGGGCGTCATCGAGCTGGACGAGGCGCTGCGGCGGGTGACCGGCGCGCAGCTGGCGAACCTGATGTTTCCCCAGTTCGACAAGTCTGGCGACCTGGATCTGATCGCGACGGGGATGGCGGCTAGCCCTGGCGCGGCGGTCGGCAAGGCTGCCTTCGACTCGGCGACGGCCGTGGCCTGGGCTACGAAAGGCGAGGACGTGATCTTGGTCCGTCGGGAGACGAACCCCGACGACTTGCGCGGGATGATCGCGGCGACAGGAGTCCTGACGAGTCGTGGCGGTAAGACGTCGCACGCTGCCGTTGTCGCTCGTGGCATGGGACGTACGTGCGTTGTCGGCGTCGAGGCGCTGCGCGTCGACATCAAGAAGCGCGAGTTCCGGACGGCAGACGGTGTAGAGATCAGCGAGGGCGACCTGCTGTCGATCGACGGCTCGACCGGCGAGGTGTTTGCGGGGTCCGTCCCCGTCACGGCCAGCGTCGTGGTGGAGGCCTTGCTGTCGACCGCCGAGACCGCCGGCGCACACGCCAAGAGTGCTGGTGATGGTGAGGACGCTGAGCTCGTGCAGGCGGTTCGCCGGTTGATGGATCATGCCGACAAGACCCGTCGGATGGGGGTGCGAGCCAATGCCGATGCGCCCGAGGATGCTCAACGGGCTCGCGACTTCGGCGCGGAAGGTATCGGGCTGTGCCGGACCGAGCACATGTTCCTCGGCGCGCGGCGCAAGATCGTCGAGCGGGTCATCTTGGCCCGTTCGGACGAGCAGCGCGACTCGTCGCTCGAGGAGCTGCTTCCCCTGCAGCGCGATGACTTCCTCGGGATCTTCGAGGCGATGGACGGGTTGCCGGTCGTGGTGCGCCTGCTCGACCCACCACTGCACGAGTTCCTGCCTGACCTGACCGAGCTGTCGGTGAAGGTTGCCGTCGCCGAGGCGATCGGGGAGCCGGACGAGCAAGCGGCTGCACTGCTCAAGGAGGTTCAGCGCCACGACGAGCAGAACCCCATGCTCGGCATGCGTGGTGTGCGGTTGGGCCTCACCGTGCCCGGCCTCTTCTTGCTGCAGGTGCGAGCGATCGCCGAGGCTGCTGCCCAGCTGAAGAAGCGTGGGCTCGACCCGCATCCCGAGATCATGGTGCCGCTGGTTGCCGACGTCGAGAGAGTTCGCGATCATCCGTGAGCAGGCTGAGGCGACGATCGCCGAGGTTTCCGAGGAGACCGGGCTCGAGCTCAGCTTCCCCATTGGCACGATGATCGAGCTGCCACGCGCGGCACTGACGGCTCACGAGATCGCGCGTGAGGCTGAGTTCTTTTCGTTCGGCACCAACGACATGACGCAGACGACGTGGGGCTTCAGCCGCGACGACGTCGAGGCAGAGTTCTTCCCTCAGTACATCGCAGCAGGCATCTTCGGGATCAGCCCGTTCGAGTCCCTCGATGTCGATGGGGTGGGTCGGATCATCTCGGTCGCGGCTTGGGAAGGCAAGGAGACCAGGAGCGACCTTGTCCTCGGTGTATGCGGAGAGCATGGTGGCGATCCAGCGTCGATCCACTTCTTCGACAAGATCATGCTGGACTATGTGTCGTGCTCGCCCTACCGAGTGCCGGTAGCGCGACTCGAGTCAGCCCGCGCCACCCTGGAGGCAGCCGAAGGAACCGCCTGACGTTCTAGGCGGAGTGGGTGTTTGAGGGTCAGGCTGCGCTGAGGCGTCGGGTGCCGGTGTGGTCGACGAGCCAGTATCTGCCGTGGGGTGATCGCCATAGGTAGATGCCGGGGAAGGGTTGTTTGACCTGCCATCGGCTGTGGGTGCGGATCCGGTGGTGTCGACGGGTCATGGGTCCGAGTTTCCCGATCCCGGTTTGGCCGGGTGGTCCGCCGTCGTCGGGGTCGAGGTAGGGGATGGTGTGGTCGAGGTCCATCCGACGGCTGGTGTTCGACGCATAGGGGAACACGTCGGTGGGGGTGATGAGGTGGACGGCTTCGCGCATCCGGTCCGGGATCTCGTAGGCGTCGACGGGTGCGATCCCGGCGACATCAATCACCGGTTTGAGGGTGATGGTGCAGTTGCCGAGCCATTGTTTGGCTTGGTCGAGGGTGACGGGTCCGATCCCTTCCACCCGCGCCACACCCTCACCGGTGTCCAGAGCGTCGCGCGTCATGTGGACGTAGAGGACGGCTTTGGGTCTGCGGGTCGACCTTGATGCTGATACCGCGGACGAACGCTTCCGGGTTCCCGCCGGGGTCGTGGGCGCCGTGGGTGTCGGCGTCGTCGAGTCCGATACTGGAGGGCACATCGTCGGGTAGGTCGGCGTCGCCGCGGTTCCGTACCTGGTCGGCGGTGGTGGCGTACAGGTCCAGGGCTTGTTGGGGGCTGGCGAGGATCCCGACCGCTTTGGCCCGGCGCAGGTCCTTGCTGGTGGTGTTGCCGAGTAGTCCGATGCTGTCGGCGATCCGGTCGAGGGTGGCGTCGAAGAACTTCAGGTCGACGGCGTCGGCACGGATGAACGCGGTCCCAGTCTCGTGATCTGTCCGACGGGTTCACCCACACCCCATGCTCGGTTTGTCTGGCCTCGGCCTCGGCCTGAGCACGGTCGGGGTCCGCGGCGGTGAGGGCGGCGTCGATCATCGTCTCCAGCCGCCTCCAGGTCAACCGGTCCGCCCACCGCGACACCTTGCGATCGACCGCAGCAGCGGCGGCGGTGTCGTGGCTGCGGGTGGCGTGGGCGGTTTTGCGGCCGATCCACGGCTTCACCTCCCCGGCACGGATCCTGGCCCACAACAGGGGGAGGCGGTGGCGCAGGTCGAGGGCGTCGGCGATCAGGAGCTCGCCGGCGTAGGTGGACAGGGCCAGGACGGCACCGAACTCGGCGCAGGCGAACTCGGCCACCTGCGGGGTTCCTTCGCCTCCGACCTGGATGAGTCGTTCGGAACCGGGCAACACCAAGCCTGTTCCTTGGAGGGTGCCGTGCACGTCGGCCCAGTGGGCGGCGATCTGCAGCATCTCGACGTCGGCGGCCTCTGAGCGGCGGCGGGTTTCTTCGGCGCGGGTGAGGGTTTGGTTGGCGTCGAGGGTGTCAACATCAGCGACAGTGGTGGTGTGCGTGTCGTGCATGGGAGTGAATCTATCGGTGACCACCGACAGTTCTGAGGCTCAGATCCCCTTATACACAACGGTTTCCGAGACTTCTTCTATTCGTGTTTGGGTGCCTGTCGTGTCAGTGATGTTGAGCTGGTGGGGAGTGGTCGGCGGGCTCTTGCGCCTGTCGCTTCGCTCCCTG
>CAWFFZ010000002.1:0-16308 GCA_963815295.1 uncultured Actinomycetota bacterium
GTGTTATGCACCTGTACTTCGTTCGGTTGGTCTTGTTCGAGACGGCAAGCGATGGCTTGCCGAGCACTGGATGTGGCGAGTCTGCGAGAGAGGGTTCCGATGCCAGACGATCGAACAGACACCGTCCAAGGGACGTTCGTCGGAGGTCCGCTGGACAAACAAGGCTTCTTGTTGCCGGCTGGCGGGCCGGTCGACGCGGCACTCCTTGTCTGGTCATCGAGGAGAATTTCCACCACTACGAGCTCAATCACCAAGACCCCACGGTCGCTCTACCGGTCTTCGCGTATCGGGGAAAGCGCCCCGCCACCGGCGACGACTAGGGACCCGGGTGCCCTTGTCCGACGGGCTTGACGCAGACCGCAGAGCGCACCGCTGGTCGACGACCGCACACGCGCAGGCGAGCGGCCCGGCGAAGGAAGCTTGAGGGGTTGTCGCCGGGCCGCTCCGATGCGCTCGTCTGCGTCCGAGCGCCGAGCCTCTCGTATCCCGCGAGCCGAGATCCCAAACGTGTAGCCCGGCCGCGGTTGCCCGCATCTGACGAGGTCGTAGCCGCGACTCTGCCGAAAGTCGAGCACAGCGAGGCTCCGGCGCACGCCTGTGAAAACGGTCGCCGGAGCCTCGTCCGAGAGCGCACCCCGCAGTCACGCTCTCGGCAGGGAGGACGTACCCACCTAGCGCGATTGCGATGCCCGTTAGACGCAAATTCGGTGCTGAGGGCGGCTGCTGATGCGGTTGTGCCAGATGAGTTCGTGGTCGTCTGATCTGCGGAAACGAGTCCGCGAACCTTCGCCGTCAGTCGAGGTAGTCGCGCACTAGGGACGCTTCAACGCTGTACCCACGCGAGACACACGGGCAGGTCAGGAGCGCTGTGGGCCGAAATATCTTCGACTGAGAGGAAGGACCTCATGAGCACGATCATCTCAGAACCCAACACTGCCAGCCTGCCCGCCGTGAAGTGCGGAGTCGTGGTGTGTTGACGGCCAGGGACACGTTGACGAGTGGCACCCGTCCGACCAGTGGTGCCTCAGCGAACCCGCACGGTCCCGCTGTCTCGGTATCCGCTAGTCACGATGGGCGACGGCGAGCGTCGGCGCGAGTGGCCAGACGTTCACCTGGCTCGAGAGCACGAGGGCAAGCCGCACGTCTGCGTCGCTGCCTTCGGCGAGGAAGGCTTTGAGTCAACAAGGCGGAGGCGTTGGCGCTCGCGGCCGCACTTGTCGAGCAGGCCAACGGTATCGCCGGCTGAGGGACGGCCGGCCCCGCACGACTCCCCCCTCGCCCCCCTCCCTTAAGGGAACGGCGAAGGGACTCGCTGCCGCAGTCTAGGGCGAGGTCGTCCCGGCCAGCAGGACTAAAGGTCGAGCCTGGAGGCTCTTATCTTGAACCTCCGGGCTCTCGGCTCACCGAGGCACCCGGGTGCGGCGGGAACCTTCGGCCATGCTACCCGTCCCGCTCTCGGCATTCCTGCGGGTTGCGGGACGGTTCGAGAGGAGGAAGAGGCCCCGGCGCTAGGGGCCAGGCGCCGGGGCCTCGGATGCGCCGCCGCCACTCGTGGGAGGGGTCGGCGAAGACGCACGTTCTAGGTACGCACTCTGGTTGCGTCGGCAGCGATTTGGTTGACCAGGTTGTCGGCAACGGTGCGAAGTTTGGTGTTGGAGTTCTG
Source organism: uncultured Actinomycetota bacterium (assembly GCA_963815295.1). GTDB lineage: Bacteria > Actinomycetota > Actinomycetes > Propionibacteriales > Nocardioidaceae > JACDHG01. The sequence continues at coordinate 1,664 of CAWFFZ010000002.1, forward strand.
GGACAGCTGGGTCAGGTACTCGAAGGCCTTGGTCTGGTCGACGCCGTAGCGCTCCATCACGATCCCCACGGCTTGCCCGATCACGGTTCGGCTGCCCAGGGCGGTGTCGAGATTCTGGATGGTGCGGGAGAACCCGAGCACCAGGGCGGCCTGGGTCGCGAACAGCTCGGCGATCTCGAAGCTTCCGTTGAACGCCTGGCGGTCTCGCGAATACAGGTTCAGCGCTGCCCGTTGTCGCGCCTCGGCCACCAGGACCAGCGCCAGCTGCGACCCGACTCCGAGTGCGGCTGCACGAGGACCGAACTCGGGCCAGCGCTGCTCGCTGGACAGGTCGTTGGACAACGCCACCCGCTCGTTAGCCACGACTGCGTAGCAAGGACCTTCGGACAGGTCGTACTGCAGCTCGTCGACGGCGACTGCCAATGGATGCGTCGGTGCCAGTGTCTCGATGGGGTTGCCGACGGTGCGGTGAGACACGGACGCGAAGTGCACGGACGGAATCGAGTCGACAGCTGCAGCCGTCAGCGAGGTGAGCGTCTCGTTGACGTCACGGGTCTCGACGAGCCGTCGGACCATCGTGTCGATGGCCTCGCGGACGTCGGTATTCGCTTGTGCGGTCATACGCGCAACTTTCGGCGGGGGCCGGGCCGAATCTCAGCGAATCGAGCATACCCGCCGCTCGCACAGCTGCGTCCACCTATCCCGGGCCGCTGCCGGTCCTTGTCGAACCAGCGCAGGTGTCCCAGAAGCGGTTTTGACAGATCTCTTCCCTAGCGGAGAAGGCTGGGCAAACGGGCCAAGCCTCGCAGTCAAGTCCCCGCTGCGACTCGGTCTCCCGACGTCGGGAGTAGACATGAACGCGCAGGGAGAAGTTGTCAGGCATCGGCGCTGGCCGGCCTCGCTAGAGCACGTGAGTGACCTCGATCATTTGTCGGGGAAAGCGTGGCGGCGTGGACCATCGGTGCCTGCGACGAGGACCTCCGTCTGGTGACCAGCGAACTCGTCGCCAATGCCGTCGTGCACGCACGGACGCCCTTCACGGTGAGCGTGAGTTGGACCGGGAAAATCGTGCTAATCGAAGTCACCGATGGGGCGAAAGCGTTCCCCTTGCGGACCCACCACATGTCCGGCCCTCCCGAGGGCTCGGCCTCGTCCTGGTCCAAGCCGTCTCCTTGCGCTGGGGATGGGACATCACCCGGGAAGGCAAGACGGTGTGGGCGGTCTTGCACGCCCCCCCGGGCGGGCGCGAGGCCTGTGCGAGCGCTTCAGATGGCTCAGTGATCCGTGGGATGACGGGGAGGGTTGGGGCATCCCGGAGGGGTGGTGCCCCAGCCCCCTCATCCGGCACTACGTGTGGCCGCAGCTGGTCCTGGTCGACCCATCCGAGGTGCCGCATCCCGATGCCCACGGTCCACCGCGCGTAGCCGCGCCAGCGGCCCTCCTGCGACCGCTACGCCTCGAGCGTGCCCGGGTGCCGACGCCGTCGACCAGATACCTCGACGAGCTTGACGGGACGAACGTCGACGAGGGCCACGCATCCATGATCCAGCTGGTGACACACGGACGTTCGGAAACGCGACTCGCCGCGACTCGTCCCCTCGCGGCTGCATGCTCGGTGGTGCTACCTCCACCCGAGCTGCTGCATCGTGACCCCGTCGTTCCAGATCTTCGTCATGTGGCGGATCTTGTCGCCCTCGAAGGCCATGTCGTAGACGTAGTCGGCCGCCGCGCTCTTTCCTGTCGGCGGACCGACCCCCTTCGCCAGTGTGAGTCCCATGGAACACCCCGTACGCCGACACCTTGCTTCGCGCCTCATCCACAGCGAACGAACGCACCTCCGCCCGGCCGTCGGGTAGGGGTGTGAGAAGGCCTTTCATCCACTCGGTGTAGGCCTGCAGACTGTCAACGCCCTCCAGAGCGGCAGCCTGGGCAGAAAACGTCGCGTCTGGATGGCAGTACTGCTGACATTCTCCCCATCCCTGACCCGTCTCACAGGCTTCGAAGAATCGTTCGGCGGTCTCCACGATGGCAGCCATGGGCCGCTCCTTCCCTGATCTCAGAACCGGAGGCTCCATTGCGACGGTGCTCGCGGGACCTCAGCCGTCAAGGTCTGTCGAGCGGGACGGGACCCTCGACGTCTGACTCGCGACGCACTACGCGCGGACACGCGACTCTGCCGCATGCCCGGGCTACAACAGATTTCGGAACACCAGGAGCTGGAATCTTGACAGGAGCGGCGTGTCGGTGACTCGGAAGGTCAGCACTTTAACTTCGGTGGAATCGCTTCACCGACACTCACCATGCGACATGCAAGGGCGCGCCAAAATGCTCGACGACCTCGACACGTCCTGGTCGACGCGTCAGCTGACTTCGGAAGCACATCGCTGCGATGCCGATAATCGTGCTTGTCCAACGGGTCCTGTCAGTTCCTGGCGTTGACGGGCTCGGGTCGTTCGCGATGACCACGACATTGCTCAGGTAGATCTCGCCGTTCCAGTCGCCGCAGGTCACGATCGCCAACCGCTCTGGACCGGTCTGGTCGAAGATTGCAGCCGCTCTGCGGGCGAGGGTGCCTTTGCGGTAGGTCATCACCGACGTCACCTCGTATCGGAGGTCCTGGTTCGCCCGCTCGAGAACGACCTGGTCGCCGGCTCGGACATCCCCGAGATGGTCGAGCGCGCCACCGCCGGTGTGAACCGTATGACCCGCCAGGATCGTGGTGCCCTGGCCGCTGCCCGGCTCAGCGCCCTGCGACCACCATCCAACCGTCGTGTAGTCCGCCGGAGGCACGAGGGTCGCTGACCCCTCGGTGCCGATCGGGAACACCTCTGCAGACACGCCGATGCTCGGCAGGTCGAGGCGCTGCGGCGCCTGGCTTGTGACCTCCGGAGCTCGCGGTTGCGCGTCCTTCGGCGTGTCCCTCGGCGCCTTCATCGGCTCAAGCGTCGGCACCGGCAGCGTGGCTGGCGGCTCGACCCGGGTCGTTCGTTCCGAGCGCGTCGGCTCCGACGGTGAAGCAGCGGTGTCACTCACCGACCCATCGAGCAACGTGATGGCCGACAGGCCGGCGAGCGCGAGCCCCGCTATGACTGCAAGGGAAGCGAAACGTTCACGCCTCATGCTGTCCATGGCGGCGGAGCAATGCGATCCCACCGATCGAGGCCAGCGCGAGGCCACCTGCGATTCCGAGAACCGACATCAGCGAGGGACCGGAGCTGTCGTTGCCTTGACCCTCGACTCCGGCGTCGATCGCTGTCGGGACGACCTGGCCGGGCGCGTTGGACTCGGTCGGGAGCACTGCGCCGCTCGTCGTCGTCGGCTGCGTGGACGTCGATTGCGACGGCGCGGTCGACTCTGTGGTCGTGGTCGGTGCCGTGTCGGTGGTCGTGGTCGGTGCCGTGTCGGTGGTCGTGGTCGGGACCGTGTCGGTGTCGTGGTGCCGTCTCCGTGTCGGTGGTCGTCGGTCGGCGGTCGTATCGGTGGTCGTGGTACCGTGTCGGTGGTGACGAGGTGGTCGGTACCGTGGAGGTCGTCGGGGCCGTCTCCGTCGCGTGGTCTCGGTGGCGGTCGAGGTGGTCGGGACCGTGGAGGTCGTCGGGGCCGTCTCCGTCGTCGTGGTCTCGGTGGCGGTCGAGGTGGTCGGGACCGTTTCGGTGGTGGTCGAGGTGGTCGGGACCGTGGAGGTCGTCGTCGGTGCCGTCTCCGTCGTCGTGGTCTCGGTGGCGGTCGAGGTGGTCGGGACCGTGGACGTCGTCGGGGCCGTCTCGTCGTCGTGGTCCGGTGGCGGTCGAGGTGGTCGGGACCGTTTCGGTGGTTGACGTGCTCGGCGCGGTCGACGTGCTCGGCGCAGTCGAGGTCGACGGCGTCGTGACTTCGGCGCATCCGGAGATCACGAGGTTGTTCGCGTCAGCACTTCCGTCGTACTCGGCGTACACCGAAGTGTTCAGGGTGATTCCCGCGCTCGCCGTGTAGAAGAACCAGACCTTGTTTCCCTTCTTCTCCCCGTTGTCCACAAGCACGCCGTTGATGTAGAGGTTCGCGTACGTCGCGCCCTCCGTCCCGTTGAGAACCCAATGGAAGCGGTTCGGGCAGCTCCGGTAGCCGTTGCCGTCCCAGTCCGTGTGATGAGTCGCGCTCACTTGCGAGGAGACGCTGGCCCCTCCTGGGGTGGCGCCGACTGCCGACGCCGCAGAGAAACCGGCGACGAGCACTCCGACGACGATCGCGAGCGTGGCGGACAGTCGCTTCATGAAGGGTCCTTATCCTGGAACATGAAACAGGCCCAGGTGCGAACCCGGGCCCCAGCCTCATAACTATGTCGGTGGCGCGCGAGAAGGAGTACCCCAGCCCAGCGGGCGCTAACCACTATGTGCAGAAGATTTTCGGCTTCACTCTGCGTACCTATACAACTGCAACGCATAGTAATTATGTGATAACTGCTTGTAGTGCCTGTGTTTCCTGCGGTAAGGGGGTCACCAGTCAGAGGCCATGGCGTGTCGATAGTCCGAGGAAAGGGGAGATGGACGGCGCGCCCTAGACCGTGCGGTCACCTCCTCCCCGTGGCGGGTCGGACGGCTGTCTCATCGACGGCATCGTACGAAGACACGATTCGGTCAGTGGCCTAGTGGGTGCTGGTAGTCCACTGCGAGGAAGGATGAGGTGCACCGATGCCGCTTCCAGCAAAAGCAAGAACTGCACGAGCCGTGAGGAGCAAACCCACGGAGGCTTGGGGCTGCGCGACGACGGACTCGAAGTAGGTATGTAAGTCTCCCGTTGGTCTCAGGGAGTCAAGAGACCTGGAAGGGCCCCGGATCCAGGTAGCTCCGGGGTCCTTCCATGTGTGGTCGCTGGTCAGCGTCCCGCCCTGATCATTAGAGCCGCGCCGCAAGGGCCCGTTCGGCCTCGGAATGCGGTCTGCCGCCCGCGTTACACGCGGGGACATGGGGATTGCGATGCGGGCGGATAGTTGCAGCGTGGGAGGCGGGCTGCCTCGTGACGAATCCAGACAGGACGTCGTTCTGTACTCAGGGCGCCACTACCGACGCTGCAGTTCCCAGGCCTGGAAGTCGGCATCGGCATGCACGCCGCACCTACGGACCACGACCCAGTGCGGGACCCCGAGCAGGCTCACGACGGGCGTGTACTCACACTCGGTGCACGGCGGCGAGCTGCTCATGATGCTGAGCAGCTTCTCGAAGAATCGTCGCCAGTTCGCGCTCACATGCGTCCCATCCCGGAGGAGGCCGATGCATTCCATGTTCCCCGATCCCGCCCGTCGAATCAGCGGGTCGACCCGGACCTTCTCCTGCCGGGGGCTCGGCCACGTGGCGGACCTCTCGGCGGACCCTGCAGTTCCTGCTGTGCCGTCCACCTGAGGGGTTACCTGCCCGCCCGATCGTCGTACCCCGCCTGCCGGGCCGGGGCTCGTGGACCAGAGCGGATGACAGGCTCCAGGGCCATCAGAGGCGGCCTCGCCCGGCTAACGTGTCCGGCGGCGCCCCTGGGCGTTCGCCGGTCTGTGGTCGTGCCTTGCCGCGGTGCGGACCATCTGCCGCGCGCGTATTGTCCGAGCATGTTGCGCAACGTCAGGGAGTACATCGACAGGCTCCAGATCGACGGGCACACGATCGGTGAGGACCATGACGACGACCCAGTCCTCATGGACCCCGACGGCCGGGCCGTCGACACCTGGCGGGAGAACTACCCGTACGAGCAGCGTCTGACCGTGAAGTCTACGACGAGCAGAAGTACCTGCTCCAGGTGGAACTGTTGAAGTTCCAGAATTGGGCAGCAGGCCGGGAGCAAGCACGTGTTGCTGTTCGAAGGGCGCGATGCTGCCGGGAAGGGCGGCACCATCAAGCGGTTCATGGAACACCTCAACCCTCGCTACCCGCGGACCGTGGCCCTGGCGAAGCCCAGCGACCGTGAGCAGGACCAGTGGTACTACCAACGCTACGTGCAAGCACCTCCCGCGCCCGGCGAGATGGTGCTGTTCGACCGGTCCTGGTACAACCGTGCCGGCGTCGAACGCGTCATGGGGTTCGCCTCGCCGCCCGAGTATGAGCAGTTCATGGCCCAAACCCGCTGTTCGAGCGGATGATCGTCGACAGCGGGATCTCCTTGACCAAGCTCTGGTTCTCTGTCACCCAAGCCGAGCAGCGAACCCGCTTCATCATCCGTCAGGTGGACCCGGTCCGGCAGTGGAAACTGTCCCCGATCGACCTGGAGTCGCTGAACAGGTAGGAGGACTACACCGCGGCGAAGGAGGCGATGATCCGGCGCACCGATACCGAGTGGGCGCCCTGGACGACCATCAAGAGCAACGACAAGAGGCGCGCACGGCTCCAACGCCATGCGTGACTTCCTCTGCCGTTTCGACTATGACGGCAAGGACCCCGACATCGTCGTCGAACCGGAACCCAAGATTGTGTAACGCGGAATCGACGCCGTCGGGGACTGAACATTTTCAGCCGCGGTTTCGGCGCCGATCAATAGACGATGCCCCCTCCACCCAGCCGTCGGCACGCCCATAGCGCACCGGCATCGTGGCGCGTACCGCGCAGTGCGACAGCCGTTGTGCCGGGCCCTTGGCTAAGAGCACTTCTTGAGGGGGATCCCTAGCCGTGGAATCCGCAGGACCACCAACTCAACGGTCGGCTGAGGTGGACAACACGAAGGCCCGACCGGAGGGTCGTCAAGGTGGCCGACCTTGCGTAATGTCGAGTCATCGACCCGCGGACGAGATAAGGGCGACGAGCGTGACCGGTTATGCAGTGACCAACCCGGCGACCGGTGAGGTCGTCAAGGAATACCCGACCGCCACCGACGCCGAGATTCAGGCCGCCATCGCAGCGCCGCGGCGGCTGCGAGGGCTGGGCGCGCACGACGACCGTCGCCGAGCGGGCCGCGCTGGTCCGACGGGTGGCGGAGCTGCACACCGAGCGCAAGGGCGAACTCGCCGAGATCATCGTCGCGCGAGATGGGCAAGCCGATGGAGGACGCCATCGGCGAGGTCGAGTACAGCGCCGCGATCTACGAGTACTACGCCGACAACGCCGAGGATTTGCTGGCCGACGAGCCGATCGAGCTGCTCGACGGAGAGGGCGACGCGGTGATCCGGAGGTCGCCGTTCGGCGTCCTGCTGGGGATCATGCCGTGGAACTTCCCGTACTACCAGGTGGCGCGGTTCGCGGGGCCAAATCTGTGCATCGGCAACACGATCCTGCTGAAGCACGCACCGCAGTGTCCCGAGTCGGCTGCGGCCATCCAACAGATCTTCGACGACGCCGGCTTCCCCGAAGGCGCCTATGTCAACGTCTACGCCACCAACGAGCAGGCCGCCGACATCATCGCCGACCAACGGGTCGCCGGCGTGTCGCTGACCGGCTCCGCGCGCGCCGGCGCCGCGGTCGCCGAGGTCGCCGGCCGCAACCTCAAGAAGGTCGTGCTCGAGCTCGGCGGCTCCGACCCCTTCATCGTTCTTTCCACCCACGACCTCGACGCGGTTGTCGAGCGGGGCGTCACGGCGCGGATGGACAACACCGGGCAGTCCTGCAACGCCGCCAAGCGGTTCATCGTCGCAGACGACCTGTACGACGAGTTCGTCGAGAAGTTCACCGCGGCCGTCCTCGCGCACGCCGACGGCATCTCACCGCTGTCGTCGGTCGCCGCCGCCGAGCGGCTGCAGGAGCAGGTCGACCGTGCCGTCGCCCAGGGCGCGTCGCTGCGTCGCCTCCGGCGAGCGTCAAGGCGCGCATTTCCCGACCGGCGTGCTCACCAACGTCACCCCCGACAACGACGTCTTCCGCGAGGAGCTATTCGGCCCGGTCGCGATGGTGTTCAAGGCCTCGTCGGAGGAGGAAGCGGTCACTCTCGCGAACGACACCCCCTTCGGCCTCGGCTCGTACCTCTTCACCACCGACGAGGAGCAGGCGGCGCGCGTGGCCGACCAGATCGACGCGGGCATGGTGTTCGTCAACGGTGTGCTGCTGGACGGTGCAGAGCTTCCCTTCGGTGGCGTCAAGGGCTCCGGCTTCGGCCGGGAGCTGGGCCGCTACGGGATCGACGAGTTCGTCAACAAGAAGCTGATCAGACGCGCGAACTGATCGACATCCCCGCAATCACTCAACGTCCTCAAGGCTGCTGGGGCGAGGCGGCCGCGCACGTAGCGACGCGCAGGCTGCGCTTCCGTGCCCCGAACTAGTTCGCGGCGTTGGCGCGGCGCTGACGCAGTTCAGACACGATTTGATGCTCACGGGATGCGAGCACAGCCAAGTCTTCCCACCCGTCGGCGCTCATGCCTGGCGGCAGCGAGGCCGGTACAGGCGCCGGCGTGCGTGCCGTGCGGATCGCCAACTCCACTTCGGCCAGCTCGGATATCAGTTCACGTTCGGTCATGTGGCGAAGCCGCCCCATGGCAACCTCCTGGTCCAGCAGTGTTGAACCCCGGTTGCTTCAGGGAACCATCAGTTTACGACGTAAGCCTCAGAAGCGCCGCCGCAAACTTATGCATGCTCAAGCCCGGCGAGGTTCCGGTGCCTTCCGAGGTGCTCTTGCATGGCACGCGGACTAAGTATCACCGCCGTTCCCACCCACATCGGCGGAGTCTCGCGTCTCCGAACGTCCGACTCTCGGCATGATCGCTCGACCAGCGGGCATGGTCGGGCGAGCGTAGCCGCCCTCAACGCGGCAGAGCGAGTCGGCCACCGCGTCATTTGAACCGGACGCCTTTGCAGCCGATGGATGACGACGGGCTTCGGGTTCTTGTGGCCGCCCTGGTACTGCCCGGCATACGAGTGCGCGGTGCGATGCGGTGATCCAGTAACGCGCGTGGGATCGGCGCTGACGTCATGTCGAATCACTTGGGGTGTCTTCATTAGTTGTAGGTCCGGGACAGGCGAATCGGTCGCCTGCGGGATCCCAAACGACTACGGGCACCCGTGAGTCGATCGTCACTGTCCGTCATAGTTCGAAAAGATGGGTTCCGATCGGAATATCCGGGTACCTGGCGGTCCTCGGGGAGACATGACTAGTCAAAGGATCTGCAATGACCCTCAAGCATCCCCGTATGGCCCTGGCAGTGGTTGCCAGCGCGACCGGACTCCTCTGCGGCGGCATCGCCGCCGAGCCCGTCGTCGCCGCCCCGACCACCGGCAGCGAGAGATCAACCCTGGCACTCGGTCGTGCTGGCAAGGTCACCACAGAGTTTCGGTTCACGTTTGACCGCCGAGAGTCCCTCAGGCCCGGTACAACAGTCCGCGACGTGTCCGGTCACCGCAACCACGGGACGGTCAGGACCTCGAACGGGGGACACCTTCGGAAAGTCAACGGAGTCCCCGGCAAAGCTGCGAAGTTTCCGTGCATCGGCTGTGGCCGCGCCCTGATCAACGTCCCTGACAAGCGCCAGCTCGACCCTCGCCGCAACCCATTCTGGTTCGGTGCCGCCGTCAAGGTGACCAATGCCGAGGCTCGTCGCGGCAAGGACCCGAACATCATGCAGAAGGGTCTGATCAACCAGCCCGGAGGCCGGTGGAAGCTCGAGCTGATCGGCTCACATCCTCAGTGCACGATGTCGGGCAGCGCCGGCACGCTCATCGTGAGGTCGGCTCTCCACATAGACGACGGCACCTGGCACCGGCTGCAGTGCCGCCGACAGCAAGGCGTGCTGAGCCTGTGGATCGACGGCGCACTCAACAGGCAGAAGGCTGGCCCCACCGGCCGCATCTCCAACAGCGCACCGATTCGGATCGGTGCCAAGGCGCTCTCCACAAGGGGTGGCAACGACCAGTACCACGGACGGCTGGACAGCCTCTTCTACAAGATCGACCGTCGCTGACTCGACGGAGCCGAGCATGTTGTATTCACGACGCGACGCATGGAAGGGCCACAGGAGTGTCCTTGGGTCGGCCACGCTGCGCGCTGCCGGGCTGCGAGCTCTCGGTGGCGCGTTGTTTGTTGGGTTCACCGTTGGGGCTGTCGGCTACTCCCAGGCATCCGCGAACCAGGGTGACTGCAAGGACAGCCAATTCTCCAAGGAGCTGCGCAAGGAATGCAAGAAGCGGGCCGAAGCCCAGCAGAGTGATGCCATCTGGTCCGCGCTCGCCGCCGGCGGTGCAGTGGGGCTATTTCGCTTCTGCGGCGAAGGGCTTTACGACAGACGTCGACAGAATCGCGGTCTCGGCCCGAAGCTGGGAGACGTGCAGTGGTGAACCGCCCTGAACCCGAGCCGTCGCCCGACACTTCCCACGAGCTAGCCGAAATGTCGGCAGGTGAATTGCTGACAGAGCTGACCCAGGTCGAGCACTCGCTCGGCACAGCACGCCGACCCGAACCCGCACCCGCATTTAGGGAGCCCGACACACCTCTGGCCGGATGGCAGGAGCTGGCGGTCCTCGCTGCTCGAGAGGAGCAGATCTTGCACGAGCTGCGCCGCCGCAGCCTGATCGACCTTGCTGGCGCCAGTTAGGCAGGGACGGCACAGCGAGCGATCCCCGCCCGCTGTATTGGTTTTGAACCGCCCTCGGGTGGGTAAGTATGCAGCGGCTTCTCGGGGAGGCCGCGCCATCAACCGACGGCAGCCATGAAGCGTTAGCGACCCGGAAGGCACTGTCCATGGCGAAGAAGCCCAATTTCTGCATCAACTGCGGACGGGAGTTGTTGATGAACAACAACACCCCCGAATGCCCGCAGGGATGCCCGGACCGGCCGGTCAACCGGATCTCCGGTGGCAGACACCGAGCCAAAACCCCACTCAGAGGTTGACGCAACCGCCTGAACGCAGTCTCCCGTTGGTCTCAGGGAGTTCAAGAGACCTGGAAGGCCCCCGGATCCAGGTAGCTCCGGGGTCCTTCCACGTGCGGACCGCCAACTAGGCGCTCTGTGTGACGCATTCTGTCTCTTCGGTCGTACAGCGACAGATGTTTGCGCGCGCGACCTGCAGAGGCCCGCGCAGGGTTACGGGGCCTCTGCATCCACCTGGACGGTCAGTCCACGAGGACGAACGTCAGCCGGGTGTCCCCGTTCGGGAGGTCCCTGACGAAGAGCTGTCCGGCCGCCTCGCGGTAGGCACCGGTTCCGCCGGTGATCGGCAGCACGCCGTCGTTCTCGCTGAAGAAGGCGCCGGCGACGACGATCTTCCCCTTGCCGTGGATCTTTGCTGTCGCGTCGCAGACGAACGTGCGGATCGCGATCATGCACTTGCCGGAGTCCACACCGACCAGGTCGCCGGTGTGCGGGTGCAGCAGGCGGCTCTCGAAGAGGAAGAAGTCGCCGGGGCTCTCGCCCGGGTCTCCGGTGTCGACGTCGGCGGTGCGTACCTCGTGCTCGATCACCGTGAAGACATGCGTGCCTTCCTTGGCGTTGGCCTGCTTGGCGATCTGGGCCGACGACATCTTCGTCGACGACGGCCAGCCGTGGTGCTTGGCCGAGCTGGCATCCGCCGAGCCGTTCATGGCGACGGCGAGGCCGGCGGGCATCAGGACTGCACAGGCAATCGCGGCGATCTTCGTGCGCTTGTTCATGGTGGTGCTCCTGTCCCAGCACCCGAGTGGGTGCCCTTACTGCGGACCATAGGAGCGGCGACCCACGCCGCTATGGCACGTCCTGACCATCACGAACCGCCCGACCAGAAGCCGCCATGACATGTTCTGTCGGTCTTTGTGGGCTAGCAGCGACGAAGCGGTCCTGACGTTAACCAGCTCAGTCAGGCTTGCACGGGGACTTCATACACCTGGTCAACGGGATGTCCTGCACGCTCGTGGATCCGCTTCACCGCCTCCACAGAGGGAGCTTCAGACAGGCAGAAGACCATGCCTGATTCCGGATCTGCCCAAGCCTGCTTGAAGTTGACGTTCTCGTCATCCTGAATCGCCAGGTCGGCCTGGTGCGCCTCGTGAAGGCCCTCGGTAGTGATTCCGTGCATCCCGGTGTGTACGTCCATGAACTCCGGCATCGGAGGCTCCTCTCTGTGTCCCGTTTCAACCTGCTCGCCAACAGCCGACCTGGCAATGGCCCATTGTGGGGATTCGTCGTTGCCCCGGATGCAAAGCGGCATTTGCTCGTCGTCATGACCGACCAGCGGCCTGTTCGCCTCTTGGCGACTTGGGTCCCCGACGTCCCCGGGGTGCGGAGGCCAGGCGTCGTCACGCTGTGTAGCGCGTTTGGTCACCGGTCACCTCGGGCAGTGAAAGGGCGAGCGGCGGTCAGGAGAGAGCGATGAAGCGGCTGTGTGCAGCGGTCATTGCCACCGTGACTCTGTGCCTGTTCGTCCTCCTCGTCACACGCGAGCCCGCCAGCACAGCAACACGCGCACAAGTCCCTCGAAATGAACAGGCCGCGCCAATCGGCCCGGACCCCGCACGGCAATCGACGCAGTCGACCGATCCGCCGACGTCAAGTGGCACGACCACCTCAGGCTCGACAACGGGGCCCACCAGCACGACGCCTACCGAGACGGAACACGTCGGAAACATCCACGCCCCCGACCAACACCGCGACGACCTCTAGCACGATCGTGACAACGACATCCTTCACGGAGTCGACGTCGGTTGTCTCGACCTATACAACGAGCGCATCCAGTGCAGCCGTCACGATCACAACCCCGTCGGGTGAATCGTCGAACCTGCCTGAGCCGACCTCGTCGGCAACGCCGCCGTTCGGAACGACGAAGCCGCCGGTCCAGGTCCTCCTTTCAGCTCCACCCACTCCGCCGTGGCTGGCACGGCAACAGCAGTCACCAGGTTCTCTCGTCGAACGAGACGCGGCTACGGACCTCACCTGGCCACCGGGTGGGCCTGGTGACACGAGGGCGTCCTCGGCGCCGCAGGTTCGTCAAACCACGGCTCCGACGCGATCAACGTTGGCGACAGTCAGCGTGAGACCCACCGAACCACCGACCGCATTCGTACCCGATGCGCTCGCGCCCACTCCCACCGCGGACGCCGGCTCGATGTCTATCGCCGTGCTCGCCATCATCGGCGGCAGTCTGGCGGCCGCCGCACTCGCGATGGCCCTGATACGACGCCGACCAGGCAAGCATCGCGGTTGAATCCAGGTCTGATGGTCCTGCAGGACCGACCGCATTGATCCGCGATCTGCCGGCTGTCAACGCGAGCATCCTGGTTCATCGCGGTTGGCTGGCTCAGAAGCTGCCTGGCGGCATTGAAAACGTCATCGAACCAAGGCTCGACCTCGGCCATCTCGTCCTCCCGTCGCGTCGGTCACCCAGGTCACTACCCCTCAGAGCCTCACCGCACCAGGCCCGAGCGTTCCCTCGCCTCAGGGTTAAGGCGACGGACCAGAAGGACGGAGACCCGAGGATCTCGATCGCGTCGGTCTGCCGCGCGGCGTCGGCGATGCGGTCGAAGTCGACGGGGATGGGTTGGCTGCCAGGAGGGGCAGGTTCGCTGGCGATCCGGTAGAACGCCCCGTCAGTACCAGGTGTCTGGATAGTCAGGAAACGGGTCTCGGGCGAGGTGACCAAGAACGCGTGCGGCACGCCACGTGGGATCGCCAGGGAACCTAACGGCAGCCGCGTCTACGCCCGCTCATCGGCAGAGCTTCGCGAGGGCCTTGCGGAGAATCACCTTAGTCGGGTCATCGGGGAGAACCAGACTGTCGATGCTGAGGGACCTCGGCGCCCGTAGCAGGTCGTGCTGCTTCTTCCCATTCTGGGTTTGGTTCAGCTCGACTTACGAGTCGACTGCTTGGCCGGACTGCGCCTCTTGATGGCACGCGCCCGAGTGGTACTGCCCGTCCGTGACGATGCCCTCGTCGTGGTCGACTTGCGAGCGGGGGTCGCCTTCTTGGTCGTCGCGGTCGACTTGCGAGCGGCGGTTGCCTTCTTGGTCGTCGCGGTCGACTTGCGAGCGGCGGTTGCCTTCTTGGTCGTCGCGGTCGACTTGCGAGCGGCGGTTGCCTTCTTGGTCGTCGCGGTCGACTTGCGAGCGGGGGTCGCCTTCTTGGTCGTCTTCGAAGCAGTCTTAGGGGGAGTTGCGGATGTCGTTGCCTGGTTCGTCGAGGTTGTCTGTTCGACCTTCTGGCTGGCTCGAGCAGCAGCGAGCGCCGCCTCGGACTTGGCGAGCTTCTTCTGCCGTTTCTCGTGGGCCTTGGTCTGCGTGCTCAATTCTGCCCGCGCATCACGACGGTCACTGGCAGCGGCGGAGGCCAGCCGTCGTGCCTTCTTCGCCTGCTTCTTGAGTCGCTTCGCCTTCTTCTCCGTCTTCTCCAGAGACGACTCAAGAGTGCTCAGCGCACGCTTGGTCTCCTTATGGCTCTTCGCCGCATCAGCGTGCCGGTCTTGTGTCATCGTCACCACCGCAGCGGCCTGGTTTAACTTGTCCTGATGCTTGCCTACGCGCTGTTCCAACAGCTGGGTGTTCTCGACCATGACCGTCTCCTGACGCGATGACTGCTCGGGCTGCTATGTCGAGTGAGTACCCAGGACACCGGCAGCGAATCCGGTGAAGCAGGCGGCGCTCCCGGGTGGGGGACGAGCGCCCTTCGTTAGTTCCAGCGCTGGCTGCGCAGCATCACTTTCGCCCGGGAGTCGGAATCGACTCGACCGTTGACGGCACCGTCGGTGAAGCGCGCTGTGGCTAGTACTTTGCTACGCCATCAGTCAAGGCCGACCGCAACGTGGCCGTGTA
>CAWFFZ010000003.1:0-488574 GCA_963815295.1 uncultured Actinomycetota bacterium
CCGACGGGATACAGCTCATGCGGCAGTAAGGGTCAGGGGATAGCGCGGTGGAGGCGATAGAACGTCGGTCGCCACCCGAACGCAAGGAATGCCCTCGACGAGTCCAGGTTGGTGGCGCGCCAATCACAGATCACGTGTTCGTGGCCGGCCTCGCGTGCCCAACGCAGCAGGTCGGACGTGATCGATCGGCCGACGCCGAGCCCGCGTGCACCCGCCCCGACGACGACGATGCCGATAGTGGCCGACCCGGCTGGCGCACGTAGGTCCTGGCGGGGGTCTGCGGTGACCTCGCCGTACCCGAGATGGTCACCGTCGCGCTCCGCCACAACGGCATACACACCGTCGTGGTTGAGGAACTCGCGCTGTCCTTCGACGGCTGCGTCGTACGACGTCGGCGCCCGTCTGCTAAACACCGGGCTTGACTGGAGGTGGTCGTCGAGGTCGAGCTCTGCCTGGCCGGCGATCGATGCCTCGTCGGAGCCGATCCGGCGGATCGTCAGAGTGGGGCCGCGGGGAGCGGCGAGTGGCCGACTGTGCCGCAGTGCCCAGGTGTGCTGGACACCGAAGCTGGAGACAAACCATGGCCACAGCAGCTCCTCGACAGCCGGCACGTGGACCACATGTTGGCGAAGGCCGGCGTCCTCCCAATGACGAGCGGCGTGGGCGTAGAGGCTGCGGCTCGTCTCGGGATCGGAGGCGGCATGCCCGTCGAGGTCGACCCAGGCGTGGCCGGTGAACCCGCCATCGGTCACGGGCGAGTAGACGAGGTACCCGATGACCTCGCCGTCCCGCCGCGCAACCCAGCCAGGTCGGTCTGCCTGCGCTTGCAGAAGTTCACCGGCGCGAGTCTCGCTGAGCTCGGGCAGGACGGGGTCGGTGCTCCGGTGGCGCCGGTGCCGCTCGGCGAGCAGGCGTGCGCCGGCCCCGACGTGGTCGACAGACCAGTCGTCGAACCGCAGCGATTGCGTGGACATGGCGAGCACGGTAGCGCTGGTGGGTGATGTCCGGCTCCCGATTTTCGGCGGGCGTCAGCGGTGCAGAAGGAAATCCGTGATGCCGAAGCGGAGGCCACGGGCGTACACGTGCGACCGATACGACGGCGACATGGTGTGCCGGGCGTCGCGCTGGTTGCGCATGTTGGCGAGCTCGACCATGACGATCGGGCGGTTGCTCCAGTTGAGGGTGCCGAGGTCGGCGCGGACGGAAAGACCGCCGCCCCTGGTCGACGGCACGGCGCCGGCGCGGATGAGCCCGCGTTGGACGTGCAGCCCGTATCGGTGCGAGGCACGGGTGGAATCTTCGCTGCTGCCGCGTTGGTGGGCGGGCGTGATCACGAAGAAGCCGCGAACGCTTGAGTCGGCGCCGTCGGCATGGATCGACACGACAGCGTCAGCGTTGACGCGGTTGCCTGCGCGTCCACGGGTGTCGATGCACGGACCCCAGTCGTCATACGAGTTTGTGGTGCGAGTCAGGTGGACGGTGGCGCCGCGAGTGGTCAGCTGGCGTTTGAGCGCGAGCGACGTACGCCACGCGAACGTCGCCTCCGGGAACCCGCTGTTCGTCGACGTGCCGCTCGTGTTGCAGGCCTTGTCGAACCCGCCGGCGTTGACGGAGCGGGTGGTCTGGACAGCGTGACTGGAGTTGCCGAGCTGGTGGCCGGGGTCGATCACGATGACCATGCCGCGCAGTTGGTCTCCGTCGCCAGAGGTCCGCTGACTCGCGGAATCCGCATGCGAAGCCGGCCGCGCTAGGCGCAGGTCGATCTGCCGGTATGACCTCAGGGCTGACGTGAAGACCGAGGTCTGGTCGTCTGAGCGCACCTGTGCGCCACCGGCGGACGGCACAGCAACGACCACTGCGCACGCGGCGACCAGTGCAAGACGGGAGGGATGCATCGCTTTCAGGGTAACCAAAGGCGCTCTGGCCGTCAGTGGACTGAATTCGCTGCCGCCCGCAGCTCAGCGGAGGTTGGAGCGCACGGCCGGCAGCGAGCCTCGGTCTGCCGACAACCAGCAGTCCGCCGTCCGCTCACCGGTGGCCCAAGCAGCGGCGTTCTCGGGGTAGAACGCCGACACGCTGTGACCTTCCTTCAGGTGGCCCGCCGCATCGGCCGAAGCGTTGCAGGCGTTGGTGGCGCGGGCGGCGACGTTGCCGGGGAACTTCTCATCGAGAGTTCCAACGGCGGGGGCGACGATCAGCTCCTGGGCGACATGGGGCTCGTCACACGGCACGTAGACCTGGTCGGCCTGTGGGTCGAACGGTGCGCCCAGACAAGCCTGGAGGTGTGCGGCTGCGCCCTTGCGTAGTACGCCTTTGAGCGACCTCGTGAGCGTTTGGTAGCCGGACTTCGCCAGAGTGGAGTTACGCAGCAGCACGTCACACCGGTAGTAGGAGTCGTCCTGCGCGACCCACAGTCGCACGTCGAGCCGGGTGTTGAAGTCCTGGCCCAGGAAGTTCGCCTGCGCACGCCGACATGGCTCGAGAGTCTCGGCGTTGCCGGTGGGTGGGCCATCGCTGACGTAGACCGCTTGCGCGAGATGCCCCTTCGTGCAACTGATCACTTGGTCTGAGCCGGGCGCGAGGCAGTCACCGACAGCGACCTTTGCGGCGGGTTGGAGCGACTCGTCGGCAGTGGACGAGCATCCCGTAAGACTCAACAATGTGGTCGCGAGCAGGAGGCCCTGCCACTTGACCATCGCGGCTCCTCTGCGTGGTGCGTGGGCGGACTTGTCAGTCTAGTTTGTCGGCCCTCGACTACGGTGATGAACGCGTCCGGCTTGGGTCAGGAGTATCGCGACAAGAGCCAGGGGAGCGTCGCTAGCGCCAGGCCGATGGCCACGATCAGCCAATCGCCCCACCGCCACGGAGCGGGTTCGGCCCAGGTGCGGTCGGTGGCTGTCGCGAACCCGCGCGCATCCATCGCCACTGCCATCGACCCAGTACGTCGCAACGACACGACGAGTAACGAGAACGCGCTGCCAGCCGACTCGCGCAGCCGCTTGACGGGTCCGCCCCCGGAGCCGAGGCCGCGCGAGCGTCGCGCGCGCTGGATGATCCGCCACTCCTCCCCGAACGCGTCGAGCCGCTGCAGCACTGACGTACACGCGACCACGCCCCGCGCCGGCAGGTGCAAGCGCTGGGCCAGATGGTCGCCGAGCTCACTCGGTCTGATCAGCCCCAGGAGCAGGGCTCCCGGGATGACGAGGTACAGGATCCGGCAGGCGGCGGTGGCGGCTTCGGTCAGGTCGCGGCCGGCATACAGATATGTCGTGACGGCGATCCCGGCCGCGGCCACCAGCCCGAAGGCCATCCGCAGCATTGTCGCGCGGATATCGCGGACGAGCCATCCGAGTGCGGCCACTTCGAAAAGCAAGGCAATCGAGCCGACCGACGCCGTCTCGATTGCCAACGCGCCCGCCACCGGCAACAGGCTCGCCGCGAGCAGAGACAGCGGCCCGCGCGGCACCCACTGAGTGACAGCGCCCGTCATCGTGCCCGACCTCCTTCCAGCACGATCTCGTCGTCGGCAACGGCCGTCACGGCCCGGCGGTCATGCGTGCTGACCGCGACGCCGGCCCCAGCACCTCGAGCGGCTGTTACAGCACCGACCACCGCAGCCCAGGTTGCGCGGTCCTGACCGACCGTCGGCTCATCGAGCAGTACGGCGAAGGGGCCATGAGCGAGCGCCGCCGCCACCATCAGCCGCCGTTGCTCGCCACCCGACAGGTGGTAGGGACTCGAGGTCGTTAGCTGTGAAAGCCCGAACAGCTCAAGCAACCCTTCGGCTCGGGCGCGCAAGCGTGCTGTGTCACGACCCGTCGCCCTACCCGCCGCCACCACCTCATCAGCGACCGTCTTGGTCACGACCCCGTGCTCAGGCACCTGCGGCACCCACGACAGGCGGGCCACCAGATCTGCACCCGACCAGCGCCAGGGCTCGGCGCCTTTGCGCGTGGCGAGCGCCGGGTGGGCAACGACCCGACCCGACGTCGGTCTGACCAGCCCAGCCAAGGTCGCCACCAAAGTCGACTTGCCCGCACCACTCGGCCCGGTGACCGCGAGAGTTCGACGTGCCGCCAGGCTGGCATCGACACCGTCGACAGCCAGCGTTGGCGGCGTGCGCTGCCCACCCAACCGGGCGCTCAGCTCAACCCGGACCTTCTCGGCGGCGACGAGTTGCTCAGGTCCCGCGGACCACGGGGCCACGAGGTCCGGGTTCACGGCGACCGGCTCGGGGTCGGGCAAGCCCGGCACCCAAACTCCCTGCGCGGCCAGGGATTGCCCATCGGCAGCCAGGACCTCATGCACCGGGCCGTCGCCCACGACGCGACCCGAGGCGTCGAGGACCACGAGCCGGTCCACGAAGTCCAGCCACGGCTCGAGGTGGTGCTCGACGACGACAGTCGTGCAGCCGAGCCTTTCGACCTCACGTCGGATCGCCGCCCGCACGGCCGCTGCGGCGGCATCGTCGAGCATCGAAGTTGGCTCGTCGAGCAGGAGCACCGGGTTGTCGAGGACGAGGTTGCCGGCCAGGGCGAGCCGCTGTGCCTCCCCGCCCGACAGTGCCCGCGTGAGGTGGTCGACGTCGTACGGGAAACTGCTGGCCTCGAGTGCCGCCGCCACCTTTGGCCAGATAGCCTCGCGCGGGACCCGCAGGTTCTCGAGCCCGAATGCCACATCGCGGCCGACCGTCTCGGCGACGAGGGCAGCGTGCGGATCCTGTAGCAGCAGCCCGGCGCGCGGCGGCGCTGAGCGTACGTCGACGCCGCCGACGAGCACCCGTCCCGCCTGGTCGCCGTGGCTCGCGGTCAGGAGCAGGCCGGCAATGGCGCGGAGCAGGGTCGACTTGCCGGAGCCGCTGGGTCCCGCGAGCAGGACGCGTTGACCGGCGGGGATGTCGAGGTCCAGCGCGTCGAAGACCGGCGTACGACGTCCGAGCGGTCGCCAGCCGAGCCCGGCGACTGAGACCTCGGCGCCGGCCACCCGACTACTCGGTGCGATGCTCGGCTGCTTCGCGACCCGCCGGCAGCGCGTCGATCGCCCCACTCGCGGCCAGGGCTCGGGTCAGCAGCCACCCACCGACGCCGGCCACGAGCGCTCCGGAAAGGGCAAAGCAGCCGTAGTAGGTGAGCTTCCACGTCGTCGACAGGCCGACTCCCCAGTAGGCATCCCACTCGTAGAGCATCTCGAAGGAGGCTGCGAAGACGCCACCGAGCATCGCGACCCAGACGGTGAAGTTGCGGAAGAAGAAGAGAGCGAGCGCGAGCTCCACGCCAAGGCCTTGGAGCAGTCCCGACAGCAGCACGGTGGCGCCCCACTGGGTGCCGACGATGCCCGAGACTGCGGCGGCGAGAGTCTCGGCCGTGACTGCGGCACCCGGGCGGCGGACGACCAGACCGGCGACAACGCCGGCGATCAGCCATGGCCCGCCGAGGAGGCCCTTAGCTGCGCCGAGTGCGGGGGCGGCGGCGTCGATCGCCGTGTAGCTGGAACTCCAACCCCAGTAGGCGACACCGAAGACGACGCCGATCACGGCCGTCGTCATCAAGTCGATGGTCCGCCACGAGCTCGGTGGTGCCGATACGTGGCGGTTGGTGGTTTCTGTGGTCATTATGAGGACCTCCCAGGTGCGGGAGGGGGAGAGGGCCGGTCTGTCCGGCCCACTCGAGGCTCGACTCCCTTCGCCGGTACTAGCCGGATCAGGTTCGAGGGTCTGCGGATCTGCCGCACTCTCAGCGCTGTTTGCGCTCCCCTGTCGTTCACCTGCAGCCTAACCCGGTGGGCCGTAGCGACGCGACTACGGCCTCTCCACGCACGCCGGCGGTCGCTCCGCACGACCTCGTCGGCATCTCGGCGGGGTTTACGATAGGTCACGTCCGCGGTGTCTCGCGGGCGCTCCACGCCAGGACCGGGGACGGGGTGCTGCTGATGACGCGTCGGGCCTATGGCTTCGCCGCCGGGCTCGCGCTGGCGTTCGGCCTGTTGGCGTGGGCAGCGTCGTACCGAGTCGACCTCCCGCTGCGTGATCCGGACGGCCTCGCCGGGCCGTCGTACATCCGGCTCCCCCTCATCGTGCTGCTGTTCTACCTGGCCGATGTCGTGCCGCGGGTGTTCATCAACAACCGCGGTTTCAAGAACTTCGGCAGCTCGTTCAAGAAGTACTCCAAGCAACGCTGGACCCGCAGCCGGGTCACGCTCGTGCTGGTCGGCCTGTCGAGCTTCTACGTCGTCTACGTCGCCTACCGCAACTTGAAGAGCTTCCTTCCGTTCATCCGCGACACGCGCTACGACCCGCTGCTCGAGGACCTCGACAAGGCCCTGATGTTTGGCCACTACCCGGCGACGGTCCTGCACGAACTGCTCGGGATGGGCATCAGTGCCCACGTGCTGTCATTCGTCTACACCGGCTTCTTGATGTTTGTCCCGGTGAGCCTCGGTGCGGCCCTCGTGTGGTCCAAGAACGTGTCGACGGGGTTCTGGTACGTGACGGCACTGTGCCTCAACTGGGTGCTCGGAGTTGCCAGCTACTACTGGCTGCCATCGCTTGGTCCCGCGTTCGCGAAGCCGTCACTCTTCAACGAGCTGCCAGATACTGGGGTGACCGCGCTTCAGGATGCGCTGAGTGCTGGGCGCAGCAGGGTGCTGGACGACCCGTTCGGCACTCAGACGGTGCAGAGCGTGGCGGCGTTCGCGTCACTGCATGTCTCGATCATCTTCACTGCGGCGCTGATCTGCCACTACGTGATCCCCAACAAGTGGGTGCGCTGGACGATGTGGGTCTACTTCGTGCTCACGTCGATCGCGACCATCTACTTCGGCTGGCACTACCTGCTCGACGACGTCGCCGGCCTTGCCATCGGTTGGATCGCGGTATGGATCGGTGCCAAGGCCACCGGACATCCGATGCGGGTGCAACGCCATGTCGCGCTCGAGGACGACGGCGTCATCGGCGTCTTCCCCCCAGGATCCTCAGGCCGCAATGACCGCGAGGTCGACCCGGCGCTCGTCGGCACGGGTTCTGGTTCCGAGGCGAAGACGTTGCGCCGGAGGCGGGAGGCGGAGGGCAAGGAGCCCGACCGTCGTACGACGCCGGACGTCGAGCAGCCGGACAGCACGCATCACCGCGACACTGCTAGCCCCGGCAGCGACAATCCGCCGACATGACGCGGCCAGACGAGCTCGTCCATCTCGAGGTCGCCGACCGGGTCGGCACCATCACGCTCGATTCGCCGGACAATCGCAACGCTCTCTCACGACGGCTGGTCACCCAGCTGGCGGCACACCTGGAGAAGGCCGAGGCGTCCGACGACGTACGTGTCGTCGTCATCACCCACACCGGCGGGACGTTTTGCTCGGGCGCAGATATCGCCGAGGCTTTGGAGTTCGGCATGGAGGGGGGCACGCGAGGCCTGCTCCGGCTACTCCGCCTCGTTGTGGCCTTGGATACTCCGGTGGTTGCTGTTGTCGGTGGACATGCGCGAGCCGGTGGTGTCGGCCTCGTGGGAGCCTGCGATCTCGCCATCGTCAGCGAGGAGTCGACTTTCGCGTTCAGTGAGTCGCTCCTGGGTCTGGCGCCGGCGATCATTTCGCTCACGACGATGAGCCGGCTGGGCGACAGGGACGCGGCGCGCAAGTACCTGACCGGTGCGACGTTCGGCGGCGCAGAGGCAGCCCGCGCGGGTCTCGTCACCGAAGCCGTGCCTGCGGCCGTGCTCGACGAAGCTGTTGCCACGCTTCTCACGGAACTGCGACGAGCCTCTCCGCAAGGTCTGCGCGAGACCAAACGGCTGCTCAACCAGCCGTTGCTCGATCGCATCGACGACTCCGGCGAGGCATTGGTCGCGCTCTCGGCCGAGCTCTTCGCTTCCGACGAGGCACGTGAAGGGATGACCGCTTTCCGCGAGCGGCGGCCTGCCCGGTGGGCCGACTGAGCGACGCCGCCGCTCCACCCGATCTGGCGCTGGCAGGGTCGGGGTGGTTGGGTGATTCGCGTGCGGATGACGTCGAGCCGACCTTCCCTGCCGCACGAGGAGACGACATGACGACGCGTGACAAGCCCTGGCCCACCGGAACTCCTTGCTGGGTCGACTTGCTGGTGGACGACATCCCTGCTGCACAGACGTTCTACGGCGACCTGTTCGGCTGGGAGTTCGATGAGGCCAGCGCCGGGTCGGGCGGCTACGTGATGGGCGAGATCGACGGCCACCCGGTTGCCGGGATCGGTCCCCGCCCCGAGGCGCTCGACGTGCCAAGTGTCTGGACGACGTACCTCGCGACCGACGACGCAGACGACACCGCTCAACGGATCACCGAGCAAGGCGGCAGCCTTCTCCTGCAGCCGTTTGACGTGTTCGACATCGGACGGATGGGGGTGGCCTTCGATCCAGGGGGAGCGGCCTTCGGAATCTGGGAGGCGAAGTCCCACCTCGGTGCGGGCATCGTCAATGTCGCCGGAGCGCTCACCTGGAACGAGTGCATGACTCGCCACTACGACAGCTCGCTGGAGTTCTACCGCAAGGTTTTCGGCTTCGACTACGACGACGCGGCCGGCGGGGAGAACATCCGCTACTCGCTCGTCACCGTCGGCGGGGCAGCGGTCGCCGGGCTCGGCGAGCTGACCGACGACGTTCCCGAGGAGATCCCCGGACACTGGATGACGTTCTTCGCCGCCGACGACACAGACGCAGCCCTGGACAGAGCCGCTGACCTCGGAGCCGTCGTCCGCGTTCCTGCAAGCGACACACCGTACGGCCGGATGGCGGTCCTGGAAGGCCCCCAGGGAGAGGTCTTCTCGGTCATCACCGTCGTCGACGTTGAAGGCCTGCCGAACGGCGACTGAAGCCATCGGGGCGCCGTGACCTGAGCAGGCACCCCAGCCTGGCCACTAATAGTCCATAGCCGTACAAACACCATCAGGTCAAAACTACAAGGTTGTAATTCGTCAAGTCGACACGCCGTGGGGCGCATGTTTCTTTTGGGAAAACTGTTCCCCCTGGGGCCAAAGGTGGCTACGGTCCAACTCGTAAGCAAAAGCCCGGCCGCCG
The DNA here is from genome assembly GCA_963815295.1 of uncultured Actinomycetota bacterium. Classification (GTDB taxonomy): domain Bacteria; phylum Actinomycetota; class Actinomycetes; order Propionibacteriales; family Nocardioidaceae; genus JACDHG01. Next base: position 9,045 of record CAWFFZ010000003.1, read on the forward strand.
GGGAAGGGCGGCCGGACTTTTTCCGTCAGGCGAGAGGGACGACCCGTGTCAGCGCGATTCCAGGCCAAGGTTGCGGCGCTTTCGGCCGCATTGGTGGTTTCCGTGGCGCTCACCCCCGCAGCACACGCCGACCCCGACGATCCGGTGATCCCCAGCCGGCAGGCAGTCGAGAATGCCCAACAGGCCGTCACCGACACCGAACGCTCTGTTGCTGCCATCCAGGCCGACCTAGCCGCAGCCAACCAGCGACTCGTCGATCTCGCGATCGTGGCCGAGCAGGCATCCGAGGCATACAACGGTGCGCTCATCCGCTGGCAGGATGCGAAGGAAGCGGCGAGGATCGCGCAGCAGAAGGCCGTGAACGCCGCAGCGCACCAAGAAGACGCCAGGTCGTCGCTCGTCACTTACATGGTCGAGGAGCAGGCATCCGGCTCCCAGATGACCAACTTCAGCCTTGCGCTGACGTCGGACGGGCCGCACTCGCTCATCACCCAGATGTCCGCGTACGACGCCTCGACACGTGGCCTCGACGCCAGCTATCAGAACTGGCAGGCAGCCGCAGAGCTGTCGAAGGTGTACCAGGCCAGCGCCGAAGACGCCTTGGATGTGGCGGCGAGCGCGAAGCAAGAGGCGTCTGACGCACGACAGGCCGCCGCCGACGCAGTCCAGGCACAGCAGGACGCCGTCATCATCATCGACGCACAGCGCGCCAGCCTGATGCAGGAGCTGGCCCGGGTGCAGAACATCTCCGTTGCCCTGGCCACCGAACGTCAAGAGGGCCTCGAGCAACGTCGACAAGCGCGCATCGCCGAGCAGCGCCGGCTCGAGCAGCTTGCGCAGGAGCGAGCCGAACGCCGCGAGGCGGCCCGGCTGGCGGATGTGCGGGAGCAACGACGCGAGAATGCGGCAGCCGCAGAGCGTCGGGAGCAACGACGCGAGCAACGACACGACGACAACGACAACGACAACCCCGGGCCGCCAAGCCCGCCGCCACCTCCGCCCCCGCCGCCACCGCCCCCGCCGCCTCCGCCACCACCCCCGACGCACGGCGGTGCCCGAGCAGCAATCAACTTTGCCTACGCGCAGCTCGGTGAGCCCTACGTCTGGGGAGCCTCAGGCCCCGACTCGTGGGACTGCTCTGGGCTGACGATGATGGCGTGGGCCAACGCCGGGGTCTACCTGCCTCATTACTCGGTCGCGCAGTACGCCGCCACCACGCCGATCTCGTCAGGCAGCCTGCGACCGGGCGACCTGGTCTTCTGGGCGAGCAACTCCTCCGACCCGGGTTCGATCTTCCATGTAGGCCTCTACATCGGCGGCGGCAACATGATCCATGCGCCCCGCACCGGCGTCCCGGTCAAGGTGGAGAGCATCTGGTACTGGGAGACCCCGGACTTCTTCGGCCGCCCCTGACCTAGGTCAGGCGCCGAGAGCACGGGACAGCAGGCTGCGCCGGCTACGATCCGTCGTCTTCGCGAAGATCGACTTGAGATGGTCCTGCACGGTGTGCTCCGACAAGAACATCCGTCGGGCGAGCTCGCGCGTGTCTGCTCCGGTTGAGAGTTGCCCAAGAAGCTCATACTCCCGGTCGCTGAGGCCGAAAGCCCTAGCAAATAAGGCGATTCGCCCGGGCGGGGAGGTCTTCTCGATGGTCACGGCGATGTTTCGCTCTCCATGGGAGTTCGAGGTTCCGATCCGGGCGGCTCTAAGGGTCACCCACTGGCCGTCAGACAGATGCACACGTGCAGACGGCGGATTGTGGTCCACCCCGGCGTCGACCGCCAGCAGTTGAGCGGAGACGTTGTACGCGCTAGCAGGGATGGGTGCTCGGCCCTCGGCAGGTGGAACGAGGACTCGGAGATACTCCTGCGTCTCGGGCGTTTGCGCGAGCACCTCGAGGTCGGGTGAAAGCAAGAGCACCACGGGACCTGGCTGAGGCGTGTCGAGCGATGTGCGCGCTATGAAGTTGGCAGCCTGACATCGGCGCAGTGCCGTCGTGACGGGCTCGACAATGCTGCCCAGGAAGGCGATCTCTTGACGGTTGAACGATGACATCGGATCCGACCGCCACAGGTCGAGGAATCCCCAGCAGCCGAATCGGTCACGCAAAACCAACGACGCCACGTCGACGATGTTGTACTCGGCGAGGAGTTCTCGCCAGAGCAGGCTTTGCGAGAGGTCACCGTGTGTTGACTGCTGCAGAGACGCGACTGGTGGTTCGCCCAGCGTTGTCCAGCGGTTGGTCGCGGTGAGGTACTTGAGGCGGATCAGGTGCGGGAGTTCCGGGAGGCAGGGGCAATCTGCCAATGGGGCGGAGCCGACGGACGTCTCCGGATCGGTCAGCAGCCAAGCGTAAGCGTCGAAAGCGACCGCTTCGCGGATCTCCTCGAGGAGCTGCAGGCGCAGCTGCCTGTCGTCAGTGATGGAGTCACAGCTGCGCATGATGCGGCCTCGGCGATTCGCGTATGCCGCTCCACTGGCCATCGTTCGAGACTACGCGGCGGCTACCCACGAGCGCGTGGTCTGGGCTCCGCCGGCATACCCCAGAAACTTGGGATATGCCGTGGCGGTTCGCGTTCCTAGGGTTGGGTTCACCGACCCGTTGGACCGAGGAGTCATCATGCCGACACTTCACATCGAGCACGCCATCGTCGACTTCGACACGTGGACACGTGCGTTCGACCGCTTCGGCGAAGTCAGAGAACGGTCGGGAGTACTTCAACATCGCATCCAGCGACCCGTCGACGACCCCCACTACGTCGTGATCGATCTCGACTTCGCGACCAACAGTGCGGCGGAGAAGTTCCTCGAGTTTCTGCAGCAGAAGGTCTGGGCCTCACCGGAGAACGCGCCGGCCTTGGTCGGGACACCACAGGCGAAGATCCTCGAACCTGCCGGATAGCCGCGCGAGTGAGTCAGTGCTTGCCGCTGCCGTGGTCGGTCGGCGTCGCGCCAGGCGCCGCAAAGAGCGTGCGCGACCCTTCGCCGTGCAGGTCGATGTGGCGTTGCTGCGACGCCCGGATCTCTTCCTCGGCTGCGGTCCGGCCGACCCAGGTCGCGCCTTCGACTGACTTGCCAGGCTCGAGGTCCTTGTAGACCTCGAAGAAGTGCTGGATCTCGAGCCGGTCGAACTCCGCGACGTGATGGATGTCGCGCAGATGCTCCTGGCGCGGGTCGTTGAAGGGAACGCACAGGACCTTGTCGTCAGGCCCCTTCTCATCGGTCATCCGGAACATGCCGATCGCCCGGCCGTGGATCAGGCAGCCAGGAAACGTCGGCTCAGGCAGCAGCACAAGCGCGTCGAGCGGGTCGCCGTCCTGGCCGAGGGTGTCATCGATGAAGCCGTAGTCGGCGGGGTATTGAGTCGCCGTGAAGAGCGTGCGGTCGAGGCGGATTCGCCCGGACACATGGTCGACTTCGTACTTGTTACGTTGCCCCTTCGGGATCTCAATGGTGATGTCGAAATCCACGCTGCGCTCCTCATCGGTGGCGACGCCTGGTGGCGACGGAGTTCGGTCTGCCTCGCTAGTGTCCCCTACGTGGCCCGCGTTGTGCATGTCCGGACACCCGGCGACGTACGTCGGGACCGGGTCCGCCGCCGCGACGACTCCGGCAGGCTGATGCACACGCTTGGCGTGGGTGTCGTGGTGCTCATCTTGGCGGCCGGCTACGCCGCGTATGCCGGTTGGATCCCGTCACTCACCGACACCTTGGAGGTGCCGTCGCTCACCACGACAGAGCCGCCCGCGTCTGGCCCGGGGCTGACGTTCGATGAGCCCGCCGCTGCGCCCGCCGTGCTCGACCCGGCTGCGTCCTCGGCTACGGCGACAGCGCGGGGGGTCAGACAACAGTTGGCGAAGGCGGTCAAGGACCGAGGGCTTGGACGGCACCTCGGCCTTGAGGTTGCCCGGGTCTCGGCGAAGCAGCCGTTGATGACGTCGACCGGCTCCGACCTCGTGACTCCGGCGTCAACTCTCAAGCTGCTCACGGTTGTGTCTGCGCTGGCCACCATGGGACCGGACCACCGCTTCGCCACCACCGTGGTCGGCGGCCGAAGTCCACGCGAGCTGGTGCTGGTCGGGGGTGGGGATCCGCTCCTGACGGACCGGCCAGCGGACGCAGCTTCGACGACATACCCCAGTCCGGCGAACCTCCAGCAGCTCGCGCGAAAGACCGCCGCCGCGTTGCGGGCCGAAGGCATCCGTCGTGTCCGGCTCGGGTATGACGCATCCCTGTTCCGCGGGCCGGCCATCAACCCGGCGTGGGAGCCGAGCTACATCCCGGAGTCGATCGTCAGCCCGATCAGCGCCCTGTGGGTCGACGAAGGTCGCAGCGTGAGGGGCCTTGCGTTGCGAGTCTCAGACCCCGCCGCCGTCGCAGCTGATCGGTTCGGCGACCTGCTGGCCAACCAGGGCATCGTGGTCCAGCAAATCAAGCAAGCGACGGCCCGCGACAACGCGACGGCCGTCGCCTCGGTCGAGTCACCCCCGCTAGGCGCGATCGTTCAGCACGTGGTCGAGATCAGTGACAACGAGGCAGCAGAGGTGCTGCTGCGCCATACCGCCATCGCCAGTGGCAGGCCGGGGTCGTCCGCCGCTGGGGTCAGGGCCGTCGAGGAGACCCTCACCGAGCTCGGGCTCGACGTGTCGCGGTTGACGATGTACGACGGCAGCGGGTTGTCGCGCGACAACCTGGTCTCCGTCGGCCTCATCGTCGACGTACTCCAGACCGCGGCGGACCCGGACCACCCCGGATTACGGGCCGCGGTATCCACGCTCCCGGTAGCCGGCTTCACGGGCAGCCTCGACGACCGCTTCGTCCAGGACCCACGCGGATTCGGGGTCGTGCGGGCGAAGACCGGCACCCTGACCGGTGTGCACGGACTGGCCGGCCTGGTGGCCACCGCCGACGGGGAGCCGCTCGTGTTTGCGGCCGTCGCCGACCGGGTGCCGGTCAGGTTCACACTCGACGCCCGGGCACAGCTGGAGCGGATCGCTACCCTGCTTGCCACCTGCGGCTGCCCCTGACATCGCCGACCCGTCACTTAGTTCCGTTGAGCCGTCACTCGTGGTCTGTTGAGCCGTCACTCGTGGTCTGTTGACCCGTCAGTCTTGGTCGCCTGCGTGGCCGGCGTCCCCAGCCTCCTCGGTGCCCCGCCGGGCAGCAGCCACCCGCGTCGTACGGTGGACGCAGATGTTTCCCGCCGTCGGCAGGTGCGGGTGCACACCAGAGGGGACGTGACGATGGACGAGCAGGAGCCCGCGGGCATGGTCGACTGGGACCTCGCGGTCACGACGGCCAAGCGGCTGATGCGGCCGAGCCCCGACATCGGCCTCGTCGAGGCCCGGGCGGTCGTCGAGGAACTGCGCTCGAGCGCGTCGATCGCCGAAGGCCATGTCAGGTCCTTCACCGGCTTGCACGCGGAGTCGTCGACGGCGCCCGTCTTGGTCGTCGACCGGGGCGGCTGGATCGAGGCCAACGCCGACGGGTTCAAAGAAGTCCTTCGTCCGCTCATCGAAAAGCTGGCGGCCAAGCGCGGCCAGCCGGGGGGTATGACGTCGGCCATCGGGTCGAGAGTGACCGGTCTCGAGGCTGGTGGGCTGCTGGCCTACCTGTCCAACAAGGTGCTCGGCCAGTTCGACCCGTTCTACACCGGCAGCGGTGGTCACGGGGGGCGGCTCCTCCTCGTGGCGCCGAACGTCGTTCAGGTGGAGCAGGAGCTGGGCGTCGACCCACACGACTTCCGTCTCTGGGTCTGTGTGCACGAGGAGACCCACCGGGTGCAGTTCACCGCAGTGCCCTGGCTGCGCGAGCACCTGCTGAGTGAGCTTTCCGGGCTGATCGAAAGCACCGACCTCGACCCCGGCAGGCTCGCCGCGATGATGCGCGACGGTATCGACAAGGTCGGCAAGCTGGTCCGGGGCGACTCCGAGGTCTCTCTGCTCGACGTGATGCAGACGCCGGAGCAAAAAGAGGTGCTCGAGCGGATCACCGCCGCGATGTCACTCCTCGAGGGCCACGCCGATGTGGTCATGGATGGCGTGGGACCTGAGGTGATCGCCACGGTTGCTCACATCCGCAGCAAGTTCACCGAGCGCCGCGCCGGCGCCGGACCGATCGACCAGATGGTGCGCAGGCTGCTCGGCTTCGATGCCAAGCTTCGGCAGTACCGCGACGGGGCGACCTTCGTGCGCGGTGTGGTCGAGAAGGTCGGCATGGAGGGCTTCAACGCCGTCTGGGACAAGCCCGACCACCTGCCGGGCAAGGCCGAGATCATGGACCCGTCGCTGTGGGTGGCTCGGGTACACGGCTGAGGGCCTGCCGTGACCGCGCCTGCCAGGACGTCGGGTCGCCTCGACCCGGCTGTTGCCGACGTACGGCGCGCTGTCCGGGAGTGCCTCCACGACCTCGATCCCGGTAGCCCGGTCCTCGTCGCCTGCTCCGGCGGCGCGGACTCGATGGCTCTCGCGGCCGCGGCAGCGTTCGAAGGCGCCAAAGCGGGCTGGCTGGTGCGCGCCGTCGTCGTCGACCACGGCCTCCAACCCGGATCCGCGCGTACGTCGCGCGAGGTGGTCGACCGGCTGCACGCCCTCGGAATCGAGCAGGCACAGATCGTCGCAGTCACCGTCGGCACGGACGGCGGACCTGAGGCAGCAGCCAGGGAGGCCAGGTATGCCGCTCTGACCGAGTCCGCGGCCGCCGACAACGCCACGATCCTGCTCGGCCACACCCTCGATGACCAGGCCGAGACTGTGCTGCTCGGGCTTGGCCGGGGCAGCGGCCTGCGCTCCCTGGCGGGCATGGCTGGCGTCGCACCGCCCTGTCGTCGGCCACTGCTGGAGCTGCGACGCGCGGTGACGCGGCAGGCCTGCCAGGTGCAGGGAATTGAGATCTGGGACGACCCACACAACCTCGACGACCGGTTCACTCGGGTGCGGGTGCGGCGGGACGTGCTGCCGCTTCTCGAGGACGTGCTCGGGCCGGGTCTCGTGGACGCGCTGGCTCGCACCGCGACGGCGGCCCGGCACGACAGCGACGTCCTCGACGGGCTGGCCGCCGATCTCCTGGTGGCGGCCACTGATCCGGGCGGGCTTCGCGTCGACGTGCTGGTGGCAACCCCGCCAGCCCTACGTCGCCGGGTGCTGCGTCAAGCGGCGCTGGAGGCGGGCTGTCCTGCGGGGGACCTGTTCGCCGTACACGTCGACGCGGTCGACCGCCTCCTGACCGACTGGCACGGGCAAGGACCCCTCGACCTGCCTGGCAATGTGCTCGCCTGGCGATCCGGCGGGCTCCTTCGTCATGCGGCGAGAGCCTTGACTTGCAACCCTGGCCGGTCGATCACCGAAGGTCGAGCACCCAGGCGCGGCCGAGCGCCCAGTCCTATGGGAGGCTGAGGCGTCGGTTACCGCCTCCCGCGCTGGAGCTTCCCTGTGGATGTTGCCCACGTCGAGAAAGACCTCACCACCACGCTCATCACCGAGGAACAGATCAGCGCTCGACTCGTTGAGTTGGCCGCCGAGATCGAGCACGACTACGAAGGCCGTGACCTGCTGCTCGTCGGTGTCCTCAAGGGAGCCGTGATGATCATGGCCGACCTGTCACGGGCGCTCAACCGCCATGTGGAGATGGACTGGATGGCGGTGTCGTCATACGGCTCGGGCACGACCTCGTCCGGCGTCGTCCGCATCCTCAAAGACCTCGACACCGACATCACCGACCGCCACGTGCTGATCGCCGAGGACATCATCGACACCGGGCTGACGCTGTCGTGGCTGGTCGCGAACCTCCAGTCGCGCGGCCCCGCCTCCGTCGAGATCTGCACGTTGCTGCGCAAGCCGGACGCCCAGCGGATGTCGGTCGACGTCAAGTACGTCGGGTTCGAGATCCCCAATGAATTCGTCGTCGGATACGGGCTCGACTACAACGGCCGCTACCGGAACATGCGCTCGGTGTCGACCTTGTCACCGCACGTCTACAGCTGAGCGAGTCATGCCGGCGCGCCCGACCGGCGTAGGGGTAGATTCGCAGGATTTCCGGCGCAGTGCCCAGGGATTTGATCCGTAGGCGACAATAGAGCCGTTGTCACCAGTCATGGGTAGGAGGATCGGAGCGTCTCCGCTCCGGATGCACGCGTGAAGCGATGGTTACGTGGACCCTGGTTATGGGTCGGTGTCTTTGCGGTTGTGGTGATCGTCGTCCTCAACGGGATCTCCTCGCGGGGTGGTGCCGAGGAGGTGACGACCTCCGAGATGGTCGAGACGTTGAAGTCCGGCGAGGTCGAGAGCGTCCTGTTCGTCGATGGCGACCAGAGGATCGAGGCGACCCTCACCGACGGCGACGAGATCTCAGCACAATGGCTCGGTGACCAGGGCATTGAGCTCCTCAACCTCGTCCAGACCGAGGTCGACGAGGGTCAGATCGAGAAGACGTATGACGTCGAGGTCCCCAAGCCGAGCCTGTTCTGGACGTTCGTCACCAGCATCTTCCCGATCCTGCTCATCGTGCTGTTCTTCCTGTTCATGATGAACAGCCTCCAGGGCGGTGGCGGCCGAGTGATGCAGTTCGGCAAGTCGAAGGCCAAGGTCGTCAGCAAGGAGGCACCGAAGACGGCATTCTCCGATGTCGCGGGCTGCGACGAGGCCATCGAGGAGCTCGGAGAGATCAAGGAGTTCCTCCAGCAGCCGACCAAGTTCCAGGCCGTCGGGGCAAAGATCCCCAAGGGCGTCCTGCTCTACGGCCCACCCGGCACTGGTAAGACGCTGCTGGCGCGCGCCGTCGCCGGCGAGGCGAATGTCCCCTTCTACTCGATCTCGGGTTCCGACTTCGTCGAGATGTTCGTCGGTGTGGGTGCGTCACGTGTCCGCGACCTCTTCGAGCAGGCCAAGGAGAACGCCCCCGCGATCGTGTTCATCGACGAGATCGATGCCGTTGGTCGACACCGTGGCGCCGGCATGGGCGGCGGTCACGACGAGCGTGAGCAGACCCTCAACCAGCTGCTGGTCGAGATGGACGGCTTCGACGTCCGTGGCGGAGTGATTCTGATCGCCGCCACCAACCGGCCTGACGTCCTCGATCCGGCCCTGCTGCGCCCCGGCCGCTTCGACCGGATGATCGGCGTCTCAGCCCCCAACATGGTGGGTCGCCACAAGATCCTTCAGGTCCACTCGCGCGGCAAGCCGATCGCTGAGGGGGTCGACCTGATGGCGGTCGCCCGACGTACCCCCGGCTTCACCGGTGCCGACCTCGCCAATGTGCTCAACGAGGCTGCCCTCCTCACCGCGCGCCAGGACAAGAAGCTCATTGACAACTATCTCCTCGACGAAGCAATCGACCGCGTCAGCATGGGGCCCCAGCGCCACTCGCACCTGATGTCCGAGCAGGAGAAGCTGATGACCGCCTACCACGAGGGCGGACACGCCCTGGTTGCGGCTTCGCTGCCCGGCACCGACCCGGTCACCAAGATCACGATCCTGCCGCGCGGCCGCGCGTTGGGGTTCACCCAGGTGCTGCCAGAGGGCGACAAGTCCTCGGTGTCGCGCAACGAGCTGCTCAACCAGCTGGCGTACGCCCTTGGCGGGCTGGCTGCCGAGCAGCTGATCTTCCACGACCCGACGACGGGCTCGTCCAGCGACATCGAGAAGGCGACGAAGGTTGCCCGGGCAATGGTGACGAGCTACGGCATGAGCGAGCGCCTTGGCGCGGTCAAGCTGGGCGAGGAAACCAGCGAGCCCTTCCTCGGCCGAGACTTCGGACACACGCGCAACTACTCCGAAGAGATTGCGGCGATCATCGACGAGGAGGTCAACACGCTCCTGACGAACGCCCACCAGGAGGCCTTCGACATCCTCGTGCAGAACCGCGACGTCCTCGACAATCTCGTCACCGAGCTCCTCGAGAAGGAAACAATCGACCGTAAGGGTCTCGCCGACGTGTTCGCCGGGATCCGGATGCGCGCGGTGCGGCCGGCATGGACCGGGTCCGACACCAGGATCCCTTCCACGATTCCGCCGGTCGAGATCCCGGTCGGGGTCAACGGTCAGGACGAGCCGTCGTCGGAGATCGTGGTGTCGCCAGGCACAGAGACCCCCCAGTCGCCGCTGCCTGGTCCGGCGCCCGGTCCCAGTGGGCCGCCTGGTGCACCGCCGAGTGGCCCGCCCCTCGGGCCACCGATGGACTCCCAGGACTGAGATGTCGATCCGGCCCAGGTCAGAGGCGCCGGGAGGCGAGACCTCTGGCTTTGACCACATACGGGCGGAGGCCGCCGTCCGCGAGTTGCTGATCGCCATCGGGGAAGACCCCGATCGCGAGGGCTTGCGTGGCACCCCCCGACGAGTCGCCTCGGCGTATGCCGAAACCTTCAGCGGTCTCCGCATGTCACCCGAGGACGTGCTGACGACTACGTTCGACCTCGGCCACGACGAGATGATCCTCGTCAAGGACATCGAGGTCTGGTCGATGTGCGAGCACCACCTGGTTCCTTTCACCGGCGTCGCCCACGTCGGCTACATCCCGAGCGCCGACGGCAGAATCACAGGTCTGTCGAAGCTCGCCAGGGTGGTTGATGTGTTTGCCCGGCGTCCCCAGGTGCAGGAGCGGCTCACGACTCAGATCGCCGACTCCCTCGTACGCATCTTGAAGCCGCGCGGTGTGATCACCGTGATGGACTGCGAGCATCTGTGCATGACGATGCGAGGTGTGCGCAAGCCCGGGTCCAGGACCGTCACCAGCGCGGTGCGCGGTCAGCTGCGCGATCCCGCTACCCGGGCTGAGGCGATGAGCCTCATCCTGGGGTAGCGCACACCTTGATGTTCTCCTCACCACCTCAATACGTCGCCGGCCTGCCGAGACCGGAGCGCTGCCTCGTAATGGGTGTCGTCAACGTGACTCCCGACTCGTTCTCGGACGGCGGCGTGTGGTTCGAGCCCGCCGCGGCCATCGCGCACGGGTTGGCCTTGCGCGACGAGGGCGCCGACCTTGTCGACGTCGGCGGCGAGTCGACCCGACCTGGCGCAGCACGTCCTAGCGTCGGCGAAGAGTTGAAGCGGGTCATCCCGGTTGTCCAGACGCTGGCCGACGCGGGCGTCGTCGTGAGCATCGACACGATGCGGGCTGAGGTCGCCACAGGTGCCATCGAGGCCGGCGCCAGCCTTGTCAACGATGTGTCCGGTGGCGCGTCAGACCCCGAGATGCTCGCGACCGTCGCCAGCGCCGAGGTGCCGTTCATCGTGATGCACTGGCGCGGCCACTCCACCACGATGCAGGCCCGAGCGACGTACGACGACGTCATCGCCGACGTGTCGGCCGAGCTCACGGTCCGGACGGATGCTGCCCTTGCCGCGGGGATTGCCGCGGAGCGCATCGCCGTCGACCCTGGCCTCGGCTTCGCGAAGAAGGGAGACCATAACTGGGAGGTCCTCGGTGGCCTCGACCGGTTGCGCACGTTGGGCTTCCCTCTCATCGTGGGTGCCTCACGCAAGACGTTCCTCGGCAGCCTGCTGGCAGATAGCGACGGCGTTGCACGTCCTGTCGACGCGCGTGACGACGCGTCCGCGGCGGTGTCTGCGCTGGCTGCCGTTGCCGGCGTCTGGTGCGTTCGAGTGCACGACGTGTCGCGGTCGTTGGACGCCGTCAAGGTCGCCTCGCGTTGGGCCAGGTCGACACCATGACGTCGGACCAACGCGATGACGTGCTAGCGGCGCATAGGGCGTTCTACGCAGCCTTCGAGCAGGCGGACTTCGACGCGATGGCTCAGATCTGGGCTGAGGACGACGGTGTGGTGTGTGTGCATCCGGGGGCCGAGCCCATCCGCGGCCACCGTGCCGTGATCCGGTCGTGGTTGGCACTGATGGCCAATGCGACGTACATCCAGTTCTTTCTTACCGACGTAGAGGCCGTGGTCGTTGGCGACGTCGCGTCGGTGACCTGCACAGAGAATGTGCTCGCCGCCGGCGCCGATACCCCGGTGGGTTCCTTTGCAGGTGGAAGTGCCGCGGCGACGAATGTGTTCAGGCACACATCCACCGGCTGGCGGTTGTGGATCCACCATGCGTCGCCGGTACTGTCGAGACGTCCGCCCGATGAAGGAGATCCTGCATGACCGGCACCATCGCGCAGCGTTTCGACCGGCTCCAGCTGGTCGGCTTGCGCGCGTACGGTCATCATGGCGTTTTCTCGTCTGAGCGGCGTGACGGGCAGGAGTTCGTGGTCGACGTCGAGCTCGGTCTCGATACCCGGCCAGCGGCAGCCGGCGACAACCTGGCAGCCACGGTTGACTACGGCGTCCTTGCCGACAAGCTGCACGAAGCCATCGCCTCTGAGCCAGTGGACCTGATCGAAACACTGGCCGAACGACTCGCGAACCTCTGCTTGGCGCCACCCGTCGAGTGGGTAGAAGTGACTGTCCACAAGCCGCACGCACCGATCACGAAAGCGTTTGAGGACGTCAGCATCACCATCCACCGGAGTCGCAATGACTGAGCCATCGGAGTTGACATGACTGAGTCGCCTAACCCGCACATCATCGATCCCGATACCCTCACGGGGGAGATGCGGCCGATCCGACCGGCGGTATTGTCGCTCGGCAGCAACGTCGGCGAGCGCTTCGCCAACCTGCAAGGTGCGGTGGACTCGCTCGCCGACACGCCTGAGGTTCATGTCGTCGCCGTGTCATCGGTCTACGAGACCGAGCCCGTCGACCTGCCCGAGGGGTCCAAGGACTTCCTCAACGCGATCTTGCTCGCCGACACGACATTGTCGGTTGCGATGCTGCTCGACCGGGCGCAGGCAGTCGAATCCGCCTACGGCCGTGAGCGGCAAGGACGCAATGCCCCACGCACCCTCGACGTCGACCTGGTGGTCGTCGGCGACCGGATTTCCGACACCGACGAGCTGACGCTGCCCCACCCGCGGGCGCATGAGCGCGCGTTCGTGCTGGTTCCGTGGCGGGAGGTCGACGAGCAGGCCACGATTCCCGGCAGGGGGAAGATCGCCGACCTGCTTGCTGACCTCGACACAAGTGGCGTATCCCGGCGTGACGACCTCGCACTCGAGCTCTAGAGCAGGCCTTGGCGCAGGAGGAGACCCCACCCACGGGGTCGGTTGGTCCGACCAGCCTGTCCGTGCTCGCGATGGTGTTTGTCGTGGCAGGTGTGCTCGGCTACGCCTCGGTGCCCCTGTTCGAGTCCGTCTCAACGACGGCGCCACGGATCGAGTGGCCGGCCGTCGGTGCGCTGGCGCTGATCGCGGCCATCTTGTTGGCCTTGGCGTACTCGACGTACAAGACAGTCCACCGTGACCGGGCGCGGATCGCCCCGCATCGGGCCGTCAACCTGCTGCTTTTGGCCAAGGCGAGTGCGCTCGTCGGTGCCGTCGTGGCCGGCGGATATCTGGGTTTCGCCCTCAATTTCGTGGGCCGCCTTGACGTCGAATTGCCCCGGGAACGGGCCGTTCGGTCCCTTGTGGCTGCTGTGACTGGTGTGGTTATTGTGGTTTCTGCGCTCCTACTTGAGCGCGCCTGTCGGGTTCCGAAGGACCCCGAAGAATAGAATCCGGCGCATGTCAGGTAGCCGTCGTGTCCAACGCAGCACCCGAATTGCGCTCGCTTGCGGACTGCTCGCGCTCTCCGCCATCCTCGTCATCGCTGCGGTCGCCACGACTGTCGCGGTTGCCGTTGCGGCCCTCGGCGCTCTCGTTGCCGGCGCAGCCGCGTCGCGGATCATGTACGCCGAAGTCGTGCAGACTCGCGGTGAGGCAGCTCGTGAGCATGCGGAACAGGCGCGGTCCTTCGGCACCACCATGTCCAGGGTGCATCACGAGCACCGCAGGTTCACCGCCTCCATGGGTGCCCGCCTCGCCGACCGCGACCGCACGATCACCCAGCTCAACGGGACCCTCCGGCTGGCTGAGATCCGCATCGGCGAGGCCGAGACGCGTGCCACGCGTGAGGGGACCAGAGCCGACGAAACCCAGGAACGGCTGACCGCCCTCCTCGACGAGGTGCTCGCGCAACCGCACCTGACTCTGGTCGAAGCCGACGAGCAAGAGGCGCCGACCATCGTCGACCTGTTGGCCTGGGAAGAGCGTGTCACTCAGGCCGCCGAGGCCAGCCAGGCCAGCTTGACGGACTCCCGCAGCCACGCCTGAGTTCGTAGGGGTCAGCGCAGCGGGCCAGTCGACGTCACGCTGACTTCCGAGGGGCGCAAGCCGTCCTCCTCGGCGCCGATCGACCGACGCAGTGCCTCATGCAGCGTGTTGGGCGTCAGCACGCCGAGGAACTGGTCCCCGTCGAGGACCGCCACCCAACCGGCGTCCCATTGGAGCATGGCTGACAGGGCGTCCTTCAGCGATGCATCGCGGTCGACATACGCATCCATCCGCTCAGCCCGGTCGGCAACTGTCCCACTGCCGGATGCGTGGTCAGTGCCTATCCAGCCGCGCAGGTTCTGGTGGTGGTCGACGACGATCGCCCAACGGGCGTCCTCCTGGTCCATGCTCGCGTGGGCTTCTGCCAACGTGTCGGTGTCGTGGACCACAGGCGGCAGCGTGAGGTCAGTTTGGTCGATCGGCGTGACCGCTAACCGGCGCAACCCACGGTCGGCGCCGACGAACTCGGCCACGAACTCGTCTGCCGGCCCTCCGAGCACCCGGGCGGGGGTATCGAACTGAGCGAGCCGGCCACCTGGCTCGAACACTGCAACCCGGTCACCGAGGCGCACCGCCTCCTCGATGTCGTGTGTCACGAGGACGACGGTCTTGGCCAGCGTTGCCTGGATGTCGAGGAACTGATCCTGCAACCGAGTGCGCACGATTGGGTCGACTGCACCGAACGGTTCGTCCATCAGCAGTACGTCGGGGTCTGCTGCCAACGCGCGCGCCACTCCCACCCGCTGGCGCTGGCCGCCGGACAGCTGGTGGGGATAGCGATCTCCGAACGACGCCGGGTCGAGGCCCATCGTGTCGAGCAGTTCGTCGACCCGCGCGTCAGTGCGTTTCTTGTCCCATCCGAGCAGCTTCGGCAGGGTCGCGACGTTGTTGCGGATCGTCTGGTGGGGGAAGAGACCGATCTGCTGGATGACGTATCCGATCCGGCGGCGAAGTTGGACGGCGTTCATCCGCGTCACGTCTTCACCATCGAGCTCGATCTTCCCGGTGGTGGGCTCGATCAGCCGGTTGATCATTTTCAACGTCGTCGACTTGCCGCAACCCGAAGGCCCAACAAGGGTCACCAACTCGCCGCGCGGGATGTCGAGGTCTAGCTCCTGGACAGCGACGGTTCCACCGTCATACGTCTTGCCCACACCGTGGAGCCGGATCATGAAATCTTCGGTAGCGTCCACGTGTGACCTCTCCGCCGGTGGCTGACGAGCCGTCCTGTTACAGCCTGACAGTAAACGACTGGATCTGCGGACAGTACTGGAGCGATCGCGCTGACACACTCGTAGAGCAAACCCAGCAGCACATCTACCTCACCGTTGTCTCTGTCGCTATCGGATTCTTGCTAGCCGTCCCGATGGCGGTGGTGGCGCGTCGGTTTCGAACCACCGAGCCGTGGATTCTCGGGACCGCCACGGTCATCTATACGATCCCCTCGCTGGCCATGTTCTCGTTGCTGCTGCCCATCTGGAACATCAGCATCACCACGGTCATCGTGGGCCTCGTCCTCTACTCGTTGACGATCCTGGTCCGCAACGTCTTGGCCGGTCTCGATTCGGTGCCGGACGAAGTCATCGAGTCTGCCCTCGGGATGGGTTACGGTCCCGGGCGGCTGTTGCTGAAGGTTGAGCTGCCACTCGCCATGCCCGCCATCATCGCCGGCCTGCGGATCGCCACAGTGTCGACGGTAGCGCTCGCCACCGTGGGGGCGATCCTCGGCTACGGCGGGCTCGGGAACCTCTTGGCGACCGGGGTTGCCGAGCAGTTCAAGGCGCAGATCTTCGCGGCCAGCGTGTTGTGTGTCGCACTCGCCATCGTCTTCGACCTCCTCTTGCTGCTGGTCGGTCGACTCCTCACCCCATGGCAACGGGGCCGCGCGTGAACGGGGTCTGGGACTGGCTCACCGACCCCACCAGCTGGGAGGGGCCGGACGGCATACTTGCCCGACTGTCGGAGCATCTGTGGCTGAGCGTCGTCAGCGTCTTGGTGGCGCTGGCGGTCTCACTTCCTGTCGCGTGCTGGCTTGGTCACCTGGGTCGCGGCGGTGCCCTCGCCATCAACATCTCCAACATCGGCCGGGCCATCCCTACCTTCGCTGTGCTCGTGATCCTCAGCGTCGGCCCGGTCGGCAGTGCCGAGTTCGGTCCCTTCGGACGGGCTGGTCTGGCCACGCTCATCGCGCTGGTGTTGTTCGCGATCCCGCCCATCATCACCAACACGTACGTCGGCATGCGCGAGGTAGACCGTGACCTCGTAGAGGCGGCGCGCGGGATGGGCATGACGGGCATGCAGGTCTTCTGGGGCATCGAGCTGCCGATGGCGTTCCCGCTCATCATGACCGGCTTCCGGCTCGCCGTTGTCCAGGTGTGGGCGACCGCGACCATCGCAGCTCTGGTAGCAGGACCAGGGCTCGGCAGGATCATCGAGAAGGGCTTTCGCTCCAACGACCAGCCGCAAGTCGTGGGTGGAGCCATCATCGTCGCAGCGCTGGCGCTGCTCTTGGAGTTGCTGTTGGTAGCGCTTGAACGCGTGGTCGACCCAACCCGCCGTGCCCAAAGGGTTACGACATCGCAACGGATCGCCGCCTCGGAGAATTCTCGGCTAGGTTGAACCCGGAGCGGGCACGTCAGGTGCCTGACCGGACACGCGTCGAGACACCTCGACGGGACACAGAAGGTGGGGTACCGACCATGTCAAGGTTCAAACACGCCGCAGTGGCGGCAGCGATCCTCCCGGTGTTGGCGTTGGCCGCCTGTGGCGGCGGTGAAGAGCTTGACGATGACGGGGGCAATGGCGGAGACGCCAGCGACAAGGGCGAGATCACCATGTCGGGGCAGAACTTCCCCGAGATGCTGATCATGGGCGAGATGTACAAGGCCGCGCTCGAGAATGCCGGCTACACCGTGGACTTCAAGCCCGTCGGAGACCGCAAGCTCTACATCGAGCAGATCGGGGCGGGGAGCATCGACCTCGCCCCCGAGTACCTCTCGTCTGTGACCGACGCGCTCAACGTCGTTGCCAATGGGGCGGATGCCGAGTCTCCCGCGACGAGTGACGTGGACGAAACCCTGAAGGCGTTGACCGAACTCGCAGCTGCGCAAGGTGCAACGCCGCTCGAGCCCGCTGAGGCAACCGATCAGAACGCCTTCTTCGTCACCAAGGAGTTCTCCGATGAGAACCAGGTGACCACCTTGACCCAGCTTGGTGAGCTCGGTGAGCCGATCGTACTTGCCGCCGCCTCCGACTGCCCCGACCGCGAGGACTGCGAGATCGGACTCGAGAACACCTATGGACTCAACATCACCGAGGTGCTCCCGCTCGGGTTCCAAACCACCGAGACGAAGGACGCGGTCAAGTCGGAAGAGGCCACCCTCGGCCAGACCGGCACCACCGACGGCTCTCTCGAGGAATTGGGCTTCGTCCTCCTCGAGGACGACAAAGGTCTCCAGCACGCGGAGAACCTGATTCCCTTGGTCAACACTGAATTCCTTGACGCCAACCCCGATGTGGCGGACGTGCTGAACGAGTTGTCCGCCGCCTTGACAACCGAAGACCTCGCGGCACTCAACCAAGACGTTGCGGTCAACCGTACGGAGCCGGCAGACGCGGCTGCGCAGTACCTGGAGGACGAAGGGCTGCTCTGATCTGACGCCCAGTCCGGTACGGCGGGGCGTTGTCACCGTGTGAAAGAGTTTGCGCATGGCAGACGCGGACACCTCGGCGAGCGCCCCCAAGTCTCTCCTGGTCGTCGCCGGCTCAGGTCGCAGCGGCACGAGTCTGTTGGCGGGATTGACTGGCCGACTCGGATTCGCTATCCCGCAGCCGGAACTCAAAGCGAACGACACCAACCCACGCGGTTTCGGGGAGCCACGTTGGGCGGTCGCCTTCCACAAGGACCTGCTGCTCTCGGTTGCAGTTACGTCACGACGATGGCAGACCGCAGGCGTGGGCAGCAACCGCGCGGGTGGCTGAGCGTCGGCAGGCACGAGCCAAGCTCGGTGGTTGGCTGGCTGAGCAGTTCGAGCAAAGTGATCGAGTGGTGGTCAAGGATCCGCGGTTGGCCTGGTTCATCGATCTGTATGCAAACGTCTCTCAAGGACCTGGCGGTCGATCTCCGGATCGTGTCGATGCTGCGGCACCCGGTCGAGACGGTGCGCAGCAAGCAGCTCGCCTACGGTGGGCGCCGGCGACGGCACGACCCGGATGGCCGCGTGGGTCAACATGATGCTGAATGTCGAGCACGAGACCAGGGCTCTTCCCCGCGCTTGGATTCGGTACGACGACTTGCTGTCGCAATGGCGCGCGACGCTGGCGGCGCGGAGCAGCGCCTCGGCGTCGGGCTTGTCAGTGGTGCGACCGAGGCGCAGCTGGCGGCCGCGGACGACCTCGTGGATCCCAATCTGAAGCGCTCGCCTGGCGACTGGTCGGAGCTCGCAGTGCCGGACCCGCTCCGTGAGTTGGCTGAGGAGACCTTTGTCGCGCTGAATGCCCTCGTCGTCCAGCCCGACGGGGCCGACGGTGATCCGTCGACTGCCCGGTTGGACGCCCTGCGTAACGCGTATGCGGACTACTTTCACGCGGCTGAGGCAGTCGTGAAGTCGAGCCTCAATGCCGCCCGCGCCGCGGAGCGACGTCGGATCCAGCGGGAGATCGACTCGGAGCAGCGGGAGCAGGTGAAGCAGGGAGGTCAGAGCGCGCCGGTTGACGGCAAGGTCACGGCTTCCCAGTCGCATCAGGTCCTCGCGCCAGGGCTGCTGTCAGGCGGGTGCATGCGGGCATCAGGCGAGGCGTGAGCGTGCTCGCCCGACGGAGTCGCGCATGACGGAACCGCCGAAGAATCTCGCGGTACTGCTCGCCGGTGGGGTCGGCACAAGGGTTGGCCTCGACATTCCCAAGCAGCTCATCAAGATCGCCGGCCGGACGATTCTTGAGCACTCGTTGGCGATCCTCGACGCCCACCCGGATGTCGACGAGATCATTGTCATGATGGCGCCGGGACACCTCGACGCCGTCCGAGAGATCCTGGTGACCGGCGGCTATGCCAAGGTGACCCAGCTACTCGAAGGCGACGAGACCCGGAACGGGACAACGCTGAAGGCCTTGGCGGCGCTCGGTGACGACGACGTCAAGGTGCTCTTCCACGAAGCCGTTCGTCCGCTCCTCAGCGCCAGGATCATCACCGAGTGCTTCGAGGCGCTGGACTCCTACGACGCGGTCGACGTGGCCATCCCTTCCGCTGACACGATCATCGAAGTGACGTCAGACAACACCATCCGCAACATCCCTCCTCGGGCGTCATTGCGCAGGGGCCAGACGCCGCAGGCTTTCCGGGCATCAGTGATCAAGCGGGCCTACGAGCTCGCCGGTGAGGATCCCGACTTCACCGCGACGGACGACTGCACAGTCGTGCTGCGCTACCTTCCTGACGTGCCGATCTGGGTTGTGCACGGTGACGAGCGCAACATGAAGGTCACCGAGCCCATCGACGTCTACTTGGTCGACAAGTTGTTCCAGCTGGCCAGCCAGGACCTCCCTGCCCCCCGCACCGACGAGCAGTACCGCGCGGCGTTAGAGGGGAAGACGCTAGTCGTGTTCGGTGGCAGCTACGGCATCGGCGCCGACATCGCAGCACTGGCGAAGGGGTTCGGGGCCAATGTGCACACGTTCAGCCGCTCCAGCACCCGCACGCACGTCGAGCGGCGCGACGACATCATCGCAGCCGTCAGAAGTGTGCTGGACGAGCACGGCAGCATTAACTTCGTTGTCAACGCGGCCGCCGTTCTGCCACGAGGCGACCTTGTCGGGACATCCGAGGAGACCATCTACGCAGCCACGGAGATCAACTACGTGGCGCCCGTGCTGATTGCCCAGGAGCTCTTCTCGCACCTCCAGGCCAGCCGGGGCAGTTTGCTCTTCTTCACTTCCAGCTCCTACACCCGAGGGCGCGCCGGCTACAGCCTCTACACCTCAGCGAAGGCAGCAGTCGTCAACCTGACCCAGGCGCTCGCAGAGGAATGGGCTCCGTACCGGGTCAGTGTCAACTGCATCAACCCGGAGCGGACGGGGACGCCAATGAGGACGAAGGCTTTCGGCCTAGAGCCCGCCGACTCGCTTCTCGAGTCGAGGCTGGTCGCGCGAGCGGCGATCGACCTACTGCTGTCGGAGAGCACTGGCCAAATCGTCGACCTGCGCAAGCTGGATCCGTTTGCGGCTGCCCTCGATCGCCCTGACGACAACTTTGAGACGGCCGTCGAAGGTCTCACTCCAGAGACTCTCGATCCGATGGTCTGATCGCCCGCATATCTGCGCGGTGGCGATGCAGCGCCCGGGAGCTTTACGAGCGGGCGGCAGCGAGCTCATAGCCGGCGGCTACGACCGCCTCCTTTACACGGGAGTCGGCTACGGGCCGCTCGCTTGTCAGCCGCAGTTGTCCTGTCTCGAGATCGACAGTGACGTCGACGATGCCGGGGATCCTGCTGACTTCCTCGGTCACGGAGCTCACGCAGTGCCCGCACGTCATCCCTTGGACGGTGTAGGTGTTCGTGGGCATGCGGTGGTGCCTCCCTCGTCGGCGGTGCGGTAGCTACTCGTGCGTGTCGGCTGCGGCTAGCATCGCCATATTACGATGACATCGGCGACACTCGATGACGCTTCCGATGCGACGGCCTTAGGGGCCGCCTCCTACCTGTTCCACAGAGGAAGGTGATGGGCGACCACGCGCACGGCCACCATGACATGCGTGACCATCGTGGACGACTCGCTGCGGTATTGGCTATCACGAGTGCCGTGCTGGTGGTTGAGGTCATCGGCGCGATCATTTCCGGAAGCCTTGCGCTGTTGGCGGACGCGGGTCACATGCTCACCGACGTCGCAGGCTTGACCCTCGCCTACTTCGCGGCCGTTCTGGCGCGCCGTCCCAGCTCCGACGAACGTACCTGGGGGTATCGGCGTGCCGAGGTTCTCGCCGCGGCCGCCCAAGCCGCGGTGCTGTTGGCCGTAGGCGGCTTCATCCTGGTGGAGGGTGTTCGCCGGCTGTTCACTGCTCCCGAGGTCGCTTCGGGCGCAATGCTTCTCTTCGGCAGCATCGGCCTGGTCGGCAACGTCGTGTGCATCGCGATCTTGGCGGGTGGTCGTCGCGACAGCCTGAACACGAGGGCTGCATTCCTGGAAGTCGTGAACGACGCCTTGGGGTCGGCCGCGGTGCTGGTCGCGGCGGCGGTCATCGCCTTGACCGGTTGGCACCGCGCCGATGCACTGGCGTCTCTTCTCATCGGGGCACTCATCATCCCGCGCACCCTCAAGCTCCTGCGCGAGAGCGTGGATGTTCTGATGGAGTCAACCCCCAAGGGCCTCGACCTGGTCGAGGTGCGTCAACGCCTCCTGCGAGTGCCTCATGTCCATGAGGTGCACGACCTCCACGCGACTCAGGTGGCCAGCGGCCTCCCGGTGCTGACCGCACACGTCGTCGTCGACGACTCGTGCTTCTTCGACGGGCACCTTGCCTCGATGCTCGACGACGTGCAGCACTGCCTTGACTCCGACTTCTCAGTGGAGCACTCGACCATTCAGTTCGAAGCGATGAGCCACGCCGATCACGAGCACGAGACCCACGCCTGATTCGCACCGTCCACACGAGGAAAAGGCGGTGGGCAGCGAACTATCCGAGGGTCCCGCCGACCAGATGGCCGAACCAGAAGGTGGCGGCAGCGGCGAGGAGACCGACCAGGGTCTGGCGTAGGCCGCCGTACCATGCCGGTCGCGCGGTCATCTTGGCCACGACGGCACCGGCAACGAACAGGCCGACGAGGCTGACGGCGCCAGCAGCCAGGATCGACTCGTAGCCGATCAGGAAGGTGAGCAGAGGGATGACAGCCCCCACAGTGAACGCGAGGAACGACGTCGAGGCCGCAAGGTACGGCGACGGCAGGTCGTCGGGATCAACGCCCATCTCGTAGCGGACGTGAGTTCGCCACAGCACATCGGGGTCGCTGCCCATTTCGGCTGCGGCCTGCTCGGCAGTCTTCTCGCTGAGGCCCTGCCCGATGAGTGTGCGCACAAGTTCGTGATGTTCTGCTTCGGGGTTGACGGCGAGCTCTCGACGCTCGGTGGCGATTTCGGCCTGCGTCAACTCGTCTTGGGACGCCACTGAGACGTATTCACCGGCGGCCATCGAGCACGCGCCGGCGGCTAGCCCGGCGAGTCCGGTCAACACGACCACTGGGCGGTCGGCGCCGCCGCCGGCGACTCCGGCAACCAGGGCGAAGTTGGAGACGAGCCCGTCCATCGCGCCGAAGACAGCGGGACGAAGCCAACCCCCCGACACGTCACGGTGGTGATCGTGTGCTTCGGCGGCCTGGGTGAGGGCCGACTCCGTCGGGGCTGCGGTCTGCCTCGGTGCGTCGCTGCCGACCTGAATTTCAGCCATAGTTAAAGAATACCGGGAATGCGGAGTGCGTTCTAGTGAGGCAAGCCTTTCCTAAGCGGCTGCTGAACCAATAAAAATAGCGAGACAATACCAAATTTAAATGCGCGCGGCTTAGCTCTGAATCGCTGCTTAAAGGATCACTTCGGTTGCAGTCACCCGTCTGCGGGTGCATCTCCGCGCGGGACGAAGACAGCATCGACGAACCGCTTGCTCGCGTGACCGTCATCCAGGTCGAGGTAGTCGTCGTGAAATCGTTGGTATGCCTCGGCGTACTTCGACACGACGGTGTCAAGATCTTGGATCGCTTCGACGAGCTCGTCAGTGGACGTCAGCAGCGGACCCGGAGCCGTGGGCTCATAGTCCAGGAGCCATCCTCGGCTCGCCTTGTAGAGATCGAGGTCGGGTACGAAGAAGAGCATCGGTTTACGCGTCAGGCCATAGTCGAAGCGCAGGGACGAGTAGTCGACGATGGCCAGGTCAGAGGCGAGGTACAGGTCGGCAGGATCCGGGTAGTCGGTCACATCGATGACCCGCTCGGACTCTCGTGGGCGTTCGTCGACTCGAGCATGGAACGCGTGACCTCGGACGAGCAGGACATGGTCGTCATCTAGTGCAGACATCAACGCGTCGATGTCCAACAGGTCGGTCATGGGAGCGGTGTGGTCGTCCTTGGACAAGTAGTCCCGGAACGTGGGTGCGTAGAGGATGGCCTTGGCCTCCGCGGCAATGCCCAGAGCGCTCCCTCACACTTGCCGGGATCGCGTGGCCTCCGGCGGCGAGCAGGGCGTCGTTGCGCGGGTAGCCGATCTCTAGCACGTTTCCGTCGTAGGCGAAGGCGCGGGTCAGCAACGGAGTTGCATAGCGAGCCGGCGACACCAGGTAGTCCCATTCACGAGTGCGCTGGTCGAAGGACTCGAGTTGCTGTCGTGACATCCGGAGACTGGCCCAATGCGGATGCCCCATCAGTTTGAACGGGTAGCCGTGGAACGTCTGGATGATTGTCTGGCCGGGCGGTTTCGGGTGGTAGGCCGGCTGGTACATGTTGGTGAGAAGGTACTTGGCGGTGCGGAGGCACTTGTACCACTCCATGCTGTAAAGAACGACGGGGATCCCACCTTCAGGCAGCCCGACGGAATAGTCCTGGACGGTCCAGTAGATGGGCATCGCCGTACCTCGTCGACGGAGCTCTTGCTGGACGCCGATGCCGTTGCAGGATGCGACCTCGCCGAAGTAGCTGTCGATAAGCAGCCCTTCGAGCTCCTGCTCCTCGTCGCTCGCCACGGCAGCACGGTGCTCAAGCTGCAGCCGGTTGCGGTTGTAGGCACCGCGAGCCTGACGACCGATGGGCGGTACGATCGTGGCAGTCAGCGACCGCCCTGCCCCCCGAGCCAGAGTGAGGGCCACGCGGTCGCCATCGATCGGCACTGGAAGAGCGGACGTGAGCTCGGAGCTGGCTCGCGCCCGCCCGGTGCTGGTCGGACCGCCCGGGCCGGTAACGGTGTACTCCAGGACGTAGCGTCTGACAGGGAGTACCGCATCGCCAAACTTGGGCTCCCGGTGGCGCAAGAACAGCAACATCGAGAACTCCCCATCCTCGATCGTCGCAGTGGAGGGATGGGACCGTGCCTTCACCGAGGCCAGGTTGAGTGTGACCGTGCCTGAGCGCACCCCGGGTACGTGGCCGGAAACCTCCAGAGCGTCGCCATCCACTCGAGCAGCATCGACTTCCACGGTCGGAGGTGAGATCTCCAGTACGACGGCTCTGCGATGCGAAGAACGCAGCGAGATCAGGGTGGAGTCCGTGATGACCGATTCGTGCTTGCTCGTAGTGAGCTCCACGTCACGAGGGCCGTGCGCCCCGATCGCAGCACCGCACGCAAAGACCAGATGGCGGCCGCTGCGTCGCGGACAGTGAGTGCGTGAAGGATCTCGGGTGGTAGGACGAGCGCGAATTGATGTTGACGGGCCGGGATCTGAAAGAGGGAAGGCGAATGAGCCACTCCCTTCGACGTTGACCAGTTGCAACTCGACGATGCTCTCGTCGTTGAGGCTTTGCACGCGTCCTCGCATGGTCAGCCCTTCCAAAGTGAGGCCCTCGCGCCGCGACGAGTTGTTTGAGGTACTGCACCGTGAACGGCCGCTGGTTTACGAGGTCGGTGCGGTGGACGAATCCGTGTCCTACTTGTTTGGGTGCCAGCGATGCCGCGGCGCCGTAAGGGTTCACATCGGTGATGGGGACCTGACGATCGAACCGGGCTGTGCGAACGTGGACGTCGATCACCCACTGCTCACCGGTCGTGAGAAGACGCCTGACCGAGCAGCTTCGAGAACGGGATGGTGGCCGCAAACGCGCGCGTTCGTGTAGTCCGCCCATGTGTCTTCCAGCGGCGGCATGAACGTTCGGACCGAGTCGGTCTCGGTCTCGATGGTGACCTCGTCGCCGCTCTGCACATGACGCAGAACGACCGTGATCGTCGTGTCTTCTCGAGCCAGGTCAACGAACCGAAAGTACGCCCACCCAGCCACCTGCAGGTCACCGGACTCAGTCCAGCTCGCCCGATCGAGTCGGTGCACGAGAGGGACCGCGCTGTCTTCGAGCAGATAGAGGTCAGGGTCGAGCCCAAGGTGCACGGTCGCCCCATGTCGGGAGCTCCATGATCAAGCCCGAGGGCTCCAAATGCGAACGGAAGTTGCTCAGGTTGTAGCCGCCGGCGCGGGCGAACTCTTGGAGTTCCTCGCGCAGGTTGCGTCGGGCAAGCTCGACGGCAACTCTGTGCTGCGGCGTCACGGTCGTGAGCCAGGTGCCGCGGTGCGTGTGCAGTGATCTCGCGGATGCTGCCCTGCAAGAGGTTCCAGTACTCGTCATCGACGGTCGATGCACTTCGCAAGTACCAATGGAAATGCGTGTCGTACAAGCGTGCGCATCCAGGCCTCGAAAACCGCGGGCGGGGCTTCCTCCGACAGTGTCTTGAGACTGTCGCGCCATGCGGACACGCGATCGACGAGGTCGGGCAGGGTGTGCATCTGCTGGCTGATCGAGCTGAGGTCATCCCGCTGCCGCCACTCGTAGGTGACGGTCGGGATGACGTCGATCCCCTTTGCCCGCAGGAAGAGCTGAGTAATGATCGGTTGGTCCTCGTAAGAGACTCCCTCGCGAAACCACAGGTTGGCCTCACGCCAGAACGAAGTCTTGTAGAGCTTGCCCCAGGTGTAGTTGTTGCGGACGAGCTCGGGCCAATCCCGGACCCGAATGTGGAGACGCTCATGCGCGTGCAGGACTACCCAGTCGGGTCGCCACCGGCGGCTCAGGTTGAACCGGACCGCAGCACCTGCCACGATGTCCGACCCCGACTTCGTCGCTGCTTCAACCATCGTTGAGATGGCGTCCGAGGGGACGATGTCGTCTGAATCGACGAAGCAAAGGTAGTCGCCTGTTGCTGCGCGGAGGCCGGTGTTGCGGGCGGCGCCAAGACCACCGTTCTCACGCTGGATCACCCGGATGCGGGAGTCCTCCGAGGCGTGCCGAAAGGCGATCTCCGCGGACCTGTCCGGCGATCCGTCGTCGACGACCAGGATCTCGAGGAATGCATGCTGCTGTGCGCGGATGCTGTTCAAGCAGTCGTCGAGGTACTCCTCGACGTTGTAGATCGGGACGATGACGCTGACGGATGTCTCGGAGGCTGCCTTGTCGGGTCGGTTGGCCTTGACTGCGAGCTCAGACCGGAGTCGGGTCAATCGTCTCCTGACGCGCCCAGACTGGCGGCGCAGCATGGTCGTGAGACTCATCGAGGAAGAAGTCCATCCTGTTTCACGTCATCTGGCGTGCGCAACCCTACACTTCACGCACCTGCATCCGCGGTCGCCATCGGCGACGGCGCATGACCATCGCGCAGTGTTCAGGCAGCGGATTCTCGCCCGGTATGCTGCCCGTGCGCATCGAGGCCCGCGGGGTTTCTCGGTCACTGGCGCAGAAGGAGCCATCGTGTCGGAAGATCTTGACGGCGACGTCGAGCTCGTTCGGTCCGCGGAGCCCAGGTTCGTTCTGGTCACCGGCGCGGGGCGAAGTGGCACCAGCACCATTGCCGGCAGCCTGCACCGACTCGGACTGCACCTCCCACTCCCTGTGCTCGGGACGAACCCCTCGAACCCCCGAGGCTTCTACGAATCCAAGTGGGCCATCGACTTTCATCGCCAAGATATTCCAGCGGGCGCTCATCGACACCTTCGACGCCCGACCGCGAGCTCTGCAGGACATCGAGAACGTCATCACGTCAGAGGATCAGGCAGCGATCGAGGGGTGGCTCAAGGAACAGTCCGAGCACGCCCCACAGTTGGTCGTTAAGGACCCTCGATCGGCGTGGATGCCTCGCCTTTGGGGAAGCGCGGCATCAAATGTAGGGCTCAAGATTGGATACGTCGCAATGCTCCGCCACCCCGCAGAGGTGATCGGCAGCCGCTCAACGTACTACGCTAAAGGCGATGCCGAGGGGGTCCGCCAGTACCAAGTAATGAGCATCGCCCGTTGGGTCAATGCCAACCTGATCTGCGAGAGGCGAACGCGCGGCGCCCCTCGGTCGTTCGTCCGATACGACGAGCTGATCCTGGACTGGCGCCGCAGTATTGCCGTTGTCCGCGATGAACTCGACCTGACATTCAACTCGGACCTGGTCTCCGGTGAGTCTCACGCCGTCGACCAATTCATCGATCCCACCCTCAGGCGCCATCAGGTCACGTGGCAGGACCTCGACGTCCCTGGCAACCTGCGAGAGGTTGCTGAAGAAACCTGGCAAGCCCTTTGTTCACTGGCGGACGCACGCGGCCCCGCGGACGATGTGCACCAGCAACTCGACCAGCTCACTGATACCTACGCCAGACTCTTCCGTGATGCCGAGGCGATCGCGCACGATGTCGCCGTCGCTGACGCAAAGGAGGCGCGGCGCAAGGCAGTCCGTGCCACGCGAGAAAAGCTTGCGGCCGAGCTCAAGAAGTCCACGCCGGCGGCCCCGACGGTCATTGGCGGGACGGGAGGAATGAAGCGCGCCAAGAGGCTTGCTCAGCGGGTCAAAGGCTCCGTACGTCGGAAAGCTCGGTTTCGTTGACCACCTGCAACTAAATGTTTGTGCAGCGTCGTCGCGCTGAGTCGGAGCGCCATGGATTGAGTGTTCACGGGAACGGGTCCCAGCCCTTGTTCTTTTCTGCCGCATGGATTCGACGCTCCACCCCAGGGTCCGCGCTCGCCCGGTCATAGAGTTCACGAATCAAGGCCTTCCCCTCCTCCGGGCGACCCAGCCGCCCGAGCATCGCCGCGGCTGAGAATATCTCTCTTGACCCGTAGTCAGGCCCGAGGGAAAGGCCGAAAGCGAGAGTGGCCTGCATGACGCCTTCGCGACCCGAAAGGGGGGTTATCGGTTCGTAGAGAGTGAACCTGTCGAACCGGGTCTTGACCCTCCAGCCGGGGACCTCTCCGTTCCAGTCGGCGGATTTCTCGTCGCAGACGACGGAGGGGCCGCACTCGCTGTCGAGCAGGAGGAAGTAGACCGGGCCATGCTGCGGGACGGCTTTGGTCATGTCCATCAAGTGGGACACTTCGTGAGTGCTCGGGTTGTCACCCATGTAGCGACCGTCGGCCGTGAACGGCTGGTGCCACCGGCCGGTCGGGCTGAGGGCGTCGAACAGGACGATCGCGTCGTCCGGCAGGTCTTCGGTAAGCACCTCTGCCACCTGACCAAAATCCGCCGCCTCGTTCTCGACCAAGACCCGGGCCGTAGCCGGCAACTGTCCGATGAGTACTGCTGCCAGCAGTACTCCGAGGAAGATCCTCAGCTTGCGCTCCTGCTTCTTCAGGTCGGTCAGGGCGCAGGCGAGCGCGGCCACGATGAGCACGAATCCAGGCACGAAGAAGATCGCCATGCGGATTCGGTACGGACGACTTTCGAACGGGTACGGATTGGCGAAGTGGTAAGCCAAGAGAAAAAGGATCGGGGCGGCGAGCAGTGGCCAGAAGAACCACCAGCCGACCAGCCGGCGGCGAGCCGCAGGCAGAACCAGCGTGGCAACAATCATCGCCACAGTGATCGGCCACCAGGGCAACCACGAAGCGAACGTGGGCATGAAGCCGGTGAACATCTCGTCGACGCCTGACGGGAACCTGTCGATGATGCCTGAAAGGCTGGGGTCCCAGACATTGGGCGTTTCTGCTGAGAGCTGACGGAACATCGGATAGCCAACGAAAGCCAGCGCCGCGATCACAACGGCCACAGGTGGCCAGGCCTGCCGAGGTGTGAGGCGGCCGCGCGCGGCAAACAGGGTCAAGGTGGCGGCGGTGGTGACGAGAAAGAGGACTGGCTCGGGCACACGACACAAGGGAAGGACTGCGGCGCTGACAGCGGCCACCGCCAGCCAAGCCTTACTGCGGTCGTCGAGCCAGCGTTGGACGGCGTAGACGAACAGGATCATGAAGAACAACGGCAGCGCGTAGGGGCGGGTGTATGCGGTATAGCGGACCAGAAGCGGCGCGGTGGCCATAGCCCAGAGCGCGATCGCGCCTGCGAACCCCAGGCGGAGCCGGCGTAGCAGCAGGGACATGAAAATGAGGGAGCCGATGCTGGCCACAATGGGGACCAGGCGCTGCCGCACCTGGCCCTCGCCGAGCAGGTGTTGCACCAGGGCCCCCAGCCACGGGTCCAGCGGCGGCTGACGGGTACCGGAGGCAATCTCAGAGAGATCGTTGCTGTCGTAGGGCCCCATCTGCTTGAGTTCGTTCTGGTTGTAGGGCTGGTTGATGGCCGCGATAACCATGAGGACTGCCCCGAATACGACGGCGCCGACATACCAGGGGGCGTCGCCAAGCGTTTGAAGTCGGCCCGGTGCGCGAGCGGTGGTCACCTTCTCGGTGAGAGTGCTCGCCACGAAGGCCTCCTGTTCGATCTCGGGTGATGGTGGTCGCAGCTGGTCGACACCCATGGTGCGACCACCGCGCACGGCGCCGCCGGTGACTCCTTGCTTTGTGCCGGATAGTTTATCTTCGTACTGACTCGATCCGTTTCAGGCACGGCGCCCGTCGGCGTTGAGTTTGCGCTCGCTGGGCGTATGGTCGGGGCCGGTGAGCCACCAGTCGGAGGAAAGGGGCGTTGGTCAGGTAATGACGAGCCCTCATTCGGGTCCGACGGCAGGCGTCCTCGACAGACGTGCGTTCGTCTACACCGTGGTCATCCCGGTGTATGAGAGCGAAGCGGTGGTGGGAGACTCCGTCGACCGGGTAGTCGAGGTCTTCGAGACGGCCGGTCTGTCGTACGAGATCGTCCTCGTCAACGATGGCAGCCGCGACGGCAGCTGGGACGTCATTGCCGGACGAGCCCGCAACAACCCACACATCGTGGCGGTGAACCTGCTGCGCAACTATGGCCAGCACAGCGCCAACCTCGCCGGTCTGCGTGAGGCGAAAGGCGACTACGTCATCACGATGGACGACGACGGGCAGAACCCTCCCGACCAGGTCCTGCTCCTCATCGACGAGGCGATGACGGGGCGAGACGTCGTCTTCGGCTCGTTCGAACGCAAGCAGGCAGCGGGATACCGTCGGCTCGGCAGCAAGGCGATCAGCATGATCAACCGCCGTGTCTTCGGCCAGCCCAAGGATCTTGACGTCTCGAACTTTCGGATCCTCCGGCGCGATGTGGTCGACCGCATCTGCGCGTCCCACACGGCCTACCCGTACATCACCGGGCAGGCTCTGCAGTACTCCAGCAACCGGTCCAACGTCACGGTCCGCCATGAGCAGCGTGCAGTGGGGAAGAGCCACTACAACCTGATCCGGATTGCTCGACTCGTGCTGACGATTCTCTTCAGCTACTCGTCGTATCCACTGCGACTGATGGCCCTGGGCGGGTTCATCGTGGCGGGTGTGAGCTTCCTGCTCGGATTTATCTACTTGTTGATGGGCATGTTCGGTGAGACGGACCTCGAGGGATGGACGACGCTTGTCGTGCTCCTGTCGGTGTTCAACGGTTTCACCATTGCGCTGTTGTCGATGCTCGGTGAGTACGTCGTTCGGACCCTGAACGTCGTCAGCGCCCACGAGACCTACCACGTGGTCGATCGGGTGTCGGGTTGACGCGGCACCTGCTCGTCATCGGCGGCCAGCGCTGCGGCACCACACACCTTGGCCTCCTGCTGGATTCGCATCCCGAGATCACGATGGCCCGGCCGACTCGCCCCGAGCCCAAAGTGTTCCTGTCCGAGGAGATCGCCGAGCGGGGGCTCGACTGGTACCACGACTCCTACTTCGCCCACGCCACTTCCGAAAAGCTACTGGGCGAGAAGAGCACCAGCTACATCGAGGTTCCGGAGGCAGCCACGCGGGCATCTGCGCTGCTGGGCCACGCGGAGATCGTCGTCCAGCTGCGCGACCCTATCGACCGCGCTGTATCGAACTGGCGTTTCAGCTCGAAGCATGGGCTTGAGGACCGCCCGCTGGCTGCCGCGCTCGAGGACAACCTCGCCGGTCCCCGAGACTGGGACCCGGCATCGACCTCGGTCTCCCCGTTCGCGTACCTCGAGCGCGGGCGGTACGTCGACTACCTCGCACCCTGGTTCGCCAACTTCGCCGAGTCCGTGCACGTGACATTCCTGGATGAGATGGTCGCGTCACCGTCGTCGATCCGTGAGCTGTATGCCGCCCTAGGTGTCGATGCTGCACACCAGCCTGTTCAGCTCCACGATTTGGTGAACCAGAGCGACGGATCACCGCCCCGACTTGGTGCGGAGCTCTACGAGCGGCTGCGCGAGTACTACCGCGACAGCGACGAGCAACTGCGGGAACGGCTGGGCCGAGAGCTGCCATGGCTCGCGGATCGCACGGGTTCCCCGCGTGGGTGACGTAAGGTGTGCCGGTGTTCGGACACACGACAGACTCAGCAACGAAGGCCAGGTCGACGATGAGTGAGCCCAGCCCGATCCCGTTCAACCGCGCGTGCATCGAAGGCGCCGAGCTGGACTACATGCGCGAGTCTCTCGAGGGCGGACACACCTCGGCCGGTGGGCCGTTCAGCGTCAAGGTCCGCGAGGTGCTCAAGCAGGAGACCGGCGCCCAGGAGGTGCTGCTGACGACCTCGTGCACCTCTGCCCTGGAACTGTCGGCGATGCTCGTGGACATCAAGCCCGGCGACGCCGTCGTCGTACCGTCGTTCACGTTCACCACGACGGCGCTTGCGTTCGTGCGCCAAGGAGCTCGGGTCATCTTCTGTGACATCGAGCCTGAGACGCTGGGGCTGGACCCGAAACACCTGGAGACGTTGCTCGACGACAGCGTCCGTGCGGTCGTCCCGGTCCACTACGCCGGCGTTGCCTGTGACGTTGCGGGCATCCGTAGCGTGCTGGCTGACCGGCCCGATGTCGCTGTGGTCGAGGACAACGCGCATGGACTTCTCGGCCGGTGGCAAGGCGAGCCGCTGGGCAGCCTCGGGAGGTTTGCGACCCTCAGCTTCCACGAGACCAAGAACATCGTGTGTGGTGAGGGTGGGGCGTTGCTGCTCAACGACGGGGCCGACATCGACCGGGCCCGAGTGCTGTACGACAAGGGCACCAATCGCCAGGCGTTTTTCCTCGGACAGGTCGACAAGTACTCCTGGAAGGACGTCGGGTCGTCGTTCGGCCTGTCCGACACCCTGGCGGCATACCTCCACGGGCAGCTTGAGCAGCGATACCCGATCCAGGCGAAGAGGCGCAATGTCTTCGAGCACTACGAGCGTCTGCTCGCGCCGCACAGTGCTGAGCTGGGGTTCCGCCTTCCCGTCATTCCGGCGGACATGGAGTGTGCGTACCACATGTTCTACGTGCTGCTGCCGGACAACGCAACCCGTGACGCTGTGCTGCAGCAGATGCGAGCGCAAGGCATCCAGCCGACGTTCCACTACGTGCCTCTGCACAGCTCTGACGCGGGCCAGCGGTTCGCGGTGCGGCCAACCGACTGCCCGGTCTCGGTCGACATCAGCGGGCGACTGCTCCGGCTGCCGTTCTACAACAGCCTCACGGCTGACGACATCGAGCGCGTGGCGGCGGCATTCCTGGCCGCCGCGGCGCAGCCGGCTGCCTAGGTCTGCCATGACCGCGATTCGGCAGGGCTCGTCGTCGATCGAGCAACCAGACTACTGGTGGTACCGAGCCCGGGCCGACCTGTTGCATTCGGCGCTTGGCAAGTTCCTCGGCAAACCGACTCTGGTGCTTGATGTCGGTAGCGCCGACGGACCTAGCGTTGGGTGGATGCAAGGCGATCATCGGCGGGTCGCGATCGACCTCGACCCGCGCGGCCTGCGTCCCGGTGAAGGGGTCTGTGCGTCGGCACTCGCGCTGCCGTTTCCGGATGAGACCTTCGATGTGGTCGGGGCGTTCGACGTCGTCGAGCATTGTGAACCCGAAGCACAGGCGATGAGCGAACTCGCCCGGGTGATCGCGCCCGGTGGGCGGCTCCTCGTGTCGGTGCCGGCATACCAGTGGGCCTGGTCCGACCACGATGTCCGGGCCGGGCACCACCGCCGCTACACCGAAGCGCGACTGGTGGCTGCGGTCGAGGCGGCGGGGTTCGTCGTACGCCGCTCCACCTATGCGTTTTGCGCGGTCTTCCCGCTCTTCGCCGCCGAACGGATCTGGCGCCGCCTCCGTCGGCGATCGACGAGCCAGGAAACAGGCCTCACCAAGGTCTCGTCGAGTCAAGACAAGCTACTGATGTGGCTTTCGCGCATCGACAGCCGACTGCTGCGAAAGCACCACCTGCCGTTCGGGTCGTCAATCTTCCTGGCAGCCGACAAACCCTTCGACGAAAGAGGCCAGTCGTGAAAGTCCTGGTGACTGGTGGCGCCGGATTCATCGGCAGTCATTACGTCCGGTCCGTGCTCGGTGATGCCTGGGGCGGCGTGACACCCGACAGCGTCACCGTCATCGACAGCCTCACGTACGCGGGCAACCTGGCCAACCTCGCGCCGGTCATCGACGATCCCCGGCTGAAGTTCGTCGAAGGCGACATCCTCGATCGGCGGCTCGTCGACACCCTGATGGGTCAGTGTGACGCGGTGGTGCACTTCGCGGCCGAGAGCCACGTCGACCGTTCGATCCTCGGTGCCGCCGATTTTGTGATGACGAACGTCGTCGGGACTCAAACTCTGCTGGACTCGGCGTTGCAGCACGGCGTCCAGCGCTTCGTCCACGTGTCGACCGACGAGGTCTACGGATCGATCGAGTCAGGCAGCTGGAATGAGTTGCAGCCGCTAGAGCCCAACTCGCCGTACTCTGCCTCCAAGGCTTCCAGTGATCTGCTGGCCCGCTCCTACTTCCGCACCCACGGCCTCGGCGTCTGCGTGACCCGATGCTCCAACAACTACGGGCCCTACCAGTTCCCCGAGAAGGTCATCCCGCTCTTCGTCACCAACCTGATCGACGGCCAGACCGTCCCGTTGTACGGCGAAGGCGCCAACTCCCGCGACTGGTTGCACGTCGACGACCACTGCCGGGGTGTGCACCTGGTGCTCGAGGGCGGGCGGCCCGGCGAGGTCTACAACATCGGCGGCGGCACCGAGCTCACCAACCGTCAGCTCACGGAGAAGCTGCTGGCCGCCTGCGGGGCGGACTGGAGCAGGGTTGTCAACGTCGAGGACCGCAAGGGACACGACCTGCGCTATGCGGTTGCCATCGACAAGATCCAAAGCGAGCTCGGCTATCGACCGCGTATCGACTTCGAGCAGGGCCTCGCCGACACCATCCAGTGGTACGTCGACCACCGTGGCTGGTGGGAGCCGCTCAAGGTGCGTGCGCGGCTCAGCCGCTAGCTCGGCTACCTACGAATCCCGGCGAGGCGAGCCTCCCAGCGGCCGGTAAGCCAGCTGCGGGTGGTCGAGCAGGTCGATCAGGTAGCTGCCGTAGCCACTCTTCAGCATGGTCTCGGCACGTTCGCGAAGCTCGTCATCGCTGAGGAACCCTTGCCGCCAGGCCACTTCCTCGGGTGATCCGATCTTCAGACCTTGTCGGTGCTCGACGGTCCGGATGAAGTTGCTGGCGTCGTTGAGCGAGTCGAAGGTACCCGTGTCCAGCCACGCGGTCCCGCGGGCGAGGAGGTGGACGTGCAGCTCCTGCCTCTCGAGGTACACCTGGTTGATGTCGGTGATCTCGTACTCGCCTCTGTCCGACGGTTTCAAGCTGCGGGCGATCTCGACGACGTTGTTGTCATAGAAGTACAGGCCAGGCACGGCGTAGTTGCTGCGCGGCCGCGCAGGCTTCTCCTGAAGCGAGAGGGCCTTCCCGTCAGCGTCGAAGTCGACGACACCGTAGTCCTGGGGGTTGTTGACCCAGTAGGCGAAGATGGCCGCTCCGGCGAGGGTCGCGAACCGCTTGAGCTGAAGCCCGAGTCCCTGACCGTAGAAAATGTTGTCACCAAGGACGAGCGCGCATCTCTCGTCGCCGATGAAGTCGGAACCGATGGTGAACGCCTGGGCCAACCCTTGGGGTTCTGGCTGACGAGCGAACGTGAAGTTGACGCCGAACCGCGAACCATCCCCGAGCAGCCGGGTGAACGCGTCTGCTTCGTGGGGCGTGGTGATGACGAGGATGTCGCGGATTCCAGCAAGCAGCAATGTGGATAGTGGGTAGTAGATCATCGGCTTGTCGTAGACCGGGATCAGCTGTTTGCTGCCGCCGAGGGTAATCGGGTGTAAGCGGCTTCCGCTGCCACCGGCCAGGATTATTCCGCGCATGGGAGTCGAGTATTGCGGATGGCTCTGCCGATTGCCGACACCGGTCAGCGGTCGGGCGCGATCGAAGATCGACTCTCCGGGTCCGCAATCCGCATCCGGCGCCGACCCCGCTCCTCCTCCACCGCGAGTACGACGAATGCCGCTGCCTGGGCCAACGCGAAGGCCCAGCAGGCGCGGTCTAGTGGCGGTATGTCGGCGATGGTGAAGAACACCGCGGCGACGACGCAACCGGCGAGCCAAGCGCGCGCAACACCGGCTGATCGATCCAGAGCGAGCACGAGGACGGTGAGGACGAGGCCTCCCAGAGCCACCGCGCTGCCGATGGTCAGCAGCATCGCTTCGACGGGTTCGAGGTCGACCTCGGAACCGAATACGAGGCGGACCGACTCTGGGCCGACGGTGATGCCGAGCGCGGCGGCAACAAGCACGGTAACGGCGGTGAGGGAGATGATGAGGTTGCGGACGCGTTCGACGGTCGCCCGGCGTTCCTGCACCACGAAGGATGTGAAGAGCCCGGTCAGCTGCGACACCAACCCGAGGGCGAACGTGTACGGCGCCCGGAACAGAGCCAGACCCGCGAACATCGCCGTGACCTCGACCGGCGTACCGCCTCCGAGCGCCAACATCACGGGACCACCGGTGAGAACCAGCTGAGCAAGCAGCTGGCCCGACGACGCACCCCCCAGGAACCGGAGCGGAGACGTCGAGCTCGTGCCGCCGTCTCGAGACCCGACACGTAGTGACGCGGGTCGGGCGAGGACCGTGACGTAGCCGGCGAGCAGGACCGCTCCGTAGGCGACCGGATCCTTGACATCGCCAAGCATCAGGGCGGCAGCGCCGAGGCATCGGACACCGTTGTCCGCGACCAGCATCCAGGCGACGCTGCCGAACTGGCGCCTTCCCGTGAGCGTGCCCCGGGAGATGCCCATGAGCGCGGAACCTACTGTCACTCCCGCGACCATGGCGGGGAATGCCAGACCGTCACGGTGGAAGAGCTCGTCGCGGACTAGCCAAGACAACAGACCGAACACCGCGGAGGCGGCGACCACGATGCCGCTCAAGCGTCGTAGCGAGGACCTGATGTCGTTCTCGTGCTGGTGGGCGCTCACGCTCCGCGCAATCCAGTGCTGCACAGGGAAGGTGAGCGCGGCGGCGGCGAAGCTCCAGTACGTCCACAGCACGGTCACCGGGGATGCCGCCTCAGCCCCGAGCCCGCGAGTAGTCATCGCGAAGAACGCGTAGGCGAGCAGGCCGGTAGCGACCGATGCGACAGCGAGGGCCGACGTGTCGCGAACCCTCAAACTCATTTGTCGATATCCCCAACCACGAAGAACATCGAGCCCAAGATCGCGACCATGTCGGCGACGACGCAACCCGGAAGCATCCGCGGCAGCACCGCCAAGTTGTTGAACGAGGCGGTCCTCAGCTTCAACCTCCATGGTGTCTTCTCGCCGCGGGACACGAGGTAGTAACCGTTGATCCCGAGTGGATTCTCGGTCCAGGCGTACGTGTGCCCCTCCGGAGCCTTGACGATCTTCGGCAGCCGTACGTTGATCGGGCCCTGCGGCAGCGCGCCGAGCTTGTCGAGACACGCGTCGGCTAGGGCGAGGGAGATATGGATCTCGTCCATGAGCAGCTGGAACCGGGCGTTGCAATCGCCAGCTGTGCCGACGGGAATGCGGAGGATGCCGGCGGCGGCCAGCTCGTCATACGCGAGGTAGCTGTCGTCGCGACGGATGTCGAAGTCGACACCGGAAGCGCGGGCGATAGGTCCCGAGACGCCGAACTGGTCGATGAGGTCCGGCGCGAGAACCCCAACTCCGCGCGTGCGGGCGGTGAAGATCTCGTTGCCGAGGACGAGGTCCTCGATCTGGGGCAACCGCGACCTGACGGCTGCGACGGCAGCTGAGGCGCGGCCCAGCCAGCCGGCGGGAATGTCTTCCTTGAGTCCACCGACGCGGTTGAACATGTAGTGCATCCGGCCGCCGGAGATCTCCTCCATGACCTCCTGGATCGTCTCGCGCTCGCGGAACGCGTAGAAGATCGGCGTGATTGCGCCCAGCTCGATGGGGTAGGAGCCGAGGAACATTAAGTGGTTGAGCACCCGGTTGAGCTCGGCGAGCAGCATCCGGGTCCAGGTGGCGCGAACCGGTACCTCCATGCCGAGCATCCGCTCGACGGCGAGCGCGACACCGAGCTCGGACGAGAAGGCCGACAACCAGTCGTGGCGGTTGGCAAGCACGATGATCTGGCGGTAGTCGCGGACCTCGAACAGCTTCTCGACTCCGCGGTGCATGTAGCCGATGATCGGCTCGCACTCGACAATGCGCTCGCCGTCGAGGGTGAGGCGCAGGCGTAGCACGCCGTGCGTTGCCGGATGCTGAGGTCCGATGTTGAGGACCATGTCCTGGGTCGCCAGCTCGCTGTCGGTCCCGCGGCCACCGCGTTCGTACCCGCGAAACGCCGCTGCCCCGGCACCGAGACCGACGATCCGCTCCTCCGTCACGCTGTCATGCTCCCATGTAGCTCAGCGGAGCTCGCGGACGACCTTTGCGGGGTTTCCCACCGCCAGCACGCCGGCCGGCAGGTCTTTGGTCACGACGGCGCCGGCGCCGACGACGGTGTCGTCACCGATCGTGATGCCAGGCAAGACGATGACCCCGCCGCCGAGCCAGACATTGCTGCCCAGCGTGATAGGGGCGGCCGTCTCCCAGAGATCCTTGCGGCGTTGCGGATCGAGCGGGTGGATGGGGGTCAGAAGCTGCACGTTGGGGCCGATCTGGCAGTGGTCGCCGATGGTGATGGCAGCGACGTCGGCGAGCTGGCAGCCGTAGTTGAGGAAGACGCCGCTGCCGATGCGGACGTTCGAGCCGTAGTCGACGTACACCGGTGCCCTGACCTCGACCTCGCTGCCCACCTGGCCCATGAGCTCGACGAGGAGCTCTCGTCGGGTCAGCGGGTCGGCGATGGGGCTGGCGTTGTATTGCTCCATCAGTGTCTGTCGCTCGCGCTGGATATCCATCACGGCGTCGTCGGTGATGTACCAGTCGCCTGTGGCCATGCGTTCGGTGTTGGTCGTCATGGGGCCGATGATAGGTGGCGGCTCTGCACCCACCAGAAGTCGCCGAGGCCCGGAGATCCGGTCAGCTCGGCCTGCTCGCCGGCGACGACCAACGCGGCGACGTAGGCCTCCGGGTCGCTCGAGGCCAGCGCCAACGGTGGTCGTGTCGCTGTGACGCCGAGGCTATGCAGGCTGTCCCGCTGCGTCGACAGAGCGCCCGCGACGGCCGTCGACAACGCGTCCACTGCGACGTGGGCCGTCACATCGTGGTGCCCGTCGGCGTTGAGCGGCGTCTGGCGTCCGGCGCGGTATGACGTCAGGGTGCCTCGGTCAGGTCGCTCGTCCTTGGTGTGGCCGTAGTCGACCACCAACGACACCCCGTCGCTGATTCGGCTGCAAACTCCCTCCCACCACACATCGCGGGACATGCCTACTTCGGCGCGCTGACCTGGCTCGCAGAGCGGCCACCAACGCTCGAGCCACGACGCAGTCTCGTTGTCGACGAGGTCGCCGAGTCGTTCTTCCTGAGTGGGCGGATGCACCTCGACGAACCGGATGTCACCGTGTCGGTCGAGCTCGACCACGTCGCACGGAATGTTGTCGAGTAGCTCGTTGGCGAGGACGAGACCTTCGAGCCGATCGGGGAGCTCGCTGCTCCAGCTGACCGCGGCGGCAAGGGCGGCCGGGCGTGGTCTGATCTCGATGCCTGCCAGGCTCAAGGTCGAGTCGCGGGTGTGAAGCTGAGCCAGCAGCTCACCGCCGCCCGCGCCCAGGTCAGTCACGCTGGTGAGTCCCTCGCGCCGGAGCAGAACCAGCAGGGCATCGGCGAAGGTAGGGGAGGCGTGGACCGACGTACGGAAATGATCGGCCGGCTGTTGGGTGCGGTAGAAGCCGTGGGCACCGTAGAGCGCGAGACCCCAGGCGTCGCGCCAAGTCATCCAGCGGTCGATCACGTCTCGCACCCTAATGGGCGAAGCCGGTGTGCCCATTCCGGTGAGGTTGCCGCTCGTTGCCCTCCGGTCAGACGGCAACTTCATTTTGGTAGCGTCTCCCCGTGCGCATCTCCGACTCTCACCGTTTTCTCTTTGTCCATATTCAGAAAACCGGTGGAATGACGATGGAGGCAGTGCTCGACAAGGCCATTGATGACATTCGCCACGAGAAGCCGAAGCGCCATGCGACGTTGACCGCAATCCTTCAAGAGGAGCCGGCCCTGACGGACTACTACATCGTCGGGATGATCCGAAACCCCTGGGCGCGCATGGTGTCGTGGTGGTCCATGGTTCAAGACGATGCCGAGCGAGCTAAGGACGGCCACAAGGCTGCCCTCAGGCGGTTCTCGAGACTCCCCGTCTGGATCCAATTGTCGAAGTACCCCGACTTCGACACGTTCATCAGGAAGGGCCCAGAAGATATGAACCGCTTCAGGGAGCCACAGATCTCTCGGCTGGAAACACCGACCAGGCGCGCCGACTACATCGGCCACACCGAGACACTCGACAAAGACATTGCCGCCATCCTCGGACACCTCGGTCTTGAGGTTCCTGCCGAGCTGCCGCACCGGAACAAGAGCACGCACGACTCCTACCGGAAGTTCTACACGCCAGCCACACGCGATCGTGTCGCGGAGCTGTACGCCCGCGACATCGAGGAATTCGGCTACGAGTTCTGAAACTTGCCAATCCGGAATGACCGAGCCGCCCCGATAGGCTGCCCGCGATGCTGTCCCGTCTCTTCAGGTCCCGAGACGTTGCACCCCGTTTGAGTGTCGTACTCCCGGCGTACAACGTCGCGGGCTATCTGTCGGAGTGCCTCGACAGCCTGCTCGCGCAGGAGTTCACAGACCTGGAGATCCTCGTCGTCGACGACGGGTCGACCGACCGGTCGGCGGCGATCGCGTCAGATTATGTACGTCGGCACGCCCACATCCGCCTGATGCAGACGGACAACCACGGCCTCGGGGCAGCACGTAACACCGGCGCCAAACACGTCTCGGGGGAGTTGCTCGCGTTCGTGGACTCCGACGACACGGTGCCGTCGTACGCCTATGCACTGATGGTCGCCGCCCTGGACGAGAGCGGGTCGGACCTGGTCGTCGGATCGGTGCTGCAGCAGTTCGAGGCGACAGGGGAACTGGTGGAGCCAGTCTTCCTGCGGCGGGTGCACGGAGAGCGCCGGCTAGGCACGACGGTGGAGGACTTCCCTCAGGTCATCCACAACGTCTTTGCCTGGGACAAGATCTTCCGCCGATCCTTCTGGGACAAGGAGCAGCTCTCCTTTCCTGAGGGCGTCCGCTACGAGGACCAGCCGACGATGGTCGAGGCATACCTGAGGGCGCGGGCGATTGATGTGCTCCGCAGGCCGGTCTACCACTGGCGGGTCCGCGGTGACGACTCCTCGATCACGCAACGCCGCCACGAGGTCGACGATCTCCGGGACCGCATCACGACGAAGGCGATGACGACGCAGATCGTCCGCTCGATCGGGTCGCCGTCGGTCCTCGACTACTGGGCTCGCGCCGGCTTGCCCGGTGACCTACCGGTCTACCTGCAGGAGGTCCCGGGTTGTGACGACACGTACTGGGAGGTGCTGCGCGACGGGATCCGGCGGGTGTTCGACGGACTACCACCCATCGAGGAGAGTCGCCTGCGGGTAGTGCATCGGGTGGCAGGGTGGCTCGTGTCGCAGGATCGGCGGGCCGACGCCGAGGAGGTGCTCGAGTGGGTCGCACAGCACCCGTCGGGCTTGCCGCTACGGGTCGATGGTGACCACGTCGTCGCACTGCTGCCCTTAGCTGAGAGACCTGACACGGGCATTGCGCCGCAGCTGTTCTGGCTGGCCGAACACGAACTTGAGTTTGACGCTCGCCTCGTCGACGTTCGCTGGGAAGGCACCGCACTGGTCGTCGTGGGCTGGGCAATCATTCGGGGCGCCCCAACCCCCGGATCCGCGACCGAGATCCGGGTTGCCCTCCGCTCCGTGGATGCTGACGGCCATCGCGTCATCTCGTTCGACGTGTCGCGATTCGAAGCACCGGAGGCCACCGCATGGGTCGCCCGCGACAGGCAGGTGTACGACGACTCGGGGTTCGTGGCTCGCTTCGACCTGGCTGAGGCGCCTCCGGCGACGTACGCCGTGCACATCGAGATCGACGTGGCCGAGATCCGACGCGCCGGTGGCTTCCTGAGCAAAGAGCCCGGGCTCGACCTCACCGCGCTGGCGGGTGCCGGCCCGCCCGACGTCACCTTCACACCAGTCGAAGGTCTGCGCGTCCTCTGCACGCCGTGAGGCTCTCGCGACGGCCTGTTTCGTGGGGGCTAGGGTGTCGTGAACGCCCGGTTCGGCGTCCATCCCACCCGGTATGAACGGAGCTTGACGTGGCACAGACCACCCGGGGACTTCGGTCTGTCCTCTCGATCCCCGTTGTGTACGAGGCGTTCCAGCAGGTCGTGGGTTCGCCGCGCGTGCGGCGGGAGCTCGTGGCGAATTATGTCAAGCCGCGTCCGGGCCTTCGTGTCCTCGATGTCGGCTGCGGTCCTGGCGACCTCATTCAGAGCCTGCCAGGGGTCGCCTACACGGGCATCGACCTGAGCGAGGCGTACATCGCGTCTGCCAAGCGCAGGTTCGGTCATCTCGGTCGCTACTACGCCAGTCGCGTCGACGACCTCGACCCCGTCGAGATCGGCTCGTTCGACGTCATCATCGCCAAGAGCCTGATACATCACATCGACGAGGACGAAGCGCTCCACCTTTTCGATGTGGCGAGCGACATCTTGGCTGAGGACGGGCGACTTGTGACACTCGACGCGGCGTACACGCCGGACATGTCGAAGGCGGCACGCTTTGTCGTCAGCAGGGATCGTGGCCAGAGCATCCTGACCCCGGATGGCTACGAGCGGCTTGCTCGCCGGGCCTTCGAGAACGTCACCACGGCTGTGCATCACGACCTGCTCCGCATTCCCTACACCCACGTATTCATGTCGTGCTCGCAGCCCGTGCGATGACTCCGCACACTTTTGTCTGACCGGTCGCCTGCCATCCCCTCGCCATAACCCGCGTTGTGAGATAGCCCACGACAGCATTTGATGCCGCCGCCCACTTCGGCCGCGTATTCTGGATATGCATCCAAACGGATGCTCTGATCGCACGAACGTCTGGTACCCCGCACGGGGACTGGAACCGAAAGGCGAACACCATGGTCCGCTCGACCCAACGCTCCGCGCACACCCTGTCCGTCGGTGTCATCGGTGCGGGCCGCGTTGGTGCGATCCTGGCGGCATCTCTGCGTGACGCCGGTCATGAGATCGTCGCCGTCGCTGGTGAGTCCGACGCCTCGCGGACGCGCATCGAGACACTCCTGCCCGGGGTTCACGTCGACAAGCCAACGGCGGTTGCGAAGGCGGCCGACCTACTCCTCCTGACGGTCCCCGACGACGCCCTCGACAACGTCGTCCGCATGCTCGTCGCCTCTGGGGCGATCCGGGCTGGTCAGTACGTCGTGCACACAAGCGGCCGCCACGGCATCGACGTACTCGCACCGGCTATCGACATCGGCGCCCACGGCTTCGCCATGCATCCGGCCATGACCTTCACCGGCACAGATCTCGACCTGGAGCGGCTGCAGGGGTGCGTGTTCGGGGTGACCGCCGCCCCTGGGGAGCGCCCGTTGGCCGAACAGCTTGTCGCCGACCTGAGCGGGACAATCGTGTGGGTCGCAGAAGGCAACCGCACTCTCTATCATGCCGCGCTGGCCCATGGTGCCAACCACCTGGTCACGCTCGTCACTCAAGCGATGGACCTGCTTCGCGCTGCCGGGTCCGACGACCCTGCAGGCACGCTGCGCCCCTTGATGAGCGCGGCCCTCGCCAATGCACTCGCCTATGGCGACGCGGCGCTGACCGGCCCGATCATGCGTGGCGACGTCGAGACCGTGCGAGCTCACTTGCGATCTCTCAGGTCGCAGGACGTGCCGCGATCGACGCTTGAGTCGTACGTCGTGATGGGCCGAGCGACCGCCAACCACGCCGTGGCCGACGGCAGACTCGGTCCCCGCCGCGCCGCTGAGATGGTCGAGGCGCTCAACGACGCCCTGGCCGGCTTCCCTGTCTGAGACCACCATGGCCGCTGATCTCTCCACCTCGTCGAAGGTCGGCGGGGCGAACCCGCGCCCGCCTGAGGAGGGGGCAGGACCGCTCGTCGTCACTACCTGCAAAGGGCTTGGTGAGGCGCTGGGCCGTGGCGCCGGTGGTCGTCGTGGTCACCGCAGCACAGCGTTCGTCCCGACCATGGGCGCGCTCCATGCAGGCCACGCAGCACTGCTCGACCATGCTCGTCAGCGGGGTGATCTCCTCGTCGCCTCGATCTTCGTCAACCCGATGCAGTTCGGGCCAGGCGAGGATCTCGCTCGATATCCGCGCCAGCTCGAAGCCGATCTCGCGCTCTGCGCCGAACACGGTGTCGACGTCGTCTTCGCGCCCGATGCCGACGTCGTCTATCCCGGTGGCGCACCTCAGGTCACCCTCGACGCCGGTCCGATCGCCGACATCCTCGACGGTGCCAGCAGGCCGGGCCACTTCCACGGTGTGCTGACGGTCGTCGCGAAGCTGTTCGGTCTCGTGCAGCCGGATGTCGCGGTCTTCGGCGAGAAGGACTACCAGCAGCTCGTGCTGATCCGGCGGATGGTCAGCGACCTCTGCCTTCCGATCGACGTCGTCGCCGCCCCCACCGTGCGGGAGAGCGACGGATTGGCGCTGAGCTCGCGCAACAGCTACCTTTCGCCCGATGAGCGCCGCTCAGCACTGGCGCTCAGCCGGGCTCTGCGGGCCGGGGCGGCGGCAGGGCAAGGAGGCCCGGACGACGTACTGGCGGCGGCAGAGCGAGAGTTGGCGGCAGAGCCCGCCGTGCTGCCCGACTACCTGGCCCTGCGTGCCCTCGACCTGTCCGAGCCGGCAGAGACAGGCGATGCACGGCTTCTCGTCGCCGCCACTATCGGGACGACCCGGCTGATCGACAACACCGGCGTCACCCTAGGAAGGGCGTCGCTGTGATTCGCACCAT
Source organism: uncultured Actinomycetota bacterium (assembly GCA_963815295.1). GTDB lineage: Bacteria > Actinomycetota > Actinomycetes > Propionibacteriales > Nocardioidaceae > JACDHG01. The sequence goes on from CAWFFZ010000003.1 coordinate 53,479, forward strand.
GATGAAGTCGAAGATCCACCGCGCCACCGTGACCGAGGCAAACCTGAACTATGTCGGCTCGGTGACAGTTGACGCACCGCAACCCCGGCCGCTGTGATGGAACTGCGGCCATGAGACTGCTCTGCATCGACATTCGCAACACCCACACGACGTTCGGGGTCTACGACGGCGACGAGCTCCTCGAGACGTGGCAGGTCTCGACCGACCCGCGTCGCACGGCCGACGAATGGGCGCTCTTGGTCATCGGGCTGGTCGAAGGCTGTTGCGCGGTGCGGAGTCTCGGCGGCGTCTGCGTCTCGTCGACGGTGCCGGTGGCGTTGCATGAAGTGCGCGCGATGCTGGCCAGCGACCTCGACGACGTCCACGCCGTCGTGGTGGGGCCTGGGGTGAAGAGTGGCCTCCCAGTGCTCGTGGACAATCCACGCGAGGTCGGGACAGACCGAGTGGCCAACGCGGTCGCTGCCGCGGCGCTCGTCGCGGGCCCGTGCATCGTGGTGGATTTCGAGACAGCGACGACGTTCGACGTGATCGACGCCGACGGTCGGTATGTCGGCGGGGCCATCGCGCCCGGAGTGGAGACGTCGGTGGCGGCACTCCGCGCAGGCGGTGCCCAGTTGCGGCAGGTGGAGGTCGAACGTCCACGCTCTGTCATCGCCAAAAACACGATCGAGGCCCTGCAGTCGGGGGCAGTTTTCGGGTTTGCTGGCCAGGTCGAGGGAATGGTGGCGCGCATGGTCGCGGAGCTCGAGCTTGCACCCGGCGACGTCGAGGTGATCGCCACCGGCAACCTCGCCTCGGCCGTCATCGCCGAGTGTGAGGCGTTCACGCGACTCGAGCCCTCACTCACGCTTGACGGCCTACGGCTCATCTTCGAGCGCAACCACTCCTGAGCCTCTCCCGCACCCTCGCCCTCGGCTCAGCGGTCGGCGAGGCGTGGGAAGCGGCGGATGCATTAGCCTCGGCTCCATGTCTGAGCCTTCCGACGATGTAGCGCAGCCGGCGCAGGTTGACGACCTGCCTGAGCAGATGCGGGTTCGCCGGGAGAAGCGTGACCGCCTCATCGAGACGGGCGTCAACCCCTACCCGATCACCGTGCCGCGCAGCCACACCCTGCGCCAGGTCGTCTCGGCGTACGACGCCGAGGCGCTGGGGCCGGATCACCGGACGGGCGACCACGTCGCGGTCACCGGTCGAGTCATCTTCCTGCGCAACACGGGCAAGCTCTGCTTCGCGCGACTGCGGGAGGGCGACGGGACCGAGCTGCAAGCGATGGTCTCCCTCAGCGACGTCGGAGACGAGGCTCTCGCCGACTTCAAGTCCTTCGTCGACATCGGAGACCTGATCGCTGTCCAGGGCGAGGTGATCACCAGTCGGCGCGGAGAGCTGTCCGTGCAGGGAGTCACCTGGCAAATGGTCGCGAAGACGCTGCGTCCGCTACCCAACGAGCACAAGCCTCTGTCGGAGGAGGCCCGAGTACGGCTCCGATATGTCGACATGATCGTGCGCGATCACCCACGGTCGATGGTCCGCACGAAGGCTGCCGTGTTGAAGTCGTTGCGGGCGACCCTGGACAGCCGGGAGTTTGTCGAGGTGGAGACGCCGGTGCTCCAGCTCACCAACGGTGGCGCGACCGCACGCCCCTTCGAGACTCAACTCAATGTGTTCGACCAGCGGATGGTCCTGCGGATCGCACTCGAGCTCGACTTGAAGAAGGCACTCGTCGGGGGCGTGGAGAACGTCTACGAGATCGGGCGCACATTCCGCAACGAAGGCATCGACTCGACTCACGCCGTGGAGTTCTCGATGCTCGAGGTGTACCAGGCCTATGGCGACTACGACACGATGGCCGAACTCGCCAAGGCACTGGTCGTGAATGCCGCCAGGGCGGCCGGATCAACGGTTGTTCGGGGGCGCGACGGCAGTGAGATCGATCTTGAGGCTGAATGGCGGGATGCGACGATCCTCGAGCTCGTCTCGGAGGCTCTTGGCGACGACATCACCCTGGAAACCCCGGTTGAGACGTTGCGCAAGTACGCCGACAAACATCAGGTGATTGTGCAACCCGACTCATCGGCCGCGGAGATTCTCGTCGAGCTGTTCGAAAAACTCGTCGAACACACGTTGATTACCCCCACATTTGTCCGAGATTATCCGGAGGCGATGAAGCCGCTAGCGAAGCCGCACCGCACCTCACCTGGCCTCAATGAAGCCTTTGATCTGATCATCAACGGCGTCGAGCTTGCCGCTGCCTATTCAGAGATGAACGACCCTGTGATTCAACGCCAGCGGCTGATGGAGCAGTCTAAACTGGCGGCTGCCGGCGATTTGGAGGCAATGGAACTCGACGAGGATTTCCTACGTGCTCTGGAGTTCGGGATGCCTCCTGCCGGTGGGATCGGGATCGGGGTAGACCGGCTGATCGTGCTGCTCACCGGTGTCGGTATCCGCGAGTCGATCCTTTTTCCGACCATGCGACCGGAGTAAGCGTCAATTTCTTCGAATATGTGTTGTTCTCTCGCAATGTGATTGCCGCACTGTTAGCGTGGTGGTCAGTCCCCTGGCCAATGTACGAATTGAAGGGAGCCTTCCGTGGCTCAGCGTGTTCATGTCGTTCTCGAAGATGATTTGGACGGTTCGACCGGCGACGAAACCGTGACGTTCGGCCTCGATGGCGTCACCTACGAAATAGACCTGTCGGCAAAGAATGCTGCCAAGATGCGTGACTCCCTCTCGAAGTATGTCGCCCACGCCCGTAAAGCACCGACGCGGGCGACGCGTCGGGCTGGTCGTCGCGGCTCAAGCGGTTCGAACGCCTCCGACATTCGCGAATGGGCACGCGCAAACGGCTACCAGGTATCCGACCGCGGTCGGGTCTCCGCCGAGGTGCGCTCTGCCTACGAAGCTGCGCGCTGACCGGTAGACAGGCGCTCCACGGCCACCTATCTCGACGTTCGCTGTCGGCGAAAACCGGCCGCTGGCCTGCCCGGTACGGAACAACAGGGCAGGCGCGCTGGTTGTCACCTACAGCGCCAGTTGTTCACGCCTGCCTCGGCGGGCTTGTGTGCGGACTAGCATGGTGGACAGCGCACGACTGAGGAGCGAGAACTATGTTCGAGAGGTTTACCGACCGCGCACGCCGCGTTGTCGTCTTGGCACAAGAAGAAGCCAGGATGCTCAGCCACAACTACATCGGCACTGAACACATCCTGCTCGGCCTCATCCACGAGGGCGAGGGAGTTGCAGCCAAGGCCCTCGAGAGCCTGAACATCTCGCTCGAAGCCGTCCGCGCACAGGTCGAGGAGATCATCGGCCAGGGCCCCCAAGCACCAAGCGGGCACATCCCATTCACGCCGCGCGCCAAGAAGGTGCTCGAGCTGAGCCTGCGCGAGGCTCTGCAGCTCGGTCACAACTACATCGGCACCGAGCACATCTTGCTCGGCCTTATTCGCGAGGGCGACGGTGTCGCCGCGCAGGTTCTGGTCAAGCTAGGTGCCGACCTCAACCGCGTCCGCCAACAGGTCATCCAGCTGCTCAGCGGCTACCAGGGCAAGGAAACCGCGACCGCCGGCGCTCCCACCGAAGGCGCTCCCTCCTCGTCGCTGGTCCTCGACCAGTTCGGCCAGAACCTCACCCAGTCGGCCCGTGAGGGCAAGCTCGACCCCGTGATCGGACGCGACAAGGAAATCGAGCGCGTCATGCAGATCCTGTCTCGCCGCACCAAGAACAACCCGGTGCTCATCGGTGAGCCCGGCGTCGGCAAGACGTCGATCGTGGCGGGTCTGGCTCAGAGCATCGTCAAGGGCGATGTGCCCGAGACGCTCAAGGACAAGCAGATCTACACCCTCGACCTCGGTGCCCTCGTCGCCGGCTCTCGCTATCGCGGCGACTTTGAGGAGCGCCTCAAGAAGGTCCTCAAGGAAATCCGCACCCGGGGCGACATCGTCTTGTTCATCGACGAGATCCACACCCTGGTCGGAGCCGGAGCCGCTGAGGGCGCCATTGACGCCGCCAGCATCCTCAAGCCGATGCTGGCGCGTGGCGAGCTACAGACGATCGGTGCCACCACGCTCGACGAGTACCGCAAGCACCTCGAGAAGGATGCCGCTCTCGAGCGGCGGTTCCAGCCGATCCAGGTGGCCGAGCCGTCGATCGCGCACACGATCGAGATGCTCAAGGGGCTGCGAGACCGTTATGAGGCGCATCACCGGGTGACCATCACCGACGAGGCACTCGTGTCCGCGGCCACGCTTGCCGCTCGCTACATCTCCGATCGCTTCCTGCCCGATAAAGCCATCGACCTCATCGACGAGGCTGGGTCGCGGCTACGCATCCGTCGGATGACGGCGCCGCCAGACCTGCGTGAGTTCGACGAGAAGATCGCCGACGTCCGCCGCCGCAAGGAAGGCGCCATCGACGCGCAAGACTTCGAGCTCGCCGCGTCGCTGCGTGACGAGGAGAAGAAGCTCATCGTCGCCAAGACCGAGCGCGAGAAGCAGTGGAAGGCCGGCGACATGGACGTCGTCGCTGAGGTCGACGAGGAGCTGATCGCCGAGGTGCTCGCCACGGCCACTGGCATTCCGATCGTCAAGCTCAGCGAGGCCGAGTCCACCAGGCTGCTCAAGATGGAAGACGAGCTGCACAAGCGGGTCATCGGCCAGGACGAGGCGATCAAGGCCTTGTCGCGGGCGATCCGTCGTACGCGTGCCGGGCTCAAGGATCCGAAGCGCCCTGGTGGTTCGTTCATCTTCGCCGGTCCGTCTGGCGTCGGAAAGACTTGGTTGTCGAAGACGCTGGCGGAGTTCCTGTTCGGCGACGAAGATGCGTTGATTCAGCTCGACATGAGCGAGTTCTCCGAGAAGCACACCGTGTCACGCCTGTTCGGCTCGCCTCCGGGCTACGTCGGATACGAAGAGGGCGGTCAGCTCACCGAGAAGGTGCGCCGCAAGCCGTTCTCCGTGGTGCTGTTCGACGAGGTCGAGAAGGCCCACCCCGACATCTTCAACTCTCTGTTGCAGATCCTCGAGGAAGGCCGGCTCACCGACTCGCAGGGCCGAGTGATCGACTTCAAGAACACCGTCATCATCATGACGACCAACCTCGGCACAAGAGATATCGCCAAGGGGATGGCATTGGGCTTCAGCCAGTCGAGCGACGAGCAAGGGTCGTACGACCGGATGAAGGCGAAGGTCACCGACGAGCTGAAGCAGCACTTCCGTCCTGAGTTCCTCAACCGGGTCGACGAGATCATCGTCTTCCCGCCGCTGACGCAGGACGAGATCGTTCACATGGTCGACTACATGATCGACGCCGTCGAGATCCGGATGAAGGACCGCGACATGGCGCTCGAGCTCACGCAGCCGGCAAAGGTGCTGCTTGCCACGCGCGGTTTCGACCCGGTGCTCGGTGCGCGGCCGCTCCGCCGCACCGTGCAGCGCGATATCGAGGACGTGCTCGCCGAGAAGATGTTGTACGGCGAGGTTGGCCCTGGACAGATCGTGCTGGTGGACGTCGAGGGCGAAGGCACCGACGCGCACTTCATTTTCAAGGGCACTCCCAAAGCCCAGTTGCCAGACTCGCCACCGGTCGAAGAGGTTGTGCCACCGAGCAATACCTGACCTGAGCCTCTGAGGGAACACCGAGCCCGCCACGTGAAGACGTGGCGGGCTTTGTGCTGTGCATCGAGGGGTGTTGTCCGTCGCTGACGGGTGGCCACCCTCCTGAGAAGGGGCGGTTATCCCCTGGCGCCAGCCGCAGACAAGGCGCGGCCAGCCACGGGAAGTGTTCGGTCAGCTCCATGGGCCAGGGCGGCTGAATTTTCTACCTTCGAAGAGTCGGAAGGCCGGCAGCGGCAGACGGCATACCAATTCCCTTCGTTCGCAACTGAAAGGCAACACAATGTCTCGCATTCTTTACCGGATCGGCCACTTTGCCGGTCGTCACCCATGGCGCATTCTTGCGACGTGGGTGCTGTTGGCCGTCACGGCGTTCATGCTCAACGGCTCGATTGGTGGACAGCCCGACGAGAGCTTCCGCCTTCCGGGTGCGGAGTCCCAACGCGCGGCCGACGCCATCGAAGACCGTTTCCCGCAGGAGACCCTCTTTACCTCGAACGTGATCTTCCACGCCGAGGAAGGTCTCACCCAACCAGAGATCAAGGCCGCCGTGGCCGAGTCCGTCACCCAGCTGGCTGACGGAAACCATGTCATCGGAGTGAGTGACCCCTACGACCCCCGAGGCCCAACCCTGAGTGAGGACGGTACGACGGCGTTCGCAACCGTCGCCTACGACCAGGAGAAGCTCGGGCCTGAGGAGTTCGAGAACGCCGAGGCGGCAACCAAGGCCGCACACGACGCCGGTGTTCAGGTGGAGTACGACGGTGGGCTCGGCTACGCCAAGGGCGACGCTGAGCCAGGCAGCGAGAAGATCGGCATTCTGGTCGCCGTGATCGTGCTCGCCATCGCTTTCGGATCGCTCGTCGCGATGAGCTTGCCTATCATCGTGGCGCTGGTGGGAATCCTCATCGGTAGCAGCCTGATCGGCATCATGTCCGGCTTCATGGCCGTACCGCAGATCGCAAGCATCGTGGGCATGATGCTCGGCCTTGGTGTGGGGATCGACTACGCCCTGTTCATCTTGGCCAGGCACCGCCAGAACCTCGACTCCGGTATGTCGGTACCCATCGCTGTCGGGCGCGCCAACGCGACCGCCGGCTTGTCGGTCCTGTTTGCCGGCGTCACCGTGATAGTCGCTATCGCAGGCCTGCAGGTCTCCGGCATCCCGATGATGACGATGATGGGGTGGGCGTCGGCCGTGATGGTGGCCGTCACCATGGTTGCCGCGGTGACCCTGCTGCCCGCGCTTCTCGGGCTGGTGGGTCGACGCGTCAACAGCCTGCGCGTTCCGTTCATCAAGCAGAAGCCAGCCAACGACCCGCAGTCAAAGTCGGCGCGTTGGGCGGCAAAGGTTGTCGCGAAGCCGGTTCGCTACGGAGTCGTTGCCGCAGTCGTGCTCGGTGTGCTGGCTGCGCCGGTGTTCTCGATGCGACTCGCCTTCACCGACGCCGGGAACGACGCTCCGTCGACCACCACCCGCAAGGCGTACGACCTGATCGCCGAAGGCTATGGCCCAGGCACCAACGGTCCTCTGCAAGTCGTTATCGACTCGCTGGACTCAGCTGACGGTGAAACCGTGGTTCAGGATGTCACCGCCGCACTCGAGCAGACATCCGGAGTCGCCTCAGTCGAGCAGCCTGTGCTCAACAAGGAGAGGGACCTGGCGATCATCGGTGTCACACCGACGACGGCACCGCAGGACGCGGAGACGTCGCAACTGCTGGAAAGGCTCCGTGAGGAAGTCCTGCCCGAAGCAATCGGTGACTCAAGCGCCGACGTGATGGTCACCGGATCCACTGCGATTACTGACGACGTCTCGAGTCAGTTGCAGAAGCGGATGCTGTGGTTCCTCGGAGCAGTGATTGGTCTGTCGTTCATCGTGTTGATGATCGTCTTCCGATCGGTGCTGGTTCCGTTGAAGGCCGCGCTTCTCAACGTCCTCGGTGTCGGAGCGGCGTACGGCGTGCTCGTGGCCGTCTTCCAGTGGGGCTGGGGAGCAAGCTGGATCGGTGTCCACGACACGGTGCCGATCATGCCCATGGCACCGATGCTGATGTTCGCGATCCTGTTCGGACTGTCGATGGACTACGAAGTGTTCCTGCTGAGCCGGGTCCGCGAGCGTTACCTGCGGCACCTTGACCCCAACAGGGCCATCGTCGAGGGCGTCGGTTCTACGGCCAGGGTGATCACCAGCGCGGCTCTGATCATGATCAGCGTCTTCGGAGCGTTCATCTTGTCGACAGACGTCGTCACGAAGATGTTCGGTGTCGGACTGGCGGTTGCAGTCCTGCTGGACGTCACCTTGGTTCGGATGGTGCTCGTCCCAGCAGCGATGAGCTTGCTCGGACACCGCGCCTGGTGGCTGCCGGCATGGCTCGACCGCCGCCTCCCGGCCATCGACCTCGAAGGCTCGGAGCACGAAGCCGAGATCGACGAGCTCGTCGAAACGGCCGAGGAAGAGGTCCGCGAGCCGGTCCTCGTCTAACCCCATAACCCTGATGCGACCGGTCAGCCGACCGGTCGCATCAGGGCTTCCCTCTGACTACAGCTTCGGAGTTACCCACATGAGCACGACAGGAACGATGACCGCCGAGCCTCGGAGGGGGCTGGCCACACATAGTTGGGCGGGTAGCCCCCTGGTGGCCTCCGCCCGATCCGCGATGATTTCACCAGGAGGTTTGCCCGTGCCAGACGTACGAGTCTTGGTCGTCGACGATCAGGAGCCCTTCCGCCGCGCGATGGCCGCCGTCGCCGACGAGACAGACGGCTTCGTCGTCGTCGGCGCTGTGGCCTCCGGGGAGGAGTCGCTCAGCGCCGTGATCGAGCTTCAACCCGACCTGGTCCTGATGGACGTGAACCTGCCTGGCATTGACGGCATCGAGGCGACCCGGCGTATCCGGTCGGAGGCCAATCGACCCGTGGTGTTCTTGCTCTCGACGTACGACGAGGACGAGTTCGACCACAGCGACTCTGGCGCAGCCTCCTATGTCCCGAAGGGTGGCTTCGGGCCGGAGCGGCTCGTCGAGGAGTGGGCGGCTGCAACGTCGAACGGCCAGTGAGGGATCGTCCGCGTGTCAAGGCCGGGTCAGCTCGTTGCCTCGAGGAAGGCAAGCACGGCCATCACGCGACGGTTGACCTCGCCTTCCTGGACGAGGCCTAGCTTCTGGAAAACCGAGCCGATGTGCTTCTCGACGGCCCGCTCGCTCATGAACAAGGTCGAGGCGATGGTTGCGTTGCTTCGCCCGGTCGCCATCGCCTCCAGCACCGACCGCTCCTTCTCGGTAAGGCCGAGTAGTGGCGACCGTTCCTCGCTTGCCTTGCGTGCCATCAACCCCTCGATCACCTTGGGATCGAGGGCGGACCCGCCCCGAGCGACCTCATGGAGCGCACGCACGAGCTCGTCAAGCTGGCTCACCCGTTCCTTCAGCAGGTATCCGAGGCCGCTGACGCCGTTCGCGAGCAGCTCGAACGCGTAGTCCTCCTCGACGTACTGCGAGAGCACGACCACGCCGATCGACGGGTAGGTGGCCCGGATCTCCTTCGCGGCATCGATGCCTTCGGTCGTGAAGGTCGGCGGCATCCGGATGTCGGTCAACACGGCGTCAGGCTGGTGTGCCGCCACGGACTTGAGCAGTGACTGCGGGTCAGCGAGGGTTTCGATCAGGTCGATGTCATCGACCTCGGAGATCAGGGCCGCGACACCTTCACGAACAAGGTAGTTGTCGTCAGCGAACACGACTCGCAGCGTCATGCGTCTGAGACTAGCGGTGACTGCGCTCGTCCAGCCGGTGCGATCGCAGCTATGCGCGCTGTCAGGGAAGGGCGAGACAGCCGTCCGCTCGGTCGACGATGAGCCCGTCGGCGAGCAGAGACGCCAGGGCACGGTCGCGTTGCTGGGCATCAGGCCAGACCGGGATGACCGTGGCGGGGTCGACAGGCTCGTCGCTGTCTCGCACCGCCGCCAGAATGCGGCCGCGGCACTGCCGGTCGGTGCCGGCGTAGGTCTGCCCGGGGCGTCGAGGACCGTCGTACGCCGGGTATCCGGCGGCCCGCCACATGCAGTCGTCCCGCACCGGACAGCTCCCACAGCGGGGCGCCGCCGCGGTGCAGACGAGGGCGCCGAGCTCCATCAGCGCAACACTCCACGTCGCGGCGGTGCCAGCGTCGTCCGGCAGCACCGACTCCGCCAGCGCTCGCTCTGCGACGGTGGTGCTGGTCGCGGCGAACTGTTGGCCAGCCAGCCAGCGGGCGATGACGCGGCGGACGTTGGTGTCGAGGACGAGGCCACGGCGACCGAACGCGAATGCGGCCACCGCGGCTGCGGTGTAGTCGCCAACCCCCGGCAGCTCGCGCAGCTCGTCGTACGTCGTCGGCACATCCCCGTCGTGCCGCGCGTCGATGACGGTGGCCGCTGCGTGGAGGCGCAACGCGCGCCGGGGATAGCCAAGGCGCCCCCACATGCGGACCGCGTCACCTGGCGGGTCAGCGGCGAGGGCGGAGGGGGTTGGCCAGCGACTCAGCCACGCTTCGTACGCAGGCAAGACACGTGTGACCGGTGTCTGTTGCAGCATGACTTCGCTGACGAGCACAGCCCAGCCGCCGACGCCCGGCTCCCGCCACGGCAGGGCACGCTGGTTGTCGTCATACCAGTCCAGAACCGCGTTGCGCGAAAGGGAATCAGGCATGTCACGGCGATGATGCCACGATTCTGGCAATCACCGGGTTAGCGTGACTGCATGAGCACGGTGATGCGGCCATCGGGTCCGTTGCCGCCGCAGATCTACTGGCTCCGGCGGCTGATGCTCTTGGGTGTAGTCGTCGTCGTGACCGCAGTGTTGTGGTGGCTGATCTCCGGGTCAGTCGGTGCCGACGGAACCCCGGCCTCGGACGCCTCGAAGACGCCGCGCTCGACTGGTCCCGCGCCGGATTCCACAACCACCTCAACAGCGCCGGCCACGACAGAGCCGCCCGCCACTACCCAGACCAAACCGCCGAAGCGCACACCACGCTCCCCGAACGCGACCACCTCATCCAAGCCTGACAAGCAAGACAAGCACCCAAAGGCTCCGCTGGCGGAACCGACGGGCGACTGCAGTCCTGATGGCGTCGACATGACAATCGACGTCGCCGATGTGAAGTCTGGACGCAGCAACACGGCGACGTTCCTGCTCACCAGCACCGACACGCCTGCGTGCACGTTGGCTGTGACGTCGGGCAAGCTGGTGGTCAAGGTGACTTCCGGCGACGACACGGTTTGGTCCAGTGACGACTGCCCGGACGCACTCCTCGCGAAGCAGCTCGTCGTCCGCGCGGACCCACCGTCGAGCTACCAGTTCACGTGGAACGGGACTCGGTCTTCGGAGGGCTGCCAGCTCGACGACACCCCACTCGATCCGGGTGGCTACTGGGTCGAGGCCGCACTCATCGGGGGAGAACCCCACAAGGCCTTCTTCGACATCACCTGACAACTCATTGCGTCCGTGCGAGGGGTCGCGATAGCGCTCGGCTGCACGGACGCTGTGGGTGAGTCAGACGTAGCGTTCGAGGATGCTCGACTCGGCGAGCCGAGACAGGCCCTCGCGCACGGACCTGGCGCGTGTGTCGCCAACCCCGTCGACGGCTTGCAGGTCATCGATGCTCGCCGCAAGCAGCTTCTGCAGATTGCCGAAGTGGTCGACCAGGCGCTCGACCACTGCGCCGGGAAGCCGCGGCACCTTGGCCAGCAGTCGATAACCGCGCGGGCTCACTGCGCTGTCGAGGCTCTCGGGACCGCCGAGGCCCAGCGGGCGGACGATCGTCGCCACGTCGAGCAGCTCTGTGGACGTCAAGGCGTCGATGTCGGCGCGTACGTCGTCGGCCGTGCGTGCCCTGCGCCCAGTCGGCAGGTAGTCACGGATCACGAGCTCGCGGTCGTAGTCGACACCGGCCACCAGCTCATCGAGCTGCAAGGACAGCAGTCGGCCGTCTGTGCCGAGCTCGAGCACGTAGTCCTCGATTTCGTGGGCGATGCGGAGCACCATCTCGAGCCGCTGCGCCACCGATGCGACGTCGCGGACTGTGACGAGGTCCTCGATCTCGAGCGCCGACAAGGTGCCCGAGACTTCATCGAGCCTGAACTTGTAGCGCTCGAGGGTGGCAAGGGCCTGATTGGCGCGAGAAAGGATCGACCCGGTGTCCTCGAGCACGTAGCGAGTGTCGTCGACGTACAAGGCGATGATGTGCATCGACTGCGACACCGAGATGATCGGGAACGACGTCTGCTGGGCGACCCGGTCGGCAGTGCGGTGGCGGGTGCCGGTCTCCTCCGTTGCGATGTTCGAGTCGGGCATCAGATGAACTCCGGCGCGCAGGATTCGAGAAGCATCGCGGTCGCAGACGATCGCACCATCCATCTTGGCCAGCTCACGCAGGGCGGTGGGGCTGAAGTCGACGTCGAGGGTGAAGCCGCCGGTGCAGATCGACTCGACGACCTTGTCGTTACCGAGCACGACGAGCGCGCCAGTGCGGCCGCGCAGCACTCGCTCGAGACCTTCGCGCAAGGGTGTGCCCGGCGCGACGGCAGCGAGAGTAGCCCGCAACCTCGCATCCGAGGAGGGCTTATCGCTCGGCACTGGTTGACCCCCTTGCCCAGTTGGATACGCGCCAAGTGTAGGGGCAGCCAGGCATCCACCGAGACGAGTGCGCTGCGCCCTACCTCAGAAGTCGCCCTGATCCGTGCTGCCGCTACGGTGCGCGCAGGTCGGCGGGTAGTCGGAGGTTTCCTTCGCCGACGACACCGAGCACCGCGAGCGCCCGGAACAGGTCGGGGCACTCGGCGATCTGGAGCTCACCCAGGTCACTCGGTGTGTGGCCTGCGCGATGCTGTCCGCGTGGGACGACGGCGCGGGTGAAACCGAGCCGAGCGGCCTCGGACAGTCGCTGGCCGATGCTTGGCACCTGTCGAAGCTCGCCAGCGAGGCCGACCTCCCCGATGACCACGGTGGTGCTCGGCACCGCCAAGTTGGTCGCTGCGCTGGCAATGGCGACTGCAACCGCGAGGTCGGACGAGGGGCCGCGTAGTACCGCGCCCCCGACCGTCGACGCGTAGATGTCGTGCTGCGCCAGGCGGACCCCTGCACGTCGGTCGAGGACGGCCAGGAGCATGGCGAGCCGCGATGACTCGAGCCCACTGACCGCGCGTCGCGGGTTGGTGCCATTGCCCGGCGTGACGAGCGACTGAACCTCGGCGAGCAGCGGCCGTCGTCCTTCGAGGGTGACGGTGACGCAGGTGCCCGAGATGGGCTCGGGGTGGCGAGAGACGAAGAGCCCAGTGGGATCTGCGACCTCGACGATGCCGTCGTCGGACAGGTCGAAGCAGCCGATCTCGTCGACGGGTCCGAACCGGTTCTTGACCGCCCGCAGCAGGCGCAGCCGGGTGTTGCGCTCACCCTCGAACTGCAAGACGACATCGACGATGTGCTCGAGCGTTCGCGGCCCAGCGACGGAGCCGTCCTTCGTGACGTGCCCGACGAGCAGCGTTGGCAGGTTGCGGTCCTTCGCGATCCGCACCAGCGCGGCCGTGACGGCGCGGACCTGGGTGATACCACCCGCGGCACCTTCGATGTCTGAGCTCGCCAGTGTCTGGATGGAGTCGATGACCAGCAGATCCGGCCGGACTGCGTCGACGTGAGCCACAACAGCCGACAGGTCGACCTCGGCGGCGACGTACAGAGTGTCTTCGACGGCACCGGTGCGCACCGCCCGCATCCGCACCTGCGAGGCCGACTCCTCACCGGAGACGTAGAGCACCCGCTGGCCGCGTCGCCCGGCCTGTGCGGCCACCTCGAGCAGCAGGGTGGACTTACCGACCCCAGGCTCGCCCGCGAGCAAGAGCACCGCGCCGGGAACGATCCCGCCACCGAGGACGCGGTCGAGCTCGGCCACGCCGGTGCACTGCGCTGTCGCCGTCTCGCCCTGCACGGCGCCGATCGGCACGGCCGGGCTGCTGACCGGGCCTGCGACCACTCGTGCAACTCGTGGTGTGCCGATCTCCTCGACAGCCCCCCAGGCCTGGCACTCCCCACAGCGCCCCACCCACTTGACCGAGGTCCAACCGCACTCGCCGCAGCGGTACGTCGTCGTGGCGCGCTTCGAAGGTGTCGAGGTCATACGACGGACGCTAGGCGACCTGACCGACATTCTCTGCGGGGACATGCCCGGCGCTGCAGGATCAGTAGCGGCGGACGCGGACCTTGATGGCGTAGTCGACGTAAGTCCCCTCATGCTCGGCGAGAAACGCGTCGGCGAGGTCGGGCGAGAACTCGATGCGCACCACGGACTCCAGGTCTCTTCGCGACTTGAATCTCCAACAGATATCGCGGTCGCGGCTCTCCCAGCCATGGCGGCCGAAGAACGCGTCGATGGCGGCCTGCTCGTGGCTGGGCAGAGCGCGTCGGAACCACTGCCCGAAGGTGCTTCGGCTGGAGTCGTTGTCGATGATGAACGCCACACCGCCGCGACGCATCACCCGGTCCAGCTCGCGCAGCCCCGGTTCACACCCAGGACCGAAGAAGTAGGACCACCTGGCATGGGCGACATCGATGCTCGTGTCGGCGACGGGCAGCCGCTGCGCAGATCCGGCAAGTACGTCGATGCGCGGCGACCCGAGGACACGTCTGCGTGCCCTGGCGGCCAATTCCAGATGAGGCTCGACACCGACGACATGCGCGGCCTGCGCGGCGAAGCGGGCCAGGTGGAAGCCGGTGCCGCAACCGATGTCGAGCAGGGTGGCCCCGTCCCACGGCCGGAACGACTGCATCGTCGCTTCGATGACGTGGTCGGGGTCGACCGCCGCGTTCTCGATCTCGTAGAGGTCGGGGTGATGCCAGATGTTAGGGCTGGGGACGGCCCCGTCAACGGTCGCACTCACGGGCCTGGTGAGGCAGGGTGCTTCAGATGCGGACGTTGCCGTCGGGGGTCTTGAACGTCGCCGCGACGATGCCCGGCGTGCCGTTGACCGCGATCCACTCGACGTCGAACGTGCCAAGGCGATGCTCGTAAGGCGTGTCGAGCCAGCTACCGACGCGCTTCGGGTCTCCGGCGATCTCGACGCGGGCGAGCTCGACATCGCCGCTGGCGCCCACGGACGGATGCTCGTCAGGCGATGTCTCCCACTGCACGAAGAACGGCAGCTGGGGGTCGGACTGCAGGCCTTTTACTCCGAGCTGCATCCAACGCAGCTCGACACCGTCTGGACGGTGTCGGTTGCCGGGGACGGCCTCGCGCTGAAGTCGCCGTTCGACGGTCGAGATGTCGTCGACGGCGACGACCCAGCCGAGCCATCCACCGCCGGCTTCGGAGCGAGCGCGCACCGCCTGCCCGAACGGGGCCTTGTCGGAAGCGGGGTGGTCGAGGACCTCGACAACCTCGAGAAACTGTCCCTGTGTCAACGGGAGCACCATGTTGCGAGTGCCGAAGCGAGGGTGCACTCCACCGTTTTGGAACTTCTCGCCGAGCAACTCTGACAGCCGCGCGGCTGTGGCTGCCAGACCATCGGGTCCGGCTGCGAAGGAGATGTGATCCAGGCGCATGGCACTCATTGTGAACGCCCTCAGTAGCTGGCCGGTCGGCGGGGTCGCGACGCACGCCTGGTGATCACGGCACTGCTGATCAAGGGGCAGGGTGCGGTCAGCCGACGATGCCGCGACCCTGGGGTGCGGTCGAGCGGCCCTTCCGGCCAGCCACAGCCGGGTCTGCCGGATGCATCGTCGAGCGGTGGCGACGAGCGGTGAACTCCTCGCAGTGACCACGCAACACGTCGTACGCCGGCTCGCCCATCATCTCAACGAGCTCCGGCCGGTAGGACTGGTAGACGAACTCGGTGGCGACATGTGCTTCGGTGTTGCCGGAGCAGTACCAGTCGAGGTCGTGTCCGCCTTCGCCCCAGCCGCGGCGGTCGTACTCGCCGATCGTGACCTCGGTGTATGACGTCGAATCGCCACGCTCGACCTCCCGGAACTGGCGGCGCACGGGCAGTTGCCAGCAGACGTCCGGCTTGGTCTCGAGCGG
This sequence comes from uncultured Actinomycetota bacterium, assembly GCA_963815295.1. GTDB lineage: Bacteria > Actinomycetota > Actinomycetes > Propionibacteriales > Nocardioidaceae > JACDHG01. The sequence continues at coordinate 69,138 of CAWFFZ010000003.1, forward strand.
GTGTCGGCCGTTGCGCAACGCCCAGGCGTGCAACGCACAACCCTCGCCGCCGGCGAAGCCGGGTCGGTTCAAGAAGACGCAGGCCCCGTCGACCACGGCTGTCTTGCGGGCGCCCTCGTCGTCGGTCTCGATCCAGGCGCTCTTCTTGCTGCCGACGTCGTGCATCTCCCAGTCATCGGCAGTGAGCAGCTTGACGAACTTCTTGACACGCTTCTCGTCCGCCTTGTCGGCAAAATGGGCGCCGAGCGTGCAGCAGCCGTCGTTCGGCCGGTCGGCATAGATGCCCTTGCAGCCGGAGCCGAAAATGCACGTCCATCGCGAAGTGAGCCAAGTGAGGTCGCACTTGTAGCGCTGGCTCTCGTCGGCGGGGTCGTCGAACTCGACCCAGGCGCGGGGAAAGTCGAGGGAAACTTCAGGCACGCAGGCAGCCTATGCGTTCACTGGCTGGCGTACTCCGGCGCGTGCACACTCGCGTCGGCACGCGTGAGCGCATTCCTCCCGTTAGCCTAGAAACCAATGAGACAGGCAGTGCTCGACGTCGGGTCCAACACAGCGCACCTGCTCGTCGTTGATGCCTACAGGGGAGCTCCTCCACTGCCTGCTTCGTCCATGAAGAAGCCGCTACGGCTGGCCGAACAGATCACCCAGGGTGGTGCGCTGTCCGACGAAGGCGTCGACGCGCTCGTCAGCTTCATCCGCGAGGCGCTCACGGAGGCGGAGGACCGCGGCTGTGAGGCAGTGACGGCATTCGCGACCTCGGCCATCCGCGAGGCCACCAACAGCGACGGAGTGCTCGAGCTCGTCCAGGAGCGCACCGGGATCGAGCTCGCGGTTCTCGACGGCGCCGACGAGGCGCGGTTGACGTTCCTCGCGGTCCGACGGTGGTTCGGGTGGTCGTCTGGGCGCCTGGCTGTTTTCGACATCGGGGGCGGCTCGCTCGAGATCGCCGCGGGCAATGACGAGCGACCCGACGTCGCCCACTCGCTCGAACTAGGCGCCGGGCGGCTTAGCCGGCAATGGCTTCCGGCCGACGTGCCCTCCGCGGAGGCTGTGAGGGAGATGCGCAGGTACGTCCGGGCCGAGATGGCGCGCGATGCCGGGCCCGTGCTGCGCGGCGGGGTTGGTGACCACACGGTCGCGACGTCGAAGACGTTCCGCTCTCTCGCTCGGGTGTGTGGGGCTGCCTCCTCGGAAGGTGGTCCCCATGTGCGTCGTGTGATGCAGCGCGACGACCTCAAGGGCTGGCTTCCGAAGATCGCTGGTATGACGAACGCCGAGCGGGCCGCGCTCCCTGGCGTCTCCGGCGCGAGGGCGCACCAACTGCTTGCCGGCGGCGTCGTCGCCGAAGCCGTGATGGACCTCTTCGACATCGAGTCGCTCGAGATCTGTCCCTGGGCTCTGCGTGAGGGCGTCATCCTGGAAAAGCTCGACCTCCTCTGACGCCAGTTACACCGCTCATGCACCGACGCTTTGGACACGGCCGTCCGGGCTGCCGCTGGCAGCGCCCTTAGTCTTGACGAGTGACCGAGCGTCGAATCGCGGCTGAGGCGAGTGCCGTCCATGTGCCTGAGGCACGTGTCGCATTGTCATCCGCTTCGGTCTACCCGGAGTCGACGGCGAGCGCGTTCGAGCTGGCCGGTCGCCTCGGCTACGACGCCGTCGAGATCATGGTCGGCATCGACCCGGTCAGCCAGGACGTCGATGCCATCGATCACCTCTCGGCCTACCACGAGCTACCTGTGTGCGCGATCCACGCACCCTGCCTGCTCATCACGCAGCGGGTGTGGGGGACTGAGCCGTGGGAGAAGCTGCGACGCAGCGCCGACATGTGTCAGCGGATCGGCGCCGACACCGTCGTGGTGCATCCACCGTTTCGCTGGCAGCGTGACTATGCCCGCAACTTCATCGAGGGGATCTCCGAGCTCGAGCGTGACACCGGGATCGCCTTCGCGGTGGAGAACATGTTTCCGTGGCGGGCGTCCAAGCGAGAGCTCCAGGCATACGCACCGGGCTGGAACCCGGTCGACCAGGACTATGCCAATGTCACCATCGACCTGTCCCACAGCTCGACTGCGGGTAGCGACCCTCTTCAGATGGTGAAGGATCTCGGGCCACGGCTGCGGCACATCCACCTGGCCGACGGATCAGGTTCGGCCAAGGACGAGCACCTCATCCCCGGCCGTGGCAACCAGCCCTGCGTCGAAGTGCTCGAACTGCTTGCGCACCAGGGGTTCGCGGGCAGCGTGGTCATCGAGATCAACACGCGCAAGGCGCCGACGCGGGCAGCACGACAGGCTGATCTTGCGGAGTCGTTGGCCTTCACCCGGCTGCACCTCGCCGCCCGCGTCCCCGATTTTGCCGCGGTGGCGCCGGCGGAAGGCGAAGCGCCGACCGACGTACGTCGGAGGCGTCATCGTGGCTGACCCGACCTCGGCCAAGGTGCGCTCCGGCCGGCGGCCCGGGAGTCCCGACACGCGTGCCGTTGTGCTCGCGGCCGCGAAGTCCGAGTTCGCCGTCAAGGGCTTTGACCGGACGACGATCCGGGGCATCGCATCGGTGGCCGGTGTCGACGCCGCGCTGGTGCACCACTACTTCGGTTCGAAGGACGACCTCTTCCTCGCGGCTATGCAGATCCCGTTCGATCCGCGCGAGGTCATCCCGCGCCTTGCCGCCGACAGTGTCGACCACCTTGGCGAAGGGCTTGCGACGCTGTTCTTGGACGTGTGGGAGGTGGAGGAGAACAGGCTGCCGTTGTTGGCCATGTTCCGCGCGGCCATGAGCAATGAAGAGGCGGCGACACTCCTGCGCGACGGGATGGCGCGGATCGTGCTCGGCGCGCTGTCGCAACTGCTCGACGTGCCGGATGCGCAGCTGCGGGCCCAGCTGGTGGCATCGCAGCTGCTCGGGCTCGCGCTGGCTCGGTATGTGTTGGCGCTCGAGCCGCTGGCCTCGACGCCCGCGGCCGACGTGATCGCGGCGATCGGGCCAAATTTGCAGCGCTACATCGACGGCGCCGACTAACCAGCAGGCGGTGATCGGCAGGCTCGACCGGCGGATCGGCGGGTCTCGAAAGGCTCAACCGCCGGAAGATTGGTGGTGCGCGTCACTCTTGTCACGGCCCAGAGGGGTTGACGGCGCACGACTCTTTCAGCCATAATTCAACACATGATGAATTCACAGACAGCCATCGACATCCGCGGCCTGCGGGTGATCCGGGGCGGGCGGCAAGTGCTGCCGGATCTGACGGCGGCCATCCCGCACGGCCAGGTCACGGGCCTCCTGGGCCCGTCCGGCTGCGGCAAGACCACGCTGATGCGCAGCATCGTCGGCGTGCAAAAGGTCGAGTCCGGATCAGTGCGAGTGCTCGGCGAACCTGCGGGCAGCGCGCAGTTGCGGCGACGAGTCGGGTACGTGACCCAGGCACCGAGCGTGTACGACGACCTCACGGTCCGAGAGAACCTGGTGTTCTTCGCATCTGTGCTCGGCGTCTCGAAGGCGGGCATCGACCGCGCCGTTGAGACGGTCGGTTTGGGATCGCACGCCGACAACCTCACCGGCAGGCTGTCGGGCGGCCAGCGGTCGCGAGCCTCACTAGCCGTTGCTTTGCTCAGTGAGCCTGATGTCCTCGTGCTCGACGAACCGACCGTCGGGCTCGACCCGGTCTTGCGCCGACAGCTCTGGGGGACGTTTGCCGAGCTCGCGAGCATGGGCGCGGCGATCATCGTCTCCAGCCATGTGATGGACGAGGCCGAGCGTTGTGACCGGCTCCTGCTCATGCGTGAGGGCGAAATCATCGCTGACGACGAGCCGGCCGCCCTGCTCGCAGCCACTGGTAGTTCCGATATCGAGGGTGCGTTCTTGTCCCTCGTCGACGAGGAGGCGACCTCATGAATCCGCTGATTACACTCGCCGTCGCTCGCCGAGTGCTGACCCAGCTGCGACGTGACCACCGCACGGTGGCGATGATGCTCTTGCTTCCGTGTCTGCTCTTGACGCTGATCTGGTGGATGTTCGACCGGGACGACGACATCTTCAACCAGCTCGGCCCACCGCTGCTGGCGATGTTCCCCTTCATCGTGATGTTCCTCGTCACGTCGGTGACGACGCTGCGCGAGCGATCCTCCGGCACCTTGGAGCGGTTGCTCTCGATGCCGATGGCCAAGCTCGACCTGCTGCTCGGGTATGCGCTCGCCTTCGCCGTCGTAGCCCTTGTCCAGGCTCTGCTTGCCGTGTCTTTGACCGTCGGCCTGCTTGGCCTCGACGTAGCTGGGCCGGTGTGGGCGCTGTCCCTCGTGGCCGTTGTCGACGCCGTGCTCGGGACGGCACTGGGACTGTTCGTGTCGGCGTTCGCTGAGACCGAGTTCCAGGCTGTGCAGTTCATGCCGGCCGTCGTGATCCCGCAGATCCTGCTGTGTGGCCTGTTCGTGCCGAGGTCAGCGCTGCCTGACGTGCTCGAAGGCGTGTCTAACGTGCTGCCCCTGAGCTATGCCGTCGACGCCATGCAAGGGGTGCAACGACTCGCCTCGCTCGACAGTGACTTCGCTGCCGACCTGCTGGTGATCAGCATGTTCGTGGTGGCCGCCATCACCCTCGGGGCGGCAACGTTGCGGCGACGTACCGCCTGAGCGGGGGGTCAGGTCTCGTCGATGTCGGCGATCAGGTCGCCCTCGGTCACCACGTCGCCTTCACTGACCCCGATCTCGGTGACCGTGCCCGACACTTCGGAGTGCACGGGGATCTCCATCTTCATGGACTCCAAGATGACGAGCGTCGACTCCGGGGTGATCTTGTCACCGGCGTGCGCGACGACCTTGAGCACGTTGGCAACGAGTTCGGCGTTGACCTGATGACCCATGGCAGTCCTCTCGTCGTACGTCGGTCCGGAGCCCAGCGACGATCCTAGTGTCGCCGGGGAGAGCCGAGGGGCGCGACCGGCCTCCGGCAGACGGCAGCCGGCAACTCAGGTGACTCCGCAGCGCCTGGCCCCACCGCGTAGCCTGTGGTGCGCGTCAGCCATCGGCGGGCCGTCATCGTGACGGACATCGGTCCGGTGGCGCTGGTCGAGGAGGATCCGCGTTGCTGCGCCGCCCGCTGCTCTTGTTGTCTCGAAGCGACAACGTCAAGCGCCTAGTCAGCTCAATGCCGGTGTCCGGAGGGATCGTGGCGCGTTTCGTCGCCGGTGACACCGTCAAGGAAGCCGTCGAGACCACGGGCCAGCTCGAGGCTGACGGCCTGCTCGTCACCCTCGACTTCCTCGGCGAGGACACGCTCGACAGAGCCCAGGCCGACGCCACCGTGGCGGCATACCGCGATCTGCTCACCCAGCTGGCCGATGCCGGTATGACGAAAGGTGCCGAGGTGTCGGTCAAGCTGTCGGCCGTCGGCCAGGCGCTGCCCGGCGACGGCGAGCGCATCGCGTTGGAGAACGCGCGGGTGATCGCCCAGGCCGCAGCCAACGCGGGAACGACCGTCACGCTCGACATGGAGGACCACACCACTACCGACTCGACGTTGGGCATCCTGCGCGACCTGCGCCAGGACTACCCGACCGTCGGCGCAGTGGTGCAGTCGTATCTGAGGCGCACTGAGGCTGACTGCCGTGACCTGGCCTACGAGGGCTCGCGAGTGCGGCTCTGCAAGGGCGCCTACAAGGAGCCCGAGTCCGTGGCCTTCCAGGAGAAGGGCGAGGTCAACCTGTCCTACGTCCGGTGCCTCCGGGCGTTGATGGAGGGTGACGGCTACCCAATGATCGCCTCGCATGACCCCCGGTTGATCGAGATCGCCGGGGCGTTGGCCACCCGCAACCAGCGACCGCAAAGCACTTACGAGTACCAGATGCTGTTCGGCATCAGGCCGGACGAGCAGAAGCGACTGGCTGCCGCTGGAGAGCAGGTGCGCGTGTACGTGCCCTACGGAGACCAGTGGTACGGCTACCTGATGAGACGTCTCGCCGAGCGACCAGCCAACCTGGCATTCTTCGCTCGATCTCTTATGACGAAGAGCTAGCTACGGTCCGCAGCACCTCGACCTGATCGGAGGACGACATGACGGTGGCGATCCTTGGCGCCGGAGTCATGGGGGAGACGGTGGTCTCCGGCCTGTTGCGGGCTGGTCGTGACCCGGGCTCCCTTCTGGTGTCCGAGCGGCGTCCGGAGCGCGTCGACGAGCTGCGCCGGCGGTATGCCGTCGAGGTGGTCACGAACCTAGACGCCGCAGCCCGTGCGGGCACCCTGGTGCTCGTCGTCAAGCCTCAAGACATGCCCGACCTGCTCGACGAGATCGCGCCGGTGGTGCGCCCCGAACAGCTGATCGTGTCGCTCGCCGCAGGTATCACGACGGCCACGATCGAGGGCCGACTCCCTGCGGGAGTGGCGGTGGTCCGGGTCATGCCGAACACGCCGGCTCTGGTCGACGAAGGAATGGCGGCGATCTCGCCTGGGGCTCATTGCGACGAGGCGCACCTGGTCGAGGCCGAGGAGTTGCTGCGGGCGACGGGCAAGGTGCTCCGAGTGCCGGAGAAGCAGCTCGACGCTGTCACGGCGGTCTCGGGCTCAGGGCCGGCATACCTCTTCTTCGTGGTCGAGGCCATGATCGAGGCCGGCGTCCACCTGGGGCTCCCGCGCACCACGGCGACCGAGCTCGTCGTGCAGACGATGGTCGGCTCGGCCCTGATGCTGCGTGAGACCGGCGAGCATCCGACGGTGCTGCGCGAGCGGGTCACCTCGCCGGGCGGAACCACGGCCGCCGCCGTACGCGAGCTCGAGGACCACAAGGTGCGAGCGGCGTTCATGACCGCGCTCGCGAGTGCTGCTCGCCGGTCGCAGGAGCTGGCCAGCGGCGCCGAGTCATGAGCCTGAGCCCCACGGCGCCGACCGCGGGGACAACCCGGAGGAGCGCCAGCGCGGCTGCCGACGAACAACGCCGCGTCGGCCTTCGTCGGATGCGACAGGTGGCGGTCGGCCTCCTGCTCCTGGCTGCGCTCGTGTATGTCGTCACGCTTGACCGTGAGGGGCCCTGGCCGTACGTCCACGCGGCCTCGGAGGCGGCGATGGTCGGAGCAGTCGCCGACTGGTTCGCGGTGACGGCGCTGTTTCGCCATCCCCTCGGCCTGCCGATTCCCCACACCGCGATCATCCCGACCCGCAAGGGTGCCCTGGCGCGCAGCCTGCAGGAGTTCGTGACCGACAATTTCCTCGCCGAGGACGTGGTGCGTGCCCGGGTCACGGCTGCCGGCGTGTCCCTTCGCGTCGGGGCCTGGCTGTCGGAGCCGGACCACTGCGCCCGGATCGTGGAGGAGGGCTCGTCGCTCGCGCACACGGCGTTGAAAACGGTGCGCGATGACGACGTAAGAGATCTGCTCGCGTCGGAGCTGATCCCTCGGCTGGCCGACGAGCCGCTGAGTCAGGTGGCCGGGCGGCTGCTCGGTGACATCGTCGGCGAGGGTGCGCATCGGGGCTTGGTGGACCTCGTCTTCGGTGAGTCACATCGGTGGCTCGTCGCCAACCCGGAGAAGTTCGCCGACGCGCTGCGCACCCGAGCGCCCTGGTGGACGCCGGAGTGGGTCGACGACCGCGTGACGTCGCGGGTCCACGCTGAGCTGGTCAAATGGGTCGCCGACGTCCGAGACGACCCGCATCACGAGGCACGTGAGGCACTCGACGCGCTACTGCGCCAGCTCGCCGATGACCTCCAGAACGACCAGACCACCATCGAGAAGGCCGAGCGGCTGAAGGCCCGCCTGCTGGCACAGCCGCAGGTTCTTGGCACGGCTATGTCGCTCTGGCAGGCGCTGCGTCGGGTGTTGCAGGAGTCGCTCGCGTCGCCCGACAGCGCCGTCCGGACGCGGGCGACCGAGGCGATCGGCGCCTACGGCGCTCGGCTGCTCAGCGACGCTGAGCTGCGGGCACGATGGGACCGTCACGCGTCGGACGCCGCGGCCTTCCTGGTCGAGCGATACGGTGCCGAACTCACCACCGTCATCACCGACACCATCGACCGGTGGGATGGGCAAGAGGCAGCCAGGCGGATCGAGCTGCATGTCGGCCGTGACCTGCAATTCATCCGGATCAACGGCACGGTGGTCGGTGGTCTTGCCGGGGTGCTCATCTACAGCCTGACCCAGCTGCTCTGAGTGCTGCAGCGGCCCACGTGTGTGCCGCCCGGGCTAGGCTCGCCGCCATGACCGGCCCGGCAGGCGTCGTTTTCGACGAGTCCTTGACGGCATACGACTTCGGGCCTGGCCATCCGCTGGCCCCCATCCGCGTCGACCTCACCATGCGCCTCGCCCGGGCCCTCGGCGTGCTCGACCTCCCCGCCGTCACGATGTATGACGCGCCCACCGCCGACGAGGAGCAACTCGGGCTCGTCCACAGCGCCGAGTACATCGCGGCGGTGCAGCGCGCGAGCACAGACCCCACCCTGATCGATCCGCGGCACGGACTTGGCACCGCTGACAATCCGACGTTCGCCGGGATGCACGATGCCTCGGCACACGTCGCCGGCGCCACGCTCGAGGCCGCCCGGCTGGTGTGGACCGACGAACAGCTCCACGCCGTCAGCATCAGCGGCGGTCTGCACCATGCGTTGGCCGACTCGGCGAGCGGCTTCTGCATCTACAACGACCCGGCGATCGCGATTCAATGGCTGCTCGAGCAGGGGGCGCAGCGGGTCGCCTACGTCGATATCGACGTGCACCACGGTGACGGCGTCCAGGCGGCGTTCTACGCCGACCCGCGGGTGCTGACGATCAGCCTCCACGAGACGCCGCTTACCCTGTTCCCGGGCACAGGGGATGCGGCCGAGAGCGGCGGTCCTGGCGCCGAGGGCTCGTCTGTCAACGTCGCGCTCCCGCCGGGCACCGGTGACGACGGGTGGCTGCGCGCGTTCCACGCCGTCGTACCGCCCTTGTTGCGCGAGTTCCAGCCTGAGGTCCTCGTCTCACAGCACGGCTGCGACTCGCACATGGACGACCCGCTCGCACACCTGATGCTCAGCGTGGACGGCCAGCGCGCCGCGCACCTGGCCCTGCACGAGTTGGCACACGAGGTGGCCGGCGGTCGATGGCTGGCTACCGGGGGTGGCGGCTACGACCTCACCTCCGTGGTGCCGCGGACCTGGACCCACCTGCTGGCGATCGCTGGCGGCGCCCCGATCGACCCGCAGACGCCGACCCCGCAGGCGTGGCGTGACTACGTCGAGGCGGTGTGTGGACAGAGCGCGCCCACTCTTATGACGGATGGCCGCGATGCGCGGTATGTCGACTGGGCCCAGGGGTTCAACCCTGACGTCTGGGTCGACCGGCTCATCCAGCAAGCCAGGCTTGAAATCTTCCCGTATCACGGGATCGACCCCACTCTCTGACCCGAAACGGCTCCCGAGCGCCGGGGCTACTCCAGTCAGGGCGAGTGGGATTTGTGCGGGCATGGCAAGCGACACGCCGCTAGGATCCCCCATTTGTCGCTCTTTTCGGCACCACTTTGGCAACTCCGCTTCCCCATGTGCACCAATAGCCACTACTCTCACGCTACGCGCGGGCGTTCAATCTTTGGTGGGGAAGCCAAAGAGCCTCCGTGCCGGAAGTTGGTGCGTGATGGCCTCAAGCTCGTCCGGAGATGGACTCTCCGAGGTCAAGTTCCTCACCGTGGCCGAGGTGGCCACTGCAATGAGGGTTTCCAAAATGACGGTCTACCGACTGGTGCATGCAGGCGATCTGCCGGCTGTCCGGGTGGGACGCTCGTTCCGAGTGCCGCAAGAAGCTGTCAACGAGTACCTGCGCAAGTCGTACTTCCAAGCTGGCTGATCAGCGTCGGTTGGTCGAGCCCTTCGAGACGTGATCTCGACAAGCTCCACCGGCCGGCAAGACACGAAGAGCAAAGAAGGCGGATACCCCGAGAGGGGTACCCGCCTTCCTTGCTGTGTGCTGTGGGGCGACGGTGGTGCAGTGGGGCGACGGTGGTGCAGTGGGGCGACGGTGGTGCAGTGGGGCGACGTTGTGGGTGGTAGCAGCGGCCGGGCTCGTTCCCCGACCGGACCCCGAGTGTTGCGCGTTAGTTGCAGAGAGTGCAAGGGGAACTACTGAGAGTGACCTGGCCCCGGTCGATATAGCCGATATCACGGGAAAGTCCACCCGAACGTCCTGGCCCGTTCGGCGGAGCGATCCAACGCCTGAGTCGGCGACCGAGCTCACTGTGCGAGGTCTCGGCGGGCAACCATTACTTGGTAAGGCACCGCGACGCGGGCGGGTAGGCTAAGGCGGTCGCGCTCCGGCGCGGGCACAACTCCGACTCGCAGGGTGGCAGACCACCCACCAGACAGCACCGCCCGAAAGGTAGACCGTGGGCTCAGTTATCAAGAAGCGCCGCAAGCGAATGGCGAAGAAGAAGCATCGCAAGCTGCTCAAGAAGACGCGCATCCAGCGCCGCCGCCAAGGCAAGTAAGTCGTTGCGTCACTCCCACCACGGTGCCGCCCGCGGTCTCCGCACCGTTTGGACACACTCTTCCGGCACGGACTCCTAGCACCATGGGTCGTGTCGTCCTCGTCACCGGCGTCTGCCGAGATCTCGGCGGACGCTTCGCGCGCCTCATCACCGGCGACCCAGGCGTCGACAGGGTCATAGGGGTCGACGTCGTACCGCCACGGCACGACCTGGGTGACGTCCGCTTCGTGCGGGCAGACATCCGCAACCCGGTGATTGCGAAGGTCATCGCGGCAGAGGAGGTCGACACCGTCGTGCACCTCGGCGTCATAGCCACGCCGCGGGGAGCCGGCGGTCGAACGTCGATGAAGGAAATCAACGTCATCGGCACCATGCAGTTGCTCGCCGCCTGCCAGCAGGCGCCCGGGATCGAACGACTGGTGGTGAAGTCGTCGGCCGGTGTCTACGGCTCGTCGGCCCAGGACCCAGCGATGTTCAGCGAGGACATGGCGCCGCGCCGGATGCCACGGTCAGGCTTCGGCAAGGACTCCGTCGAGGTCGAGGGATACGTCCGCGGGTTCGCCCGGCGCCGCCCCGACGTCAGCGTCACGATGTTGCGCTGTGCCAACCTCCTCGGCCCCCAGATCGAGACGGCCCTGACCCGCTACTTCTCGCTGCCCGTCATACCGACGGTGATGGGCTTCGACGCGCGGCTGCAGTTCTGCCATGAGGAGGACGCTCTGGCCGCATTGCACCATGCAGCGCGAGCAGACGTTCCTGGCACCTTCAACGTCGCCGGAGACGGCGTGCTGATGCTCTCGCAAGCCGTACGTCGTCTTGGCCGCCCCAGCGTGCCTGTGCCAGGCTTCGCCATCGGCACCCTCGGTGCAGTGCTGCCGTCGGCTCGGCAGGCAGACCTCTCGGCAGAGCAGGCAGCGTTCCTCACTCATGGCCGGGTCATCGACACCACGATGATGCGCGAGCTGCTCGGCTTCACACCACGAGCCACCACCGCGTCGGCCTTCGGCGAGTTCACCCGACGCCTCCGGCCGGGAGCTTTGGGCCCCGAGCGGATGGAAGGGTTGGAGCACCAAGTCGCTTCTTTCCTCGCCAAGGTGGTGCCGAATGCCCGACGCTGAGGTCATCCCCATCGGTGGCAGAGGGCGACCAGGACGCGGGTCGAGCACATCTCCGTCCGCAGCCGCCCGCGCGCTCGCGCCCAAGCCTGCGGCAGCCAGGAAGCAGCCTCGCGCGGCGAAGGCGAAGGCGAAGACCGCCGAGCCGAAGCCACGCCAGCGCGCAACACCAGTTGCTGCCGCTGCTCCCGACGAGTCGGCATACCGAGCTGAAGACATCGCCGACGCGGTCCGGGACGCAGCGCACGAGACGTTCGGCGGCGCTGGCTGGGAGAAGCAGCTCGCACAGGTCCTGGCATTCGTCAGGCGCCGCCTGACCGGTGACTACGAGGTCGACGAGTTCGGGTTCGACATCGACGTCACGGAAAAGTTCCTGATGACGGCGTTGCGGCCGCTGGCGGAGAAGTGGTTCCGCATCGAAGTGGTCGGTATCGAGAACATCCCGAGCGAGGGTGGAGCCCTGGTGGTGTCCAACCACTCCGGCACGATCCCGGTCGACGGGCTCATGACGGCTCTCATCACCCATGACCATGCCGGTCGGTTCCTGCGCCTGCTGGGGGCTGACCTGGTGTTCCGGCTCCCGTTCGTCGGCGAGCTCGCCCGCAAAGGCGGCGCAACTCTGGCGAGCAACGAGGATGCCGAGCGAATGCTGGCACGTGGCGAGCTCGTCGGGGTCTGGCCGGAGGGCTTCAAGGGCATCGGGAAGCCCTTCTCGGAGAGATACAAACTCCAGCGATTCGGCCGCGGTGGCTTCGTGTCCGCAGCATTGCGCACCGGCGTTCCGATCGTGCCGTGCTCCGTGGTCGGAGCCGAGGAGATCTATCCGCTCGTCGGTAACGTGCCGGCGCTGGCTCGGCTGCTCGGGGTGCCCTACATCCCGATCACGCCGTTCTTCCCGTGGCTCGGTCCGCTCGGGATGGTGCCACTTCCGTCGAAGTGGCTGATCGAGTTCGGCGAACCCATCCGCACCGACTCCTACCCAGAAGGAGCCGGCGACGACCCGATGCTCGTCTTCAATGTCACTGACCAGGTGCGGGAGACCATTCAGCAGACGTTGTACTCACTGTTGATCCGCCGGCGCAACGTCTTCTCCTGAGCGGCGTTCGTCCAGTTGCCGCGCTGTTCGCGATTTAGCGTCATGGCAGCGGCAGATCAGGAAGCGACTCGGTCACGTCGTCGACGACCTCGGGGACCGTGGGTATGTCGGGGAGGTCGTCCGTCGGCAACGGCACCGACGGGATACCGGTTGGTACGCCTCCCGACGGCTCAACTAGCTCGGGCAGGGTGGTCTGCACGTCGGTGGTGGGCGCTGGCTGCTCGGTCGGCTCTTGCGACGTACCAGGCGTGGTCACCGAACCCGGCGGGATCGAGACGGTCGCGCCAGGCTCTGTCGTGGCAGTGCCGGGTTGGGACTGGGTTGGATTCGGCTCGTCGCTCGATCCCGTGCTCGTCGCGGGGTCAGTTGGCGCGGCTGTCGGTTGCTGAAGCGGGGACGTGCTGAGGGCCTCGGCGTCTTCGATCAGGGTCACCATGGCCGACGAAAGAGTCAGCGGGATCAGGGCACTGCAGCTCGGGCAAGCACCACGGGCAGTCGCGTCCAGGGTGGTGAGGCTCTCGGCCGCGATGGCCAGATCGTCGTGGAGCTCGGTCGGCAGCGTCTGAATCATGTCGTCGAGTCGGCCGGCAGACTCGTCGGTGAAGGTCCGCAGATCAGGGATGCTCGTCTGGCTGTCGTCGACCCGGTAGGCGTCGATGAGGTCGTTGCCGCCGTCGCCTGCGGCCGTCGTGAAGTCGTCGAGCGCCTTGTCGATAAATGTCGGCGTCGTGGGGTCGTCGGATCGAGTCATCGCCAGCTCCTCGATCTCAGACAACCGGGTGTCCGCCTGCTCGAGGTAGTGGTCGCCGCGGCCCTCGGACGACCTGGCCGCGGAGACCTCCAAGCGCTCGATGCCGCGCTTGAGGGGGTAGAGGGCGTCGCCCGGGAGAGCCGACTGGCTCGCCGCGGCCACGCCGACGCCGCTGCCGACCACGATGCACACGCTCGCGGCGATCGAGACCGCACGCCGGCGCCGGCTTGCGGCTGGGTCGACCGGGAAGAGCGGCACGATCTTGCGGTCCTCGTCGCCGTCCGCGACCGCCAGAGCATGAGGAGCCTCGGCCATGAGCCGCGCGCGCAGGTCGGACGAGAAGTCCGCACGGAGGCTGGGCTGGACGACGTCACCCAGTTGCTGGACGATGTCGAGGAAAGCGCGAGTCTCCGCAGGTGCGTCGGCCGAGAGCTGACCGCTCTCCACCGCCGCTGCGAATTCGTCGGCGCGTCGCCGCGCAGACACGTATCCCCTCATCGTTTTTGCTCTCTCGTCGTGCCGTGCGGAAGGCGAACTGCCTCCATCGTGCAAAACGAGGCAACCCGGGCAGAGGTTACGGGCTGTGACGAGGAGTTTCGGGGCATTCTCATCGCACCCCCTCCGGCATCAGCTTCGCCAGATTTCGGACGGCCCGGAGCTGGAGCTGCTTGATGGCTCCCTCGGTCCGGCCGAGGGCCTTGGCCGTCTCCGCGATCGACTGGCCGGACAGGAACCGCAGCACCAGGCACTCCTGCTGCTCGGCCGGCAGCGCCGTCAGCGCCTCGCGCAAGATCTCGTTGGTGAGAGAGGTGATGACCTCGTCCTCAGGCCCCTCGGCAACCCCTTCATGACCGGTGAAGTCATCCGTGCTCGTCTCCAGGCGGGTGCGGCCTGCCTTGTAGTGGTCGACGACAAGATTGCGCGCGATGGTCATGAGCCAGGCGCCGAAGTCCTTGCCCTGCCATTGGAAGCTTGCCATCGACCGCAGGGCTCGGAAGAACGTCTCGCTGACGAGGTCTTCGGCGATTGCTTGGCTGCTCACCCGGTAGTACACAAAGCGGTAGACCGGCTGGTTGTAGTGGTCGTACAAGGCACCGAACGCCTCGGCATCGCCCTCTCGGGCTCGGTCGACCAGGGCGGCGAGCCTGCTGGCCTCGGGAGTGTCGTTGGGCGGGCCTTGGGAGCCGCTGCTCGATCGGCTGCCTCCAGAGGCGGAGGTGGCCGTGGCGAACATCGGATCGTTGATGAGGACATCGGCAACCACGCAGCGCAGGGCGGCATACGACAGCCCGGCCTGGTTGCGCGACATAACCCTCCCTCTGCCGGCGAGCAGGTGCCGGACCGAAACCCTGATCGTACGCCGGGCTCGGTGCGAATGTGAACGGTTGCCAGCACTGCCGCAATTCCGCAATAATGCCCTCAACCGGCGCTTTTGGACATACCAATCCTGGATTCAGCGGGCCTTTCGGCGTAGCGAGATCGCGGCACCAACGCCTCCGGCCGCGGCACCCGCCACTGCCGCGGTGACCAGGCCGAACCGGGCAGCCTTGCGTCCAGTGCGGTAGTCCCGGATGCGCCAGTCGTGCCGGCGGGCGTGGTCGCGCAGCCGGCCGTCTGGGTTGATCGCGCACGCCTCGCCGACCATCGACAGCATTGGTAGGTCGTTGTAGGAGTCGGAGTATGCCGCGCAACGGGTCAGGTCGAGCCCCTCTTGCTCGGCGAGCGCCTGCACCGCGGCGGCCTTCGCGTCACCGTGGAGCAGTTCGCCGACGAGCCTGCCGGTGTAGACGCCGTCGATGTGCTCGGCGACGGTGCCGAGGGCGCCGGTCAGGCCGAGCCGGTAGGCGATGATTTTCGCGATCTCCACCGGGGCTGCGGTCACCAGCCACACCCGCTGGCCCTGGTCGAGGTGCATCTGCGCGAGGGCACGGGTGCCCGGCCAAATGCGGTGCGCCATGGCCTCCTCGAAGATCTCCTCGCCGAGCGACTCGAGCTCTTCGACGGTGTGCCCGGCGATGAACGAGAGGGCTGACTCGCGAGCGTTGAGCACCGCCTCGGGATCCTCCAGGCCGATCAGCCGGAAGTAGGCCTGGTCCCAGGCCGCCCGCACGACCTGCTTTGTGGTGAAGAACTTGCGCCGATGCAACCCTCTGGCGAAGTAGAACAGCGAGGCACCCTGCATCACGGTGTTGTCGACATCGAAGAAGGCAGCAGCGGTGGGATCCGGAGGAGTCGTGAGCGACGCCTCGACCTCGGCCGTTGCCGCTGCCGCCTCACCTGCCAGCACCGACCGCGAGCGCAGTCGCGCGGAGGGATCCCCGGGGCGTGGCTGGTTCACACGACCACACTAGTGAGCAGCGAAAGAGCGAGGGGGGTGCCGTCGGTCGCGGTGCTTGCGTCGGTCGAGCTTGTCGAGACCGGAGGCTGTCCAGCCCTTATGCGAGACTCGCGAAGTGAAGATCGCGATCCCAGCAACGAACGTCGCGGACCTGCTGCGCAGCAGGGCCAGCCAGGTGGGGGACAAGATCGCTCTCGTCGACGGCGACCGGCGGCTGAGCTGGGCCGAGCTCGACGCACAAGTCGACGGACTCGCTCGTGGATTCGCCGCCCTCGGACTCGTTGCCGGACACCGAATCGCCTTTGGGCTGTCCAACAGCATCGAGTTCATTGCCACCTATCTGGCTACCGTGCGGGGCGGCATGGTTGCCGTGCCCCTCAACCCCATGTCCACTACCGGCGAGGTTGTCCGGATGCTCGCCGACAGCGGCGCCCGGGTCTGCGTGGGTGACGGCGACACGATCGCCTCCGTGCGGTCCGCGGTCGCCGGGATTGCCGACGCACTTGACGCGCCGGTGAGCGATTCCCTGACCGCGATCGCACCGCAGATCGTGGTTGCGGGGGCGCCCATTGTCGACGGTGAGACGGCGTACGACGACGTGGCCATCGCGGGGGATCCGGTCCCTTCACCGCGAGACCGCGAGGCGTTGGCCATCCTGCTCTACACGTCCGGGACAAGCGGCCGACCGCGCGCTGCCATGCTCAGCCACCGAGCGCTGATCGCGAACATCGACCAGGCCTCGCAGACCAAGCCACCGCCGGTCCTCCGTGACGATGTCGTGCTCGGGGTGCTCCCGCTGTTCCACGTCTACGGCCTCAATGCCGTGCTCGGTCAGGTGCTGCTGCAAGGCGCAACACTTGTGCTCGGGCGAAGGTTCGACGCGGATGAGACCTTGCGGCTCGTCGCGGCCGAACAGGTCACGGTGGTGCCCGTCGCCCCACCCGTGATCGCCGCCTGGGTCAAGAGGGACGACGTGAGCGAAAAGCTGGTCTCGGTGCGGACGCTGCTCTCTGGTGCCGCGCCGCTGGCAGAGGATTTGGTCAGAGAGTTCGAGTCGCGCACCGGCATCCCGGTCGAGCAGGGGTACGGCCTCACTGAAGCCTCCCCAATCGTCACCTCGACAATTGGCAGCCCGGTGCACAAGCCGGGGTCGGCAGGTCGGGCACTGCCCGGTGTCGAGCTCCGCGTGGTTGACCCAGCCGGAGGTGACGCCGCTCCAGACGACTCGGGCGAAGTCCTCGTCCGGGGCGACAACGTGTTCAGCGGCTACTGGCCGGACGGCAGCGACGCACCAGGAGAGGACGGCTGGCTGTCGACTGGCGACATAGGCTTCCTCGACTCCGACGGCGACCTGTACATGGTCGACCGAGCCAAGGAGATCGTCATCGTGTCCGGCTTCAACGTCTACCCGTCTGAGGTTGAGGACGTCGTCTACGAGGTCGAGGGCGTCCGTGAGTGTGCCGTTATCGGTGTCGCCGACAACGCCACCGGCGAGGCTGTGCACGCCTATGTCGTTCCCGCCGAGGGGGTCATAGCCGATTCCCTGCCCGAAGCCGTGTTGGCCCACTGCCAGGCGCGGCTGGCCCGCTTCAAAGTGCCCGTCACCGTCGAGGTGGTGCGGGAGCTGCCGCACTCGGCGACCGGGAAGGTGGCCAAGGGCCGGCTACGCGCGGAGCAGCAGCGCCGGTCGATGGGGCTTGCGTGAGCTCTGAATCGACTCCGAGGGTGAGGTTGCTGTCGAAGCCGGGATGTCACCTCTGCGACGACGCGCGGGTGATCATCGACCAAGTCTGCGCTGAGCTGGGTGAGAGCTTCGAGGAGCAGGACGTCACCGAACACGCCGACTTGATGAGCCGCTACGCCGAGCAGATCCCGGTAACGTTCGTCGACGGAACCCAGCACGACTTCTGGCGGGTGGACGCGTCGCGGCTGCGCGCGGCCCTCCTCAGCTGAGCCGGGTCGGACGACATACGGTCGATGCTGCGTGGTAGTGACATGGATCACCGGCGTCTGGAGGGGACCTCCTGACGATTTTGTTCTCGCGTTCACAAACTCCTACAGTGGTGCCACGCACCGGCTTGCAGCAGCGCCTCGACGGTCGAAGCACCTGCACTGCGCCGGAGCCCAGGAGCACAGTGACCACCTCAGCACGCAGCCGCAAGAGCGGTCGGGCTCGGGTCGACCGCGGGGAGCGCGGCATCCCCGAGGCGACCGTCGCCCGGCTGCCTGTCTACCTCCGTGCGCTGACGTCCCTAGCAGACAGCGAGGTGGCCACGGCCAGCAGCGAGGACCTCGCCGCTGCGGCTGGTGTCAACTCCGCGAAGCTCCGCAAGGACCTGTCATATCTCGGCACCTACGGGACCCGTGGGGTGGGGTATGACGTCAACTACCTGCGCTACCAGATCGCCCGCGAGATCGGGCTGACCCAGGACTGGGCCGTCGTCATCGTCGGCATCGGAAACCTCGGCCACGCTCTCGCCAACTACTCCGGCTTCGCCTCGCGCGGCTTTCAGGTCGCCGCCCTGCTCGACTCCGACCCAGCGAGGGTGGGCGAGGCGGTGGGCGACCTGAAGATCGCGTCGCTTGACGACCTCGACGAGATCGTCCGTGAGAACGCCGTCGCTATCGGAGTGATTGCGACGCCTGCCGAGGCTGCACAAGGTGTCTGCGACCGACTTGTCGCGGCGGGCGTCAGCAGCGTGCTGAACTTCGCGCCGGCTGTGCTCACCGTCCCCGAGCACGTCGACGTACGCAAGGTGGACCTGTCGATCGAGCTGCAGATCCTCGCTTACCACGAGCAGCGCAAGGCGCACGGCCTCGGCGCGCTTGAGGCGGGTGCCTTATGAGCGTCCTTGTTGTCGGTGCATCCCACCGCAGTGCGCCTGTCGACGTGCTCGAGCAGCTCGCCGTCGACACTGACGGCGCAGGCAAGCTCAGGCGGGCCGCGGCCGAGACCGAACACGTCAACGAGGCTGTCGTCATCGCCACTTGCAACCGCGTCGAGGTCTACGCCGAAGTCGACCGGTTCCATGGCAGCGTCGACGACCTCACCGCTCTGCTCGTTCAACACGCCGACCTGTCCGCCGAGACGGTCACCGCCTCGCTGTATGTCCACTACGACGAGGCCGCGGTTGCCCATCTGTTCTCCGTCGCCGCCGGACTCGACTCGATGGTTGTCGGAGAGAGCCAGATCCTCGGTCAGACGCGTGCGGCGCTCCGGGCTGGGCAGGATGCCGGCGCTGTCGGCACTTCGCTCAACGCGCTGTTCCAGCAAGGTCTGCGGGTCGGCAAGCGTGCTCATGCCGAGACCGGAATCGACCGCGCCGGGCAGTCACTGGTGTCAGTCGCGCTCGAGGATGCGGCCGAAGTTGTTGGACCTCTCGAAGGACTGCGCGTCTTCGTTCTTGGCGCGGGCTCGATGGCGACGCTTGCCGCCACGTCGGCACGGCGTGCGGGCGCCGGTGCGATCGTCGTGTCCTCACGCACCCCCTCGGCGGCGCAGCGACTGGCACATTCGGTGGGTGGATCCGCGGCAGACCTTGCCGACCTCGCTACCGAGATTGCCGCTGCTGACCTGGTCATCACGTGCACCGGAGCCACCGGTGTCGTGATCAGCGCTGACACCATGGCGCAGGCCAGCACGGAGCGAACGGCGGGCACACCACTGGTCATCATCGACTTGGCCCTGCCTCACGACGTCGAGCCCGGCGTCGCGCAACTCCCCGGCGTCACCGTGATCGGCCTCGAGGCCTTGGCATCTTCCGTTCACAACGGCACGGCGGTCGAGGACGTTGCCGCAGTCCGCGCCATCGTCGCGGAGGAAGTGACCGCGTTCGTCGCGGCCCGCGACGCTGCACGGGTGGCTCCGACTCTGGTGGCGCTGCGCACGATGGCCACCGACGTGGTCGCGGCCGAGCTCGAGCGGCTGTGGGGGCGCCTCGAGGACCTCACCCCCGCGCAGCGCGACGAGGTCGCCCGCACAGTCCGCCGTGTCGCCGACAAGCTTCTCCACGAGCCGTCGGTGCGGATCAAGCAGTTCGCCGGGCGCAGCCCCGAGTCGTCATACGCCGACGCGCTGGCTGAGCTGTTCGCCCTCGACTCCGCGCGGGTCGAAGCAGTGACGAAGCCGGGTGAGACGCCGTGACCACCCTGCGCATCGGCACCCGCGCCAGCGCTTTGGCGCGAGCACAGAGCTCCCTCGTCGCCCGTCGCCTAGAGGAGGCGCTCGGCGTCACGGTCACGCTTGTCGACGTGCACAGTGCCGGTGACCGATCGAGTGCCCCTCTCGTTGAGATCGGCGGTCAGGGTGTCTTCGTCGGCGCCGGTCGAGACGCGCTCGTCGACGGTCGCGTCGACCTGGTCGTGCACTCCTTGAAGGACCTGCCGACGACGTTGGACCCACGCCTGACGCTGGCCGCTGTGCCGGAGCGCGGCGATCCACGCGACGCCCTGGTTGCCCGCGATGGCTTGACGCTCGGCGAGCTTCCGGCTGGCTCGACCATCGGCACGGGATCACCGCGGCGCGCGGCCCAGCTGCATGCGCTGGGCCTGGGGCTCGAGGTGGTGCCGATCCGAGGCAACGTCGACACCCGCGTCGGCAAGGTGGCAGCCGGTGAGATCGACGGTGTCATCGTGGCGCGGGCGGGACTCGCACGCCTTGGTCGCGAGGCAGAGATCACCGAGAACATCGATCCCATCCAGATGCTTCCGGCACCCGGACAGGGGGCGCTGGCAGTGGAGGTGGCTGCCAGTGCCGATGTCCTTGCCCGCGAAATCGCGGACGCGCTCGATCATGCGGCGACCCGGATCGCGACGACCGCCGAACGCGCGCTGCTGCGTGCGCTCGAAGCCGGTTGCAGCGCACCGGTCGGCGCGCTTGCCGAGGTCGCCGAAGGTGACGACGGACTCGAGGTGTGGCTGCGCGCTGTCGTTGCCGCACCCGACGGTAGTCATCTCGTGCGGCTCTCCGGCTCGGGAGATGTCGACGATGCCGAAGGAGTTGGACGCCGATTGGCCGAAGAGATGCTCGCGGAAGGTGCCGCCGGACTGATGCAGGAACAAGCCTCATGAAGCGCCCTACCGCGACGACGAGATCAGGCAACACTCAACCCACGAAGAGCAAGACGGTGAAGAAGACAATGGCCAAGACCGCCGCCGCGAAGACGTCGAGCCGTTCAGCCACGGCACGCGTCGATCCGCCCGTGTCCGTACCCCGCCCCGCCGGCACTGTGTCGTTCGTCGGCACCGGGCCAGGTGACCCCGGCCTTCTGACGATGCGAGCGGCAGACCTGATCCGGTCTGCCGACATCGTCGTCACCGAGAGCCCCGAGCACCTGGCGCTGCTGCAGAACTTGCTGTGCGAGCGCTTCGACGAGATCACGATCGTCGACGGCGGATATGGCGAGGACGGGCAACGACTTACGCACGCGTCGCGGGGCAAGCTTGTGGTCAAGCACGCCAAGGCCGCCGGTGCCACCGTGCGGCTGCTGTCGGGTGACCCGTGGATGTATGCCACCGGAGCCGAGGAAGCTGCGGCCTGCGCCAAGGCCGGCGTTGCCTTCGAGATCGTGCCTGGGGTCAGCTCCGTGACCGCCGTGCCGGCATACGCCGGAGTCCCTCTCACGACGCGCACGTCGCGAGAGGTCACCGTGCTGAACGTCGCCGAGTCGAAGATCGACTGGGCGCAGCACGCCGGAGCTCAGACGCTGGTGCTGTTGTCTGCCGTCAAGGGCATCGCCGACATCGCCAAGGCCCTGCAGGCCGCCGGTCGCGACGCGGAGACCCCCGTAGCGATGACGTCGGTCGGCACGACAACCGAGCAGCGCACAGTCGTGTCCACACTGGCCGAGATCGCTGCCGACGTGAGGTCCGCACGACTGGCGGCGCCTGCGGTGACGGTCGTCGGCGACGTCGTGCTGATGCGCGAGGCCCTTTCATGGTTCGAGACCAAGCCGTTGTTCGGCTGGCGGATCCTGGTGCCACGTACCAAAGAGCAGGCAGGCGAGTTGTCGCGCAAGCTGCGTTCCTTCGGCGGCGTGCCGGAGGAGGTGCCGACCATCTCGGTCGAGCCCCCACGCAACCCGCTGCAGATGGACAAGGCCGTGCGTGGTCTCGTCGAGGGCCGTTACGAGTGGATCGTGTTCACGTCGGTCAACGCCGTGCGTGCGGTCCGTGAGAAGTTCGACGAGTACGGCCTCGACGCCCGGGCGTTCAGTGGGCTCAAGGTCGCCGCGGTGGGCGAGAAGACCGCCGAAGCGATCGCAGCCTGGGGAATCCGCGCCGACCTGCTGCCGTCAGGTGAGCAGTCGGCGCATGGCCTGCTCGAGGACTGGCCGCCGTACGACGACCTGCTCGACCCCATCAACCGCGTCTTCTTGCCGCGGGCGGACATCGCGACCGAGAACCTCGTCGCTGGTCTGCACGAGCTGGGCTGGGAGGTCGACGACGTGACCGCTTACCGCACAGTGCGCGCAGCCCCGCCGCCCGCTCCTACCCGTGACGCCATCAAGTCCGGCAAGTTCGACGCGGTCGTGTTCACGTCGTCTTCGACGGTGCGCAACCTGGTCGGGATCGCGGGCAAGCCACACGCCTCGACCGTGATTGCTGCGATCGGTCCGGCGACTGCGAAGACGTGCGAGGAGCACGGTTTGCGCGTCGACGTACTCGCACCCAAGCCTTCGGTCGAGGACGTCGCGGAAGCGTTGGCCGACTTCGGCGCCATTCGACGGCTGGAGCTGATCCAGGCCGGCGAGCCCGTCACAAAGCCGTCCGAGCGACGTCCGCCCGGCCGCCGTCGCGTGACCTGAGCTGGCATTGCTGATGGCCGGCTTTCCCGACGCGCGTCCCCGTCGCCTACGCCGCACGCCGGCGTTGCGGCGGCTCGTCGCGGAGACGACGCTGGCGCCTCGCCAGCTGGTGCTCCCGATGTTCGTGGCTGAAGGCATCTCCGAGCCACGGCCGATCGGCACCATGCCCGGCGTGGTGCAGCATTCCCGCGACTCGCTGCGCAAGGCAGCGGTCGAGGCCGTCGAGGCCGGTGTCGGCGGCATCATGCTGTTCGGCGTCCCGGCGAGCAAGGACGCGATGGGGAGCGCTGGCATCGACGCGAGTGGGATCTTGAACGTCGCCATCGCCGATGTCGTCGCCGAAGTCGGCGACTCCACCGTCGTGATGGGCGACCTCTGTCTCGACGAGTTCACCGACCATGGCCACTGTGGGGTGCTGGCCGCAGACGGGAGCGTCGACAACGACGCGACCCTCGAGCAGTACGCCTTGATGGCAGTCGCGCAGGCGACAGCAGGGGTGGATGTCGTCGGGCCAAGCGGGATGATGGATGGCCAGGTCGGCGCGATCCGGGAGGCGCTCGACGAGGCTGGACTTGACCAGGTGGCGATCCTGGCATACTCCGCGAAGTACTCCTCGGCGTTTTTTGCGCCGTTCCGTGAGGCGGTTTCGTCAACGCTGCAAGGCGATCGACGTACCTATCAACAGGACCCAGCCAACGGCCGCGAGGCAATCCGTGAGGTCTCCCTCGATCTTGCGGAGGGCGCCGACATGGTGATGGTCAAACCGGCACTGGGTTATCTCGACGTGCTCAGCGAAGTGGCGGCGTTGTCCGACGTGCCCGTCGCTGCCTACAACGTGTCGGGGGAGTACTCCATGATCGAGGCCGCTGCGGCCGCTGGGTATCTCGATCGGGAGGCCGCGGTGCTGGAGACGCTGACGTCGATCCGGCGAGCGGGTGCCGACATCGTGCTGACCTACTGGGCGACCGAAGCGTCAGGCTGGCTCACCCGCTAACCCTTGCGCCCGTGCAGCCGGTCGCTGGGGCGCGCGGTCGTACGGACGCAAGGAGAGGCCGGCGCTTGCGTCCGTGCAGCTGGTCGCTGGAGCGCGCGGTGGTACGGACGTGAGTCGCAGGGAATGCCCGGCAGCAGCGGCACCAAGGCGGCGGCCTTCTGCCAGCGGGGGATCCTGCCGCGCTCGGGACGGCCCGTGCGACTGCGCATCGTGTGGATCACCTCTCGCTGCCCTCCACCCGCGCGGCGAGCCGGCGGGTCCTACTTTTGTAACGAGGGACCTCCCTTCCAGGTTACGGCGGTCCGGGTCGTTGCGCGGACCCGATGGCGGAAGAGCTAGACATAGGGGAGCAAGCCGGTAGCGGGTGGTCCGGGCCGAGTGGTTCGGTCAACCACGTCTCAGCGACAATGGTTCGGGTGACCTCCCTGGACACCGCTGCCACCCGGTCCTACGCCGCGTCTGTGGAGCTGTTCGACCGTGCCCTCCAGGTCACTCCAGGGGGCGTCAACAGCCCGGTCCGCGCGTTCGGCGCGGTCGGAGGCACGCCGCGGTTCATGGCACGCGGCGAGGGTCCTTATCTTTACGACGTCGACGGCCGCGAGTACGTCGACCTGGTCTGCTCGTGGGGCCCTCTGATACTCGGCCACGCGCACCCTGAGGTCGTCGGCGCCGTGCAACGCGCCGTCTCCCTCGGTACGTCGTTCGGGACGCCTGCCCTGCCGGAGGTCGAGCTCGGCGAGGAGATCGTGGCCCGCACGCCGGTCGAGCAGGTGCGACTCGTCTCGTCGGGCACCGAAGCCACCATGTCGGCGATCCGGCTGGCCCGCGGGTTCACGGGCCGTGATCTCGTCGTGAAGTTCGCCGGCTGCTACCACGGCCACTCCGACGGGTTGCTCGCTGCGGCCGGCTCGGGGGTCGCGACGTTCGGCCTGCCGAGCAGCCCAGGCGTGCCACAGGCGACGGTCGCATCGACGATCGTGCTGCCCTACAACGACGAGGCTGCGGTAGTCGAGGCATTTGCGACGCACGGCGACCAGATCGCCTGCGTCATCACCGAGGCAGCGTGCGGCAACATGGGCGCCGTCGCCCCTGTCCCCGGCTTCAACGCTGCGCTGAGCCGGCTGTGCCGAGAGCACGGCGCGTTGTTCGTGAGCGACGAGGTCATGACCGGATTTCGCGTCTCCCGGTCCGGCTACTGGGGACTCGACGGCGCGCTCGAGGGCTGGACCCCCGATCTGATGACGTTCGGCAAGGTGATGGGCGGGGGCTTTCCAGCTGCCGCATTCGGAGGGCGGCGCGACGTGATGGACCAGCTCGCGCCGGCTGGCCCCGTCTACCAAGGCGGGACACTGTCGGGCAACCCGATCGCCACGACCGCCGGGCTGACCACCTTGCGACTGGCCACCGACGACGTCTACACGCGGCTCGACACGGTCGCCGCCACGGTTGCGAGTCTCGTCACAGATGCGCTCAGCGCGGCGGGGGTACCCCACGTCGTACAAGCGGCCGGGAACCTTTTTAGCGCCTTCTTCGTCGATCCAGCAGCCGTGGTCGATGCCTCAGGGGCCGCGGCGGTGCGAAACTTCGACCAGGCCCGTGGGCAGGAGCTGTATCGGTTCAAGGCGTTCTTCCACGCAATGCTCGAGGCCGGGATCTACCTGCCACCCAGCGCGTTCGAGGCGTGGTTCGTCAGCGCCGCGCACGACGACCAGGCCATCGACAAGATCGCCTCCGCACTGCCGAAGGCCGCCGCAGCAGCGGCTGCCGCCCGACCAGAAGGAAACTCATGACGGTTCCGACTCCCGATGCCGCGTCGACGACCGTCGTCCACCTGCTGCGTCACGGCGAGGTCGACAACCCACGTGGGATCCTCTACGGCCGGATGCCGGACTTTCATCTGAGCGGTCTTGGCAAGCAGATGGCCGAGCGCGTCGCCAAGACGCTTGCCGGTCGCGACGTGACCCATCTGGTCTCATCTCCGATGGAGCGGGCGCAGGAGACTGCACAGCCGTCCGCCGAGGCGTTCGGGCTCGACATCGTGATCGACGACCGCGTGATCGAAGCGGCCAACACGTTCGAGGGCCAGGCGTTCGGGGTCGGCGATGGCGCCCTTCGCAAACCGTCCACGTGGAGGCACCTCTACAACCCGTTCAAGCCTTCGTGGGGCGAACCCTACAAGGACATCGTCGTCCGGATGCTCGCGGCAATGCACGATGCCCGCGAGGCGGCGGCCGGCCACGAGGCGCTGATCGTCTCTCACCAACTGCCTGTCTGGATCGTCCGGTCGTACGTCGAAGGCCGCCGACTCTTCCACGATCCACGCAAGCGCCAGTGCAGCCTCGCCAGCCTGACGACGTTCACCTATCACGGCGACCATGTGGTGTCCGTGGCCTACTCCGAGCCCGCGGCCGACCTCGTGCCCGTCCGCGCCGAGAAGAAGTTCACGGCCGGGGCTTAGCGCGTGCTCCGTGGTTGGGCAGCCGTCCTCACAGTCGCTGCACTAGCCAGCGGGTGTACGTCGTCGGCGTCGTCCAGCACCGGCGACAAGGGCTACATCACCGGCGAGGGCGCTGTGACGACGATCGCCGAAGGAGACCGGCGGGAGGCGCCTGATCTCCGGAGCGAGCAGCTCGGCGGTGGCGGTGAGCTCGCCCTCGACGACTACTCAGGCAGTGTCGTGGTGCTCAACATCTGGGCGTCTTGGTGTGGCCCCTGCCGGGCCGAGGCACCCGATCTGGTCGAGGCCGCGGAGGCGGCGCCCGACGTACAGTTCCTCGGGCTCAACGTGCGCGACCAGGAGTCGGCGGCAGAGGCGTTCGTTCGCGAGAAGGACATCCCCTATCCCAGTCTGGTGAGCCAAGACGGGTCGTTGATGCTCGAGTTCTACGGGCTGCTCAATCTCGCGTCTCTCCCTTCGACCTTGGTGATCGACGCCGAGGGGCGGTTGGCCGCGGTCGTGCTCGGCACGGTCGATGCCAGCACGCTCGGCAAGCTCGTCGATGACGTCGGGCAGGAAGCTTGAGCACGGTGGACAGCGATTTGCCGGTTGCTTCCATCGGCTCGTGGTTCGCGGACACTGCCCTCGACGGGCCGATGCTGCTCGCGATACCCGTGGCCCTGATCGCTGGTCTCGTGTCGTTCTTCTCGCCGTGCGTGCTGCCCTTGCTGCCCGGCTACCTTTCGTACGTGACCGGGCTGTCCGCCGCCGACATCGTTTCCAACGGCAGCACTGGCCTGCGCGGCCGAATGGTGACCGGCACGCTGCTGTTCATCCTTGGCTTCTCGTTCGTGTTCGTCGCTGTGGGCGGAGCGTTCGGTCAGATCGGCTACTGGCTGATCGACCACCAGGCGGCGCTGATGCAGGTGCTGGGTGTGCTCACAATCGGGCTCGGCCTCGTGTTTGCCGGTGTGGTGCCGTGGTTTCAGCGTGATGTTCGGATCCACGCGGTGCCCGCGGTCGGACTTGGGGCTGCACCTCTGCTCGGTGTCCTGTTCGGGCTCGGCTGGACGCCGTGCATCGGGCCGACTCTCGCCGCCGTGCTGTCCCTGTCGGGTCTCGGCGGGTCACCAACCAGGGGTGCCTTCCTGGCGTTCGTCTACTGCCTGGGGCTTGGTATCCCGTTCCTCGTTGCTGCCGTGTCGTACCGGAAGATGATGGTGACCGTCGGCTGGGTGCGGCGGCATCAGATCGCCGTGATGCGGTTCGGCGGAGCGATGCTCGTCGTGGTCGGCATGCTGCTGGTCACTGGTGTCTGGAACTCTGTGATCATCGACCTCAAGACCTGGGTGGGGGGATTTGAGACCGCCATCTGACACTCGCGAGGAGACGGACGAGCCGACGGAGCAAGGCGGGCTCGACCGTCCGTCTGGTCACGTCGACGCCCGGCCGGAGACGGACGGATCTGCAGGGCGCGGCGGTGCTGCACCGGCGCTGCGGCCGGTCGAGTTCTCCCGATGGATCTGGCGGCAGCTCACGTCGATGCGGACGGCGCTAATTTTGCTGTTCCTGTTGGCGGTCGCGGCCATCCCTGGCTCGCTGATCCCGCAGCAGCGGGTGGATCCCTCGGCCGTATTTTTGTTCAAGGAACGGCATCCGACGCTGACCCCGATTTTCGAGCGACTGTCGGTGTTCGACGTCTACAGCTCGATCTGGTTCAGCGCTATCTACCTGCTGCTGATGGTCTCGTTGGTGGGGTGCATCATCCCTCGACTGTTCGTCTACGCGCGGGCGGTGCGGCAGCGTCCACCGAAGGCGCCTCGCAACCTGGCCCGACTGTCGGCATACGACACCTGGACGACCGACGAGCAGCCAGCTGAGGTCGCCGAGCGTGCACGCGCCCTGTTGGCTTCGCAGCGACGGCGGGTCGATGTCGTCGTCGTGTCAGGGGCAGGCGACGCCGAAAGTGCCGGCGAGGTGGTCGTCAACGCGGAGAAGGGCTACCTGCGTGAGGCCGGCAACCTGCTCTTCCACTGCGCACTCGTCGTCGTGCTCGTCGGAGTTGCCGTCACCGGGTTGTTCGGGTTCAAGGGCTCAGCGGCCGTGGTCGCCGGGGAGGGTTTCTCTAACACCCTGCTGCAGTACGACGAGTTCACACCCGGCGCTCGCTTTGACGACTCCGAGCTGGCGCCGTTCAGCTTCACCGTCGAGGACTTCCACGTGCGGTGGGAGCGGGAGGGCGCCGGGGCCGGCACGCCGCTGACGTTCAGTGCCGACCTCGCGGTGACCGACGAGCCCGGGGCGACGCCACGCGACTACAAGCTGCGCGTCAACCATCCGCTCGAGATCGGGGGTACGTCGGTCTACCTCGTCGGTCATGGGTACGCGCCTCGCGTCACCGTGCGCGACGGCAACGGCAACGTGGCCTACTCGGGGCCTGTGGTGTTCTTGCCGCAGGACGGCTCGTTCGTTTCGTTCGGTGTGATCAAGGCGCCGGACGCGTCGCCGGTGCAGCTGGGATTCGAGGGCTACTTCTTCCCGACCGCCAGCCTGTGTGAAGGACAGCCCTGCTCGACGTTCCCGGACGCCGACAACCCGGTGCTGTCGCTGTTGGCCTACCAGGGGGATCTCGGGGTCGACGGCGGCGAGCCGCAGTCGGTCTACGTGCTCGACAAGGACGACCTCACGCCGTTCACGACGCCTGGAGGTAATCCCCGTGCGCTGCTCTTGCACCCTGGCGAACGGGTCAAGCTCAATGGCGGAGCCGGGTCGATCACGTTCGACGGCTACGACCGCTGGGTGCGGCTGCAGATCAACAAGGCGCCGGGCAAGGTCGTCCCGCTCGCGGGCGTGCTGGCCGCGATCGTCGGCCTGCTCGCCACGTTGTTCATCCGACCCCGGCGGACCTGGGTGCGAGTGCGCGCTCAGGGCGGCGGTAGCGTGGTCGAGGTCGCGGCGCTCGACCGCGTGTCGGCCGGCGATCCAGCCGCTCACGTTGCCGATGTCGCAGCGTCGCTGCGAGGGGCAATGCCGTCGGCTGGCAGTGGTGAGCCCGGTCAGGTCGGTAAGCCCGCAGGGCCCGGTCAGCAGGAGGACACACGATGACGGAGACGCTCGCGACGCTCAGCAACAACACGTTGTACTCAGCCACGGTCGTTTATGCACTTGCCATGGTGGCCCACATCGCCGAGTGGGCGATGGCGCGCGGATTGCCTGCCGACGTTGGCATGGTCGAACGGCGTACGGCGATGATGCAGCGCGGCTCCGCAGAGGCGGCGACGTCCGAGCACGGCTCAACGATCACCTCGGCCGGTGCTCAAGGGCCTGTCGCGACCGCGGGCGGCGACCCGACCCTGGCTGGCGAGCGAGTCGCTGCCGATGTTGAGCGCAGCGATCGTTTCGGGCGGATCGGGTTCGCGTTGACTGTGCTCGGTCTGCTGCTGCACACGGTCGGGGTTGTCTGTCGGGGGATCGCTGCCGAACGGGTGCCCTGGGGCAGCATGTACGAGTTCGCGATCACAGGCTCGCTGGCGGTCGCCGCGGCATACGTCTTGCTGGTCAGGCGTTACAAGGTGCGCTGGCTCGGGTTGCTCGTCACCGCGTTCCTTGTCACCGTGCTGGGGATCGCGGTCATCGTGCTCTATCGGCCGGTCGCTCCACTCGTGCCGGCGTTGCACTCCTACTGGCTCGCGATCCACGTGTCTGCGGCAGCTATTGCCGGCGGGGCGTTCACGGTCGGTGCGCTGGCATCGGTGCTCTACCTGTTGCGCAGTCGGCTGGAGGCGAAGGCGGTGGCCGACCCGGCGTTGCCGCGCACGGGCTTCTTGTGGCGGGCTCCGTCGGCGGCCGACATCGACCGGGTGTCGTATCGGGTGCATGCGTTCGCGTTTCCGCTGTGGACGTTTGCCGTCCTCGCAGGCGCGATCTGGGCGGAGTATGCGTGGGGCCGCTATTGGGGCTGGGACCCCAAGGAGGTCTGGGCCTTCATCACCTGGGTCGTGTATGCCGCCTACCTGCATGCGCGGGCGACGGCTGGCTGGCAGGGGCGGGCGGCGGCGTACGTTGCGCTGTTCGGGTTCGCGACGTTCATCTTCAACTTCGTCGGCATCAACCTCTTCGGCTCAGGGCTCCACTCCTACTCCGGCATGTAGTGGGCAGTGGCCGACATGGGGCGGGCCTAGGCCGGCATCAGGTCGGCCACTTCGAGGAGACCACCCTGCAGTGGCCGACATGGAGTGGGTTCTGGCTGGCATGGGGTCGGCCACTTCGAGCAGACCACCCTGCGGTGGGTTCTGGCCGGCATGAGGTCGGCCACTTCGAGCGGGACGAGCAGAGCTAAGCCAGTTGGGGCTTGTCATCCTCAGGGGGTGGCGGCTGTTTGCGCGGGGGTGGCTTGCGCAGGCTGCGCAGGAAGTCGGGGTCGTCGTCGGGAGCGACCACGCGAGGCCGCGGCTTCGGCGGAGTGCGGACGACCTTGCTGCCGTTCGGGCGACCAAGCGTCAACCAGCCAATGGGACCTGCCAACGGCACAAGCACAATGAGTCCCCATCCCCAGCGGGGCAGCTGCCGCACCTGCCGCGGATCGGACTGCGATATCTCGATCCACGCATAGATGTGCAGCACGATGACCAGGATGATGGGAAGGAACCTCATTGCAGCTCGACCTCCTCGACACGGCACCCACTAAGGAACTGGTGCTCAACTCTCAGAGTAGACCTGCCCCCCAAACCATGCGGTCTGTTTCAGCAGCCGGTCAAATCGCCACAGACCGCGAGCACTGGCTAGGGTGCCGTGCGTGACCGCTCTTCTGCCCGTGACCGTCGCGGATGTCGAGGCGGCAGCCCGTCGGATCGCTGGCGCCGTACGTCGGACGCCGTTGCTTCCTTCCCAGCTCGGGACTGCCGCATCGCCCCTGTGGTTGAAGGCCGAGTGCCTCCAGCTCGGCGGCTCGTTCAAGCTGCGCGGAGCCACCAACGCCGTCACACAGCTCACCGACCAGCAACGAGCGCGGGGCATCATCACCCACTCGTCCGGCAACCATGCGCAGGCTGTCGCGCGGGCCGCGCGCGATGCCGGCATCCGGGCAACCATCGTGATGCCCCGTGGGACTCCTGCGATCAAGCGGGAGGCAACGAGAGCGCTTGGGGCCGAGATCGTCGATGTCGAGATATCGCAACGCGCGTCGGTCATGGAGGAGATCCAGGCGAAAACCAGAGCAGTGTTCGTGTCACCGTTCGACGACGCCGCCGTCATTGCCGGGCAAGGCACGATCGGCCTCGAGATCCTCGAGGACCTGCCCGAAGTGGCAGCTGTCTACGTCCCGGTCAGCGGGGGCGGACTGATCAGCGGGATCGCTACCGCCCTCAAGGCCTCCCGTCCGCATCTGCGAGTGATCGGAGTCGAGCCTGAGCTGGCCGGCGACCTCGCCGAGGGTTTCGCGGCAGGACGCCGCGTCATCTGGGACACCGCCGACACGGGGCGGACCATCGCCGACGGGTTGCGGGTCCCGAGCGTCGGCGTGACCACCTGGCCGATCATCAGAGAGCTCGTCGACGACGTGGTGACGGTGAGCGAAGACGCGATCCGCGCCGCAATGCGCGCCGTGGTCCTCGGCGCCAAGCTCGTGTGCGAGCCCAGCGGCGCCGTCGCTGTCGCGGGCTATCTCGAGTATGCCGACCGATCCCCCGGGCCTGCCGTTGCGGTGGTCTCGGGCGGCAACGTCGAGCCCTCGCTGCTGCGCGACGTCCTGGCCGAGCAGCCTGGGTAGGCTGACCGCGCTGTGAAGACCTTTGCCCGCTACACCCTCGCTCGGCTGCTCCTGTTCCTTGCCGCGTACGGCCTGCTGTGGGCGGTGTTTGGCCAATGGGTCGAGTGGAACTCCATCACCGCATTGGGCCTGGCGCTCATTGCGATGCTGATCTCGTCAGCCGTTGCGCTGTTCGTGCTGCGCTCGCTCCGCGACGACTTCGCTGTCGAGGTGGCGGCCCGCGCCGAGCGAGCCAAGGCGGCGTACGAGGCGCGCAGGCAGGCTGAGGACGACTGACGTTCTACCTCAGCTGGCGGCCGCAATGACATAGCCGGCGAGGATCCCAACGGCGTAGACGAGCTCGGTGAGTCCGGTATCTCGCAGCACCGGGATCAGCGCAGCACCTGTAGCCCCGCGCCGGACCGCGGCCTGAGCGCGGATCGACAGCGGCAGCGAAAGAGCCGCCAGCGCCAGCCACCACGAGGTTGCTGCAGCCGCGACGACCACGAACGCGTACGCCGCTGCGTGCAGGCCGGCGTACACCTCACGCGAAACCTGGTCGCCGAGCTTGACCGCGAGGGTGCGCTTGCCGGCAGTGATGTCGGTGGGGATGTCGCGCAGGTTGTTGGCGACCAGGATCGCCACCGCCAGTGACCCCACGCCGCAGCCCACCCAGACGACGCTGGCTGCGATCCGCTCGACTTGCACGTACGTCGTGCCGACGACGGCCACGAGACCGAAGAACACGAAGACACTCGCCTCTCCGAAGCCCCGATAGCCGTAGGGCCGGCGGCCGCCGGTGTAGTACCACGCCGCCACGATCGCGACTGCGCCAACCGCGACCAACCACCACGCGGTCGTCAGCGCGAGGACCAACCCCGCGACGGCGGCGACGCCGAAAGCCGCGAACGCGGCGGCCTTCACCTGATCGGGCGGTGCCGCCCCCGACCCCACCAACCGCATCGGGCCGACGCGTCCCTCGTCGGTGCCGCGCACGCCGTCGGAGTAGTCGTTGGCGTAGTTGACACCCACCTGCAGGCTCACCGACACGACGAGGGCGAGCAGCGCCTTCCACCATACAAACGAGTCGGCGTAGACGGCTGCACCCGTGCCCGCGAGGACGGGGGAGATCGCAGCGGGGAGCGTACGCGGGCGGGCGCCCTCGACCCATTGCGTGCTGGTGGCCATGACGGCGGTCAGTCTCCCATCTGCCCCTCATGGCCCAAGGTTTGGTAGGGGAGGTGGGCCATAGGGTGGCGGATATGGCTGACGACAGCGGGGGCCCGACGCACCATCACCAGGACGGGGCAAGCCTGCGTCCGGTGGGTGGCCATCCGCGGGATGTCGAACGGCTGCTGCGATCGTGGCTCACGGAGCCGGATGCCAGCACTGGGTCGGAATCCACAGTCGTGGTCGCGACCTCCGGGTCGACCGGGAAGCCGAAGTCGGTAGCCCTGTCGGCGCGGGCGATCTGCGCCTCTGCAACCGCCTCGCTGGCGCGGCTCGGCGGTCCCGGGCAGTGGGTGCTTGCGCTGCCGACAGACCACGTCGCGGGCCTGCAGGTGCTCGCCCGGTCGATCCTCGCCGACACGTCGCCGGTGCTCCTCGACGACCACCGTGACCTTCCGTCGGCCACTGCGGCGCTGACCGGCGACCGGCGATACCTGGCGATCGTCCCGACGCAACTGCACCGATGGCTGCCCGTGGACTCGCACGTCGAAGCGTTGGCGTCTTACGACGCTGTGCTCCTCGGGGGTGGCGCGGCCCGCACGGCGCTGCTCGACGAGGCGCGCTCGCGCGGGATCCGGTTGGTGACGACATACGGCATGAGCGAGACCGGTGGCGGCTGCGTCTACGACGGGGTTGCACTGGACGGCGTCGCGGTCGCGCTGGGCAATGCGGGGGAGGTCCGCATTGCCGGGCCGACGCTGTTTGACGGGTACGTCGGCGAGCCTGACTTGACGGCTGACGTGCTGCGTGACGGCTGGCTGCACACTCAGGACGTGGGCCGGTTCGATCTGGACGGGCGGCTCGAGGTGCTGGGCCGGGTCGACGACGTGGTCGTGAGCGGTGGCGTCAACGTCGCGTTGCCGGTGGTCGAGAGCCGGCTGGCAGAGCTGCCCGGGCGGGCGGACTGGGCGGTGGTTGCGGTTGCTGACGTGGAGTGGGGCTCGCGCGTCGTCGCCGTGGTTTCGACGGATGGCACGGCGTTGTCGAGCCGGGCGGATTCGGGCGAGAGTCGTCCAACACCGGACCTGTCCGCTGTCCGCGACTTCGTCGCCCAGGAGCTGCCGAAGGAGTGGGCGCCGCGGTCCGTGGTCGAGGTCGATCGGTTGCCGCGGCTGAAGTCGGGCAAGGTCGACCGGCAGGCGCTGGTCCGCCACGTCGAGGCCGTCGATGGCTGACCTCGGTGATTCGTCCGGCGGCGCCACGGTCGGACTCGGCGCCGTGCGTCGGAGGCACCCGGAGCTGCGGATCGACGTGTTCTCGGTGCCGATGAACGTCCGGTTCCGCCAGGTCGACCACCGCGAAGGTGTCGTCGTCCGCGGGCCGGCAGGGACGGGCGAGTTCAGCCCGTTCTGGGAGTACGACGTCGTTGAGTCAGCGCCGTGGCTCGCCTCCGCCATAGAGGCTGCCGAGGTCGGATTTCCCAGCCCCGTAAGGGATGTCGTCCCCGTCAACTGCACCGTCCCGGCCGTCGACCCGCACCGCGCGGCCGCGATCGTCCTTGCTCCGCACGGGTGTCGGACTGCCAAGGTCAAGGTCGCCGAGCCGGGCCAGTCGCTGGCGGACGACGTAGCCCGGGTCGGCGCCGTCAGGGATGCACTCGGAAGCGACGGGCGCGTACGAGTCGACGCCAACGGCGGCTGGTCGGTGTCGGACGCCGTGATCGCGCTCGGGGAGCTGGCCCAGTTCGACCTCGAGTACGCCGAGCAGCCCGTCGCTAGTGTCGAGGAGCTCGCCGAGGTGAGGCGCCGCGTCGACACACCGATCGCAGCCGACGAGTCCATCCGTCGCGCCGGGGATCCCCTTCGCGTCAAGCGGCTCGGCGCCGCAGACATCGCAGTGCTCAAAGTGCAGCCCCTCGGTGGGGTGCGCACATCCCTGCGACTTGCCGAGCAGCTCGACATGCCCGTGGTCGTGTCGAGCGCGCTCGAGACATCGGTCGGCATCGCGGCCGGTGTGGCCCTGGCCGCCGCGCTCCCCGAACTGCCGTACGCGTGTGGGCTCGCGACGACGTCGATGCTGTCCGCTGACCTGACGGCCGAGCCGCTGACGCCGACCGCTGGCGTTCTGCAGGTCCGAGCCGTTGAGCCGTCGCCTGACCTGCTCGACGCCGCGCGCGCTGATGCCGCCACGACGCAGCGGTGGCTGGAGCGACTCGCCGCGTGTGACCGTGTGCTGCAGAATCTGGCGAGATGAACGCATCGTCGACGGTCGCTACCGCGGTGGTCTCCGCCTTGCGTCATGGCGGAGTACGTGATGTCGTGCTGGCGCCCGGCTCACGCTCGGCCGCCCTTGCCGTCGCCTTGCACGAGGCGGACGCCGTCGGTTTGCTCAGGCTGCACGTGCGCGTGGATGAACGCACTGCGGGTTTCCTCGCTCTCGGACTCGCCAAGGGCGCGCATGGGCCGGCTGCGGTCGTCACCACGTCCGGCACCGCGGTCGCCAACCTGCACCCGGCGGTGTTGGAGGCCTCGCACGCCGGGGAGCGCATCATCGTGCTGTCGGCCGATCGACCCGCCGCGCTGCGCGGCACCGGTGCCAACCAGACACCAGCGCACCAGGCGCGCATGTTCGGGAAGTCGGTGCCGTCATACGACATCGCTCCGGGCGACGACGTTGCAGCCGCGGACGCGATTGCTGACGGCATACGACATCGGGGCCCTACGCACGTCAACCTCCAATTCAGCGAGCCACTGCTGCCTGACGTACTGCCGATGGGACTGACCGGCGGCGGCTGGGAGGAGGTCCGCAGCGATCCCGTACGTCGCCATGCCTCCGACGCCGAGGCCATCACGCTCGCCTCAGGACCGCTGACGGTCGTAGTCGCGGGCGATGACGCCGGGCCGCCCGCCAGGATGCTGGCTCAGGCCGGAAACTGGCCACTCCTCGCCGAGCCGACGTCGGGTGCTCGCACTGGCACCCACGCCCTGCGCACGTACCGGCTGCTGCTGGGTTCGGAGCTCGAGCGACAGGTCGAGAGAGTCGTCGTGGCAGGCCACCCAACGCTGTCCCGCCCGGTCACGCGCCTGATCTCCCGGTCTGACATCGAGGTGGTCTCGGTCCGTTCGCGCGGCGGCGTGTGCACCGATCCCGGTCGAGTCGCGCGACACCTCGACGCGATGCCACGCGTCGACTCTGCGGACGACGACGACTGGGTGGCGGCGTGGAGATCCGCCGACGACCGCATCGCGGCACAGCTGGATTCCCTTGCGGCGGCGGGCGGAGATGCCTCGCCGCTTCAGGTCGCCGCCGCGGTCGGCGCCGCTGTGGTGGACCGCGGGCTGCTCGTCGTCGGCTCCTCGCAGCCGGTGCGCGATCTCGACCTGATGGGGCCGGTATACAACGTGGGCGGTCGTCGGCTGATCATTGGCAACCGCGGCCTCTCGGGCATCGACGGCACGGTCTCGACGGCCATCGGTGCCGCTCTCGGCCGCAGCTCGCCGCGGGCGTTGGCGTATGTCGGCGACGTGACCTTCCTGCACGACATGGGCGGCATGGTGCTGGGGCCTGACGAGCCGCGCCCCGACCTCACGATCGTTGTCGCCAACGACGACGGCGGCGCGATCTTCGCGACCCTCGAACAGGGCGGTGATGCGTATGCCGAGTCGTTTGAGCGGGTCTTCGGCACGCCGCACGGCGTCGACCTGCGGGCGTTGTGTGAGGCGACCCAGACGACGTACACCCGGGTGGATGACGCGGGCGCTCTGGCCGATACCTTGGAGCAAGACGTGCACGGGATCAGGGTGGTCGAGGTCCCGATCCCTCGCGCCAGCCGCCGCAGCCTGAACGAGCGCCTCAACCACCTCACCTAACCGCCGAATCGCCAGCTTCCGCCCGTCAAGTCGCCAGATCTGGTTGGGTCGCAGCGATGTCCAGAGCGCAAAAAAGATCAAGTGCAGGAATGCCGGCGTCATGGAGTGTTGAGACATGAGCACCGGCGCCGACACCTTCGTGACGTTCGTCGACATGCTGGCGTCGGATCTCGACGACCACGAGGCGCGAGGTTCCGACCTAGCAGCCCGCGCCTATCTCTCGCGTTTCCACTTCGACCGGATCGTCAGTGCTGCCGCGGGCGAGTCGCCGGCGAAGTTCAGGCGGCGGGTGCTCCTCGAGCGGTCGGCATACCGGCTCGTCACCACGGACACAGGTGTTCTCGACATCGCCGTGGAGGCGGGCTACTCATCGAACGAGGCATTCACCCGGGCGTTCCAGCGCGCGTACGGCGCGGGGCCGTCTCAATGGCGCCGCCGGCCGCACAGCCACATTCAGCTCGACTGCCCGAACGGCGTCCACTTCCATCCACCTGGCGGCCTGCGGCTGCCTGCAAGAACAGAGGTAACGTCCATGGATCTCATGGTCAGAATGGTCGAACATCATGTCTGGCTGGTCGGCGAGATCGTCGACCGCGCCGCCCGGCTTACCGACGAGCAACTCGACGCACCGATCGAGGTGTCCGTCGACGACGGTGCCGACGTCGACTCGTTGCGGTCGCTGTTGTCGCGG
Source organism: uncultured Actinomycetota bacterium (assembly GCA_963815295.1). GTDB lineage: Bacteria > Actinomycetota > Actinomycetes > Propionibacteriales > Nocardioidaceae > JACDHG01. The sequence goes on from CAWFFZ010000003.1 coordinate 106,587, forward strand.
CTCATCGGGCAGATGGACATGTGGAACTCAGCACTCGCCAACCGTGCCTACGACTTCGGCATCGAGACCCACGAGAGCATCGACTCGATGCAGGCCCGATTCGCGGACGCCGGGCCGACGTATCTCGGCCACGTCCGTGACGTGAGCGAGCAGGGTCGACTCGACGAGACGTTCATCGATGCGATCTGCGAACCGGCTCACGTGTTCACCTACGGCGGCATGATCGCGCATGTGCTGACGTTCGCGGCATACCGGCGCACGCTCGCCGTGCAGGCGCTCGACGCGGCGGGCATCGGCGACCTCGGATTTGGCGATCCGATGAAGTGGGTGGAACAGCCCGCCTGACCTGGGCCGCGAAAACTCCTGCCCTAGGCGAGCCCGATTCGACGGTTGGGCCGCGCTCGGCGCCGTATGCCATGATCTCCGGGTTGCCTGGACGAGGAGAGCAGATGCGGATGCGCCACGGGGTCGTGGCGGTGCTGGTCGCGTTGAGCGTCGCGTCGTGTGCCTCTGCCACGGACGTGAAGTCCACAGGTGCACCGGTGCAGAGTCCTTCAGAGACAGCACCGACGACGAGTCCGAGCGAGTCGGCGGCGCCAACCCAGCCGACTGAGACGTCCGAGCCTCCCACGACACCGCCGACGTCACCGGAGACCCCTGAGCGGTTGGAGCTGCCAAACACGCTGGGCGAGATCAGCGTCTTCCTGACACCTTCGCGCAACATCGGTTGCCAGATCAGCGCGAGATTGGTGCGCTGCGACATCCTCGAGCACACGTACGGCGACCCCCGCAAGCCTGCGGACTGCGCCGGCGACTATGGCCAGAGCCTGGCGGTCGACACACAGGGGATCGGGCAGTTCGTCTGTGTGTCAGACACGGTGGTCATGCGGACGGCCCCGGTGCTCCAGTACGGCAGTTCCACGAGCGTCGGCGACTTCGGTTGCACCAGCAGACAGACCGGCATCACCTGCTACAACCTGCTGACGGAGCACGGCTTCGAGCTGTCACAGGCGTCCCCCGCGCTCTTCTGACACGCCGACGCACATCGCCGACACACGTCGACCGACACACGTCAGAGTGCGCGGGATTTGTGTCGGCCTCGCGACTTTGAAACGGTGGAAGGGTCAGAAACCCAACGACGGAAAGAGTTCTCCATGCTCACCCTGACCGAGAACGCCGCCGACGTAGTCAAGACGATCACCGCTCAGGCGACTGAGTCCGACGAGGCCGGCATCCGCATCAGCCATCAGGAGTCCGTCCCGGGCTCACTGGGTCTCACCGCGGTCGAATCGCCGCAGCCGGGCGACCAGGTGCTGGAAGATCACGGCGCCCGCATCTTCCTCGACACGGCCGCCGCCGAAGCACTCGACCGCGAGGTCCTCGACGCCGTTGTCGACGAGGCTGGGTCGGTGCAGTTCGGCATCAGCAGCCAGCCACCGACCGCCTGACCCCAGACGACACTGACCCCGACTACTACGGGCCCGCCTCCGCAAATGGGGGCGGGCTGCGTCGTTCAGGCAGTTAGCGCGTCGCGCACCGGGACGAACTTCGCGGTCGCCTCTGCAAGCTCCGCCTCCGGGTCAGAGTCGGCGACGATGCCGCAGCCCGCGAACAGGCGGACCCGTCGGCCGTCGACCTCGGCCGACCTCAGCGCGATCGCCCACTCGCCGTCACCTGTCACGTCCATCCATCCGGTAGGCCCGGCATAGCGGCCCCGATCCATCCGCTCCAGCTCGGCAATCAGCGACACCGCCACCTCGGTCGGAGTCCCGCCAACCGCCGCACTCGGATGGAGCGCTGCGGCCAATCCGAGGGAGCTCGTCTGGTCGTCAAGGACGCCCGTCACGTCGGTCGCCAGGTGCATCACGTTCGGGAGGTGCAGCACGAATGGGCTCTCCGGCACGTTCATGCTGAGGCAGTACGGCGCCAGCGCGTCCGCCACGGAGCGCACGGCGAACTCGTGCTCCTCGAGGTCCTTCGACGAGCGCGCCAACGTGGCGGCGAGTGCGAGGTCGTGGGCGTCGTCGCCGGTACGGCGGATGGTCCCGGCGAGGACGCGACTCGTCACGAGACCGCGCTCACGACGTACGAGCATCTCCGGGGTAGCCCCGAACAGGCCGTCGACGTGGAATGTCCAGCACGACGGGTACAGCGCCGCCAGCCGCGCGAGCGGTGCCCGGACGTCAAGAGGTGCATCGAGCTCGGCGACGAGATCGCGTGCCAGCACGACCTTCTCGAGCGCGCCCGACCGGATGCGCCGCACAGCCTCGGCGACGACAAGCTCCCACGCGGCACCACTCATCGCGCCATCGCTGAACGCAACCCCCTGCGGTGCGGCCGGCGGCCCGGAGCTGGTGACGGTCGGGGTGGCCGCGAGCGAGCCGCGGGAGATCGTCGTCACCCAGGTGAGGTTGCCGCGCCGCCCCACGACCACTTCGGGCACCACCAGGACAGACTTGCCGGGGTGGTCGGCGTAAGCGAACGACCCGAAACAGAGCAGCCCAGTCCCCGGCGCATCGGCCTCATCTCGGACGACGCAGTGCTCGGCGATCCCGCGCCACCAGCGCATCGCCGCCGTGAACCGGCCCGGACCGGATGGCTCGTAGCGTGCGACTTCTCCCCAAGCGACGAGACCCTCGTCGCGGTGGATCCAGGACATCGGCGATTCAGCCGGCAGCAACGAGAGCAGGGGCCCGGGATCGTCGATGACAACCGTGCGGGCGACCAGCGGCGTCTCCTCCGGAGCACTCGAGGCCAGGGTCGTCACGATCACCAAGCCTAGGCGCTCGTGCTCGGCGGCGTCGTGCGAGGCTTCCACTATGAGCCGAGCGAGCCTGGACAAGCAGCCGCACGAGGTGGCGGCGATGTTCGACGACGTGGCCGAGCGGTATGACGTCACGAACGACGTACTCTCGCTCGGCCAGGACCGCCGGTGGCGACGGGCGGTCGTGTCGGCAGTCGACGCCCGGGCAGGGGAGCGCGTGCTCGACCTGGCCGCTGGCACCGGCACGAGCACGGTTCCCTTCATGCGGTCGGGGGCCGCTGCTGTGCCGTGCGACTTCTCCATCGGGATGCTGAAGGTCGGCAAGCGGGAGCGGCCACGGCTGCCTTTCGTCGCGGGCGACGCGCTGCGGCTGCCGTTCGGCGACGAGACATTCGACGCGGTCACGATCTCGTTCGGGCTGCGCAACGTGAGCGACTACCGACTTGGCCTCGCCGAGATGCTGCGGGTCACGAGACCCGGAGGGCGGCTCGTCGTGTGCGAGTTCAGCCAGCCGACGTACGCACCGTTCCGCACCGTGTATGCCGAGTACCTCATGAAGGCGCTGCCCGCCGTGGCCAGGCGGGTCTCGTCGAGCCCGGACTCCTACGTCTACCTGGCCGAGTCGATCCAGGCGTGGCCCGACCAGCAGGCGCTCGCCACCGCCATCGGCGAGTCAGGCTGGCGATCGGTGGAGTGGCGCAACCTGTCGGGCGGCATTGTGGCCCTCCACCGCGCAACCCGCTGATCGCCGGGGTCTGCCCGAACGATCCGACGGTGGGATTGCCAGGACGATCTGACAGTCGGATCGTTCCGCGGACAAGACTGCGGCGAGGATAGGGACGTGAAGTCTTTCGATCCCGTATTGCTCGCCCTGCTGACTACCCGCAACATCGGCACCCTCATCACTATCAAGCGCGACGGTCGTCCCCAGTCGTCCAACGTCAACTACGAGTACGACGCTGACGCCTCGCGCATCCGGGTCTCGATCACCGACGGTCGGGCCAAGACGATCAACGTCCGACGCGACCCTCGGGCGTCCCTCCACGTCAGCAGCGCCGACGGATGGAGCTACGCCGTCGTCGAGGGCGACGTCACCTTGTCCGACGTCGCCACCGAGCTCGATGACGCCGTTGTCGAAGAGCTGATCGACGTGTACCGCAACGTCAGGGGCGAGGACCATCCCGACTGGGACGACTACCGCCGCGCAATGGTCGCCGATCACCGCCTCGTGCTCCGCCTCGCCATCACCCACGTCTACGGCCTCGCCCGTGGCTAAGCGCGGCGGAGCATGTGCGCTCGGCGGGACCACTTGCGACGCCGCCCATACGGCAACGTCAATCCAGGTTGACACGTATTTCTTTGTCAACCTAGGATGACGCGCATGAGGATCGATCAGCTGCCGGATCCCGCCGTCGCCGAGGACCCCGCCGTTGGGCTCCGCGCCGTCATCCAGCTGCGCAAGTTGGCCGAGCGCCTCGAAGCAGAGCACGTGATGCGGGCACGTAGCGACGGGTGGTCGTGGGAGCAGATCGGTGATGCGTTGGGCGTCTCCCGGCAAGCGGTCCACAAGAAACACGGGGGGTGACGACGTGCTCGAGCGCTTTACAAAGGCAACACGCCAGGTGGTTCAGCACGCAGTCGAGGAGGCGGAGTCCCGGGCCGATGCGAGGGTCGGGACCGAGCACCTGCTGCTCGGGCTGCTGCGTCTCGACGACCCGGCAGCTCGGGTCTTGGGGGCCGATGTCGACTCAGCGCGAAGATCGCTGGCAGCGCTCGACGCCGAGGCGCTGGCATCGGTGGGGGTTCGGATAGACGGCGAGCCAGACGCGCGCCGATCGACCGGTCGCGTGCACCGGCCGTTCACAGGCGGCGCCAAGTCGGTGCTGGTGGGAACTCTGCGCCAGGCCAGGCTGTGCGGGTCAAAGCAGCTCGCCCCCGCACACCTTGCGCTGGCCCTGGTTGGCCTGCGTCGTCCCGATACGGCGGCGAGGTTGCTCGAAAGGCTCGAGGTCGACTGTGACGAGGTCGCTCGAAGCTTGCTGCCGCTGGGAACGCCTGTCTAGCTGGCCGCAGTTTGGTCACGGATGCGTGCCGTATATCGGTGGTGCGCGCCGTGAGGCGACGGCCTAGACTGACGCCTCAGCGCTCGTGAACGCTTTCACTAGTTCACGAAATCCGGTATGACGATCAGGTCCGAGGGAGTCGCCGTGACGAAGCCCCCCGCCAGCGAGCGGCAGGCCGACGTCATCGTGGTCGGAGCGGGGCCTGGTGGCTCGACCGCGGCGGCGTACCTGGCGCAGGCGGGCCTCGACGTACTCCTGCTCGAGAAGACGGCGTTCCCGCGCGAGAAGGTCTGCGGCGACGGGCTGACCCCCCGCGCGGTCCGCCAACTGGTCCGGATGGGCATCGATCTCGACGAGCCGGGGTGGATCAAGAACCAGGGTCTGCGCATCGTCGGCGGCGGCCACCGCCTCGAGATGCCATGGCCTGACCTAGCGAGCTACCCGAGCCACGGGCTGGTGCGCACCCGGCTCGACTTCGACGACATCCTGGCGCGCCATGCCCAGAAGGGCGGAGCGCGCCTGCATGAGCGCACCGCCGTCACCGGGCCCATCGTCGACGAGACGAGCGGCCGCATCGTCGGCGTCACCGCCAAGTCGGTTGACGTCGACGACTCCGCCGCGGGGGCCGGCAGTAGCGGCCGCGACGAGGTCGCCTACCACGCGCCGGTCATCATCGCGGCAGACGGTACCTCTACCCGTCTCAGCCTTGCGGTGGGGCGCCAGAAGCGGGACGACCGCCCACTCGGCGTGGCGGTCCGCACGTATTACACGAGCCCTCGCCACGACGACGACTGGCTCGAGTCGTGGCTGGAGATGTGGGACGGGGAGCCCGGGAAGAGCTCGCTACTGCCGGGCTACGGCTGGATCTTCGGCGTCGGTGACGGCACCGTCAACGTTGGCCTCGGCATCCTCAACACGTCGGTGGCGTTCCAGCACGTCGACTACAAGGCCCTGCTCAGGCGCTGGCTCGACCACACGCCCGAGGAGTGGGGCTTCCGCGAGCACAACCGCACCCAGCCGGTCCGCGGCGCCGCCTTGCCGATGGGCTTCAACCGCAAGCCTCACTACGCCAACGGCATGCTGCTCGTCGGTGATGCAGGTGGGATGGTCAACCCGTTCAACGGCGAAGGAATCGCCTACGCGATGGAGTCCGGCGAGATGGCGGCCGACATCGTGACCCAGGCACTCAGCCGTACGACGACGGCAGGCCACGAGCGAGCGCTGCAGGGCTACGTGACCGCTCTCGACCAGCGCTACGGCGGCTACTACACGCTCGGCCGCCTGTTCGTGAAGGCGATCGGACACCCGCAGGTGATGCGGCTCGCCACCCAGCACGGACTGCATCACCCCACCTTGATGCGTTTCACGTTGAAGCTGCTCGCCAACCTGACCGACCCACGAGAGGGAGACGCAATGGACCGCATCATCAACGGCTTGTCGAAGGTCGCTCCCGCGGCGTGAGGCGGTCGCCTCTAGGATGCTGAAACCGATGACACCGAACCGCTCGACCACGCAAGACACGCAAGAGGGGAGCTCCTCCCGGTGAATCCGTATATCCCCATCCTGGGGCTCGGCGTCCTCGCAGCGCTCTTCGCGGTTGGCTCAGTTGCTGCCAGCGCGCTCATCGGTCCGAAGCGCTACAACCGGGCCAAGCTCGATTCCTACGAGTGCGGCATCCAGCCAACGCCGCAGCCTGCAGGGGGCGGCAAGTTCCCGGTCAAGTACTACATCACCGCGATGCTCTTCATCGTTTTCGACATCGAGATCATCTTCCTGTTCCCCTGGGCCGTCTACTTCGACTCCATGAAGTTGTTCGGGCTCATCGAGATGGCGTTGTTCATCGGCACGGTGTTCGTCGCGTACGCCTATGTATGGCGGCGCGGTGGTCTGGAGTGGGACTGACGATGAGCGAGCGCAGTGAGCGAGTGATCCAGCGCGGTCTGTCCCCGTGTCGGCCCGATGCGAAGCGAGGACCGACGTGGGTATAGAAGAGAAGCTGCCGTCCGGTGTACTCCTCACGAGCGTCGAAGGCCTCGCCGGCTACTTCCGCAAGGCGTCGCTGTGGCCGGCGACGTTCGGTCTGGCGTGCTGTGCCATCGAGATGATGACGTCGGGCGGTCCCCGCTATGACCTTGCCAGGTTCGGCATGGAGGTGTTCCGCGCCTCCCCACGTCAAGCCGACCTGATGATTGTCGCCGGCCGGGTCAGCCAGAAAATGGCGCCGGTGCTGCGTCAGATCTACGACCAGATGGCCAACCCGAAGTACGTCCTCGCGATGGGTGTCTGCGCCAGCAGTGGAGGGATGTTCAACAACTACGCGATCGTCCAGGGAGTCGACCATGTCGTCCCGGTCGACATGTATCTGCCTGGCTGCCCGCCGCGGCCGGAGATGCTCATCGACGCGATTCTCAAGCTGCACGACGACATCCAGCACGCCAAGCTCGGCCCCCACCGCGTCGCCGAGATCGCGGCCGAAGAGAAGGTCGCCCTCGAGTCAGCACCGACGTCCGACATGACGGGACTCCTGCGGTGAGCGACGACAAGCCAGACCAAGTGCCACCGTCAGGCCAGCCACAGACAGGCCCCGAGAAGCCGGTAGGAGAGCGCTCACTCGACGACAAGCCAACCGACGAGAAGTCGATCGCCGACAAGTCACAGCACGACGCATCGATCGTGCTTAGCGACGACCCGGGTGCGCTGCCGCAGCAAGACCTCGACGTCGTCGACGTACGCCATGGCATGTTCGGGATCAGTGGCACCGGTGACACGTCTGGCTACGGCGGTCTGGTCCGTCCGGTGGCGATTCCTGGTGCGACTGGACGGCCGTACGGCGGTTGGTTCGACGCCGCTGCCGACCGCCTCGCCGTAGTGTTGCCCGACGAGGCGTCCGACGCCGTCACCAAAGTCATCGTCCATCGCGGCGAGCTGACGATGCACGTCAATCGCCACCACCTCGTGGAGGTGATGACCCACCTGCGCAACGATCCCGAGCTCCGCTTCGAGTTCTGCAGTGGGGTCAGCGGCGTGCACTACCCCCATGAGAGCGGCGCCGAGCTGCACGCCGTTTACCACCTGCTGTCGATGACCCACAACCGTCGGCTCCGCGTCGAGGTGACGTGTCCCGACGCCGACCCCCACATTCCGTCCGTCGTCAGCGTCTACCCGACCAACGACTGGCACGAACGAGAGACCTACGACTTCTTCGGCATCGTCTTCGACGGCCATCCCGCCCTGACCCGCATCCAGATGCCGGACGACTGGCCTGGCCATCCTCAGCGCAAGGACTACCCGCTAGGCGGCATCCCGGTTGAGTACAAGGGCGCCACCGTGCCGCCGCCCGACCAGCGGAGGTCATACAACTGATGACTGACACCGTTCACACCGACCCTTACGCCACCGAGCAGGCGACCACATCGGGCAAGGTCTTCACCGTCACCGGCCAGGACTGGGACTCCGTTGTATCCGGCGTCGACCTCGAGGCCGAGGAGCGCGTGGTCGTCAACATGGGCCCGCAGCATCCGTCGACGCATGGCGTGCTCCGACTCATACTCGAGCTCGATGGTGAGATCGTCACCGAGTGCCGGTGCGGGATCGGCTACTTGCACACCGGCATCGAGAAGAACATGGAGTACCGCAACTGGACGCAGGGCGTGACGTTCTGCACCCGGATGGACTACCTCTCTCCGTTCTACAACGAAGCTGCGTTCTGCATGGGTGTCGAGCGGCTCCTCGACATCGAGGCCGATGTCCCCGAGAAGGCCCAGGTGATGCGGGTCTTGTTGATGGAGCTCAACCGCATCTCGTCACACCTCGTGGCGATCGCGACCGGTGGGATGGAGATCGGCGCGCTGACCGTGATGACGATCGGCTTCCGTGAGCGAGAGCTTGTCCTCGACGTCTTCGAGCTCATCACCGGGCTGCGGATGAACCACGGCTTCATCCGGCCCGGCGGAATCGCCCAGGACCTGCCGCCCGGGGCACTTGAGAAGGTCGATGAGTTCCTCGGCCTGATGAAGAAGCGGCTGCCCGAGTATGCCGCCTTGTGCAACGCCAACCCGATCTTCAAGGCTCGGCTCGTCGACGTCGGCTACCTCGACCTGGCTGGCTGCCTCGCGCTCGGCATCACCGGACCGCCGTTGCGCTCGACCGGCTACGACTGGGACCTGCGCAAGAAGCAGCCCTACTGCGGCTACGAGACGTACGACTTCGACGTCGTCACATGGGACACCGCCGACGCGTACGGCCGGTTCCGCATCAGGCTCGACGAGATGTGGGAGTCGCTACGCATCGTCGAGCAGTGCGCCGAGAGACTTCAGGGCATGGAGGGCGAGCCGATAATGATCGGCGACAAGAAGATCGGGTGGCCAGCCCAGCTCGCCGTGGGGTCCGACGGGATGGGCAACTCTCTCGACCACATCCGCCACATCATGGGCGAGTCGATGGAAGCCCTGATTCACCACTTCAAGCTCGTCACCGAGGGATTCCGCGTCCCCACCGGGCAGGCGTATGCCGCCGTGGAGTCACCACGCGGCGAGCTCGCCTGCCATCTCGTCTCCGACGGCGGCACGAGGCCCTACCGCGCCCACTTCCGTGACCCGTCCTTCGTCAATCTGCAGGCGGTGCCGGCAATGGCCGAGGGTGGGCAGGTTGCTGACGTGATCGTTGCCGTAGCCAGCCTCGACCCGGTGATGGGCGGGGTGGACAGGTGAGCCTGACGCCCGACACCATCGACGAGCTTCGTGAGATCGCTGCGCGCTACCCACAGAGCAGGTCGGCGCTGCTGCCGATGCTGCACCTGGTGCAGAGCGTCGAGGGCTGCGTTACGCCCGAAGGCATCGAGACGTGCGCCGAGCTCCTCGATGTCAGCGCGGCGGAGGTGTCCGGGGTGGCGACGTTCTACACCATGTACAAGCGACGGCCGGTCGGCGACTACCACGTCGGGGTGTGCACTAACACGCTGTGTGCCGTGATGGGTGGCGACATCATCTTCGAGCGCCTCAAGGATCATCTCGGCGTGGGCAACGACGAGACCACCGACGACGGCAAGATCACGCTCGAGCATGTCGAGTGCAACGCGGCCTGTGACTATGCCCCGGTCGTGATGGTCAACTGGGAGTTCTTCGACAACCAGACCCCCGAGTCCGCGGTCGCCCTCGTCAACGAGCTGACCGAAGGCAACGAGGTCCAAGCGACCCGGGGCGCTCGCGTATGCACGTGGCGCGAGGCGGAGCGGGTGCTCGCGGGATTCCCCGACGACCGGGCCGACGAAGGCCCGGCCGCCGGACCTGCCACGCTGGTCGGGCTGAAGCTGGCGCGCGAGCGCGGCTGGCGAGCCCCGCCTGGCCAGACCCAGACGGCGACTGCGTCACAGTCACGCTCCTCAACAGGTGCGGCAGAGCAGTCCGACACGTCGCGCGCTGAGTCGGAGACGAAGGTCGACCAGTCGGCCGCTGACACCGCCGACAGCGCCAAGCCGTCGAGCGGCGGCCAGGGTGCCCTCTTCGGTGACGGCGACAGCAGCAACGGCGAGTCCCACGACGGGAAGGCCAGCCGATGACTGACCTGCTCACCCCGGTCCTGTCTGACAACTGGGACGCCGAACGAGCCTGGACGTTGGCGTCATACGAGCAGCAAGGCGGGTATGAACCGCTCAAGGAGGCGCTCACCCAGAAACAGGACGACATCATCGAGCTCGTCAAGGCATCCGGCCTGCGCGGCCGTGGCGGAGCGGGTTTCCCCACGGGCATGAAGTGGGGGTTCATCCCGCAAGGCGATGACAAGCCCCACTACCTGGTCGTCAACGCCGACGAGTCCGAGCCGGGGACCTGCAAGGACATTCCGTTGATGCTCGCGAGCCCGCACACGCTCGTCGAAGGCGTCATCATCTCGTCGTATGCCATCCGCGCCAATCACGCGTTCATCTACGTGCGCGGGGAGGTGCTGCACGTCGTACGACGGTTGCAGCGGGCGGTGCAGGAGGCGTATCTCGCCGGCCATCTCGGCAAGGACATCCACGGCTCTGGCTACGACCTCGAGCTCATCGTGCACGCCGGCGCCGGTGCTTACATCTGCGGCGAGGAGACAGCGCTCCTCGACTCACTGGAGGGCCGCCGCGGTCAGCCACGACTCCGTCCGCCGTTCCCGGCGGTCGCTGGCCTCTACGCCTGCCCCACCGTCATCAACAACGTCGAGTCGATCGCCTCGGTGCCGTGCATCGTGGCCAATGGTGCCGACTGGTTCGCGAGCATGGGCACCGAGAAGAGCAAGGGAATGAACCTGTACTCCCTGTCGGGTCATGTGACGAGTCCCGGCCAGTACGAAGCACCGCTCGGGATCACGCTACGTGAGCTGCTCGACCTTGCCGGCGGCGTCCGTAACGGGCACGAACTCAAGTTCTGGACCCCTGGCGGCTCGTCCACGCCGTTCTTGACGGCTGAGCACCTCGACGTGCCGCTCGACTACGAAGGTGTGGCCGCAGCCGGCTCGATGCTCGGCACCAAAGCGCTTCAGATCTTCGATGAGACGACCTGCATCGTGCGGGCGGTGCTGCGCTGGACCGAGTTTTACAAGCACGAGTCGTGCGGCAAGTGCACTCCGTGCCGTGAGGGCACGTGGTGGCTGGTGCAGACGCTCGACCGGCTCGAGCGCGGGCAGGGAAGCGAGGCCGACCTCGAGACCCTGCTCGACCTCTCCGACAACATCTTGGGGCGTGCGTTCTGCGCGTTGGGTGACGGCGCCACCGCGCCGATCATCTCGTCGATCCAGTACTTCCGTGACGACTACCTCGAGCACCTGCGCGTCGGCAGCTGCCCGTTCGACCGCGAGGCTGCCACCCTGTTCGCCGCGGGAGTGGGCGTATGACCCTTCCACAGAACGGATCCGGCGGGCAGGCCACCCAGCAGGTGACGAAGACAGTCACCTTGACCATCGACGACGTCGAGGTCACGGTTCCCGAGGGCACGTTGGTGATCCGGGCCGCCGAGCAGATGGGCATCCAGATCCCCAGGTTCTGCGACCACCCGTTGCTCGACCCGGTCGGTGCGTGCCGGCAGTGCCTGGTCGACATACCCGATGCCGGCAACGGCCGGGCGATCCCGAAGCCGCAAGCCTCGTGCACCCTGACAGTCGCTCCCGGCATGGTGGTCCGCACCCAGCACTCCAGCCCGGTTGCTGACAAAGCTCAGCAGGGTGTGATGGAGATGCTGCTGATCAACCACCCACTCGACTGCCCCGTCTGCGACAAGGGCGGTGAGTGCCCGTTGCAGAACCAGGCGCTGTCCAACGGTCGAGGCGAGTCACGCTTCATCGAGACCAAGCGGACGTTCGTCAAGCCGATCAACATCTCCGCACAGGTGCTACTCGACCGCGAGCGCTGTGTGCTGTGCGCGCGCTGCACCCGCTTCAGCGAGCAGATCGCTGGTGACGCGTTCATCGAGATGCTCGACCGCGGAGCGCTGCAGCAGGTCGGCATCTACGAGAAGGAGCCGTTCGAGTCCTACTTCTCGGGCAACACGGTGCAGATCTGCCCCGTCGGTGCGTTGACATCGGCGGCGTACCGGTTCCGCTCCCGTCCGTTCGACTTGGTCTCGACCCCGTCGGTCTGTGAGCACTGTGCGTCGGGCTGTGCGCTGCGCACTGACCACCGACGAGACAAGGTCACCCGCCGCCTCGCCGGGAATGACCCCCAGGTCAACGAGGAGTGGAACTGCGACAAGGGACGGTTCGGATTCGTCTCCGACCGTGGCGAGGACCGGATCACCCGTCCGCTCGTGCGTGACGAAGACAGCGGAGAGATGCGCCCTGCTTCGTGGCCGGAGGCCTTTGCTGTCGCCGCGCGGGGTCTTGCGGCCGCCGACGGAGCCGTGGGAGTGCTCCCGGGTGGGCGGCTGACGGCCGAAGACGCCTACTCGTATGGCAAGTTCACGCGGGCCGTACTCGGCACTAACGACATCGACTTCCGGGCCCGGCCTCACTCGGGCGAAGAGGCCGACTTCTTGGCGGCTCACATCGCGACGAGGCCGATGGTGACGTATGCCGACCTCGAGCACGCGAACGCTGTCGTGCTCGTCGCGTTCGAGCCCGAGGATGAGTCCCCGATCGTGTTCCTGCGGCTGCGAAAGGCAGTCCGAGGTCATCGGACTCGAGTCGTGGCTGTCAGCTCGCACACCTCGCGCGGGCTCGAGAAGCTGCGAGGTCGGCTGGTCAAGTCCCGCCCCGGCGCGGAGACAGCGGCAGTGGAGTCGCTCGCAAGTGATCCCCTCTTGGCGCTCGACGGTGGCGGGGTCATCCTCGTCGGCGAGCGCGCCGCGACCACGCCAGGCTTGCTCACCGCCGTGGCCTCGCTGGCGACGTCCACCGGCGCGCGGCTCGCCTGGGTTCCTCGCCGTGCGGGTGAGCGTGGCGCCCTGGAGACGGGACTTCTGCCGCGGCTGCTGCCCGGTGGCCGCCCGGTCATTGACGCGGGCGCTCGCGTGGACCTCGGTGCGGCCTGGGGTCGGACGGTGCCGACTCGCGAAGGCCGCGACACGACCGGCATCCTCGAGGCGGCAGCAGCAGGCGAGCTCAAGGCGCTCGTGGTCGGAGGCGTCGAGCTCGACGACCTCGCCGACCCGGTTGGCGCGCAGGCGGCGATCGACAACGTCGACTTCTTGGTGAGCCTTGAGATTCGACGGTCCGCCGTCACGAACGCCGCCGACGTGGTCCTTCCGGTCGCCCCAGTCGCCGAGAAGGCCGGGTCCTTCGTCAACTGGGAGGGGCGGATGCGACCGTTCCGGCGCGTCCTCGACTCGACCTCGCTCACCGACACGCGGGTGCTTGCGGGGATCGCCGACGAGCTGGAGATCCCGCTCGGCTTCCGGACAATCGAGGAGGCACGCAGCGAGATGCAGGAGATCGGTCCCTGGGATGGCCACCGGGCCGAGCTGATTCCGGTCGGGAAGCCTGACATCCCCGACGACATACCCGAAGGGCATGTCCTCGTCTCGACCTGGCGTCCGCTTATCGACGACTCCAGGTCGGTCGACGGCGAGCCCTACCTGCAGGCGACCGGTCGCGCACCGGTAGCGGTCGTCAGCGCGGTCCGGCTTGATCGACTCGGGGTCGACCCGGGAGACTCGGTCACCGTGTCCACAGACCGCGGTCATCTCACCCTCCCGGTGGCCGTCGGTGACATCGACGACGACGTCGTCTGGCTGCCCACAAACTCCAGCGGCAACAACCTGGCCAGGAGGCTCGGTGTCGCAGCCGGCTCCATCGTCAAGATCCGGGGAGGTGACGCGTGATGGGCTCGGCGCTTGACGTGACGGCCGGTGATGTCCCAGGCGTCTACGTTGCCGTCGTCGACGACCTGTCTGCGTTCGGCCACGACCCGTGGTGGGTCATCCTCATCAAGGTTGTCCTGGCGTTTGTCATCCTGCTTGTCTTCACCCTGTTCAACATCTGGCTCGAGCGTCGAGTTGTTGCGCGCATGCAGCACCGCATCGGCCCGAACGTCCACGGCCCGTTCGGGCTGCTGCAGAGCCTCGCGGACGGCGTCAAGCTGATGCTGAAGGAGGACATCGTCCCGAAGTCGGCCGACAAGGCCGTGTTCATCCTGGCTCCGCTGCTGGCTGCGATCCCCGCCTTCATGGCAGTCGCGGTCATCCCCTTCGGACCTGTCGCCGACGTGCCGTTCAGTGACGTGGAGACGCCGCTGCAGCTGACCGACCTGCCCGTCGGAGTCCTCTACATCTTGGCGGTCGCCTCCGTGGGCGTCTACGGAATCGTGCTGGCCGGCTGGTCGAGCGGCTCGACGTACTCACTGCTGGGAGCGCTTCGCTCGTCGGCGCAGGTGATCTCCTACGAAGTCGCGATGGGCCTGTCGCTCGTCGCGGTCTTCTTGTACGCCGGCTCGATGTCCACGTCGGGGATCGTCGAGGCACAGCAGGACCTGTGGTACGGATTGATCTTGGCGCCGTCGTTCGCCATCTACATGATCTCCATGGTCGGCGAGACCAACCGGGCGCCGTTCGACCTCCCCGAGGCCGAGGGCGAGCTCGTCGGCGGCTTCCACACGGAGTACTCCTCGATCAAGTTCGCCTTCTTCTTCCTCGCCGAGTACATCAACATGGTGACGGTCGCGATGCTCGCCACCACGATGTTCCTCGGTGGATGGCGCGCTCCATGGCCGTTGTCGTTGTGGGAGGGCGCCAACGAGGGCTACTGGCCGGTGCTGTGGTTCCTGTCCAAGGTGATGATCTTCGTCTTCGTGTTCATCTGGCTGCGCGGCACCCTGCCACGGCTGCGCTACGACCAGTTCATGAAGTTCGGCTGGAAGGTCCTCATCCCGTTGTCGCTGCTGTGGATCATCGCGGTCGGGACGATCCGCGCGCTCAGCCTGGAGGAGCCGATCGACCGCCGCTACCTCTTGATCGGCGTGGCGGTCGCGGTCGTGCTGTTCGTTGTTCTCGGCTTCTTCGGCGAGGACAAGTCCGATGAAGAGGAAGAGGTGTCTCCCGTCAGGCACGACGAGATCGAGGGTGGCTACCCTGTGCCCCCGATGACCCCGTTGCCCGAAGAGGAGAACATCCGTGGCTAGCTTGAAGGAACAGTTCTGGGACCCGGTCGCGGGTTTCGGCGTGACCTTCCGGACCATGTTCAAGAAGGTCGTCACCGAGCAGTACCCCTTCGAGAAGAAGCCGACCGCGCCGCGATTCCATGGCCGGCACCAGCTCAACCGCTGGCCGGACGGCCTCGAGAAATGCATCGGCTGCGAACTGTGCGCCTGGGCCTGCCCGGCCGACGCGATCTACGTCGAGGGCGCTGACAACAGCGACGAAGCCCGCTTCTCGCCCGGGGAGCGGTACGGCAGCGTCTACCAGATCAACTACCTGCGCTGCATCCTGTGCGGCCTTTGCATCGAGGCGTGCCCGACCCGGGCGTTGACGATGACGAACGAGTACGAGCTGGCAGACAACAACCGGGCCGATCTGATCTACGAGAAGACCGACCTCCTCGCGCCGCTGCTCCCCGGCATGGAGAAGCCCCCGCACCCGATGCGCCTCGGCAACACTGAGGGCGACTACTATCGCGGCCTCGGCGCCAACCGCGACACCGGTGACGGCGAGGTCCCGGCATGATCGCCTTTTGGATCCTCGCGCCGATCATGATGGTCTGCGCTATCGGCATGGTGATGGCCCGCAAGGCTGTGCATTCCGCCCTGATGCTCGCCGTGATCATGATCGGTCTTGCGGTGCTGTACGCCGCGCAGGACGCACCGTTCCTCTTCGTCGTGCAGATCATCGTCTACACGGGAGCAGTGTTGATGCTGTTCCTGTTCGTGCTCATGCTGGTCGGCGTCGACTCATCGGACTCGCTGGTCGAGACCCTGCGCGGCCAACGAGTGGCCGCGATCCTCGTCGGACTGCTCTTCACCGTGCTCCTGGCGGCTGCAATCGCCCAAACGGCGTTCGGCACTGTGGTCGGGCTGGACGAGGCCAACGTTGACGGCAATGTCAACGGCATAGCTGCCGTGCTGTTCAGCAAGTACGTCTTCGCGTTCGAGGTGACGAGCGCGCTGCTGATCACGGCCGCCCTTGGGGCGATGGTGCTCGCCCATCGGGAGCGACTCACCCCCAAGTCGACCCAGCGCGACCTGGTGGGCCAGCGGATGCGGGACTATGCGGCCACGGGAGCCCACCCCGGCGCACTGCCCAACCCCGGGACGTTCGCGCGGCACAACTCGGTCGACACCCCGGCGCTGCTCCCCGACGGAACGCCCTCGGAGCTGTCGATCTCCCGTGTCATGCGTGCCCGTGGCACGGTCCGCGACGTGGGCGATGGCACGGCTGCGGCCGGTGTGATCCAGCCTGGCTCCGACGACCGACAGATCGAGGAGGGCGACCGATGAGCACAACGCCCTTCCTCGTCCTTGCCGCGATGCTGTTCGGTGTCGGGGCGATCGGGGTCCTCGTTCGCCGCAACGCGATCGTCGTGTTCATGTGCGTTGAGCTGATGCTCAACGCGTGCAACCTGACGTTGGTCACCTTTGCGCGGCAGCATGGCAACCTCGACGGCCAGATCGCCGCCTTCTTCGTGATGGTGGTCGCCGCAGCCGAGGTGGTCGTCGGGCTGGCCATCATCATGACCATCTTCCGGACGCGACGCTCGGCCTCGGTCGACGACGCCAGCCTCCTGAAGTACTAGCGGGGTGTGATGGAACTCCTGTCCCTGATCATCGTGATCCCTGCGCTCAGCGCGGCTGTGCTGCTGCTGGGTGGTCGGCTGGCCGACTCGTGGGGTCATCTGCTCGGAGCAGCGGCACCGCTCGTCTCGTTTGTGCTCGGAGTCGTTGCGTTCAGCCGGCTGTCGGGAGACGACCGCGAGGCACTGACCGAGCACGTGTTCACCTGGATCGACGTGGCCCAGTTCCAGGTCGAGTTCGACCTCCTCTTCGACCCACTGTCGGCCTTGTTCGTGTTGCTCATCACCGGTGTCGGCGGCCTCATCCACATCTACTCGATCGGTTACATGGAGCACGACGTACGTCGTCGGCGCTTCTTCGGCTACCTCAACCTGTTCATCGCCGCCATGTTGTTGCTCGTGCTGGCCGACGACTACCTGGGGCTGTTCCTGGGTTGGGAAGGCGTCGGCCTTGCGTCATACCTGCTGATCGGGTTCTGGCAACACAAGGACACCGCTGCCGTCGCCGCCAAGAAGGCCTTCATCGTCAACCGGGTCGGCGACCTCGGGCTGGCGATCGCCATCATGCTCATGTTCGCCACCTTCGGGACCACGTCCTTCGCCGGAGTTGAGGAAGGCATGCCGCAGGTCAGCGAAGGCACTGCGACGGCGTTGGGACTGCTGCTCCTGCTCGGCGCATGCGGCAAGTCCGCACAGGTGCCGTTGCAGAGCTGGCTGCTCGACGCGATGGAAGGCCCGACCCCGGTGTCGGCGCTCATCCACGCGGCGACGATGGTCACGGCCGGGGTCTACCTCGTCACGCGTTCCAACTTCGTCTACGAGCACACTGAAACGGCGCAGACGGCAGTGGTCATCGTGGGACTGGTCACGCTCCTGTGGGGCGCAATCATCGGGTGCGCCAAGGACGACATCAAGAAGGTCCTGGCGGGATCGACCATGAGCCAGATCGGCTACATGATGCTCGCCGCCGGCATCGGCCCGGCCGGGTACGCCTTCGCGATCTTCCACCTACTGACCCACGGGGCATTCAAAGCCAACATGTTCCTCGGCGCAGGCTCCGTCATGCATGCCATGAATGACGAGGTCGACATGCGCCGCTACGGGGCTCTGCGCGCCGTCATGCCGGTCACGTTCCTTACGTTCGCCTGCGGCTATCTGGCGATCATCGGGTTCCCCGGCTTCTCCGGGTTCTGGTCGAAGGACAAGATCATCGAAGCTGCGTTCGGGGAAAGCATTGTCATCGGCATCGGCGCCCTCCTCGGCGCCGGGATCACCGCGTTCTACATGACCCGGTTGATGATCATGACGTTCGTCAGCGAGAAGCGCTGGGCGAAGGACGCTCATCCGCACGAGTCCCCACTCGTGATGACGGTTCCGCTGATGGTCTTGGCTGTCCTGTCCGTCGGTGGCGGTGTGCTGCTGCTCAACGACTGGATCGGTGAGTGGCTAGAGCCGGTCGTCGGCCCGGAGGAGCACCATGACCTCCCCTTGCCGGTTTTCGGACTCACCGCGCTTGTGTTCGGGGTCATCGTCGTCGGGATCGCCATCGCCTTCTACGTGTTCGCTCGTGACAAGATCCCTGTCCTCGCCCCGCCCCGTGTCTCTCCGCTTACCAAAGCGGCACGTTCCGACCTGTACGGAGACGCGTTCAACGAGGCGGCCTTCATGCGACCTGGGCAGTACCTCACCAGGTCGATGGTCTATGCCGACAACCGCGGTGTCGACGGGGCGGTCAACGGCCTCGCTGCCCTCGTCGGCGGCACCTCGGGTCGAGTCCGCCGCTGGCAAAGCGGGTTCGTCCGTTCCTACGCGCTCTCCATGCTCGTCGGGTCAGCCCTGCTCGTCATTGCCGTATTGGCGGTGACGCTCGCATGACCGGAAGTGAGACGACCATTCCCTGGCTCTCGATCCTCATCGCGCTGCCGCTGCTGGGTGCGGGTGCGGTCCTTGCGACTCCCAAGGGGACCGTGCTGCCGAAGCAGGTGGCTCTCGGCGTTTCGCTGGTCGTGTTTGCCCTCTCGGTGGTCGTGGCCACGCAGTTCGAGGTGGACGGCGGCTATCAGTTCGTCGAGCAGCACAACTGGATCGAGACGTTCGGGGCCAGCTATTCAGTCGGGGTCGACGGGCTCGGTCTCTTGCTGGTGCTGTTGACGACGATCCTGACCCCGGTCGTGATCCTCGCATCGTGGGACGACGCTGACGGCGGCCGGTGGAGTGCCAACGCCTTCTTTGCCTGGATGCTTGCGCTCCAAGGACTCTCGATCGGGGTCTTCAGCGCTACCGACGTCTTCTTGTTCTACGTCTTCTTCGAGGCGACCCTGATCCCCATCTACTTCCTGATCGGTGGCTTCGGCGGCGCCCGGCGGTCGTATGCCGCCGTGAAGTTCTTGCTGTACAGCCTGTTCGGCGGACTGTTGATGCTGGCCTCGGTCGTCGGCCTGTACGTCGTCACGGCCGACAGCGAGACGGGGCCGTCATACCTGCTCGAAGATCTGATGAGCGCCGACATCGGGACCACGACGGGTCGCTGGCTGTTCCTCGGCTTCTTCATCGCGTTCGCCGTCAAGGCGCCGATGTGGCCGGTGCACACGTGGCTGCCGGACGCCGCGAGCGAGGGCACGCCCGGCACGTCGGTTCTTCTTGTCAGCGTCCTCGACAAGATCGGCACCTTCGGGATGATGCGCTTCTGCCTCAACATCTTCCCCGAGGCGTCGCGATGGGCGACTCCCGTGGTGATCACGCTGGCGGTCATCTCGATCCTGTACGGCGCGCTGCTGGCGATCGGGCAGCAGGACATCCGCCGGCTCATCGCCTACACGTCCGTGTCCCACTTCGGTTTCATCGTCCTCGGGATCTTTGCGATGACGAGCCAGGGGCAGGCCGGGTCGGCGCTCTACATGTTCAACCACGGGCTCTCAACCGGAGCGTTGTTCCTCGTGACAGGATTCCTGATCAGCAGACGCGGATCGAAGATGATCGATGACTATGGCGGTGTCGAGAAGGTCGCGCCTGTGTTGGCAGGGACGTTCCTGCTGGCGGGATTGTCGAGCCTGTCGCTGCCGGGGCTGTCGCCATTCGTCAGCGAGTTCCTCGTGCTCGCAGGCACGTTCACGGTGTCGGTCACCGCGGCCGTGTTCGCCGCGCTTGGCATCGTGCTGGCGGCGGTCTACATCCTGTACATGTACCAGCGCACGATGACGGGTCCGGTGCGCGAGTCGACGAAGAACCTCCCGGACCTAAAGGTTCGCGAAGTGGCGGCGCTCGCGCCGCTGCTGGTGCTGATCGTCGTGTTGGGGTTCTTCCCGAAGCCAGTGCTCGACGCCGTCAACCCGACGGTCGACTCGTTGCTGGAGCAGGTCGGTCTCGAGGATCCCGAGCCCACCGTCGCCGCCGATGAGGAGGGGTCGTAGTGGTCCTGGCCATCCAGACATTCGACTCGCCTGACATCGCGTACGGCAAGCTCTCGCCGCTGTTGATCGTGTTCGGTGTCGCGATCGCCGGTGTGCTCGTCGAGGCGTTCGCGCCACGCGAGCGTCGCTACGCGATCCAGACGGTGCTGGCGCTGGCCGGTCTGGTGGCGGCCTTCGTCGCGACAACTCTGGTTGCCGCCGACATGCCCAGCAACAACGACGGCGCCTCCCTGGGCACCATCGAGGCGATGGGTGCGATCGCCGTGGACGGCCCCTCGCTGTTCATCTGGGGACTCTTACTCATCTTCTCGCTGATCAGCGTGCTGCTGTTCGCCGAACGCCATCTGGAGGGCGGCATTACTGCGTTCGCCGGCCAGGCCGCAGCCCTTCCCGGCACGCAGGCAGAGCGCGAAGCGTCATCCAGGGGCGTCGAGCACACTGAGGTCTTCCCGCTGGTGCTGTTCGCGATCGGCGGCATGATGCTGTTCCCGGCGTCGAACGACCTTCTGACGATGTTCGTGGCGCTCGAAGTGTTCTCGCTCCCGCTCTACCTGTTGTGCGGACTTGCCCGGAGACGGCGTCTCATCAGCCAGGAAGCCGCCCTGAAGTACTTCCTACTCGGCGCCTTCTCGTCAGCGTTCTTCCTCTATGGCATCGCGCTCGTCTACGGGTTCGCGGGCACGTTCGAGCTGGCAAAGATCGACGCAGCGGTATCGGCGAATGTTGGGGGTGACGGCTTGCTGCTGACAGGTATGGCGCTGCTGGCTGTCGGGTTGCTCTTCAAGGTCAGCGCCGCACCATTCCATGCCTGGACGCCCGACGTCTACCAGGGGGCCCCGACTGCAGTCACTGCGTTCATGGCCGCGTGCACGAAGGTCGCCGCCTTCGGCGCGCTGCTCCGCGTGTTCTACGTCGGACTCGGTGGCGCTCGTTGGGACTGGCAGCCGCTGATGTGGATCGTTGCCGCGCTGACGATGGCGGTCGGCTCGATCATCGCGATCACGCAGACCGACATCAAGCGAATGCTGGCGTACTCGTCGATCGCGCACGCCGGCTTCCTGATCACAGGTTTCGTCGGCGCCCAGCAGGGGATCAGCATTGCTGGGCAGGAGATCAGCAGTCTGCAGGCAGTCCTCTTCTACCTGGTTGCCTACGGGTTCACGACGATCGGAGCGTTCGCGGTCGTCACCGTGGTGCGTGACGCCGGCGGCGAGTCGACTCATCTCGCACGCTGGGCCGGGCTCGGCAAGGAAGCTCCGGTGGTCGCCGGCGTGTTCGCGTTCTTCCTGCTCGCCTTCGCGGGGATCCCGCTGACCAGTGGCTTCACCGGAAAGTGGGCGGTGTTCACCTCCGCGTGGTCCGGCGGTGCCTGGCCGTTGGTAGTGGTGGCGGTGCTGATGAGTCTGGTGGCGGCGTTCTTCTACGCGCGGGTCATCGTCGTCATGTTCTTCTCCGACCCGGTCGGTGACGGTCCCACGGTGGCCGTCCCCAGCATCTTGACCAACGTGGCGATTACGATCGGTGCCGCCATGACGCTGCTCCTGGGTGTGCTGCCGCAGCCGGTGTTCGACCTGGCCCGGCACGCGGGTGAGTTCATCCGCTGATGGCAGCCCACGCGTCTCCGACACTCGGGTTGCCGATCGTCGACGCTGACCTAGAGTCGCGCATCCGGCAGAAGCTGAACGAGATCGAGAAGGAGCTCGCGGCTGCCGTCGCCTCCGACATCGACTTCATCAACGAGGCGTCGCATCATCTGCTCGAGGCGGGAGGCAAGCGGTTCCGTCCGCTGCTGTGCGTGCTCGCCTCCGAGTTCGGCGACCGCAATGCGCCAGGCGTCGTACCGGCCGCCCTCGTCGTGGAGCTCACCCACCTGGCCACCCTGTACCACGATGACGTCATGGACGAGGCTGAGCTGCGGCGTGGGGCACCGAGTGCCAACGCCCGCTGGGACAACTCGATCGCGATCCTCACTGGCGACTACCTGTTCGCGCAGGCTTCCGACATCGTCGCCGGGCTAGGTCCCGAGGCGGTACGTATCCAGGCGCAGACATTCGGCCGGCTGGTGCAGGGGCAGATCCGGGAGACCGTGGGTCCGCGAGCCGACGACGATGCGCTGCGCCACTATCTGTCTGTCGTCGCGGACAAGACCGGCTCACTGATCGCGACCTCTGCGCGGTTCGGCGCCAAGCTCGCCGGGGTCGGCGCTGAGCTCGAGGAGACGCTGACGTCGTTCGGTGAGCAGATCGGTACGGCGTTCCAGCTATCTGACGACATCATCGACATCGCGAGCGATTCGACCGACCTCGGTAAGGCGGCGGGCACGGACCTCCGTGAGGGGATCCTGACGCTGCCGACCCTGTTCGCGCGCCAGTCCGATGATCCCGCGGATGCGCGTCTGCTCGAGCTGCTGTCTGGACCACTGACCGACGAGGCACTGCACGCGGAGGCGCTCAAGTTACTGCGCAGCCACCGGGCCATGACACAGGCACGCGACGAGGTCGAGCGGCGTACCCAGATGGCGCGTGACCTGCTGCGATCCGTACCGGACATCCCTGCGCGTACTGCCCTTCACGGCCTCTGTGATTTGGTCACCACGCGAACGTCCTGACTCGCCGTGTTGCACGCCTTGCCCACCTCCTCGGCAGCGGACATCGACTCGATCCACTAGGTTGCATCTCCATGAAGCCAGCCCGTCAGGTCCTCGTCGGCATCACCGCGACCGCACTGCTCGGCCTTCCGGGCATCGCCGCGGCCACCTCGGCCGCTCCGCCCGAGGCGTCGGCAGGCACGGCGGCAGGGTCGCGGTATAACACCTCGATCCGCTTCCTCGACTTCGACCACACCAGGCCCTACGCGAGCCGCACCATTGTGCGCGGCCAAGTGGTGGCCTACGTGAACGGCAACCGGGGCGCGGTCAAGGGCAAGAAGGTCTGGCTGTATCGCAAATTCCACGGGTCGCCGGGATGGACGCGCATTGCTCGCGGCTACACCAGCCAGACCACAAGGCCGACATTCCGGTTCACGCCACGGTCGAGGGCGAACGCCACCTACCTCGTGCGATTTCCCGGCAACGCCCAGTTGCAGCGATCGCAAGACACCACGGTCGTGCTCGTACACCGGCTGCTGAACGCACAGATGGAGGACCGGACCGGGCGCTTCCACGGTCGGGTGGTCCCTCGGTGGGCAAATCGGGCGATCTACCTCGAGAAGCGTCAGTGCGCCAGCTGCTCCTGGCAGCGGGTGCGCACCGGCCGGACGGGCGACGTCGGGCGGTGGTCGTTCCGGGTCAGTGCTCCGGCCGACGGCCGCTGGTGGTGGCGGGCCGCCGTGCCAGCATCGACGCGCTACATCTGGTCGTACAGCGGGATCTACACCACCGAGCGCGGCTGAGGTGGCGTCAGTCGACAGTCCACGGGTCGCGGCCGGCTAGGAGAGTTGCCAGGTCGCCTTCGCCACCCGCCCGCGCGCCTTGGATCTGCTCGCGGACCTGGTCGTCATAGGTCGGACGGTTGACCTGGCGGAAGATACCGATCGGGACGTGCGCCATGGTGCCGTCATCGAGCCTGGAGATCTCGAACGCCTGGGACGGGTTGTCTGCGTGGGCGTCATGGATCCAGTCGCGCTCGCCAATCGTGACCTTCTCGCCATGCTGCAGGCGCACCAGTCGGGCCTCGGCCTCCTCCTTGTCCTTGAGGACATCAAAGGCGCCGTCGTTGAAGATCGGGCAGTTCTGGTAGATCTCGATCAGCGCCGTGCCGCGGTGGGCCACGGCCTTCTTGAGCACCTCGGTGAGATGGTTGCGGTCGGAGTCGAGGGTGCGGGCCACGAATGTTGCCTCGGAGCCCAAGGCAAGCGAGACCGGGTTGAACGGAAAGTCCACAGACCCCGCCGGTGTCGACTTCGTGATCTTGCCGGGCTCAGATGTGGGCGAGTACTGCCCTTTCGTCAGGCCGTAGATGCGGTTGTTGAACAGCAGGATCGTCATGTTGACGTTGCGACGCATAGCGTGGATCAGGTGGTTGCCGCCGATGGACAAGGCGTCACCGTCACCGGTCACGACCCAGACATTGAGGTCCGAGCGCGCCGTGGCGAGCCCTGTTGCGATCGCAGGCGCCCGGCCGTGGATGGAGTGCAAACCGTAGGTGTCGAGGTAATACGGGAACCGTGACGAGCAGCCGATGCCTGACACGAACACGATGTTCTCGCGCTTCAGCCCGAGCGATGGCAGGAACCCCTGGACCGCGGCCAAGATGATGTAGTCGCCGCAGCCCGGACACCACCGCACCTCCTGGTCGGAGGTGAACTCCTTGCGGTTCTGCTCGGCGTCGGACGCGGGAACGTCGCGCAGCCCAGACAGCGTCACGTCGGTCATGAACTCATTTCCTTCAACATGGTGGCGAAGACGTCCTCGAGCTCACCCGCGGTGAACGGAAGGCCGCGCACCTGGTTGTAGCCAACGACGTCGACGAGGTACTTCGCCCGGAGCAGCAAGGCAAGCTGTCCGAGGTTCATCTCAGGCACCATCACTTTGTCGTAGCGACTCAGCACGTCGCCGAGGTTGTGGGGGAACGGGTTGAGGTGGCGCAGGTGGGCCTGGGCGATCTTTTCGCCCCGCTGGCGAATCCGCCGACAGCCGGCACCGATCGGTCCGTACGTCGAGCCCCAACCGAGCACCAGCAGCTCGGCGTCGCCGGTGGGGTCGTCCACCTCGACCGGCTCGATGGTGTCAGCGATCCGGTCGACCTTTGCCTGTCGGGTCCTGACCATCAGGTCGTGGTTGGCGGGCTCGTAGCTGATGTTGCCGTGACCGTCGGCCTTCTCGAGGCCACCGATCCTGTGCTCGAGCCCCGGCGTACCGGGAATCGCCCATGGCCTCGCCAGGGTCTGAGGATCGCGCTGATAGGCCCAGAACTCGCGCTCACCGGATTCGGTCTCGTGGTTGGGGACGGTGGCGAAGTCAGGGTCGATCAGGGGCAGCGAGTCGATGTCGGGCAGCTCCCAAGGCTCGGAGCCGTTCGCGAGGTAGCCGTCGGACAACAGCATCACCGGTGTGCGGTAGGTGACTGCGATCCGCACTGCCTCGAGCGCGGCGTCGAAGCAGTCGCCGGGTGAGCGCGGTGCGACGATCGGCACCGGGGCCTCGCCATTGCGGCCAAACATCGCCTGCAGAAGGTCGGCCTGCTCGGTCTTGGTCGGCAGCCCGGTGGACGGACCGCCTCGTTGTACGTCGACGACGACGAGCGGGAGCTCGAGCGAGATCGCGAGTCCGATCGTCTCGCTCTTCAACGCGATTCCCGGGCCTGAGGTGGTGGTGACGCCGAGTGCGCCGCCGTACGACGCGCCGAGCGCCGCACCGATCCCGGCGATCTCATCTTCGGCCTGGAAGGTCATCACGCCGAACTGCTTGTGCTTGCTGAGCTCGTGGAGGATGTCGGACGCCGGGGTGATCGGGTAGGCGCCGAGGAAGACCGGCAACCCAGAGCGGACCCCGGCGGCCACGAGCCCATAGCTGAGCGCCAGGTTGCCGCTGATGTTGCGGTAGGTGCCCTTCCGCATCGGCGCGGGCTTGATCTCGTAGGAGACGGCGAACGACTCAGTCGTCTCACCGAAGTTCCAGCCGGTGCTGAACGCGGCAAGGTTGGCGTCGCGGATCGCAGGCTTGCCGGCGAATCGTTGCGCGAGGAACGTGCGTGTGGATTCGACGGGCCGTCCGTACAGCCACGACAGCAAACCCAGCGAGAACATGTTCTTCGCCCGGGAGGCGTCCTTGCGGCTGAGCCCGAACTCCTTCACGGCCTCGACCGTGAGAGCGGTCAGGTCGAAGGCGTGCACCTGGTAGATGTCGAGGGAGCCGTCTTCCAGGGGGTTCTCGGCATACCCGGCCTTGGAGAGGTTGCGGCTGGTGAACTCGTGCGTGTCGACGATGATCGTTGCGCCCGCCTTCAGGTCGGAGACGTTGGCGCGGAGCGCCGCCGGGTTCATCGCGACCAGCACGTGGGGGGTGTCGCCGGGCGTCATGATGTCGTGGTCGGCGAAGTGCAGCTGAAACGACGAGACCCCCGGCAGGGTGCCTGCGGGGGCACGGATCTCAGCAGGAAAGTTGGGAAGGGTCGAGAGATCGTTACCGAAGCTTGCGGTCTCCTGCGTGAACCGGTCTCCGGTGAGCTGCATGCCGTCGCCAGAGTCTCCGGCGAACCTGATGACGACGTGTTCGAGCTGTTCGACCTGTTTGGTCACGAAGCTCCATCTCCTGCGGGTCTCATCTGCTGTTTTGTTAGCTGTCGAACTGTTCGGTTGTTCAAGTCTACGACTTGGGGCAGGCCGATTTGCGCCGCATCTCGCTAACGGAACGGGGAATAACTAGGCGTCACATTTTCGACACGCCGACCGGGGCATAACGGACAAAACCTAGATTGGAGGGCGACGGCGTACGTCGATGGGAGCATGTTCACAGCCGCCGGAATCTGAGGAGTGTTGCGGTATTCCTCACGGCGTCAGGTCGCCGTAGCTCCGAAGGAGATCCCATGTCCGATTCAGCACCACCCCCACCTCCGCCGTCGGACCCCGACGGCCAGCCCCCGCCGCCGTCTGGGAGCCCGGCCGGCAGCCCGCCGCCCGCATCAGGTCCGGCCGGTGCCCCGCCTCCCGGAGCGAGTGGCCCGACCGGCACACCACCACCCGCGCACCAGGGCCACGCACGTCCGGCCGGCGCCATCAGTGGTGACCAGCTGAAGAGCACGTTGCAGAGCGCCCACAAGTACGACCTCGGCATCATCGCGGCCGGCATCTTGGCGTTTCTCCTGTCGTTCTTCCCGTACTACAAGGGCACCGTTGAGACCTCGGGAGGCTCGACCGAGGGCTTCGGCAACTTCGGGAGCAGCGGGTCTTGGTCGGCCTGGCACGGCTTCTTCGGTTGGTTTGCCGCGCTGGCTGCCCTCGTCGCCGCCGGCGCCATCGTCGCCAGCTTGCTGGGCATGGCGTTGGAGGCGAAGCTTGCTCGCCTGATCTCGCTGATCGGATTCGGAGTGGCAACCGTATGTGTGCTGCTTGCGTTCTTCGTCAACCCGCTTCCGGGAGACGAGAGCAAGGACACGTTTGCCGGTGTCACGGTCGAGTACTCCAAGGGGCACAGCTTTGGTTTCTGGGCGAGCCTGATCGTGATCGTCGTCGGCCTGGCGCTGTCGTTCATGCGCAAGGACAGCACCGACTGATCCTCTGACCTTGCACGTGAGGGCCCGGCGCAGCTTCTGCGTCGGGCCCTCGTCGCTGCACTACGCTGCCTCGACATGAGCAGCTACCCGGGCGACCCGTCGCAGCCCTACTCGCAGCAGCCGCCCGGAGGTCAACCGCCAGGCTGGCCACCCGGGGGTCCACTACCGCCCGGGGGACAGCTACCAGGAGGTCCGCCCGGGGGCCACCCGGCCAACGAGCAGTTCTACATTTCCAGCATGGGCGGAGAGGTCGGCCCGTACGGCTGGGGCGACATGCAGCTGATGGCGAAGAACCAACAGCTGAGACCCGACACCACGGTGCGCAGGGCCAGCGGCGGGATCTGGTTTCCCGCCAGGGACATCCCTGGGGTGTTCTCCGACAAGGAGTGGCTGATCGCGGCTCTCCTCAGCGGGTTCTTCGGCACCTTTGGTGTCGACCGCTTCTACCTGGGCTACACCGGCCTCGGCATCGCGAAGCTGCTCACCTGCGGGGGCCTTGGCATCTGGGCACTGATCGACTTCATCCTCATCATCCTTCGTAAGGTGCCAGATGCTCAGGGCATCCCGCTTCGCTGACGTCGCCTCGGCGGCATACACGCCACGCTCGGGGCCGTCGACGGCAGCAGTGGCCGTCATCGGGGGTGCGGCGGTGGTGGTTGCTGCCTTGTCACACCCGGCGGCAGTCGAAGCCGGCCCGACGGTCTGCCCCCTCCGGGCGCTGACGGGACTCCCGTGTCCCGGCTGCGGTCTCACCCGCTCATGGGTCTGGTTGCTGCATGGCGAGCCAGGTCAGGCGATGACGGCCAACCCGTTCGGTGTGGTCGCGTTGCTGCTCACCGTGCTTGTCATCGTCGGCTCGGGCGTCGCACTCGCCCGCCGACGTCCTCTCCCACCTCTCGGCCACTTCTTTCCGGCGAGAGTGTGGGTGCCGATCAGCGTCGCCTGGGTCACCTTTGGTCTCGGGCGGGTGGTCTGGGTGGCGCTCGGGCAACCGTCATAGTTTGGGCTGCGGATCGCCGAAGGGCTGGCGGGCGCGACGAGTCCCGGCCAGGGCAGTAGTTTGTCTGGCATGGCTTCGGGCTATGACGACTACCTGGCGACGTATGCGCCAGTCGCGGTCCTCTTCGTGGTCGGCCTGGGCCTCGTCGCATCGATGCTCCTCGGGAACGGTTTGCTCCGACCGACGCGTCCGACCCGCCAGAAGCTCCTGACGTACGAGTGCGGCGTAGATCCGGTCGGCGATGGCTGGGCCCAGGTGCACGTGCGGTACTACATCTTCGCCTACCTGTACGTCGTGTTCGCCGTCGACGCGGTGTTCCTGTTCCCGTGGGCCACCGTCTTCGAGCAGCTCGGCTGGGTGACGGTGGTGGAGATGGGAATCTTCGTCGGGGTGCTCGCGGTCGGGCTGGCGTACGCGTGGCGAAAAGGAGTGCTGGCGTGGACCTGAGCACGCCACCGCCCGGGCACACAGTCGACCTGCCGGTGCCCCGGATCGGTGCACTGCAGAGGATCGCTCCCCAGCCGGCGCGCTATCTCCTCAACTGGGGCCGCAGCTATTCGCTGTGGGTGTTCAACTTCGGGCTCGCGTGCTGCGCGATCGAGTTCATCGCCACGTCGATGGCGCGACACGACTTCATCCGGCTCGGGGTGATCCCGTTTGCGCCGGGACCGCGTCAGGCCGACCTGATGGTCGTGTCGGGCACGGTGAGCGACAAGATGGCGCCCGCTGTTCAGCGCCTCTACGAGCAGATGCCCGACCCGAAGTACGTGATCTCGTTCGGCTCCTGCGCCAACTCCGGCGGCCCCTACTGGGACTCCTACTGCGTGACGAAAGGCGTCGACCAGATCATCCCCGTCGACGTCTACGTGCCCGGCTGCCCGCCACGGCCGGAGTCGCTCCTGCAGGGCATCGTCAAGCTCCAGGAGAAGATCGCCGGCGAGTCGCTCGTCGACAGGTATGACAACCCTGCTGCCGAGCGTCGCTCTCTCGTCTCGCGACTCACTAGACCCCTACTCGGCCCACCGGACCCGTCGTGACGTGGGCTGAGCGGGTGAGCGCGGCCTTCACCGCCGAGCCGGACACCGACTCCACTCCGTTGACGGTGGACGTGCCGCACGACGAATGGCTAGCTGCAGTCACGTCAGCGCGCGACGACCTCGGCTGCAACTTCTTCGACTTCCTGTCCGCGGTCGACAACGAGCCGGAGGGTTTCACGGTCGTGGCACACGTCGCCGCACGGAGAGCGGGAGGTGTCGACGCGCTGCTGCTACGAACCGCCGTCCTCGCCGATAACCCAGTCCTGTCATGTGTGTGTGCCGTGTATGCCGGCGCCGGCTGGCACGAGCGCGAGACCCACGAGATGTTCGGCATCGGCTTCGACGGCCACGAGCACCTCGACCCGCTGCTGTTGCCGGACGGCTTTGAGGGTCATCCGTTGCGTAAGTCCTTCGTGTTGGCGTCCCGAGTGGCGAAGCCGTGGCCCGGCGCCAAGGAGCCAGGCGAGTCCGAAGGTGAGGCGGCTCCGAGCCGCCGACGTACCCGGCCCCCTGGCGTCCCCGACCCCGAGCAGTGGGGTCCGAGCGCGTGATCGACTGGGTGGATCTGACGCTGCGGTTGATCGTCGTACTCGTTGCGTTCCTCGTGCTGCCTTTGCTCGTCGGACAGACCGAGCACAAAGTGATGGCACACATGCAGTCTCGGGTCGGGCCGATGTACGCCGGCGGGTTCCACGGATGGGCGCAGCTCCTCGCGGACGGCGTCAAATTCGTGCAGAAGGAATCGATCGTTCCGACGGCCGCAGACCGGCCGATCTTCAAGCTGGCCCCGGTCGTCGCGCTGGTGCCCTACCTCGTCGTGCTGGTCGCGTTGCCACTTACGCCGACCGCCGTGGGCAGTCAGCTCGACCCCGGCCTGTTCTTCGTGCTTGCCGTGCTCAGCGTCGGAGTCCTTGGCGCCTTGATGGCCGGTTGGTCGAGTGCGAACAAGTTCTCACTCCTGGGTGGGCTGCGGGTCGCGGGACAGCTGATGGCATACGAGCTGCCGTTTGTCCTGGCGGCAGCCTCGGCGGCGATGGCGGCAGGAACGCTGTCGTTAGTGGGCATCGCAGTTGCATGGACGCCCTGGTGGCTGCTGTGGCAGCTGCCGGCACTTGTCGTCTTCTTCATCGCGGGGCTTGCCGAGCTGGCGCGGCCGCCGTTCGACATGCCGGTTGCCGATGCCGAGATCATCTTCGGTCCCTACACGGAGTACTCCGGGCTGCGGTTCGCGCTGTTCCTGCTCGCGGAATACGCGGGGATCGTGGTGCTGGCCGCCCTGACGACCGTGCTCTTCCTGGGCGGGTGGCAAGGACCGTTCGAGGACCAGCTCGGCTGGCTCTGGACGCTGCTGAAGATCGGGGTGATCTCGTTCCTGGTGATCTGGCTGCGGGTGGCCTACCCGCGGCTGCGTGCCGACCAGCTGCAGAAGCTCGCGTGGACCGGACTCGTGCCGATTGCGCTGCTGCAGCTGGTGATCACGGCGGTGGGGGTGGTGGCGACATGACGGCGTACGGCGGGGACGAGAACCGAGGGAAGGGAGCACGACCGATGAGTTGGGGCCGTGGACTGCTGACGGGTCTCCAGGTCACCTGGGGCAACCTCACCAGGCGATCGGTGACCGCGCACTACCCGGATGCGCTACCCGAGCTGCCGCCGAGGTCGCGGGGCGTGATCGCCCTGATGGAAGAGAACTGCACGGTCTGCATGCTCTGCGCCCGCGAGTGCCCGGCCTGGTGCATCTACATCGACTCGCACAAGGAGCCCGTGCCACCGGCGACCGAGGGCGGTCGCGAGCGCAGCCGCAACATGCTCGACCGCTTCGCGATCGACTTCTCCCTCTGCATGTACTGCAGCATCTGCATCGAGGTCTGCCCGTTCGACGCGTTGCACTGGTCGCCGGAGTTCGAGTATGCCGAGGGCGACATCCGCAACCTGACCCACGAGAAGGACAAGTTGCAGGAGTGGATGTGGACGGTGCCACCGCCTGCCGCCCTCGACCCGGCGTCGGCGCCTCCGAAGGAGATCGCGACTGCCGAGAAGGCCGCTGCCCGGCTTCGGGCCGCTGAGCCTGACACACCCGCTAACGTCCGTGCCGGCGAGCGCCCCGACGACCCCTCGCACGGACGCAAGGGGGAGGGGGACTGGTGGCGGCCGTCGAAGTGATCTTCCTACTGCTCGGCGCCCTCGCGGTGGGCTCCGCGGTCCTCGTTGCCGTCAGCGGCAACCTCGTGCACTGCGCACTCTGGCTGGTGGTAACCCTGGGTGCGCTCGCCGGCTGCTATCTGCTGCTCGCGGCGGAGTTCGTCGCCTGGGTTCAGGTCCTCATCTACATGGGGGCGGTCGTCGTGCTGCTGTTGTTCGCGTTGATGCTCACGCGCGCGCCGACCGGAGCGATGCCCGACCTCACTGGCAGGCATCGTGGCGTCGCGGTCGTGGCGGCTCTCGTGACCTCGGGGGTGCTGATCACGACATTCGCGGCCGGCTTCGGGGAGGCGCGGATCGACGTACGCGATGACGACATCGGTGACGCATCGGCCTTGGGGGCAACGTTGTTCGGCTCGTGGGTGCTCGCCTTCGAGGTGCTGAGTGTGCTGCTGCTCGCCGCCCTGGTCGGGGCGATCGTGCTGTCCCGTCGACGCGACGAGGCAGCTGGCTAGTGCCCATCCTCTTCCCGCTCGTCGTCTCGTCGATGCTGTTCGGCATCGGCGTGTATGTCGTGATGGCGCGTCGGCACGCCGTGCTCGTCTTGATGGGCGTCGAGCTGATGCTCAACGCGGTCAACCTCAACCTGGTTGCGTTCGATGCTTGGTGGCACGACGCCCTCGACTCCGGTCAGGTGCTGGCATTGTTCGTCATCGCGGTGGCGGCGGCCGAGATCGGGCTGGGGCTCGCGATCGTGCTGCTGGTGTTCCGCATCCATCAGCACATCAACGTCGACGAGCTGCGCGAGCTGGCCGACCGTGACGAGGTGACGTCGTCGTGATCGCCTTCCTCGTTATCCTCGCTCCGCTGGTGGCAGCCGTTGTCACCGTGGTCATTGGGCACCGCGACGAGAGGGCCGCCCCGGCACTCGGGGTGGCCGGCACGGCCGTTGCATGGTTGGCCGCCGTCGTCGTCGGGATCCGGCAATGGGGAGACGCTGCCGCAGACGAGGTTGGCGGCGGGCAGGTGCAGACTGGTGACCTGCCGATCTCCGTTGTGCTCCGCGTCGACCAGCTCAGCGCATCGATGCTGGTCCTTGCGACGACCGTGGCACTGCTCGTGCAGGTCTACTCGATCGCCTACCTGCGTGGCGATCCACGCTTTCCGTCATACGCGGCGGTCGTCTCGTTGTTCACGGCTGCGATGGCGCTGGTGGTCACTGCTGACGATGTCTTCGTGTTGCTCATCGGCTGGGAGGTGATGGGTGCGTGCTCCTACATCCTCATCAGCCACCACTGGGAGCTAGGCCCGGCGCGAGACGGAGCTGTGAAGGCGTTCCTGATGACACGGCTCGGCGATGTCGGTCTGCTGTTCGGGTTCTTCGTGGCTGGCGAAGCGGCCGGCACCTACCGGGTCAGCGGCATCGTCGACCAGGCCGCATCGGGCGGCATCGACACAGGCACTGCGACCTGGGCATGCCTGCTCATCCTGTGCGGGGTCGTCGGCAAGTCGGCGCAGTTCCCCTTGCACAGCTGGCTGCCGGACGCCATGCCCGGCCCCACGCCGATCAGTGCTCTGATCCACGCGGCGACGATGGTCGCCGCCGGAGTGTTCTTGGTGGCCAGGCTGCTACCCCTGTTCGAGCTCTCGACTGTCGCGACCACCGTGCTCGCACTCATCTCGGTGGTGTCAATGCTCGGCGCGGCACTCTTCGCCCTCGCTGCCGACGACCTCAAGCGAGTGCTGGCTTGGTCGACTGTCTCGCAGCTTGCGTTGATGTTTGCGGCCTTGTCTCTTGGCGGGTATGCCGCTGGCGTCACGCACCTGCTGTCGCACGGCGCCTACAAGGCACTCCTCTTCCTAGCGGCCGGCTCGGTCATCCACGCAGTCGGAACCCAGCGGATCGACGAGATGGGTGGGCTGCGGCGCGCGATGCCGGTCACCTTCCTGACGATGACGATCGGCTTCGCCGCGTTGGCCGGGTTCCCGCCGCTGGTCGGGTTTTTCTCCAAGGACGCCGTCCTCGGGATCGCTGCGGACGAGGCGCTGCACGGACGTGCCGTGCTCGGGTGGGTCGTTCTCGTTGCCGGGCTTGCCACGACCGTGCTCACGGCGGCATACGCGACTCGTGCATGGCTGCTGGTGTTCTTCGGACCTCGGCGAAGCCCCGCGGTTGCTCCGGTTGCGGAGTCGCCCGGTCTGATGGTCGCGCCGCTCGGCGTGCTAGCCGCAGCGTCGGTGGTGGGTGGTTGGGCCGTCCTCGACGTCGGCTACCTCGGCGTCGAGGCTGACCGGCTGCACGTCAGCGTGCTCGTCGCGAGCATCGTGATCGTGCTCGTCACGTCCGCCTTCGTGGCCGCGGAGTGGGCAAGGATGCAGCAGCGCGACCCGATGTTGCTCGGGCGGCTGCGACCCGTCTTCGCGCGTGAGCTCGGCTACGACCCCTTGATCCACTGGCTGATCGTGGGACCGACGAGTTGGGCCAGCCGAGTCACCGCGGTCAACGAGACCGAGGTCATTGACGCCTATGTGCGCGGCACCGACACCGGCGCGCAGTGGGGGGCTCGCCTGCTGCGGTGGCTGCATGACGGCGACGTCCAGCGCTACCTCACCGCCATCGTGGTCGGAGCTGTCGCGGTGGCACTCCTGGTCGGAGTCGTGCAGTGATCGGGGGGCTGGAACTGCTGGTCGGCTTGCCACTCGCCGGTGCGCTCGTCGTGCTGTTGCTGGCCGACCGTGACCAGTTGGCAGTGCAGGTCGGCCTCGGGGTCGGGACCATCACGATGGGCCTGTCGATCTGGCCGTGGGTTGCGGCGGTGACGACCTCGTCGACGTACGCGGTCGAGAGCGACGCGCGTTGGATCGCTCCGCTCGACGTGCGTTGGCACCTCGGAGTCGATGCGCTCTCCGCGCCGCTTGTTGTCATGACGACCTTGCTGACTTGGTGCTGCCTGGTGGCGCTGCTTCGTCGCGCGCCCTCCTACGGGTTCCGGCCCGGGCTGGTGGCGCTGGTGCTTGTCATCGAGGCGGGCAGCATCGGGACGTTCACGGCTCTGGACCTGGTTCTGTTCTTCGTCTTCTTCGAGCTGGTGCTGATCCCGATGTGGTTCGTCATCGCCGAGTGGGGAGACGACCATGACCCGGTGGGCAGACGGCAAGCGGCGTCACGCTTCCTCGTCGTTACCGTCACTGGGTCGGCAATCATGCTGCTCGGCTTCCTGCTGGTCCATGCCGAGACCGGCACGTTCGATCTCGTCGCCCTTCGCTCCGCCGCGGCCGGAATCGACACCAATACCCAGGTGGTGATCGCGGTTCTCTTCGTCGTCGGGCTCGGCGCCAAAGTGCCGATGTGGCCGTTGCACTTCTGGCTGCCCGATGCGCACAGCAAGGCGCCGACGGTCGGATCCGTCCTCCTCGCAGGGGTCCTGCTGAAACTCGGAACGTATGGCCTGTTGCGTTTCCTGTATGACGTGGTGCCTGCCGGCGCTGAGCGGGTCGCTCCGTTTCTCGGTGGTCTCGGTGTGGTGGGCATCGTCTACGGTGCACTGGCCTGTCTCGCCCAGCGCGATCTCAAACGGCTGATCGCATACTCGAGCGTTGGCCACATGGGCTTTGTACTGTTGGCCATCTCGACGATGACGCCGGCGGGCGCGCTGGCCGCGAACTACGCGAACGTGGCACACGGCGTGATCACCGGCCTGCTCTTCTTCGTCGTCGGCGGCGTCAAGGACCGCATCGGCACGGCCGATCTCGAGTCGATCGGGCGGGCTCTCTATGCCCGGGCGCCACATCTGGCGGCTGTGTTCTCCTTCGCCGCCCTGGCGAGCCTTGGGCTGCCCGGCCTTGGCGGCTTCTGGGGCGAGATGCTGGCCATGCGGGCCGCCTACGCGCCCGACCCGTCGCTGCCTCAGACGACGTACCTGGTGTTCATGGTGGTCGCCGGCATTGGCGCGGTGTTGACCACGCTGTACTTCGTCGTCGCGATCAGGCGCGTCTGTCAGGGCATTGCTGAGCAGGACGCAGTCCCCGATGTCACCGACGACGAGTGGGTGGCTTGGAGTCCTCTCGTCGCGGTGACCGTGGTGCTCGGGCTCGTGCCAGTGCTGATGTTGTGGTCCGCCTCACCCGGGTTGACGGCAGGTGGGCCATGACTCAGGCCATCGACTGGTTCGCCATCGCGGCGCCGCTGTGCTTGGTCGGGGGCGCTCTGGTCGCGCTGCTCGGGGATGCGTTTCTGCCACGGTGGTCGATGTGGCTGCCCGCAGCGGCATCGGTCGGCGCGCTGGGTGCCGCACTCGCGTTCACGATTGCACTGCGCGACGAGGCGGGGGATGGAGCGCGGGTCGCGTTCTGCCTACCGGGCGAGCCGGGGCAGCCGGGCGCCTGCTCGTGGGTCGTCGACTCGGCGACGACGGTGTGGTGGATCGTCATCGTGGGTGCGACCGCGCTGGTCGTCCTCATGCTGCGGCAGGGCGTCACCTCAGGCGACATACCGCCGGGGGAGCTGCACTTCCTGCTGCTGTGCAGCGCAACGGGCGCACTCGTCGTCGCGGCCTCTGGTGACCTGATCACGCTGCTCATCGGGATGGAGACCGTCTCGCTGCCGGCGTTCGCTCTCGTCGGGCTACGGCGACATGACAGGCATGGCGCCGAAGCCGCGCTCAAGTTCTTCATCGCATCGGTGGTGGCTACGGCCTTCACGCTGCTGGGGATCTCGATGGTCTACGGCGCCACGGGCTCGGTCGCAGCAGGTCCGGTCGCGGCTGCCGCGGCGGTAGGCGGCGATCTGGCCGCCGTGTTGGCCATGGGCATGATCCTGACCGTCGTCGGGCTTGCCTTCAAGGTGGCTGCCGTGCCGTTCCAAGCGTGGGTGCCTGACACGTACGTCGGAGCCCCGATCCCGATCGCGGCCTACCTTTCCGTTGTGAGCAAGGCGGCCGGCCTTGCCGGGATAGTTGTGGTGCTGTTCCGCTTCTTCGGCCCGCTCGTCGACACCTGGAGCCCCATCGTCGCTGTCGTCGCGGCAGTCACGATGACGCTTGGCAACCTAGCCGCGCTCCGGCAACGGCACGCTGTCCGGCTGCTGGCCTGGTCGTCCGTCGCGCAGGCCGGCTACCTACTCGTTCCGATCGCTGCCGGCGGCAGCGACGTCGACGTCGCCGCACTCCAGGCGTACGTCGCGATGTACGCCATCGTCAACCTCAGCGCCTTCGGGGTTGCGGCAGCTGCCGGAGCCTGGGGCGCTGTCACGGTGGACGATTTCACTGGCCTGGTGCGCACTCACCCATGGCTGGGTGCCGGCCTGGGGTTTGCACTGCTCTGTCTCGCTGGCTTGCCACCCGGTGTGGTGGGGCTCGTGGCCAAGGTCGTGATCTTCACCAGCGCGGTCGAGGGAGACCTGATGTGGCTCGCGATCGTGATGGCAGTCAACGTAGCCATCGGCCTCGTGTACTACCTCCGTTTCCTGGTCGCTCTCCTGCAGCCCGTTCCCGAAGGGTCCGTCGAAGCGGGTGAGGGTGGTGTGCCGTCCGGTGCGGGCGTCGTCGTGGTGCGGCCGCCCGACGTTCCCTGGTCGACCGAGTTCGCCGTCGGCGTGACCCTGGCCGCGGCGGTGGTCCTGTCGGTGTTCCCGGGAATCTTGTTCGGCCCCATCTTCAGCTGAGTTGACCTGGCTAGTGCACAGCGTTGCAGCGGCCTGGAGCGCTGGGTGGTATCAGCCGCCTTATCGGGCGTCGAGGATGACGCGGCGCAGTATCCAGATCTGGTCCTTCATGTCATCGGGGCAGCTTCCACTGAGCCACGCGACTGCCAGCTTGGGCGAGTCAGTTGCCATGAATGGACTGTCGATCAGAGACGGTCGCCAGGTCGAGCTATCCCCGGCTTCGCACTCGTAGCCGCCATCGACGTCGATCCGCAGCTCGCTGTCCTCCAACGAGTACCGCCCCTCCACCCCTCGCTCGACGTCGAGCAAGGCCAGGCCCTCCGGGTCTGCGACGAACGAACCGTCGCGCTCGAAGCGCCAGACCAAGATGTCGAGCGAGCGCTGGTCCCCGAAGGCCTGCTCGACCACCCACACGCCGCCCACCAGATCCTGCATGCGAGGCACCGGCTGGGCCGAACACCTGACCGCGAGGTAGTCCAGGAGGCTCTGGTCCGCTCCGGTCGGCAAGGGGATCTCTTGCTCGTGTTCACCCTCAGAGGTACGGACGGTCAGGCGCAGCGATCCCAACGTCCGGGGTGTTTCGTAGCCGCAGTGCGCCGGCGCACCGAAGCGCACAGACCTCCAGACACCGGGCAGCAAGGTGGCTTGCTCGACCGCCACCAGGTCACTCTCGAGGTTGTCGAAGTGAAACCCGCTGACCTGGACGGTCTCGACACCGCCGTTGAGTAGCAGGACCGCGAATGCTGGCCCGCTCACGTCTGGCAAGGACACCTGCTCGATGACGCCAGCGACCACCGTCGGCTCGGCTCCTGCCCGGTCTGCGTCCTCACCCACCAGTCCAACGCCAACAAGCCCGCCTATCAGCAACCCAGAGGCAAGCCCCACGGACAGCATGACGAGCCTGGGTCGGCTCAGCCACCAAGGCGTCCTTGCCGGGCCTTCCTGCTCCACCGGCTCGAAGGACACCTCCTCGTGGCGCCCGTCAGCTGGGTTCCATCCGCTCACGCGCTCACCGTAATCCCGAGCACCCGATCACTCCCGCGCATCGAAATCCCGAGAAGCCGGCTTAGCTGGCCACTGCCGAGGATTGTGAGCGCTAGAGGACACCCGTCCACATGATGACGTCGCCGCCACCACCACCGCGGCCGCCATCGTTGAAACCGAAGTCATTGCCCTTGTGGAGCAGTCCGAAGGTGCCCAGGACAAGCATGAGGCTGACGCACATCAGCAGGACGAGCAAGGCGGTCCCTTCGGTGGCACTAGTCGCGGGGGGTCTGTCCTACAGTCTGACGGGCCTGCGCGTCGGGGCTTCCCTAGAAGTGCAGGTCAGAGGCGCGTAAGCCTCGGATTCAGCGGTAGTTGGTGAACTGCACGGCGAAGTCGTAGTCCTGCGCCTTGACGAGCGCGATGACGTCCTGGAGGTCATCACGCTTCTTGCTCGTCACGCGCAGCTCGTCACCCTGCACCTGCACTTTGACACCCTTGGGGCCCTCGTCGCGGATCAGCTTGGAGACCTTCTTGGCCTGCTCTTGGCTGATGCCTTCCTTCAGGTCGATGTCGATCTTGACGTCCTTGCCCGACGATCGGGGTTCGCCGATCTCGAGGATCTTGAGCGACTGGTGCCGCTTGATCAACTTCTCCTTCAGCACCTCGACGGCGGCCTTGGCCCGCTCGTCCGCGTTCGCCGTGACGAGGATCGAGGCCTCGCCATGCCACTCCACGTGGGCACCGGTGTTCTTGAAGTCGAATCGTTGGGAGAGTTCCTTGGCCGTCTGGTTCACCGCGTTGTCGACCTCTTGGCGGTCGAGTTTGCTCACGATGTCGAATGACGAGTCGCCTGCCATGACGTGGTCCCTCCTGTTCGCGCGCGCGCCATCGCCGGCGCTGTGTTGCTCAGCCTAGGGTGTGCAGACTCGTCCCAGCAGGTGGGCTATCGTGGTCGCTCGCCGTACCGCCCTGGCCAGACCGGGGCACGCGGTATTCATGGCAGGTTGCCCGAGTGGCCAAAGGGAGCAGACTGTAAATCTGCCGGCGTACGCCTACGCAGGTTCGAACCCTGCACCTGCCACCATCGGCGCCCGGTCCCCGAGGAGCGGGCGCCGACGTACGTCGTCACCGTCCTCGCGAAGTGGCCGACACCGTGCTGGCTTGGGCGCAATTCAAGTCGGCCATTGCGGCTCATGCTGCGTTGACGGCGTCGCGCCACGCCAGCAGGTCGCGCAGCCGAGCCAGGTCATAATCAGGCCCGCTTGCGCTGATCGTGAACAGCCTGGTGCCGACGTCATACAGCTCCATCGCCCGCGTCTCCACGTCCACGTTCCCGGGGATGCTGGCTGACCGCTCGATCTCCCCGGCGTCGCGGCCCTTCTTGGCGCACCACTCGTCGAGAACGGCGTGCTTGTGTGCAATGGCCTCACCGTTGCCGAACCCGTGCCAGATGTCGGCATACTGAGCCACGAAGCGCAGCGTCTTCTTCTCTCCTCCGCCCCCGATCATGACCGGGACGTCGCGAGTCGGCGCGGGGTTGAGCAGGCCGAGTCGCTTCTTGATCCGCGGCAGCGACTCACCCAAATCGTCGAGACGGCTGCCGGCAGTCCCGAACTCGTACCCGTAGCTGTCGTAGTCCTTCTCGAACCACCCGGAGCCGATCCCCAAGATCAGTCGGCCACCGCTGATGTGATCAACGGTCCGGGCCATGTCGGCGAGAAGTTCGGGGTTGCGGTAGCTGTTGCACGTCACCAGCGCACCGATCTCGACACGCTCGGTCGCCTCGGCCCAGGCGCCGAGCATGGTCCAGCACTCGAAGTGCCGGCCCTCGGGCTCGCCGCGCAACGGAAAGAAGTGGTCCCAGTTGAAGACCATGTCGACGCCGATCTCCTCGGCTTCGGCGACGGTCCGCCGGATGGCTGCGTAGTGGGCGTGCTGTTGCTGCAGCTGGAGTGCCACGCGAACCGGTCGAGCGGCGTAAGGACGACCGCCGGAGAAATCAGAACTCATTCCCGCGACGCTAGTCTTGGCCCCCAAGCGTGACCGGCGCGAGAACGGTGCCTGAGAGCGCGAGGCTCGATTACCGCTCCGCTGCTGCTGCTGTGTATTCTCATACGTCGCTTGCCCCTTTAGCTCAGTCGGTAGAGCGTCTCCATGGTAAGGAGAAGGTCTACGGTTCGATTCCGTAAAGGGGCTCTGGAATCGGTGGCTCACCTGAGGTGTTCAGGTGGGAGCCCGAGACCGGCGGCGGGGTAGCTCAGGTGGTCAGAGCACACGGCTCATAATCGTGGTGTCGCGGGTTCGAGTCCCGCCCCCGCTACCAGCACCGCCGAGCACCCGTACGACGCTGGGCACCACCGAGCACCACCAGCACAACCGCAGCAACACGACAGAGCGAGGCATCCCGTGGCCAGCAAGAGCAGCGACATCCGCCCCAAGATCACTATGGCGTGCACCGAGTGCAAAGAGCGCAACTACATCACCCGCAAGAACCGGCGAAACGACCCCGACCGGCTCGAGCTGAAGAAGTACTGCCCTCGTTGCCGCACCCATCGGGCCCACCGAGAGACCCGCTGATCCCAACGACTCGTCCGACCGGGGGCGCTCAGACCCGACGCACCTCGTCGGACGAACGTGGGAGACGGTATGCCGCTAGACCCAAGCCTCAAGGGCCGCACCTTCGCTCCGACGACGCCATACGCCGTGAGCCGAGAGAAGATAGCCGAGTTCACCTCAGCGATCGGCGCCGATCCCATCGACGGTGGCGACACCGCACCGTTGACTTTTCCCATCGTCATCGCGTTTGGCGCCATGACGGCGCTGATGACCGACCCTGGCGTCGGGATCCAGCTCCACAACATCGTCCATGGCGACCAGAGGTTCGAACAGACCCGCCCCATCAGGGCTGGGGACGAGCTGACGGCAACGCTGACCGTCGACACGCTGCGAGCCGGTGCCGGCATGGACATGATCGGCACCCGCACCGAGATCGCGACGGCCGACGGAGAGCCCGTCGCCACCGCGTTCGCCACTCTCGTCCACCGTGCGGGTGAGTCATGAGCTGGGAAGCGGGCCAGGTGCTCGACCAGCAGACGTACGTCGTCACCCGAGGTGACCTCGTCCGGTATGCCGGTGCCTCGGGCGACTTCAACCCGATCCACTGGAGCGACCGTGTCGCCACGTCGGTCGGGTTGCCGGGCGTGATCGCGCACGGCATGTACACGCTTGCCCTCGCGGGTCGTGCCGTGACCACGTGGGTCGATGATCCAGCCAGGGTCGTCACGCTGGGAGCCCGCTTCACCAAACCTGTGCCGGTGCCTGACGATGACGCTGGCACCGAGGTGTCTGTCGGCGGCGTCGTCAAGAGCGTCGACGACGGCATCGCGACCCTCGATCTCACCGTGACGAACGCCGACCAGAAGGTTCTCGGGATGGCCAAGGCAACGGTTCGGTGCTAAGCCGTCCCGGCGAGCAGTTGGCCCACTGGACCACGTTGCGGCTCGGCGGCCCGGCGGCGAGTTTTGTCGATGCCAACAGCAGCGACGAGCTCAATGAGGCGGTGGCCGCCGCCGACAGTCGTGACGAGCCGTTCTGGTACTCGGCGGGGGCAGCAACCTCGTCATCGCCGACGCGGGCTTCGACGGGTTAGTCGTCCGAGTCGCCACTGCAGGCGTCCAGGTCGGCGGGGACGCCTGCGGGGGCGTCGAGGTGACCGTCGACGCTGGCGAGAACTGGGATGCGTTCGTGACCCGAGCGGTGCAGGAGGAGTGGATCGGAGTCGAGGCGCTGGCCGGCATCCCCGGCACTGTGGGCGCCGTACCGATCCAGAATGTCGGCGCCTATGGTCAGGAGGTGGCCGAGACAATCGCGTCCGTCCACGTCTTCGATCGGGTCGAGCGGCGGCCCCGCACCTTCTTCGCGGCCGACTGTGGCTTCGGCTACCGCACGAGCGTGTTCAAGCAAAACCCGGACCGGTATGTCGTCGGCACGGTCACGTTCCAGTTCCGCCCCGGCTCGCTCGGCGCCCCGATCCGGTACGCCGAGCTCGCCCGCACCCTTGGCGTGGCGGTGGGGCAGCGGGCCAGCTCCGCCGACATACGCGAGGCCGTCCTCGCGCTGCGTCACCGTAAGGGGATGGTGCTCGACGAGAGCGACCACGACACGTGGAGCACGGGCTCTTTCTTCACCAACCCCTTCGTGAGTCATGAGCAGCTCCCCGACGGTGCGCCCTCGTGGGAACAGCCGGACGGCACCGTGAAGACGAGCGCTGCCTGGCTGATCGAGCACAGCGGGTTCGCCAGGGGCCATGGCAACGGCAACGTCCGCGTGTCGTCCAAGCACACCCTGGCCCTGACCAACCGTGGCGGTGGATCGGCCGACGACGTGGTGGCGCTGGCGCGTGAGCTCCGTGACGGCGTTCGAGCGAAGTTCGGTATCGAGCTGCACCCGGAGCCGGTCCTCATCGGCTGCGAGCTCTGACCAAACCCGTCCGGACACCCGCTAGCCCGCGTTTGTGGCGCTTGAAGCCTGCGATTCGCGGGTTACGAGGTGTCCGGACGGGTTTGGTCAGGTCGAGAGCCACGCGTCGATTTCGGCCAGCAACCCCTGCCGTACGTCGGAGGGCGCCGTCGAACCGCGCACCGACATCCGTGCCAGCTCCGCGAGCTCCGCGTCAGTGAACCCGTGGACATGGCGCGCCGACTCGTACTGGTCGAGCAGCCGTGAACCGAACAGCAGCGGGTCATCGGCGCCGAGCGCAATCGGCACCCCGGCCTCGAACAAGGCGCGCACCGGCACCGCTTCCGCCGTCGGATAGACGCCGAGCGCGACGTTGGACGCCGGACATATCTCGAGGGTGATCCCGGCGTCGGCCAGGTGCGCCACGAGTTGTGGGTCCTCGACGGACCGCACGCCGTGGCCGACACGTTCGGCGCCGAGTCCGTCGAGGCACGACCACACGCTGTCGGGTCCACACAGCTCGCCACCATGCGGCGTCGCCAGCAACCCGGCGCGGTCGGCGATCTCGAAGGCCTTCGCAAAGGCCAGAGCCTCACCCCGGCGTTCATCATTCGACAAGCCGAACCCGACGACGCCTCGGCCGGCATACTGCGCCGCAAGCCGAGCAAGCGTCCGCGCGTCGAGCGGGTGCCGGATCCGGTTCGCCGCGATCACGATCGCGACATGCACTCCCGTGGCTTTTCTCGCCGCCCCTGCCGCATCCAGGACCAGCTCCGTGAACGCCGTGATCCCGCCGAACCCAGCGGCATACCCGCTCGGGTCGACCTGTATCTCGAGCCATCGCGACCCCTCAGCGGCTTCGTCCTCAGCCGCCTCGCGCAGCAGCCGCCGCACCGCTGTCTCGGTCCGCAGCACGGACCGGGCGATGTCGTAGAGACGCTGGAACCTGAACCAACCCTTCTCGTCGGCCGCAGACAGCTGCGGCGGCCAGTCGTCGGTGAGCGCATCCGGCAGGACGACACCCGTCTCTTCGGCGAGCTCCACCACAGTCGGATGCCGCATGGACCCCGTGAAATGAAGGTGGAGATGGGCCTTCGGAAGACTGGCGAGTGGTTTGAGCGTCGGCGGTCGGGTGGTCACGCGTCAGGCGAGGAGCCGCTGGATTCGGCCGACGCCTTCGACGAGATCGTCGTCGCCAAGGGCGTAGGACAGCCGCAGGTAACCCGGAGCTCCGAATGCCTCGCCGGGAACGACTGCGACCTCTGCCTGCTCGAGAATGATCTCGGCGAGCTCGCCAGACGACGACGCGGTCCGACCGCCGATGTCTCGCCCGAGGGCGCCGGCAACCGAGGGGAACGCATAGAACGCTCCCTGCGGCTCAGGGCAGATGAAGCCATTGACGTCGTTCAGCATCGCGACCATCGTGTGCCGCCGACGGTCGAACGCCGTGCGCATTCTCTCGACAGCACTCAGGTCGCCGGCCACGGCCGCGATCGCGGCTCGCTGCGCCACGTTGGAGACGTTCGAGGTCGCGTGCGACTGCAGGTTGGTGGCGGCCTTGACGACATCGGGCGGTCCGATCATCCAACCCACTCGCCAGCCGGTCATGGCGTACGTCTTCGCGACGCCGTTGACGACCACGGCTGTGTCCGCGAGCTCCGGCACCTCAACCACGATGGAGCTGTGGCGGGCATCGCCGTACGTCAGGTGCTCGTATATCTCGTCCGTGACGACCCAGATGCCGTTGTCGTGGGCCCACCGGCCGATCTCGCGCACCTGCTCGGGCGGGAAGACGGCGCCGGTGGGATTCGACGGTGAGCAGAAAAGGAGCGCCTTCGTCTGC
The DNA here is from genome assembly GCA_963815295.1 of uncultured Actinomycetota bacterium. Taxonomy (GTDB): domain Bacteria; phylum Actinomycetota; class Actinomycetes; order Propionibacteriales; family Nocardioidaceae; genus JACDHG01. The sequence goes on from CAWFFZ010000003.1 coordinate 151,344, forward strand.
GGCGTCCGAGCAGCCTCGAGCTGCTCCACCGTGACCAGGTAGTCCTGGGTCTCGTCGGCGAACACGTCGACCGGGACACCGCCGGCGAGTTTGATCGCCTCGGGGTATGTCGTCCAGTACGGCGCCGGCAGTAACACCTCGTCGCCGGGGTCGAGGAGCGTGGCGAACGTCTCGTACACCGCCTGCTTGCCGCCATTCGTCACCAGGACCTGACTCGCTTCGACCTCGAACCCTGAGTCGCGCGCGGTCTTGGCGGCGATGGCCCGCTTGAGATCGGGCAGCCCTCCTGCAGGGGTGTAGCGGTGGTTCGCTGGGTCTTTCGCGGCCGCGATCGCGGCATCAACGATGTAGTCGGGGGTCGGGAAGTCGGGCTCACCGGCGCCAAAGCCGATGACCGGGCGGCCCGACGCCTTGAGTGCCTTGGCCTTGGCGTCGACGGCGAGCGTGGCAGACTCGGCAATGCTCCCGATCCGCCGCGACACGCGTCGGGGCCCCGACGGGACACTGGCGTGCTCAGTCATGGGTTCATCGTCGCATCCCGGTTGCAGGGTCAGTGCCCGGGTCCGCGGGTCGGGCAAGGACCCAATTTGCTCGGTTCGACCAAGCAGGCCCGACCCCGTACACTCGGTTTCTTGGTGGCTTTTACACCCTTGTTTGTCGCGCCCGCAGCCAGGTGCGCCGACGTACATCGAGCAAGGTCACCGGAGGGCAGTGGCTCAATTGGCAGAGCACCGGTCTCCAAAACCGGCGGTTGGGGGTTCGAGTCCCTCCTGCCCTGCGAAGCACCACCACGAATCAGTAAGAGAGAGGACAGTCGGTGACAGAAACTCGCTCCCCGAGCTCATCGAGCAACCGGCAGCCGAGTAGCCCCGGCCGCACCAGCTTGCCCCTGTTCTTCCGTCAGGTCATCGCCGAGCTGCGCAAGGTCATCTGGCCGACGCGCGACCAGCTGGTCACCTACTTCCTGGTCGTCTTGGTCTTTGTGCTGTTCATGATCGCGTTCGTGTCACTGTTGGACTATGCGTTCAACATGGCGTCGTTCAAGATCTTCGGCTGAGGCACCCGCCCGCCGTCGTCTCGAGATAAGTCTGTGAGTGACCCCGAAGTGACCGAGCAATCCGTGTCAGAAACCGTGTCCGAGGATACGGCGGCTGCCGCTGACGAGTCCGTCGACGAGACGGCCGCCGAGCAGGTTCCCTCCGCAGCTGCGGACGAGTCGACCAGCGACACGGTCGCCGAGGCTGCTGAGGCTGGAGCTGACCCCGGTGACGCCGGGGCTGCCGAGCCCGAGGTTGAGCCCGTGGTCGCCGATCTGGCCGGCACCGACGTCGACGCCGACCAGACCGACACTGGCACCGAAGCCGTCGCCGACGCCGACGCCGATCTTGCTCTCACCGACTCTGTCGCCGATGTCGACCAGAGCGACGGTGGCACCGAAGCCGACGTTGACGTCGCTCTCGCCGACCCAGTCGCTGACTTGGCTGGCCCCGCTCCGGTCGCTGACGAGTCCGCGGTCGAGCCTGTCGATGCCGTGGCCTCGGAAGAAGAAGCCGTCGTCGACCCGCTGGAGGAGTTTCGCGAGGCGCTGCGCTCCAAGGCTGGTGACTGGTACGTCATCCACACGTACTCAGGGATGGAGAACCGGGTCAAGACCAACCTCGAGAACCGCATCTCCTCGCTCAACATGGAGGACTTCATCCACGAGGTCCATGTGCCGCAGGAGGAAGTCTCCGAGATCAAGAACGGTCAGCGCCGCATCGTGCGCCGCACCGTGCTTCCGGGCTACGTGCTGGTACGGATGGACCTCACCGACGAGTCTTGGTCGGCCGTCCGGCATACCCCGTCTGTGACAGGGTTCGTCGGCCACAGCCACCAGCCGGTGCCGCTCAGCCTCGACGAGGTCGAGGCGATGCTTGCGCCGGCCATCGTCGAAGAGAAGGCATCGCCGCAGCAGAAGCAGGCGCAGAAGGTCGAGTTCACGGACTTCTACGCAGGTGACTCCGTGATGGTCGTCGACGGACCGTTCGCGACGCTCCACGCCACGATCACTGAGATCAACGTCGACGCCCAGCGCGTCAAGGCGCTCGTCGAGATCTTCGGTCGCGAGACACCCGTCGAGCTCAGCTTCAGTCAAATCCAGAAAGTCTGAGGTCGAGGAGGAGTGAGGGCGCGCGTGCGTGACGTCACTCCGACGAGTTGGCCGACGTCAGCTTGCTGACGAGGCAGACCGTCTCACCACCACTACCACCTGAACATCGAACAACAACCAAGAGAAGCCAAGGACCCGAATCATGCCCCCCAAGAAGAAGAAGATCGCAGCGCTCGTCAAAGTGCAGCTGCAGGCCGGTGCGGCAACTCCTGCTCCGCCCGTCGGTACCGCCCTCGGTCCGCACGGTGTGAACATCATGGAGTTCTGCAAGGCCTACAACTCAGCCACCGAACCGATGCGTGGCAACGTCGTCCCCGTCGAGATCACCATCTTCGAGGACCGGTCGTTCACGTTCATCACCAAGACGCCGCCGGCAGCCGAGCTCATCAAAAAGGCCGCCGGCCTGCAGAAGGGCTCCTCCGTGCCACACAAGGACAAGGTCGGCCGGATCAACCGCGACCAGGTCCGCGAAATCGCAACGACGAAGATGCCCGACCTGAACGCCAACGACGTCGATGCCGCGATGAAGATCGTTGAGGGCACTGCCCGCTCGATGGGAATCACGGTCGTCGGCTAACGTCGATCGCGTACGACGTACACCGCCTCACCCCGCTCAACCGCTCAACCGGCAACACGTGGCAGGGCCGCGCTGGCCCATCCGACCACACCTGGTAGCTCACGAAAGGAAACCAGCTCATGCAGCGCAGCAAGGCCTACAGGGCCGCCTCAGACCAGATCGACCCCGACAAGCTCTACGCCCCGCGCGACGCGGTGAAGCTCACCCAGACGGGTGGCGCCCGGAAGTTCGACCCCACGATCGACGTGGCAATGCGCCTCGGCGTCGACCCACGCAAGGCCGACCAGATGGTCCGCGGCACCGTCAACCTTCCCCACGGCACCGGCAAGACGGCTCGCGTGCTCGTGTTCGCCAGCGGCGACAAGGCTGAAGACGCCCGGACGGCGGGAGCCGACCATGTCGGCGGCGACGAACTCATCGAGAAGGTCAACGGCGGCTGGCTCGACTTCGACGCAGTCGTGGCAACGCCCGACATGATGGGCAAGGTCGGTCGGCTCGGTCGCGTCCTCGGCCCCCGCGGCCTGATGCCTAACCCCAAGACCGGCACAGTGACCCCTGACGTCACGAAGGCTGTCAACGACATCAAGGGCGGCAAGATCGAGTTCCGCGTCGACCGGCATGCCAACCTGCACTTCATCATCGGCAAGGCGTCATTCGCGACTGAGAAGCTGGTCGAGAACTACGCCGCAGCCCTCGACGAAGTGCTCAGGCTCAAGCCGGCCAGCTCCAAGGGCCGCTACCTGCGGAAGGTCACCATGTCGGCGACGATGGGTCCGGGAGTCCAGGTCGATCCCAACCGGACCCGCAACCTCCTCGCCGCCGAACAGGGCGAGGACTGACAGTTCTCCACGTACGCTGGAGTCCTTGGGGAGTTTCTCCGACGATCATCGAGGGGTTACAGAATGACGATGCGACGGCTGGCAGTTTCCCTGGTGGCGACAGGCCTGTTGGTCGGTCTGGCCGGATGCGGCGACGATGGCAGCACGGATCCGAGCAACGACCCGGCCGCCACGCCGGCGCCTGACAGCCCAGCGCTGCTCACTAAGGAGACCTTCGCGGAGGAGATTGATGCCGCGCAGAAGAGTGCCGGCTCGGCCCACATCGAGGCGACCGTCGCCGCGCCCGGTGAGTCCTTAGAGATGTCAGGCGATGTGGCTGGCCTTGGCGGTCCAGACGCGACCGAGATGGACGTGACCGCAACCATTCAAGGTACGGAAATGCGGCTGCTGATCCTCGACAAGGTGCTCTACATCCAGGGGAAGATGTTCGCGCCTGAGGGGAAAGAGTGGCTCAAGATCGACCTTTCCGACCCCAGCGACCCGATGGCTCAGATCTTCGACGCCACCAACCCCAACAACTTCACCGCCTACCTGGAGGGCATCACCGACTTCGAGGACAAGGGCGTTGAAACAGTCGACGGAGTCGAGACACGTCACTACACGATCACCGTCGACACGGCCGAGATGCTCAAGGCCAACCCGATGTTCAAGGGCCAGGAGGCAGGCACGCTTGGTTTGCCAGACACGCTGACCAGCGAGGTGTACGTCGACGGCGACAACCGCCCAGTGCAGCTCCAGGTCGGTCTCGGCGACTCCGGAAGCATCGACGTCAACTTCAGCGACTACGGCAAGCCCGTATCGGTCAAGGCGCCAGACCCGAGCACGGTGGGCGAGTTCAGCCTCTGAGGCCGATTTGGCTCGGTGGCGCCGCGCGTCGTACGCTGTGACCACCGAAGACCGTCGGTCGTTGGTCTGCTAGCCGAGACCAACCGAAGGCCCCGCCCAGCGGGCGACCCACGCAGGTGTGATTGTCGATATCGGCCCCGCCGATCCTCGCCTCATGCGCCTGCATGGGGCGTTTTTTTCGTCACCGCAGCTGGACGGGTGACCGTAGGTCTCGATGTTCGATGTCTTTCCTGGAAGGAGATCCATGGCGCGGCCAGACAAGGCAGCAGCCGTCGCAGAGCTGACGGACGAGTTCCGTAGCTCTGGCGGAGCGGTGCTGACTGATTATCGCGGGCTCACGGTGAAGCAGCTGCAAGAACTGCGGCGAGCTCTCGGTGAGAACGTCAACTATGCCGTGGTGAAGAACACGCTCACCAAACTCGCGGCCAAAGATGCCGGTGTCGAAGGATTCGACGACCTCCTGGTTGGCCCGACTGCGATCGCCTTCATCAAGGGCGACCCGGTGGAGGCAGCCAAGAGCCTGCGTGATTTCGCCAAGGCCAACTCACCACTCATCATCAAGGGCGGCATCCTCGACGGCAAGCAGCTGACCGTCGAGGAGATCTCCAAGATCGCTGACCTCGAGTCCCGCGAGGTGCTCCTCGGCAAGCTCGCCGGTGCGCTCCTGGCTTCGCTCAGCAACGCCGTCTACCTGCTCAACGCCCCGCTGTCGCAGGCCGCACGTCTGGTCGGTGCCTTGCAGGCGAAGGCCGAGCAGGACCCATCCGTCCTCGCGGCTGACGCCGGTGAGCCGGCGACGGCCGTCACCGACACTGCGCCCCTCGCAGCCGAGGAGGCCACGGCCGACGAGCCCGCAGCTGACGAGCCCGCAGCCGATGCGCCCGCAGCCGACGAGCCCGCGGCCGACAGCACAGAAACCGACGCCGCTGCGGTGGCCGACGAGCCCACGGCTACCGAAACCGACACCGACTCCGATGCCGCGGAGCCAACCGAGAGCTAGCAGTTCACCTCACCCGACCATCCAGAAACCGACCGGCGGACAACCGCAGGTCTGCAAGCTCAGGAAAAGGAACCCATCATGGCGAAGCTCACCACCGACGAGCTCCTAGGCGCGTTCAAGGAGATGACCCTCCTCGAGCTCAGCGAGTTCGTGAAGCAGTTCGAAGAAACCTTCGGCGTGACTGCAGCGGCCCCCGTGGCCGCGGCCGTTGCCGGTGCCCCCGCGGGCGGCGCCGCCGGAGACGCAGCCCCTGAGGAGCAGGACGAGTTCGACGTCGTACTCGAAGCGGCCGGTGACAAGAAGATCCAGGTCATCAAGGAGGTGCGCACGCTGACGAGCCTCGGCCTCAAGGAGGCCAAGGACCTCGTGGAGAGCGCCCCCAAGCCGATCCTGGAGAAGGTCGCGAAGGATGCCGCCGACAAGGCCAAGGAATCGCTCGAGGCCGCAGGCGCCACCGTCTCAGTCAAGTAGCCATCGCGTCGTCGATGTGACGACACTGCAAGTACACAGGCGGCCATCCCAACTGGGATGGCCGCCTGTGTAGGCAGAAGGTCGGAAATCGTGCATTACCGATGCTGGGGACGGTGGCGGACGTTTCTACCGTGCGTAACCTCAGCAAGCACCCGTCGTTGTTCCGCCGGAGCAGGTGCGGGCTCACGTCGAGGCGAACGTGATGGCGTCCGGTGTCGCGTCGGCCGAGGCGAACGAGGTCGAGATCGTGCTGTTCATCGACCAGACGAGTACGTCGACGGCCAACGATCGACCGCAGACGTCGCTGAACCGAGTCGTGTTCACGATGGTCAAGAGTGGCGACCGATGGCTGGTCCACGAGATCACCGCACTATGACAAAGACGGGCAAGAGCCGCGTTCTGCCGAGATTTTGACCCCCCAACGTGGCCAGAATGCTTGACTCCGGGCCCTGCTCGCGGGATGCTCGGCGCAGTTCCGATCGCGAACCTGGCGAACTGCGGGCTTCGGTCCGCCTGCCTTGTTCGACAGCAGTCGGCCCATGGGGTAAACTGCTTCTTTGCGCTGCCTTCCGCTCACCTTCGACCCGGTCTCGGGTGGCCTCGGCATGCGCTTAACGTTGTGTTCGCGAGCCTTCGGAAGGACCCCTCTTGGCCGCCTCGCGCAAAGCCGGCACCAACAGTTCATCTAGTTCCTTGACCAGCAGCGGAGTCGACACCGGTCGCGTGTCCTTCGCCAAGATCGGCGAACCTCTCGAGGTTCCAGATTTGCTGGCCCTACAAGCAGACAGCTTCAACTGGCTCATCGGCGGTGAGTCATGGAGAGCCAGACTCGAAGAGGACCCCACACGGGGGCGCGAAGGCGTTCCCATGAGGTCGGGTCTCGAGGAGATCTTCACCGAGATCTCTCCCATCGAGGACTTCTCCGGCACCATGAGCCTGACGTTCAGCGAGCCCGTCTTCTACGAGCCCAAGAACACCGTCGAGGAGTGCAAGGAGCGCGACTTCACCTACTCCGCGCCGCTGTACGTCACGGCCGAGTTCATGAACAACGAGACGGGCGAGATCAAGAGCCAGACCGTGTTCATGGGCGACTTCCCGCTGATGACCGACAAGGGCACGTTCATCGTCAACGGCACCGAGCGTGTCGTCGTCTCCCAGTTGGTCCGCTCCCCAGGTGTCTACTTCGAGCGCAGCATCGACAAGACCTCTGACAAGGACATCTTCAGCGCGAAGATGATCCCGTCCCGCGGTGCCTGGCTCGAGTTCGAGATCGACAAGCGCGACATGGTCGGTGTCCGGCTCGACCGCAAGCGCAAGCAGAACGTCACGGTGCTGCTCAAGGCGCTCGGCTGGACCGAGGCGCAGATCCTCGAGGAGTTCGGCGAGTTCGAGTCGATCCGGCTCACCTTGGAGAAGGACCACACGTCCGGCCAGGACGACGCGCTGCTCGACATCTACCGCAAGCTGCGGCCCGGCGAACCGCCGACGCGCGAGGCAGCCCAGACGCTGCTCGAGAACTACTACTTCAACCCCAAGCGTTACGACCTCGCCAAGGTCGGCCGCTACAAGATCAACAAGAAGCTCGGCCAAGACGAGGCCTACGACCAGCAGACGCTGACCGTGGACGACATCGTCGCCGCGATCCGATACATCGTTGCGCTGCACGACGGCCGCGAAGAGATGAACTCGCCGCGTGGACCCGTCGTCGTCGAGAAGGACGACATCGACCACTTCGGCAACCGCCGGCTGCGCACGGTCGGTGAGCTCATCCAAAACCAGCTCCGCACGGGCCTTGCCCGGATGGAGCGGGTTGTCCGCGAGCGGATGACGACCCAGGACGTCGAGGCGATCACGCCGCAGACCCTGATCAACATCCGCCCGGTCGTCGCCGCGCTGAAGGAGTTCTTCGGCACGTCGCAGCTGAGCCAGTTCATGGACCAGATCAACCCCCTCGCGGGTCTGACCCACAAGCGGCGCTTGTCGGCGCTCGGCCCGGGTGGCCTGTCGCGTGAGCGCGCAGGTTTCGAGGTCCGCGACGTACACCCGTCGCACTACGGCCGGATGTGTCCGATCGAGACTCCCGAAGGTCCCAACATCGGGCTGATTGGCTCCCTGTCGACATTTGGGCGTGTCAACGCGTTCGGGTTCGTCGAGACGCCTTACCGCAAGGTCGTCAAGGGCACGGTCACCGACCAGATCGACTACCTGACTGCCGACGAGGAAGACCGCGTCGTCATCGCCCAGGCCAACGCACCGCTTACCTCGAAGTTCCTGTTCGAGGAAGAGCGGGTGCTGGTGCGGACGCGCCGTGGTGAGGTCGACTACGTGCCAGGCAGCGCCGTCGACTACATGGACGTCTCGCCACGCCAGATGGTGTCGGTCGCGACCGCGCTGATCCCGTTCCTCGAGCACGACGACGCCAACCGGGCGCTCATGGGTTCCAACATGCAGCGTCAGGCCGTCCCGCTCATCCGTGCTGAGGCGCCGCTCGTCGGCACCGGCATGGAGTACCGCGCCGCCGTCGACGCCGGAGACGTCCTGGTCGCCAAGGCGGCCGGTGTCGTCACCGAGGTCTCGGCAGACTCGGTCGAGGTCATGGAGGACGACGGTCGTTACGAGACCTACCGGCTCGCCAAGTTCCGCCGCTCCAACCAGGGCACCTGCGTCAACCAGCGACCCACCGTGGCCGAGGGCGACCGGGTCGAGGTCGGCAGGCCGATCGCCGACGGGCCGAGCACCGACAAGGCCGAGATGGCCCTCGGGCGCAACCTGCTGGTCGCCTACATGCCGTGGGAGGGCCACAACTACGAAGACGCGATCATCCTCAGCCAGCGCCTGGTGCAGGAAGACGTCCTCACCTCGATCCACATCGAGGAGCACGAGGTCGACGCCCGCGACACCAAGCTGGGGCCTGAGGAGATCACCCGGGACATCCCGAACGTCTCCGACGAGATGCTGGCCGATCTCGACGAGCGAGGCATCATCCGGATCGGGGCCGAAGTGGTCCCAGGCGACATCTTGGTCGGCAAAGTCACGCCCAAGGGCGAGACAGAGCTAACTCCCGAAGAGCGGTTGCTCCGGGCGATCTTCGGTGAGAAGGCGCGCGAGGTGCGCGACACGTCGCTGAAGGTCAAGCACGGCGAGAGCGGCATCGTCATCGGTGTCCGCGTCTTCGACCGTGAAGAGGACGACGAGCTTCCCCCCGGCGTCAACCAGCTCATCCGCGTCTACGTCGCGCAGAAGCGCAAGATCTCCGACGGCGACAAGCTGGCCGGACGTCACGGCAACAAGGGTGTCATCTCGAAGATCCTGCCGGCTGAGGACATGCCGTTCCTCGAAGACGGCACTGCCGTCGACATCATCCTCAACCCGCTCGGTGTGCCAGGCCGGATGAACATCGGTCAGGTGCTTGAGGCCCACCTCGGGTGGGTCGCCAAGAACGGGTGGGAAGTCGAAGGTAATGCGGCCGACTGGCAGAAGCGACTGGGCGAGATCGGTCTGAGCAAGGCCCCGCCGAACACCAACGTCGCCACACCGGTGTTCGACGGTGCACGTGAGGATGAGATCTCGGGGCTGCTCGCCTCCACCCGCCCGAACCGCGACGGCGACCGGCTGGTCGGCGGCGACGGCAAGGCCAAGCTGTATGACGGCCGCACTGGCGAGCCCTTCCCGGCACCTGTCTCCGTCGGCTACACCTACATCATCAAGCTCAACCACCTGGTCGACGACAAGATCCACGCGCGCTCGACCGGGCCGTACTCGATGATCACCCAGCAGCCACTCGGTGGTAAGGCTCAGTTCGGTGGTCAGCGTTTCGGCGAGATGGAGGTGTGGGCGCTCGAGGCCTACGGCGCCGCCTACGCGCTGCAGGAGCTGCTCACCATCAAGTCCGACGACATCCTCGGCCGCGTCAAGGTCTACGAGGCCATCGTCAAGGGCGAGAACATCCCCGAGCCGGGCATCCCCGAGTCGTTCAAGGTGCTCGTCAAGGAGATGCAGTCGCTGTGCCTCAACGTCGAGGTGCTGTCCAGCGACGGCGTCGCCATGGACATGCGTGACACCGACGAGGACGTCTTCCGTGCGGCCGAGGAGCTGGGTATCGACCTCGCTCGCCGGCCAAACGAGGGTGTCAGTTCGGTCGAGGAAGTCTGATGGGCGCGCTTGCGTGCCGATCAGGCTTCTGAGTGGGCCGAAGCGAACTTGTTCGCGAGGCTAGCCACCCCCGCCCCGAGACCTGCACTCAGGCAACAACCAAGACAGACGGTCTGACAACAGCAACACCCGCAGCAACATAAGACGAAGGAACAGTCTTGCTGGACGTTAACTTCTTCGATGAGCTTCGGATCGGCCTGGCCACTGCGGACGACATCCGTCAGTGGAGCCACGGCGAGGTCAAGAAGCCCGAAACTATCAACTACCGCACCCTCAAGCCCGAGCGCGACGGACTCTTCTGCGAGAAGATCTTCGGCCCCACGCGCGACTGGGAGTGCTACTGCGGTAAGTACAAGCGCGTCCGCTTCAAGGGCATCATCTGTGAGCGCTGTGGCGTCGAAGTCACGCGATCGAAGGTGCGTCGCGAGCGGATGGGCCACATCGAGCTCGCCGCCCCGGTCACTCACATCTGGTACTTCAAGGGCGTGCCGAGCCGGCTCGGGTACCTTCTCGACCTCGCACCCAAGGACCTCGAGAAGGTCATCTACTTCGCGGCCTACATGATCACCGCGGTCGACGACGACGCCCGTCACAAGGACCTGCCATCGCTCGAGGCGAAGATCGACATCGAGCGCAAGCAACTGGAGCAACGTCGTGACTCCGACGTCGCCAACCGGATGGGCAAGCTCGAAGAAGACCTCGGCGCGCTCGAGGCCGAGGGTGCCAAGGCCGACGCCAAGCGCAAGGTCAAAGAAGGCGCCGAGCGCGAGCTCAAGCAGATCCGTGACCGCGCCCAGCGTGAGATCGACCGGGTCGACGAGGTGTGGAGCTCGTTCCGCACGCTCAAGGTCCAGGACCTGATGGGCGACGAGATCCTCTACCGGGAGATGAAGTTCCGGTTCGGCAAGTACTTCGAAGGCTCGATGGGTGCTGAGGCGATCCAGAAGCGCCTCCAGTCCTTCGACCTCACCGCCGAGTCCGAGTCCCTCCGCGAGACGATCCGCACCGGCAAGGGCCAGCGCAAGACTCGTGCGCTCAAGCGGCTGAAGGTCGTGTCGGCGTTCATGACGACGACCAACAGCCCGGAGGGCATGGTTCTCGACTGCGTCCCCGTGATCCCGCCGGACCTGCGCCCGATGGTGCAGCTCGACGGTGGCCGCTTCGCCACGTCTGACCTCAACGACCTCTACCGCCGCGTCATCAACCGCAACAACCGGTTGAAGAGGCTGCTCGACCTCGGTGCGCCCGAGATCATCGTCAACAACGAGAAGCGGATGCTCCAAGAAGCCGTCGACTCGCTGTTCGACAACGGCCGACGTGGTCGACCTGTCACCGGTCCGGGCAACCGGCCGCTCAAGTCGCTGTCCGACATGCTCAAGGGCAAGCAGGGCCGCTTCCGGCAGAACCTCCTCGGCAAGCGCGTCGACTACTCCGGCCGCTCGGTCATCGTGGTCGGCCCGCAGCTCAAGCTGCACCAGTGCGGCCTGCCGAAGCAGATGGCGTTGGAGCTGTTCAAGCCGTTCGTGATGAAGCGCCTCGTCGACCTCAACCACGCGCAAAACATCAAGAGCGCCAAGCGCATGGTGGAGCGCAGCCGTCCGGTTGTCTGGGATGTCCTCGAAGAGGTCATCACCGAGCACCCGGTGCTGCTCAACCGCGCGCCCACCCTGCACAGACTCGGGATCCAGGCGTTCGAGCCCCAGCTGATCGAGGGCAAGGCCATCCAGATCCACCCCCTCGTCTGCTCGGCGTTCAACGCCGACTTCGACGGCGACCAGATGGCCGTGCACCTGCCGCTGTCAGCCGAGGCACAGGCCGAGGCGCGCATCCTGATGTTGTCCACCAACAACATCTTGAAGCCCGCCGACGGTCGCCCCGTGACGATGCCGACGCAGGACATGATCATCGGCATCTACTTCCTCACCCTCGACCGCGACGACTACGTGGGCGAGGGGCGTGCCTTCGGCTCCGTGTCCGAGGCGTTGATGGCGTTCGACCGCAAGGAGATCGAGCTACAGAGCAAGATCAAGCTGCGGTTCGCCGACGTCGTACCCCCACTCGGCTATGACACACCCGAGGACTGGGAGCCCGGTCAGCGACTGACGCTCGAGACAACGCTTGGTCGCGCCTTGTTCAACGAGGCGCTTCCGGCTGACTACGCCTACGTCAACGGCGAAGTCGGCAAGAAGCAGCTCGGCGCGATCGTCAACGACCTGGCTGAGCGTTACACCAAGGTCGAAGTAGCGACGGCACTCGACGCCCTCAAGGACGCCGGCTTCTACTGGGCCACGCGTTCGGGCGTCACGATCTCCATCGAGGACGTCGTCACTCCACCCGACAAGCCCAAGATCATGGCGATCTACGAAGCTCAGTCGGAGAAGGTCCAGCAGCAGTACGAGCGGGGCCTCATCACCGACGAAGAGCGCCGCCAAGAGCTGATCGAGATCTGGAACACCGCCACGATCGAGGTCGCGAAGTCGATGGAAGCGACGTTCGAGAAGACCAACCCGATCTACATGATCGTCAACTCGGGCGCCCGCGGAAACATGACTCAGGTCCGCCAGATCGCCGGTATGCGTGGTCTCGTGGCCAACCCGAAGGGCGAGATCATTCCGCGCCCGATCAAGGCGAACTTCCGTGAGGGTCTGTCGGTGCTCGAGTACTTCATCTCGACACACGGCGCTCGAAAGGGTCTCGCTGACACCGCGCTGCGGACGGCCGACTCCGGCTACCTCACGCGTCGGTTGGTCGACGTGTCGCAGGACGTCATCATCCGTGAGGACGACTGCGGCACCGAGCGTGGACTCAGCAAGGTCATCGGCGTCAAGCTCGACGACGGCCGCGTCGTCAAGGACGAGTACGTCGAGACCTCCGCCTACGCTCGCAACCTGGCCGTCGACGTCGAGCACCCCGACACTGGTGACGTACTCGCCAAGGGCGGCGACGACATCGGTGACGTGGTCATCAACAAGCTCGTCGAGGCAGGCATCCACGAGGTCAAGGTGCGCTCGGTCCTCACCTGCGACGCGAAGACCGGTACGTGTGCGAAGTGCTACGGCCGTTCGCTCGCAACCGGCAAGCTCGTCGACATCGGAGAGGCTGTCGGCATCATCGCGGCCCAGTCGATCGGCGAGCCCGGCACGCAGCTGACCATGCGTACGTTCCACACCGGTGGCGTGGCCTCCGCAGACGACATCACTGAGGGTCTTCCTCGCGTGGTCGAGCTCTTCGAGGCCCGCCAGCCCAAGGGCAAGGCGCCGATCTCGGAGTCTGCCGGTCGCGTACGCATCGAGGACACCGACAAGACCCGCAAGATCGTCGTCGTCCCCGACGACGGCTCCGAAGAGGTTGCCTTCCCGGTCAGCAAGCGTGCCCGGCTCGGCCTTGGCGTCGAGGATGGCGCTCATGTCGAGGTCGGTCAGCAGCTCACTGTCGGTAAGGCAGATCCGGGAGACGTGCTGCGAGTCCTCGGCCCCCGCAAGACACAGGAGCACCTCGTCGAGCAGGTCCAGGAGGTCTACCGTCGCCAGGCGGTTGCCATCCACGACAAGCACATCGAGATCATCATCCGACAGATGCTGCGTCGGATCACCGTGATCGAGAGTGGCGACGCCTCCCTGTTGCCGGGTGAGCTGGTCGAGCGGATCCGCTTCGAAACCGAAAACCGTCGCGTTGTCGCCGAAGGCGGCACGCCTGCGTCGGGTCGACCGGTGCTGATGGGGATCACCAAGGCATCGCTGGCCACCGAGTCCTGGTTGTCGGCGGCGTCCTTCCAGGAGACGACGAGGGTCCTCACCGATGCTGCGATCCACGGTAAGTCCGACTCGCTGCGCGGGCTCAAGGAGAACGTCATCCTGGGCAAGCTCATCCCGGCCGGCACCGGACTCGAGCGTTACCGCAACATTCGAGTGGAGCCCACCGAAGAAGCACGGGCCCAGGCCTACTCGATTGACTACGACACGTACGACTACGACTTCGGTCCGTCGGCGGGTCAGGCTGTTGCCCTGGACGACTTCGACTTCGGCTCCTACCAGAGCTGACGCGAGCGGTTCAAGCACAACTGCAGAGAGGCGGCCACCCCAATGGGGTGGCCGCCTTTCGCTGTGTCCGATCTTGATCTCCACAGTGAGAGGATTCATTTCGTGACGGATGAATCTCCGGTCGCTGAGACCCCGAACCACGAGAAAGCTCGCATCGACCGATTCCGCAGCGCGGCGGCCGCGGCGGAGCGATGGCTCCCCGGAGCAAGCCAGCGACCGCCTGCCGACGTCCTGCGCGGGCTCGTGGACGCAGCGGCCGCCGAGACTGACCTCGAGTGGGACAGGTACGGCGACAGGGGACCGGTCGCGGCAGTCGAGCAGGAGGTGGCGGAACTCCTGGGTAAGCCCGCCGCCGCGATGTTCCCTAGTGGCACGATGGCGCAGCAGTGCATGCTCCGGGTCTGGACAGATCGCGCCGGTTCACAACGGGTTGCGCTGCCGGCGCAGTCGCATCTGCTGCATCACGAACTCGACGGCCCGCGGCTCTTGCACGGATTCCAGTTCGAGTCGCTGAGCGACGGCCCTCGAGTCCCGACGGTTGCTGACCTCACCAACGTTCCGGGAAAGCTCGGTGCCTGCCTGCTCGAACTCCCTCTTCGCGATGCCGGCTACCTGTTGCCGACGTGGGACGAGCTGTCCGCGTTCTCGACCGCCTGTCGTGAGAGGGGCGTCGCGTTGCACTTCGACGGTGCCCGGGTCTGGGAGTCGGCGCCGTACCTTGGTCACACACTGCCTGAGATCGCCGACCTTGCTGACTCTGTCTACGTCTCGTTCTACAAGGGTTTGCGCGGGCTTGCGGGTGCCGCCCTTGCTGGGCCGACGGATGCCATCGACGAGGCGCGCCAGTGGCGGCAGCGCATGGGCGGCACGTTGTTCACGATGCTTCCGTATGCCGTCGCTGCGCTCCGTGGTCTGCGCGAAGAGCTGCCACAGATGCCGGCGTACCACGATCGAGCGGTCGCTTTGGCCACGGCCTTCCAGGCGGCGGGGATTGAGGTGTTCCCGCAGCCACCGCATACGAACGCCTTCCGGATCCTGGTGGACGACGACCACGACGCGATTATCGAGCGTCTGACCCAGTTCATGGAGACGGACGGCATCTCGGTGAGTCCGCCATGGGGTGCCGCCGACGTGCCTGGTTGGTCGTGGACCGAGTTCACTGTTGGACCTGCGACGCTCGATTGGTCAATCGAGGAGGCCGTCGAGGTTCTGACGAGGGCCCTCGGTCGAGGAGACGCTTCCTAGACCTTCCCGGCCGCTACTCTCATCGCCATGAGCTACCCGCAGGGACACGCAGACCCCCTTTTCGAGTCGTTGACCCCTCTCGTCAACCGCGGTTCCTTGAGCCCGGCACAGGCCGACGAGGTCTACCGCGCGGTCAGCGATGGCCGCAGAGAAGCTGGCAAGCCGACCACGGAACCGGTCACTACCGGCTGGCATCGGCCGCGACTGCTGGCAGCTGTGTGCGTCCTGGGCGTCGGCCTGATGTTCGCCGCAGTGTGGATGGCCTCGATCACGGCCGACGGCGGAGGCACGGCTGCGGGCGGAGGGTCTGATGACTTCAACTGGATGTCGTTCGTCGTCATGGGAGTCGTCAGCTTGCTGCTCGTGGCGGCAGCGGCGCCGCTGGCCATGCTCCTGCGCGGCGCTCGGCCTCAGCCGTCATACCCACCGCACCCGGGCCCGCCGCCGCCTGTCTATCCGCAGCACGGGTAGGGCGTCTCCTTGAGCGAAACCGCGGTGCCGCACCAGCGGCTGGCCGCTCGTGCTTTGCTTCGCCGCGGCGGACAGGTGCTCCTCGCGCGCATCTCCGGTGCCGGATACGGCACGGCCGGCACGTGGACACTTCCCGGTGGTGGGGTCGACCACGGTGAGCATCCAGAGGTGTCGCTTCGTCGCGAGGTGCTCGAGGAGACAGGTCTCGAGATCGACGTCGGTCCTATCCTCGGCGTCTACTCCCGGCGGTTCACCGGGCTCTCGCCCCTCGGGGTGCTGGAGGACTTCCACGGCATCCACTTGGTGTACGCCGCGACCATCACCTCGGCTAGTGACGCGCCACGGGTCATCGAGGTCGATGGCACCACCGACGATGTCGCCTGGATGGAGGTCGACGACATCAGGCAAGGCCACAGCGTCGAGGTCTCTGACGTAGTGCGGTTTGCGCTGGATCTGGAGAACCAGTGACACCCGTTCAGCCTCGAGACCACGACCTCCCCTCTTGAATCGTGGCCTGCAGCCGGTAATGTTGATTACATGATTACTTCCTCTGACCACCAGTCCGTGAGCGCCTGGTTCGCCGGCCGACTTCCCGATGCCTGGACCGCGCAGCCACCCTCGATCACGGTCGACCGCGAGGAAATCACCGTGGTCGTCGAGGTCGACCCAGTGACGCTCGGTGAAGATGCCGGTGATGCTGAGCGCGCAGAGGCTGACTCAGGCAGGATCTCCGGTTGGCGCGAGCAGACGCGGGATGAGCGAATCGGCATTGCCCGCGAGGCAGAGGCGCGCTTCAAGCGGAAGGTGTCCTGGGGAGTGACGATCGGCAACCGTTCGGCACTGTTCACTCACCTGGCCGTTCCGGTGATGACGCGGCTTCGTCAGCCGCAACGCCAGGTCCTCGACACCCTCGTCGAGTCGGGCGTGGCTCGGTCCCGGGCAGACGCCTTGAGCTGGTGCGTCCGTCTCGTCGGTCAGCACAGTGAGGAGTGGCTGAGCGAGCTGCGCGGCGCGATGGAGAAGGTCGAGGCTGTCCGCGAGCGCGGTCCTGCCTGACGCGGTCGGCGTCTCCGCGGCTTTCGACGGCTGCTGCGACCCTCGCACGCTGCGGGAACAGCCCATCTGCACGCTGCCTCGCACCAGTCTGCGGTCGTTTTGACCCTGCCCGCGGCAGCCGGTAATCTTGAACACTGTGCCTGGGCGATCCAGGTCCTCTCGTGTGCCGCTCAAGCCACGAGGTCTGTGCATGACCATCACCACTGCTAGGCGGTTGTCCGGCAGCAGGTGACCGACGTGAGGGCGACACGCCCGAGTGCGGGGGTCGCGACGCAGGCGCCCCACAGCGCAGAACCCACTGCACAGTGCAGCCGACAGGAAAGAGAACTACGCGGTGCCCACCATCCAACAGCTCGTCCGCAAGGGCCGCCAGGACAAGGTGTCAAAGACGAAGACGCCCGCCCTGAAGGGATCTCCTCAGCGACGCGGCGTGTGCACACGCGTTTACACGACCACGCCGAAGAAGCCGAACTCGGCCCTCCGCAAGGTCGCCCGGGTGCGCCTGACCAGCGGCATCGAGGTCACGGCATACATCCCTGGCGTGGGTCACAACCTGCAGGAGCACTCGATCGTGCTGGTCCGTGGTGGTCGCGTGAAGGACCTGCCTGGTGTGCGCTACAAGATCATTCGCGGCTCACTCGACACCCAGGGTGTCAAGAACCGTAAGCAGGCTCGTAGCCGTTACGGCGCGAAGAAGGAGAAGAGCTAATGCCTCGCAAGGGCCCGGCCCCGAAGCGTCCGGTCGAGATCGATCCGGTCTACGGCAGCCAGCTGGTGACCCAGCTGATCAACAAGGTGCTCGTCGACGGCAAGAAGCAGGTTGCCGAGCGCATCGTGCATACCGCACTCGAGGGCTGCCGTGAGAAGACCGCGACCGACCCAGTGCTGACGCTCAAGCGGGCGCTCGACAACGTCAAGCCGACGCTTGAGGTGCGCAGCCGCCGTGTCGGCGGCGCCACCTACCAGGTGCCAGTCGAGGTCCGCGCCAGCCGTTCCACCACGCTCGCACTGCGCTGGCTCGTCCAGTACTCCCAGGCCCGCCGCGAGAAGACCATGTCCGAGCGTCTGATGAACGAACTGCTGGATGCGTCGAACGGTCTCGGAGCAGCAGTCAAGAGACGCGAGGACACGCACAAGATGGCCGAGTCGAACAAGGCTTTCGCGCATTACCGCTGGTGACAATCCGATGCCGAGGCGTCCGCTGACCACAGCGTCCCCACAGAGCTGTATGCCAGACATGGCGTCCCGCATTTTGCATCGTTGTCTCCACCCACCCATAGACCGTTAGGGAAGCGTCCACCGTGGCAACCACCATCACTACCGACCTCGGCCGAGTGCGCAACATCGGCATCATGGCGCACATCGATGCTGGGAAGACCACAACGACCGAGCGGATCCTCTTCTACACCGGCATCAACTACAAGATCGGTGAGGTCCACGAGGGCGCAGCCACGATGGACTGGATGGAGCAGGAGCAGGAGCGCGGCATCACGATCACCTCGGCCGCCACGACGTGCATCTGGCAAGACCACACGATCAACATCATCGACACACCCGGACACGTCGACTTCACCATCGAGGTCGAGCGTTCGCTGCGCGTGCTCGACGGTGCAGTCGCGGTGTTCGACGGCGTGGCGGGCGTCGAGCCGCAGTCGGAGACCGTATGGCGCCAGGCCAACCGCTACCGCGTTCCGCGCCTCTGCTTCGTCAACAAGCTTGACCGCACCGGCGCAGAGTTCCACCGCTGCGTAGAGATGATCGAGTCGCGTCTCGGCGCCATCCCGCTCGTGCTGCAGATCCCGATCGGGACCGAGGCCGACTTCATCGGCGTGGTCGACCTGGTCACGATGCGCGCGCTCACCTGGCGTGGCGACACTGCCAAGGGTGAGGACTACGCCGACGAAGAGATACCCGCGACGCACACCGAGGCTGCTCGGGAGTGGCGCGACCGCCTCCTGGAGACGATCGCCGAAGCCGACGACGAGATGATGGAGCTCTACCTCGAGGGTGAGGAGCCGACAGACGAGGCGCTGAAGGCTGCAATCCGTCGCGCGACTGTCGCCGACAAGCTGACTCCCGTCCTGACCGGTTCGGCATTCAAGAACAAGGGTGTTCAGCCGTTGCTCGACGCAGTCGTCGCCTACCTCCCGTCCCCGCTCGACATCGCCTCCGTCGAAGGCCACGACATCAAGGACGAGGAGGTCATCGTCGAGCGCCAACCCAACGAGGACGAGCCTTTCTCGGCGCTGGCCTTCAAGATCATGGCTGACCCGCATCTCGGCAAGCTGACCTACCTGCGCGTCTACTCAGGTCGTCTCGACACCGGCACCACCGTCCTGAACCCCACGAAGGGCAGGAAGGAGCGGATCGGCAAGATCTATCGGATGCACGCCAACAAGCGTGAAGAGATCGCTTCCGTGGGCGCTGGTCACATCGTGGCCGTGATGGGTCTCAAGGACACCACCACAGGCGAGACTTTGTGCGACCAGGCTCAGCCGGTCGTGCTCGAGTCGATGACCTTCCCCGCCCCGGTGATCCACGTGGCTGTCGAGCCGAAGTCGAAGGGTGACCAGGAGAAGCTTGGTACCGCGATCCAGCGACTCTCCGAAGAGGACCCGACCTTCCAGGTTCGGACCGACGAAGAGACTGGTCAGACGATCATTGCCGGCATGGGCGAGCTGCACCTCGAGGTGCTGGTCGACCGGATGCGTCGCGAGTTCCGCGTCGAGGCGAACGTCGGCAAGCCCCAGGTCGCCTACCGCGAGACGATCCGCAAGGCTGTCCAGAAGGTCGACTACGTCCACAAGAAGCAGACTGGTGGATCCGGCCAGTTCGCGAAGGTCATCATCGACATGGAGCCGACCGGTGGCGACGGCGATGGCGGCTATGAGTTCGTTAACGCCGTCACGGGTGGTCGCATCCCGCGCGAGTACATCCCGCCGGTCGACGAAGGTATCCAGGAGGCCATGGAGTTCGGCGTCCTCGCCGGCTATCCGATGGTCGACATCAAGGTGACTCTCCAAGACGGTGCCTACCATGACGTCGACTCTTCGGAGATGGCGTTCAAGATGGCCGGCCGGATGGTCTTCAAGGAGGCGGCCCGCCTCGCCAACCCGGTGCTGCTCGAGCCGATGATGGCCGTCGAGGTCACCACGCCCGAGGACTACATGGGTGAAGTGATCGGCGACCTCAACTCCCGGCGAGGACACATCCAGGCGATGGAGGAGGGCCTTGGCGGCGCCAAGCTGGTGACCGCTCTGGTTCCGCTCTCCGAGATGTTTGGATACGTTGGTGACCTGCGGTCGAAGACTCAAGGTCGCGCGTCATACTCCATGCAGTTCGACTCGTACGCCGAGGTTCCTAGGAGCGTCGCCGACGAGATCATCCAGAAGGTCCGCGGCGAGTAGCCAGTAGGGTACTCCCCGGCGTACACGTAACGAGTCAAGTCCTATCTAGGAGGAAGTCCAAGTGGCGAAGGCCAAATTCGAGCGGACCAAACCGCACGTGAACATCGGCACCATCGGCCACATCGACCACGGGAAGACCACTCTGACCGCGGCGATCTCGAAGGTGCTGCACGACAAGTTCCCGACCCTGAACCCCCAGTTCGCCTTTGACGACATCGACAAGGCGCCTGAGGAGAAGCAGCGCGGTATCACGATCTCGATCGCTCACATCGAGTACCAGACCGAGGCGCGTCACTACGCGCACGTCGACTGCCCCGGTCACGCTGACTACATCAAGAACATGATTACCGGTGCGGCGCAGATGGATGGCGCGATCCTCGTGGTCGCGGCAACCGACGGCCCGATGCCGCAGACCCGCGAGCACGTACTGCTTGCCCGTCAGGTCGGCGTTCCTGCCATCGTCGTCGCGCTTAACAAGTGCGACATGGTCGAGGACGAGGAGCTCGTGGAGCTCGTCGAGCTCGAGGTTCGTGAGCTGCTGTCCGAGTACGAGTATGCCGGCGACGACATCCCCGTCGTCCGGGTTGCTGCCTTCCCGGCGCTGAACGGCGACGAGAAGTGGAGCGAGTCGATCGTCGAGCTGATGACTGCGGTCGACGAGCACATCCCGCAGCCTGAGCGTGACACCGAGAAGCCGTTCCTGATGCCGGTCGAGGACGTCTTCACCATCACCGGGCGCGGCACCGTCATCACCGGCCGCATCGAGCGCGGGATCGTGAAGATCAACGAGACTGTCGACATCATCGGTATTCGCGACGAGAAGCAGACCTCGACCGTTACCGGCATCGAGATGTTCCGCAAGCTGCTCGACACGGGCGAGGCCGGCGAGAACGTCGGACTGCTCCTGCGAGGCACAAAGCGCGAAGACGTCGAGCGCGGCATGGTTGTGATCAAGCCAGGCTCTACGACCCCGCACACCAACTTCGACGCAAACGTCTACATCTTGTCGAAGGAGGAGGGTGGCCGGCACACGCCGTTCTTCAACAACTACCGGCCGCAGTTCTACTTCCGCACAACGGATGTGACCGGCGTGGTGACTCTCCCCGAGGGCACCGAGATGGTCATGCCCGGTGACAACACCGAGATGTCCGTCGAGCTGATCCAGCCAATCGCGATGGAGGACGGCCTCCGCTTCGCCATCCGCGAGGGTGGCCGCACGGTGGGTGCTGGTCGCGTCACTAACATCAGTAAGTGAGCCCAGCTCAGGTCGAGTGACCAGCTGAGTCGAGAAGCCCCCCGCACCAGGTGCGGGGGGCTTTTTCGTGCGATCGAGGGTGTTGAGATCAGATCTGTCGGCGGCTACGTGCCACGAATGGTTGAATCCGCCCATGACCAAAAGCGATGGCGGATCGGGCTCAGACAAGAGCCGCGAAGAACCCGAGGCCGAGCGGCTGGACCGCAACTACGGCGAGCTGCTGCAGGAGATGCGAGTCCTCCAGGCAGGCGTGCAGATCCTTTTCGCGTTCTTGTTGACGTTGGCGTTCCAGGCCAGCTTCGCCAAGGTGACCGATTTTCAGCGCAACACCTATCTCGTCGCGCTCATCGCGGCGGCCCTGGCGACCGCCTGCATCATCGGTCCGGTGCCTTTCCACCGGGTCGTTTTCCGCCGTGGCATGAAAGCCGACCTGATCAAGGCCGCCACCCGCTATGTCACCGCAGGTTTGGCGGCCCTGTTCGTCTCCATCGCCGGGGCGGTCCTGCTCGTACTCGACGTACTCTTGTCTCGGACTGTTGCGCTCGTTGTCACGGCTCTGCTGGCAGCCGTCTTCGTGGTGCTGTGGGTGGTGATCCCCTACATCGCGCGTGCCGGGGAGGTCGACGACGACAAGGACGAGCCCGGCGCCTGACGCCAGTGCAGGAAGGCCCGATTTGGCAGCGGCAGGGGGCGTCTGGCAGACTATCTGGGTTGCTCAGGCGGGGTCGCCGGGGCGTACCGAGTATCGCTCACGAGATGTGAGGCGGTCGGTAGCGCCGAACCGGAGTCACCGCCAGGACGGGCGCCCACCAGGGTTCCCGGTCTTACAACTCCCAGGACAACGACCGATCCGAGATCGGTGTGCCATGTGCTCAGCACGCGACACGCCCGACCGCGGGGGTCGGAGGACTGGGCTGGGCGTCCAGCTGGACGACCACGACCATCAGCGTACGAGTAGAAGGACGAAGCGAGAGCATGGCGGGACAAAAGATCCGCATCCGGCTCAAGGCCTATGACCACGAGGTCATCGACTCGTCGGCGCGCAAGATCGTCGACACGGTGACGCGTACTGGTGCAAAGGTCGCAGGCCCGGTGCCGCTCCCCACGGAGAAGAACGTGTTCTGCGTGATCCGCTCGCCGCACAAGTACAAGGACAGCCGCGAGCACTTCGAGATGCGCACCCACAAGCGTCTCATCGACATCATTGACCCGACGCCCAAGACGGTCGACTCGCTCATGCGGCTCGAACTACCGGCGGGCGTCGACATCGAGATCAAGCTCTGAGGACCAGACACCCATGAGCACTGTGCGAAACGTCCGAGGTCTGCTGGGCACCAAGCTCGGCATGACCCAGCTCTGGGACGAGAACAACCGCGTCGTCCCCGTCACCGTGATCGAGGCTGCCTCGAACGTCGTGACCCAGGTCCGTGCGGCCGATACAGACGGCTACAGCGCCGTCCAGCTCGGCTTCGGCGAGGTCAAGGCGTCCAAGGTCACCAAGCCGATGGCAGGTCACTTCGAGAAGGCGGGCGTGACTCCT
Organism: uncultured Actinomycetota bacterium; assembly: GCA_963815295.1. GTDB lineage: Bacteria > Actinomycetota > Actinomycetes > Propionibacteriales > Nocardioidaceae > JACDHG01. The sequence continues at coordinate 174,392 of CAWFFZ010000003.1, forward strand.
CGCCGCCACCTGGTCGAGATCCGGACGGCCGACGCCGCCGACTACAGCCTCGGCCAGGAGCTCGGCGCAGACCACCTCGTCGCAGGCGAGAAGATCGATGTGACCGGCACCAGCAAGGGCAAGGGCTTCTCCGGTGTGATGAAGCGTCACGGCTTCGCGGGTGTCTCCGCGTCGCACGGCTCTCACCGCAACCACCGCAAGCCCGGCTCCATCGGTGGTTGCGCCACTCCGGGTCGCGTCTTCAAGGGTATGCGGATGGCCGGGCGAATGGGCTCCGACACCGTGACCACCCAGAACCTCACCGTCCACGCGGTCGACGTCGACAGGGGACTGATCCTCGTCAAGGGCGCTATCCCCGGCCCTCGCGGCACCGTCGTCCTGCTTCGCACCGCAGCCAAGGCGAAGGGAGCTGACCAGTGACCACGATCGACATCCTCGATGCCGAGGGCAGCAAGTCCGGCACCGTTGACCTGCCTGCCGAGGTCTTCGACACCCAGGTCAACATCCCGTTGATCCACCAGGTCGTCGTCGCTCAGCTCGCGGCGGCCCGGCAAGGCACCCACGACACCAAGACCCGCGCCGAAGTCGCCGGTGGCGGTCGCAAGCCCTACCGCCAGAAGGGCACCGGCCGCGCCCGCCAGGGCTCGATCCGTGCACCTCAGTTCGCGGGCGGCGGCGTCGTACACGGCCCCACACCGCGCGACTACTCCCAGCGCACGCCCAAGAAGATGAAGGCTGCTGCACTGCGCGGCGCCCTCTCTGACCGGGCTCGCGAGGGCCGCGTGCATGTCATTGAGAGCCTCGTGACCGGCGAGGCACCGTCCACGCGATCAGCTCTTTCGCTGCTGGCCAAGGTGACCGAGCGCCCTCGCGCCCTCGTCGTGCTTGAGCGCGGTGACGACGTCGCATGGCTGAGTCTTCGCAACGCGCAGGACGTGCACGCCCTGACTGCAGACCAGCTCAACACCTACGACGTGCTCCTGAGCGACGACGTGATCTTCACCAAGGGCGCTTACGACGCGTTCCTTCAGGGCCCGTCAACCGGCAAGTCCGTCAAGGCTGTGGCCACGGCGTCCGAGGCCGAGGCTGAGGCTGTCACCGAGAAGCCCACGGCGAAGAAAGCCGGGCCAGCCGCTAAGCCGGCCAAGACAGATTCGAAGCCGGCCAAGGCAGCCACGAAGACTGCCGACGCCACGACCGAAGCCGGTCCGTACGGCGAGGGCTCCGCCGAGCCGCTCGAGAGTGGTGAAGCGCCCGAGGGCTTTGTCATCAAGGGCAACAAGACGTCGATGAAGTACCACCAACCTGATGGCCGCTGGTACGACCAGACCGAAGCCGAGGTGTGGTTCGCGTCAACGGAGGCCGCCGAGAAGGCTGGCTTCCTCCAAGCAGGCTCCAAGGCGTCGGTTGAGGCCAGCGCTGCCGAGGAGGAGGGCAAGTGAGCAACCTCTACAAGGACCATCGCGATGTCTTGCTCGCCCCCGTCGTGAGCGAGAAGTCCTACGCGCTGCTGGACCAGAACAAGTACACGTTCCTGGTCCACCCCGACTCCAACAAGACCGAGATCAAGATCGCCGTTGAGAAGGTGTTCAACGTCAAGGTCACCAGCGTCAACACCATCAACCGTCCGGGAAAGCGTCGTCGCACCCGCTTCGGCTGGGGCAGCCGTCCCGACACCAAGCGCGCCATCGTCAGCCTTGCTGAAGGTCAGCGCATCGACATCTTCGGAGGTCCGGTCTCCTGACCGGGCTCGACTACGAGGACTGAGAACTCATGGGTATCCGCAAGTACAAGCCGACCACGCCGGGCCGTCGCGGCTCCAGCGTCGCCGACTTCGCCGAGGTGACGCGCTCGACCCCCGAGAAGTCCCTGGTCGTCCCGCTCCCGAAGAAGGGCGGCCGCAACAACCAGGGCCGGATCACGACGCGACACCAAGGCGGCGGTCACAAACGCGCCTACCGCATCATCGACTTCCGTCGCTACGACAAGGACGGCGTGCCGGCCAAGGTCGCTCACATCGAGTACGACCCCAACCGCACTGCCCGCATCGCACTCCTGCACTACGCCGACGGCGAGAAGCGCTACATCATCGCGCCGACCGGCCTCAGGCAAGGCATGCAGGTCGAGAACGGCACCAAGGCCGACATCAAGCCAGGCAACAACCTGCCGCTGCGCAACATCCCGGTCGGCACCACCGTGCATGCGATCGAGATGCGTCCCGGCGGCGGCGCCAAGATCGGCCGTTCGGCAGGTGTGTCAGTGCAGCTCGTCGCCCGCGAAGGCGGTCGTGCCCAGCTGCGGATGCCGTCGGGTGAGATGCGGTACGTCGACGTACGCTGCCGCGCCACGATCGGCTCGGTCGGCAACGCCGAGCAGTCCAACATCAACTGGGGCAAGGCCGGTCGGATGCGCTGGAAGGGCAAGCGCCCCAGCGTTCGCGGCGTCGCCATGAACCCCGTTGACCACCCGCACGGCGGTGGCGAGGGCAAGACCTCCGGTGGTCGCCACCCGGTTTCGCCCTGGGGCCAGGCCGAAGGCCGTACGCGCAAGCGCAAGGCCAGTGACCAGTTGATCGTCCGTCGCCGCAAGTCCGGCAAGCGCTGAGAAGGGCCTGACCTATGCCACGAAGCCTCAAGAAGGGCCCGTTCGTCGACGACCACCTGCAGAAGAAGGTGGACGTCCAAAACGACAAGGGCACCAAGAACGTCATCAAGACGTGGTCGCGTCGCTCGATGATCGTGCCGGCCATGATCGGCCACACGATCGCCGTGCACGACGGACGCAAGCACGTCCCGGTGTTCGTCACCGATTCCATGGTGGGTCACAAGCTGGGCGAGTTCGCCCCGACCCGCACTTTCCGTGGACACGAGAAGGACGACCGCAAGGCACGCCGCCGCTGATGCTGACCCGCATTGTCGAGAGCAGACTTCGAAGAGAGTTGACTGAGAGATGAGTGCTACCGAGCGCAGGCGCATCAGCGCCCGACGCGACAGCCTGCTGGGCGAACAGCCCGGGGCATTCGCTGTCGCGCGGTTCGTGCGGGTGACCCCGATGAAGGCCCGCCGTGTCGTTGACATGGTGCGTGGGGCCCAGGTCGACGATGCCCTGGCCACCCTCCGGTTCGCACCGCAGGCTGCGGCAGAGACCGTCTACAAGACCCTCGAAAGCGCCGTCGCCAACGCGACGACGACCGAGGACCTCGAGCGCAACACTCTCGTCGTGTCAAAGGCGCTCGTCGATGTGGGACCGACGATGAAGCGGTTCCGTCCGCGGGCGCAGGGTCGTGCGACGCGGATCCTCAAGCGCACGAGCCACATCACGCTTGTCGTGCAGCCCGCCGACTCAGTCACCACCACTGGAACCGGAGGTTCCCGCTAATGGGCCAGAAGGTCAACCCGCACGGCTTCCGCCTCGGTATCTCCACCGACCACAAGAGCCGCTGGTACGCCGACAAGCTCTACAAGTCGTACGTCGGCGAAGACGTCGCGATCCGCAAGCTCCTCACCAAGGGCATGGACCGCGCCGGGATCAGCCGCGTCGAGATCGAGCGCACCCGCGACCGAGTCTCGGTGACGATCTACACCGCCCGTCCGGGCATCGTGATCGGTCGCCGCGGCGCCGAGGCCGACCGCATCCGCGAGAACCTCGAGAAGCTCACCGGCAAGCAGGTGAAGCTCAACATCCGTGAGGTCCTCAACCCAGAGATCGACGCTCAGCTCGTCGCCCAGGGCGTCGCGGAGCAGTTGTCGAGCCGTGTCGCCTACCGACGCGCGATGCGCAAGGCGATGCAGACGTCGATGCGTTCCGGCGCCAAGGGCATCAAGATCCAGTGCTCGGGACGTCTCGGCGGCGCTGAGATGTCGCGGTCCGACTTTTACCGGGAGGGTCGCGTCCCGCTGCACACGCTGCGCGCTGATGTCGACTACGGCTTCTACGAAGCCAAGACGACGTTCGGTCGCATCGGCGTCAAGGTGTGGATCTTCAAGGGTGAGGTTGCGGGGACCCGCGCTGAGCGGGAGGCCCAGGCAGCCCAGCTCGCCGCGGCCGGCAACCGCAACCGTCCTAGCAGCCGTGGCCGCCGTCCCGACCGTCCCGAGCGTTCCGAGCGCCGTCCCGATGCCGCTCCTGCGACAGAGGCCGCTCCGACCGAAGCCCCGGCTGCTGCGCCGGCTGAGACTCCCGCGAAGGAGGGCTGAGCATGCTGATTCCGCGTCGAGTCAAACATCGCAAGCAACACCACCCCAAGCGCACCGGCATGGCCAAGGGTGGCACCAAGCTCGCCTTCGGCGACTTCGGCATCCAAGCGCTCGAGGGCAGCTACGTCACCAACCGCCAGATCGAGTCTGCCCGGATCGCCATGACTCGTCACATCAAGCGTGGTGGAAAGGTCTGGATCAACATCTACCCCGACCGCCCGTTGACGAAGAAGCCAGCAGAGACGCGGATGGGCTCCGGTAAGGGCTCCCCCGAGTGGTGGATCGCCAACGTCAAGCCTGGTCGCGTGATGTTCGAGCTGGCCGGCGTGCCGGAGAACATCGCCCGAGAGGCGCTCGACCGCGCAATCCACAAGCTGCCCATGAAGTGTCGTTTTGTCAGCCGTGAAGCAGGTGAGTTCTGATGAGTGCAACCACCACCGCATCCGAGTTGCGCCACCTCGACAACGACTCTCTCGAGGAGAGGCTGCGCGAGTCGAAGGAAGAGCTGTTCAACCTTCGCTTCCAGGCCGCCACCGGTCAGTTGGAGTCGCACGGTCGGCTGCGCCACGTGAAGCGAGACATCGCTCGGGTCTACACGATCCTGCGCGAGCGCGAGCTCGGCATCACCGTGGCGGCCAGCGTCGACACCGTCAGCGCCACCTCTGAGGACGACGAGGCCACCACATGAGCGACACGACACCGAACCAAGGGAGCACAGTGAGCGAGACCACTGCGATCGAGCGCAACCGGCGCAAGGGCCGCGAGGGCCTCGTCGTCAGCGACAAGATGGACAAGACGATCGTCGTGTCCGTCGAGGACCGCGTGAAGCACGCGCTCTACGGCAAGGTCCTGCGTCGCACCCGCAAGTTGAAGGCACACGACGAGACCAACCAGTGTGGGGTCGGTGACCGGGTCTTGATCATGGAGACGCGTCCGCTGTCCGCTACGAAGCGCTGGCGTGTCGTCGAAGTACTCGAGAAGGCCAAGTAATCAACGAAGATTCCGAGCGCCAGCGAGCATTCATCGTTGGAGCAAAGAGAAGCCGGGCGGCAGCGTCGCCCGACACAGAAGTCAGTGGAGATATCCGATGATCCAGCAGGAGTCGCGACTCAAAGTCGCCGACAACACCGGTGCCAAGCAGATCTTGTGCATTCGCGTGCTCGGCGGCTCTGGTCGGCGCTACGCCGGTATCGGCGACGTCATCGTCGCCACCGTCAAGGACGCGATCCCCGGCGGCAACGTCAAGAAGGGCGAAGTCGTCAGAGCCGTGATCGTGCGTACCGTCAAGGAACGCCGGCGCCCCGACGGTTCCTACATCCGCTTCGACGAGAACGCCGCCGTGATCCTGCGTCAAGACGGAGAGCCGCGCGGAACGCGCATCTTCGGTCCTGTCGGCCGCGAGCTGCGCGAGAAGAAGTTCATGCGGATCATCTCGCTCGCCCCGGAGGTGCTGTAAGCCATGGCTCGAAACCTGACCATCAAGAAGGGTGACGTCGTGCGCGTCATCGCCGGCAAGGACAAGGGCGCCGAGGGCAAGGTCATCGCCGTCATGTCTGAGCAGGACCGCGTGATCGTCGAGGGCGTCAACCGCGTCAAGCGGCATACCAAGCTCGTCAACCAGGGCGGCCGCGCCGGCACGACCGGCGGCATCATCACGCAGGAGGCAGCCATCCACGTCTCCAACGTGATGCTGATGACCGAGGTCAAGGGCAAGAAGGTCCCGACCAGGGTCGGAGCCAAGCGCGTCGAGGTAGAGAAGACCCGCCCCGACGGTACGAAGTACAGCGCACACCGCAGTGTGCGCGTCGCCACCAAGAATGGCGAGGAGATCTGATGACCACCGAGACCACCGAGTCGATGACGACGTCAACCCAGACTGAGCGCACCGTCGGTGTGCCCCCGAGATTCAAGACGCGCTACCGCGACGAGATCCTGCCCGCGCTCAAGGAAGAGTTCGGCTTCGCGAACGTCATGCAGGTCCCCGGTCTGACGAAGATCGTCGTCAACATGGGTGTCGGCGAGGCTGCTCGCGACTCCAAGCTGATCGAGGGAGCCGTCAAGGACCTCACGATCATCACGGGTCAGAAGCCTCAGGTGACGAAGGCCCGCAAGTCGATCGCCCAGTTCAAGCTGCGTGAGGGTATGCCGATCGGCGCCCACGTCACCTTGCGTGGTGATCGGATGTGGGAGTTCCTCGACCGGCTGCTGACCCTGGCGCTGCCTCGTATCCGCGACTTCCGGGGCTTGTCGCCCCGGCAGTTCGACGGCAAGGGCAACTACACGTTCGGCCTGACCGAGCAGGTCATGTTCCACGAGATCAACCCCGACAAGGTCGACCGCCAGCGGGGCATGGACATCACAATTGTGACGACCGCGACCAACAACGAGGAGGGGCACTCGCTCCTCAAGCACCTCGGCTTCCCGTTCAAGGAGAACTGATGGCCAAGACAGGACTTGTCGTCAAGGCGGCACGTAAACCCAAGTTCAAGGTTCGCGGTTACACCCGCTGCCAGCGGTGCGGGCGGCCCAAGTCGGTCTACCGCAAGTTCGGGCTCTGCCGGGTGTGTCTGCGCGAGATGGCACACCGGGGCGAGCTCCCTGGCATCACCAAGAGCAGTTGGTAGACCATCACCACCCGAATCGCTGAAGGTCGGACTCCGAAACCACAGCAGAAAGCAGGCCTCAGGCCATGACGATGACAGACCCGATCGCCGACATGCTCACGCGTGTGCGTAACGGCAACCAGGCGTACCACGACACGGTCAGCATGCCCTACAGCAAGCTGAAGTCCGGCGTCGCAGAAATTCTCCAGCAGGAGGGCTACATCGGCTCCTGGAAGGTGCAGGAGCCGACTGACTCCAGCAATGCCGTCGGCAAGCTGCTCGTGATCGACCTCAAGTACGGCCCCAACCGTGAGCGGTCCATCGCCGGAGTACGTCGCATCAGCAAGCCGGGCCTGCGTGTGTACGCGAAGTCCACCGGTCTGCCCAAGGTGCTGGGCGGTCTCGGTGTCGCGATCATCTCCACGTCAACCGGCCTGCTGACCGACCGTCAGGCTAAGCAGAAGGGCGTGGGTGGGGAAGTCCTCGCCTACGTCTGGTAGCCGAGACCGTTCGAAGGAGGAAGACACATGTCGCGTATTGGCAAGCTCCCTATCACGGTCCCGTCCGGAGTGGATGTCGCCATCGAGGGTCAACTGGTGACCGTCAACGGCCCCAAGGGCACGCTGAAGCACCAGGTCCGCGAGCCCATCAAGGTCGCCAAGGCCGACGACGGTTCGGTTGAAGTGGCACGACCCAACGACGAGCGCGAAAGCAAGTCCTTGCACGGACTGTCGCGCACTCTGATCGCCAACATGGTGACCGGCGTGACCGACGGCTATGAGAAGAAGCTCGAAATCGTGGGCGTTGGCTACCGCGTGGTTCCCAAGGGGCCAACGACGCTGGAGTTCTCGCTCGGCTACAGCCACTCGATCACGGTCAACGCGCCCGAAGGCATCTCGTTCACCGTCGACGGGCCGACCAGGCTCGCGGTGCAGGGCATCGACAAGCAGGCTGTCGGCGAGGTCGCCGCGAAGATCCGCAAGCTCCGCAAGCCCGAGCCGTACAAGGGCAAGGGCATTCGTTACGCCGGCGAGCAGATCCGCCGCAAGGTCGGAAAGGCTGGTAAGTGATGACTATCGCTCTCAAGGTGCGCAAGCACACCGCAGCGAAGACCGCGTCCCGGGCTCGCCGCCAGGTGCGCGGTCGCAAGAAGCTTCATGGCTCGCCCGACCGGCCACGCCTGATCGTGACCAGGTCCAGTCGGCACCTGTACGTACAGGTTGTCGACGACCTGGCCGGCAAGACACTGGCAGCGGCCAGCACCATGGAGGCCGACCTGCGCGCGCTCGACGGTGACAAGTCCGCCAAGGCCAAGAAGGTCGGCGAGTTGGTTGCCGAGCGGGCCAAGGCGGCGGGTGTCGAGACGGTCGTCTTCGACCGGGCCGGCAACAAGTACCACGGGCGGGTGGCCGCCCTGGCAGATGGCGCCCGCGAAGGTGGCCTGGCCTTCTGAAGCCCGACCAAACGACGTACTGACGTAACAGAGAGAAGGTAGTTCGAATGAGCGGACCCCAGCGCCGCAGTGGCGGTGCCGGTTCCGGCAGCCGCGGTCGCGACGATCGTCGCGGCTCGGCAGCGGAGAAGACCGCCTACATCGAGCGCGTCGTGGCGACGAACCGTGTCGCCAAGGTCGTGAAGGGTGGTCGACGCTTCAGCTTCACCGCCCTGGTGGTCGTCGGCGATGGCGACGGCAGCGTCGGTGTGGGCTACGGCAAGGCCAAGGAGTTCCCGGCAGCGATCGCCAAGGGCGTCGAAGAGGCCAAGAAGTCCATGTTCAAGGTGCCCCGCAGCCAGGGCACGATCCCACACCCCGTGCAGGGTGAGAAGTCTGCCGGGGTTGTCATGCTGCGCCCGGCCGCACCTGGTACCGGTGTCATCGCAGGTGGCCCGGTGCGTGCGGTCCTGGAGTGCGCGGGCATCCATGACGTGCTCAGCAAGTCGCTCGGCTCGTCCAACGCGCTCAACATCGTCGGTGCGACCGTGGCGGCATTGCGGATGCTGAAGACGCCAGAGATGATCGCCGCCCAGCGCGGCCTTACGGTCGAGCAGGTGGCTCCGGCTGCGCTGCTCAAGGCTCGGGCGGAGGTGGCGGAGTGATGGGTCGACTCAAGGTCCAGCAGACTCGGTCACCGATCGGCCGGAAGAAGAACCAGCGCGAAACCCTGCGCAGCCTCGGTCTGAAGCGCATCGGCGACATCGTCGTGAAAGAAGACCGCCCCGAGATCCGTGGCATGCTCGCCACGGTTCCGCACCTCATCGCAGTCGAGGAGGTTGACTGATATGACGCTCAAACTTCACCATCTGCGTCCAGCACCCGGCGCCAAGACCGCCAAGACCCGCGTTGGCCGCGGTGAGGGCAGCAAGGGCAAAACCGCTGGCCGCGGCACCAAGGGCACCAAAGCGCGCTACCAGGTTTCGGCCAGGTTCGAGGGTGGTCAGATGCCGCTCCACATGCGGCTGCCCAAGCTCAGGGGCTTCACGAACGCGTTCCGGGTCGAGTACCAGGTCGTCAACCTCAACCGGTTGGGCGAGCTGTTCCCCGACGGCGGCGACATTTCCCCCGCTGACCTGGTGGCAAAGGGCGCCGTCCGGGACAACGCGCCCGTCAAGGTGCTCGGTGGCGGTGACATCAACGTGGCTGTGAACGTCACCGCTCACAAGTTCTCGGCCTCGGCGAAGGACAAGATTGCGGCGGCAGGCGGGACGACGACCGAGATCTGAGTTGGTAAGCACTCACCGCCTGGTTTGTGCTCGACTGTTATTGTCCGAAGGACCGCGGCCAGTCGTGGCAGCGCACCCTCGACATGACACGAACGAATCTCCCGGCCGGGGGATCGCAGGGAGGACCTGGTGCTAAGCGCCTTCGTCAACGCGTTCCGGACGCCGGACCTGCGGCGCAAGTTGCTGTTCGTGCTGCTGATCGTCGTCCTGTTCCGGCTCGGCTCGACAATCCCGGCGCCGGGCGTCGACTTCGTCAAGGTCCGAGAAGGGCTTGACTCGGTCGGAAACGAGGGCATCTACGGCCTCATCAACCTGTTCTCCGGCGGCGCACTGCTCAAGCTGACGATCTTCGCGCTCGGCATCATGCCGTACATCACCGCGAGCATCATCCTGCAACTGCTGACGGTCGTGATCCCTCGACTCGAGACGCTCAAGAAGGAAGGTCAGGCGGGTACGGCCAAGATCACCCAGTACACCCGCTATCTGACTCTCGGCCTGGCGATTTTGCAGTCCACCGGCATCGTTGCTCTCGCCCGCAGCGGTCAGATCTTCCAAGGCTCCAGCAACCAGGGCTCGCTGCTCATCAACGACAAGCTGTCGACGATGCTGATCATGGTCATCACGATGACTGCGGGCACCGCGATGATCATGTGGTTCGGTGAGCTGATCACCGAGCGCGGCATCGGCAACGGCATGTCCATCCTGATCTTCGTGTCGATCGTGTCGTCGTTCCCGGCTGCGCTGTGGGGCATCAAGAAGGAGCACGGCTGGGACATCTTCGCCGTGGTCGTCGCGATCGGGCTCGTCATCGTGGCCGCCGTGATCTTCATCGAGCAGGCTCAGCGCCGGATCCCGGTGCAGTATGCCCGGCGGATGGTCGGGCGGAAGATGTTCGGTGGCACGTCGACATACATCCCGCTCAAGGTCAACCAGGCAGGCGTCATCCCTGTCATCTTTGGCAGCAGCCTGCTCTACCTTCCCGCACTCGCCACGCAGTTCAACCCGACCGCGTCGTGGTCCACCTGGGTGAACAAGTACTTCGTCCAGGGTGACCACCCGTACTACATGATCTTGTACTTCTTGCTGATCGTGTTCTTCACGTACTTCTACGTGGCGATCACGTTCAACCCGACCGAGGTCGCGGACAACATGAAGAAGTACGGCGGCTTCGTTCCCGGCATCAGGGCCGGCAAGCCCACCGAGGAATATCTCGCGTACGTCCTCTCGCGGATCACGTTCCCCGGAGCCATGTACCTCGGTCTGGTCGCGCTGATCCCGCTGATCGCGCTCGTCGTGGTCAACGCGAACCAAAACTTCCCCTTCGGTGGCACGTCACTGCTGATCATGGTCGGTGTCGGTCTCGACACCGTGAAACAGATCGAGAGCCAGTTGCAGCAGCGGCACTACGAGGGGTTCCTTCGCTAATGCGGGTCGTGTTGGTGGGGGCACCCGGCGCGGGAAAGGGGACGCAGGCAAAGTTCATTGCCCAGCACTACGACATCCCTCCCATCTCAACGGGTGACATCTTCCGGGCCAACATCGTGCAGCAAACGGACCTCGGCAAGAAGGCCAGGAACTACATGGACGCCGGCGACCTGGTGCCCGACGAGATCACGATCGGGATCGTCCGTGACCGGATCGCACAGCCCGACACCACCAACGGTTTCCTGCTCGACGGCTTCCCGCGGACGGAGGCACAGGCCGAGGCGCTGAGCACGATGCTGGACGAGCTCGGCACGCCACTCGATGCCGTCCTGGAGCTGCAGATCGAAGACGACGAGGTCGTCCGGCGCCTGTCCGGTCGTCGTACCTGCCGCAGTTGCGGGCACGTCTGGCACGTTGAGTTCGACCCGCCGAGTGAAGAACGCGTCTGCGACGAGTGCGGCGGCAAGCTGTTCCAGCGCGACGACGACCTCCCCGAGACCATCCGGCGTCGGCTTGAGGTCTACGCCAACCAGACTGCCCCCCTGGTGGGGTTCTACAGCGACCTGGGGTTGCTGCGTTCCATCACCGCGCAGGGCAACGTTGACGACATCACCAAGCGCGCCATCGAGGCCCTCGAGCAGTCGACGAGCGATTGACCGTGTTCCGCGATCGGAGCCTGGAGATCAAAAGGCCAGACCAGATCGGCCGCATGCGTGAGGCGGGACTGGTGGTCGGCGAGACACTCGAGCTGCTGCGCGAGGCGGTCACGCCGGGCATCACCACCGGCGAGCTCGACGCGATCGCCGAGGCCCACATCCGCTCGCGCGGTGCAACCCCGAACTTCCTCGGGTACCACGGCTTCCCGGCGACGATCTGTACGTCGGTCAACCATCAGGTCGTGCACGGGATCCCTGGCGAACAGGAACTCCGTGACGGTGACCTGATCTCGATCGACTGTGGCGCCATCGTCGACGGGTGGCATGGCGACGCGGCGATCACCGTCGGCGTCGGCGACGTAGGCCCGAAGCTCAACGAACTGATGCGGGTGTGCGACGAAGCGCTCTGGCGAGGACTTGCCGCCGCTTCCCTCGGCGGCCGCGTCACCGACATCTCGCATGCGATCGAGTCGTATGTCCGCTCACAAGGCGACTACGGCGTCGTCGAGGACTACGTCGGTCATGGCATCGGCTCGGCGATGCACATGCCGCCCAGTGTGCCCAACTTCGGTCGACCCGGTAAGGGCCCAAAGCTCGTCGAAGGCCTGGCGCTCGCGGTCGAACCGATGATCACGCTCGGCACGATCGAGACCGAGGTCCTCGACGACGAGTGGACCGTCGTCACTGCCGACGGCTCGTGGTCGGCCCACAGTGAGCACTCGTTCACGTTGACGCCCGCCGGCACGCTCGTGCTCACCGCTCTCGACGGCGGTGCGTCGCGGCTCGCTGAGCTCGGAGTTGTCTGCGCCGCCCGCTGAGCGGCACCGAACACCACCAGGAACATCTGCCCCACAGGTGACAGCAGTCGCACATCAGGTGGCGGGCTTCCGCGACCCTCGGTAAGGTGCAGGATTGTCAACAAGAATACGATCTCGCACCAGATCGACCTGAGGAGTCCCCATGGGGTCTACGCACACCTCCGACCAGACCACAGCCGCACCCGAGCCGAGCACACCTGTGCTCCGCCGTGCGATCGGCGCGTCAGCCATCGGCAATGCCACCGAGTGGTTCGACTATGGCATCTACGCGTACGGCGTCACCTACATCTCGGCGGCGCTGTTCCCGGGTGACACCGAGGACGCGACGCTGTTTGCGCTCGCGACGTTCGCCATCTCCTTCCTCGTGCGGCCGTTTGGTGGCCTGTTCTGGGGTCCGATGGGTGACCGGATCGGGCGCAAGGCTGTGCTCGCCATGACGATCCTGATGATGGCCGGTGCCACGCTCGGCGTCGGCTTGATTCCGTCATACGACGACATCGGGTTCTGGGCGCCGACGTTGCTGATCTTGCTGCGGATGATCCAGGGGTTCTCGACCGGAGGGGAGTACGGCGGAGCGGCGACATTCATGGCCGAGTACTCGCCCGACAACAAGCGTGGTTTCTACGGCAGTTTCTTGGAGTTCGGGACGCTGGCGGGGTTCTCCCTCGGTGCCTTCCTGATGCTGGGGTTCTCGTGGATGCTTACTGACGCTGAGATGGAGTCGTGGGGATGGCGCTTGCCGTTCTTGGTTGCCGCACCTCTCGGTCTGATCGGGATGTACCTGCGAAACAAGATGGAGGACACGCCAGTCTTCCGTGAGCTGGAGGCAGCGGGCGAGAAGGAGCAGGACACCACCACCCAGTTCAAGGATCTGCTGATCGGCTACTGGAAGCCGCTGGTAATCCTCGCCGGCCTCGTCGTTGCCCTGAACGTCGTCAACTACACGCTGCTCAGCTACATGCCGACGTACCTCGAGTCCGAGATCGGGCTCAGCGCCGACGATGCGCTGATCGTGCCCCTCATCGGAATGCTCTGCATGATGCTGTTCCTCCCGATGGCCGGCGCGTTGTCCGATCGGGTGGGACGCAAACCCCTGTGGTGGTTCTCGCTCACGGGTCTGTTCGTCATGGTCGTTCCGATGTACTTGTTGATGGCCACGAACCTCGCAGGTGCGATCATCGGGTTCGCCGTGCTCGGCCTCCTGTATGTCCCGCAGTTGGCGACGATCTCCGCGACGTTCCCGGCGATGTTCCCCACCCATGTGCGGTATGCCGGAATGGCCATCGCCTACAACGTGTCGACGTCATTGTTCGGAGGAACTGCCCCGGCCGTCAACGACTGGCTGATCGACCGTACCGGCGACAATCTGGTGCCTGCCTACTACATGATGGCGGCGTGCTTGGTCGGCGTGGCGGCCATGATCTTCTGCACGGAGACCGCCCGCCGGTCCATCCGCGGCAGGGAGATTCCGGGCTCGGACGAGGCGCTCGCCGAGGAGACAGCCGGGGCACGGGCCTAGGCCGCGCCGCCTACACCCGGGTCAGGTCGTCACGGCGGTGACGGCGTCGGACCAGATGGCAGCGGCCTCGTCGACCTGCTCGGTCTGCACGACCAGGGCAGGGATGAACCGCACCACCTGTCCCCACGCGCCGCACGTCAGCAGCAGCAGCCCACGCCGGACGGCTTCTTGCTGAGCGGCGGCCGCGGTGACACCGTCGGGGTTGCCGTCGGCGTCGCGGAACTCGTTGCCGAGCATCAGTCCGAGACCGCGTACGTCGGAGATCTGGTCATGCTGTGCAGCGACCTTCTCGAGGGCCGCCCTGAGTTCGGCGCCGCGCTCGGCGGCGTTCGCGAGGAGGTGCTCGTCGTTGATGACGTCGAGGGTGGCGATGGCGGCTGCGCAGGCGACGGCGTTGGCGCCGTATGTGCCCCCTTGTGAGCCCGGCCAGGCCTTGGCCATCAGCGCAGATGACGCGGCGATGCCCGACAGCGGGAAGCCGGAGGCGAGTCCCTTGGCCGTGATGAGTACGTCGGGAGCGATGTCGAAGTGCTCGCCGCCCCAGAACTTCCCGGTGCGACCCCAGCCGGTCTGCACCTCGTCGACGACGAGCAGGATGCCGTGCCGGTCGGCCCGCTCGCGGAGGCCGGCGAAGAAGCGGGTGTTGCCGGGCACGTAGCCGCCCTCGCCGAGCACGGGCTCGACCAGCAGTGCGGCGGTGTCGGCGGGGCTGCTGACCGTCTGGAACACGTAGTCGAGCTGCCTGAGGGCGAAGTCGGTGGCCTCGTCGACCGACCAGCCGAAGTGGGTCGGGTCGGGGAACGGCGCCAGGTGCACTCCCGCCATCATCGGGCTGAAGCCTGAGCGGAACTTCGTGCCGGAGGTCGTCAAGGAGGCCGCAGCGACGGTGCGGCCGTGGAAACCGCCGTGGAACGCGATGATGTTCGGACGGCCGGTCGCCTGACGGCTCAGCCGGACGGCCGCCTCAACCGCCTCCGACCCCGAGTTGGAGAAGAACACCCGATCAAGCCCTGCCGGTAGCACCTCGCTGAGCCGCTCGCTGAGCGTCAGCAGGGGTCGATGCAGGACGGTCGTGTACTGGGCATGGATGAGTGTCTGCACCTGCCGGGTCGCCGCCTCGACCACCCGAGGATGGCAGTGGCCCGTGCTCGTGACACCGATGCCGGCGGTGAAGTCGAGGTAGCGGCGGTCCTGCTCGTCATACAGGAACACGCCCTCTCCGCGGGCGGCGACGACGTTGGTGGCTTGCTTGAGGACTTGCGAGAGTTCGGCCACGAGATCCCCTCGGGTAGATTGTCTACAATCTAGCCTACAACTCTCGTCGGCCAGTCTGCAGCGCTGGTTTACGCATCGTAGGCTGCCAGCGAGAGTCTCGGAGCTGTCGACTGAGGAGGACCCATGAATGCCAGCATCGCCGACGTCGTCAACCGTGTGCCGAAGCAGCTGATGATCAACGGCAAGTGGGTCGACGCAGCTGGGGGAGCGACGCTCGACGTCCTCGACCCCTCCACCGGAGACGTGCTGTGCGCGGTTGCGGACGCCACGCCAGCTGACGGTGTGAAGGCCCTCGACGCGGCGGCCGCGGCCCAGCCGGAGTTCGCTGGACTCTCGCCCCGCGAGCGGGCCGATATCTTGACTCGCGCCTTCGACCTGATCCACGAGCGCATCGACGACTTGGCGCTGCTGATGACGCTCGAGATGGGTAAGCCAGTGGCCGAGGCCAAGGGTGAGATCGCGTACGCCGCGGACTTCCTGCGGCACTTCGCCGGCGAGGCGGTGCGCATCAGCGGCGGCTACCAGGTCGCGCCGGCCGGCGGTGCCAGGTTCCTCGTGACGCGGCAGCCAGTGGGGCCATGCCTGCTCATCACGCCGTGGAACTTCCCGCTCGCCATGGGCACCCGGAAGATCGGGCCTGCCATCGCGGCCGGCTGCACGAGCGTCATCAAGCCCGCGCACCAGACGCCGCTGTCGATGCTGGCGTTCGTCGACATACTCCGTGAGGCAGGAGTGCCGGACGGCGCGGTGAACGTCGTGACCACGATGGACTCCGGCGGCGTGATGGAGCCGCTGATCCGCTCCGGGCTGGCGCGCAAGCTGTCGTTCACGGGGTCCACCAAGGTGGGCAAGATGCTGCTCGAGCAGAGTGCCGAGCAGGTGCTGCGCACATCGATGGAGCTCGGGGGCAACGCCCCCTTCCTGGTCTTCGAGGACGCCGACGTAGACGAGGCCGTCGACGGCGCTGTTGCAGCCAAGATGCGAAACATGGGGGAGGCCTGCACGGCCGCCAACCGGATCCTCGTGCACGCAGATGTCATCGACGAGTTCGGCGAGAAGCTGGCGAAGAAGATGGCCGCCATGCCGGTCGGACGCGGCACCGAGGAAGGGGTCAAGGTCGGTCCCCTCATCGACGACGCGGCGCAGCAGAAGGTTGCCGAGCTCGTGGCCGACGCGGTCGAGCAAGGCGCCCGAGTCCTCACGGGTGGCGAGACGCCGACGGGTGGCGGCTACTTCTACCCGCCCACCGTGCTGACCGGGGTCCCGCGCACCGCGAAGATGGCCAAGGAGGAGATCTTCGGACCGGTGGCGCCGCTGACTGCGTTTGCGACCGAGGCCGAGGCGATCGAGTCTGCCAACGACACCGAGTTCGGGCTGGTCGCCTACGTCTTCACCAACGACCTGCGCCGCGCGCTGCGCGTCGCGGAGGCCCTCGAGACTGGGATGGTCGGGCTCAACCAGGGCGTGGTGTCCAACCCGGCCGCGCCCTTCGGTGGCGTCAAGCAGTCGGGACTCGGGCGTGAGGGCGGCTTCACCGGCATCGACGAATTCCTCGAGGTCAAGTACGTCGGCATCGCCCTAGGCTGACGACTGCCCGAAGTGGCCGACCTGATGCTGGCTGTGGCGCGCGTCGTGTCGGCCACTCGGTGAGGGCGGCTGCCACTTTGGCGGAAGTGGCTGACGTGGTGTGGGTGGTGGCGCGCGTCGTGTCGGCCACTTGAGATGGGAGGAGCAGGTGGACCTCGAGGAGTTGCGCCTAGCTGTCTATCAGTCGTTTGCCGCCGAAGGTCGACCGCCCGACGTCGGGAAGCTCTCCGCTGAGGTCGGGCTCGACGCCGACGCGGTAACGCAAGGGCTGATGGAGTTAGCGCGGGCGCGCCACCTCGTGCTCGACGACCGATACCAGATCCTGATGGCGCATCCGTTCGCCGCCATACCGCTGGGATTCTCGGTGATGGGAGCGAACACCCTGTGGTGGGGCGGATGTGCGTGGGACTCCTTCGCTGTGCCGCACCTGCTGCCCGACGAGGGCGAAGTCCTGGTGTCGACTCGCTGCCCCGGCTGCTCGCGCCCCCTTGCTTGGAGCGTCGGTCACCAGGAGCCACCGGCGGGAGACGAGGTCGCGCATTTCCTCGTGCCCGCCGTCCGGATCTGGGACGACGTGGTCCACAGCTGCAGGAACCAGCGGATCTTCTGCTCGACCCGATGCGTCGACAGCTGGCTCAGCGAGAACGGGCTCAGCCGCGGTTACGTGATGGACCTGGCAACACTCTGGCGCTTGGCGGCGCAGTGGTATGACGGCCGGCTGGAGCGCGGGTACGTTCGCCGCGAACCCGCAGAAGCGGCCGACTATCTGGCGAGCGTGGGTCTGTCCGGACCCTTCTGGGGACTGTAGGGCGGCGCGCTCCCTCCGAAGTGGCCGACCTGATGCCGGCTCTGGCCCCCGTCGTGTCGGCCACTTGCTGAGGTGGCTGCCACCATTGCCGGAAGTGGACGACGTGGTGTAGGTGGTGGCCCGCGTGTTGTCGGCCACTTCGTGACGGGCTAGTCGGTGACTCCCTGGGCTGGGACTCCGGTGGCGAGCCTGACCACGGCGTCGTCCATGTGGGCGACCAGCAGCCGGTCGGTGAGCTCGGGGTCGCCGGCCGCGAACCCGTCGGCGATGGCACGGTGCTCCTCGACCCGGTCGTCGACGTGGGCGTAGGTCTGCTCGAGCGCGTGGATGCACATCTGCGTCTCGGTGAGCAGGGTCTTGTGCATGCGGACGAGACGCGGGCTCCGAGCAAGCGCGACCAGCAGCTGATGGAACGCGATGTCGGCATTGCTGACCCCGACCGCGTCTCCCTGAGCCGCCGCAGCCGCCATCTCGTCGATGATCTCGCTGAGCTGTTTGCCGGCGTCGGCCGGATCGCCCGCGAAGATCTGGGTGGCAGCGGCACGCTCGACAGCGCCTCGGGCGACGTACATGTCGCGGACGTTCTCGGCGGTCATCTCGATCACGAAGACTCCACGGTTGCGGATCGCGACGAGCAGCCCTTCCTGCGTGAGCCGCTGCATGCCTTCGCGAAGCGGGCCGCGGCTGACGCCAAGCTGCCGCGCGAGCTCTGCCTCGCCGAGCTGCATCCCGGCTCGGAGCTCGCCGTGGCTGATGGCCTGCCGGAGTTTGTCGGCGATGATGCTGGGTGTCGACTCCCGAACGAGCGGTTCGATGTGGCGGTGCGTGGTCATGAACGCACCCCCACCGACTCCGACGGCGTCGCGTGACCCGACCGGAAGAGCGTGCCCAGTCCATCGAGGCGGGGCACGTCGCCGAGCAGTCGCAGGCCCTCCCAGATCGTCACCTGGTTGGCGGTGAGGACGGGGATGCCCGCCGCCGCTTCGAGGTCGTCGAGCCAGGCGAGGGAATGCATGGCCGTGTCGGGCACGAGCAGTGCCTGCGCATCGGTGGGGTCGACACTGCGCGCCAGCGCGACCACTTCGTCGTGGTCGAGCAGTCCGACCTCCTTGGCTGTGTCGATTCCGTGGCTACCCATCGCGGAGACGCCGACACCGCCTGCGCGAAGGAAGGTCACGAAGTGTTCCGCGACATCGTGTGGGTATGACGCCGCGACCGCCACCGTGTCGAAACCCAGCGCGTGCACGGCGTTGACGAACGCGATCGACGTGGACGACGCGGGGAGGCCGAGCACATCGGCGACGCCGTCGGCCTGGCGGCGGGCGCCTTCCCAGCCGAACACGAAGCTCCCCGAGGTGCAGGCCCACATCACCGAGTCCGGCTGATGGCTGCGCAACGCGGCCGCGCCCGCTGCGAGTCGAGGCACGCTGCCGAGGTCGAGAAGCGCGTCGACGCGGTGCGCGTCCTCCCCGACGGACGTGTGCACGAGCGGCAGCCGAACGCTGCCGCCGAGGCGGGACTCAAGTGTCGCGAAGTCGTCTGCTGCCTCGAAGCCGGGATACAGCAGCCCGACGGTGGCGGTCTTCGTCATACAACCCCCATGAGTGCCGTGATAGGTGGATTGTTGACAATGTTACATGGGAGCGACGGACAACAGCCGCATCGCGCGGCGTGAGCCCTCGGTAGCGTGACCGCGAGAGCGAGGAGTCGATGGATGGGTGATCCGGGCTACGACGTCGTGGCTCTCACCGAGCGGTTGCGGGGGCAGTTGCGGGGCACCGTCTCGCGTGACGCTGCGGTGGTGGCGCTCTACACCACCGATGCGTCGAACTACCGAGCCGTCCCCGACCTCGTGGTGGTGCCCGCGGACGTCGACGACCTCGCCGCAGCCGCAACCCTGACCGCCGCTGCGGGTGCCCCGGTCACGTTGCGCGGCGGTGGTACGTCGATGGCCGGCAACGCGATTGGCGGCGTTGTCATCGACGGCTCCCGCCACCTCCATCGCATCCTGGACCTTGACCCTGAAACGCAGACCGCTGTCGTGGAACCCGGCGTGGTGCTAACGGACCTGCTCAAGGCCGCGGCGGCGCACGGGTTGACGTTCGCGGCTGATCCGTCGTCGGCCAGCCGGGCAACGCTCGGCGGCATGATCGCCAACAACGCCTGCGGCCCCCACTCGGTCGCCTGGGGGACCACGGCGGACGTCGTACGCAGCCTCGACGTCGTCCTCGCCGACGGCACCGCGTTGACAGTGGACACGCCATCGCCGGATGCCGACGCGGCCATGCGCCGGGCAGGTCTCGAAGGTCGTTCGGGCCGCGAGGGCGAGCTGCATCGGGCCCTGTTCGCCATCGCTGACGAGCACGCGCTGATGATCGAGCGGCAGTTCGGAACATTCTCGCGACAGATTTCCGGCTACGCACTGCATCGGCTGCTGCCCGCGCACGGCCATGACACCGCGCGGCTTCTCTGCGGCAGCGAAGGCACGCTCGCGACGACGCTGCGGGCCACCGTCGCACTCACGCCGCTGCCGAGGGCGAAAGCCCTTCTGGTGTTGGGTTTTCCAGACTCGATCGCGGCAGCCGACAGCGTCCTCCACGTTCTCCCGCACGACCCGCTCACGGTGGAGTCGATCAACGCCGCGCTGGTCGGCATGCTGCCCGAACAGGTACGTCGTGAGGCCGCCGCGGCCGGGCTGCCGGCCGGGCAGGCATGGCTCCTCGTCGAGGTCGCCGGTGACGATGTCGCCACTGCCGCCGACCGGGCCAACGCGATCGTGCGCGACTTGGCCGACTCCGGACTGCAGGTGACGTCCGCGGTTGTCACCGAGCCAGGTGCCCAGGCGGTGCTGTGGCGGTGCCGACGCGACGCGGCGGGTCTCGCCACACGTCGGGCAGACGGCGCCGAGGCGTGGGGCGGCTGGGAGGACGCGGCCGTTCCGCCCGCGCGGCTCAGCTCCTACCTGCGCGGGCTCGACGAACTGCTGGCCCGCCACGGGCTGACCGGGTCGACGTACGGCCACTTCGGCGAGGGCTGCATGCACATGCGGATGGACTTCGACCTGTTGAGCGAGCCGGGGGTGGCGCAGTACCGGGCGTTCGTCGAGCAGGCGTGCGACCTGGTGGTGTCGCTCGGCGGCTCGGTCTCCGGCGAACACGGGGACGGCCGTGCCCGCTCCGAGCTGCTGCTCAAGATGTACGGCGCCGAGGCGGTGGGGGTGCTGGCCGAGGTGAAGCGGGTGTTCGACCCCGCCGGAGTGATGAATCCGCACATGATCGTCGACCCGGTCCCGCTCGACCGCTCCATGCGGCATACCGGGTCTGCGCGGGGGCGCGACCTGCTCACGGTGTTCGCCTACCCCGACGACGGCGGCAGCTTCGCGCAGGCCCAGCGGCGCTGTGTCGGCGTCGGGAAGTGCCGGCAGTCGTCCGGTGGGGTGATGTGCCCCAGCTACCAAGTGACCCGCGAGGAGCAGCACTCGACGCGCGGGCGCGCGCATCTGCTGTGGGAGATGCTGGAGGGTGAGGTTGTCACCGACGGGTGGCGCTCGACCGAAGTGCTCGATGCGCTCGACCTTTGCCTGTCGTGCAAGGGATGCCTGTCCGACTGCCCGGTGAACGTGGACATGGCGACCTACAAGGCAGAGTTCACCCATCAGCACTACCGGCGTCGGCCGTGGGCGCGACCGCGATCGCACTGGTCGATGGGGTGGCTTCCGGTATGGGCTCGCCTGGCGTCGAAGCTGCCACGGCTGGCGAACCGGGTCACCCAATCGCGCGCCAACACAGCGCTGAAGCGCGCGGGTGGCATCGCTGTCGAGCGCGACCTCCCGGCGCTCGCCGCCGAGCCCTTCACGAGCTGGTTCAATGCTCGACCGGTCCCGGCGGCGACTGCCGAGACTACCCAGCGCGTGGTGCTGTGGCCGGACACGTTCACCAACTACCTGGCCCCGGAGGTCGGTCGCAGCGCGGTGCGGGTGCTCGAGGCCGCTGGACTCGACGTGGTCGTGCCCCAGCGACCGGTGTGCTGCGGTCTCACCTGGATCTCGACTGGGCAACTCGGGAAGGCTAAGCGGGTGCTGGGTCGCGCCATCGGCACGCTTGAGCCGTATGTCGAGGAAGGGCTGCCGGTGGTGGGCCTCGAGCCGAGCTGCACGGCGGTGTTCCGGCACGACGCGACCGGCCTGCTTGGCGAGGGCGGGCTGGGCGGGGCGGCAGGGCGCGTCGCCCGGTCGACGTACACCATGGCGGAGACGCTGGCGAAGTTCGCACCCGACTGGGTGCCTCCAGCCGTCGACGGCGACGCGCTCGTGCAGGTGCATTGCCACCAGCACGCGGTGATGGGGTTCGGACCCGACGCGGCCTTGATGACGGCCGCCGGGGTGTCGGCGACACTGCCCGACTCAGGCTGCTGCGGGCTCGCCGGCAACTTCGGGTTCGAGCCGGGCCATTACGACGTATCGCAAGCTGCCGGAGAGCGCGTGCTGCTGCCGGCGGTGCGGGCAGCGGCAGCCGACACGGCTGTGGTCGCGGACGGATTCAGCTGCCGCACCCAGATCGCGCAGGGCACCGACCGCACGGCGCGCCACTTGGCCCAGGTGCTCGCCGCAGCCCTGGACCGCTGATCACCCGTTGCGTCCGTGCAGCTGCGCCCTATCGCGACCGCAGCTACGGACGCTGCGGCAAGGTCTGCGTTGCGTCCGCGCCGCTGCGCGTTATGGCGACCGGAGCTACGGACGTTGCGGCGAGGCCAGCCGGTCGACTGCGCTTCGCAGTCTGGCGATGCCTTCAGCCGTCCGCTTCGGCGCGGTGGACGCAAAGCACAGTCGCAGCGCGTCATCGAAGCGACCGGCCGGCGAGAACGCCGGACCAGGGATGAACGCGACGCCCTCGGCCAGCGCGACCTCGAACAGCGCCTGAGTGTCGACGCCGCACTCGAGCGTGACCCACAGGAAGAAGCCGCCCTCCGGGTCGGTCCAGTGCGCGATGTCGCCGAAATGCTCTTCGAGCGACCGCTGCATCGCGATCTTGCGCTCGCGGTATGCCGCGCGCTGTGTCACCAGATGATCGGTGAGATGCCCGCCCGCGAGGAAGCCGGTCACGAGGCGTTGCCCGGGCAGGTTCGTGCAGGTGTCCATCGCCTGCTTCGCGTTGATCAACAGCGGCTGCAGCTCCGGTGCGGTGTCGACCCAGCCGACTCGGAGGCCGGGCGCGAGGATCTTGGAGAACGTCCGCACGGAGAACACCAGTGGGTCACCGCCGCCCAGCTCACGCAGCGTCGGCAGGGGATCGCCCTCGAAGCGCAGCAGGCCGTACGGGTCGTCGTCGATGACGATCGATCCCCACTCCCGCGCCAGCTCGAGCAGCGCGTGCCGACGCTCGAGCGACAAGGTCGTGCCGGAAGGGTTCTGGAACGTCGGGATCGTGTAGATCGCCTTCGGCACGCGACCGGCCTGGGCGATCAGCCCCGGGAGCGCATCGACGACGAGCCCGTGCTCGTCGACCGGCACCTCGAGGAGCTCGGCGCCGTACGAGAGAGCTGTCGCGCTGCCGTTCGTGTACGTCGGCGACTCGACCACGACAAGGTCGCCCGGGTCAACGAACAGCTTGCAGCAGAGGTCGAGCCCTTGCATGCCGCCAGCGGTGATGGTCAGGCGGTCGGGCGTCGTCTCGTCACCGGTGCCGGCGAGCGTGGCAAGCAACGCCTCCCGCAGCGGCGGGTCGCCCTCGGTCGCCGCGTAGTCGAACGCGTCGGGCGAGTGCGGCCCGAGGTACTCCTGCGCCACCTGGGAGAGGATCGCCGACGGCACTGCATCCGCTGCCGGGCTGCCCATCGCGAACCGCACGATGTCGTGCTTCTGCTTGTGCAGAAGGGATGTGCTCGAGTCGATCACCGAGCCAACGAGGTCACTCGCGCGGGCGGCGAGGGGCAGGCTGAGGCTGGTGGGGCTCATGTGCTCACTTTCTGGTGAGGTCTTGGGGCAGGTCGGTGAAGCGCTCCGGGCCGTCATCGGTGACCGCGACGGACTCGGACAGCTCGTATCCCCAGCCGTCCATCCACATCCCGAGGATCACGTGGAACGTCATACCTGCTTGCAGGACGGTCTTCTCGGCCGGCCGCAGGCTCACGGTCCGCTCACCCCAGTCGGGCGGGTAGGCGATGCCGATCGAGTAGCCGGTGCGCGACTCCTTGGTGAGGCCGTGGCGGCTGATGACCGCGTTGAACGCCGCGTGGACATCGTGACCGGTTGCTCCGGGCACGAGCGCCGCGAGCGACGCCGCCATCCCTTCAGCGACGACCGGTGCCATGTCGCGGAGCCGGTCGGGCGGGTCGCCGAGCATGACCGTGCGGGCAACCGGGACGTGATAGCGCTCGTAGGCTCCGGCCAGCTCGACCGTGGTCGCCTCGCCAGCCACGAACCGCGCGTCGCTCCACGTGAGGTGAGGCGTGCCGGCAGCGTCACCGGTCGGCAGCATCGGGTAGATCGCCGGGTAGTCACCACCGTGCGTCGGCGTGCCCTCGGCCTGCGCCGCCATGATCTGCGCCGCGACGTCGCACTGGCGCCGACCGACCTCCACAGCGTCGAGGGCGACCGCCATTGCGCTCTCGGCGATGGCGCCCGCAATCCGCATCCTCGACAGCTCGTACTCGGACTTGATGAGGCGCAGCCAGTTGACGAGCTCGCCGCTGTCGATGATGTGCGCCCGCCGTATGCCGCTCGCAAGTGCCAGGTAGGCACGCGGTGAGAAGAAGTGGGCGTCGCCCTCGATCCCGACCGTCCAGGCCGCGTCGTCGGCCAGCAGTCCCGCGAGCACGGCCTGCCGCACGATCCACTCGTAGGGGTGTGCGTCGTGGCGGTGCACCAGATCCTCGGGGTAACCGTGAACCTGGTCGGGTCGCAGTGCAGTGATCGAGGCTGCACCGGCTGCATCCATCGCTCGGGCGAACAGTTGGGGCTCGCCGGTCGCCGGGACGATGAGGCATTGAGGCATGTAGAACGACCAGGCGTCGTAGCCGCACAGGTAGTAGATGTTGGCCGGGTCGCTGACCACGAGGGCGGCCATCGAGCGGTCCGCCATCGCGGCCTGCACCCGAGCGAGGCGGCTGGCGTACTCGGTCAGGGGGGCGAGCGTCATACCTGGTCAGCCTCGACCGGGGGAGCCGGCCGGTGGTGATCGAGCAGGCGCTGACCGTCGCCGACCGCAGCCTTCCCGGCAAGCCCGAGGACCCCCCACATCGAAGCCTGGTTGGCACTGATGACTGGCTTGCCGAGCTCGTCTTCGAGGGGCCGGATGAGGTCGTACGTCGCGAGGTTGGTGCACGAGACGACGATCGCGTCGGCGGCGGGGCTGTCGGCGCTGCGGACGAGGTCGGCGGTCACGTCATACGGGATTGTCCAGATGCCAGCGTGCAGATCGAGCCAGCGGGCGCCACTGACCGCCACGCCAGCCTGTTCGAGGAACTCCCGGAGCCGCAGGGAGATCGCCTCGTCGTACGGCGTCGCGATTGCCACGCTCCGGGCGCCCAGATGATCTAGCGCGGCCAGCAAGGCCCCGCTCGTTGTGACAGGTGCGGTCGCGCCGGCGTCGCGCATCGACGCGACCAGAGACTTTTCGCCGTCGAGCCCGTGGACGAAGCTGCCGGAGGTGCACGCGTAGAGCGTCGCGACAGGCGCGACCGGGGCCAATTGGACGACGCCGTGACTCACGAGGTCGTGGTCGCCCATCAGCTTCACCGTCTCGACCGTGACGGTCGTCGGCGTCGGCGGCATCCTCGTGACGTGGAGCGACACGTCGGCGGGGGTCCACCGCCAGAGCTCGCGGTCGAGCGCCATGTCGCACGGGACGATCACGCCGACCCCGGTCTGGGTGACCGAGGGCAGTCGCGTGGTCGGCATCTCGCCATCCTGCCTCCCTTGCCGATTGTTGACAATCCTGATGTCCGATTCCTAGGCTCGCAGGGGCGGGGTCATGAGTTGTTGTCGGATGAGGTGGTCAGGCGGATGCGGGAGATCCCGGGCAGCCCCGTCATCGCGGTGCTGGGTGATCCCGCGGTGGAGTCTCCGTCATACCTGGACGAACTTCCGGACGAGATCGAGGTACGGCATTCCGACAAAGCATCCTTCGCCGACGCCGTCGACGGTGCCCATGCCGTCTTGATGTGGGACTTCTTCTCCACTGCCCTGCGCGAGGTGTGGCCGCGAGCGGGCTCGGTCGGCTGGGTGCACGTGGCGGCCGCGGGTGTCGACACGCTGCTGTTCGACGAGCTCGTCGACTCCGACGTCGTGGTGACGAACGCCCGCGGCGTGTTCGACCGCCCGATCGCCGAGTTCGTGCTCGCGTCGATCCTGGCCCACGTCAAGGACGTCCGTGGCAGCCACGACTACCAGCGCGAGCGGGTCTGGAAGCACCGCGAGACGCG
Organism: uncultured Actinomycetota bacterium; assembly: GCA_963815295.1. Classification (GTDB taxonomy): domain Bacteria; phylum Actinomycetota; class Actinomycetes; order Propionibacteriales; family Nocardioidaceae; genus JACDHG01. Next base: position 200,421 of record CAWFFZ010000003.1, read on the forward strand.
GACCCTCGTCGGCTCCCAGGCCCTCATCGTCGGCACCGGCGGGATCGGCCGGGAGACGGCTCGGCTGCTGCGCCCGCTGGGAGTGAGCGTCCGTGGGGCAGGTCGGACTGCCCGCGGCGGCGACGTTGACTTCGGCGACATTGTCGCGAGCAGCGGCCTCGTCGACGCGGTCGGCGAGATCGACCACCTCGTGGTTGCGGCGCCGCTGACCCAGCAGACCCGCGGCCTCGTCGGCGCGGAGGTGCTCGCGGCGATGAAGCCCGGCCGGACACCTGGTCAACGTCGGGCGCGGCCCGGTCGTCGACGAGGTCGCGCTCGTCGACGTGCTGCAGAGCGGCCACCTCGCGGCGGCCTCGCTCGACGTGTTCGTGACCGAGCCGCTGCCCACTGACAGCCCTCTGTGGTCGCTGCCGGGAGTGGCGATCACCGCGCACATGTCGGGGGATGTCGCGGGGTGGCGTACGTCGCTGGCGCGTCAGTTCGTCGACAACGCGCAGCGGTGGCTGGCCGGGCGGCCACTCGCCAACGTGGTCGACAAGCGTCTCGGTTTTGTCACCTCGGTTGGTGTGGAGGAGCCGGCATGACCGACCTGTCCCGCGCGTCCGTGGTGGACCTCGCCGCAGGCTTCGCCGACGGGTCGATCTCCCCGGTGGAGGCGACCCGCGCCGCGCTCGACGCGATCGATCGACATCGACGCCGAGGTCAACGCGTTCGTCCTCGTCGACCGCGAGGGAGCGCTGGCCGAAGCGAAGGCGTCGGAGCGGCGGTGGCGGGACGGCAGCCGCTCGGCGCCGTGCGACGGTGTGCCCACGTCGATCAAGGACATCTTGCTGACCGCGGGCTGGCCCACGCTGCGCGGCACGCACGCTGATCGACGAGGCCGGACCGTGGCCCGAGGACGCGCCCGCGGTGGCCCGGCTGCGCGAGGCCGGCGTCGGTGCTGCTGGGCAAGACCACGACGCCGGAGTTCGCGCTGGAAGGGCGTCACCGACTCGCTCCGCCACGGCGTCACCGGCAACCCGTGGGACGCCGCGCTGACCGCCGGCGGGTCCAGCGGCGGAGTCGCCACCGCGGTCGGGCTGGGCATGGGGGCCTGGTCGGTGGGCACCGACGGTGGCGGGTCGGTGCGGATCCCGGCGGCGTTCACCGGCACGGTCGCGCTCAAGCCGACGTACGGGCTGGTGCCGATCTACCCGCCGAGCCCGTTCGGCACCCTGTCGCACGCCGGCCCGATGACCCGCACCGTCGCCGACGCGGCCGCGATGCTCGACATCCTCACCGGCTTCGACCCGCGCGACTGGTCGGCGATGCCGACTCCCGGCCGGTCGTTCCTGGACGGGCTCGACGACGGGCGTCGACGGGGCCTGCGCATCGCGTTCTCGCCCGACTCTGGGCTACGTGCGCAACGACCCGGAGGTCGACGGCGCCGTGCGGGCCGCGGTCGAGGTGCTGGCCGCCGCCGGCGCCCTCGTCGAGCGAGGTCGACCCCGGCTTCACCGACCCGGTCGAGGCGTTCCACGTGCTGTGGTTCGCCGGCGCGGCAAAGGTGGTCGCGGCCTACGGCGCCGGCGCGATCGACGCGGATCGATCCTGGGCTGCGCGCCGGCGTCGAGCAGCGGCGCGGATGCCACGGCGTCGGACTTCCTGGACGCCACCGCGGTCCGGATGGACCTCGGCGTGCGGATGGGGCAGTTCCACGCGACGTACGACCTGCTGCTGACGCCGACGCTGCCGATCCCCGCGTTCGCGGCCGGGCAGGACGTGCCCCGACGGCTGGCCCTCGCCAGCACTGGACCAGCTGGACGCCGTACACCTATCCGTTCAACATGACCCAGCAGCCGGCCGCTGAGCGTGCCCTGCGGGTTCACCCGGCGGGTCTGCCGGTCGGGCCTGCAGATCGTCGGCCCGCGCCACGCCGACGCCGTGGTACTGCGGGCCGGCCGAGCCTACGAAGCCCGCACGACGTGGAGAGAGTCCCTGCCCCGCCTCATCTCGCAGCCGCGACCAGACGCCTGACCCAACACAAGGAGGTCGCCAGAAGCATGGCCCGCTACATCAGCGTGACCCTCGAGTCGCGCAACGTCCGCTGCCTCGCCCGGCTGCTCGACGACGAGGCGCCGCGCACGGCGTCGGCGGTCTGGGACGCGCTGCCGCAGTCGGGTCAGGTGTTCCACGGGAAGTATGCGCGCAACGAGATCTACAACCTGGTGCCTGCGTTCGCCGACGTCGAGCCGGGAAAGGAGAACATCACCGTGACCCCGATCCCGGGTGACCTCTGCTACTTCTCGTTCGACTCCGACGACCTGGGCAACCCGTCATACGGATATGAGGCGACACAGGAGCAGACCCGGCTGACCCGCGTCGTCGACCTGGCGCTGTTTTACGGACGCAACAACCTGCTGATCAACGGAGACCAGGGCTGGATTCCCGGCAACGTGTTCGGCTCGGTCGTCGAAGGGCTGGACGAGATGGCGGCCGCCTGCCAGGACATCTGGATGGGCGGCGCCCGGGGCGAGACGCTGACGTTCGACCGAGCCGAGGCCCCTACCCCCGAGCCCCGTTGACCCGTCACTCGAGGTCCGTTGACGGGGGACGGACCACGAGTGACGGGTCAACGGACCAAAGCTGACGGGTCAACGGACCAAAGCTGACGGGTCAACGGGTGGAGGGGGTGCGATTTCTCGATTCGCCGGTCTTGCACGTAAACTGGTGCGTCGGCCCATCCATGGGCCCGCTTCGCTGTGTCCTGCGGCTGCCCCGCCAGGGGAAGGGATAGCGAGCGGTCTCCCGGGCTTCGCCTCGTCAGGGGCATCCATGACACCACATTGCTACAGATTGCGGAGGATATGCCGAAGAAGGAAGGGGTCATCGAGATTGAGGGCACCGTCGTCGAGGCGCTCCCGAACGCCATGTTCAGGGTCGAACTCAACAACGGACATAAGGTCCTCGCTCACATCAGCGGCAAAATGCGCCAGCACTACATCCGGATCCTCCCTGAGGACCGGGTTGTCGTGGAGCTGTCGCCGTACGACCTCACCCGCGGACGCATCGTCTATCGCTACAAGTAACCCGTAGCAATCCCCACCAGCCGTCAACCCGTCACGCCACACCGCTTGCGGTAGTGCGTGACCCACATGGAGAGCTCGATGAAGGTCAACCCGAGCGTCAAGAAGATCTGTGATAAGTGCAAGGTGATCCGTCGCAACGGACGGGTCATGGTGATCTGCGAAAACCCGCGCCACAAGCAGCGGCAGGGTTGAGCAACCACCGTGCAACACCTCAGTGTGACCGCTCGTCGTCACCGCCTCGTCGTGGACGAGGTATGACGATGTTGCCCCCGGACCGAAGGCCGGGGCCCTGCCAGATCGAGGGAGACATCCCCCGAGAGGCGGGCAGGGACGCGGCACGCCATACACCTTCGACAACGGAAAGGTACACCGCCTGATGGCACGCCTCGTTGGTGTCGACCTACCGCGCGACAAGCGCGTCGAGGTCGCACTCACCTACATTTTCGGAATCGGCACGACTCGTGCACACGAGCTGCTCGACGCGACCGGGGTCAGTCCCGACCTGCGCGTCCACCAGCTCGGCGACGAGGAGCTGGTCAAGCTCCGGGACTACATCGAAGCCAACTTCCAGGTCGAAGGTGACCTGCGCCGTACGACGACGGCCGACATCCGTCGCAAGGTCGAGATCGGCAGCTACCAGGGCCGCCGCCACCGCCAGGGCCTCCCGGTCCGCGGGCAGCGCACCAAGACGAACGCTCGCACCCGCAAGGGACCCAAGCGCACCGTCGCCGGCAAGAAGAAGGTCACCAAGTGATGCGCGCATCTGATGCGCCTTGCGTCTCGCGTCCCGCACCTAGCACCAGCCACCTCACACCCAGGAGTTCGTGAATATGCCTCCCAAGGGCCGACAGGCCGCCGGCGCCAAGAAGGTACGCCGCAAGGAGAAGAAGAACATTGCTGCGGGCCAGGCCCACATCAAGAGCACGTTCAACAACACCATCATCACTATCACCGACCCCAACGGGGCCGTGATCTCGTGGGCGAGCGCCGGGACCGTCGGATTCAAGGGCTCACGCAAGTCCACCCCGTTCGCCGCCCAGATGGCCGCCGAGGCCGCTGGTCGCAGGGCGATGGACCACGGCATGAAGAAGATCGACGTGTTCGTCAAAGGACCGGGATCGGGCCGTGAGACGGCGATCCGGTCACTGGGTGCCGTCGGCCTCGAGGTCGGCACCATCCAAGACGTCACGCCCAGCCCGCACAACGGCTGCCGCCCGCCCAAGCGCCCCCGCGTCTGACCCCGACCGAGTTAGGAGACTGATTTCTGATGGCCCGTTACACCGGACCCATGACGAAGAAGTCGCGCCGCCTGGGGGTCGACCTCATCGGTGGAGATGCGGCTTATGAACGCCGACCGTACCCACCCGGCCAGCATGGCCGTGGCAGGATCCGCGAGTCGGAGTACCGCAACCAGTTGATGGAGAAGCAGAAGGCGCGCTACACCTACGGCGTCCTCGAGAAGCAGTTCCGCAACTACTACAAGGAAGCAAGCCGTCGCCCGGGCAAGACCGGAGACAACCTGCTTCAGATGCTCGAGGTCCGCCTCGACAACGTGATCTACCGGGCCGGCTTCGCGCGCACACGTCGTCACGCGCGCCAGCTTGTCAACCACGGCCACTTCACGGTCAACGGCCACAAGGTCGACATCCCGTCATACCAAGTGGCGGCTCACGACGTCATCGACGTCCGTGAGAAGTCCGTGGAGATGACGCCCTTCATCGTGGCTCGCGAGACCCACGGTGAGCGGATCGTGCCGCCGTGGCTCGAGGTCATCTCGAACAAGATGCGCGTGCTGGTGCATCAGCTTCCGGTGCGTCAGCAGATCGACGTCCCGGTGCAAGAACAGCTCATCGTGGAGTACTACTCCAAGAAGTAAGCAACACACCTATCCGAAAATCTGCGTCCTCATATTGCGGGGGGTGCAGGAAGGAAAATCACCGTGCTTATCGCCCAGCGTCCGTCCCTGGCCGAAGATGTCGTCAACGACCACCGCTCGCGCTTCTCCATCGAGCCGCTCGAGCCTGGTTTTGGCTACACCCTCGGCAACTCGCTTCGCCGCACCTTGCTGTCGTCGATCCCCGGCGCGGCCGTCACCTCTATCCGGGTCGACGGCGTGCTGCACGAGTTCTCGACGATCCCCGGCGTCCGCGAGGACGTCACCGAGGTCATCTTGAACCTCAAGCAGCTTGTCGTCTCCTCTGAGCACGACGAGCCCGTCACCATGTACCTGCGCAAGCAAGGCCCCGGTGAGATCACCGCCGCCGACATCGCGCCGCCGGCCGGCGTCGAGGTGCACAACCCCGAGCTCGTACTCGCCACCCTGAACGACAAGGGCAAGCTCGACATGGAGCTTGTCGTCGAGCGTGGCCGTGGCTACGTCTCCGCCGTACAGAACAAGAGCGCCGACGCCGAGATCGGCCGGATGCCGGTCGACTCGATCTACTCGCCGGTGCTCAAGGTGACCTACAAGGTCGAGGCCACCCGTGTCGAGCAGCGCACCGACTTCGACCGCCTGATCATCGACGTCGAGACCAAGCCGTCGATGAACCCGCGCGACGCGCTCGCGTCACGCCGGCAAGACGCTCGTGGAGCTGTTCGGTCTGGCCCGCGAGCTCAACGTCGAGGCCGAGGGCATCGACATCGGCCCGTCGCCGGTCGACGAGCAGCTGGCCGCCGACCTGGCGCTGCCGGTGGAGGACCTCAACCTCACCGTTCGGTCCTACAACTGCCTGAAGCGCGAGGGCATCCACACCGTGGGTGAGCTTCTCTCCCGCAGCGAGCAGGACCTGCTCGACATCCGCAACTTCGGTTCGAAGTCGATCGACGAAGTGAAGGCGAAGCTCGCCGAGATGGGGCTTTCGCTCAAGGACAGCGCGCCGGGCTTCGACCCCAGCACGGTGATCGACAGCTATGACGATGACGACACCAGCTTTGTCGAAGACGAACAGTACTGAGCTCGGCTCCATCCAAGTAACAGCTATCCGGGTACCTGATACGGCTCGGAAGAGGAGATGACATGCCAATCCCCAAGAAGGGTCCCCGCCTCGGCGGCAGCCCGTCGCACCAGAAGGCGATTCTCGCCAACCTGGCCACGAGCCTGTTCGAGCATGGCGCGATCACGACCACAGAAGCCAAGGCACGAGTGCTGCGCCCGTACGCCGAACGGCTGATCACCAAGGCCAAGCGCGGCGACCTCCACAACCGTCGCCAGGTGGCATCTGTCATCCGAGACAAGACGACCGTGCACGTGCTCTTCACCGAGATTGGCCCGCGGTATGCCGAGCGACCTGGCGGCTACACCCGTATCACCAAGCTCGGTCCCCGCAAGGGTGACAGCGCCCCGATGGCCGTGATTGAGCTCGTCGAGGCCGAGTTCACCGCGAAGACTCGCGCAACCAAGTCGCGGGGTGCAGCGACCGGCATCGCCCCTGCAGCGGCCGAGGAGATCACGACGGACGAAACTGCGTCCGACGAGGCGACCACGGACGAGGCGACCACGGACGAGGCGACCACGGACGAGGCGGCCACGGACGAGGCGGCCACGGACGAGGCGGCGACCGATCAGGTCGAAGCTCAAGAGGCCGTCGCCGAGCAGGAGCCTGCCGGTGAGACCGTCGAGGCGCCCGCCGACGGGGCCCCGGCCGAGGAAGTTGCGCCCGAGGACGTTCCTGCAGACGATGCAGCGACCGACGAAGCCGAAGACGACACCAAGTAGCAGACTCGGCCAGCACCCTGACGGGCCCGCTCTCCTTCCGGGGAGGGCGGGCTTTCGTCATACCGCCACCTGGGACAGGCGTCCAGCAGATGGCGCGATAACAGGTTGACTTCAAGTCCACCTGACCCCGCAGACTCGTGCGGTGACCATCGAGCCCAACGAAGTCGCTTCGCGGCGCAGCGTGTGGTTGCCACGTCTCGACGGGCTGCCCCGCCCGTTCTGGTATCTGTGGGCCGGGACGCTCCTCAACCGGCTCGGTACCTTCGTGGCGCCGTTCATGGCGCTCTACCTCACCGACGAGAAAGGGTTCTCCGTCGCCCGCGCCGGCTTCGTACTGACGTTGTTCGGCCTCGGCTCGGCGCTCAGCCAGCCGCTAGGCGGCGCGCTCGCAGACCAGATCGGTCGCAGAAACACGATGGTCGCCGGCCTGTCGAGTGCGGCAGTGGCGCTGCTTGTCCTCGGCGCCGCCGACACCGTCGTCACGCTGGCGGCGTCGTGCTTCGTCTACGGCCTGTGTCTGGACTTGTACCGGCCGGCTTCGGCTGCGGCCATTGTCGATCTGGTGTCCGTCGCCGACCGTCCGCGGGCGTTCGCGTTGCAGTTCTGGGCGATCAACCTGGGTTTCTCGATCGCGACGCCGCTGGGTGGATTCCTCGCCGCCCGCGACTACTGGCTGTTGTTCGTGCTCGATGCCGCGGCCAGTCTGTTGTTTGCGCTCCTGGTGCTGCGCGGAGTGCCCGAGAGTCGCCCCGAGGTCACGGGGGACCAGGGTCACTTCGTCGATGTCGTGCGCGACAAGCTCATGGTGGCCTTGATCTTCGCGGTCATGCTCCAGGCGGTGGTGTACATGCAGGCCTACCTGACGCTGCCGTTGGCGTTCGCGGCCGACGGCCTGGGGCCGGCGTCATACGGCCTCGCCATCAGCCTCAACGGCGTGCTGATCGTGGTGGTGCAGCCGATCCTGCTGGGTCTGCTTGGCGGATTCCGCGGCGGTCCACTGCTGTTCTGTGCGATGAGCATCCAGGGTGTGGGTTTCGGGTTGACGGCACTTGCCGACGACATGGCCGGTCACATCCTTGCGATCGTCGTCTGGACGCTGGGCGAGGTGCTCGCGGCGGGTCTGCTGGGGGCGCTGGTCGCCTCACTCGCGCCGGTGCGGCTGCGGGGGCGCTATATGGGTGCCTTTGGACTGGCGTTCGGGCTCGCCGCGTTCCTCGCGCCGGCGATCGGGACCCAAGTCCTCGAACATCTCGGAGAAGGCGCGCTCTGGGGCGGTGCGTTGGCAGCCTCCGCGGCTGCCGGTGTCATGCTCTGGTTGATCAGTGCGGCCGCAGCGCTGCGGTCGCCGGAGTCATGACCTCAACACGCTGGCGAGGGGTACGTCGACGTCGGTGAGGCGGTCGACGTCGACCGGCTTGTCGGACAGGATCAGCGCCTTGATGTCGTCGACCACGTCCCAGACGTTGACGTTCATCCCTGCCAGCACGTGGTCGCTGGCATCGAGCCAGAACGCGATGAACTCGCGGCTGGCAAGGTCGCCGCGGATCACGACGCGCGCGTAGCTCCCCGGTGGAGCGTGCCCGACGTACTCCATCCCGAGGTCGTACTGGTCGGTGTAGAAGTACGGCAGCTCGGTGTACGGCGTCTGGTCATCCAGCATGGATGCCGCTGCGGCGGCCGGCTGGTTGAGCGCGTTGGCCCAGTGCTCGACCCGGACCCGCCCGACGACAGGGTGCTGGTGGTTGGCTATGTCGCCGACCGCCCAGATCGACGGGTCGCTCGATCGCAAGTCCGCGTCGACGAGCACGCCGTTGTCGAGGTCGACGCCGGCACTCTCCGCCAAGGCAAGGTTGGGCTCGGCGCCGATGCCCACAAGCACGGCGTCAGCTGCGATGTGCGTGCCGTCGGCCAGTTGCACACCGGTGGCAACGCTGTCCTCCGCCGTGATCTCGGCGACCTTCGCCCCGAGGTGGAAGGTCACGCCGTGCTCCCTGTGCAGGTCGAGGAACACCTGGGCCAGCTCGGGGCCGAGCGCGCCGACTAGGGGCAGGTCGGCCGCTTCGATGACAGTGACCTCAACGCCCTTCTGGCGGGCGTTGGCCGCAACCTCCAGCCCGATCCAGCCACCACCGATAACCGCGAGACGTCCGCCCTCAGCGATCGTCTGCGCGATTGTCTCGGACTCCTCGACGCGGCGCAGGGACAGCACTCCGTGCGCGCCGGCTCCCGGCAGCGGCAGGGCGCGAGCGCGGGAGCCCGTTGCGAGCATGAGTTTGTCGTAGGGAAGCTCGCGGCCGTCAACAAGCGTGACCACGCGGGCGTCGGTGTCGACCGCGGTGGCTGAGACGCCCAGGATCAGCGAGATGTGTTGGTCGGCGTACCACTGCTGGTCATGGACCTCGAACTCGGCGCGGTCGGTGGTGCCGGCGAGGTAACCCTTCGACAGTGGCGGGCGCTCGTAGGGCAGGTGCTGCTCGTCGCCGATCAGTGTGAGCTCGCCACTGAAGCCCCGCTCCCGAAGGGCCTCGGCCGCCTTGGCCCCGGCGAGCCCTCCACCGACGATCACGATGCGGTTGGTTGTCGTCATGATGAATTCCTCTCGGGTATGGCGCTGGACCTGATCGTTCGGCCTGACTTGGTCACGACATGACGCCGGTCAGTGCCAAGAACTCCTGGCGGCATCGCGAGTCTGACCTGATCAGCCCGTGCAGGGAAGAGGTCACAGTGTTGGAGCCTGCAGCCAAGGCACCGCGGAGGGACATGCAGCTGTGCTCGGCCTCAATCACGACGCCGACCCCCTTCGGCGCAAGCTGTTCGTTGAGCCAGTCAGCGACCTGTTTGGTCAGGCGCTCCTGCACCTGCGGGCGGCTCGAGAAGTGTTCGACGACGCGGGCAAACTTGCTCAGGCCGAGGATGCGCTCGCCCGGGAGGTATCCGATGTGCGCGACGCCAACGAAGGCAAGCAGATGATGCTCGCAGACGGATCGGAACGGGATCGAGCGGGACACGACGAGCTCGTCGTAGTCCTCGTCGTTGGGGAACGTCGTCAGGTCGAAGGGACGCGGATCGAACATCTCGGCGTAGGCCTTGGCCATCCGTCGCGGCGTGCCGACCATCGACTCCGAGTCAGTGGAGATCCCGAGCGCGTGCAGAAACGATCGAGCGGCGTCTTCGGCTGCCGCGAGGTCGACGCCGATCACCGGGGTGTCTATCGACCGGAGCCGGTCATGGCGCGGGTGTCGCCCCCGTGGTGTGCTCGCCGCATGGGGCGGCCGTGGCTGCGCAAGCTCGATCGTCATCGTCGCCTCTTCTTGAGTGGATAGTTTCACTAATGAAGACTAGTCTTATTCGTGCCGTCGAGTCAATCACAGTGCAATGGTCGGCGCTGACAGACGATTCGGAGTCTTTCATCGACGAAATGTCCGACGGTACGACGCTAAGGTGTGGTCATGGTAGGCGAACAGCAAGCCCGGAATGCAATCGGTGCTGTGGCCGCGCTCGACGACTCCGTGCGCAGCCGGCTGTATGCCTGCGTACGCCGGTCAGGCCACCCGGTGACACGGGAGGAAGCCGCCGAAGCCGTGGGGATCTCACGCAAGCTGGCGGCCTTCCACCTCGACAAGCTAGTGGTCGCCGGGTTGCTGACGTCGAGCATTTCGCGAGGCAAGACGCACCGGGTCGGGCGCACGCCCAAGGTGTACGAGTCGGTCCCAGACGCGGTACAGGTGAGTGTGCCGGCCCGTTCTCACGACCAGCTTGCGACCATCCTGATCGACGCAGCCGTCGCCCAGCGCGATGACGAGAGCGCAGCCGAGGCGCGGCGACGACTGGGGACTGAACAAGGGGTGGCCGTTGCCGGCATGGTCGACAAGAGCGAGATCCGCGGTCGCCTCGGGGCCGAGCGCGCTCTCACCTTGGTGGAGTCGGTGCTCGACGAGCGCGGTTACGAGCCCTACCGGTCGGCTCCCGACCGGCTGAGGCTACGCAACTGCCCCTTCCACCCATTTGCCGAGCGCGCTCCTGAGCTCGTGTGCGGCATCAACGAAGCGTTCCTGGTCGGGCTGCTGGACGGCCTTGGCGCCGATCGCCTCGACGCCGTGCTCGCTCCAGCCGAAGGCGAATGCTGCGTCGAGCTCAGACGTCGTACCTGACGTGCCTCGGGCTCTGCGGCGAGCTACGGCGCTGGGGGCTTGACGGCGAGAACTGGGCATTGGGCGTCGAGCAGCACCCGCTGCGCCACGCTTCCCATCAGCATCTTGCCCACAGGCGTGCGGTGCCGCAGGCCGATCACCACCAGCTCGGCGTGGACCTCCCCGGCCACGGCCAGTACCTCGTCGGCGACATCGCTCCCGACGGTTTGACGCACCTCGTGATCGATGTCGAGACCGGCCAGCCGAGTGTCGACCCTGGCCAGCTCGTCCTTGCTGGCGAACTTCTTGTCGATCAGCGCGTCGCCCTTGGAGCTGTTGACCACCACGAGCCGCTGGCGTCGGAGGCGGGCCTCGCTGATGCCTGCGTCGAGGGCGGCATCGCCGTACTGGTTGGGCACATAGCCCACAACGACGGTCATGACGAGATCATCTCCCTATCGCGCGAAGGAGGTTCGGACTTGTCCGGTCCGCGCACGAGTCTTAGCGCGAGCGGCGACACGAGAGCCAGCGCAATGACGATGTAGACGAAGATCGCAAGGCCTTCGTTGAAGAGCCCGGAGACGTCGCCGTTCGACAGGTCCAGCGCCTCGCGCATCTTCGCCTCCATCAGCGGACCGAGGATGACGCCGAGGATCAACGGGAGAACGGGGATGCCGAACCTGCGGATCGCGTAGCCGACAAGCCCGAACACCAGGAGCAGGGCGAGGTCGAACGCCGACTGGCTCACGCTGTAGGCGCCGAGCGACGCGAAGAAGAGGATGCCGGCATACAGCTGCGGTCGCGGGATCTGCAGCAATCGCGCCCACAGTGGAGCGAGCGGCAGGTTGAGCACTAGAAGCAGGGTGTTTCCGATCAGCAGGCTGGCGAGCAACGTCCACACGAGGTCGGCCTCGCTGCCGAGCAGTTCGGGACCAGGCTGGATGCCGTAGCTCTGCATTGCCACCAAGATGATCGAGGCGGTAGCTGTGACGGGCAGACCGAGCGCAAGCAAGGGAACGAACGTGCCCGCAGCTGACGCATTGTTGGCCGCCTCCGGCCCGGCCACGCCCTCGATGGCGCCGCGCCCGAACTCGCCCTTCTTTCCGGCCAGGCGTCGCTCCAGGACGTAGGACAAGAAGGTGGGAGTCTCGGCGCCACCGGCGGGGACAGCGCCGAACGGGAACCCCAGGGCTGTGCCGCGTAGCCACGGCTTCCAAGATCGTCCCCAGTCTTCGCGACCCATGAACGGGCGGCCCACCGGGATCACCTCGACCGGACGCCGACGCAGATGTGCGGCAACCCAGAGTGCCTCGCCCACCGCGAAAATGCCCACCGCCACGACCACGATGTCGATGCCGTCGGCGAGCTGGACCTGATCGAGGATCAATCGCGGCTGCCCGGTCGATACATCCTGACCGATGAGTCCGATCGTGAGTCCCATGAACAGCCCGAGGAAGCCCCGCAGCTTCGAGGTGCCGAGCACGCTCGTGACGAGCACGAGCGACAGCAAGATGATTGCGAAGTACGACGGCGCGCCGATCTTGACTGCCTGGTCGGCCAACCTCGGCGCAAAGAACACGACCAGCAGGGTGCCGATCGTGCCGGCGACGAACGAGCCGATCGCAGCGGTCGACAGGGCTTGCGCGGCACGGCCATTCCTCGCCATCTTGTTGCCTTCGATCGCGGTCATCACTGACGAGGACTCGCCTGGGGTGTTGAGCAGGATCGAGGTCGTCGACCCGCCGTACATGCCGCCGTAGTAGATGCCCGCGAACATGATGAACGCTTGGGTGGGCTCGAGACCGTAGGTGACGGGGAGCAGCAGCGCGAGGGCCATGGCAGGCCCGATGCCGGGCAGCACGCCCACGAGGGTGCCGAGCAGGACGCCGATTGCGGCGTACAGCAGGTTCTCGGGTGTGAGCGCGTCCTGGAGGCCGCCCCAAAGCAGTTCGAGGCTGTCCATTACAAGATCCCGTCCAGGATTCCCGGCGTGAGCTGGACGTTGAGCACCGACCAGAAGAAGTACCAGCTTCCGACGGACAACACGGCGCCGACGATCACGTCACGAAGCACGGTCTTGCTTCCGAGCGACCAGGCGCAGCCGGCGAAAAGGATCGCTCCTGTGATGGCCCAGCCGAGCCAGTTGACGGTGGCGATGTTGAACGCGAAGAAGCCAACCAGCTTGGCGATGGTCAGCCAATCCGGCTTGATGGTCAGGTCAATGTCTTCGCCGCTCTCAGCCTCAGGTCGGTTGCCGCGTGAGGTGGCGATGGCGAGAATCACGGAGAGCGCGACCAGCACACCGCCGATTGCGTAGGGGAACACTCGAGGCCCGATCGGATCGCCGAAGCCGACGTTGAGGGTGCTGGCGTCGTAGATCGTGTAGAGGCCGATGACTCCGAGCACCGCAGCAAGGCCGTACTGGGCCTTGTCGATCGGCGGGCTGTCGGTCTCGGCTGGTTCGGATCGTGTCGTCGTCATACCAGTCCCAGCTCCTCCAAGGTGCCCGTGACTCGTTCGTCCTGTGCGATCAGGAACTCCTCGAACTCGTCGCCAGTGATGAACTCGTCGGTCCAGCCGTACGTCTCCAGCGTCTTTTGCCACTCGGGTGAGTCGTGCATCTCCTGCAGGAACCCGATCAGCTCGTCGCGGCGTTCGTCGGAGATGTCGGGAGGTGCCAGCACTCCTCGCCAGTTGAGGAAGACGAGGTCGATGTCGGACTCGGTCAGTGTCGGTATGTCGGCAAGGATCTCTTGGGGTTGACGTTCTTCGCCGGACACGGCCAGGACACGCAGCTCTCCTGCTTCGATCTGTCCGGTGAACTCCGCGAGCCCGGAGAAGCCGACCTGGATCTTCTCGCCCAGCAACGCGCTCGTCAGCGGGCCGCCACCGTCGTAGGCCACATAGTTGACGGTGTTCGGGTCGATGTCGACGGCGGCGGCGAGCTGCATGGGGAACAAGTGGTCGGGGCCGCCCGGAGATGATCCGCCGCCGACGACCATATCGTTGGGATTGTCCTGCCAGGCTTGGACGAAGTCGTCGACGGTCTCGAAGGGCGAGTCGCCTGGGACGAGGATCCCCTCGGGCTCGGTGATCAGCTGCGCGAGCGGTGTCGCATCGTGCAGCTTGTACTCGTTGCCGAAGGAGTACAGCGACCCGACGACGCCGAGGCCCGCCGTCATCATGGTGTGCTCGTCGCCCTTCTTGCCCATCAGCTCGGTCATCGCCGCCGAACCGCCGGCCCCGATGATGTTGGACACCTGGAAGCTGCCACCGGTGATGTCCAGGTCCTCCATCACGTCGACCGCCGCGCGACCCGTCTGGTCGTAGCCACCGCCAGGGCTGTTAGGGATCATCATCTTGAGGTCGCGGCTGTCGTCTCCGCGGGTGACGCCGCAGGCGTTGAGTAGCGCTGCGACGAGGAGAGCGCAGAGCAGCGCTCCTCCGGATCGTCTCGTCATGGCGGGGTGCCTCCGCAAACACTTGACGTCTTGTGGACCTCATCTTGCTCCAGTCGCGATCATCATGCACGCGCGGTGTGCTCGCGTGTCGAGGGGTGGGGCCTACCTGACGTGGGACGTGTGCTGGGTCCGTAGAAACGCCGGGGCCGATCACCCGCGACAATGGCGTCCATGTCATCGATGCCGGCTTCAGGTCTGATGCGGCTGCGCCTCGATGTTTCGTATGACGGCACGGGTTTCTCGGGCTGGGCCGACCAGCCCGGCCTTCGAACGGTGCAGGGGACGATCGAAGATGCGCTCGCGACCGTGCTGCGTGCTCCGGTTGGCGATGGTGGTGGCGGTCGCCTGACTGTTGCTGGACGCACCGACGCCGGTGTCCATGCTCGCGGCCAGGTGTGCCACGTGGATGTCGCTCCGGAAGCCTTGGCTGAGCTCGGTGGCGACCTCGCCCGGTTGGTGTGGCGGCTTTCGCGGCTGCTGCCCGCCGACGTACGGGTGAAGTCGATCGTGCCGGCGCCAGAGGGGTTCGACGCGCGGTTCTCGGCGACGTGGCGGCGCTACGCCTTCCGGATCTGCGATGCGCCCGTCTCGGCGGACCCGTTGCACCGCCATCACGTCCTCGACTGGCGCCGGCGGCTCGACGAGGGCGCGATGAACGCCGCATCCGAGCAGCTGAAGGGAATGCATGACTTTGCGGCGTACTGCAAGCGGCGTGAGGGTGCGACAACGATCAGGACGTTGCGTGAGCTGGCGTGGTCGCGTGAGGGTGACGTACTGACCGGCAGGGTGGTCGCCGACGCGTTCTGCCACCACATGGTGCGGTCGCTGGTGGGGGCGCTGATCGCCGTCGGGGAGGGGCGGCAGCAGGTCGAATGGCCGGCGCAGGTTCTCGCGGCACGTGTGCGCCACCCTGAGGTGCTTGTCGTACCGCCTCAGGGCCTGACCCTCGAGGAGGTGGGTTACCCCGACGATGCAGAGCTCGCCGCCCGGGCAGCAGAATCCCGCACCCGCCGAGATTCGACCCAGCCAACCTGAGGGATGCGGCTCGAGACGCAGTTGAACCCGCCCGGAAGTCCACAGGTGTCGGTGTCCACAAGGGCCGTCCACAGGGGTCGAACACACGCTCGAATTGTCGGCGCCGGCTTCTATTCTTGGGGTATGTCGATCAGTACGCCCACCCTTCCCCCACCGGCTGGTGGTGGGCTGCCGTCGGACCAGGTGGGTGCCTGTCTGGTGCAGCTGCGCGACGTTCTGGACAAGGCCGCGGACGCGCCGGTGTGGTCGCTCGACGACCGCCGACTCGGGTCTCGACTGGGTGAGGCGTTGGCGGTGAAGGCCAGCGTGGATGAGTTGATCGCGCGGTTGGTGGGGCAGGTCGACGACCGTGATCTGGGTCGGCAGGGTGGTGCGTTGTCGACGCGGGCGCATCTGGTGGCGAACTATCGGGTGTCGACCGGTGCCGCCGCCGGGTCTGCTCGCGCAAGCCCGCTGTATGTCGGAGCCGGACCGACCTGACCCGCCACGCGTGGGCGACCGGGCTGGTCAGCGGTGAGCAGGCGGTGGTGATCGGTGGTGCGATCAACAGGTTGTCGCCGCAGGTGCCGGCCGAGGCGGTGCAGGCCGGTGAAGCCAACCTGGTCACGCATGCGCAAACCCTGACCCACACTCAGTTGCAGGTGCTGGCGAACCATCTCGTCGAAGTGGTCGACCCCGACGCTGCGGACCAAACACTGGCCGAGCAGTTGGAGGCCGACGAAGCCAGGGCGTTGCAACAGACCAGCTTCCGCGGCCGCAAGGGTGCCGATGGGATCGCCCGCTACTGCGGGAAGATGCCGAACCTGCAGTACGACATGCTCACCACCGCTCTGGAAGCCCTCGCCTCACCCCGCCGCGCCAGCCTCCAGGTTGCCGAAGGTGCGACCGCCGAGACCGACCCGACCCAACACACCTATTAAGCCAACGGATGGGACGTGCGTTCGTCGAACTCCTCGAACACCTCCCCACCGACGCGCTGCCCAAGCATGGAGTCGCCAACGCAGCAGTCGTCGTCACCATCAGCGAAGACAAACTCACGACGGCAATCGGCGAGGCGACGTTGACGACCGGCACCGCGATCTCGGCAGCGCAAGCCCGCCGGTTGGCCTGCAACGCCGGCCTCCTCCCACTGGTCCTCGGTGGCGACTCGGCGATCCTGGACCTCGGACTGACCCAACGCCTCTTCGACCGCTACCAACGCATCGCCCTCGCGATACGCGACCAAGGCTGCATCTTCCCCAGCTGTGATCGCCCACCAGCCTGGACCGAAGCCCACCACATCGACTCATGGCTCGCAGCCGGACCCACCGACCTGTCGAACGGGTGCCTGCTCTGCCACTTCCACCACCAGCTCATCCACCACGGCGAATGGGCCGTGGTGATGGCCACCGACGGCATCCCCGAAATCATCCCGCCAACCCGGATCGACCCCGACCAACAACCGATCCGACACCAACGCTTCAAACAACGACACGAGTAGGCGTGGCGCGGGCGACTGGTCATGTATGCCGTTGGTCGAAGCTTGTCGAGACTCAGATCTCGTCAAGCGCAATCACCGAAGACCTGCGCTGGTCGCGGCGAGGGATGTGACACCATGCGCCGATGGGTGAGCAGTACTTCGCGGCAGACCCAAGCTCCATCGACAAGCGTCAGCCTGTCTCCGTGTCGGTCTGGGGTCGCGAGTTAGAGCTGATGACCGCGTCGGGAGTCTTCGCCCGAGGGCGCCTCGACATCGGGACTGCCGTCCTGTTTCGCGAGACCGAGCCACCCACCGAGGCCGGTACCTTCCTCGACCTTGGCTGCGGGTACGGCGTGATCGCGTGTGCGCTCGCGACCGTTCAGCCGTCGGCGACTGTCTGGGCTGTCGACGTCAACGAGCGCGCAGTGCAGCTGTGTGCCGACAATGCGGCTTCACTCGGTGTCGTGGATCGTGTGCACGCGGCCTTGCCGGGCGACGTACCAGCGGATGTGCAGTTTGACGAGATCTGGTCGAACCCGCCGATCCGCGTCGGCAAGCAGGCACTGCACGAGCTGCTCTTGACCTGGCTGCCTCGCCTCGCGGCCAAAGGCCGAGCGATGCTCGTGGTAGGCAAGAACCTCGGCGCAGACTCGCTGCAGCGTTGGTTCGTCGACCAGGGATACGCGTGCACGCGCATTGCGTCCGCGAAGGGCTTCCGAGTGCTCCAGGTCAGCCGCCCCTGACGCCAACGTGGCGCTGGGGGGTGAGTGGAAACTTCGGGAGCAACTGCAACAGAGCGGTTTGCTGTGGCGTTGGTTGTGCATGGATGGAGTGGTGGCAGCCGACGACGTAGACGTCGCTGACCCCGCGGACATGGGGGACGGCGACGGTTTCGACGCCTGGGTCAGCGCCCGCGTCGGTGCGCTGCTGCGGTTCGCCTACCTGGTGACGGGCAGCCAAGAAGCAGCCGAAGAGTCCGTCCAAACCGCTCTGACCAAGGCCTGTGAGCAGTGGCCGCGGGTGTCTCGAATGGACGACCGCGATGCCTACGTACGCCGGATGATCATCAACGCCCATGTGTCTTGGTGGCGGAAGTTTCGCAGACGTGAGGTCCCGGTGGCGTTGGTCCGACCGACCCGCGGCCAAGGAAACCCGACCAGGCCTGACCACGCTGGTGGTCTGTCGGATGCGGAAGCGGTTTGGCAGCTCTGCGCGACGCTGCCACCCAACCAGCGGGCGAGCGTCGTGCTCCGCTTCTACGAGGACCTCAGCTACCGAGAGATCGCCGCGATCCTCCAGTGCCCCGAAGCGACTGTGCGATCCCACGTCCACCGCGCCCTAGCCGCTATGCGGACGACCCTCGAGCAGGAGGACAACGATGACTGAGCACCGAGACGACGATCTCGAAGCGATCATGCGAGCAGGGCTGCAGGACAAGGCCGAAGAGGTCGAGAACCACGGCGGGTATGCCGCCCAGGCTCGAGCCGGCGCACGCACCCGGCGACGCACCCGCATCGGGCTGGTCGCGGCCGCGACCGCTGCTGTCATCGTGGCGGGAGTGGTCGCCACCGACCTCGTGGATGACCCAAGTGTCGACAAGACTCCCGTCGCGGGCCCGACTCACACCGGGAATAACAGCAAGGGTCCAGGATCGGGTCCCCAGGTCCCGGCCAACTGGCGGGTCGAGTCCTACCGTGGCGTGCAGCTCCGAGTGCCCCCTGACTGGGGCTGGGGAGGAGCGCCCAGACGAGACCACGACGGCAATGGCGAGATCTTCTGCGGCCCGGGCGCGCACGCGTATCCCGGCGCCGACGGCGAAACCCGGTTCGACGAAGAGAGCGCCAAGCCCTACGTCGGTCGGGCGGACTACACGTTGAGCGACCTCTGCATGCTCGACTGGTCCGACGCACCGTCGCAGCCCTGGGTCTGGTTCGGTGCACCGATCGAGGTCGGCACCGTCGACCTTTCCAACGGGTTCGTCCAGCGGACGGTCGAGTTAGCTGGAGTGCGCGTGACTGTGGGGGACGACGACGCCGACGAGCTCGCCTTGATCCTGGCTTCGGTCGAGGCAGTGGGGGTCGACGCCAACGGGTGTGACACGGCTACGCGGCCAATCGCGCAAATCCCAGGAGCCGGCGTCGTGCGTGATCCAGCAGCTTCCAAGACCGACTTTGGCGACGTGGAGTCTGTCTCGGTATGCGCCTACCGCCGCGAGGACACAGGTCCCGACGTCTTCCTCGGGTACTCGACCACGATCTCTGCGTCGGCGGGGAGAGAGCTCGTGGACACTTTGGAGCAGGGTCCGGTCTTCGTCTATCGGTGCGCGATCCCGGACGGGACGATCCTGGATTTGGTCCTGCTGCGTTTCCACAGTGATACCGGAGACATCGACGTGCCGGTGCAGCTCGGCTGTCCCGGCTACGGAACCGAGCAGGGATTCGTCAAGATCACGGAGGAGAACGCCCGGCCGTGGATTGTCGACGCGATCGGGCTCTACGTGTCGGACGGCTCAGCCGGCAAGGGACTGACCGGACTGTTCCACCCCATCCCGGGCTGACACGCACCACCTGCTGGCCTTGGCCACACGGGCTCAGGCCAGAGCCCCGGTTGCGGCGATGACCGCGACCCCGATCGCGGCCACGGCCATGCTCGTGAAGAACGCCGCCTCCGAGCGTGGCCGCCGACGGACGACGACCAGTCCGCCAACAGCCAACCCAACAGCCGCGACCAGTGCCACCACAGCCCATCGCATCGGCGGATCCGCACCGACGACGGCGATCGCCGCGGCCGCCACGGCGCATGCCGAGGCCACGATGGCGGACGTCGAGCGACCCAGTCGGTGCGGCAGCCCTTGCACCGCAGTGGCCTCGTCCTCGTCGAGGTCGGGCAGCACGTTGCCGAAATGCGCCGCCACTCCGATCAAGCCACCGGCCACGAACGCCCAACCAGGAGGCCACGCGGGCTCGTCGAGAGCCAGCGTGGCCACCGCAGGCAACGCGCCGAAGGAGACGAAGAAGGGCACCGGCGACACGGCCATCGACTTGAGCCCGAGGTTGTAGACCCATCCCCCCAACACGACGCAGAGCTGTACGACGCCTGCCCGCCACCCGAGTGCAAGCGAGGCCGCCGTCGTCACGACAAGGGCCACGGCCGTTGCAGCGACGACCGTTCGGGAGGAGAGCCCACCGGTGGCTAGCGGCTTATCGGCCCGCCCGCTGGCGATGTCGCGACGCACGTCGATCAGGTCGTTCGACCAGCCGATGGACAGCTGGCCTGTGAGCACCGCCACGCCCGCGACCACGACAACAGCCAAGTCGTTGCCCGCGGACGCCACCAGCACGGTCGCCATCGCTGTGACGGCGACCGTCGGGATCGGGTGGCACGACAACAGCAGCCCACGTGCGACGGAATCGCGGGGAGCACCCATCGCACCATGATGCAGCCAACTCCATACTCGACTGATGCAACCCTCGGCGGCGCGACATGCGTCTTCATGTTGACCGACAGTGGTCATTCATCGAGGGGGGTAACACCATGAACACACTCAAACATCGCCGAGTCGCACGGCTCAGCGTGATCGTCGTAGCGACGATTGCCAGCGCCGGCCTCGCGACGACGAGCGCGGCGACAACCTCGGACGCGAGCTCTGCTGCCGCAGTGACGAGACTCGATCCCGGCTCGCTCGAGCGCGGCTCCGACCCGAGCCTGCCGTACTTGGTCAACGACCAGATCCGCGACGGAGACATCCGCATCAACGTCGCGAGCCAGCCGAATCACCTCAGCCTGTGGAAGACCGCCGGGGGCTACCTCCTGCTCGACCAGCTGTATTCGACCGGCGAGATGCGGCTGACGGCATATGACCGCGACGGCGACCGCCGGGTGGTCGCTCGCGGAGACATCCTCGACGTCGTGGTGTCCGAAGACAAGCGGCGGATCGCCGTCGTCGACGACCTCAACGGCGGGCTCGGCCCCTTCACCGTCAAGGTCGTCAACCCGACCACCGGAAATGAGTTCGGGGCGCGTCACTTCGGTTATGCCGACGCCATTGCACTCGACGGCGAGCGGGTTTTCCTCAACCGGCGCGACGGTGGTGACATCGTCAGCGGCACCTGGAAGTACGAGACCAACGTCGTCAAGACCCTGGCGAAGCGCCAGTTGCTCGACGCCGACCTGCGTCAGCGGATCCTGGTGTTCGCAGGGATCGGAAGCGGGGGTGGCGAGGGCTGCGCTCGAGTGACGCGGATGGGCAACCAGTCGCAAGCCCTGTGGCGCGCCTGCCAATTCGAGCCGGTTGACTGGTCGCGCGACGGTCGCCACGCTCTGGCCTCGTGGGACTACTTCGACATGGCCGGCACCGACCGCTGGCTCACCGTCGATGGCCGCAACGGTGATCGGACAGGCCGCGTCAGCGGTCGGCTCGACTGGATCGCGGTGTGGGAGTCCAACAACCGGTTCCTGACCATCGCCCAGGGCGACGACGGGCAGACGGCCATCGTGCGCTGCACCGTAGGCGGAGCATGCGAGCGAGCCAGCCGAACCTGGGACCGTCCAGTGGTCCCGGACCTCTACTACAACGCACCACCGGTCCTGATCGCTGAGAACTGACGGCCCTCACCTGCGATGGCGCCACTGCGAGTCAGTGGCGCCATCTGCATGTCTGACACCGATCGGTACGCCGGTGAGCGCAATCCACCCAAGAGGGGGAAGACTTGAGGGCCTCACCCGCTCCTGAGGAGACGCCGCCATGAGCACTGAAGTCGATGTCGTCGTTGTTGGGCTAGGCCCGGGCGGGGAGGCCGTCGCCACCCAACTAGCCCAGGCCGGCCTCGAGG
This sequence comes from uncultured Actinomycetota bacterium, assembly GCA_963815295.1. Lineage (GTDB taxonomy): Bacteria > Actinomycetota > Actinomycetes > Propionibacteriales > Nocardioidaceae > JACDHG01. The sequence continues at coordinate 222,121 of CAWFFZ010000003.1, forward strand.
TGGTCGGCGTCGACAAGCATCTGGTCGGGGGCGAATGTCCTTACTACGGGTGCATTCCGAGCAAGATGATGATTCGCGCGGCCAATGTGCTCGAGGAGGGTCGTCGCGTCCCTGACCTCGCCGGCGCCAGCACCGTGACGCCAGACTGGTCACCCGTCGCCACGCGGATCGCCGACGAGGCCACCGCCCACTGGGACGACCAGATCGCTGTCGACCGGCTCGAGAGAGCGGGCGCTCGCTTCGTGCGTGGAGTTGGCCGGCTCGATGGCCATCGCACCGTAGTGGCAGGCGGCGAGGCGTTCGTCGCGCGCCGGGGCGTCGTGCTGAACCCGGGCACCTCACCCGCCATACCTCTGATCGACGGGCTGGCAGAGACGCCGTACTGGACGAACCGCGACGCGGTTCAGCTCACCGAGCTTCCCGGCTCCCTGATCATCGTCGGCGGTGGCCCGATCGGGCTGGAGCTGGGGCAGGCGTTCTCCCGTTTCGGGGTCGAGGTGACTGTCCTTGAGCGGGCGCCCCGGATCCTCAACCCCGAGGAGCCCGAGGCGAGCAAGCTGCTCGGTGACGTGTTCGCGCGAGAGGGCATCCAGGTGCTCGCCGACGTCTCCATCTCAGAGATCTCGTACGACGACGGGCGCTTCGCGGTCACCCTCGATGACCAGACCCTGACGGCGGACAAGCTACTCGTCGGGGCGGGCCGGACGCCCAACTTTGCTGACCTGGGCCTCGACACGGTCGGCCTCGACCCGGTGGCCAGATCGATCGACACAGACGAGCGGCTCAGCGCCGCCGACGGTCTATGGGCGCTGGGCGACATCACGGGCAAGGGCGCGTTCACGCATGTGTCGATGTACCAGGCCGCGATCGTGGTGCGCGCCATCCTCGACCCGGACGGCGACGGCCCGTGGGCCGACTACCGAGCGGTCCCGCGGGTGACGTTCACCGACCCGGAGGTCGGCTCTGTCGGCATGTCGGAGCAGCAGGCCCGCGACGCGGGTCTGCAGGTGCGCGTCGGGTCAACCGACCTGACCGCATCGACCCGCGGCTGGATTCACAAGGCGGGCAACGAGGGGTTCATCAAGCTGATCGAAGACGCCGAGCGCGGAGTGCTGGTCGGTGCTTGTGTTGCCGGCCCGTCCGGTGGTGAGGTGCTGTCTGCACTGGTGGTCGCCGTCCACGGCGAGGTGCCGACCGGGCGGCTGCGCTCGATGATCTACGCGTATCCGACGTTCCACCGAGCGATCGAGGCGGCCGTCAAGGCGCTGGACTGAGGCGTCATACCTGGTGACCCCAGTCCAGTCCGTGGACAGCGCATGACGCGGGGCCGAACGCTGCGCGGAAACACCGCGCCGACCCTTGTCAGGGCAGGGAAACGGGGCCTAGGGTCCCGTGCAGGCTGCGATCTGAGGAGACCAACATGTCCATGTCTGAGACCCCAAACCCTCTCGCCGGCTCATTGGCATCCAGCCGCCGACAATTCCTCGCGCGAGTCGCTGGCGTGGCCGGGCTGGCAGCCGTCGCCACCATGCCGGTGGACAGGGCCGCTGGTGTGGTCCGCCCCCGCCATGGTGACTACCCGTTCACCCTGGGCATCGCCTCCGGCGATCCCACCCCCGATGGAGTGGTGCTGTGGACGAGGCTCGCGCCGGAGCCATTCGCCCTCCACGGCGGCATGGCGCCGACGGCTGTCGGTGTCGACTGGAAGATCGCCACCAACCACGCAATGACGCGGGGAGTGCGTTCTGGACGCGCACTCGCACCGCCAGAGCTGGCTCACTCGGTGCACGTCGAGCTCACGGGCCTGGAGCCCGGCCGGCACTACTTCTACCAGTTCCGCTACGGCAAGCACGTGTCAGCTGTTGGCCGCACCAAGACCGCCCCAGCCCGCGGCGAGCGGCTTCAGCACCTCAGCTTCGCCTTCGCCTCCTGCCAGGCGTGGGACTACGGCTACTACTCGGCCTATCGGCACCTCGCCGAGGAGGACCTCGACCTCGTCGTCCACCTCGGTGACTATGTGTACGAAGGCGGCATCGATGCCATGGGCGGGTATAGGGACACGCCTGTGCCTCACCCAGCGCGACCAGCCCCGCGGAACCTGCGCCAGTGGCGCAACCGGTATGCGCTCTACAAGACCGACCCGGCCCTGCAGTTGGCGCACAGCCGGTTCCCATGGATCGTGACGTGGGACGACCACGAAGTGCAGAACGACTACGCCAGCGACGACTCACAGTACGAAGGCGACATCAGCGCCTTGCGCGCTGCGGCATACCAGGCGTACTACGAGCACCAGCCCCTGCGGGCGCGCTCGATCCCTCGCGGTGAGCAGCTGCGGCTCTACCGGCGCCTGAGCTTCGGCAACCTGGCCAAGTTCCACGTCCTGGACGGACGGCAGTACCGCTCGATCCCGCCGTGCGGTTGGGGGGAGGCCCCGGCCTGCGATGCGGCATACAACCCGGCGGTCTCGATGCTCGGCCAGCCGCAGGAGCAGTGGCTCGAAGAAGGGCTGGGAGGGTCAAACGCACGCTGGGACGTGCTGGCCAACAACGTGATGATGTCTCGGCTCGACCACGACGGACCAGCCGGAACAACGTTGTGGCACGACGCGTGGGACGGCTTCCCGGCAGCGCGAAACCGCATCACCGAGCAGTTCGTTGAGGCTGACGTCCGCAACCCGATCCTGATCACGGGCGACTGGCACTCGACGTTCGTCAACGACATTCATCGCGATTTCGACGTGCCGGACTCGCCGACGGTGGCGACGGAGTTCGTCGGTACGTCGATCTCGACCAACGGCGACGACATCGTCTACGGGCCCTACTACGGACCGATGATCCAGTTCAACCCGCACATCAAGTTCTTCGACGGCGACCGCCGCGGCTACGTGCGCTGCGAGGTCACCCCAGACTTGTGGCGCACCGACCTGCGCATGGTCGAGACGGTGCTCAGCCCCACCGCCCAGGACTACACGTATGCGTCCTTCATCGTCGAGGACGGGCAGCCGGGAGCCCAGCAGATCGCTGGGCCTCCGACAGCCGCCTGGAAGGGTCGAGGTGGGTCCACGACCCTGACTCCAGCCGCCGCCGCGGAGCGTCACTAGCAACTCAGGAGTTTGGCCACCGACCGGCTGATGGGGCCGGTTGGGGCTAATCGGGGTGCGGCGGAGGGCACCCGTGGTCGATCATGGCCGGTGTGGGTCATGTCGACGTCTCCGGAATCCGGTTCGAGCTACCCGATGGTCGGGTATTGCTCGACGACGTCTCGTTCCGGGTCGGCGAGGGCGCGAAGGTTGCGTTGGTGGGTGCCAACGGGGCCGGCAAGACGACGCTGCTCAAGATCATCACCGGTGATCTGACGGCGCACGCCGGAGGGGTAAGCCGCTCGGGCGGGCTCGGCGTGATGCGCCAGATGGTCACCCAAGGCAACGAAGGGCTGACCGTCCACGACCTGCTGCTGTCCGTGGCCCCGCCACGCGTCCGAGCCGCGGCGGCTGCCGTCGAGGCTGCCGAGCTGAAGATGATGGACGCCGAGGACGAGAAGTCGCAGATGCACTACGCAGCGACGCTGGCCGAGTGGGCAGACGCCGGCGGCTACGACATCGAGGTCCTGTGGGACGTCTGCACGATGGCCGCTCTCGGCGTCGACTACGACCGGTGCAAGTACCGCGATCTCAAGACTCTCAGCGGTGGCGAGCAGAAGCGGCTCGTTCTCGAGGCGTTGCTGCGCGGCCCCGACGAGGTGCTGCTGCTCGACGAGCCCGACAACTTCCTCGACGTGCCCAGCAAGCTCTGGTTGGAGGAGCGGATGCGCGAGTCGCCGAAGACGCTGCTCTACGTCAGCCACGACCGCGAGCTGATGAACAACACCGCGACCCGGGTCGTCACGGTCGAGCTTGGTGGCGCAGGCAACACCGTGTGGGTGCATCCCGGTGGCTTTGCGACTTACCACGAGGCGCGCCGGGCCCGGTTCGCCCGCCTGGAGGAGCTGCGTCGACGCTGGGATGAGGAACACGCCAAGCTTCGTGCCTTGATGCTGATGTACAAGCAGAAGGCGGCGTACAACGACGGCATGGCCTCGCGCTATCAGGCAGCGGTGACGCGGTTGCGCATGTTCGAGGAGAAGGGGCCTCCTGAGAACCAGCCGCTCGAGCAGAACGTCAAGATGCGACTCAAGGGTGGCCGCACCGGCAAGCGTGCCGTCATCTGCGAACAGCTCGAGCTGACTGGTCTGATGACGGCGTTCGACCTGGAGGTCTGGTACGGCGAACGGGTGGCAGTGCTCGGCTCCAACGGCTCCGGGAAGTCGCACTACCTGCGGCTGCTGGCGGCTGGCGGCTCCGACCCCGACGTCGAGCATCGGCCGGTCAGTGAGGTGCCGATCAAGCCGGTCGAGCACACGGGGCGAGCACGGCTCGGCGCCAGGGTGCGGCCGGGCTGGTTCGTGCAGACCCACGAACATCCGGAGCTGATCGGCCGGACGCTCTTGGAGATCCTGCACCGTGGCGACGACCATCGAGCCGGTATGCCGCGCGAGCAGGCCGCGCGAGCCCTCGACCGTTACGAGCTGGCGTACGCCTCGGAGCAGAAGTTCGAGTCTCTTTCGGGCGGTCAGCAGGCGCGACTGCAGATCCTGTTGCTGGAGCTCTCGGGTGCAACCCTGCTGCTGCTGGACGAGCCCACCGACAACCTCGACGTCGAGTCCGCCGAGGCGCTGGAGGAGGGGCTGGAGACATTCGAGGGCACGGTGTTGGCGGTCACCCACGACCGCTGGTTCGCCCGGAGCTTCGACCGTTTCCTCGTGTTCGGTGCCGACGGGTCGGTCTACGAGTCCGACGAGCCGGTCTGGGACGAGGGCCGAGTGCAGCGCGCCCGCTGAGCTGAGGTCATCGCAGGTCAGTCGGGGACGCGGATCACGATCCGCTCGCACCGCTCGATGATGTCCTTGCGATCACGGGTGCTGTAGTAGGCGAGCAAGTCGCCGGCGCCTGGACCACAGTCGATCCTGTCGACGTAGCCGTCGCGCCGGGTGCGTAGCTCGTCGGCCCCCCTGCCAGCGTTAACGAAATCTCGACCGTTGCCGAAGCCAAGGTGGTCGTTGCCTAACCCGCCGAACAGACGGTCGTGATCGACCGGCATGTTCGGGCTGAACTCGGTGGCCACCCAGTCGACGATCCAGTCGTGTCCCGCGTTGCCCTGGATGTAGTCGCCGAGGAGCCCGCCGCTGATGTCGTCGCCTCGGGCTCCGCCGAAGATCATGTCACGACCGGGGCCACCGGTCAGGCCGTCTCTTCCGCCTCGACCGAAGAGTGCGTCGTCGCCCGCCCGGCCGGTGATTGTGTCCTGACCGTTTGTGCCGACTAGCCGGTCGTCCCCTGATGTGCCGGCGATGACGTCGGCGACTGCGACCCCGCCGAGTGGAATGGTGAGCGCGACTGTGCATGCCGCTGCGATTGCAGTCTTCATTGTGGTTCTCCTGATTCTTCGCACAAATGTCTGTGCTATCTAGACGCGACGAGACAGCCCTGAGTTGCCTCGTCTATTCGTCTCGTGTGCATGTCAGCATCTTGGCATCAGCAACCAGCATCGTCATGCCAGGCGTAGGGTGACGGCGAGATAGGAGAAGACCGCGTGGGAGTCGACCACGCGTAGTCCGATGGAGCCGTGCGGATAGTCGTTGTCGTGGACGTCGACTCGCGCGCCGCCCGACGTCACCTCGATGTGGCCCCCGACCGCTCGCACGTCGACACGGTGCTGGGCACCTGGAGCGATGTCCAGCCGCGCCTCGGAGAGGGGGGTCCAGTGATGCCCGTCGGTCTTTCCGACGACGAGGGCCCGCCGGTCCAGCGCGATGCCGGCGAAGTACCCCCGCTGGGCGTCGTGGCCTACCGCTGCGCCGGTCGTACGAAAGAGCACCCCCGCCGCTCTGTTGCCCGCGAGGAACTCGAACTCGGCCGAGACCTCGAGGTCGGTGTAGGCGCCGTCACGAAGGACAACCTTCTCACCGCTGCGGTAGTCGTTGACGGGCTGCGTAGGGACCCGGCCGAGGTGGAGGCCGTCGTCGGCTGCGTCGACGAATTGATGGTGACCGTAGTAGTCGAAGTCGAGCAACGACCCGGCGTCGAGCCGCCAGGTCCCGCGTCGCCGACGGCTCCTTGCGGAGTGCCTGCCGGGACGGCCAGGGGGGTGCCGGCCGCCACTGGGGAGCCGAACTGTGGCAGGCCCTCGTCGTCCCAGCTGAACGGCTGGGCGAACAACGCACGGCGCCAGTCCGGCTGACGGTCGCGCTTGGCGTGGAAGACGTGCCACCACTGGGAGCTGTCGACGGAAGTCACGAAGCCGCTGTGTCCGACGCCGTACGTCGTCGCCGTCGACTCGAAGATCGGCCGTTCGTGCTTGCGCCATGAAGCCGGGTCGAGCAGGTCATCGCCGACGAGCTCGAGCATTCCCTCCTTGTACGTCGGCAGCCACGACGACGCGCATGAGTAGATCACGAAGATGCGACCGTCTCGCGCCAGTACCTGGGGCGCCTCGTTCAACCCACGCGATCGTGGGCGCTCGTCGATGCGCTCCCAGACGTGGTCGTCGTTGGCGCACAGGCGGACTCGTGAGCCGCCCAGCTCGACAGGCGACGCCATCGGTGCGATGTAGAGGTGCTGGCTGTCTTCACCCGGTGCGGGCCATCCCGACCAGACGGCATACCGCTGCTGTTGGTGCTCCAGCACTGTGAGGTCGATAGCCCAGACATTCTCAGCTCCAGCCTCGGTGCTGTCGCCGGTTAGCAGGGGCCCGTGCAGTATGTAGGGACCGAGCACGTCCTCGGTGATGGAGGCCAGAACGTATGTCAGGTGGTTGCTGTTGTGACCATCCGACGCCGCGAAGTAGACATACCAGCGATCGTCGAAGCAGAAGAGCTCCGGTGCCCAGACCTGTTGTGAGCAAGGCCCCTCAGCATCGGCACGCCAGACGACATGCTTAGTCCCGAGGCTCGTCAGCCGGTCCGAGACCCAGATTGCGACGCCGACGTTGCCCTCGCTCTGGCACCAGAGGTAGCGATCGCCGTCGCGGACGACGCAGGGATCCGCACCCTCGGCGATCGGGTTGACGAAGAGATCCTGGTCGAGCGGACCTGGCGTCTCGACCGGACCCTGGCCCGGCTGATCCTCGGCGCGTTGCCCACCGCGCCGCACGCCTGCCGCGCGTAGGAGCCGCCCGGCCGTGCTCCGGGCCCGGTGGAGTATCACCGCGTCAGCGGCTCCAGCGGTCCGAAGCCGACACGAAGTCGAGCTGGCGCTCGCCGGTGTAGATCTGCTTTGGCCGGGCAATCTTCTGGTCGGAATCCTGGGTGAGCTCCAGCCACTGCGCCAGCCAGCCCGACGTACGCGGGATGGCGAACAGCACGGTGAACATCTCGGGTGGGAAGCTCAGCGCTTCGTAGATGAGTCCCGAGTAGAAGTCGACATTCGGGTAGAGCTTGCGGGAAACGAAGTACTCGTCCTCCAACGCGATCTTCTCGAGCTCGACTGCGATCTTGAGGAGGGGGTTGACCCCGGTGACCGCGAAGACGTCGTCGCAGGCCTTCTTGATGATGGTGGCCCTCGGGTCGTAGTTCTTGTAAACGCGGTGGCCGAAGCCCATCAGCCGCTCTTTGCCGTTCTTCACCCCGTCGATGAAGTCGGGCACCTGGTCGACAGAGCCGATGCGCCGCAGCATCTTGAGAACGGCCTCGTTGGCGCCGCCGTGCAGCGGACCGAAGAGGGCTGCGATACCCGCCGAGATCGAGGAATACGGGTCAACCTGGGAGGACCCCACCGAGCGCACGGCGTTCGTCGAGCAGTTCTGCTCATGGTCGGCGTGCAGGATGAACAGCACTTCGAGGGCGCGGATCAGCCGCTCGTCGGCCTCGAACTTCTGCTCGCTCATCTTGAACAGCATCGAGAGGAAGTTGGCGGCGTAACCGAGGTCGTTGTCGGGGTAGATGTAGGGCTTGCCCTGTGCGTGCCGGAACGCCCAGGCTCCGAGTGTCGGCATCTTCGCGATCAGCCGCACGATCTGCATCTGGCGGATGTTGTGATCGGAGATGTTGCGCGACTCGGGATAGAACGTCGACAAGGCGCCGACGGAAGCGAGCAGCATGCCCATCGGGTGGGCGTCGTAACGGAAGCCCTCCATGAAGCTCTTGACGTTCTCGTGGACGAACGTGTGGAAGGTGATCTGGTGCTCCCATGCATCGAACTGATGCTTGGTCGGGAGCTCGCCGTGAACGAGGAGGTAAGCAACCTCGAGGTACGTGGCCTTCTCCGCCAACTGCTCGATGGGGTAGCCGCGGTACTCGAGGATGCCCTTGTCTCCGTCGATGTAGGTGATCGACGACCGACAGGACGCGGTGTTGACGAAGCCGGGGTCGTAGACAGCGATACCCGGCTGGTCATCATCCGGCCTGATCTTGGCCAGGTCGGAGGCTCGCACCGTGCCATCGGTGATGGGCAGGTCGTACTCGGTGCCGGTCCGGTTGTCTCGGACGGTCAGTGAGGAGCCCGCTCTGTCGTCTTTTGACGCAGTGCCGGCGGAGGCGGTCTCGGTGGACACGTCGGCTCTCCTTGTGGTCAGGGCCCGGGTCTCAGGCCGGCCGCGCGGGCGTAGGGTCTGGTGGGACCCCGAGTCCGGCGTGCGGAGCGTCATCGCGGCGTACGACGTACCGTGATGTGCAGTACCCAACCTAAGCCCCGATCGGGGGGACGCAACAATCGGGACCAGCGGCTGAACAACGGTCGCGCTACGTTTTGACCCACATGGAGCCAGCCAGGTATTCTGGGCGGTCGTTGTGCCGATGAGGCATGGCACCCCTGTCGCAGTCAAAAGCGGCACGGTCAGCCAGCCACGACATCGCCACTCTGGAACCCATTGACACTCTGCATCCATTGACCAGGCAAACATCGACAATTTGGTCACCGAAATCGAACGAAGGTCAACGACCGTGCGCACGTACAGCCCGAAGCCCGGCGACATCACGCGTGAGTGGCATGTCATCGACGCCACCGACGTCGTGCTGGGACGCCTTGCCGTCGAGTGCGCAACCCTGTTGCGCGGCAAGCACAAGCCGACGTTCGCGCCGCACGTCGACGGCGGAGACTTCGTGATCGTGGTCAACGCCGAGAAGATTTCGCTGTCGGGCAGCAAGCGTGAGACGAAACTGGCGTACCACCACTCCGGTTATCCCGGGGGTCTTTCGTCGAGAGCGTACGGCGATCTCCTGGACAAGGATCCGCGGAAGGCCGTCGAGAAGGCCGTCTGGGGCATGCTGCCGAAGAACCGGCTCAGTCGCCAGCTGCTCAAGAAGCTCAAGGTGTACGGCGGCCCGAACCATCCGCACCAGGCTCAGCTGCCCCACGAGTTCCAGATCACTCAGGTCGCCCAGTGATGAGCCCAGGGATGTGCCCAGTGACCATCGTGCAGAAATATGCCGTGCACATAGAAGAAGTGAGGAACATCCGTGGCTGAGACCACTGACACCGCCGTCGACCCTGACGTCATCGACCCAGATTCCACCGATGACGAGAGTCTTGACGCGCCCAGCGAGTACACCACGGAGAGCGTGCCGACCCCCGACGTGCCCGCGCGCGTCGCCAACATCGCTCCCGCCGCGGCCACCGGCCGCCGCAAGGAAGCCGTCGCCCGGGTGCGCATCGTCCCTGGCTCAGGTAGCTGGACCGTCAACGGCCGCGCTCTCGACGAGTACTTCCCCAACAAGCTGCACCAGCAGCTGGTCAACGAGCCCTTCGTCCTCACTGGCCTCGTCGACCAGTACGACGTGCTCGCCCGGATCCACGGTGGTGGTGCGAGCGGCCAGGCCGGCGCGCTGCGCCTCGGCGTCTCCCGGGCCCTCAACGAGACCGACGTGGAGGCAAACCGTCCGTCCCTCAAGAAGGCGGGCATGCTGACCCGCGACGCGCGCATCAAGGAGCGGAAGAAGGCCGGGCTCAAGAAGGCCCGTAAGGCGCCCCAGTACAGCAAGCGCTAACCGAAGCCGCGCTCGTGTCCCGACTCTTCGGAACCGACGGAGTGCGCGGGGTCGCCAACCGCGACCTCACAGCGGAGCTGGTCCTAGACCTGTCGGTCGCAGCGGCGCATGTGCTCGGCTCCGCCGGTGTCCCTCCCCATCAGGGAGCAGGACGCCGGCCGGTTGCCGTGGTGGGGCGAGACCCACGCGCGAGCGGCGAGTTCCTCGAGGCGGTCGTGGTGGGTGCGCTGGCGTCTGCCGGCATCGACGTACGTCGCGTTGGGGTGCTTCCAACGCCCGGTGTCGCGTACCTGACTGCGGCTACCGAGGCCGACTTCGGGGTGATGATCTCCGCGTCTCACAACCCGATGCCTGACAACGGCATCAAGTTCTTCGCCAGTGGCGGTCTCAAGTTGGATGACACGGTCGAGGATGCCATCGAGGCCGAGATGGGCCAGCGCGACTGGCGACCCATGGGGTCGGAGGTCGGACGGGTCATCGACGTGGTCGACCCTGGGGCTCGGTATGTCGCACACCTGACCTCCACGGTGTCGACATCGCTCGACGGTCTCAAGATCGTCGTGGACTGCGCGGAAGGCGCAGCCGCGTCGACCGCCCCGGCCGCGTTCGCGCAGGCGGGGGCCGACGTGATCGCCATCCACGACCAGCCTGACGGCCTCAACATCAACGACGGATGTGGCTCCACCCACCTGGCCTCACTGCAGCGGGCCGTCGTCGAGCACGGCGCCGATGCCGGCTTCGCACTCGACGGTGATGCTGATCGCTGCCTTGCGGTCGACGCTGCTGGCCTCGTCGTCGATGGTGACCAGCTACTCGCCATCCTGGCCCTGGCCGAGCGTGATGCCGGCGCACTGCCACACAACACTGTCGTCGCCACCGTGATGAGCAACCTGGGCTTCGTCACCGCATTGACCCGAGCCGGTGTCACCGTCGTCCAGACCAACGTCGGCGACCGCTACGTGCTCGAGGAGATGCGGGTGGGGGGATATGCACTGGGTGGGGAGCAGTCGGGCCACGTCATCATGAGCGCCTACGCGACCACCGGCGACGGCGTACTCGCCGCTCTCCACGTCGCTGCCCGGATGGCCTCGACCGGCCAGTCACTCGCAGAGCTGGCAAGCGTGATGACCAAGTTTCCGCAGATCCTCATCAACGTCCCCCATGTCGACAAAGCCCGCACCCACAGCGACGTCGCTGTGACCGCAGCCCTGCGGGAGGCTGAGGCAGAGCTTGGCACCTCCGGGCGCGTGCTGTTGCGGCCCTCGGGCACGGAGCCGCTTATCCGTGTGATGGTCGAGGCCGAACGAGCCGAGCAGGCTGAGTCCGTTGCTCAGCGGCTCGCCGACGTCATCAAGGTGTCGCTCGCGCTCTGACACTGCCGAGTGACGCCGGCGAGGCGAGCGGATGTCGATCATTGCTCAGGCACACGTTGCTCGAGACCGTCGAGGATGAGATCGAGCCCGAACTCGTACTCGTCACCGTAGTCGTAGCCCGGCTGGAGGACATGCTCGGTGGTCAGTCGGGCCAGGTGCGGGTACTCCTTCACGGGGAAATATTGGAGGAAGGCCTTCGCGAGCTCAGAGGTCTCTTCGGGGGTGCCGAAAGCGAGACTCTTTTCCTGCTGTGCGAACCCGTAGATGTAGCTGTCGAGGGCGGCGAATGCGTGTGCTGCCAGGTCGATGGGAAACCCGGCGTCAAGAAGGCAGCCGATGACGGCGTCGTGATGCCGCAGTGTTGCCGGTCCGGGGTCTCGGCGTGATTGCATGAGTCCGATCGCCCAGGGGTGTCGATTCAGCACTGTCCGCAACGAGATCGCCCGCTGCCGCATGGCGACCTTCCAGCTGCGTTCGTCGGCAGCCAGTTCGATCTCGCTGAATGCCACGTCGATCATTCCGTCAAGGAGGTCGTCCTTGTTGGAGATGTGGTTGTACAGCGACATCGTTGCGCCGCCGAGCTGTTGGCTGAGCTTGCGCATGCTGAGTGATTCGATGCCGCCCTCGTCCGCCAGCTCGATCGCGGCGCGAAGCAGGAGCGCTCTGTTCCACGGTGCCCGACGCCCGCTCGGGACGTCTGTTTCCTCAACCATCCTCACCTCCCGCTCCTGGCGGCATCTCGGGCTTGCATCCTTGACATACGTACACCGTACGTCTAACGTACACCGTACGCGTACATCGTACGTGGAAGTGGATGAGAAGCCAAGCTCGGCTGCTCGGCACACCAGAACCCCCGTCGAAGGATCACCGCCATGACGAACCGAACCGAGAACCCGCCCGTACAGCGAATCCCGAGCAGCCCGCCGCCTGCAGCTGAGCGTTCGTCTGCCCAGTGGTCGATCCGCAACGCGAGCCTCACCGCTGGTGTCGCCATCCTGCTCATGTCTGCGGTCGCGATCTTCGGCAACGTCATGGTCGTCGACGGGCTGGTCACAGACGGCGACGCGGCACAAACGGCCGCCGATATCACCGCTTCCGCCGGCCTGTTCCGGTTCGGAATCGCCAGTCTGATCGTTGTGGTTGCCCTTGACGTGGTGGTGGCTTGGGCTCTCTACCGGGTATTCAGTCCCGTGAGCGCGAGCCTTTCGATGCTGGCGGCGACGCTGCGGTTGGTGTATTCCGCCATCTTCATGGTGGCCATCGGCCAGCTCCTCGGCGTGGTTCGCCTGCTCAGCGACGAGGGCAACCGTGCGGTGCTCGGTGCAGACCAGGTAGACGTCCAAGCAATGCAGGGGATGACTGCCTTCAAAGACATTTGGTATGTCGGCCTGGTCCTCTTCGGCCTCCACCTGCTCCTGCTCGGCTACCTTGCCTACCGATCCGGCTACATCCCCCGGGTCGTGGGTGCCCTCCTCGTCATTGCCGGCCTCGGCTATGTCACCGACAGCTTCGGCGCCGCACTCTCCAAGGGCTCCTGGACCGACATCAGCTCGTTCACCTTCCTCGGCGAGTTTCTGCTGGCCCTCTGGCTCGTGATCCGAGCTCGCCGCATCGCGGTCGGCGCCGCACAGCTCGAAGCTGCGTCAGCCTCCAAATGACAAGCGAGGCTCGCGCTACTGGTAGGCGTCGGACTGGATGGAGTAGAGCTCCGAGTACGCTCCGCCGTCGCGCATCAGCTCGTCGTGAGTGCCGACCTGGGCGACAGTCGCTCCCTGCAGGACGACGATCAGGTCGGCCATCCGTACTGTGCTGAACCGGTGCGACACCAAGATCGTGATGCCGCCGTTGGACCCGGCTCGCGCTGCCGCGGCATACCGGGAGAACAGCTCATGCTCGGTCTCCGCGTCGAGAGCCGCGGTCGGCTCATCGAGGATGAGCAGCAGGGGGTCGTGGCGCATGAAGCCCCTGGCAAGTGCCAACTTCTGCCATTGCCCGAAGCTGACGTCGACTCCCTCGGGCCAGGTCGGGCCGAGCTGCGTATCGAGGCCTGACTCGAGACGGTCGACGACGTCACTCGCCCCGGCCTTGCCGACCGCGCCGCGCACAGCCGCGTCGTCATCGATTGCGGACAGATCGCCGAGGCCGACACTGGTGCGGGCTGCGAACTCGAACCGGTAGAAGTCCTGGAACGCTCCCGCCACCTTGGTGCGCCACGCGTCGGAAGAGATGGCTGAAAGTCGTTGGCCGTCGACGAGCACTTCCCCGCTGGAGGGGTCGTACATTTTGCAGAGGAGCTTGACGAGGGTCGACTTGCCGGCACCGTTCTCGCCCACGATCGCCACCACGCAGCCGGCTGGTAGCTCAACGGTGACGTCGTCCAGGACGAGCGTTTCTGTGCCGGGGTAGGCGAACGAGACCTGCTCCAGCCGGATCCCGCTGCTGAGCGAGTCAGGCGGCAACTCGTCCGCGTGCTCGGCAAGCGCTGCGGCATAGTCCTCGAGCCACGCGAGCCGGCGGGACCCGTCGAGCCAGATCCCGCGCAGGAACCCGATCTCCGACATGGTGGCGGCGACGTACGCCGACAGGCGCCCTCCCGCCGCAAGCACGAGCAGTACCTGACCAGCCGTGCCGTCAATCCCCGCTGCCACGAAGACCACCGAACCGACGAACCCCACGCCGAACACCGCCCAAGCAAGGGCATGCCACGCGGCGCTCACCCACCGTGCGGCCGAGACTTTGGTGTACCACCGCTCCCATTCCTCGCGGCGACGGCGGACGAGCTTCGGACCGATGCCGGTGACGCGAACCTCCTTGCCGGCCGCGGCTGTCGTGGCGGTGGTGAAGAGGTGTGTTGCCAACCGCTGGTGCTCGGCCGCGCGCTCCTCGACCGCACGCTCGACACCGGGACGCCATGACGCTGTGACCACCGTGGGTGCGGCGAACACCAGGAGCAGCGCCAGCGCCGGGTGGATCGACATGAGCAGCGCCACCGTCAGCCCCAGCCGGACGATCCAACCGCACGTGGAGAACAGCGAGAGATACATGTGGTCGAGCACGAAGACCTGCGTACGCAGCACCGCCAGCCGATCGAGGAAGTCTCGACGCTCGTGGTGCTCGATCGTCGACACCGATGCCTGCAGTTGCGCGACGTGGGTTTCGAGCGCGATCGTGACCTTGTCGCGGAATCGGCGCGTCACTCGAGTCGCGACCACGCGCATCAACCACGTCAGCGTGACCGAGACGGCCAGTCCCGTCGCCGCCAGGGTCACTAGCCGGGTGTCATCGTCGACGACCCCGTCGGCAAGCAGCTTGAGCCAGAGCGCCAACAGCGCGTCGGGCACTGCTGCCACCAACGACATCGTCAGCGCGAAGACGAGCAGGCCAGGCTCGTGTGAGTAGCCGAGCTTGCAGAGCCGCCACATCGACGCGAGGGCAGGGGGAACGTCAGGGGAGGACGTCATAGTCCACTCCCTCCTCGTCGGTCGTCGCCTCGAAGCGGCTGGCTTGCAGCTCGAACATCGTGCGATACCGGCCGCTCGCGGCAATCAGCTCGTCGTGACTGCCGAGCTCGATCACGCGGCCGTGCTCCAAGACGGCGATCCGGTCTGCATGGCGCACGGTCGAGAAGCGGTGCGAGATGAGGATCGTGGTTACGCCGCGGGTGGCTTCGAGGATCCTGTCGAAGATCGCCGCTTCACCTCGTACGTCGAGCTGGGCGGTCGGCTCGTCTAGCAGGACAAGACCAGACCCTCGGCGTACAGCGCACAGAGCACGTGCCAGCGCGACCCGCTGCCACTGGCCGCCCGACAGGTCGGTTCCTCCCTCGTAGCCCTTCGCCAACGGGGTGTCGAGGTCGGCGATCTCGTCGGCGCCTGCATCGCGCAGTGCCGCCAGGATGTCCTCGTCGGGCGCACCCTCGGGGGCGACGTTGTCGCGCAACGGCAGGTCGAAGCGGACGAAGTCTTGAAAGACTGCGGTCACCTGTGAGCGCCACGAGTCGATGTCGATGTCGCGAAGGTCGACACCATCGACCTCGATGGCCCCCGAGTCGGGGTCGTAGAGGCGGCAGAGCAGCTTCGCCAGCGTCGTCTTGCCCGCGCCGTTCTGCCCGACGATCGCGAGCGACGACCCGGCAGGGACCGTGAGGTCGAGGCCGTCGTAGATGGGGCGATGCGACCTCGGATAGGTGAACCGTAGACCGCGGACGCGGAGCTCATGACGTGGCGCCCTGGCCTCAGCGACTCGATCGCCCGGCGAGAGCGCGCCCACAGGTGCCATCGCCTGTCGGAGCTTGAGCACGGCGGCAACAGGAGCGGAGGTGCCGTCGATCACCCAGTTCAGCCCACCGAAAGCGAGGGCGCTGACGCCGATGGCAACTTGGGCGTAGACGACGAGCCGACCAAGCGAGAGGTCACCAGACGTCGCGGCCGCGCCCAACGCCCAGAACACGACTGCGTTGGCGACAGCGACGATCAGCAGACACAGCCAGACCGACTTCTGGCGCAGCCGGGTTGCTTCGTACTGCAGCTCGAACAGTCGCCGGCGCCGGGCCCGGAAGCGGTCGATTGTCCACTGTTGCAGGCCGAACAGACGCAGCTCCTTGGCTGGAGGCGGATCGACGGCCAACTGGTAGGCGTAGTCGGCATGGCGTTGAGCCGACCTGACCTCGGTGGTGTTGCGGTCCTTCCAGATCGAGCTCTCCCGCAGCAGCCAGTGCGTGCTCGCCCAGGCTCCGCCGAGCAACAGCGGTGCCCACCAGGCAAAACCCACCAGCACGACGGCGGCCGCCGCGCCGCTGACGAGCTCCACCAGGCCGCCTGCGAGGAAGCCCATGCTGATGTACATGGGCGGACCCGTCATACCGAGGTCGAAGTCGCGAGCGGTGGTGAGATCGTCAGCGAGCTCGGGGTCCTCCAGGTGACCGATGCCCGGCGGCGCGACGCAGCTCGTGGCCAGCTCGTCGTTGAGCCAGGCCGAGAGCCGTCCCCCGAGCGTCGTACTCAGCACTTCGTGAAACGGTGCGACCACTTGGAGGAGGAGGAATGTCAGACCCATCGCCGCCAGGGGCAGGGTGAGCGACTCGTCGTCTTGTACGGCGGCGACCAGGACGCCCGTCGTGACCGCGAAAACCGAGGGGAGCACACCGCGCGCAAGCAGCGCCGACCACCAGCAGAACGCCAGTACCGGATCGGCCTTCGGCAAGCTGGCGAACAACAACCACTCAGGCCGCTGGCGGAAGGCCTTGATCCCGCCCGACGGAGTCACGGGTGCTGGCCGCGCTGAGGGCGTGGCGTGACGAACCGTTGGTGCACGTGCCAATCATGGCAGTCCGTCCGGCTGACTACGCTGGGTGCCATGTGGGTGGGCGAGATCAATGTGCACGACGACGACCTCGTCAAGAGGTTCTGGGAGGCCGGGCGTCTTGGCGATGTCCACGGGCGCGAGTACTCGACGTACTGGTCGCTGCCAGAGGCCGCCGTGGCGTTTCGAGCCGTAGGCCAGTCTGGCGAGCAGCACCCCGTTGCAGCGATCGAGGACGGTCAGGTCCTCGGCGCATGCCAGGTGGTATTGCCGATGCTCGACAACCGGCATCTTGCGTACATCGAGCCACTGGTGCCACCTGCGCATCGAGGCCGCGGCGTCGGCAGCGCCTTGTTGCAAACAACCCTGGAACTCGTCAAAAACGCCGGCCGCACGACTGTTGTCTGCGAGGCCAACCTGCCTCTCGACGGGTCCGGCTCGGTCGGCTCTGAATGGGCGGAGCGACGAGGATTCCGGCAGGCGATTACCGAAGTCCATCGGGTGCTCGAGATTCCCCTCTCCGCACAGCGCCTCGACGAGCTCGCTGACGACTGTGCGTCACACCATGAGGGATACCGATTGGTGACGTTCGGCGACACGGTGCCGGACGAGCACATGGAAGGCTTCTGCACGCTCCAGATCGCGTTCAACGAGGAGGCGCCCGGCGGCGACCTCGACATCGAGGCCGAGCACTGGGACGAGGACCGGGTACGCAGGGGTGAGGCGCGGATGCGCGATCAGGGTCGACACCTCGAGCGCACGGTCGTCCTCGCTCCCGACGGTGAATTGGTTGCGCTCACCGAGCTGATGGCGACCGACCACATTCGAGAGCTTGCGTACCAGAGCGGCACGCTGGTGCTGTCACAGCACCGTGGGCGGCGTCTTGGCATGGCATCGAAAGTCGCCAACCTGCGCTCCTTCCAAGCGCGGTTCCCGGACGTGAGGACCGTGCACTCCTGGAATGCCGAGCAAAACGGCCCCATGGTGGCGATCAACGAAACGCTCGGGTTCCGCCCCGTGGAGCGGTTGGCGGAGATGCAACTCAAGCTCACCGACGTACCGGCGACTGGCACTGACGGGTCGTAGTACCGACCGGCGCAAGTGCCTCCTGAGTCGTAGTACCAGCGGACAATGGCGCACCGCCCATCGCACGACCGACGCTTGAACACGTCGGAGCTCTACGCGAGAAGTGCGATGGGCCCGCGGTACCAGGAGGACATCATGAACAAATTCAGCAGGCTCAACCTCGTCTCGAGCACCGCAGTGCTCACCTCGATCCTTGCGCTCTCGGCCGCGAGCATCTCGCCCGCGCTGGCCAATGACCGTGACGTGATCCGCGAGGGATCGTGCTCGGGCGCCACCGACTGGAAGCTCAAGGGCAGTCCCGAGAACGGCCGAATCGAGGTGGAGGGCGAGGTGGACAGCAACCGTAACGGACAGCGATGGAACTGGCGCATTGTCCACAACGGACATGTCGCAGCCCGGGGAACCTCGACCACACAGGCACCCAGTGGCTCCTTCGAAGTGCGTCGGGTCATCTCCAACGCTGCTGGCAAGGACGGCATCGCCTTCCGAGCCCGCAACGCCGCCTCCGGCGAGATCTGCCGGGGATTCCTCAGGTTCTGACGGATCCCGGACGGACGAGCCTTATCCAGCCCAACTCAACGGAGCAACGCGATGAGCACAGCCCACGCTGAGCAAGAAGGGCCTCATGGCGCCGATGCCAGACACCCACTCGCGGCATACTGAGGGCCCCGACCTCGGAGCGTTCTCGATGCCTGTACTCACCCCGCCTGGGCGGTCCCCCTCACGGGGGGCCGCCTCGGCTGGTGGTTGGCGCAGGATCGTGGCCAACCCGGTGGTCCAGTTCTTCACGGCCGGAGCCGTCGCCCTGATCCTGATCTTGGTCGGATCCGGTTGGCTGAGCGAACGTGCTGCCACCGATGAGGCCATCATTGACACCCGGTCGACCGCAGAGCTGCTCGCGCACTCAGTGATCCAGCCCACCCTGACCCGCGGGGTCGTCGAAGGCGATGCCGCAGCCGTCGAGGAGTTCGACCGCCAGATGCGGCAGCGGGTGTTGGTCGGCAACCTGATCCGGATCAAGATCTGGTCTGCCGACGGACGGATCGTCTACTCGGACGAGGGGCGGTTGATCGGGGAGCAGTTCGAGCTCGCTGCCGACGAGATCGACATCCTGAATAACGGCGGCAGCGCGGCCGAGGTGTCCAACCTCGCCGAGCCAGAGAACCGCTTCGAGCCGGACTCCGGTCGGCTGCTCGAGGTTTACACGCAGGTGACTACTCCGGATGGGGAGCCGTTGCTGTTTGAGGCGTACTTCTCGTGGGGGATCGTCGCGAGCGGAAGCAGTCAGGTGCTGGACGCGTTCCGCCCGATCACGATCATCGGGCTGCTGGTCTTCCTGGCCCTGACAGGACCACTTGTCTGGGTGCTGGCACGACGGCTCGACGCGGCTGCGGCAGCCCGCGAGCGGTTGCTCGTCGCCGCTGTAGCAGCGTCCGACATCGAGCGGCGACGGATTGCCCGCGATCTCCACGACGGCGTCGTCCAGAACCTCGCTGGTACGTCGTTTGCCCTGTCCGCGGCAGCCCGCGAGGAGAAAGACCGGCCCGCCCTCGAGGAGCATCTGGAGCAGCTCGCCTCCGGCGTACGCCACAGCCTGCGCTCGCTCCGCTCTTTGCTCGTCGAGATCTATCCGCCCGAGCTGCGCACCGAAGGACTGGCGGCGGCCCTTGACGACCTAGTGGCCCCTACGGTCGCGGCAGGAGTCACCGTCGACGTGGACGTGGTCGACACCAGCAGCCTCCCGCACGAGGACGTGGCGTTGATCTGGCGCGTCGCCCAGGAGGCGGTGCGAAACGCCCAGCGGCACGGCAAGCCTGAGCGCATTGGCGTCACCGTGACACAAACGGCGGATTCATCGGTGCTCGAGGTCGTCGACGACGGGGCCGGATTCGACCCGCACGTCGCGCCGGCTTCGGGGCATCTCGGCCTTCGCTCGCTGCGCGATCTCGTCCGTGACGTCGGGGCCACCCTGACGGTGACGTCGCGCGTGGGGGCGGGGACTCAAGTCAGGCTGGAGGTGCCGAGCCGGTGATGACAGAGTGATCAGGATCGTGCTCGCCGACGACCATCCGCTGGTGCGTCGCGGGTTGGAGCAGCTGCTGGCCGGGAATGCAGAGATCGAAGTTGTCGGCACAGCGGCAGACGGCGCCGAAGCGGTTGAGATGGTGCAGGCGACCAAGCCCGACGTCGTACTGATGGACCTGCAGATGCCGGTGCTCGACGGCGTCGAGGCGACCCGAAAGATCGTGGCTGCTGACGACTCCGTGCAGGTTGTCGTGTTGACGTCGTTCTCAGACACGGAGCGGATCGTGGCCGCGCTCGATGCCGGCGCTGT
The DNA here is from genome assembly GCA_963815295.1 of uncultured Actinomycetota bacterium. Taxonomy (GTDB): domain Bacteria; phylum Actinomycetota; class Actinomycetes; order Propionibacteriales; family Nocardioidaceae; genus JACDHG01. The sequence goes on from CAWFFZ010000003.1 coordinate 242,233, forward strand.
GGGCTACCTGCTGAAGGACACCGGCCCAGAGGATCTGCTGAGTGGTGTCCGGGCGGCCGCCCGCGGCGAGTCGCCGCTCCATCCCAAAGCCGCCCGGCAGCTACTCACCGCACGGACCCATCGACCGGACACGACCGTCGAGCTCACGCCGCGGGAGACTGAGGTGCTCGGCCTCGTCCGCCAAGGTCTCGCCAACAAGCAGATCGCCCGTCGACTCGGCATCAGCGAGCGAACGGTCAAGGCGCATCTCACGTCGACGTTCCATCGGATCGGGGTGCTGGACCGGACCCAGGCAGCACTCTGGGCCGAGCGCAACGGCATCGGGTAGGTCACAGCCTCGCTGCCGGCCGCAGCTGGCTGCCGCGACTCACAAGGTGCGGAAGTACTCTCCGATGCGACCGACCGGCACGAACCCCATCGCGTCGTTGACGGCGATCATCGGCGCGTTGCTCTCGGCATTCCAGGTATGCAGGATCGTCCTGTCGGGGTGCAGTGCCTGCACGATGCGGAGGTTGCGGACTTTGGTGGCGATGCCGAGCCGGTGGCCACGGTGGTCACGGCGCACGAGAGTGTCCCACTGGAAGATGTTGCGCGGATCGTGCGCTGGGACGATGAGCTGTGAGTGTGCCACCGGGACGCCGCCGCGGTCGAACGCGATAGTGGTGTAGAGCACGCGCCCCTGGGCATTGAGCGACTCGACCCGAGCAGCGAGCGTCGCCGGTGTGTCGCTGCCCTTCTCGAACTCGAGCTCGCCGGAGGGCGCGTCGACGAGGATGTCACTCGAGAGGTTGCTGTAGTCCGCGAGGATCTCCGTTGGCGGTAGTCCGACGAAGTCACCGAGCTGGTAGTCGCAATGCGCTGGCGCGGCGTCGGCAGCCAACCGGTCCAGCAGGGCGCCGTCGACTGGGAGCTCCAGCACCCGGTGTATGTCGGCCTGCGAAAAGGCGAAGCCGTGCGCGGCGGCGAACCTGCGGTCGGGGTGGGTCTCGTCGGCGCCGAGCGGGAAGTCAACTTCTGTCATCAGCGTCGACCTACCCCAGTCGCGTGCAAGGGCGATCAAGAACTCCGCCATCCGCGTCCCGTGGCCGCGTCGTCGATCGGCTGGTGCGACCTGCACCAAGCCCCACGCCTTCTCGAGGTTGTCCTGCGTCGGGCGCTCGAGAAATCCCACCACTGCGGCGCGGCCGTCGACAAAACCGAGGAATGCCTCGAGGTGGTTGAGGGGGTCAGTGTTGCGCAGGCTTTCGCGATGCTCCTCGAACACACGCGGCGTCGGGTAGGGGTTGTCGACCAGCTCCGCTTCGTAGCTGATCTGCGTCAACGCTTCGACGTCAGCTGTCTGGTCTGGCTGGACGCGACGGATCTCCACGGGTTCAAGGTAAGGGCTCGACGACGTACGTCGTCAACGGGTTAACGCCGTGTGGTCTGGAATGGGCGCGCGACCTCACGCAGGGTCGAGCTTGCGCTGCCACTCGACTATCAGCTCGACCGGCTCGAAGCCCATCTTCTCGTTGATGCGGACCATGTTGTCGTTGTCCTCGGCGTTGGACGTGACGATCTGGGTGCGCTCGGGGTTGTCCTTCTGCATGGCACGCAGGTTGACAGCCTTCGTCGCCAACCCGAGCCGGTGGCCACGATGGTCGCGACGAACCAGCGTGCCCCACTGGAAGACCGAGATCGTGTCAGACGAGGTCGTGGCGAGCGTGGACTGGGCGACGGCTTCCCCGGACTTGTCGATCGCGAGGGTCTCGTAAACAGTGCGGCCTGCCTCCAGAAGCTTGTCCTGCCTGATCTTGAGGCCTTCGGGCGTCAGTGACTCCGCCTCGAAGTTGATGTCACCGGTCGGGGAGTCCACGCCGAGCTGGTTGTGGAGATAGCAGAACGACTCGACAAGCTCGTCAGGGATGTCATTGACGAAGGTCTCGATCCGGTAGTCCTGGTGATGCGGCGCGGACTCGTCGATCCATTGCTGGATGAGCTCATCGGCGACGGGGAGCTTGAGACGGCGAGTCACTTCGACGTTCGCAAGGGCGTAGCCGCGCTTCTCCGCGAACTGGCGGTAGGGGTGCTCGTCGCGTGAGTCGAACGGCAGGTGGGACTCCGTCAGCAAAGTGGTGCGACCCGCGTCGGTGGCTAGCCCTTCCAGGAACCTGAGCAGTCCGCTCCCGACGCCAAGGTGTCGGTTCTCAGGCGGCACGGCGACGTCGAGGAACGCCTTGTCGACGTTGTCGTTGTAGGTCAGGCTGAATATGGCCACCCCACGCATCGCCGTGGCGTCGCTGTCGTCGTACGCGGCGTACGCGTCCATCGTCTCGCCGGGCTCGGGCCGGCGGAACATGACCGCTGCTTCGTGCTCGGACCAGTACGGAGGATCGGCACGCTCGAACAGCTCAGCGTCCCGCATGCTGCGGTAGAACTGGGCGAACTCGGTGTCGTCGTCGACGTGAACCTTCCTGAATTCCACACTTGAGAGTAAGGACGAAACAGGCGGCACCGCCACCCGTTTTCCGTGGGGACAGCGCTCGTGCGTCCCCCGGGCGTTTACCTTGTTCACAAGGCGGGTTCCTTGTTGACAAGGCAAATCAGCCAAGTGAAGAGGGCAGCTGCCTTGTGAACAAGGCAAACGCGGGTGAGGGTCAGAGCTTGCGGAGGCGGATGTAGCGCACCGAGTGGTCAGCGTCCTTGCGCAGCACCAGGGTGGCCCGCCCGCGTGTCGGTTTGATGTTGCCGTCGAGGTTCGGTCCGTTTATCGCGTCCCAGATCCGTTCAGCTTCGGCCACTGCCTCGCGCTCGTTGAGGTGTGCGAACTGGTGGAAGTATGACGCGGGGTCCCGGAAGGCCGTCTCGCGCAGCCGGAGGAATCGCTCGGTGTACCAGCGCCGGATGTCGGGGGTGGCGGCGTCGACGTACACGGAGAAGTCGAAGAAGTCGCGAACCGCGAGGCCGATGCGGCCGTTCGCCGTGACGCGTGCCTGTTGCAGCACGTTGAGGCCCTCGATCAGCACGATGTCAGGGCGCTTCACGACGAGTCGCTCGTCAGGCAGGACGTCGTACTCCAGATGCGAGTAGACAGGCGCCGTGACGTCATCCTTGCCGGACTTGATGTCGATCACGAACCTGAGCAGCGCGCGACGGTCGTACGACTCGGGGAACCCCTTGCGGTCGAGCAGGCCGCGTCGCTCGAGCTCGGCATTGGAGTAGAGGAATCCGTCGGTGGTCACCAGTGCGACGTCGGGATGCTCCGGCCAATGGGCGAGCAGTTCACGCAGCAACCGTGCCGTCGTCGACTTGCCGACCGCCACCGAGCCCGCAACGCCAATGACGAAAGGGGTTCGGCGCGGCTGACGCTCACCAAGGAACGATTCGGTGGCGTCGTGCAGGGCGCCGACGTGCCGCACATACAAGCTCAGGAGTCGAGACAGCGGCAGGTAGACGTCGGCGACTTCGCCGAGGTCGAGCTCGTCGCCGAGACCGCGTAAGCGCTCGACTTCGTCGGCCGAAAGCGGCAGCGGCATCGACTCTGCCAGGGCTGCCCACGTCGCCCGATCCAGCTCGACATAGGGGGACGCGTCATCCGAGGGCATAGCCGCCATTATCGGGTACGTCGTCGCACGGGACTCGTGCGCGGCGCCCGTGAAGGCGGCGCAGCTGGCGTAATGGCGTAGGTAGGCTGAGGTCCATGTGCGGAATTGTGGGGTACGTCGGCGCCAAGTCCGCTCTCGACGTGGTCATCGAAGGCCTACGTCGACTCGAGTACCGCGGCTACGACTCCGCGGGCGTAGCCCTCGTCACGCCGGGAGGTCTTTACAGCGAGAAGCGGGCAGGCAAGCTCGCCAACCTCGACAAGGCGCTGGCTGAGGGCGGTCCGCCAGGGTCCACGACGGGCATCGGCCACACGCGGTGGGCCACCCATGGGGCCCCCAACGACCGCAACGCCCATCCCCACCTCGGAAAGGGCCGCCAGGTTGCCGTCGTACACAACGGGATCATCGAAAACTTCGCCGCACTACGCTCCGACCTCGAGGGGGCCGGCCACGAGCTCCTCTCCGACACGGACACCGAGGTCGCGGCGCACCTGCTGGAGATCGAGGTTGCCGGCGGGGCAGATCTCACGACTGCGATGCGCACCGTGTGCCAGCGGCTCCACGGGGCGTTCACGTTGGTCGCGACGTCTGGTGCCGATCCCGACCGAGTCGTCGCAGCCCGCCGCAACTCTCCGCTCGTTGTCGGGCTCGGCGAGGGGGAGAACTTCGTCGCCTCCGACGTCTCCGCGTTCATCGACCACACGCGAGAGGCGTTGGAGCTCGGCCAGGACCAGGTCGTGACCATCACCAGCGACACTGTCGAGATCACCGACTTCGACGGCAACCCGGCCGACGGCAAGGCGTTCCACGTCGACTGGGACATCGTCGCCGCGGAGAAGGGCGGCTACGACTATTTCATGCTGAAGGAGATCGCGGATCAGCCTCAAGCGGTCGCCGACACCATGCTTGGTCGCTTTGTCGGAGGGCGGCTCGAGCTCGACGAGATGCGGTTGTCCGACGACGAGATCCGGGGGATCGACAAGATCATCATCATCGCCTGCGGCACCGCGTTCCACGCCGGACTGGTGGCCAAGTATGCGATCGAACACTGGACGCGGATCCCTTGCGAGGTGGAGCTCTCGTCGGAGTTCCGCTACCGCGACCCGATCATCGACCGCGACACGATGGTCATCGCGATCAGCCAGAGCGGCGAGACCATGGACACCTTGATGGCCGTGCGGCACGCCCGCGAGCAGCGAGCGAGGGTGCTGGCCATCTCCAACACCAACGGCTCGACGATCCCGCGCGAGTCCGACGCGGTGGTTTACACCCACGCCGGCCCCGAGGTCGCCGTCGCTTCGACGAAGGCGTTCCTCACCCAGATCGTCGCTTGCCACCTCATCGCGTTGTATCTCGCGCAAGTGCGGGGCACGAAGTTTGGTGACGAGATCGGCGGGATCCTGGAGCAGCTCGAGCGCGTTCCCGAGGCGATCCGCGAAGTCCTCAACACGGTCGAGCCCGTCCGACAGCTTGCGCGCGAGCTCGGCGACACCAAGTCTGTGCTGTTCGTCGGGCGCCATGTCGGCTACCCGATCGCGCTCGAAGGTGCGCTCAAGCTCAAGGAGCTGGCGTACATGCACGCCGAGGGTTTCGCCGCCGGTGAGCTCAAGCACGGTCCGATCGCGTTGATCGAAGAGGGAGTGCCGGTGTTCGTGGTTGTGCCGCCGCGGTCACGCAAGGTGCTCCACGACAAGATGGTGAGCACCATCCAGGAGGTCAGGGCTCGAGGTGCCCGCACCATTGTGCTGGCGGAGCGCGGCGACACCACCGCGGCGTCGTACGCCGACGAGCTGATCGAGCTACCGAACCTGCCGACTCTGCTGCAGCCGTTGGTCGCCACGGTGCCGCTGCAAGTGTTCGCGTGCGAGATGGCGACCGTGCGGGGGCATGACGTCGACCAGCCGCGCAACCTCGCCAAGTCGGTCACCGTCGAATGATCGTCGGAGTGGGCATCGACGTCGTCGACGTCGACAGATTCGCTCAGACGCTCGACCGCACACCCGCGCTGCGCGGCCGGCTCTTCACCGAGCAGGAGCAGACCTTGGCGGTGGCGTCGTTGGCCGCCCGGTTTGCCGCCAAGGAGGCGCTCGCCAAGGCCCTGGGAGCGCCGGCGGGGATGCACTGGGTCGACGCCGAGGTGCGCACCGACGAATCCGGCCGCCCGTCCTTGCTGATGACCGGCTCAGTGGCGTCTCGGGCAGCTGAGGTCGGAGTGGCAAGCGTCCACGTCTCGATGTCGCACGACGCCGGGATCGCGTCCGCCGTGGTGGTCTTGGAGGACTGATGCGGCAAGCCCACAGTGTCGAACAGGTCCGCGCCGCCGAGGCGGCTCTTCAGGCGACCGTGGCAGCCGGTGCGCTGATGCAGCGGGCCGCGACCGGGCTGGCCCGCGTCTGCGCCGACTACATGGGGCGCGTCTACGGCGCGCGCGTGCTGCTTCTGGTCGGCTCGGGCGACAACGGCGGCGACGCGTTGTATGCCGGCGCGATGCTGGCCCACCGGGGCGCCCAGGTCGATGCGCTGCTGCTCGGGTCCAACGCCCATCAGGGCGGGCTTACTGCGTTACGTCGAGCAGGCGGTCGGCGTTGTTGGGGCGGTCGGCGACCCCGACTTGGTGCTCGACGGGATCGTGGGTCTTGGCGGCTCGGCTGGCCTCCGCGATGAAGCAGCGGCCGTGGTCGCCGAGCTGGCGGAGCTGGGTGCGCCGGTGGTGTCCGTCGACGTACCGAGCGGCATCGAGGTCGACACCGGCCGGGTCGATGGGCCGCACGTCCAGGCAGCAGTGACGGTGACGTTCGGGACGCCCAAGGTCGGGCTCCTTGTCGGCGCAGGGGCTCGGGCTGCGGGAGTGGTGGAGCTGATCGACATCGGGCTGGGGCCGTTCCTTGACGAGCCGGTGGTCGAGGCGCTGCAGGCCGACGACGTACGTCGGCTGCTGCCGACGCCGTCCCCTGAGGCTCACAAGTACACCCGTGGCGTGCTCGGGGTGGCTGCCGGCTCGGAGCAGTACACCGGTGCCGGAGTGCTCGTCGTCTCGGCCGCCCTGGCGACGGGCCTGGCCGGGATGGTGCGCTACGAGGGCGCTAGCGCCGACCTGATCAGAGCGGCCCATCCCGAGGTCGTGATCGGCCCCGGCCAGGTACAGGCCTGGGTGGTCGGCTCGGGGCTTGGCCGCGGGCTCGCGTCGCAGGTCGCCTCGGTGCTCGCCGAGCGGCTGCCAACCGTCGTCGACGCCGATGCCCTGCGCCACCTGTCGAAACTGCGTCATCCCTCCAAGGCGGCGACGCCGAAGATCCTGACGCCCCATGCCGGCGAGCTCGCCGACATGCTCGAGGTGCCGCGCGCCGAGGTCGAGGACACGATGCTCGCGTCTGCGCAGACGGCGGCCACGAGGTGGGAGTGCGTCGTACTTCTCAAGGGAGATCGCTCGGTGATCGCCTCGCCAGATGGGCGAGTGCGCGTCAACACGACAGGGCTGCCGTGGTTGGCGACCGCTGGCTCAGGCGACGTGCTGACCGGGGTCTGCGGCACGCTCCTCGCCGCGGGGCTCGACTGTTTCGACGCCGCCTCAGTAGGTGCCTGGCTGCACGGCGCGGCCGCGACCATGGCCTCAGGCGGCGGCGCGATCCGGGCGACCGACGTCGTCCGCGCCCTCCCGGTCGTGGTCCGTCAGACCGTCAACGACACCGTGGCCTGACTGAGTCGGCGTCGAGCGCCGCCGCTGGGCGGCCGCCGGGGGACGGGGGACACGGTCAAAATGGAACCGAACGCTGGCCCGAGCGCGTCGCATCACCGAGAGCATCCCCGACGCAAGGACCTGTCATGAACTCGAACCCCACCGTCAGTGTGCGCAGCCTGCTGGCAGCTCTGGTCGTCTTGATCGCACTGACAATGGCGTACGCCGTGGGGGTCCGGTCGGACGGCGGCGAGTCGGCCGCAGCGAGCACCCGCCCCGTCGCGGCCGAGGCCGACCGCCCTGCAGCAGAGCCCAGCATCGTCATGACCGGGCGGGGCGAGGTCACAGCCGTCCCCGACCAACTCGCGTTCGACGTCGCCGTGACAGTCACGCGGTCCGACGTCTCGAGCGCCCTCAAGCGTGCCAACACCGTGACGCGCGACGTCATCCGAGCCCTACAGGACCAAGGCATCGCCAGACGCGACCTGGAGACCACCGGGCTGTCGATCAACCCCGTCTACGACTACACAGACAGCGGCTCCGTGCTGGTGGGCTACAGAACCACCGAACGGTTCGGCGTTCTGGTCCGGGACTTGAAGGTGGGCGGTCAGGCGATCACCGTGGCGGCCCAGACCGGAGGCAATGACGTCCGGATCAGCGGCGTCCGGCTTCAGGTCGGCGACCGGGATGGGCTGCTTGCCCAGGCCCGCGCCGCTGCCGTCAAGGAAGCCGCCGCCAAGGCCGAGCAGTACTCCGACGCCGCAGGCACCAGCCTGGGCTCCGTGGTGTCGGTCCGCGAAGTCTCGGCGAGGCGACCCGTATCGCAGCTCTTCCGCTCGTCGGATTACGCCGAGCTCTCCAGTGCATCAGCGCCTGTCCCGATCCGGGCCGGTTCGCAGGAGGCGAGCGTGACTGTCGCGATCACCTGGTCGCTCGGCTGACCTAGCACTCGAGACCGCGCCGCTCGCCGCGGGTGGGAGGCGGTGGTCACGTCCTTTGACACAATGGCTGCGACATGACAGCCGTTGACGCAGGACGAGACGACACCAGTCTGTTCCGCCGACGGGCCGAGGCTGTCATCGATCTCGATGCGATCAGCGCCAACGTCGCACGGCTACGACAGCACGCGGGTGGGATCGAGCTGATGGCCGTCGTCAAGGCTGACGGCTACGGCCACGGGATCCTAGAGTCCGGCGCCGCTGCCCGTGCCGGCGGCGCGTCCTGGCTTGGGGTCGCCTTGCTCGACGAGGCGCTCCAGTTGCGTGCGGGTGGCGACACCGGCCCGATCCTGTCCTGGCTCGCGGTGCCCGGCGAGAGGTATGACGAGGCGGTGGCGGCTGGCGTCGAGGTGTCGGCATACACCGTCGCAGAGCTCGACGAGATCGTCGCCGGCGCCAGCGGGGCCGGGCGAGCGGCCTCGGTGCAGCTGAAGCTCGACTCCGGTCTCGGCCGCGGAGGCGCGCAGCCCGCCGACTGGCAACAGCTTGTCGACGGCGCCGCGTCCCGCCAGGCTGGCGGCCACCTCGTGGTGACCGGCGTGTGGTCGCATCTGGCCTGCTCCGACGAGCCCGGCCATCCGTCGATCGCGGCGCAGACTGCGGAGTTCGAAGCCGGGGTTGCTTACGCCAGCGCGGCCGGGCTGGAGCTGCGCCACGTGCACCTGGCCAACTCGGGCGGAGTGCTCGCGTCGCCAAGCACCTGGTTCTCGATGGTGCGGCCCGGCATCGCGATCTACGGCGTCTCGCCTTTCGGCGACGGATCCAGCCCGGTTGAGCTCACCCCGGCCATGACCCTGCGGACGCGGGTCGCGCTGGTGAAACGGGTCCCCGCCGGACACGGCGTGTCCTACGGGCACACGTACATCACCGACCGCGAGACGACCCTCGCGCTGGTTCCGGTCGGCTACGGCGACGGGATCCCGCGCCACGCCTCGAGCCGTGGCCCGGTGCAGGTCGGCGGCCGCATCCACCACGTCGCCGGCAGGGTCTGCATGGACCAGTTCGTGCTCGACATCGGCGACCAGACCGCCGCAGCCGGTGACGAGGCGGTCATCTTCGGCCGGGCCGACCGAGGTGAGCCCACCGCGCATGACTGGGCCAAGGCTGCGGACACGATCGGCTACGAGATCGTGACGAGGCTCGGCAGCCGCGTGCCCCGCACGTACGTCGGAGACCTGGCCACATGAGCCGCCGCAGCAACTTCGGCAAGTACCTCGGGATCGCGGGCGCCGCGGTTGGGGTGTTGGCCGCGGGCGCAGCGGCAGGCGTCCTGGCTGAGCGCAAGATCATCGCGCGTGGTCGGCCGGCGTCTGCCGAGGAGCTGGGGTCACTGCGCGGCGTCAAGCACACGGTGTCGGCCGATGACGACCTCCCGTTGCATGCGGAGGTCGACAAGGCCACGCGTTCGCGAACCGCCGGACGACCGACAGTCGTCTTCATCCACGGCTACGCCCTCAACCTCGACTGCTGGCACTTCCAGCGGTCAGCGATGCGCGGCCGGAACCGGATGGTGTTCTACGACCAGCGATCACACGGCCGGTCAGGCCGGTCGCGGCGGGAGCACTGCACGATCAACCAGCTTGGTCGAGACCTTGCGTCGGTGATCGAGGCGCTCGCTCCCGACGACCCAGTCGTGCTGGTCGGTCACTCCATGGGCGGGATGACCGTGATGGCCCTGGCCGAACAGCACCCGGAGTGGTTCGGCAGCCGCGTCGTTGGCGTTGCCTTCATCTCGACAAGCGCGGGCGAGCTGAGGGCCTCGGCGCTGGGTCTGCCCGGCCTCCCGGGCAGGCTCCTGCACCGGCTCTCGCCGGCCGTTGTCGCGACTCTTGCGCGCGCTCCTAGGCTCGTCGAGGGCGGGCGAAGGGTGGGCTCCGACTTCGGCTACGTCGTCACCCGCAAGCTGGCCTTCGGCACGCATGCACCGCAGGAGCTGGTCGACTTCACCGACGAGATGCTCGCCGGTACCCCCATCGATGTGGTGGCGGACTTCTTCCCGGACTTCGACGGTCACGACAAGTTCGACGCGCTGGCGGCTTTGGATCGCGTGTCGACGGTCGTCATCTGTGGCGGGCGCGACGCCATCACCCCCGTCGAGCACAGCCGGCGGCTTGCTCAGACCGTCACCAGTGCTGAGCTCGCCGAGATTCCTGACGCGGGCCACATGGTCATGCTCGAGTGTCCCGACGAGGTCACGGGGGCAATCGAGCGCATCTTCGGCCGTGCCGGGGCTGCTGCCCGTGAGTGACCTCAGAGTCGACGAGGCGACCGTCGACGACGCTGCGATGGTGTGCGACGTCATCCACGCCGGCTTCTCTGCCAGGCAACGGCTCGACCCACCGAGCACCGCCCTCAGCGAGACGCCCGAGTCGGTTGCTGCCGCGATCGGGAGCGATGGCGGGCTGCTGTGCCGTGTGGACGGGCAGCCGGCAGGCGCCCTGCTCTTCCGTGACGCCGGCTCGGCGCTGGCGATGCGGCGCGTCAGCGTGGTGCCCCACTTCCAGGCGCGCGGGGTGGCGTCGTCGATGGTTGGTGTCGCCGAGGAGGTTGCGGCAGGTCGAGGCCACGACGACATACAGCTGGCGGCGAGAACGGAGCTACCGGCAACTGTGACGTTCTGGGTCCGGCGCGGATATGCCGAGGTAGCGCGCAGCGGCACCAGTCTCACGCTGGGGAAGGCGCTGCCGCTTGAGGTGGTGATGCCCGATGCCGACGCCACGGAGGCGTTCGGTCGCGACCTTGCCGGGCTGATCCGCCGCGGCGATGTGGTGATCCTCACCGGGCAGCTCGGCGCGGGTAAGACGACGCTGACCCGAGGTATCGGCGCCGGCCTCGGAGTACGCGGTGATGTCACATCGCCGACGTTCGTGATCTCGCGGCTGCATCCGTCTCTGTCGGGTAGGCCGGCGCTGTTGCACGTGGACGCCTATCGGCTGGGTGATGGCGCCGAGCTCGACGACCTCGACCTCGACGCGTTCGCGGACGATGCGGTGACTGTGGTCGAGTGGGGCGAGGGCGTCGCGGAGGCCCTCTCGGAGCACCGGCTTCGGGTGAACGTCGGGCGCTCTCACGGTGAGCAGCCCGACGGCGCTCGAACCGTCACCGTTACGCCGGTGGGATCGCGCTGGTTCGGCGCCGGCGTTCGATCTGCGCTGCTCGGAGTCGGCGCGCGTTTCCGGTGATCGAGCTGCCGAGTTCAGGGGCTCGGCAGCGTGCTCGACCAGCGGTTTGCCGCGGCAGAAGTGACCAGTCGACGCGGCATACGTGACCAGTCGACGGCGGCAATAGGCTGGGGCGGCCATGTTGCTCGCCTTCGACACCGCCACCCACGCCGTCACGGTGGCGCTTCACGACGGAGCCGATGTCGTGGCTGAGTCGACGGTTGTGGATGCGCTCCGCCACGGTGAACTCCTCGCCCCTGGCATCCAGCGGGTCCTCAGCGCGGCGGGTGTGGCGCCGCGCGACGTCACCCGGATCGCGGTCGGCGTCGGGCCCGGCCCGTTCACCGGCCTACGGGTCGGCATCGTCACGGCGCGCACGATGGGGGCTGTCCTCGGCGTGCCCGTGGTCGGCGTCTGCACGCTCGACCTCGTCGCGGCGGCCGTCGAATGCGCCGAGCCGTTCCTGGTCGCCACTGACGCGCGCCGCAAGGAGGTCTACTGGGCGACGTACGCCGACGCCCGCCGACGTACCGACGGACCCCACGTCTCCCGTCCGGCCGCGGTCGCTACGACCAGACCGGCCGCGGGTCGGGGCGCCGTGCTCTATCCGCAGGAGTTCCCTCATGCGGTCAGCCCGGAGCACCCCGATGCCGCCGTCCTGGCCCGCATCGTCGTCTCCGGCTCGGTCGACCTGCTGGCGCCAGAGCCGCTGTACCTCCGCCGGCCCGACGCGGTCGAGGCTGGCCCCCGCAAGAGGGTCCTGTGACGACCGTCATCCGCGCCGCCGCGCGTGAGGACCTCGCTGCGGTGCTGGCGATCGAGGAGGCCGCCTTCGGGGCGGAAGCCTGGTCCGCCGCGCTGGTCAAGGCGGAGCTCGACGACCTTGGGCCTGTCCGGTTCGCTAGCGTCGCCGAGGAGTCCGGCGACTCCGGCCAGGTGAAGCTCACCGGCTATGCCGTCGGCCGCTCTGTCGGTGCCGTGGCCGACATAGCGCGGGTGGCCGTGCTGCCCGCCCGGCGTCGTACCGGCGTCGGCCTGCTGTTGCTGTCGGAGCTCGTCGCTGAGGCCCGTCGCCGCGGATGTGACCGGGCGCTGCTGGAGGTTGCTGCCGACAACGTGTCAGCTCTGGCGCTGTATACGGACGCCGGCTTCGAGACCATTGACCGCAGGGCCCGCTACTACTCCGGCGACAAGGATGCGCTGGTGATGCGGCTGATGCTCTCCCGACTCGCGACCCACGACGTGGACACGTGATGAGCGACCACCCGCTCGTTCTCGGGGTCGAGACGTCGTGTGACGAGACCGGCGTCGGCCTCGTCCGTGGGCATACGTTGCTGGCCGACGCGGTGGCGTCGAGCGTCGACGAACATGCGCGGTTCGGCGGCGTCGTGCCGGAGGTGGCAAGCCGGGCACACCTGGAGGCGATGGTGCCGACCATCGAGCGGTCCTGTCGCGAGGCGGGGGTGTCGTTGGCAGACGTCGACGCGGTGGCGGTCACGTCCGGGCCCGGTTTGGCGGGCGCGCTCCTCGTCGGCGTGGCGGCCGCGAAGGCGCTGTCGCTGACGCTCGGAGTGCCGTTGTACGGCGTCAACCACCTCTCCGCCCACGTCGCTGTCGATCAGCTCGAGCACGGGGCGCTGCCTGAGCCGTGCGTGGCGTTGCTCGTCAGCGGTGGCCACTCGAGCCTGCTGCTGGTCGACGACGTCACAGTGGGCGTCGAACCTCTCGGTACGACGATGGACGACGCCGCGGGGGAGGCGTTCGACAAGGTTGCCCGGTTGCTCGGACTGCCCTTCCCGGGTGGTCCGCACATCGACCGGCTGGCCGGTGGGGGCACTGTGACGATTGACTTCCCGCGTGGGCTCACTGCGCGGAAGGACATGGAGCGGCACCGCTTCGACTTCTCGTTCAGCGGGCTGAAGACCGCCGTCGCCCGGTGGGTGGAGGCCCGCGAGCGTGGCGGTGAGTCGGTGCCAGTTGCTGACGTGGCGGCGTCATTCCAGGAGGCGGTGTGCGACGTACTCACACGCAAGGCAGTCGAAGCGTGTGTGGTGTCCGGTTCTGATCACCTGGTGATCGGCGGTGGGGTGGCCGCCAACTCTCGCCTTCGAGGGCTGGCGGAGGCGAGGGCGGCGGAGCATGGGATCACCGTCCGGGTGCCGCGTCCGGACCTCTGCACCGACAACGGTGCGATGGTCGCGGCGCTGGGCGCCGAGCTGCTGCGCCGCGGACGGGCTGCGTCGGCGCTCGACATACCGGCGGACTCCTCGCTGCCGATCACGACCGTCGTCGCCTGATCCCCCACAACGTCCGTGCAACTGGCTGCGATAGCGCGCGGCGGCACGGACGCAACTGCGTCAGGGGGTCAGTTGGTAGGGCGCCGACAGCGAGTCGGGCTCGGCCCGCTGTACGTCGGTCGCCAGCACGCACTCCGCCGCCACGGTGCAGCGCACGATGGCCGCATTACCGTCATCCACCGTGACCATGTCCACCACGCCATTTGCCTCGAACGACTGCTCCCCGAAGGTGCCGGGTGTCGTCAGCGCCTGCAGCACTGAGCCGGTCGCCGTGTCGAGCACCGCGACCCGGGTTGGCCCGAAGCCTTCAGAGCCCACGCGGACGGCAACCACCTGACTCCCGTCGGCGGAGAACCCCATAGGCATCCATGCGCAGGAGTTCCAAAGCTCGCCGAGGTCGGCGGCACTGACGAGGGCCGCGCACGGGGAGTCGTTCGGTTGTGTGGTCTTCTCCGTCCCGACCGCGAGCAGGTCGAGGCCCGGACTGACCGCGGTGGCGAAGGACACGGCCGGCCATGGCCGCTCGACCTGTGGCTCGGTGGCCAGCATGTCGACACGGACCACGACGGGCTTGCTGTTCTCGAGGAGATTCGCGACAGCCACGCCGTCTCGCACGGCGAGCAGGTTGGTGACGGTCACGTCGCCGAGCGACACGGTTCGGACGTCGTCGAGGCTGGCACCGTACTTGAGCGTCGCCAGCCCAACGGGGTTACCGAACTGGTCGACCTCCTGCTCGACCCACGCGATGCTGCCGTCGGAGTCGACTACTGGGCCGCCGGCCACGCCTTCGCCCGGTGGAAGTACGAAGCCGTCGTCCGTGGCGTAGTTGGCGACATTGCCATTCGGCCGGTACCACCCGACGACCTCGCCGCCGGGGAGCTTCGTGGCCGAGTAGGGGCCGTCTTCTAGTGACAGTTCCGTGTTGGATCCGTCGGCGGCATGGAACGTGCCGCCGTCGATGTAGGGAACGCTCGGGTCGTCTCCGCGTGCCAGGTCGGCCAGGGTGACCTCGATCGGTTCGGGCGGTGGCCCGATGACCGTGCTCGTCGGCGGCTGTGACGTGTTCGGCTGCGTTGCAGTCGAGTCACGCGGCGCCTGGTCTCCGACCACGGCCACACCCACGGGTACGACGACCGCCACCACAGCGAGGGCGGCCGCGGCAGTGCCGATGCGCCGCCGCTTGCGAATACGTCGCGCCTGGCGCAGTGCTCCGGCGGCGAGATCGGCGTGGGAGGCCCCGTCTGCTTGACGCTCGAGGCTCGCGCGGAGTTGAGCGTCGAAGTCGTCGTGCTCGGTCATGCGTCACCGCCGAGCAGGCCTGGGTCGGATGTCAGTCTCGACCGCATCGCGGCGATCGCCCGAGACGTCTGGCTCTTGACGGTGCCGACCGAGCACCCGAGGACCGCTGCAGTCTCCGTTTCGCTCAGGTCCTCGTAGTAGCGCAGCACGACCGCCGCCCGCTGCCGGGTCGGGAGGGTCTGTACGACCTGCCACAGCGCGTCGTCGTGGCCGGGGGGCTCCTGGCCGGACGTCCGGTCGGCGTACGGCAGATCGTCGCTCGGACGCTCGTTGCGTTTCCAGGCGCGTCGCCACAGGCTGGTGTTCTCGTTGACGATGATGCGACGTACGTAGGCGTCGAGGGCGCCGCGGTCGCGCAGCCGCCCCCAGGACAGGAACGTCTTGGCGAGCGCAGTCTGCACGAGATCCTCAGCCGTGTAGTGGTCGGAGGTGAGTAGGTATGCGAACCGCAGCAGGGCTTGTTGGCGCGCCTGGACGAACTCGACAAAGTCCTGCTCTGCCGAGTCGGCAGCAGGGGTCGAGGTCATGGCGCTCAAGCCTAAGGGCGTAAGAGCCTCCGCAGTCGCAGCGCTCACGGCGCCTCCTTCCCCCTTACCACGCATCGAGCGGCCCAAAGGTTGCTTCCCCCGCCGAGTGGAGGCGTGGCGGGTCAGGGGAGGGGGTCGACCAGCAGCACCACAGCGGTTGTGGGGGTTCGCGTCACGATGAGGGTGGCGGGCTTGCTTCCGGCGAGGGCGAGCCGCTTGCGCAGCTCCTCGGGGGTGACCTGGACTCCGCGCTTCTTGATCGTCAGCGGGCCGATATCACGCTCGCGCAGCGCGGCTCGCAGCAGCTTGACCCGGAAGGGGAGCACCGCCAGGACGGCATACGCCCGGGCAAACGGCGTGCGCACCTCGCGGTCGGACGACACGTACGCGAGGTGCGGGTCCAGCAGCCAGCCGTCGACCGCCGTGCTCACCGTCGTCACCAGATGCGCGCGGACCACCGCATCGTCGGGCTCGTAGACGAACGCGCCGACCCGTACGTCGGGCACAGCACTAGGAGGCGCCGGGTCGGCGTCGGTCAGGCTGTCAGCCGAGCCGTCTGACCGCAGCACCGTCGCCCGCCGGCGTACGTCGTCGGGCCGCCTCGACCACAGCGCCGCCTCCCGGAGATGCCCGTCAAGGCTCACCCACTCCGCCTCGACATCGTCGGGGACGAGCTCATGTGGGATACCCGGCGCCACCTTGACGACCGCCGACCCGGTGAGCAGCTCCGCCACGAACGACCACGGTGGCGAGTAGCTCGACGGGTCGAAGACGCGGCCACGAGGCCCTCGCCGGGCCGGATCCGCGAACACGATGTCGTGCCCGTCGCGTGGCTGTTCCTCGGCCATGGCGCTCAGCACCGTGCCCGGCAGCTCGAGTGCGGCCAGGTTCGCCGCCGCCACCGCCGCCGTCACAGGGTCGGCATCGACACCGAGCACGCGCAGCCCCCGGCGAGCAGCCGCGACCAGGTCCGAGCCGACCCCGCACCCCAAGTCGAGCAGCGACTGATGTCCCAGTGCGACCACCCGACCGGCACGGTGGGCGGCGACCGCCCCCGCTGTGGCCTGCTCGAGCCCCGCGCGCGTGAAGTACATCCGCTCCGCATCCGCTCCCAGCTTGTCGCGGGCCCGCCGTCGCAGGTCCACTTGGGTCATCGCCGCGGCGACGTACGCAGGGTCGTGTGCGGCGCGCAACTGGCGCCCGACGGAGAGCTCAGCTGCGCTGCCGGACGCCCCTTCGGCCTCGACGAGCAGAGCCTGACCGACCGCAGTGAGCAAGAACTCGAAGGCCGCAGCGTCCACCCGTGCATGCTCGCAGACCCTGTCGAGACAGGCGGCGATTCCCACGTCGAGCCCAAGTGACTGGCACTCGGCTTGACCGAGTGCTAAGCACCGCCTAGATTCGGTGTTGGCACTCTCCACTCGAGTGTGCCAGCCGCGACAGAGCACGGCACCCGCGACGACGTGACCTGACGCAGCGAGCAACACCCGCTACACCCAGCAGCAAGCAACACCCAGCACAACCCGACAACCGTCCACGAAGCACCGCCTCTCTTATCGAACTGAAAGGTGAGGTCAGCAGTGTCTGTCAGCATCAAGCCGCTCGAAGACCGCATTCTCGTCCGCACGCTCGAAGCCGAGCAGACCACGGCCTCTGGCCTGGTCATCCCGGACACCGCCAAGGAGAAGCCCCAGGAGGGCGAAGTCTTGGCAGTGGGCCCGGGTCGCGTCGACGACAGCGGCAACCGTGTCCCGCTCGACATTTCCGTCGGCGACAAGGTCATCTACAGCAAGTACGGCGGCACCGAGGTCAAGTACTCGGGCGAGGAGCTACTCATCCTCTCCGCGCGCGACGTCCTCGCCGTCATCGACAAGTAACACAGCAACACGCAGTACGACGCACACGCTTCAACCACAGGCGCGCCCCGGCGGTCCGACACCGGGCCCCGGGGCGCTGCCGGTCGGCCATCGATGCCCTCCACACGACGTGAACCGGTAAGGAATCCTCAATGCCCAAGATCCTGGAGTTCGACGAGAACGCCCGACGCGCCCTCGAGCGCGGTGTGGATGCGCTCGCCAACACCGTCAAGGTGACGCTCGGCCCCAAGGGCCGCTACGTCGTCCTCGACAAGAAGTGGGGCGCCCCGACCATCACCAACGACGGTGTGACCGTCGCCCGTGAGGTCGAGCTTGACGACCCCTTCGAGAACCTCGGCGCCCAACTCGCCAAGGAAGTCGCCACCAAGACCAACGACGTCGCCGGAGACGGCACGACGACGGCCACCGTCATCGCCCAGGCACTCGTGCACGAGGGCCTGCGGGCCGTCGCGGCCGGCGCCAACCCGATGAGCCTGAAGCGTGGCATCGACAAGGCCGTCGAGGCCGTCAACGCCGCGCTCGTCGACGCAGCACGCGACGTCGACTCGACCGAGGACATGTCCCATGTGGCCACGATCTCCGCCCGCGACACTCATATCGGTGAGCTGATCGCGCAGGCCTTCGACAAGGTCGGCAAGGACGGCGTCATCACCGTCGAGGAGTCCAACACCCTCGGCACCGAGCTCGAGTTCACGGAGGGTATGCAGTTCGACAAGGGCTACATCTCGCCGTACTTCGTCACCGACCCCGAGCGGATGGAGACGATCCTCGACGACCCCTACATCCTGGTCAACCAGGGCAAGATCAGCGCGATCGGCGATCTCCTGCCCATCCTCGAGAAGGTCATCCAGGCCGGCAAGCCGCTGTTCATCATCGCCGAAGATCTCGACGGCGAGGCGCTCTCGACGCTCGTCGTCAACAAGATCCGCGGCACCTTCAACGCTGCCGCAGTCAAGGCTCCGGCGTTCGGAGACCGCCGCAAGTCCATGCTGCAAGACATCGCGACCCTCACTGGGGCACAGGTCGTGACGCCCGACGTCGGTCTCAAGCTCGATCAGGTCGGCCTCGAGGTGCTCGGCAGCGCCCGCCGCGTCGTCATCACGAAGGACAACACCACGATCGTCGACGGCAACGGCGACCACTCCGAAGTCTCGGCGCGGGTTGGTCAGATCAAGGCGGAGATCGACAACACCGACTCCGACTGGGACCGCGAGAAGCTGCAGGAGCGGCTCGCCAAGCTCGCCGGTGGAGTGTGCGTCGTCAAGGTCGGCGCGGCCACCGAGGTGGAGCTCAAGGAGAAGAAGCACCGCATTGAGGACGCCGTGTCGGCGACCCGGGCAGCAATCGAGGAAGGCATCGTCGCAGGTGGTGGGTCTGCCCTCGTGCATGCGACCGCCGTTCTCGAGGGCGACCTCGGGCTGACCGGCGACGAGCGGACCGGCATCGCCATTGTCCGCCGCGCCGTCGACGAGCCGCTGCGCTGGATCGCGGAGAACGGTGGCGACGAGGGGTACGTCGTCGTCGCCAAGGTGCGCGAGGCGGGCCCCGGCAAGGGGTTCAACGCCGCGACCGGCGAATACGGCGACCTTGTCGCGCAGGGAGTCCTAGACCCGGTCAAGGTGACCAGGTCGGCCCTGACGAACGCCGCCTCCATCGCTGGGATGCTGCTCACCACCGAGACCTTGGTGGTCGAGAAGCCGGCCGAGTCCGAAGACGAAAACGGTCACGGACATGGCCACGGGCACGGTCACTGACACTGCGGCACTGATCGAGGGCGTCGCCCAGTAGCAATGGGCGTCAGTCGACAAGGGCCGGCACCGAGCGTCTCGCTTGGTGCCGGTCCTTGCGACTTGCAGAGTGACAACCCCATCCTGGGTGACAGAAGTCCAGTGTTCATGCGACGCTTGTTGCCGTGACGATGCTGGGGGCCGAGAACCCGCCACCCGTCGCACCTAGTGCGACGCCTGATCTCAGCGGTCTCGCCCGAGCAGCGCAGGCCGGCGGCGAGTCCGAGATCGAGGCCTTGCTGGCGAGGGTGCGGGTGATCGCACACCGTTACGCGCGGGCGCGCCTTGCGACATACCCTTCCGGGCACCAGCTGGCCGACGACGTTACGCAGGACGTCTGCCTGGCCGTGCTCCGCGCCCTCCCTCGCTACCGCGACACCGGCAGGCCGTTCGAGGCATTCGTTCACGTCGTCGCTTCGCACAAAGTCGCCGATGCGCAGCGAGCATTTGCCCGCCACCCAATCCCCACCGATGAGATCACCGACGGTCCGGATGAGAGGCCGACACCCGAAGACCACGCGGTGCGGTCGAGCGAGCTCGAGTCCGCGACGAAGATGCTCGAGCAACTCCCCGGACAGCTGCGCGAGGTCATGCTGCTACGGGTCGCTGCCGGGCTGACGGCGGAAGAGACTGGATCTGCCCTCGGAATGACGGCCGGTGCGGTCCGGGTCGCACAGCATCGCGCGTTGACCAAGATGCGCATGATGGCCGGACGCGAGCTGGAGGTGAGCCATGACTGACGACATGGCCGCAATCCGGGCGTCCGACGAGCTCATCACCGCGCTGAGCCAGCGACGGGAGCCGCCTGAGCGCGACCTGGCCGTTGACGCGCTGGCTGCTCTCGCCGAGTACGTCGATGCAGCACCCAGGCCGAGGCTCGAGCGGCTGCCGGCATCCGTCGCTCACCGCCGACCACGCACGCACCGCAGGCTGGGGGTGGCCATCGGGGTCGCATTGGCCGTGTCGTCCTCGGGCATCGCTGCCGCTGTCACGGGCGACCCCTTGTCTCCCGTTAACTTCGTCGCCAAGAACCTGTACGACTTCGCGAAACGTCACACCGGCACCGACCAGCAGCTCGGCGCTGGCCTTGGCGACCGGCAGGTAGCCAGCTCGCCCAGCCAGAACGGCTCGCACCCTCTCGAACAGCAAAGCGCTTCCGAACTGCTCTCCCCGGTTGGCGACCGGCTTGTCGGCGCGTGGCTCGAGAGCCCGCAGGTAGCGGTCGTCACCTCCGAGGCCGCAGATCCGCTGAGCCCCGTCTTGATCGTGGACCCCGCCGACGCCCTGCCCGGCGATGCAGACGCCGGCCATGTGCCCGAGGACGACGCTGTCGAGGACCAGACCATCCCGGATACGGGTGACGAAGCCGAGCCAGAGCCCGACCCCGTCATCGACCCCGCCCCGGGAGAGGAGGACGTCCCACCCGACACGTGCATCCCCCCGATCCCTGACGACGGGACGACGGAAGACGGACAGGGCGAGCCAACCAGTTGCGACAACCCCAGCGACCCGGCGCCCGATACTGAGCCTGCGCCCGAGCCCCAGCCTGAGCCCCAGCCCGAGCCCGAGACTGAGCCTGCGCCTGAGCCCCAGCCTGAGCCCGAGCTTGATCCGCAGGCCGACCCACAACAGGAGCCTGAGCCGGGGCCTGACCGCATTCCAGAGGACGCGCCGGCGCCGGCTGACGTCGGCACGACCCCCTGACTCAGCGTCGCCATCGCCGACTGAGCCCGGAGAGGCGAGGATCGACGGCAACGCCGCCGCCGTACGATAGGCCGCATGGATCTCACGGCGGCCGGGGTGCCCGACAAGTTCGCTGCACTCGGACTGACCTACGACGACGTTCTGCTGCTGCCTGGTGAGACCGACATGGCCCCGAGCGAGGTCGATACAACCTCGCGGCTGACGCGCACCACGTTGGTGAAGACCCCGCTCATCTCGAGCGCGATGGACACCGTGACAGAAGCCCGAATGGCGATCGCGATGGCACGCGAGGGTGGCCTCGGCGTCCTGCATCGCAACCTGTCGATCGCCGACCAGGCAGGGCAGGTCGACCTGGTGAAACGGTCCGAGTCGGGCATGATCACCGATCCCGTCACTGTCGGGCCCGACGTCTCACTCGAAGAACTCGACCACCTGTGCGGCAAGTACCGCGTCTCCGGTTTTCCGGTGATCGACGACGACCACGTGCTGGTCGGCATCATCACCAACCGCGACCTGAGGTTCGTCCCCGCGGGCGACTGGCAGACCCGCCTGGTCCGCCAGGTGATGACGCCGATGCCGCTCGTCACCGCCCCGGTGGGCATCAACTCTGACGACGCGGCCGCGCTGCTGGCCAAGCACAAGATCGAGAAGCTCCCCCTCGTCGACCACGAGGGTCGGCTGACCGGGCTCATCACCGTCAAGGACTTCGTGAAGTCCGAGCAGTTTCCCGACGCGACCAAGGACGCCGAGGGCAGGCTCATGGTGGGCGCGGCGATCGGGTACTTCGGCGATGCCTGGGAGAGGGCCACGGCTCTCGTCGAGGCGGGCGTCGACGTACTCGTCGCCGATGTGGCGCACGGCCATGTGCGACTGATGCTCGACATGGTCCGTCGGCTCAAGTCCGATCCGGCCACGCGCGATGTCCAGGTGATCGGCGGCAACGCTGCCACCCGCGCCGGCGCACAAGCCTTTGTCGACGCTGGTGTCGACGCGGTCAAAGTCGGCGTCGGGCCTGGCTCGATCTGTACGACGCGTGTCGTGGCCGGGGTCGGCGTGCCCCAGGTGACGGCCATCTACGAGGCGGCACTCGCATGCAAGCCCGCGGGCGTACCCGTCATCGGCGACGGAGGCCTGCAGTACTCCGGCGACATCGCGAAGGCCCTCGTCGCAGGCGCCGACACGGTGATGATCGGCTCATTGCTCGCCGGCTGCGAGGAAAGCCCCGGGGAGCTCGTGTTCGTCAACGGTAAGCAGTTCAAGAGCTACCGCGGGATGGGTTCGCTTGGCGCGATGGCGTCGCGTGGCAAGCACTCCTACTCCAAGGACCGCTACTTCCAGGCAGACGTGACGAGCGACGACGAGCTGGTGCCCGAGGGGATTGAGGGCCAGGTCCCGTTCCGCGGACCGCTGGCCGCGGTCGCGCACCAGCTCGTGGGCGGCCTCCACCAGGCGATGTTCTACGTCGGCGCCCGCACGATCCCCGAGCTGCAAGAGCGAGGTCGGTTCATCCGCATCACTGCGGCGGGGCTCAAGGAGTCACATCCACACGACATCGCGATGACAGTCGAAGCACCGAACTACTCCGCCCGCTGACCTGCTGACCGACCGCTGAGGCTGACCGCCAGGAAGGGGCGCTGCGCCATGGACATCGAGATCGGCAAGGCCAAACGCGGCCGACGCGCCTACTCGTTCGACGACATCGCCATCGTGCCGAGCAGGCGCACCCGCGACCCCGAAGAGGTTTCGGTCGCCTGGCAGATCGACGCCTACCGTTTCGAGATCCCCGTGCTGGCCGCGCCGATGGACTCGGTCATGTCGCCCAACACCGCCGTGGCGGTTGGCAAGGCCGGTGGGCTCGGCGTCCTCGACCTCGAGGGTCTGTGGACCCGCTACGACGACCCCGAGCCGTTGCTCGACGAGGTCGCGACGCTCCAGGGTCACGATGCCACCCGGCGGCTGCAGGAGATCTATCGCGAGCCAATCAAGCCCGACCTGATGGCCGACCGGATCAAGCAGGTGCGCGACTCCGGCGTGACGGTCGCGGGTGCGTTGTCGCCGCAGCTCACCAAGCAGCACGCGCAGGCAGTCATCTCGGCCGGGCTCGACCTCTTCGTCATCCGCGGCACGACCGTCTCAGCCGAGCACGTCTCCGGCCAGGCCGAGCCCCTCAACCTCAAGCAGTTCATCTACGAGCTCGACGTTCCGGTGATCGTTGGCGGCTGCGCGACATACCAGGCGGCCCTGCACTTGATGCGCACCGGAGCCGCCGGCGTGCTGGTGGGCTTCGGTGGTGGTGCGGCCCACACGACGCGCACCGTGTTGGGGATCTCGGTGCCGATGGCAACCGCGGTTGCCGACGTGGCCGAGGCGCGTCGCGACTATCTCGACGAGTCGGGCGGCCGCTACGTCCACGTGATCGCCGACGGTTCGATCGGCCGTAGCGGCGACGTCGCGAAGGCGATCGCCTGTGGAGCCGACGCGGTGATGATCGGGTCGCCCCTGGCCCGGGCCAAGGAAGCCCCTGGTCGTGGCTACCACTGGGGTGCCGAGGCCAGGCATGCCGCGCTACCGCGGGGCGAACGCGTGGAGATCGGCACGGTGGGCTCCCTCGACCAGATCCTGCACGGTCCCTCGCTGGTCTCGGACGGCACGATGAACCTGGTGGGTGCGCTGAAACGGGCGATGGCCACGACTGGTTACACCGAGCTCAAGGAGTTCCAACGCGTCGAGGTCGTCGTTCAATGAGGTTGGCCCGTTGCGCGGACGGGATCACATGGGCGCTCTAAGCCCGCTGCGGGTTGCCGCGGTGCAGGCGGAGTCAGTTGCAAGTGACGTCGCTCGCAATGTGGTGACCGCGTCCGATTGGGTGACCAGGGCTGCTGCGGAGGGTGCTCAGCTCGTCGTTTTGCCGGAGCTGTTCCTCCCGGGCTATGACCCCCGCACCTTCGGAGAGCAGCCGGACGCATGCGACGTCACCTGCGAAGACCCTCGGCTGCGGCCACTTGCCGATGCCGCGCGTGAGGCGGGCGTTGCCGCCCTTGTGGGCGCTTCAGTTCGAGGCGCCGATGGTGCCAGATCCCTCTCACTGTTGGGTTTTACGGCTGATGGTGACGTCTTCGAGGCTTACTCCAAGCAGCACCTGTGGGAGGCCGAGCGGGCAATCTTCACGCCAGGCGCCGATGGCGCGTCCGTCGTACTCCACGGGTGGTCCCTCGGCCTCGGCATCTGCTACGACGGTTGCTTCCCGGAGCACGCCAGGGCGGCGACCGCTGACGGTGCGCTCGCGTACGTGTGCCCGTCGGCGTACGTCGTCGGGAGCGAGCACCGCCGTGATCTCTACTACGCCGCCCGTGCCATCGACAACGCGATCTACGTCGTCTTCGCCGGGCTGGTGGGCCGCTGCGGTGACCTCGAGTTCAGCGGTGGGACAGCGATCTTCGACCCGCAAGGCCGACCAGTCGACCGGGTGGAGGCGGGGGAGGGGATGGTCGTCGTGGACATGGATCCCGCCGCCATCGACGAAGCCCGACGCATCAACCCGTATGACCGCGACCGTGTACCAGACCTCGGCCGCCGCAGAACAACCCAGCTCGAACAGACAGGGTAGAAACATGAGCGACTATGACTTCAGCAACCTGCGCGCCCTCTTCATCAACTGCACCTTGAAGAAGTCCCCCGAGCGAAGCAACACCCGAGCGCTGATCGACATCAGTGCTGCGATCATGCGCAAGCACGGCGTGCAGGTCGAGGTCATCCGAGCCGTCGACCACGACATAGCGACTGGTGTCTACCCCGACATGACCGAGCACGGTTGGGACACGGACGCCTGGCCGGAAATCCAGGACAAGGTGATGGCGTCAAACATCCTGGTCGTCGCCGGCCCGATCTGGCTCGGCGACAACTCCAGCATCACCAAGCAGGTCATCGAGCGGCTGTACGCCAGCGCGGGCAAGGTGAACGAGCAGGGCCAATGGTGCTACTACGGCCGTGTTGGCGGCGCGATCATCACCGGCAACGAGGATGGCATCAAGCACTGCACGATGAACATCCTCTACAGCCTCCAGCACATCGGCTACGTGATCCCGCCGCAGGCCGACGCCGGCTGGATCGGCGAGGCTGGGCCAGGACCTTCCTACCTCGACGAGGGCTCGGGTGGGCCGGAGAACGAGTTCACCAACCGCAACACGACATTCATGACCTGGAATCTCATGCACCTGGCGAACATGCTCGACCAGGCCGGCGGCATCCCGGCATACGGCAACCAGACGACGGAGTGGGAAGCCGGGACCCGGTTCGATTTCGAGAACCCCGAGTACCGCTGACTGCAAGCCGGGCAGACCTTCGGCGCGGCGGCGCAGGGCAGGCGGTACGTTCGGCGACATGGCACTGACCCGATCCGACGCTGAGGCGCTCGACCGGGAAGACTCGCTTGCGCACTTTAGGGATCGCTTCGTCATCGACGACCCGGCACTGATCTACCTCGATGGCAACTCGCTCGGCATGATGCCAAGGGCCACTCGCGACCGCGTCCGCCAAGTACTCGACGACGACTGGGGGCGGAACCTGATCCGGTCGTGGGATGACCGCTGGATCGACCTTCCCCGCCAGATCGGCGACCTGATCGGGACAACACTGTTGGGTGCTCGCGAGGGTGAGACTGTGGTTGGCGATGCCACCACAGTGGCGCTGTACAAAGCGATCTCGGCTGCACTCGACGCCCGGCCCGATCGTCAGGCAATCGTGATCGAGCGCGACAACTTCCCCACGGATCGGTACGTCGTCGAATCCCTCGCCCAGCAACGTCAGCTGGAGATCCGATGGATCGACGAGGCTGGCCCAGCAGGCGTCGAGCTCGACGCCCTGACGGCCGTGCTCGACGACGATGTCGCGGTCCTGGTGCTGCAGCACGTGGACTACCGGTCGGCCGCCCTGGTCGACATGGCGCGCTACACCCAGGCCGCGCACGACGTGGGTGCGCTCACCGTCTGGGACCTCTGCCACTCGGCAGGGACGGTTCCGATCGACCTGACCGGCGACGGCGTCGACATCGCGGTCGGCTGCACCTACAAGTACCTCAACGGCGGGCCAGGCTCCCCTTCGTACACGTACATCCGCACGGAGTTGCAACCGGAGCTGCGGCAGCCGATCTGGGGCTGGTGGGGGCGGGTGCACATGTTCGACATGGACCAGGGCTATCTGCCGAAGGGCGACATCCGCGCGTGGCTGACGGGCACGCCGAGCGTCTTGTCGCTGGCGGCCATTGAGCCGGGCGTCGCGATGATCGCGGAGGCCACGATGCCGGCGATGCGGCGCAAGTCCGAGGCGCTGATGGCCCTAGCGGTTGAGCTGTTTGACGAGCTGCTCGCACCGGCCGGCTACGGCCTGCACACAACGCGCGACTCGGCCCGGCGCGGGTCACACGTGACCGTTACCCACCGTGATGCCCTGATTACGACCCGTGAGCTGATCGCGAGGGGCATCATTCCCGATTTTCGTCGTCCCGACGGAATCCGTCTCGGACTGGCCCCGCTGACGACGAGATTCGTGGACGTCTACGAGGCATGCGCGCAAATGGCGATCTTGGGCAGCCGTGGATCGACGGAATCATCCGTTGATCTTGCAGGCCCTACCTCTTGACGCAACAAGGTGGGTAGGGGAGTCTCCGGGAGGCTCTCGTGTGACCCCCGTCAAGTCTGTCGCGAGCCTTCCGCGTGCCGACAACGACGTCGGCACCACCTTCAGGGAGGTAGTTCGTGAAACGCATCATCACCCTTGGAGCGATCGCAGCCGTTACCGCGGCTGGTCTCTCCGCCACCCCCACGCAGGCCGCTCCGTCACCATCGGATGCTGCCCCGCGTGTCACCACCACCAAGTCCGACCCGTCCTTCACGCCCGCCGAGCGCGCCTCGACGCTGCGTGACGCACGACAGGATGCCGCCAAGACCGCTCGGACACTGCGGCTGCCGTCGAGCCAGGCCCTGCGCCCGACCGACGCGATCGCCGACACCGACGGAGCCATGCACATCCGCTACGACCGCACCTACCGCGGCCTGCGCGTGATCGGTGGCGACCTGGTGGTCCACCAGGCCAAGAGCGGCGCCGTCGAAGGCGTCGACGCGGCTTCGTCGTCCAAGATCGCTCTGCGCACTATCACGGCCGCCGTCCCGGCACCGCGCAACGCCACCTTGGTGGTCTTCGCCGCCAACCACCATCCCGTGCTGGCCTGGGAGTCACGCCGTGAAGGCGTCGCACCCAACGGCGACCCCTTCCACAGGCTCAGCTACACCGACGCCCGCACGGGCACCAAGCTGGCCACGTGGGACCAGATCGCGCACGCCGACGGTACTGGCAACTCGCTCTACTCCGGCACCGTGCCGTTGTCCACGGTTCTGTCCGGCTCGACGTACCAGCTGACCGACGCGACCCGCGGCAATAGCTCCATCTACGACGCGAACAACTCCACGAGCACAGCACGCGGCACGCTGTTCACTGACGCAGACAACGTCTGGGGCAACGGCACCACGTCGTCGCGCCAGTCGGCTGGCGTCGATGCGGCATACGGCGCAGCGAACACCTGGGACTTCTACAAGAACACGTTCGGCCGTAACGGGATCAAGAACGACGGAGTCGCGGCCTACAGCCGCGTGCATTTCGGCAACAACTATGAGAACGCCTTCTGGGACGACTCCTGCTTCTGCATGACGTACGGCGACGGTGGCTCGACATTCACCTCGCTGGTCTCCCTCGACGTCGCCGGCCACGAGATGAGCCACGGCGTCACGTCCAACACGGCAGGTCTCATCTACAGCGGAGAGAGCGGGGGTCTCAACGAGGCCACGTCCGACATCTTCGGCACCATGGTCGAGTTCACCGCGAACAACTCTGCAGACCCCGGTGACTACTACATCGGCGAGGAGATCGCCCGAGACGGCACCTACCTGCGGCGGATGGACAACCCCAACCTCGACGGTGGGAGCTTCAACTGCTGGTCGTCCGGCATTGGTGGCCAGGACGTGCACTACTCGTCCGGCGTTGGCAACCACTTCTTCTACCTGCTGGGCGAAGGCTCGGGCGCCAAGACCATCGGGGGTCGCTCGCACAACAGCCCGACGTGCAACGGCTCGACGCTCACAGGCATCGGCCGCGACGTCGCCTCGAGGATCTGGTACCGCGCACTGACGACGTACATGACGTCGACCACGAACTACCGCGGAGCGCGTGACGCCACGATCAAGTCGGCCAAGGACCTGTACGGCGCCACCTCGACGCAGTGCACCGCGACCGTCAACGCATGGAACGCAGTCTCCGTGCCGGTCGGAACCGAGTCTTGTGGCGGTACCACGCCGCCGCCGACCGGCAACCTGCTGCTCAACCCGGGCTTCGAGTCCGGCAACGTCAACTGGACCGCGAGCAGCGGCGTGATCGCGACTGGCGGCACACCTCGGACCGGGGCTTACAACGCCTGGTTGGACGGATACGGCACTACCCACACGGACACGCTGTCGCAGACGGTCTCGATCCCGGCGGGCAAGTCCGCGGCGTCGCTGTCGTTCTACCTGTACATCACGTCGGCCGAGACAACGACCACGACGGCGTACGACACGCTGCGGGTGCAGGTCATCAGCGGAGGTACGACGAGTACCCGTGCGACGTACTCCAACCTCAACAAGGGCACGTCGTACGTCCTGCGCACGGTCAACCTGAACAGCTACATCGGCCAGACCGTCACCATCAAGTTCCTGGGCGTGGAGGACTCCTCCCTGGCCACGAGCTTCCGGATCGACGACACGTCGTTGGCCACCTCGTAACCGAGAACCACTACGCAGGGGCGCCACCCGTTGACGGGGGTGGCGCCCCTTGCGTTTGTCCGGTGGACTGAGGCACTGGGGCGCGTGTCAGACTTGCCGGCCATATCTGTCGGGAAGGGTGAGAAGCGTCGATGAACTGGGAGACCGGCTTGCTCGGCCTGGCGGCCGGCTTCCTCATCGCGGTTGTCACTGCGCCGGTGGGCGTCTCGGGCGCGGTCTTCTTGCTGCCCGTCCAGTTGAGCGTGCTCAACGTGCCCAACCCGGCCGTCACGCCGACGAACCTGCTGTACAACGTCGTGGCCACGCCAGGGGCGCTCGTCAAATATGCCCGGCACGGCCGGCTGTGGACGCCGCTGACCCGGCTGCTCGTGTTGGGTAC
Organism: uncultured Actinomycetota bacterium; assembly: GCA_963815295.1. GTDB lineage: Bacteria > Actinomycetota > Actinomycetes > Propionibacteriales > Nocardioidaceae > JACDHG01. The sequence goes on from CAWFFZ010000003.1 coordinate 271,330, forward strand.
GCTGCCCGGTGTCGTTGTGGGGGCGGTGCTGCGCGTCTTCGTGGTTCCCGGTCCCACGGTTTTCCGACTGCTCGTGGCGTCGGTGTTGCTGCCACTCGGGATCTGGCTGCTCGTCCAGCCCCGCAAGCCCGCCGAGGAAGGCGCGCTGCCCGGCGCGGACACGGCGTTTTCTGACCCGTCCCCGATCGAGCGCCGGTCTGCCCGCTGGATCGTCGCGATGGCTGTGGTCGTCGGGATCATCGGCGGCATCTACGGGATCGGTGGCGGGTCGATCCTCGGGCCCGTCCTCGTCGGCCGCGGCCTCGCCGTGGCGCGGGTGGCACCAGCCGCCCTGTGCTCGACGTTTGCCACGTCGGTGGTCGGCGCGGCCGCGTACTTCGCCTTGTCGTTCACCACAACAGGAGACATCGCGCCTGAGTGGGCGCTCGGTCTGATGTGCGGTCTCGGAGGGCTGGTCGGGGGCTATGTCGGTGCCCACCTGCAGCCGCGCGTCCCCGACCAGGCCCTGCGCCGACTGCTCGGGGCGCTCGCAGCCAGCCTCGCGGTGCTCTACGCCGTCCAGGCGTTTCGCATGGTTGGCTGACGCCGCGCTTGCTACTGGTGGGTAGCCAGCCGACGGCGGCGCGACGTACGCTCAGCCTATGAGCTCGCACCAGGGGCCTCAGACCGACGCTCCAGCCGACCCAGAACACGATCTGACGGCGACCTATGCCCTCGATCCTGCCGTCGTACGTCGGCTGGCCGCCCGCATCGTCTCGTCTAGTGGCACAACGCAGACGTCGACCGCACCGTTCACCGGCCAGCCAGTCGGGTCGCTGCCCCTGTCGAGCCCTGACGACGTCGCCGAGGCAACCGAACGCGCGCGGGACGCCCAGCGGTCCTGGGCGCAGGTGCCGCTCGATGTCCGTGCCGAGGTGCTGCTGAGGTTCCACGACCTTGTGCTCGAGCGGCAAGACGCCATCCTCGACATGATCCAGTGGGAGTCTGGGAAGTCGCGCAAGCACGCCTTCGAGGAGGTGGCCCATGCGGCGCTTACGGCCCGTTACTACGCCCGCACGGCGGCACAGCACCTCGCACCCAGCCGCAGGCTCGGGCTCTATCCCGGCTTCACCCGGATCGACCTCAACCGAGTTCCGAAGGGCGTCGTCGGAATCATCTCGCCCTGGAACTACCCGTTCAACATGGCCCTGTGCGACGGGTTGCCGGCCGTGTTGGCTGGCAACGCCGTGGTGCACAAGCCCGATTCGCAGACTCCTGTCACCGCGCTGCTCGGCATCGAGCTCCTCGCCGAAGCGGGGATGCCGGCCGACCTGTGGCTGCCGGTGTATGGGGAAGGGTCCGTCGTCGGCTCCGCGATCATCGACAATGCCGACTTCGTCTGCTTCACGGGCTCCACCCGCACCGGCCGGGTCGTGGCCGCCCGGGCCGCGGACCGGCTGATCGGCGCTTCCCTCGAGTTGGGTGGCAAGAACCCCATGCTGGTGTTGAGAGACGCCGACCTCGACCGGGCCGCCGAAGGCGCTGTCCGGGCATGCTTCTCGTCCGCCGGGCAGCTTTGTGTCTCGATGGAGCGGATGTATGTCGCCGACCAGATCTTCGAGCCCTTCATGCGGAGATTCGTTGCTCGCACAGAGGCGATGACGCTGTCGACGGCGTTCGACTACTCCGGCGACCTGGGTTCGCTGATCTCGGCCGCTCAACTCGAAACCGTGACCCAGCACGTCGACGACGCACGCGACAAGGGAGCAACCGTTGTCACCGGTGGACGGGCGCGTCCAGACGTCGGGCCGTTGTTCTACGAGCCGACGATCCTCACCGGTGTCCGGCCGGGCATGACGTGCTTCGGCGACGAGACTTTCGGCCCGGTCGTGTCTGTCTATCGGTTCGCCGACGAGCGGGACGCGATCGACCGAGCCAACGATGGTGAATTCGGCCTCAACGCCAGCATCTATACCCGCGACAGCGCGCGAGGCCGGACGATCGCGAGCCAGATCCGGTGCGGGACGGTCAACGTCAATGAGGGATATGGCGCATCCTTCGGTTCGATCGACTCGCCGATGGGAGGCATGCGCCAGTCGGGGCTCGGCCGCCGACAAGGTGTCGAGGGTGTGCACCGCTACACGGACGTGCAGACGGTGGCCACCCAGCGGCTGCTCCCGCTGCGTTCCGTGCTGGGCATGTCGGAGCAGACCTACGCCAAGGCTCTGACCTCGACTCTACGTCTGCTGAAGAAATCCCGTCGCCCGTGACATTCGACTATGACGTGCTCGTCGTCGGGTCCGGCTTCGGCGGGTCGGTGACAGCGCTGCGGTTGACCGAAAAGGGTTACCGCGTGGGAGTTTTCGAGGCGGGCGCACGCTTTGACGAGTCGTCATACCCGACGAACTCGTGGGACCTGAAGCGGTTCCTGTTCGCGCCAGAGATCGGGTGCTATGGCATCCAGCGAATCAACATGCTCAACGACTGCCTGATCTTGTCGGGCGCGGGGGTCGGTGGCGGGTCGCTCAACTACGCCAACACGTTGTACGAGCCGCTCGACGCGTTCTACCGCGATCCGTCGTGGAGCCACATCACCAACTGGCGCGACGAGCTGGCGCCGTTCTACGACCAGGCGAAGCGGATGCTGGGCGTCGTCGAGAACCCCTCGATGACACCGAGCGACGTCGTGATGAAGCAGGTCGCCGACGAGATGGGAGTGGGGGAGACGTTCCACCCGACGCCGGTCGGAGTTTTCTTCGGATCGCCTGGTCAGACCGTTGCGGATCCCTACTTCGGCGGTGTCGGACCAGACCGCGCCGGATGCATCGAGTGTGGCGAGTGCATGACGGGCTGCCGACATCATGCGAAGAACACGCTGACGAAGAACTACCTGTTCCTCGCCGAGCAGGCCGGCGCGGTTGTGCATCCGCTCACGACAGTGACTGAGGTGCGTCCTCTCTCGGGCGGCGGGTATCGGGTGTCTACCCGCCCCACCGGAGCCAGGTCGCGGAGCAGGCGCGTAGGTCGCCGGTTCACTGCCGAGCACGTGGTGTTCGCGGCCTCGGCGCTCGGCACGCAAAAACTCCTCCATGCCATGCGGGACCGCGGGGTGCTGCCGCACATCTCGCCACGGCTGGGGGCTCTCACCCGCACCAACTCCGAGTCGATCCTCGGCGCCATCGCCTCGGGCCGCGACGTTGACTACAGCCGAGGGGTCGCGATCACGTCGTCGTTCCATCCTGACGAGCAGACGCATGTCGAGCCGGTGCGCTATGGCAAGGGCAGCAATTCCATGAGCCTGCTGCAGACCGTGCTGACTGACGGCGACGGCGACAGTGAGCGGTGGAAGGTGTGGCTGAAGGAGATGTGGCGGCAGCGTCGGACGATCCGCGGCAGGTATGACTTCAGGCACTGGTCGGAGCGCACCGTGATCGCTCTCGTCATGCAGACGCGCGACAACTCGATCACGACCTACACCCGCCCCACGGTTTCGGGTCGGCGAAAACTCACGTCCAAGCAGGGCCATGGCGAGCCGAACCCGACCTGGATACCCATAGCCAACCGGGCCGTCCAGATCATGGCCCGCATCGTGAAGGGGACCGCAGGCGGCTCTCTCGGTGAACCGTTCAACCGGCCGCTCACGGCCCACTTCATCGGTGGCTGCACGATCGGCGACTCCGCCGAGTCAGGCGTTGTCGACGCCTACCACCGCGTCTACGGTCACCCAGGGCTGCATGTCGTCGACGGCTCGGCGATCTCCGCCAACCTCGGCGTCAACCCGTCGCTGACCATTACTGCACAGGCGGAGCGGGCGATGGCGATGTGGCCCAACCGTGGCGACGAGGATCCCCGCCCGGCACCCGACGCGGCATACCGTCCCGTCTCCCCGGTGGCACCGGGGAGCCCGGTCGTGCCCGAACGGGCGCCCGGCGCGCTACGTCTCCCCATCGTCTCCGTTACCTGAGCCCCTGCGGTGTCGCCGCCTCAGGAGTAGAGGTAGCGAGCCAGCACACCGGACAACAACGAGACCACCAAGGCCATGACGGCCAGGATCACCAGGTCACGCTGGGTCAGTGAGCGTTTCTTCATCGCACCTCCTCATGGTCTGCCGCGGCCGAACGGCGCCTCATGACAACAGGTAGTCCGCCAGCCCCCAGATGGCCAGTGACACCACGAGCATCGCCACGAACAGAATGGCTAGCTCGCGATTGGTCAGACTTCGGTGGGCCATCCGTGAAGTCCTCTCACCAGTTCAGGAAATGGGCGAATGCCCACAGGACACCGCACCCGACGGATCCGGAAGCGAAGGTCACGGCGGCACCGGGAACAGCACCGAAGACGCCTAGGGTGCCTGCGGTGGCGAGAGCGGCAGCTTCACATGCCAGGAACTCCTTACCTGGCCTGCCGATCGAGAACGAATCGGCGGGTGCCTGCGGCTTGCAGACCAGGTGATAGCGCGGTTGGCCGGCGTACGGGATCCACTGCATCGCACAGTCGGCCTCGCTTCGATAGCGGCTCCAAGCCTGGGAGGCGGCCAGTGCGGCGCTCTGGGGTCCCGCATCTCTTGGGCACATCGACGTCGGCTTGCCGTCGCCCGACGAGGCTCGGCTCCAGCCGCTCACCGACGAGTCGCGGCAGAGCGCTCGATACTCGCGGACAAAGGTGGGCCGGATCTTCTTCCTGGCCCGGTCGGTCCAACGGGTGTAGCCCATGCGCCCCGCCTTGAACGCGCGTACGTATCTGTGCGCCAGCGTTCTGAGACAGCTCTGCCGGTGATGGCGGCACCAGCGCGTCGGCGTGGCGATCCTTCGGTGTTGCTGGATCAGCCGTTTCGGGGCGATGCGGCGCTGGTGGGCGTCAACCTGTGGTGTTTCGGGAGTGACCGCCGTTCGCTCAGGTGTAGTGGGCGGGACCGGCCTGGGCACCGCGGTTGCCGACCCCGTCCAGGCTGGCGTCAGCAGTGCGGCAGCCACGGCGAGGGTGACGGCTTTCTTGCCGAGAACAAATGGTGGTGAGTGCATGTGATCCCCTGGGTGTGCGTGAAAGTGCGGAGCGAGCCTTGAACCCCTGAGAGCGAGTCTGGAGAACACCGGCCCGATTGGATCTCCATGGCAGCACGGCGCGAGGACGCTGCGTGCTCGGCGAAACCAGGCTGTGGACGGCCGGGATGCGATCTCGTCCTGTGGAGGGGGAGCGTAAGTCGCGCACCGCAGTGTGGGCGCGGCTTTTCTCTAAACTGAACTAAGTCTGTAGTATTACTCTGGTTAGTCAGATTCGCTGTCGACTCGGTGACAGCGGAGCCGCCGACCAGGAAAGGTCTCTCGTGAGCCATATTCTCACCGTGTCCGGCAGCCCATCGAAGGTGTCGCGTAGCGCCAAGCTGCTGCAGCACGTCGCTCTCGACCTCGCCGACCTCGGCCACACCATCGAGCATGTCACCGTCCGCGACCTGCCCGCCCAGGCTCTGCTGCACGCCAACTTCGCCGACACTGACCTCAAAGAAGCAGCTGCCAAGGTCCTGCGTGCCGACGGCCTCGTCATCGCGACCCCTGTTTACAAGGCAGCCTTCTCGGGTGTGCTCAAGGCGTGGCTGGACCTGCTGCCTCAGTTCGCACTCGAAGGTAAGACCGTCCTGCCGCTCGCGACCGGCGGGTCGGTGGCGCACGCCCTGGCGCTGGACTACGCACTGCGCCCCGTGCTCATGTCGATGGGCGCACGGCAGGTCGTGCAGGGCTATCTGGTGATCGACCATCTGATCGAGACCGTCGGCGAGTCAGGGGTCACTCGCATCGACGAGGCCGCCCTCGAGATGCTGAACAGGGTGGTCCACGCATTCTGCGAGTCCCTCCCTCGCCCGTACTCACTCGCCACGGCATGAAGGGATCCACCTTGCTCGACTTCCACTGGTTCCTACCGACGTACGGCGACTCGCGCGCCATCGTGGGTGGCGGACACGGTCAGTCGGCTGGTGCCGCCCGCAACGACCGACCCGCCACTCTCAAGTACCTGACGTCGATCGCCACCGCGGCCGAAGACCTTGGCTTCGACGGTGTGCTCACGCCGACCGGGGGCTGGTGTGAGGACGCCTGGCTGACGACGGCGATGCTGGTGCAGTCCACGGAACGGATCAAGTTCCTCGTCGCGTTCCGACCCGGCCTGATGTCACCGACGCTGGCGGCACAGATGGCGGGCACGTTCCAATGGCAGTCAGGTGGCCGGCTGTTGCTGAACGTCGTGACTGGTGGCGAGTCCCACGAGCAACGCGCGTACGGCGACCATCTCGACAAGGACGCTCGCTACGAACGCTGTTCTGAGTTCCTGGAGGTCGTGCGGCGACTGTGGCACGACGAGATCCCGGTGAACCTGACCGGTGCCCACTACCAGATCGAAGGAGCGACAATCCCTCGCCGGCCCGACCCAGTGCCGGCGCTGTACTTCGGCGGGTCCTCGCCTGCTGCCGGTCCAGTCGCCGCCGACCATTGCGACGTCTACCTGACATGGGGGGAGCCCACCCAGGCAGTCGCGGAGAAGATCAACTGGATCCGCGGACTCGTGCTGGAGCGCGACCGGCAGATGCGGTACGGCATCCGGCTGCACGTGATCGCCCGTGAGACGGCCGAGGAGGCGTGGGCGGTCGCCGACCGACTCCTCGCCGGCATACCCGATGAGACCATCGAGCGGGTGCAGGCAAACTTGCGACGCAGTGAGTCCGAAGGGCAGCGGCGGATGCTCGAGCTGCACGGTGGTGGAAGCCGCGATCTCCTTGTCGCACCCAACTTGTGGGCAGGTGTCGGCCTCGCGAGGGGCGGGGCAGGCACTGCTCTCGTCGGGTCCTACGTCGAAGTGGCCGACCGGATCGAGGAGTATGCCGATCTGGGCCTTTCGGAGTTCGTCCTCAGCGGGTATCCGCACTTGGAGGAGGCGTACTGGTTTGGCGAGGGCGTGCTCCCGATCCTCGCAAGCCGGGGTCTATGGACCCACCCGGATCACCGTCCACCTGACGCGACTGCTGACCAGCGCGACGCAGTGACCGGCGTTCCGTTCGCGGTTGCATCCTGACTGATTGCATCCTGAAGGGCTCCTAGACGTGGCTCAGGGCCCGGTCGAGGAGGGAGGGATGACCGGGCCATGAGACGTCCGGCGGCTTGCACGCCGGAGAGCGGGGGATGCGCCCATGGGCAGCGGATCCCACCTGCTCCACCGGGGTCAACGAGGCGGCCGTGGCAGCGTTACGGCCGACTCCGGAAGTTTCTTCATCCGCGGATAGACTGTCCGCGCCTGCCGGCAGGCCGGCGACCGCCGAACCTAAGGGGCCGCGCGTTGAGCACCGACCACGACCTGGTGATCGTCGTCGACTTCGGGGCGCAGTACGCGCAGTTGATCGCGCGCCGCGTGCGCGAGGCACACGTCTACTCCGAGATCGTCCCGCACACGATGTCCACGGAAGAGATCCTGGCGCGTCGCCCGAAGGCGATCATTCTGAGCGGCGGGCCGTCATCCGTCTACGCTCCTGGGGCGCCGCTGCTCGATGAGACCCTCTTCGACGCGGGCGTGCCCGTATTCGGGATCTGCTACGGATTTCAGGCGATGGCGGTGGCCCTGGGGGGAAGTGTCCTCCGCACCGGGGCGTCGGAGTTCGGCCGCACTCTCGTTAACATCGCAGAGCCCGGCACGCTGCTCACCGGCGTCGACTCAGGTCACCGAGTGTGGATGAGCCACACCGACTCGGTGCTCGTGGAGCCACTCGGGTTCACGACACTGGCCTCGACGCCGGGAGCGTCGATCGCGGCCTTCGAGTCGCTCGACCGTCGGGCGGCTGGCGTGCAGTGGCACCCCGAGGTCATGCACACGGAGCACGGACAGCAGGTGCTCGAACGCTTCCTCTTCGAGATCGCCGGATGCCGACCGACCTGGACGATGGTCAACGTCGTCGAAGACCAGGTCGAGTCCATCCGCCAACAGGTCGGCGACAAGCAGGTCATCTGCGCGCTGTCGGGCGGGGTCGACTCGGCCGTTGCGGCCGCGTTGGTGCAGCGTGCGATCGGCGAACAGCTCATCTGCGTGTTCGTCGACCACGGACTGTTGCGCAAGGGTGAGGCTGAGCAGGTCGAGCGCGACTACGTCGCGGCTACCGGCGTGAAGCTTAGAGTCGTCGATGCTGCGAAGACTTTCCTGCTGGCGCTCGACGGTGTCAGCGACCCGGAGCAAAAACGGATGATCATCGGACGCGAGTTCATCCGCTGCTTCGAGGGCGCTGAGCGTGACATCGTGGCCGAGGCGGGTGGTGTAGGCAGCGGCTCTGTCGAGTTCCTCGTGCAGGGCACCCTCTACCCCGATGTGGTCGAGTCGGGTGGCGGCGCCGGCGCGTCCAGCATCAAGTCCCACCACAACGTCGGTGGATTGCCCGACGACTTGCAGTTCAAGCTGATCGAGCCGTTGCGCACGCTGTTCAAGGATGAGGTACGTCGCGTGGGCGTCGAGCTCGGGCTGCCGCGAGAGATTGTCTACCGCCACCCGTTCCCCGGGCCAGGCCTCGCGATCCGCATCGTGGGGGCGGTCACCGAAGACCGGCTGGCGACGCTGCGCGAGGCGGACGCGATTGCCCGCGAAGAGGTCACGAACGCAGGACTCGAGTCCGTCATCTGGCAGTTCCCCGTCGTGTTGCTTGCCGACATACGCTCGGTCGGCGTGCAAGGTGATGTCCGCACCTATGGCCACCCCATCGTGCTGCGCCCCGTCTCGTCCGAGGACGCGATGACCGCTGACTGGTCGCGCCTCCCGTTCGACGTGATCGAACGCATCTCGACTCGGATCACCAACGAGATCCCCGAGGTCAACCGCGTAACCCTCGACGTCACGAGCAAACCCCCCGGCACCATCGAGTGGGAGTAAGTCGGCGCGTGTGGTCAGGCGTCGGCCAGGTTGTTGCGCAGTTGGGTGACCACCGGTCGCGGCGCCGTGTCGACGGCGAGCCGGAAGACGTCGGGACGGTGGTAGTGGCCTACCGGGTCGAACAATCGTCGCGCTGAGCGCACGGTGCTGAGATCAAGCTCGGCAAACAGGGTGGTCTCCTCGTGCCGAGCAGGGCCGGCGAGGATCTCCCCGTTGGGGGCGACGATCACGGTGTTGCCGGGCTCGACCCACTCGGGATCATCCGGATCTGTCCGCCACACGCGCTCCCGGTCGGGGAAGTCGGCGGGGATCTGATCGACACGCACGCACGGGTTCACACCGATCACGTAGCAGCGGCCTTCTCGTGCGATGTGTCGCATGGTCGCGACCCAACTGTCTCCCGTCGCCAGCGTCGGCGCTACCCACACGTCGACACCCTGCGAGTAGAGGAAGAACCTGGCCAGCGGCATGTAGTTCTCCCAGCAGATCAGCCCACCGAGGCGCCCGAAGGGCGTCTGATAGGTGTCGAGCGTCGAGCCGTCACCCATTCCCCACACGGTGCGCTCTGAGCCGGTCGGCATCAGCTTGCGGTGCTTTCCGAGGAGATTGCCATCGGGGTCGAAGTACAACAACGTGTTGTAGATCGTGCTCCCGGTCTGCTCGCGTTCGTTGACCCCGATCACCAGATAAACGCCAGCTTCCTGAGCCGCTGCCCCGAGGCGCTCGGTGGTGTCGCTTGGTACGACGACGGCCTGCTCAGCAAGCATCGCGAACCACTGCTCGTCACCATCCCAGATCGGCGTCGCGTCGATCCAGATCGGCGTACCGGGCAGGAAGGCCTCGGGGAAGACGACCAGGTCTGCCCCCGCACCGCGCCCTCGGACAGCAACGCCTCTACCTTGTCGAGCGTCGCCGTGCGATCCATCAGCACATAGGACGCCTGCACCGCCGCAACCGTGATCGTCGCCATCTCTCCGCCCTCCCTGCTTTGACGATACCGCTCGAGGAGGCGCGCGTGCCGCGTCAGCTGTCGGGCATCGAGCGGGAAGGCGAGCGAGCCGGCAGCAGCAGCATGGCGACGACGGCGAGCCAGCCGGATGCGAAAGCGATGCTCGTCAGCACGTCACTGAGGTGATGGGCTCCCTCGTAGACGCGGCTGACGACCACCAGAGGCGGGACCAGGAGCAAGGGGGTCGCCCATCGACGCGCAGACCACGCGTAGGTCCACACCAAGATGATGATCAGCCCCCACAGCGCCGTCGCCGTCCCGACGTGGCCCGACGGGAAGCTGTGCATCGGATTCAGGCCGGGGTCGAGGATCTTCACCGGTGGCCGTGGCCTCTCCACCGCCATGGCGGCAAGGATGTAAATCCCTCCGACGCCGGCCGCGCTCAGGGCCACGAACAGCGCCGGCCTGATGCTCCGCTGCCATGCCCAAAGTCCCAGGGCGATGAGGGGAGCCAGCACCAGTTCGGTGCGGGTGTCGCCCAGCAGACTGACGTACTCGGCGGCCTCGTTGAGTGTTGACGTGCGCTCTCCCGCGAACCATCGCGCAATGTCCGTGTCGGCAGCGCCGATCGAGTCACTCAACGGACCCGTGATGACCTGACCTAGACCAATCACAAGGCCGAGCAGGATCGCCCATGCGAGCACGAGAATCCCCAGCAGCCTTGGCCATCCCCGGCCAGTGCTGGGACGGGACCCGGTGACAGCGGTGTCTGAGGACATGCCCGCCAGTGTGGTTCCATCTCCTCGTAGCCGCACCCCGACCGACGCCAATCGCAGTGCATGGACGCTCCACGCGCATGAATGCGATCACCCCGTGGCATCCTCGGGGAGACAGACATCGAAAGAGCGGAGGTTTCCCAACGTGACAACGCTACGCAGCGAGGGTCAGATCCGGATCTTCCTGCTCGACGACCACGAGATAGTTCGCCGGGGGCTCCGCGACCTATTCGAGGCCGAGGACGACTTCGTGGTGGTGGGTGAGTCAGGATCGGCGGTTGAGGCACAGAGCCGCAGTCCCCGCGTTGCGACCGCACGTTGCCGTGCTCGATGGGCGGCTGCCGGACGGCAGTGGTGTCGAGGTATGCCGGAGCATTCGGTCTGTCGATCCCACCATCCAGGCCCTGATCCTGACCTCGTATGACGATGACGAGGCGCTGTTCGCGGCCATCATGGCCGGCGCGGCGGGATACGTGCTCAAGCAGATCGGCAGCACCGACCTGGTTGATGCCGTGAGGCGTGTTGCCGCAGGTCAGTCCTTGCTCGACCCCGCCGTCACTCGTCGCGTGCTTGAGCGGCTGCGCTCCGGGGCAGGTGACGAGCCGGACGAGCTGGCTGAGCTCACCGCCCAAGAGCGCAAGATCCTCGAGCTGATCGCCGAAGGTCTGACCAACCGCCAGATTGCCGAGCGCATCTTCCTGGCAGAGAAGACCGTGAAGAACTATGTGTCCAGCATCTTGATGAAGCTGGGGCTGGAGCGACGTACGCAAGCTGCGGTGTTGGCCGCGAAGCTGCTGCGGTGACGTTCAGCAGAGACGCCTGGCTTAGGTGAGGCTGAGTGCCTCTGCTTCCTCCCAAAGCTCGTCTCGCACCGAGGGGTGCGCGGCGTGCTCGATGAGATGACGCGCCTGGGCACGCTGGTCGTGGCCGAAGATCTCAGCCACCCCCTGTTCGGTGACCACGGTTGACATCTGGCTCGAGGTGACGGGCTCGTCGACGAGGGGCACGATCGTGGACGTGTCTGCGCGTGGATGCCAGGAGCGGAGGGCGATCAGAGCCTGCCCACCGGGTGCGTGCAGTGCCCCGACGACGAAGTCAGTCTGGCCGCCGGTGCCGGAGTAGATGCGCCGACCGATCCGGGAGGCGTTCGCCTGGGCAAACAGGTCGACCTGCAGCGCGGTGTTGACACTTACCATCAGCCGGTTCGTCTTGATCAAGGCGGGGTCGTTGGTCTTCTCGGTGCGCAGCATCCGGACGCGAGGGTTGCCATCCACCCAGGCGTACAGCTCGGGGGAGCCGAACAGGAAAGAGGCTGTCACCGGCGTGGACTGGTCGAGGGCTCCGGCGTGCTCCAAGGTCAAGACACCGTCGCTGAACATCTCCGTCCACACCGCCAGACCGCGACGGGCAGTGAGCCCGAGCAGCGTCGCATCCGGAACCGCCCCGATTCCGGTCTGAATCGTCGAGCCGTCAGCGACACGCTCGGCGACGAGCTCACCGATGTGCATCGCGGCATCGTCGATGGCGATGGCGGGTGGAGACGCGAGCAGCTGCTCAGCCTCGATCGCCAGGTCGACGTGATCGAGGGAGATGACCGAGTCGCCGAAGGTGTACGGCATCCGCGGGTTCAGCTGGGCCACCACCAAGCCCCCTCGCCGCCGCACCTCCTCGATAGCGGCCGGCAGGATGTTCACCTCGGTCCCGAGTGACACCGCCCCGTCCTCCGGCAGGGAGGTGTGGATGAGAACCACGTCAGGCGGCATACACGTGGCGAACAGCTGGGGCACGAGCGAGAGTCGACAGGGAAAATAGCGCAGTCGAGGGCTCCGTCGCATCCCCGGACCAACGAATGACGTCTCGAGTTCTACGCCCTCGCGGTCCGGAACGCCCGCCTGGGCGTGAAGCATGTTCAGCCGGAACTTGGGCAGCGACCTCTCGAGGATCTCCACGAGGAACCATGGAGTGGCGTGGTTGCCCGAGCAGACGACTCGTGGCGTTCCCGGCAGCGCGGACAGGGCCGCGGCCAGAGCGTGCTCAGAGACGATCTGCACAGGATCCCTCCGTCTTCGCTAATCGAGTCCAAGCTCTCCAGTCGGAGCCTAACCGCGTCTCGATGCCGGCTCATGAGGCGACGGCGCGGCCGGTGATGCGGGCTGGTGTGATCTGGATGAACATCTGGCGTGGCCCCGGTGCCCACGGCGTGAGCTCTCTGAGTACCGATCCTCTGATCTCGTCGGCGTCGTCGACGGGTGCCGCCTGGCCCACCACCAGCACACTCCAACCACGCCACATCTCGGGTTCGAGCTCGTCGACCTCGAAGGCTGCCGTGTCCCAGGCATGTCCCGCGAGCAGAGTGTAGGGCGCGGTTCGGAAGACAACGGTCTCGTCCGCCAGGATGAAGTTGACCGGAAGGATGACAGGGCCCTCTGGCGTGCACACCGCGACACGGCCGACGCCGCCCTTTTGCAGGTAGGCCAGGCACTCGTCGTGGCTGAGCTCACGGAAGACGGCTGTGGGTCGTTCGTTATCTGCTCGCATGACGGGCTCCTTCTCTTGGTTGGGACTTGGTTTTCAGCACTGGCGCCGGCACGACGACGACGGGGCAATCCGCGTTGCGCACGCAGTAGTCACTCACTGAACCCAGCGACGAACGCCGCAACTGGCTACGCGTCGAGGCTCCAACGACGAGGTACGCCGCATCCTTGGCGACCTTCAGCAACACTTTGCCTGCATCGCCCTCGACGACCTGGCGCGACACCACAGGTCGTGCATCGACCTCGGTCAAGATCCGCGCGACTGCGTTGTCCTGGATCTGCTGCGCCAGGTGACGCGCCCGCTCCGGAGCCGCGGTGCCAGCTCCGTTGCCGTCGGCCTGCGACCAGGTCCAGGCCGTGATGACCTCGACGGCGCTTCCGCGGCGGGCGGCCTCATGCATGGCAAAGGCGAGCGCCGCCCTGCTGCCGGAGGTCTCGTCGACACCGACGACGACGCCTTGAGCCCGGATGCCGGTCATGCGTCCCCCTTCACGAGTGATGAGCCAACTTCTTGATCGGCCCATGTCGCAATGCTTGCGCGAGCGGTGCTTTTGAGACAGAGCCGAGCGGCCCTGACCAGACGGGACTTGTGACCCGTCAGCTCGGGACGTCCGACCGCTGTGCGACGACACCTCCAGGCAGCAGAGTCGAAGCAGACGGAGCAAGAAGCTCCCTGAGACAAGGAGATAGCGATGACCTCGCTGCAGCAGCACACAAGTCAGCCGACACAGATCGCTGGGTCGACCGAGACCAACGAGTCGGTTCGAGACCGTGCAGCGGGCTACGCCCTTGGCGCACTGCGGATCGTGATCGGCTGGACATTCCTCTGGGCGTTCTTCGACAAGCTGTTCGCACTCGGCTTCTCCACCGGACGTAACGCCGAAACCGGCGTCGTCGATCGCTTCGGTCCTGACGCCTTCATCAACGGGAGCTCACCGACAGAAGGATTCCTCGCGTTCGGCGCGAAGGGTCCCTTCCAGGGCTTCTACAACAGCATTGCCGGTGACGCCTGGACCAACTGGGGCTTCATGTTCGGCCTCCTTGCGATTGGTGTTGCGCTCACCTTGGGCATCACGATGCGACTCGGAGTCTTCGCAGCCGCCTTGATGTACCTCATGATGTGGACGGTGGCCATGCCGCCGGAGAACAACCCGATCACGGACGACCACATCATTGGTCTGGCAGCCGTCCTCGTACTCGGCCTATACGGTGCCGGCCGTCACGTTGGACTCGGCACCTGGTGGACGAAGCAGTCCATCGTCAGGCAGTTCCCGATCCTGAGGTAGCGCGACGGATCACCCCCTCACAGAAGGGCCCACATCCCCGTGGGCCCTTCTGTATGTCCGGGATCCGCCGATGACGAGGGCTTACGATCACAACTGTGCCCACCCAGGAGGAGTCGCTCGCGGAGCTGCTGCGGACAGTCCTGGGCCGCGTCGAGGACCTGGTGGCCGCCGAGGTACGAGTCCGTTCGCTGCTGGACGCCGTCAGCGCCGTGGCAGGAGACCTCAACCTGCACGCCACGCTCGAACGCATCGTCGCAGCAGCGGCTGGCTTGGCGGATGCGCAATATGCCGCCCTCGGCGTGATCGACACCAGCGGTGAAGGCCTCGTCGACTTCATCACGTACGGCATGTCTCCATCGACGGTGACAGCGATCGGGCCGCAGCCTCGCGGTCACGGCATCTTGGGCTTGATCATCGAAGAGCCACACCCGCTCCGGCTGCACGACCTGAACGAGCACGATGCGTCGTACGGCTTCCCTGCGAATCATCCCCCGATGCGGTCCTTCCTCGGCGTGCCGGTGCGGGTGCGCGACCGCGTCTTCGGAAACCTGTATCTCACCGACAAGGTGGGCGAGGGCGACTTCACCGTCGAGGACGAGCAAGCAGTCATCGCGCTCGCGGCGGCGGCGGGCATCGCCATCGAGAATGCCCGACTGTTCGAGCGACTCCGGCGCCGGGAGAGGTGGCTGGCAGCGACCGCCGAGATTCAGCAGGCGCTGCTGGGGCACGTCGAGATCAGCGCCGCCCTGACCCTGATCGCAGATCGAGCCCGCGACATCGCCGGCACTGAGCTTGCCCTCGTGGTGCTCGAGCAGAACGACGGCTCGCTGAAGGTGGAAGCGGCGGTTGGCACGCAGGCTGATCTGGTCGGCACTGACCTGCCTCGAGAAGGCTCGCTTGCAGACGTCGTGGAACACGGGGCGACCGTCATCGTTGCCGAGGGAGTTCGCCTCCCTGGTCTCGAAGGTCTCAAGTCAGCCCTGCTTGTTCCCTTCACCGGGCCGGGTGGTGCCGGTGGGGCACTTCTCATTGGCGGTGACGAGGCACCGGACCGGCTCGTGGACGACGACGACATGCAGGCATTGCGCGGTTTCGCTGCGCAGGCAGCGTTGGGTGTTGACCGGGCACAAGCTCAGGAAGACCGCGCCGCCCTGGCGATCCTGGCTGACCGCGACCGGATCGCTCGAGACCTCCACGACCTGGTGATCCAGCGGCTGTTCGCCACTGGGCTCACCCTTAAGAGCCTGGCCCGAAGGCCAGAGAATGCGGCCCTTACTGAACAGCTGACTGGCGTGATGGATGACCTGGACGCCACCATCCAGGACATCCGCGGCACGATCTTCGAGTTGGGTCGCGATGGCGATGCCGCAGATCTCAAGAGCCAGATCGCCGCGGTGATCTCCGCCGCTACACCGATGTTTGAGCGGAAACCTCGTCTGGAGCTTCGGGGGCCTGTCGACTTGGCGGTTCCTGATTCGGTGCGACCCCATCTGATCGCGGTCATCGTTGAGGCGTTGTCGAATGCCGGCCGACATGCCGAGGCCGCCCAGGTCGACGTACAGGTCAGCGTCGAGGGCGTGGGGTCTGACGCCCGGGTGACGGCCGAGATCCGCGACGACGGCAAGGGGTTCACGCCTCAGGAGGGCGGCAGCGGCCTTCGCAACATGGGCGAGCGGGCGCGGAACCTCGGTGGTTCTTGCGACATTGTCTCGTCCCCAGGCGAGGGGACCACCTTGCGTTGGTCGGTGCCGCTCCAAACCTCCGAGCCAAGAGCGACACCGACATGAGGCCGAGCTAGCTAGAGCGCCTTACTCTCGGCATCAACCTGCTCCGGGATGACCACTACTGGGCAGGTGGAGTAGTGCAAGACGCCGCGGGTCGTCGAGCCGAAGGCGAAACCGCCTCGGTGTTCTGGGCTGGTGTGTCGGCCGAGAACAATCAATTGAGCGACGTTCCCCGCATCCAAGAGTGTCATTGCTGCTTGCCCCATTTGTGGTAGCCGGACGAGCTCCACCTCGGTGTAACGGTCGGCCATCGGACGGATCCTGGCATCGAGCTCGCTCGACGCCTCTTCTGACCACCCTTCGATGTCGCCGGGTGACCAGGTATAGACGTCCGGCAGTTGCCATGCGTAGACGGCGATGAGAGGAACTGCCAGGTCACGGGCACGCTGGAAGGCGAACTCGAGAACTGCCTCGTCCCTGGTGGTTCCGTCGACCCCGACGATGATCGGGTCGCTCGCATGTACCGTCTGGACCCATTCGTCAGGCACGACGACAACCGGCACGCGCGCACGGCCTGCGACAGCGATCGACGTGGATCCCACGATGAACCGCCTCACGGCACCCTTCCCCCGCTTGCCGACCACCACGAGATCTGCTGTCTGGCTCGCGAGCAGGATGATGTGGGCCGGCTTCCCGTTCGAGACCTGAGTGGTTACGTCCTGGGCTGCCGTGCTGGCAGGTAACTGGCTCCGAATCGCGGCAAGCATGTCGCGCGTCTGGTTCTCGGCGTAGTCGACTGTGTAGTCGGCTGAGAACCGCGGCATCGGCATCGTTCCGTCGTTCATGATCGCAGCGACGAGCCCAAGCTTCGACTTGGTTTCCAACGCTTCTTGGCGTGCCCAAGCGACGGCCGCCTGATTGCGTTTGGAGCCGTCGACTCCCACGATGACGGTGTTGTAATCCTCGCTGGTGTGATCTCGTTGCGAGCTTAGGTTCGTCTGCATCACATTCTCCTCAAGGCGTCTGGACTTTCCAGGCTGGCCCTTCTAGATCCAGAGGTGCAGAGTCGCCGGT
Organism: uncultured Actinomycetota bacterium; assembly: GCA_963815295.1. Taxonomy (GTDB): domain Bacteria; phylum Actinomycetota; class Actinomycetes; order Propionibacteriales; family Nocardioidaceae; genus JACDHG01. The sequence goes on from CAWFFZ010000003.1 coordinate 288,544, forward strand.
CCCGGGTCCGGGGGTCAAAGGTCCTCTCACTTCCCACGGCAGGGACATAGGTCGCAGCGGACGGGACCTTCGGCCATGCCGATCGAGCCTCCGGTTTGGAAGAATTGCCCTGCGAAGAAGCGCACCACGCACGGACCTGTCGAACGGAGGGCAGATGACCAGCATGCCCGCAGCAGGCAACTCCGCCGTAATCCGCGACGAAGGCGGGTCACCGTGGTTGATGCTGGCCTTGGCCACGATCGGCTTCGCCGTCAACTTCTGGGCGTGGGCGTTGCTGAGCCCACTCGGCCCGCTCTTTCGCGACGAAGGCACGCTCGGCACCCTCAGCGAGTCCGACGTGGCCCTTCTGGTTGCGGTCCCCGTTATCGTCGGTTCACTGGGAAGGATTGTCGTTGGTGCACTGACAGACATGTTCGGCGGGCGAGTCATGTTCCCGCTGGTGTCGGCAGTGACCATTGCGCCGGTGCTATTCATCGGCTACTTCGGGCAGAACTCGTACGTCGCTCTACTCGTCGGCGGATTCTTCCTTGGCATCGCTGGCACCGCCTTTGCGGTCGGGGTCCCGTTCGTGAACGCCTGGTTCCCACCGGAACGGCGTGGTCTGGCCATTGGCATCTTCGGTGCCGGGATGGGCGGCACGGCGATCAGCGCGCTCACCACGGTCAAGCTGTACACGCAGGTCGGTGAGTCTGCGCCGTTTCTGATCACCGCGGTGCTGCTGGCGGTCTACGCCGCCGTCGCCTGGCTGCTGCTGAGGGACGCTCCTGGTCGCGTACCTCCAACGGGCTCGTTGGCGAGTCGGACTTCGGCCAATGCCCGACTGCCGATCACGTGGCAGGCCTGCATCCTGTATGCGGTCGCGTTCGGCGGCTACGTAGCGTTCTCGGTGTACCTCCCGGCGTACCTCAAGACCGCATACGACCTCGACCCCGCCGACGCTGCGAATCGGATGGCCGGCTTTGTCATGGTGGCCGTGGTCATGAGACCGGTCGGGGGCTGGTTGGCCGACAAGCTGGGCGCCATCCCCGTGCTTGCCGCCGGATATGCGACCGTCGCGGCGGGCGCGGCAGTCGCGGCGACGACGCCGCTGCTCGAGCCTGTTGGGGCGATCGCCTTCCTCTCGATGGCCGCAGCCCTGGGCGCGGGCAGCGGCGCGACCTTTGCCCTGCTCGCCAAGGTGACCGAACCCTCGCGCGTCGGAGGCGTGACTGGTCTGGTGGGTGCGGCAGGCGGGCTCGGTGGCTTTGCCCCGCCGCTGATCATGGGATACGTCTACGGTCGTACGGACTCTTATGCGATCGGCCTGGGCCTCCTCTCGGTCACGGCAGCACTGACGCTGGTGCTCACGCTGACGGTTGTACGGCGTACGGCTGAGAGCGCTCAATGAGCGAGGCGTCTGCGTTTCGGTAAGGTCCAAGCACAGGTAACCAGGGCAGGGAGGGCCTCCCGAGTGACTACTGGCGTTCACCCCGATGACCAAAGCGCCGGTCGCGACATCGGTCTCGACGGAGGGGTGAGTGACGCCCTGGTGCGAACCCGACGGTTTTTCACCCGTGCCGAGGTTTCCGATGACCTGCGCACTCTGCACAAGCAGGGCGGCCGAGGCGCTGATGATTTCTACCGTGACCGTTGGAGCCACGACAAGGTGGTCCGCTCAACCCATGGGGTCAACTGCACAGGCTCGTGCTCATGGAAGGTCTTCGTCAAGGACGGGATCATCACGTGGGAGACCCAGCAAACCGACTATCCGTCGGTAGGCCCGGACAGTCCGGAGTACGAGCCTCGGGGGTGCCCACGTGGCGCAGCGTTCTCCTGGTACACCTACTCACCCACCCGCGTCCGCTATCCCTACATCCGCGGCGTGCTGCTGCAGATGTACCGCGAAGCCAAGGCCCAGCACGACGGAGATCCGGTGAAGGCGTGGGCCCACATCGTCGACAACCCCCTGAGAGCGAAGGCGTACAAGTCCGCACGTGGCAAGGGTGGCCTGCTCCGCGCGAGCTGGGATGAGGCGACTGAGATGGTGGCGGCCGCCCATGTGCACACCATCAAGAAGTGGGGTCCCGATCGAGTCGCCGGGTTCTCACCGATCCCGGCAATGTCGATGGTTTCGCACGCGTCGGGCGCTCGCTTTGTGAATCTCATCGGAGGCTCGATGTTGAGCTTCTACGACTGGTATGCCGACCTGCCTGTTGCCTCTCCGCAGGTTTTCGGCGACCAGACCGACGTACCCGAGTCGGGGGACTGGTGGAACTCCAGTTACCTGATCATGTGGGGGTCTAACTTGCCCGTCACCCGCACGCCGGACGCCCACTTCATGACGGAAGCGCGTTACCGGGGTCAGAAGGTGGTGGCCGTCGCGCCCGACTACGCGGACAACGTGAAGTTTGCCGACGAGTGGCTGCCTGCCCAGCCCGGCACTGACGCAGCACTCGCGATGGCCATGGGACACGTGATCCTCAAGGAGTTCTTCGTCGACCGCCAGGCGCCGTACTTTGTCGACTACGCCAGGACCTACACGGACCTTCCGTACCTGGTGTGCCTGGAAGAGGTCTCGACAAACTCGACCGACGGGGAGCGGGTGTACCGGCCGGGCAAGTTCCTCACTGCCGCCGACCTCCGGTCAGCCGAACACGAGGAGAACGCCGAGTTCAAGACTGTCCTGATGGATTCCCTCGCCGACGAGCCCGTGGTCCCCAACGGTTCGCTCGGGCACCGCTTCGGTGACACCGGCGTGGGGCGCTGGAACCTTGACCTCAGGAACGTTGTCCCCAAACTGTCACTGATCGACACGGCCCTTGACTCTGTGCTGGTGCACCTCCCCCGTTTCGACGCCGCGGATGGTGAGGCCGGGTCGCTGTCTCGCGGAGTCCCGGTGCGTCGAGTCGGTGATCAGCTGGTGACGACGGTCTTCGACCTGTTGCTGGCGCAGTACGGCGTCGGGCGTGACGGCTTACCGGGCGTCTGGGCATCTTCCTACGACGACGCATCCGCGCCCTACACGCCTGCGTGGCAGCAGTCGATCACGGGCGTCCCGGCCGCAGCGGCTGCCCGCATCGGTCGCGAGTTCGCACAGAACGCCGAAGAGTCCCGAGGTCGCTCGATGATCGTCATGGGTGCGGGCACCAATCACTGGTTCCACTCGGACACGATCTACCGAGCATTCCTCGCCCTCACCACATTGACTGGCTGCCAGGGAGTCAACGGTGGCGGCTGGGCGCATTACGTGGGGCAGGAGAAGGTACGTCCGCTCACCGGCTACAACCAGGTTGCCAACGCGCTCGACTGGGTGAGGCCACCACGCAACATGATCCAGACGGCCTACTGGTACCTGCACACCAACCAGTTCCGCTACGACGCCTTCGGCGCCGACACCCTTGCGTCTGAGCGTGGCACCGGGCAGCTGGCAGGGATGAGCACCGCAGACGTGATAGCGCAGAGCGCGCGGATGGGGTGGATGCCGTCCTACCCAACCTTCAACAAGAACCCGCTTGAGCTGTGCGATGAGGCGGCGCATGCAGGCAAACCCGTCAGTGAGTACGTCGTCGGGCAGCTGCAGTCAGGAGAGCTGGACTTCGCTGGCGAGGACCCGGACTCACCGGAGAACTTCCCCCGCATTCTGTCGATCTGGCGCGCCAATCTGTTGGGTTCGTCAGGCAAGGGAAACGAGTACTTCCTCAAGCATCTGCTGGGCACTGACTCGTCGCTTCGGGCGACTGAGGCCCCGGAAGGCAGTCGGCCGAGGGACGTGACGTGGCACGCCGAGGCACCCGAAGGGAAGCTCGACCTGCTCCTGACGCTGGACTTCAGGCAAACCAGCACGACGATTTTCTCCGACGTCGTACTCCCTGCTGCGACCTGGTACGAGAAGCACGACCTGAGTACGACGGACATGCACCCGTTCGTGCACTCGTTCAATCCGGCGATCTCGCCGCCGTGGCAGACGCGCACGGACTGGGACGCATGGCAGACGATTGCCGAGAAGTTCAGTGAGCTTGCTGCCACGCACCTCGGCGTACGCAACGACGTGGTAGCGGTCCCCCTGATGCACGACACTCCAGACGCGATGGCGAACCCGCATGGCCGTGTCAGAGACTGGAAGGCAGGGGACTGTGAGCCGGTCCCCGGCGTCACCATGCCGAAGCTTGTCGAGGTGCAGCGCGACTTCGCGGCGGTCTCCGCACACATGAACGCCCTCGGGCCGTTGATGGACACGCTCGGGGCCACCACGAAGGGGGTCACCTTCGACCTCGACGAGCAGGTCAACTATCTCCGAGCCAAGAACGGCACCGTGCGGGGTGGCCCGGCTGACGGCCGGCCATCCTTGGAACGCGACGTCCACGTCTGCGAGGCGATCCTTGCGCTTTCCGGCACAACCAACGGACACCTCGCCGTGCAGGGTTTCAAGAAGCTCGAGAATCGAACCGGAACGAGGTTGGCAGACCTTGCGGAGGAGCACGAGGGCAAGCAGATCACGTTCGCGGATACTCAAGGTCCGCCCGTTCCCGTGATCACCTCTCCCGAGTGGTCAGGCTCGGAGTCCGGGGGTCGCCGCTACTCGCCGTTCACGATCAACGTGGAGCGGCTCAAACCGTGGCACACGTTGACGGGTCGAATGCACTTCTACCTCGACCACGACTGGATGACCGAGCTCGGCGAATGCTTGCCGGTCTACCGGCCGCCGCTCAACATGGCGGTCTTGTTCGGTGAGCCGGCGATCGGCCTCGTAGCCCAGGGAGACAAGGGTGCTGGCGAGGCAGCAGACGGCATGGGGGTGACAGTTCGCTACCTCACCCCGCACAGCAAGTGGTCGATCCACTCGGAGTACCAGGACAACCTGTTCATGCTTTCGCTCTCGCGCGGCGGGCAGAACATTTGGATGAGCGACAAGGACGCGGACAAAGTCGGAGTCAAGGACAACGACTGGGTAGAGGCGGTCAACCGCAACGGTGTCGTGGTCGCCCGGGCGATCGTTTCTCACCGGATGCCCGAAGGCACGGTGTACATGTACCACGCACAGGATCGGCTGATCGACGTACCCATAGCCGAGACATCAGGAAACCGCGGCGGCATCCACAACTCACTCACTCGGCTGCTGGTGAAGCCGACCCACCTGATCGGCGGATACGCGCAGCTGTCGTTTGCCTTCAACTACCTCGGCCCCACGGGCAACCAGCGCGACGAGGTGACCGTCATCCGCCGCCGCTCGCAGGTGGTGGAGTACTGAGATGTCGGTGAACGGAGTGCCCCGATGAGGCCGATGGCGCAGATGGCGATGGTCATGAACCTCGACAAGTGCATCGGGTGTCACACCTGTTCAGTGACATGCAAGCAGGCCTGGACCAACCGGTCCGGTACTGAGTACGTCTGGTTCAACAATGTCGAGACGAAGCCAGGGCTTGGTTACCCGCGCACCTACGAGGACCAGGAGAAATGGAAGGGTGGCTGGGAGCTCAACAAACGCGGCAGGCTGAAGCTCAAAGGTGGCGGCCGGTTCAAGAAGCTGCTGACGATCTTCTCTAATCCGAAGCTGCCGTCGATCCAGGAGTACTACGAGCCGTGGACCTATGACTACGCCACCCTCACCGACGCCCCCGCACAGGCACACTCCCCGGTCGCCCGGCCGAAGTCCTTGATCTCCGGAGAGAACATGAAGATCGAGTGGTCGGCCAACTGGGACGACGACCTCGGTGGTTCGCGTGCAACGGCGCACCTCGACCCGATGCTCAAGAACATCGCTGACAAGGTGAAGTTCGAGTTCGAGCAAACGTTCATGTTCTACCTGCCTCGCATCTGCGAGCACTGCCTGAACCCTTCGTGTGCTGCGTCGTGTCCCAGTGGTGCCATCTACAAGCGAACTGAGGACGGCATCGTGCTCGTCGACCAGGACCGTTGCCGGGGCTGGCGGATGTGTGTCTCGGGGTGCCCGTACAAGAAGGTGTACTTCAACCACCGCACAGGAAAGGCCGAGAAGTGCACCTTCTGCTTCCCTCGCGTCGAGGTGGGCCTACCGACGGTGTGTTCAGAGACATGTGTGGGTCGGCTGCGCTACATCGGCCTGATGCTGTACGACGCCGACAAGGTGCTGGAGGCCGCCTCTGCTCCGGACGACCACGATCTGTACGACGCACAGCGGTCGGTGTTCCTTGACCCGAACGACCCAAAGGTCATGCGGGAGGCCGAGAGGGCAGGCATCGCGCGTGACTGGGTGGAAGCAGCGCAACGGTCCCCGATCTGGGCGCTCATCAACAAGTACAAGGTGGCGTTGCCCCTGCATCCGGAATACCGCACCATGCCCATGGTCTGGTACATCCCACCGCTGTCACCGGTCGTCGACGTGGTCAAGGAAACCGGCTACGACGCAGAGGACCCCGACAATCTGTTCGCAGCGATCGACGCACTCCGGATCCCGATCGAGTACCTCGCTGAGCTTTTCACGGCAGGTGATGTCGAGCCGGTCGACCGCGTGCTGAAGAAGCTCGCAGCGATGCGCTCGTACATGCGCGACATCAACCTTGGCCGCGAACCCAACGGCTCCATCCCGGAGTCGGTCGGGATGAGTGAGGAAGAGATCTACGACATGTACCGCCTGCTCGCCATTGCGAAGTATGACGAGCGCTACGTGATCCCACCGGCCCACGCCGAGCAGGCGCACTCCCTCGAAGAGCTGGCGACTGAGTGCTCACTGGACTATGAGGGCGGCCCAGGCATGGGTGGCTCCGGGCCGTTCGGTGAGGGTTCTGGGGCGCCGACACCGATCGCGGTCGAGAACTTCCAGATGCTTCGCGACAGGCAGACGTCAGACTCGGCGGCTGGACCAGGTGACAAGCGGTCGCGCGTCAACCTGCTCAATTGGGACGGCAGGGGAGCGCCCGCGGGGCTGTTTCCGCCCAAGCGCGACGAGGGGGAGGCGGACAGGTGAGCCGCAAGCACCCTGCGCCCTCGCTCTCGACAGACCAGCTGGCGATCGCGTGGCAGTCGGCATCCCTGCTGTTGAACTACCCCGACGAAGCGCTGCTCGGTGAGCTCGACACGATCCGGCGCGCGTCGTACAAGTTGCCCGTCAACATCGGTGGGTCAATCCGGGACTTCATCACACATCTGGAGTCCACACCGTTGCGGCAGCTGCAGGAGGAGTATGTCGACACCTTCGACAACCGACGCCGCTGCAACCTGTTCCTCACGTACTTCGCGCACGGAGACACTCGCAAGCGCGGGATGGCATTGCTGCGGTTCAAGCAGACCTACCTGCGGTCAGGCTTCCTCCTCGACGCCAGCGGTGAACACGGCGAGCTGCCGGATCACCTCAGCGTGGTGCTGGAGTATGCCGCAACGATCGACCAGCGGCTCGGTCTTGGTCTGATGCTCGACCATCGGGCGGGCCTTGAACTGCTAAGGCTGTCGCTGCGCGATGCCGCCTCGCCCTGGGAAAGCGTGATGGACGCAGTCACCTCGACGCTTCCGCCACTACGAGGCGACGAGCGCGATGCCGTACGTCGCCTCGCCGCCGAGGGACCGCCGGAAGAAGAGGTCGGGCTCGCACCGTTCGCAACGCCACAGTTCAGCCCGAGCTCCACGCAGGCGGGTGCGGAGCCGGGCCACAGCGCGCTCTTGCCGATCCCCACCTACCGGGGAACACGCGGATGAACGACTTTCTCTGGGTGGTTTTCCCCTACGTCTGTCTGACGACGTTCGTCGTGGGCCATGTCTGGCGCTACCGCTACGACCAGTTCGGCTGGACCACCCGGTCCTCCCAGCTCTACGAGAACCGGCTGCTCCGGATCGGCAGTCCGCTGTTCCACTTCGGCATCCTGGCGGTCTTTCTCGGCCATGTGATGGGCCTGGGCGTCCCGAAGTCTTGGACGGAGGCCGTTGGCGTGTCCGAAGCGACCTACCACTTCATGGCAGTGACAGTCGGAGCGTTCGCTGGTTTCGCCACCGTGGTCGGGATGGCCATCTTGATCTACCGTCGCCGCACCACTGGTCCGGTGTTCTCGGTGACGACGCGGATGGACAAGGTGATGTACCTGTTCCTTGCCGTCGTGATCATCCTCGGGCTGGTCAACACGGTGGCGGCCAACGTGTTCGACCACTACGACTACCGCGAAGGGGTCTCCGTGTGGTTTCGGGGGATCTTCCGGTTCGACCTCCATCCCGAGCTTATGGCGGCAGCGCCGTTGAGCTTCCAGCTGCACGGGCTTGCCGCGATGGCACTCTTCGCGTTGTGGCCGTTCACGCGGCTCGTGCACGCGTTCAGTGCCCCCCTCGGGTATCTCACCCGCCCCTACATCGTCTACCGCAGCCGCGATGACGTGCGGCTCGGGAGTCACTCTCCGCGCCCAGGCTGGGACCAGAGCGACAAATGACACCACGCTGCCGAACAGGTCCGTGATGTGTCACTACTGCGAGGCGCACCCAGGCGACCACCTCATCCGTCAATGACGTTTGACTCGCCCGCAGGTGTACCACCATGGCGTCTCAAAGACGGGCTATGGCTATTCTCGCTATGCCCGCTCGACGTGCGCGGCAATTGTTTGACGAGGAGGCGGCGATGACGGGCAATGTCCGAGAGCAGGCAGAGCGACTTCAGGCGACGGCACAGGCGGCGCCGAGCGGACGCAGCGCGCATCAATTGTTCGGCGCTCCCGGGACGATGCTGTCGCAGACGGTGATTGCGCTGCGCAATGGCGCTTCGCTCGCTGAACACGAGAACCCCGGCGAGGCCACGCTGCTGGTCCTGCAGGGCACCGTGCGACTGCGCGCCGGCGACGAGTCGTGGGAAGGCAGCGAAGGCGACCTGCTCGCCGTACCCGCGCGGCGTCACAGCCTCGACGCTGTCACGGACGCGACCGTCTTGCTGACCGCTGCCAAGCTCAGGCGTGCCATCTAACCCGTTTACACTCAGGCGTTCAGGCCACCTGATCGGGAGTGAGGATCCGTCGTCATGAGGAAGTTGATCGTTTCGGAGTTCGTCTCGGTCGATGGCGTGATGGAGGCTCCGGGTGGCGAGCCTGGGTATCAGCACACAGGCTGGACCGTCGACTTCCACTCCCCGGAGCAGGAGCAGTACAAGCTTGATGAGGTGTTGGCCGCCGGCGCGCTGCTCCTCGGCAGGGTGACCTACGAGGGGTTCGCCGCCGCTTGGCCTGGCCGCAGCGATGATGCCGGCTTCGCCGACAAGATGAACTCCATGCCCAAGTACGTAGTCTCGACCACCCTGAAAGAGCTGCCGTGGAGCAACTCGCAGCTGCTCACCGGCCAGCTCAACGAGGAGATTGAACGCCTCAAGATGCAGGACGGCAACGACCTCCTGGTCGCCGGTAGCCGGACCCTTGTGCACACGACCCTCTACAAGCACAACCTCGTTGACGAGTACCGGCTGATGGTCTTCCCGATCGTCCTCGGCAGCGGTCGGCGCCTCTTCCCCGACAACTCTGAGCGCAAGTCGCAGCTCAAACTGGTTGACTCGATCACGTTCGACTCCGGTGTCGCCGTTCACACCTACCGCCCGGCGTACGGTCTCTAGCCCACTGCCAGATCCGGTCGTCGGTCACGACTCCTTGCCCTGGTCGACGGCTTCGAGGCGGGAGACTGCCTGCGCCTGGGTCTCTTTGGCCTCGTCGAGCGCCTCGTCGGTCGCGTCGAGCTCCTCACTCGCCTCTTCCTCGTCGGTCGTGAGCCGTTCGAGTTCCGCTGTCGCCCGCTCGAGCTGGAGGGTGAGCCGGTCGACCGTCGCGCCGGTCTTCTCGCGCGCCTGGCTGACGTCGGCCAGCTTCCGCTCGGCGGCGCGTCGGCTGGTGTCCGCACGACGTACGGCCTCGTCAGCGAGCTGGGCATCGTGCTCGGCCTGCCGCCTGGCCTTGCGTCGACGGCGTTCGTCGAGGTCTGTGACTGTGCCCCCTGCGGCGGTTTCGGGTGGCGGTGTTGCGCTCGCGGGTGGTACGTCGCCGGCGCCGAAACCCGTTACTTGCAAGGCGTCACTGAGGTGGCCGGAGGCTACGGCGTGCTCGCTGGCCGGGTCGGCGAGCGTCGCTTCGAGGGTGGACCGCACCGCTCGGGCTACCTGATCGGTGACCTTCACGCCTCGTTCTTTCGCCAGCTGCCTGGCCTGCTGCACCAGTGCCGTCACCAGCTGGTGCCGCTGTCGCGTCATCGCCCGCAGCTCGTCACCCGACAGGTCGGCCATTACCTCGCGCAGCTCACGGCCGAGCTCGAGCAGCGGTTCCATCGCATCGCGGTGCTCCCGCACGAGCTGGTTGGTGAGCCATGCCGCCGCAGTCGGTTTGCGCAGGGCCTGGATCTCCCGGGCGAGCTCGCTCTTGTCGTCAGCCTTGGCTCGCTTGACCCAGTCGGCACGCGCAGCGACGAACTCGCCCGGCACGAGCCCGTACAGGTGGTCGGCGACCTCATCGAGATCCATGGCCCCAGCATCCCGCATTCGACAGCTGCGGAGGGGTGCGGCCACCATGGCGGGAGGAGGTGTTCGTTCAGCCACGTGGCAGGCCGAGGCGGGTTACGGTGAGTCATGCGTTGGTCACTGTCCGCCCGTCCCGCGCGTCTGGCTGTGGCGGTGGTCCTTCCCCTGAGTGTTCTCGGCGTTAGCGCCTCGGCGACCACCTCCGGCGTTGCCTCCGACGACATCCGGCCGCGGCCGCGGCAGCGTCCGCGTCATCGACGTCGGCTGCACCCGTGATCTCGGGCTGCCGGATCTTCCCAACCAACAACTACTGGAACAGGAGCATCTCCCAGTTGCCGCGCCATCCACGTAGTGCGCAGTGGGTCTCGCACATGTCGCCAGAGAGTCGGCTGCATCCGGACTTCGGACCCAGCTTCGGTGAGCAGCCGGCGCCGTACGGGATCCCCATCACCGTTGTCGGCGGCTCGCACCCGCGAGTGAATGTCCGGTTCGGCTATGCCGACGAGAGCGACCGGATCCGTTATCCGCTTGGTTCCGACACGAAGATCGAAGGTGGCCAGATGCAGACCGGCGACCGTCATGCCGTGATCATCGATCGTTCGCGGTGCCGTCTGTACGAAACGTTCGCGACCCGGAAGCGCAGCGGTCAGTGGTATGCCGGGTCGGGGGCCACGTGGGACCTCAAGACCAACGCGCTGCGTCCGGACGGATGGACCTCTGCCGACGCCGCCGGGCTGCCGATCCTGCCCGGGCTGCTGCGCTACCACGAGGTGGTCGTGGCGCACCGGGTCACCCACGCCGTCCGCTTCACGACTGACGTGACAGACCGGCGCCACGTGTGGCCGGCGCGCCATGACGCGGGATCGGTGAGCAACCGCGCCTACCCGCCGATGGGGGCACGATTTCGGCTGAAGTCGACGTTCTCGCTCGCCGGTTACCGCGCTGACACCCGGGCTGTGCTGCTCGCGATGAAGCGGTATGGCCTGGTGCTCGCAGACAACGGCTCGCCGTGGTTCTTCCAGGGCAGCGCCGACACTCGCTGGCCGTCCGGCTTGTTGGACGAGCTCAAGTCGATCCCGGCGCGAGCGTTCGTTGCCGTGGACACACGTTCACTGCAAGTACGTCGAGACAGCGCCGCCACCCCCGCCCCCTGACCCGACCACGCCGTCTAACGGCGGCTCGACGCCCCAACAGGACCTGCTGAAATCCACAGGTTTGGGTGTCCACAGACGGTCTCCACAGGGGTCGAACACATGCTCGAATTATCATCGGTGGCTTCTATTCTTGGGGTATGTCGATCAGCGCTGCACCTCCCGCGACGAGTCCGGGTTCGCCCGGTCCTGGTGACGTGTTCGGGGTGGCGTTGGCTGCTGTTGACGCGGGGTTGGACCGGCTTGCGCAGGCGCCGGTGTGGTCGTTGGACGACCGCAGGCTCGGGGATCGGTTGGGTGAGGCGTTGGCGGCGCGGGCTCGGTTGGATGAGTCGATTGCGCGGTTGGTGGGGCAGGTCGATGACCGTGATCTGGGTGGGCTGTGTGGTGCGTCGTCGACGCGGGCGCATCTGGTGGCGAACTATCGGGTGTCGACCGGTGCCGCCGCCGGGATGTTGGCACAAGCCCGCTGCATGTCGGACCGGACCGACCTGACCCGACATGCGTGGGCGACCGGACGCGTGTCAGGGCGAGCAGGCGGTGGTGATCGGGGCTGCGATCAACAAGTTGTCGCCGCAGCTGCCGGCCGCGGCCGTTGAGGCCGGTGAAGCCGACCTGGTCGGGCATGCGCAAGCCCTGACCCACACTCAGTTGCAGGTGTTGGCGAACCATCTGGTTGAGGTGGTCGACCCCGAGACCGCGGACCAGACGCTGGCCGAGCAGTTGGAGGCCGACGAAGCCCGGGCGTTGCAGCAGACCAGCTTCCGCGGCCGCAAGGGTGCCGACGGGATCGCCCGCTACTGCGGGAAGATGCCGAACCTGCAGTACGACATGTTGACCACCGCCCTCGAAGCCCTCGCCTCGCCGCGCCGCGCCAGCCTCCAGGTTGCCGAAGGTGCGACCGCCGAGACCGACCCGATGCAGCTGACCTTCGGGCAGCGGATGGGGCGGGCGTTCGTCGAACTCCTCGAACACCTCCCCACCGACGTCCCTGCCCAAGCATGGAGTCGCCAACGCAGCAGTCGTCGTCACCATCAGCGAAGACAAGCTCAAGACCGGCGTTGGCGAGGCGACGTTGACGACCGGCACCACGATCTCGGCAGCGCAAGCCCGCCGGTTGGCCTGCAACGCCAGCCTCCTGCCATTGGTCCTGGGTGGCGACTCGGCCATCCTGGACCTCGGACTGACCCAACGCCTCTTCGACCGCTACCAACGCATCGCCCTCGCCATCCGCGACCAAGGCTGCATCTTCCCGAGCTGTGACCGACCACCAGCCTGGACCGAAGCCCACCACATCGACTCATGGCTCGCACGGCGGACCCACCGACCTGTCGAACGGCTGTCTGCTCTGCCACTTCCACCACCACCTCATCCACCACGGCGAATGGGCCGTGGTGATGGCCACCGACGGCATCCCCGAAATCATCCCGCCAACACGGATCGACCCCGACCAACACCCGATCCGACACCAACGCTTCCGACAACGACGCGAATGATCGGCGAGGGTCAGGACGCCTTTTGAAACACGAGGCAGTAGTCGCCGGTGATGCCGGGCGGCTGTCGATCCCAACAGAGGAACGACTCTTGCCGCATCACGAGATGCTGCGAGATCACTCGGGCGAGGTCCCACGCCAGCAGCGTCACGATGCCGTTGGAGGTGGTGTTGGCGGCGTTGACGACCAGATACCCGCCCGGTTGCAGCAGCTCAGCCACCTGACGGAAAACCTCGCCTAGCTCGGCCAGGTAGGTCGGATAGTCGCCGTCGAGAGTTGCGTATGCTGCAAGCGGGTTCTCGGGGTGGTTGTTGGCCGTCATGTAGGGCGGCGACGTAAAGCACAGCGCGATTGGCCCCACTAAGAGCTCGGCCAGCTGTCGCGCGTCTCCCGTGACGACGGTCGCGTCCGATGTAAGCCGTGCGCGCATTTGGTCGGCCCGGTCGGGCAGCAGCTCGACCGCGCTGGCACGACGCCCGAGCCGCTCTGCCACCACACACGTCGTACCGAAGCCTGCGAACGGGTCGAGCACGAGGTCGCCCGGCGACGAGTACTCCTCGATCACCATCCGGGCCAGCGACTCGGTGAAATGCACGATCTCCTGGCCGTCCGGTGGACGCTGCGCGGCGAGCTCTGAGAGGCTTTGCACGACGAACGTCTTCACTCCGCTCATTCTGGTGCACGCCACCCGACACCGCGCACCCTGCACCCTGAGGAACCCTGATGGCTGACGCGCCGGTCGACCTCACGGTCGTCCACAACGAGGCTGACAACCAGTTCGAGATCTACGTCGGCGGCGAGCTCGGTGGGTTCGCGGCATACCGTCCGCTCGGGAACACCTTCTCGTTCACGCACACGGAGATCGACGAGGAGTACGCCGGTCGAGGCCTCGGGCAGACTCTCGTGACCGGAGCGCTCGACGCCATCCGCGAGCGAGGCCTGACGGTGTTGCCGTTCTGCCCGTTCGTGCGGTCGTTTCTCCTCAAGAATCCCGAGTACCTCGATCTGGTGCCGGCCAAGGACCGAGAACGCTTCGGCCTGCCAGTCGACGACACTTTGGCTTGATTATCTCTATTGAGTAAGTAGACTTTCCGTTTCACGGTGACGCCGCAGATGACCGCGGCTTCGCTCGCGCCGGATTCTCAGTGGAGGCGAGGATGACCCAGCTCAGCGAACACCCGGTTGAGTTAGACCCTCGGCCGAGCGTGCCTGTGCTCGACGACCGCAGCGTCGTGGCAGTCTCCGAGGAGCTCGCGGAGCGGTTCGCCGACGGTGCGGCTCAGCGCGACAGCGACCGGCTGTTGCCGCGGGCGCAGATTGACGAGCTGGCATCACGAGGTGTGCTCGCGGCAACCGTCCCCGCGAGCCACGGCGGCGGTGACATCTCGCCGGCCGCCCTTGCTGATGTCTTCCGCATCCTTGCCGCTGCTGACCCGAGCATCGCCCAGATCCCGCACAGCCACTTCGTCTACGTGAACCTCCTCAAGGTGGCTGCATCGCCTGCACAGCAGGACTTCTTCTTCGCCGAACTGCTCAGAGGAGCGATGTTCGGCAACGCCCAGGCCGAGCTGGCGACTCCGAGTGCCAACGTCGTCGACACGCGATTGACCAGGTCGGCGCCCGGCTGGTTCCGGCTCAACGGCACGAAGGGCTACTGCACCGGCGCATTGTTCGCCACCTGGATCCCGACCCTCGCGCGGCTCGACGACGGCACGGCCGAGGGCGGCGAGGAACTGGTGGCGTTCGTGCGGCGAAGCGACGAGGGGGTGACGGTGGTCGACGACTGGGGCGGCATGGGGCAGCGCACGACAGCCAGCGGCACGGTAGGGCTGCGCGACGTCGACGTACCCGCGGAGCACATCGTGCGTCGCGGCAAGGCGTTCGACGGACCGCACAGCTTCGGTGCGCTGGCCCAGCTACTCCATGCGGCGATCGAGGTCGGCATCGCGGGCGGTGTGCTCGCCGAGGCGGCTGACTTCGTCCGCACCAAGGCGCGGCCGCACTACGAGGCAATGGTCCAGCGTGCTCAGGACGATCCGCTCGTCATCCAGCGGTTCGGTGAGCTGACCGTCGACGTCAGGGCCAGCGAGGCGGCGCTGACTGTTGCGGCGGACGCGGTGACGCGGGCGCTCGCATCGCCGAGCGACGAGAGCGCCGCCGAGGCCTCCCTTGCGGTAGCCACGGCTAAGGTGCTCGCCGAGCGCGCGGCACTGTCGGTGACGAACGGCATCTACGAGGTCAGCGGCACCCGGTCAGCCGCCGAGGGTCTCAATCTGCACCGGCACTGGCGTAACGCGCGCACCCATACGCTGCATGACCCGATCCGCTGGAAGTACCACCACCTCGGGCGGCATACGTTGCTCGGCGTCAACCCACCGCGGCATGCACAGATCTAGCGTCCGCAAAACACGAGATCCGTGCGCTAGAGACGCGCGCCCTCCGCGTCGCCATGCCACGAGTGCCACAGCGCGGCGTACGAGCCGTCGGCCTCGATCAGCTCATCGTGAGACCCGATCTCGCTGATCCGGCCGTCCTCGACGACCGCGACCCGGTCCGCGTCATGCGCAGTGAACAGCCGGTGGGCGATCGCGATGACGGTGCGCCCTCTCAGCACGGCTGCCAGCGATCGCTCAAGATGCCGAGCGGAGCGCGGGTCGATCAGCGAGGTCGCCTCGTCGAGCACCAACGTGTGCGGGTCGGCGAGCACGAGCCTGGCCAGGGCGAGCTGCTGAGCCTGTGCGGGCGCGAGCGAGAGCCCACCTGAGCCGACTCGGGTCTCCAGCCCGTCCGGCAGCGCCAGCGCCCAGTCCGCGGCGTCGACCGCGCGCAGGGCGCGCACCATCGTCTCGTCGGACTCGTACTGGTCGAGCGCCAGCGCGAGGTTGTCGCGCACTGTGCCTACGAAGACGTGGTGCTCCTGGGTCACCAGCACCACCTGCCCACGCAGGTCGTCGAGAGGCAGCTCCGTCATACCGACGCCGCCGATCGTGACAGTGCCGGCGCGCGGCGGATGGATGCCGGCGAGCAACCGGCCCATCGTGGACTTGCCGGCACCCGAGGGACCCACCATCGCGACGCGCTCGCCGCGCTCGACATGCAGATCGACGCCGTGGAGCACGTCGCGTCCCTCAACGTACGCAAACTTCACGTCGTCGGCGTCGATGCGCTGGTGCTGTGGCTGCCGACCCGACTCCTCGCGGTCGTCGGGCACGTTCCCGATACCAAGCAGCCGCGCCAGCGACGTCGCGCCGACCTGCAGCTCGTCGAGCCACGACAGCAACCGGTCGACGGGGTCGATCAGGGCTTGGACGTAAAGCGTTGCCGCGGTGACGTCACCCAGGTTGACCTGGCCCTGAGTGTGCAGGTAGCCGCCGACGAGCAACGTCGCGACGGTCGGCACCAGGTAGCCGATCTCAGCCGACGGGAACCAGACGGTGCGCAGATGCAGGGTGTAGCGCTCTGCCTGGAACGACTCCGAGATCGCCGCGTCGATGCGCTCAAGCCGACGCTGCTCGAGGCCGAGGGCCTCCACGGTGCGGGCGCCTTCAGCCGTCTCGGCGAGGGTCGCGTTGATCTCCGCGTATGACGCCGACTCCCGCAGGTACCCGTCCTTGGCTCGGCGCAGGTACCAACGGGTCGCCACAAACAGCACGGGCACCCCGAGCACGAGCGGGACGAGCACCCATGTCCCGACGAGGATGCATGCCCCGATCGTGAAGATCGTCGTCACGAACGCGATGACGGTTTCAGGCAGCGCAAAGCGCACCGACCAGCCGAGTGCCTCGACGTCGCGCGAGGTGCGCGTCAGCAGGTCGCCAGTGCCGGCCCTTTCGACGGTGCTCACCGGGAGTGCAAGCGACTGCTTGACGAAGTTCTCGCGCAGCTCGGCGAGGATCCTCTCACCCAAAGCGAAGGACGCGTAGCGGGCGTAGCGGGTCAGTAGGGTCTGGGCGAGCAGGAAGACCGCGATCGTCACGATCGTCTTGTCCACGGTCGACTCGGTCGTGCCTGACGAGACGTCCTGCACCAGGTTGCCGATCAGCCGCGGCGCCGCGAGCCCAGCGACGGCCGCGAGCACGTGCAGGAGCACCGTGCCACCGATGGCGCGGGGGTACTGCCGGATGAGCCCAGCTGCATACCGGCGCACGGTGGCCGCGTCTGCGACGGGAAGTGTCTGCCTCATCGACTAGTCCTCCCCTCGTGCGACGACCCGGCGGTAGCGCGGGTCATCGAGAAGTTCGCGGTGGCTGCCGGTGGCGGCCACCAGCCCGTCCTGCAAGAACACGACGTCATCGACCTGGTCGAGCATGAGTGGGCTCGCGGTCGTGACCACGGTGGTGCGGCCCGCGCGATGCTCCCGCAACCGCGACGCGATCCGGGCCTCGGTGTGTGCATCGACCGCCGAGGTCGGTTCGACCATGACCAGGATGTTGGGGTTGGCCACCAGCGCCCGCGCCAGCACAAGTCGCTGGCGCTGGCCGCCCGAGAGTGAGCGGCCGCGCTCCTCGATCTCCGCGTCGAGACCTTCGGGCAGCGTCTCGAGCACGTCGTCGGCCGACGCCGTCGCGATCGCGGCAGCCAGGTCGAGCTCGCTGGCGGTGCCGCGGACGTCGAGCTCGTCGCGCAACCGCCCGCTGAACAACGTGGCATTCGCGTCGCTGACCATGATCGCCTGCCGGACGAACTCGCGCTCGAGGTCGGAAAGGGAGACACCATCGAGCAGCGCTGGACCATCGGCGAAGCGACCGAGGCGGTCGGCGACTGCCGCGGAGTCGTCCGGCAGCTCGCTGACCACGGCAGTCAGGCGGCCAGGCTGCGCCCGGACGCCGGAGCGTACGTCGACGAGCTCGCCGAACGGGGATGCCGTCCGCGGGCTGTCGATGTCCTGCGCCTCGGGCTCGATGGAGAGCACGCGGCAGATGCGGCGACCAGCGACCAGACCCCGAATCAACTTGTTGGCTACCTCGGTGCCGGTGCGCAGGGGGATCATCAGGAACGCCGAGTAGCCATAGAAGGCCACCAGCTCACCTGGGGTGATCTCGCCCTCGACGGCAAATCGCGCGCCTAGCCACACGACGATCACCACGAACAGTCCCGGCAGGAAGATCTGCAGCGCGTCGAGCAGCGACTGGAGTCGAGCCACCTGGACCCCGGCCGCTCGCACGCGCTGCGACTCGTCGACGTACCGCTGGTGGAAAACTTCCTCGCCGCCGATGCCACGCAGCACGCGCAGCCCGCCAACGATATCGGAGGCGAGTGTGTTGAGGTCGCCCATCATCTCGCGCTGGGCCATGTTGCGCTTCTGCAGCGGCTTGAGCAGCGGGCCGAGCAGCAAGAGCAACGCAGGCACCCCGATGAGCACGACCAGCCCGAGCGTCACGGACGAGTTGAGCAAGATTGCGGCGACGACGAAGAACGCAACCACAGCGCCGGCTGCGCGTCCCATCACCTCGATGGAGTTGCCGACGTGCGCAAGGTCAGACGAGCCGATCGAGACCACTTCACCCGTCGAGACCCGCCTGGGCAGGGTCGCGCCGAGTCGCACTGAGTGCCTCCCGACGACCTGCACTGTGCGGTATGCAGCGATGAGCCAGTTCTGGACCGCGAACCGGTGCCGGAAGATTCCGGCCACCGCCTGCAGGATCCCCACGGCCATCAGCACCCCTGCCCAGAACCCCAGTCGGGACAGGTCGTCTGCGCGCACGCCCTCGTCGATCGCTCGGCCAATGATCGCCGGCATCACCGACTGAGCCACCATCCACAAGATCCCGAATGTGATCCCGCCGAAGACCGTCGGCAGCTGCCCGCGGGCTACCCACCACAGGTAGCGGCCCGGCGAGCGGGCGTCGGGAACTCCGGGATCGGAGAGTGGAAGTTTGCGCATGACCTTGCCACGGTACGGATCGAGTGGCACCCTCCGCCAACCAATTACCGCTGGTGAGACGCCCATTCCGCTCGTTTCAGTTCAACGTGTCGCCGACGGTCGCGGGGCACGGTGCCCGCCGCTAGGGTCAAGCAATGATTCTGGCGTATGCCGGTCGGCGAGCCCATTCGATCAAGGGTGACCTGGCGCTGGTCAGGGCGCGCCTTCACCGACTACTCGCGGCCCTCCAACCCTCCGCTGTCGTCGGCGCGGCCGCCGACGGCGCGGACCTCCTGCTCCTGGAGACGGTCCTGGCCATGCCGAATGGACCGAGAGTCCATCTCGTGTTGCCCACCGCGCGCGAGGTATTCGGCGAGGACTCCGTCGCGGAGGAGTGGCGCGACCGCTTCGAGACGGTGCTGGTCGAGATCGCGAAGAGAGGTGGCAACATCCGCACACTCGACAAGGAGCCCGGCGAGGCGGCGTACGGCGAAGCCAATCAGGCGATGCTCGACACAGCGTCTTCCCATACGCGAGACGGGCAACGCGCTGTAGCGCTCCTCATCGCTCAGGCGGGCGAAGGTCTCATGCTCGAGGATATGGTCGGTCGTGCGCGCGTCGACGGGCTTCCCACGCTGCGCATTGACCCCGACGTCGACCTTTCGTCCAGACCACGGTGCTTCGTGGCGACGTCTTTCGGAGCGAAGCCGGGTCCCCTACGCCGCAATGACTTTGACGGCGACCAGGTCTACGACAAGGTGCTGGTCCCCGCGTTGGAAAACGCCCAGCTGAACTACCGCCGTGCCGACGAGTCGATCGACTCGGGTGTCATCGTGGAGCCGATGCTCGAGTGGCTCGCCAGCGCGGACCTGGTCATCGGCGACCTTGGCACAGACACGTTCAACGTCGCCTGGGAGTCGAGGCTGAAGCACGTGCTGCGTCCCGACCAGACTCTGCTGATCGGGCCGGCCGGCACTGCCGCACCGCACGACCTCGCTGCATTGCGGCACGTGCCCTACCACCAGGATGCCTCCGGGATCTCCGATGATGCTGCGGTCGAGGCGTGGGCCGAGCTCGCGCCCCACCTCGCTAGCGCCGGCAGCGGTGTCTCGAAACACCGGGCAGGGAGCCCCTCATGAAGCCGACGCTGTTCACCAGATTTCCCAGACTCAAGGCGCCTGCCAGTTCCTGGCCGGTGATCCCACCTGGGGTTGGCGACGAGTTCCCAACCCTGCAGGAAGACCTCGCCGTGCTCAGCGAGGACGTCAGCCCTGCCTACGCGGTGTACGACGCCCAGGCGCTGAAGGCGCAGAACAGCCACCGCTTGCAGCAGGTGGTGTTGCTGATCGGCGCCGCTCTGACCAGTGGCATTGGCGGGATCCAGGCAATGGTCTCCGACCAACGCTGGCCCGGGATCCTGCTCAGCGGTCTCGGCTTTGTCCTAGGCCTCTTCGGAATCTGGGTCAAGAGACAAGGTGTCCTCGACCGCTACCTCTACGCGCGCCTGCGGGCCGAGCGACTCCGTGCGCTGCATTTCCGCTACCTGGCCCGGCTGGGTAGCTACTCCAGTGACGGTCGGCGTGAGGCCCTGCGTGACGCGGTCTCTGCGATTGGCGAAGGGAGGGAATCGGGATGACCGAGGACCCATCGCGAGTCTCTGAGTTCCGCAGGCTCTACCTTCGCCTGCGAATCGACGACCAAAGCACCTACTACCACGACCGCTCTGAGGAGTACCGCAAGGCTCATTCACAGGCGAGCACGGCTCGCAACGCGCTCCTGCTCATCGCCTCTGGCGCCGGATTTGCCGCGCAGTTCCTCGACGGTACGTCGCGTGCCAGCGCAGGTGTCGTGGGCGCGATAGTGGCTGCGTTGGCGGCAGCGCTCACCGCCTTCGAGACACTGATCGGATTTGAGCACTTCGCGAAGCTCTTCGGCGATGCGCGGACGAGTCTTGAGGCCGCCCGCAGTGACTGGACCGGCACCGCACCCGGAAACTTGCAGGCGGACGTCGACCGGGTTGAGCAGATCTTCTTCGCCGAGAACGGCCAGTGGGGACAATTGGTGCAGGAGAGCGCCGCGCAGGCGGAGCCGACGGCCGAAGGGTCATAGTCGAGAGCTGCCGAGCGCCGCCAGCGTCAGGTGATCGGAGGGTAATGCGCGTTAGCGTGATCATGCCGACCTACGACCAGGACGCTTTCCTGCCGGGGGCAGTAGCCTCCTTGCTCGCCCAGCGTGAGCAAGGGTGGGAGCTCATCGTCATTGACGACGGATCGCCTGGGGACACCAAGGCGGCTTTGGGATCGGCGCTGCTAGATCCGCGGGTGTCGCTGCATAAGCTTGGCCACAATCGAGGGCTTGGCGCGGCCCTGAATGCGGGTCTCGATCTGGCGAACGGCGACCTTATTGCTTATCTGCCGTCCGATGACCTCTACTTCGAGAATCATCTGGCCGAGGCGCTGAGAGCGTTGGATGCCGCCCCTCATGGCGTGCTCTGCTGCACCGGGATCGTGTACGGCGACGACCTATTGACTGCCCTCGGAAGGATCGAAGACAGGCCGCTCCAACTGGTCCAGGTCGTGCATCGGCGTACGAGCGATCGGTGGATCGAGCGCTCGCAGCTGACGACGGACGATCTCGACCGGATGCTGTGGAGCCGACTGATGGCGCGGGGAGAGGCAATCTTCTCGGGTCAGGTGACCTGCCAGTGGACGAGTCATCCAGAGCAGCGGTCACGAGTCCTCCGTGAGCCGCGAGGTGGGCTGAACTCCTACCGGTCGAAGTACCGCGTCCGGGAACCCCTTCGGCTCCACAGCACTGTGGGGCACCAGCATGATGAGGTTGATCTCTACGGAGAGCTTCGACAGCGCCCGCCCCCGCAGCCGGCTGAGAACGGTCTGCGCATACTCCTGGTCGGTGAGCTCGCACATAACCCTGAGCGAATGCTCGCCCTCGAGGAGAGCGGACACACTCTGCTGGGGTTGTGGATCGATGATCCGTGGTGGTTCAACACAGTGGGACCGCTGCCGTTCGGAAGCATTACCGACCTGCCGCGAGCTGGCTGGCTCGATGCCGTCCGCAAGCTGCAGCCCGACATCGTGTACGCGTTGCTGAACTGGGAAGCGATCGACCTCGCCCATGAAGTTCTCGAGGGGATGCGAGCGGCGGGCGTCGACATCCCCTTTGTCTGGCACATCAAGGAGGGCCCGTTCGAAGCACGACAGCACGGCTTGTGGCGCAAGCTGTCGGACCTTCACCTGCGCTCGGATGGGCAGCTGTATTCCAGCCCCGAGTTGAGGGACTGGTTCGGCGCCCTGGTTCCTGCATCCAGAACTGGGCGTTCGCACGTGTTGGACGGTGATCTTCCCAAGTCCGACTGGTTGCGCGGCAAACGCAGCACCCTGCTGTCCGAGTCCGACGGTGAGATCCACACGGTGATCGCCGGGCGCCCGATGGGACCCGAGCCCGCGGTGGTGGAAGCGCTGGCTGCGTTCGACGTCCACGTGCACGTGTACGACGAGAAGGGCCATCACCAGCTGAGCGAATGGGTGGCAGAAGCCCAACGTCGCGCGCCGCGGCACTTCCATCTGCACAACCACGTCGGGCAGCGGGAATGGGTCGCAGAGTTCTCGCAGTATGACGCCGGGTGGCTCCATGACTTCAGGAGTCGTAACCACGGCGACCTGCGGGCGGCCGAATGGGCCGACCTGAACTACCCGGCGAGGCTGGCGACCCTGGCGATGGCCGGCGTACCGCTGATTCTGCGAGACAACCGTGGCTCCGTCGTCGCAGCCCAGCGACTGTTGTCGGAGCGGGACATGGTGGTTCTCTGGAGCAAGCCGGACGATCTGGCCAAGCAGCTGAAGGATAAGCAGCGCATGGCAAGCCTGCGCGAGAGCGTGTGGCGGCAGCGGGATCAGTTCACGTTCGATGCACACGTCGCAGGCCTTGAGCGGTTCCTGCGCGAAGTCATCGAGGATGTTCGCCAGCGAAAGGCGTGAGGCCGAGCGCTACTCTCGTGCCTCCGCCTCGTCGTCGGGCTGAGCCAAGGGACCAATCTCTGCGAGCATCGCCTCGCCTGGCACGGAATCCGAAGGCCGCAGGGTGATCCGTCGCACCGCTTCTATGTCGAGCTTGGGCGATCGCTCCGCGTTGAGGAGCCCGTTGACCTCATGTTCCACGTCAGTCAGCTGGGTGTAACAGAAGCCGGCGAGAGTGCTAGACGACAGGACTGCACCCACCAGTTCCTCGTATTTCGCGAGGAGCCCATCGGCGTCCCGGACGCTGCCGTATCCGTGCGCTGGAGCCGTACCCGGCCGTAGCGCGACCCCGCCGAACTCGCTCAGAACAACAGGCTGCACACGATCCACGAACTCCGGCAGGATGAGCTGATGCAGGTTGGGTTGGCAGTCCTCAAGCGTCTCCCGAAGTGCGTCGATGGACCCGTACCGCGTACGAATCTGCGTTCCGCTCATCGTGTAGTCGTGGATTCCGATGATGTCGCCATCCACGTGCTCCCACCCATCGTTCGATAGCACCGGGCGGGTGCCATCGAGGGCACGGGTGAGCCCAGTGATCGCTTGCACATAAGCACGCTGCTCATCGGACCGAGGCAGGTCCGGCACCCCCCAGCTCTCGTTGAAGGGCACCCAGGCGAGCACGCAGGGGTGGTTGCGATCGCGCGCAATCACGTCGATCCATTCGCGGGTCAGTCGCCCCATCGCAGTCGAAGAGAACTCGTAGGCGCTGGGCATCTCAACCCACACCACGAGACCCAACTGGTCGCACCAGTACAGGAAGCGCGGGTCCTCGATCTTCTGGTGAACCCGTACGCCGTTGAATCCCAGTGCCTTGATGGCCTCGACTTCACGTTTCAGGGCATCGTCATCGGGAGCGGCCAGGAACGACTCGGGCCAGTAGCCCTGTGACAAGACCATGCGGAGGTAGTAGGGGGTCCCGTTCAACATGAATCTGCCGTCAGCGATGTCGACGCTGCGATGACCGAGATAGCTGTTGACCGTGTCGACGACGGTATCGCCAGCGAGGAGTGTCAGTCGGGCCTCGATAAGATTCGGGTGCTCGGGCGACCAGATGATGTTTGATGACCCGCCGACCGTCGGAGCCTTCGAGGGGACCGACACCGCCCGTTCGACCCTGTCGCGCAGCACAGTGAAGACGTCGTCGGCGAGAAGTTCGTCCTGCGACTGGAGTTCGACTCGCAGCTTGAGCAGGCCAGGTGGTCTGTGCTTCACCTCAACGTCGAGCCGTACTTCGTCGTGGTCGAAGTCGGATGACCAATTGACCGCAGAGATGAAGGTCGAGGGGACAGGTTCGAGCCACACTGCTTGCCAAATCCCCGAGGTCCGGTGATACCAGACCTCTGAGGGAGGCTTTCCCCAAAACTGTTTCCCCCGCGGCTGGCTTCGGTCCGCAGCGCGATCCTCGGCCCGCACGACAATCGTTTGCTCAACCTCGAGAAGTACCGGGGTGATGTCCGCGTGAAAGGTGGTGTGCCCACCCTCGTGGGTGGCCACAGACTGGCCGTTGACCCAGACCTCAGCCGCATAGTCAACGGCTCCGAACCACAGGAGGAGCCGACCGGTACGGTCCTCAGGCTCGACCGTGAAGGTCCTCCGGTACCACAGCACATCATGGGCGTCGGTGAGACCGATGCCACTCGCCGCCGACTCCGGAGGGAACGGGACCTGGATGGTCCGGTCGAAGACGTCAGCGCGGTCAACCCAACCTTGGTCGACACCGACGTTCTCGTCGTCATACGCAAAGAGCCATGGCCCCCGGAGATCTATCCAACGCGTTCGGGATAGTTGGGGTCGAGGGTGGCTGTTGGCACTCTGCATGAGGTCATCCTGTCGAATCCTGTGCGACTTGACAGTCATGTCTGGGGAGACTAAGTCTAGGGAAAGAGTCGGCGCGACTCGTTGCCGCCGCGCTCGGGGCCAAGGGAGGGGACCAGATCCACGATGTCCGCTCGCCCGACCAAGATCTTCTATTCCTACGCTCATGAGGACGAACGCCACCGGAAAAGGTTGCGTGTCGCCCTAGCCCCGTTGCTTCAAGATGGCCTGATCGTGGACTGGAGTGACCGAGATATTTCTCCGGGGGCGGATTGGGACCAGGAGATCGACGAGAAGCTTCGGACCGCCGATGTGATCCTCTTGCTGGTGAGCATGGATTTCCTGGCTTCCACCTACATCCAGGGCAAAGAACTGCAAGTCGCAATGGCCCGGTATCAGGCGGGCCAAGCGAAGGTGGTGCCTGTCCTGCTGAGCCCGGTGTATTGGAAGGCAGCACCGTTTAGGGGTTTGCAGGGACTGCCCCCGGACTTGAAACCCATCATCGATTGGTCACCACAAGATCGCGGTTGGGCTGCAGTCGCAGAGGCCATCGCTGGATCGGTGCAAGAGCTCGCGGAACAGTTGCCCCAGGAACGCGTCATACCTCACCGGGCGCGATGGCCTCGACCGTTGACGCGCCTGTTGGGCCGGGAGGTCGAGTGCACCAATCTCCGCGAGACTCTTTTGGGCGGCACCCGCCTGCTCACGATCACGGGACCGGTCGGTGTCGGAAAATCGCATCTGGCGCTTGAGGTGGGGGCGAGTCCGGACGTAACTGTCGCCTACCCCGACGGCATCCATCGGGTCGATCTGTCCACCGTCACCGACCCGGCCTTGCTAGAGCCTTCGATTGCCCGCGAATTCGGCGTCGAGGAAGTTGGCGGTATACCGCTGTGGCAGCGGATCGCTGACCTGATCGGCGATCAACGGCGACTCTTGCTTCTCGACGGCTTCGACCAGGTTCTTGGGGCCAAGCAGGTGCTCCAGGATCTCTTATCGTCAACGTCGGCCCTCCAGTTGATCGTGACGAGCAGAGACAAGTTGAATGTGGCGGGCGAATCCGTCATTCGCGTGGAGCCGCTCCCGGTGCCGACTTTGGAGCCTCTTGACCCGATGGACGTGCTGGTGAAGCTGCCTTCGGTTCGGCTGTTCGTCGAGCATGCCCGTTCCGTCCAGTCCACCTTCGAGGTCACGCCGGCAAATGCCGACGTCATCGCACGGCTCTGTGCCGAGACCGGCGGGCTACCGTTTGCCCTTAGATTGCTGGGTGCAGGGGTCGCTGTGGTGCCCCCGAGGGAGATGCTCGAGCACCTGCCGTCGTTTGTGGAGCCGCTCACGGCGGCGATCTCGGCCAATGTCGACCGACTCGACATCCAGGTCGCTGACCTTTTCTCGAGGCTCAGCGTGTTCGTAGGAGGCTTCCCGCTCGGCGCTGCCGTGTCAGTCCTTGACGGCGGTGATGTCGTCACCAGACTCAGGAGTCTGCTCGAGTCCAGCTTGGTGCTACTGCGGACCAGCAACGACGAGTACCGGTACTTCATGCTTGCGCCGGTCCGTGAGTTCGCCGGGCGGCGCTTGGAGTCGGACCCCGAGCGAGGCGCCATCCTTGCGCGGCATGCTCGCTACTTCCGTGAACTCCTGGAGAAAGCCGAACGCCAGATCGAAGGGGAGGAGCAGGAAGCTTGGCTTGCCAGACTAGAGCCCGAGGCGGAGAACTTGCGGGCAGTGTTGAAACGGGCTCTCGACGGTTCGGTGGACGTGGAGGAGGGACTCCGCTTGGCCGGCGCGATGGGCCCACTGTGGTATGTCCGTGGACAGTTCGGCGAGGGCCGCCGTTGGCTGGAGCAGCTCTTGGTGGCTGGGGTGACCACTCATGCTGCCGTTCGGGCGAAGGTCGCGAATTTCGCGGGCATTCTCACCTACCACCAAAACGACTATGCCAACGCTCGTACGTTGCTCGATGAGGGGTTAAAGCTCTTCGAGCAGTTGCCGGACGACCTCGCCACGACCGAACTGCTGAAAGAGCTGGGCTTCGCATCGAAGGACACTGGCCGGGCCAAGTCGCTGAACGGGCTCGGCTTCGTCGCCATGGAACAGGGTGATCTTGAGTTCTCCCGGAGTTGCTACGAGGAGAGCCTGCAGTTGTATCGCCAACTTGGCGACGAATGGGGCATCGTGTGGTCCGCCACTGACTTCGCCCTGGTGCTCCTCTATTTCGGTGAGTCAGGCCAGTCAATCGAGCTCCTCAAAGAGAGCCTGAAGCTGCAAGGGCAGCGACTGGTCCGCGGCCGGTCAGGACGGGCGCTGAGCACGCTGAATCTCGCCTACGCCACCGCCGCCGAAGGCGACCACCAGCGGGCGATCACGCTGGCGAACGACGCGCTCGTGGAGAGCAGGTCAATGGTGTACAAGCGCGGCATCATCCTCGCGGCCCACTTCGAGGGCCTGCTTTGCTTCCGGGACAAGAACCTGGGGGAGGCTGAGAAGTTTCTCCGCGAGAGCCTGGCACTGAGCCGAGAGGTCGGTGACCGCGGCGGGATGGCCGAATCGCTCGAGGCACTCGCGGCCGTCGCAGGACTGCGCGGCGATCTGATGGCCGCAGCACGCTTTCGGGTCGCCGCCGAAACCCTTTTCGGCCAGGTTGGCTCGAGGCGGCGACGTGCCGAGTACGAACCTGTGGCCGTGCTCGGCGACCTCATACCTCTGACCGACGAGGCAACTGAGACGGTTCGACAGGCCGGTTCGCCGCCCCTGGACCTGGTCTTGGACGAAGCCCTGCAACGGACCTAGGAGGCCACTCCTCCGCGACGTAGCGCGGCGTGTTGCGTGAAGGTGCCAAGGCCACTGCGATAAAATACGGAGCGCTAAACGCTGCAGGTAATGTTCGCCGTGCTCTTCATCAGGTCGTCATTCCACCGACAGATTGTCGATGTCAATCATGCCTCAGCCGAGGGCCGCAGTCGTTGGCAGTTCAGACGATGATGAGATTCTCCAAAACCATTGGTATGAGATCCCTGATTGGCCGCCCGGCCGCCAGCTCTGGTCTGTGTATCTGACCTTCGGCACCGTAGCGTCCGTACTCGATGTGGTGGATCACTACCAACAGTTCCTGCGTCCCATGCCAGAGCTTGACATGGTTGAGCCAGGGTTTCTTCATGCCACTATTCAGGGCATCCAGTTCACTGACGAGCTCCACGAGCGTGACATCGACCGGCTCGTCATGACCCTCAGGGAGTACCTGGGAGCGTTCAGCCCACAAGAGTTTGTTACGGGCGCACCCGAAACCGACAAGGATGCGGTGCAGCTACCCATCTACCCATCCGAGCCACTTCATGCTTTGCGAAGCATGCTCCGGAATGGAATCAAAGAATCACTGACGAGCGTCGAGCTCTATACCCTTCCTGAGCCAACGAACGGGTTCAGCCCGCATGTGAGCATCGCGTACGCCAATGCCCAGATATCAGTGCGTCGTATCCACGAAGCACTCGAGGCCATCCCGCCTCGGGTTGCCGGCTTCACGCCGTTGTCGGTAGCGATCATCAAGCTTCGTCGCGAGTCACGAAGATGGTCGTGGACGGACGAACTGCTGGTGCCGTTGGGGACGAGTCACCCAGAGAAACCATCGCCGGATAACCCCCAGGACCTGTCGGCATAACGACTGCTCACGCGAGAGCGCGCCCGGTCAGTTGACCGTGTCGTCGTCTGAACCGGGGTCGATCTCGGCGACGAGTTCACGCCTTCGATCGGGGCGGAACGCGGCAATCAAACCGACTGCTCCGGCGAGGATGAGGGTGATGGGTCCCGCGACCGGGGCATCCTCCTGGGCGATCACGTCCGTCACTACGAGCAGCCACACAGTGGTGAAGCCGGCGAAGATCGTGGCAAAGACGAGCGAGACGATGTCAGTTGCATGCCGCGGGAACACGAGTGCCTCCAGAGGTGAAGTCGGGCTTGTCGTAGGCCTGGATGATGCCGGTCGTCGTGACGGTGTTGGTGTCGCCTGGGCAGTCGAGTCGCTTGATGTTGATCTGGCCGTACCTGAGGTCGATGTCGATGGCGACGTTCGGGTCGGCGTCGTCGACAGGGTTGATCACGGTCGTTTGTGACCCGCCGTCACTCTCGTCGATGACCGCCGCGCCACTGATGTCGCCGCCGCTGACGTGAGCCGTAATCGTCGCGTCGATTGACGTCGGGACGATGAGGTCGATTTGGCCGATGTTCATGTCGATGGCGATGTCTCGGCCGTCCAGCCGTTTCAGATCTGCTACTTCATCGAGGCGGAGCTCCAGGCGGCCGATGCCGTGTTCGTACGTCGTTCGCACGTCAGCGGCAGCCGTCGGCCGGTAGATCTCCTCGCCGTACGGACCAGTGCCCGCCACCGTCGCGGCGGCAGTGGCCAGGCTCGCGACGAGGCCGAGCACGATCAGGAACCGGCTACGCCCGAACCAGGTGCCGACCAACAACGCGATGGCGATGATCCCGAGTGCGGTACCGGGATACACCGAAGGCTCCAATTCGTCGATGACTGTCTCGTCAAGGATCCAAATGGACCCGAGGCTGATCGCGATCGTTGCCAACGTGACGCTGAGGAGACGAGATCGGGGCCTGCGTGGCCGTCGCGGCGGTGGCGCTGGTCGTGGCGCTGGCGGCAATGGGACCGTCGGGTCGCCGGGCTCGCTCGGTCCTTCCTGGGTCGGTGACGGCGACGTGCTGGGGTCTCGGCGCCACCACGGTCGCTCGTCTTCGACGACGGTTGATGACGGCGATGCAGTTGTTGTCTCGTCCGCGGCGACCGCGGTCTGCGTCTCGTCCGCGGCGACCGGGCTTTGCGTCTCGGGTGCGGGTGGCGTAAGAGTCGGACTGTCGACCCGGCGTCGCGTGAACAGGGCGAAGACCGCCAGAGCCAGCAGCCCCACAACGACGGCGGGGAAGGGGTTCGGTGCGCTGATGCCGATCGCGCCGATCATGGTGGCGATTGCGGCAACCGCAGCAATCGACAGGCCGGCCACCAGGATGCGGTCCGGGTCGCGGCGGAGCCAGCCGGAGACGGGGGAGTCGTAGTGGTCTTCAACGGGAATCGTCAGCCAGGCCAACGCGTAAAGGACGATGCCGGCGCCACCGAAGATGGTGAGAGCAGCGAACACGACGCGGATAACGATCGGGTCGATGTCGAAGTGGCGGCTGAGACCCTCAGCGACCCCAGCCACCATCCTGTTGTCCTTCGAGCGGCGGAGCGCGGTTAAGTCGCGCATCTGGTCGCCGACTCGTGGACCGCCTTCGGGACCTGCGGCCGCTGGTGTCGTGCCTGGTGATTGCGTCATACCCACAGCCTGACCGACCCGCGGGTCCGGCGGTATCGGGGGAAGCCCCGATTCTTTGACTTGAAACCCTGATCCGACCCAGGGGAACGTCAGGGCAGGAACCGATGGTTTCTCGGGGCCCGTGCAACGATCATGGAGACGATGACCCAGACTCTTGGCCGCGCTCGGCGCGCCTACCGCGACCCCGAGGACCGGTTCCTCGGCGGTGTCGCGTCGGGTCTGGCGTCCCACCTGGGTGTCGAACCTCTGCATGCCCGCGTGGGATTCGTCGTGCTCACGATGATCGGTGGCTTCGGTGCGGTGGTCTATGCCGCCCTTTGGATCCTCCTCCCGGTGGCGGACCGAGATGCGGTGGACAGCGGTGCGCCGGGGCTCGATGCGGCGACCCGAGGCGGGATGCGCGGTGCGCCGAGATCCCGCCCAGCCAGCGACGTGGGCGTGGCGATGTCGCTCACGATCGTTGGCGTCGGGGCGTTGGTGCTTCTGCAGGTCTCGGGACTTTGGGGAAGCTCGCGGGTTTTCTGGCCGGTGCTAGTCGCCTCGGCAGGCATCGCCTTGCTCTGGTGGCAGTCCGATGAGCAGGGACGCACGGACTGGCTCTCCACGCACTCGGGATGGAAGAGCTGGGTCCGGATCCTGGCTGGTGCGGCGCTGCTGGCCGCGGCCATCAGCCTTGCCCTGTTTCAGGCCGGCGTCGCGGGGGCGCTTGACGAAGCGCTGGGCGCTATCGCGCTAGCAGTCGCCGGTGTGGCGCTCGTCATCGGTCCTTGGCTGTTGCGGCTGACTCGTGAGCTCCGGCGCGAGAGATCAGAACGAGTCAGGAGCCAGGAGCGCGCCGATGTCGCCGCCCACCTGCACGACTCGGTGTTGCAGACACTGGCTCTGATCCAGCGCCAGGCAGGCGACTCCGCGGCAGTCAGTCAGCTAGCCCGAACACAGGAACGCGAGTTGCGGAACTGGTTGTTCGAGCCGGAAGTCTCAGGTGAGAACTCGCTGCGGTCTGCCCTGCTGAAGGCGGCGGCCGAGGCGGAGGACAGCCATCAGGTTCCGGTCGAGCTTGTCACCGTTGGCGACGTTGAGCTCGACGACGGCACGCGGGCGCTGGTCGCGGCGGCACGCGAGGCGATCTTCAACGCCGTCCGGCACTCAGGCGCTCCGCGCGTCGATGTGTACGTCGAGGTGGAAACCGACCACGTCGAGGTCTTCGTGCGCGATCGTGGCCGCGGCTTCGACGTCGCTACCGTCGCCGATGACCGGCTCGGGGTACGTCGCTCGATCATCGACCGGATGGCCCGCCACGGCGGCGTCGCCGAGATCCGAAGTGGCGACGGCAACGGCACCGAGGTGCGCATCGGCCTGTCCATCCGCAGCAGCTACGGCAGCAGTTGAAGGAGCGTGTCATGAACAAGCAGCTGCGAGTTGTCATCGTTGACGACCACGCGATGTTTCGCACCGGCGTCAAGTCGGAGCTAGCGGGAGCTGTCGATGTCGTTGCGGAGGCGTCCAACGTGGAGGAGGCGGTTGGAGCGATCGAGTCGTGTCTGCCCGATGTGGTGCTTCTCGACGTACACCTGCCGGGTGGCGGTGGCACCGAGGTTCTCCGACGCACGGCGACGCGGCATCCCGACGTCAAGTTCCTCGCACTGAGCGTCTCCGACGCAGCAGAGGACGTCATCGCCGTGATCCGAGGGGGAGCACGCGGATATGTCACCAAGAACATCACTGGCGGCGAACTGGTTGCGGCCATCCGTCGGGTTGCCGACGACGACGCAGTGTTCTCTCCGCGGCTGGCCGGGTTCGTCTTGGACGCGTTTGCCGGGCAGATCGCCGTCGCGGACATCGACGAGGACCTCGACCGACTGACTGCGCGCGAGCGAGAGGTCATGCGTCTCATTGCCCGCGGCTACGCCTACAAGGAGGTAGCCGCCGAGCTGTTCATTTCCATCAAGACCGTGGAGACACACGTGTCCAGCGTGCTGCGCAAGCTGCAGCTTTCGAGCCGTCACGAGCTGACCCGCTGGGCATCCGAACGACGCCTGCTCTGACCGGCCCGTCGCCGCGGTAAGGCGGTCCAAATCGGGCACAATGCGAGCCATGGACCTGCTCCACGACTGCCTGTTGTTCGTGCACCTGCTGGGCTTCGCGCTCTTGTTTGGCGGGGCGTCGGTGCAGATCCGCGACGACGTCAAGGTCGTCAACGCAGCCATGCTCTACGGAGCGATGATTCAGGTGTTGTCGGGGTTGGCGCTGGTCGGGGTGATCGAAGGGCAAGACGATCCGATCGACGAGACCCAGGTGTCGGTCAAGCTGGGGGTGGCGTTGATCGTCGCGGTGCTGTGCTGGGTCAACCGCCGCAAGGAGGAGATCCCCCGTGGGTTGTTCGGGGCGATCTGGTTGTTGGTGGCGGGGAATGTTGGGGTAGCTGTCTTCTGGTAGGGCCGCCTCGCCGGCGGTCGAGCGGACTCTCGGCGGTCGAGCTTGTCGAGACCCCGGTGATCTCGACAGGCTCGATCAGCGGAGTCTGGAGTCGATTGTGTTTCGTTGGCGCCCAGCGGATTTGCTTGGCGATGAAGAGCGCAGCAACCCACAAGCGTTTGCGCTCTGGTTGAGATTCGCTGGCGGCCGCCGGTATCGCGCTCGGGGTGGGTAGGGGTCGCTCTCGAAATTAGTGACCTCTCGTCAACTATTGACCGGTGGTCACTAATTCGTGAGCCGTGACTGCGCGGGTCAGCCGAGTTTCTCCACGGGGGAGTAGCGCAGGAGCAGCCGTTTGACACCACCGGACCCGAAGTCGACCGACGCGACGGCCTTGTCTGCCTGCCCTTCGACCGTGACCACGGTCCCCATGCCGAACGAGTCGTGGACGACGCGGTCGCCGGCTTTCAGGGATGGGACCGGCCGGGTGCCGCCTGTTGGCTTGGCCGGAGGCAGCGTGCGGGTGCCTCGACGTACGGGCCCCGCGCTGGCAGCAGCACCGGCGCGCACACCAGCAGCCGAGGCGGCGTACCTCGACGACGCAGACGATGAGGACCACGTGGTCTGTGCGGTCTCGGTGCGCTTCCAGTCGACCAGCGCATCAGGAATCTCGCCAAGGAACCGTGAGGCTGGGTTGTGCTGCGGTGCCCCCCAGGCCGACCGCACCAGCGCCCGCGACAGGTAGAGCCGCTGCTGCGCGCGGGTAACGCCGACGTACGCGAGTCGTCGCTCCTCCTCGAGCTCGACCGGGTCGCCGAGGGCACGCGCATGCGGGAAGATGCCGTCCTCGAGGCCGGAGAGGAAGACGACCGGGAATTCCAGCCCCTTTGCCGTGTGCAGGGTCATCAGCGTCACAACCCCGCCGGACTCGTCGCTGTCGGGGATCTGGTCGGCGTCGGCGACGAGCGCAACTCGTTCGAGGAAGTCTCCGAGCGTCGCCCCCTCCTGCTCGTCGGTGAACTCGCGAGCGACGGCAAGCAGCTCACCGAGGTTCTCGACGCGGGTCTCGTCCTGAGGGTCTTCGGACGCCTCGAGGTCGGCAAGGTAGCCGGACTTCGTGAACACGGCGTCGACGATGTCGTCGGGACGCGCACCGTCAGAGACCAGCTGCTGAAGCTCGTTGATCATCGTGACGAACGACTCGATGTTCTTGAGCGACCTGGTGGCGATGCCCGGAGCTTCAGCAGCGCGACAGAGCGCCTCCCAGTACGAGAGCTGAGCGCGCTGTGCGAGCACGTCGACACACGCTTCTGCCCGGTCGCCGATGCCGCGCTTTGGCACATTGAGGATGCGCCGGAGCGAAACCGTGTCGTCAGGGTTCGCAAGGACTCGGAGGTAGCCGAGCATGTCGCGCACCTCGCGTCGCTCGTAGAAGCGCACGCCACCGACAACCTTGTACGGCAAGCCGACGCGGATGAAGACCTCCTCGAACACGCGACTCTGTGCGTTCGTCCGGTAGAACACCGCCACGTCGGAGGGCTTTGCGAGGTCGTCGTCGGTGAGGCGATCGATCTCCTCGGCCACGAACTGGGCCTCGTCGTGCTCGTCGTCGGCGACGTAGCCGCTGATCAGCTCGCCGTCGCCTGCCTCGGACCAGAGGTTCTTCGGGCGTCGCTTCGGGTTGTTGGAGATGACAGCGTTGGCTGCGCTCAGGATGTGCTGGGTCGACCGATAGTTCTGCTCGAGGACAATCGTGCTGGCTCCTGGGAAGTCCTCCTCGAACTGGAGGATGTTGCGGATGTTCGCACCGCGGAAGGCGTAGATCGACTGGTCGGAGTCACCGACCACCATCAGCTCAGCGGGCTCCGCAGCCGGTTCGGACGGTTGCGCAGTGGGCTCGGCCGCACCGACGAGGTCGCCTTCCGACGTCCGCCGGGTGGTCTTGACCGCGCACAGCTCCCGCACCAGTGCGTACTGCGCGTGGTTAGTGTCTTGGTACTCGTCGACGAGCACGTAACGGAAGCGGCGTCGATACGTCTCGCGGACCTCCGGGAACGCCTGGAACAGGTGCACGGTCGTCATGATCAGGTCGTCGAAGTCGAGGGCGTTCGCCGCGCGCAACCGAGTCTGGTATGCCGTATAGCACTCGGCAAACGTCCGCTCGAGGTGGTTGGCCGCCTTCGCGGCTGCCGCCTCGTGGTCGAGCAGCTCGTTCTTGCAGTTGCTGACCCAGTTGAGCACAGCCCGTGGGGCATACCGCTTGGGGTCGAGGTCGAGGTCGCGGCACACCAGGGTCATCAGGCGGCGTGAGTCGGCGTCGTCGTAGATGGAGAAGTTGGAGCCGTATCCGAACCGGGCAACCTCTTTGCGCAAGATGCGGACGCAGGACGAGTGGAACGTCGAGACCCACATGATCTTCGCCCGGCCACCGACGAGCTCGGCCACCCGCTCGCGCATCTCGGCGGCGGCCTTGTTGGTGAACGTGATCGCCAGGATCGACCCAGGATGGGTGCCTCGTTGGGAGAGCAGCCAGGCAATCCGTCGGGTGAGTACTCGCGTCTTGCCGGAACCGGCACCGGCCACGACAAGGAGCGCCGAGCCTTCGTGGCTCACGGCCGCCTGCTGCGAAGGGTTGAGCCCTTCGAGGAGCTGCTCGCGGGTGAGCCGGCGCCGGCGGCCGGCCGGCGCATCAGCATTGTCTGGGGCGTCGGAGAGTCCGATGTCGACGGCGGACTCGTCGCTCGAACCGGTGGAATCGGAAGGAGTCGTGGCGTCGGCAGCGACAAGTTGTGGCAGCGGAAACAGCGCAGACATCGTGCTCACATGCTACGGGGGAGCGGCGACAGCGCGGCCCGTCGAGGGACCTGGTCGCGCGATGGCGAGAGGACTACAGAACTATGCCGTGCTCGAGGAAGTACGGCATGGGGTCGACGCCGTCGTGGAGGTTGGAGGCAAGCCGATACTCGAAGTGCAAGTGCGCGCCGTACGAGTTGCCGGTGTCGCCGACGCGACCCACCTGTTGGCCCTTCAAGACGCTCTGGCCGCTGACGACATCGATCGAGCTGAGGTGGTTGTACCAGACCTCGTCACCGTTCTCGAGCCGCAACCGGACCTGGTTGCCGTAGGGGCCGTCCCAGCCGGTTTGGACCACGGTGGCGGTGGCGACGGCAACAGCAGGCGTGCCGTATGCCGTCGCGAGGTCAATGCCGGTGTGGTAACCGGACTCCCAGTAGGGCCCCGCCTCCCCGAACAACGTGGAGACACGGAAGCCGGTAGTCGGAAGCACCCAGACGTTGCTCGCGAGCTCTTCGGCGTAGCTCTCGGCCGTGGCGGCGGCGGTGCGCAGCTTGTCGGTGCGCAGTGCAGCGAGCTGCTCGGCGGCGTCCTTGGCGGAGGAGCGCTTGAGGACACGAGCGCGCGGGGCGGAACGGCTGACCTGGGTGGCGTCTCTACCCGCAAGCGAAGCTGTGGACAAGGTGGCGACGTACGAGCCGTGCTGGTCCGACGAGGTGGGCTTGGTGTCCTGGCCCACGGAGACGGCCTGGCCCGCCGTGGCTGCGCCCACGGCGGCGACGACGAGTGCTATACCGCCGATCAGGCTGGGCGAGGCGACGCTGGCGACGCGGCGTGGAGCCCGCTCAGCACGGCGTTGGCCGGAAGTAGTGACCGAGGGGGACACCTGGGTTGCGGCCTTGCGGGCGCTGTGCTTCTCAGCACGGTGCGACGACACGCTTACAGGGTCCTTCCGGGGGTGGGCACGAAGGTCCGACCATAGCCGAACTACTGCGCGATGAAAAACCACGCTGGTTCAACTGTGGCCCAAAGGCTAGGTTAAGCGCTAGCAAACGACGGATTTCGTTGTTCAGTCGGCAGATGTGTGCGAGATCACTTGCGCCGAAACGGTAGGTAACGGACTGCACACCGTCAGTGAGTGATTCAGCGCACTTTCTTAGGTGCGCCATAGGCGAGGGCCGTGCATGTGGCATGCACGACCTTGCCGTTGATCGGCAGCGACATGTGGCCGACGCCGGGGACGAGAATGTTCGTCACGTCGAGGTCAGGATGGTGCAGGGTGGCGTTCCGGGCAGGGACGATCAAGTGGTCGATGTCGCTGTAGAAGATGAGAAAGCGTGTTGTACACGCCGTAACCGGCGCGTCGAGCTCCCTCAGAATGTCGCTGCCCGGCCTCAGCTGGCGGACGAGACGATGTGGCAGCAGCCGGGCAGCGAGCGTCCCGGCGTGGGGGCTGCCGAGCGTTACCAAGGTGTGCACGCGATCGCCTCCCCCTAGTACCTGGGCGTAGTGCCGGGCGATGAGACCGCCGAGGCTATGGCCGATCACGTACACATGCTCGCTGCCGGTCTCCTCGCACAGTGCCTCCACGAACTCGCCGAACCGGTATGCCGTGCTGGCGATGTCGGTCGTCTGTGGCCCGTAGGAGAACGTGCGGATCGTGCCAAACCCGCGCCGTCGTAGGCCGTGGCGCATCCGGGCAAAGATGGTCCGGTTGTCGACGATGCCGTGGATCAAGACGATCGGCGTAGTGGCGACGCGTACGTCGGTGCCGATCAGGCCGCGCTGCGCGAGGGTGAGATCGGTGAGGTTGAGCAGGCCGGGCCGGAAATCGTTTCCACGGTCTCGCAGCAGACCCAGCGGATAAAGGGCGGCGTGCGCCGTGACCCAACCGACTTCCACAGCAGCTCCCGAGATCGCACGGAGCGCTGGCCAGAACACCCAGGTGATGCTAGTGGTCCGGAACTACTCCGTACCGATTACGTTTGATCGGTGTCGGTTGGCTAGTCTCCATCTCGTTGTATGACGCCCGCGTGGACAGCCCCCGCAGGCGCTTCTTGAGGCGGTGAGCTCCATGGCCCCGATTCGCATCGTGGTTGCCAAACCAGGACTCGACGGGCACGACCGAGGTGCGAAGGTCATCGCCCGCGCGCTGCGTGATGCGGGCATGGAGGTTGTCTACACGGGGTTGCACCAGACTCCCGAGCAGATCGTGGAGACTGCGATCCAGGAGGATGCCGACATCATTGGCCTCTCGGTGCTGTCAGGCGCTCATATGACGCTCTTCAAGAAGGTCATGGCTTTGCTGGAGGAGCGCGACGCGACCGACATTGTCGTTTTCGGCGGCGGCATCATCCCGGAGGGCGACATCCCACTCCTCCACGAGGTCGGGGTGGCGCGCATCTTCACCCCGGGAACCAAGACCCAAGATGTCGTGCAGTGGGTCAACGCGACGATCCGCGAGGCGGACACCGCCGAGACCGCCGGCACCTGAGCCCCGCGACTCAGCCGAACTGCAGCGCTTGTGTACGCCAGGCGTGTCGGACGTAACGCCGCGTCGGAACCTGGTGTCCCTCTCGTCCAGTCGACAACCCCGAGTCTGCCAAACCGGCCAAGGCTGACTAGGCTCCAAAGGATCCTGCCGAGCGGATGCACAGCACCGCCCGCCCGGCCGTCGAGCACTCAAAGGACGGCGACATCGTGGACCTGATGGAGTACCAGGCGAAAGAGCTTTTCGCCAAGCACGACGTACCGGTGACGATGGGCACCGTCGTCGAGAACGCCGAGGATGCCCGAGAGGCTGCCGAGGCCCTCGGAGGCCGCGTGGTCGTCAAGGCTCAGGTCAAGGTCGGCGGCCGCGGAAAGGCCGGCGGCGTCAAGCTCGCGGAGAACCCAGACGACGCGGTGGCCAAGGCAGGGCAGATCCTCGGCATGGACATCAAGGGCCACACCGTCCGCCGAGTGCTGCTTGCTCCGACGGCCGACATCGCCGAGGAGTACTACTTCTCGTTCCTCGTCGACCGTGCCGCGCGGCAGTACCTCTGCATCG
Organism: uncultured Actinomycetota bacterium; assembly: GCA_963815295.1. Lineage (GTDB taxonomy): Bacteria > Actinomycetota > Actinomycetes > Propionibacteriales > Nocardioidaceae > JACDHG01. The sequence goes on from CAWFFZ010000003.1 coordinate 326,898, forward strand.
CCAGCATCGAAGGCGGTGTGGAGATCGAGGTCACCGCGCACGAAAACCCCGATGCCGTGGCCAAGGTGGGGATCGACCCACTGGTCGGTGTTGATGACGCGAAGGCGCGCGAGATCGTCGAGGCGACCAGGTTCCCCGCCGAGGTTGCCGACGAGGCTGTCGACATCATCAAGAAGCTGTGGACCGTGTTTGTAGAGGAAGACGCCTCACTCGTCGAGGTCAACCCCTTGGTCCGGCTCGGCAATGGTCACCTCGACGCTTTGGACGGCAAGGTCACCCTGGACGAGAACGCCGACTTCCGGCACCCAGACCATGCGGCCTTCGAGGACAAGGCCGACACCGACCCGCTCGAAGCTGAGGCGCAGGCGAAGGGCCTCAACTACGTCAAGCTCGACGGTGAGGTCGGCATCATTGGAAACGGTGCTGGGCTCGTCATGTCGACCCTCGACGTCGTGGCGTATGCCGGAGAGGCTCACGGCGGCGTGAAGCCCGCCAACTTCCTCGACATCGGCGGGGGCGCCTCGGCTGAGGTGATGGCCGACGGCCTCCACATCATCTTGGGCGACCCCCAGGTGAAGAGCGTCTTCGTCAACGTGTTCGGCGGGATCACCGCCTGCGACGCCGTCGCCAACGGGATCGTTAACGCTTTGCGGCTGCTGGGCGACGAGGCGAACAAGCCCCTCGTCGTACGGCTCGACGGCAACAACGTGGAGGAGGGCCGCCGCATCCTCGACGAAGCCGGCCATCCGCTGGTGACCTTGGTGGACACGATGGACGGTGCGGCAGACCGTGCCGCCGAATTGGCAGCAAGGTAGGGACTGACATGGCGATCTTCTTGAACGAGAACAGCAAAGTCATCGTGCAGGGCATGACTGGCTCGGAGGGCAAGAGGCACACCCAACGGATGCTGAACTCCGGGACGAACGTCGTCGGAGGAGTCACGCCAGGCAAGGGCGGCCAGACAGTCGACTTCGAAGGCGCCGTCCTCGACGTGTTCGGCTCCGTGGCCGAGGCGGTCGAGTCCACCGGTGCCGATGTCTCCGTTGTGTTCGTGCCGCCCAAGTTCACGCGTGGCGCCGTCATCGAGTCGGTCGACGCGGGCATCCCGCTGGTCGTCGTGATCACCGAAGGAGTGCCGGTCAAGGACACGGCCGAGTTCTTCGCCTACGCACAGTCGAAGGGCACGACGCGGATCATCGGTCCGAACTGCCCCGGCCTCATCAGCCCAGGAAAGTCGAACGCCGGCATCATCCCCGCTGACATCACCAAGGCCGGCCGCATCGGACTCGTGTCGAAGTCGGGCACGCTGACTTACCAGATGATGTACGAGCTGCGCGACTTCGGCTTCTCGTCCGCCATCGGGATCGGCGGCGACCCGGTCATCGGGACCACCCACATCGACGCGTTGCAAGCATTCGAGAGCGACCCCGACACTGACGCGATCGTGATGATCGGCGAGATCGGGGGCGACGCCGAGGAGCGCGCAGCGGCGTACATCCAAGACCACATCACGAAGCCAGTCGTCGGGTACGTCGCCGGCTTCACAGCTCCCGAGGGCAAGACGATGGGGCATGCGGGCGCGATCGTCTCGGGGTCGTCCGGCACGGCCGAGGCCAAGAAGGAAGCTCTCGAGGCGGCAGGTGTCAAGGTTGGCAAGACGCCGTCGGCCACCGCCCAGCTGATGCGGGACCTGCTCCAGGCGCAGTAGGGGGCTCGAGCCGGTTCAGCAATCGACCCGGTCGCACCAGGCGAGCACCATCTGCCTCGTCAACTGGTTCGCCGCGTGGCCGGGCTGTGTCGCGTCGCTCATCGCTTCGCTCGTTTCGAACGTGTAGAAGACTGCGTTGTCGATCCGCAGCCAGCGCAGCTCGGTGAGCCCGATCGCCGGATCGCCTTGGTAGGTGATACGGGTCGAGACCGACAGGGCGTCGTCGCTGATCCCCGTCCCTTGCCAGCCTTCCAAGTCGGGGGTAGCGACGTCGTGACGCGACTCGTACGGCGAGCCCTCGAACGTCTCGATCGGGCACGACTCGAAAGCACCGCGCACCGTGTTGATCGCCTGCTGCGCAGCCTCCTGGTCGTCGAAGAGCACGATCTGTCGCACCTGCGTGTTCTCGGGGATGTTGCTACGGACGGCGAGCTGGTCGATCACCGCGTCCGGGTTCCACACCCGTTGCCCACACGGACTGATCGGGAGCTCGGGAACGGTCTCGGCCGGCCCGTCCGTGGTGCCGTCGCCTCCTGGGTCGTCGACCAGGGAGAGCATCGGGTAGTCGGCGGGGATGGCGTCATACCGTTCCGTGCCGTACGTCGTCGTGCTCGTTGGTGCCGGCGCGCTCGTGTGCGTTGAGGTGTCAGGCCCTGCCGGGCCGCCGGTCCGGTCGTTGGTGAGGCCGCTGTTGGCCAGCGCCACGCCTCCGCCGACCGCAACGAGGGTGATGGCGGCGGCCGCGCCCATGACCTGACGCAGTCGCCGATGCCGCGCGCGCTGGCGGATCACCGTAGCCGTAGGTGGCTGCGCCTGCTGAGCCGCAGCGGCACTGAGTTGGCGCAGACCGACCGTGAGGTCGTTGTTGTCGACAGGATCAGTCATGCTGAGCCACCTCCGTGGAGTGCTCGTCGAGGAGGGTCGCCAGCGCTGCGCGGCCGCGGGAGAGGCGGGCTTTCACCGTGCCCACCGCGGCGGATGTCTCGATAGCGACTTCGGCAACGCTGAGATCGCAGAGATGATGAAGCACGATCGCTCGGCGCTGCTCGGGAGTGATCTGGGCGAGTGCAGCGGTGAGCGCAGTCCGATCGATGCCGGGCGCCTCGGGGACCGCCTGTGACGTCGAGCGGTCGAGCAACCCGAGCGCTCGCTTCGCGCGGCGCCAACGACTCACCGCCAACCGCCAGGCGACCGTTCGGACCCATGCCTCGGCGCTGCCCGACGCTCCCACGCTTGCGCGGTTCAGCCAGGCGCGGACGAACGCCTCCTGGACGCAGTCTTGAGCCTCTCCAAAGCTCCCCGTCATCACGGTCAGCTGCCCGACGAGGCGCGGAAACGAGGCGCGGTAGAACTCGTCGAACTCCTGATCGTCCACAGCTCACCTCCCCGGTCGCGTGCCCAACTTTCCCTCAATACGCATGGGAGACCCGGCAGGTTGCGTCACATAACAACATGTTCTGACAGAGGGGGGCGTCAGCCCTGCGCGAGGCGCAACGCGGCCCGCTGCACCAGCGCGTCGAACTCAGCCGGCGACACGTCGAAGCGCTGCGTCGGCGTGAACGTCAACTGAGCGACGGAGGTCCCGACCCTGAACAGTGCGACCCGGAAGGTCAAGGTTCGGTCCTCGGACAGTGCCAGCGTGAACATGTACGTCCGCCCGCGGCCCTGCGGGACTGAGATGGGCTGGTTGCTGTTGACCTCCAGTGACGCCTGGCGGTCACTGCAGCCGCTGACTGTGGCGTTGACCTGGTCGAGGAACCGCTCGGCGGCGGGCACCGAGGGAAATCGCCCTAGCGCCTGCGTCATCCCGAAGAACGTGGCCAGGCGACGCGCTTCCGGCACCACAAAGCTCCGTGCGCGCAGGCCTGTCGCGCCCGCGCCGGCGAAGTTGGCCTGGTCACAGTCGGTCGCGGCCGGGTTGATCCGGGTGGCGTTGGGCGAGGTCGCTGCCCACGGGTCGGTGAGACCGGTGAAGACAGGAAGATCGAGAGCGGTGAGAAACCCTTTCGCCCGGTCGATGCTCGGTGGCGATACGCTCACGGAGCCATACGGCCGGTGACCGCAACTGCCGACCGCGACCACACACAGTCTCGCCATCGACTTGCCGGTGACGACAACGAGGTCGAAATCCTGGATGACAGGCGGGGCGCTCGGGGACTCCACGACCCACACGACGACTGCCTTACCCGACTGCGCCACTGCGACCTGCTTGCTGTGGATGCCGGTCCGGTCGACATACCTCATGGTGATGAGCGCACCTGCGTCACCGACGCCACGCATCACGGCGTACTTGACGATCTGGTGATTGTCGGCGGCACAGCTCGAGAAAGCCGTCACCAGTCGCCGGAAGTTCTGGTCCGCTCGATAGCTGGTCTTCGAAAGCTCGAGCGCCTGCCTGGCCACGATCGTGGAGGGGCCACGGCCCGCCTCGAAGGTGCGCACCCAGAAGTGGGCAGCGCGCTTGTCGCTAGGGACAGCACGCACACACGCGTCGTACGGCGTCGAGGTGCCGAAGTCCGTGGACGTGTCGGTATGCCGCCAGCGCCTCTCGGTTTGCATCCTGGAGATGTGGGCCGCCTGAGCCAACAGGCTGGTGTCGACGCGTGGGGCCGGCGTGGTCGGCGACTCGCTGGCGGGAGGGGTCGGGCCTGGGGTTGTCGGTCCGGGGTCGTCTGCCGTGATGAGGTCCGTCGGCGTCTTCGCTGCGGTGAGTGCACCTGCACCGATCAGCAGGGCAAGGGACATGAGCCCGACGAGCACCACGTTGGTGCGGCGTCGGCGGTTTCCCTCGCGACGGAGCCGGCTGGCGCGGTCGACGGGCTCGTCGGTGGTGTCGAGGCGCAACCCCCTCATGGCGGCAGCGAGCCCGTCGGGGGAGGAGTCGACGCCCTGGGCAGCGAAGGCGCTGGCCGACGTACGAAGTGACGCTGCTGCTGCTTCGTCGGTCATGCCGACCTCGCGACCCGCGGCCTGGAGGTCGAGCCCGGCCAGGTAGGCCAAGATCACCAGTCTGCGGTCGGTCGGCTCCAGGCTTTGCAACGCGTGAAGCAGGGGACGGTGCTCGTCGGCGATCTTCCGCGCGCGGACGTACCACGGCTTGCGCGCCCGGTTCTGCACCCGCCCGGTCGCCTTGAACGCCCGGTCGCGCATCCATGCGTCTCGGTCGGGCTCTGCCGCGAGCTTGCGCCAGTGGTGCCCCGCCGACACGTAGGCGTCGGCGAGAGCGCGCTGGGCAACCTCGGTGTCGCCTGTGTATGCGTACACCTGCACGAGCAGGCGCGAGCGAGACTCGCGATAGAACGCATGGAATGCGTCGGCGCGGGACACGAAGTGGACTCCTAGGGCGGGGGAAGGGTTGTGGCTTCAACCTTCGACGGTAACCATTCGCGCACGCGGAGACCAATCCGTCGCACCTCGTGGGGACGATCCGCGCCGCCGGCCGCGGCGTGTCAGGGCCCGGGCCGCGTCCGCGGTCAGGGACGATGAGGTGGCCATGACCCAGCTCCTGTCACGTCCGATCCTGCGCGTCCAGCCGACCGAGCCGGGCCCGGCCAGGCCGTTGACGCTCTCGGGGTTGTTTGCCGTCAGCTGGAGCGCCGCCGTCGGGCTGGTGATCTGCATCCTGATCACGGTCGGCGTCTGGTTCTCCGGCGGCAGCGGGTCGTTCTCGGGCGCGATCCGAGTTGGAGCGCTGACCTGGCTCGTCGGCAACGGAAGCGGTCTCGTCGTCGGGTCCACGGCGGTGACTGCCATCCCGCTCGGCCTGACGTTGGTGTGGGGATGGCTGCTCTACCGCGGGGGACGTTGGGCAGGGGCGAACTCGATGGTGCGGAGCGGCTTCGACCTGGCCGCCTCCCTCGGAGTGATGGCGCTGGCATACGGCGCCATCGGCGGGATCGTCGCCAACCTGACGGACACCGACTCCGCTCAGGCCGGGCCGGTTCGTAGCGTTGCCGCCCCGGCGCTCGTGGCTCTTGTTTGCGCGGGGTTAGGGGTGCTCCGTGGCTCTGGTCACGGTGGCGCACTCTTTGGCCAGCTGCCGGACTGGGTGCGCGCCAGTGCGCTAGGTGGGCTCGCCGGCGCGTCCGTGATGGTGGCAAGCGGAGCAGTCCTGGTCACAGCAAGCTTGCTTGTCCGCTTCACTGATGTAGTCGAGGTCTCCGAACAGCTGAATGCCGGCACGGTCGGCAGTGGTGTGTTGGCGTTGATCGGGGTCGCGGTGATCCCCAACGCCGTGCTCAGCGCGGGCGCCTTCATTGCCGGCCCCGGCTTCCAGGTGGGCACCGGGACGACGGTGGCGCCGGGAGACTTCACCATCGGTCCACTCCCGGGGTTTCCGCTGCTGGCAGCGCTGCCCGAGAGCGGCGCCTCGCCGTCGTGGGTGAGTGCGCTCGTGCTGGTCCCCGTGCTGGCCGGCGTTGTCGCCGGACTGGTCTCCATTCGCCGCTTCCCGGTTTACGGCACCGACCAGGCGGCCTTGCGTGGTGGCCTGGCGGGGCTGGTGGGTGGCTGTCTGTTCGGTCTCACGACGTACCTCGCCACTGGTGCGCTTGGTCCCGGACGGATGAGTGCGCTCGGCCCGTATGCCGCGCAGACCACGCTGGTCTGTGCCACCGCCTTCCTCATCGGCGGCGCCATCGCGGCAGCCGGGTGGCGTTGGGTCGGCAGCCGCTCGCTATCGTGAGCGCGCCGAAGCCACCCATCTGAGGAGTCCGGTGCCCGCCCGCCTCGTCGTCTTGGTCTCTGGGACTGGAACCAACCTGCAAGCACTCATCGACGCCTGTCGTGACCCGGCGTACGGCGCCGAGGTGGTCGCCGTCGGCGCCGACCGCGTCGGCACGCTGGCCGTCGACCGGGCGCGGGCAGCGGGTGTTCCGTGCTTCGAGCATCCGCTCCCGGTGGGTGGCGACCGAGCCGAGTGGGATGCCGAGCTAGCGCATCGCGTCGCGTCGTACGACCCCGATCTCGTCGTGCTGGCAGGCTTCATGAAGCTGACCGGGCCGGCGTTCCTGGCGCGCTTCGGTGGCCGTACCGTCAACACGCACCCTGCGCTGTCCCCGTCGTTCCCGGGCATGCAGGGCCCGCGCGAGGCGCTCGACTACGGCGTCAAGGTCACCGGGGCGACACTGTTCGTCGTCGACGAAGGAGTCGACACCGGCCCGATCGTCGCTCAGACGGTCGTAGCCGTCGCCGACGGCGATACGCCCGAATCCCTTCACGAACGCATCAAGGTCGCCGAGCGCGAGATGCTCGTGACGACCGTTGGGCGCATGGTCCGGAACGGTTTCACCATCAGTGGCAGGAAGGTCACGATCGCATGAGCGACGAGCGACACCCGATCCGTCGAGCACTCATCTCCGTCTACGACAAGACCCGCATTGAGGAGTTCGCGCAGGCGTTGGCCGATGCGGGTGTGTCGATCGTGTCGACCGGCTCGACCGCGGCTCGAATCGCTTCCGCAGGCGTCGCCGTGACGCAGGTGGAGGAGCTGACGGGTTTCCCTGAGTGCCTCGATGGCCGCGTCAAGACATTGCACCCACGTGTCCACGCCGGGATCCTCGCCGACCTGCGCATCGGCAGTCATCGCCGGGAGTTGTCGGACCTCGGCATCGAGCCCTTCGACCTCGTCGTGTCCAACCTCTACCCGTTTACGGACACCGTTGCTTCCGGGGCACCCCCCGACGAGTGCATCGAGCAGATCGACATCGGGGGACCGTCTATGGTGCGGGCTGCGGCCAAGAACCACGCCAGCGTGGCCGTCGTCACCTCGCCCGACCAGTACGATGCCGCGCTCGCCGCCGTGTCGGCCGGTGGCTTCACGCTGTCCGATCGGCAGCAATTGGCCGCCACGGCGTTCCGTCATACCGCCGCTTATGACGTTGCGGTGGCCAGTTGGTTCGCGCAGGAAATCACGGGTGATCCGGACGTCTGGTGGCCCGACTTCGCCGGTTTCACACTCGAGCGCCGGGCGGTGCTGCGCTACGGCGAGAACTCACACCAGCCGGCCGCGTTGTATATCGACCCGGTGGCAGGAGAGGGACTCGCCCAGGCCGAGCAGGTGCATGGTAAGGAGATGAGCTACAACAACTACGTCGACGCGCAGGCGGCTCATCGAGCGGCGTACGACTTCATGGAGCCGAGCGTCGCGATCATCAAGCACACCAACCCCTGCGGTATCGCGATCGGCGAGGACATCTCTGACGCGCATGCGAAAGCCCATGCCTGTGACCCGGTGTCGGCGTTCGGTGGGGTGATTGCGGCCAACCGCCCGGTGTCGGTGACGATGGCCGACCAGATCGCGGACGTGTTCACGGAGGTCGTGGTCGCACCGTCGTTCGATGATGGGGCGCTCGACGTACTGACGAGGAAGAAGAACATCCGGCTGCTCGTATGCGGCCCGCCGCCGGGCGACCCGATCGAGTGGCGGCCGATCAGCGGTGGCGCACTTGTGCAGGTGGCCGATCGGCTACAAGCCGACGGCGACGACCCGACGGGCTGGACCCTGGCCGCGGGTGCCGCCCTGCCCGCCGCAGACCTCGTCGACCTCAGCTTCGCCTGGCGGGCGTGTCGTGCCGTCAAGTCGAACGCGATCGTCCTCGCCGCGAGCGGTGCCACGGTCGGGGTCGGCATGGGCCAGGTCAACCGGGTTGACTCCGCACGGTTGGCGGTGGCGCGAGCAGGTGAGCGAGCACCGGGATCGGTCGCAGCCTCGGACGCATTCTTTCCTTTTGCAGATGGGCTTCAGGTGCTCATCGACGGTGGGGTACGAGCCGTCGTGCAGCCTGGCGGGTCAGTTCGTGACGAGGAGGTCGTGGCAGCAGCGGAGGCGGCTGGGATCACGATGTACTTCACCGGTACCCGCCACTTCGCCCACTGACGCGCGCCACGACGGTCGAGCTTGTCGAGACCCCGACGGTCGCCGGCGGTTTCGCTCGTGGTGAAAGGCGCAGCAACGCCGGAAGTTTCGCTGCGGGTTGCGTCGCGCTGGCGGCCGGCGGTTGCCCTCGTGGTCGAAAGGCGCAGCAACGCCGGGAGTTTCGCTGCGGGTTGCGTCGCGGCGGCGCCAGCGGTTGCCTGTCGAGGCGCGCGCGCCGAGTTCTTTGCTGCGGCTGCGTCGCGTCGAGCTTGTCGAGACCCGGTAATCTCAACAAGCTCGATCGTCAAACATCGGACGCAAAAAGTCTCGGAAACCGTTGTGTATAAGGGGATCTGAGCCTCAGAACTGTCGGTGGTCACCGATAGATTCACTCCCATGCACGACACGCACACCACCACCACTGCCGCTGATGTCGACACCCTCGACGCCAACCAAACCCTCACCCGCGCCGAAGAAACCCGCCGCCGCTCAGAGGCCGCCGACGTCGAGATGCTGCAGATCGCCGCCCACTGGGCCGACGTCCACGGCACCCTCCAAGGAACAGGCTTGGTGTTGCCGGGTTCCGAACGGCTGATCCAGGTCGGAGGCGACGGCACCCCGGAGGTGGCCGAGTTCGCCTGCGCCGAGTTCGGTGCCGTCCTGGCCCTGTCCACCTACGCCGGCGAGCTCTTGATCGCCGACGCCCTCGACCTGCGCCACCGCCTCCCCCTGTTGTGGGCCCGGATCCGTGCCGGTGAGGTGAAGCCGTGGATCGGCCGCAAGACCGCCCACGCCACCCGCAGCCACGACACCGCCGCCGCCGCCGCCGTCGATCGCAAGGTGTCGCGGTGGGCGGACCGGCTCACCTGGAGGCGGCTGGAGACGATGATCGACGCCGCCCTCACCGCCGCCGACCCCGACCGTGCTCAGGCCGAGGCCGAGGCCAGACAAACCGAGCACGGGGTGTGGGTGAAACCCTCGGACGACCACGAGACCGGGACCGCGTTCATCCGCGCCGACGCCGTCGACCTGAAGTTCTTCGACGCCACCCTCGACCGGATCGCCGACAGCATCGGACTCCTCGGCAACACCACCAGCAAGGATCGGCGTCGTGCCAAAGCGGTCGGGATCCTCGCCAGCCCCCAACAAGCCCTGGACCTGTACGCCACCACCGCCGACCGCAGCGGCGGCGGCGACGACCGAGCTACCCGATGATGTGCCCTCCAGTATCGGACTCGACGACGCCGACCACCACGGCGCCCACGACCCCGGCGGGAACCCGGCGGCGTTCGTCCGCGGTGTCAGCATCAAGGTCGACCCGCAGACCCAAAGCCGTGCTGTACGTCCACCTGACCAAGGAAGTCGCTCGATACCGGTGAGGGTGCGGCGCGGGTGGAAGGGATCGGACCCGTCACCCTCGACCAAGCCAAACAATGGCTCGGCAACTGCACCATCACCCTCAAACCCGTGATCGACGTCGCCGGCATCGCACCCGTCGACGCCTACGAGATCCCCGACCACATCCGCGAAGCCGTCCACCTCATGTCCCCCACCGACACCTTCCCGTATGCGTCGTGCACCAGCCGTCGAGATGGACCTCGACCACACCATCCCGTACGTCGTCGCCCGACGACGGCGGACCACCCGGGCAAACCGGGATCGGGAAACTCGGACCCATGACCCGACACCACCACCGGATCCGAACCCACGGCCAATGGCAAGTCAAACAACCCTTCCCCGGCATCTACCTATGGCGATCACCCCACGGCAGACACTGGCTCGTCGACCACACCGGCACCCGCCGCCTCAAAGCCAGCTGACCAGAGGCTTCCGTCTGGAGGCAAATAACAGCGCAAACTTGCAGTTCCGCACGTTCGTGGTGGAGGCGTACAACGCTGGCTGAGCGGCGTGACACAATCTGGCGCGTGACTGCGCAGATTCTTGACGGCAAGGCGACCGCGGCTGCCATCAGGGCTGACCTGCAGCAGCGCGTGGCGACACTGGCCGAGCACGGGGTGACCCCGGGGCTCGGCACCGTCTTGATCGGCGAGGATCCCGGCAGCGTTGCTTACGTCGCCGGCAAGCACCGTGACTGCGACCAAGTCGGTATCGCCTCGATCCGCGAGCACCACCCGGCCGACGTCACCCAGCAGTTCCTCGAAGAACGGATCGTCGCGCTCAACGACGACCCGAGCTGCACCGGCTTCATCGTCCAACTCCCCTTGCCAAAGCACCTCGACGCGCAGCGGGCGCTCGAGCTTGTCGACCCAGACAAGGACGCCGACGGGTTGCACCCGATGAACCTCGGCCGTCTCACCTTGATGGCAGAAGGGCCGCTGCCATGCACCCCGCGCGCCATCGTCGAGCTGCTCCGCGCGTATGACGTCGACCTCGACGGGGCTGACGTCTGCGTGGTGGGCCGGGGCGTGACCGTGGGGCGGCCGCTCGGGCTGCTGCTCACCCGACGTACCGAGAACGCCACCGTGACCCTGTGCCACACGGGGACCCGTGACCTGGCCGACCATGTCCGCCGCGCTGACGTCGTCGTCGCCGCTGCCGGGGTTGCCGGCCTCATCACCGCAAGCATGGTCAAGGACAAGGCGATCGTGCTGGATGTCGGCACCACTCGTACCGATGCAGGACTCGTCGGCGACGTTGCGAGTGACGTCTTCGAGGTCGCCGCACACATCGCTCCGATGCCCGGCGGGGTAGGGCCGATGACACGAGCGATGCTCCTCACAAATGTTGTCGAGGCGGCCGAACGCGCTGCCGGCCTGCGGTGAGCTGGCTCAAGAAGCCGTCGACCACGGGAGGCATCATCTACCTGGTGGTGGTGTCGGTGACGTTGGTGGGCCTCGGCATTGTGGCTGCCGGCGCTTGGCGGTCCGGGACCGTGGTGATGGGGGCAGGCTTCGGGCTGGCGTTCGTCTCCCGAGCCGTGCTGCCCGACGAGCGGGCGGGCATGCTTCGAGTGCGACGCCGCTTCGTCGATCTAACCGCGCTCGCGCTGTGCTGTGTGGGGATGCTGGTTCTTGCGGCCGTGATCCAGGAGGGTTGACGCCATTCCCACGGAGGCGTGCGCGGTCGTAGCATGAGCGGGTCTGGTGCGTATGAAGAAGTGAGTTGATTGATGCGCAACAAGTCGGCGTCGGTCACCGCTGCTGTGCAGGCCGCCCTCAGGACAGCTCGCTACGAAGTGCTCCCGACGGCCAACATCGAGGCGTCGCTCATCGCAGCCGTGCCACGTGACGTGACCATCACGGTGACGGCCAGTCCGAGCAAGGGCATCGACGCGACGCTCGACCTGACCGACAACCTGATCGGGCAGGGGTACGCCGTCGTGCCGCACCTCGCTGCGCGGATGATCGCCGGGCCGACCCAGCTCGCCGAGATCGTCGACCGGCTGACCACGATCGGCGTGACCAACGTGTTTTGCCCGGCCGGGGACGCCGACCCACCCGCCGGGGAGTACACCGGTTCGCTCGCGATGCTCGAGCACTTGTCGGAGCTCGGCCGACCGTTCGAGCATGTCGGCATCACCGGATACCCAGAGAGTCATCCCGCGATCGAGGACGACGTCACGATCCAGTCCATGTGGGACAAGCGCTTCCATGCGACATACGTCGTCAGCAACCTCTGCTTCGACCCCAAGATGATCGATGCCTGGCTTCGACGGATGCAGCGCCGCGGCGTCGGCCTGCCCGTGATCGTCGGGCTCCCCGGGCCGGTGGAGCGCGCCAAACTCTTGATGATGGCGACCAAGATCGGTGTAGGGCAGTCGATGCGCTTCCTCACCTCACACGCCTCAATGTTTGCGCGCATCGCCGCTCCTGGTGGGTTCGACCCACATCGGTTCCTCCAACGGTCGGCGGGGTACCTGTCCGATCCCGACCTGCGAGTGGCAGGCCTGCACCTGTTTACGTTCAACCAGGTGGCGGAGACGGAGGCGTGGCGTCAGGAACTGCTTGCCTGACAAGGGTTTCGAGCTCGCGCTCGAGACCTGAGGTGCCTGTCTCGACGACAATGAGCGGCAGGCCGATCGCCGCCGAGGCACGCTCCGCAAGCGCGCGGGTCTCGTCGTCGGGATGCTGCGCCAACCACACCACACGGGTGTAGTTGCCGAAGTAGCTGTCTCTCAGCTCGGGGAAGCGGTCGAGGCCGAGCTCGACAAGGACAGTCCGCGCGAATGACCGCGCGAGGAAGTCGGTCAGGACGTACGTCCCGGGCTGTTCGTCGAAGAAAGCCTGGAGCCGTGAGGCACCAGCGTAGACGTCGTAGCAGTGCAGACCTGCCAGACGCTGGAGGGACAGCCGGCGACATACGTCATCGAGCGCCCCGTAAGTGCCGCAGTCTGCATACGCGACCGCGACTGGACGAGCGTCCGACTGCAGCTCCACGGCTAAGCGCTCGACCTCTCCGGCGATCAGTTCGGGTCGGTTGTGGAGCAGTGGTGGGAGCGGATAGATGTCGACGGACCAGCCGCGACGGTCCACGATCTCCTTGCAGGGTTGGGCAATCGCCCCACACGCGATGATGGCCGTCCGGTCAGCTCGGGAAGGCGAGCTGGTCGACGAACCGGTCGTTGAAGTCAGTCCGGTCGGAGAGCTCGACATATCTCACCTCCTTGAGCAGCGCGTCGGCGCCCTTGCGCTCCTGCATGCTCAGCAGCGTCATCTTCGCGCCCTCGCCGGCGACGTTGCCAGCGCTGACGATGCGCAAGACCGGCAGCTTGGGCACCAGGCCGATCCGGATTGCGCTCGCTGGTGACAGATATGAGCCGAACGACCCCGCAAGCAACACCTGCTGTACGTCGGAGGGCTCTACGCCCAGCTCCTCGAGCAGCAACGACCAGCCGGTCGAGATCGCCGCCTTCGCGAACTGCAGCTCGCGCACGTCGCGCTGGCTGAGGTAGACGGAGTCGGCCAGCTCATGCTTGCCGTCGTCGTGCCAGGCGAGGGCAAACACTCGCTCGCCATTGACCTCGCCGAGCCGATCGCACAGACCGGGGGTGAGCGCGGCGGCAGCCTCGTCGGTGACGAGCCGTCCGCTTGCGTCGAGCAGCCCGATCCGCACGAGCTCGGCAACGGCATCGACGAGGCCAGACCCGCACAGCCCTTGCGCCGCGACATCTCCGATCACCTGACAGCTCACGTCGTCGTCGCTGACCTTCACCACCTCGATGGCGCCGTCGGCCGCCCGCATGCCGCACCTGATCGCGCCACCTTCGAACGCCGGCCCGGCTGGTGCTGCGGTCGCCAGGATGCGCTCGCCGTCGCCCAGCACGATCTCGCAGTTGGTGCCGACGTCTATGAAGAGCCGCATCCGCTTGTCGCGGTCCATCCCCGACGCGAGCATGCCGGCGACGATGTCGCCGCCGACGTACGCCCCCAGTGCTGGCAGCACCACGGCGCGAGCGCGCGGATGCACGTGAACGCCGACATCGGTCGCCAGCAGCTCCGGCAGGGTCGCGGACGACATGATGAAGGGTGCGACGCCCAGCGGTTCGGGGTCGATGCCCAAGGCGAGGGCGGTCATGGTCGCGTTGCCAGCAACGGCGATCTCGTAGACATGGGTGGGGTCCACTCCGGCCTCCGTGCAGACCTCGCTTGTGAGCTCGGCGAGGGTGGCGTGGGCGAGTTCGCTGAGTCGACCGAGTGCGTCGGGATCGATCATGGTGGCGCTGATGCGGGTGATCACGTCAGCGCCGAAGGGCTGCTGCTTGTTGAGCATCGACGCCACCGCGGCAGGAGTTCCCGTCGACGTGTCCAGCAACGTCGCCACCACCGTCGTCGTACCGAGGTCGAACGCAATCGCAAACCGGTGCTCGCGGGTGTCACCCGGCTCGACATCGATGAGGACGTCGTCCACGACGACCGCGGTCAGCTTGAAGTCGGAGTCGCGGATCACCTTGGGCAGACGCCGCAACGCGTGCAGGTCAACCCGAAGCTCGAGGTCGTCGATCGCGGCCAACAGCCGGGCAAGGTCTGGGGCCTGATCTGACAGGTTGGGCTCGGAGAGCTCGACATACCGCTTCTGGATGGCGGGTCGCAGGATGACTTGCCGCCCTACGCCGACGGTGGCGGCCTTCGGCCGGGTCATCATCGGAGGTACGTCGACGGCGAGGTCCGTGGTGGCCTGTGCCAGGCAGGCGAGCCGCCAGCCTGCGGCGAGCTGCTCTCGGGTGAACGACCGAGTGTCGAGCCGGGAGATCGGCACCGCACCCCCGGTGATCTGCACCTTGCACTTCTTGCAGGTGCCGTGGCCACCGCAGGTGGAGTCGATCGCGATGCCGTTCCAGCTCGCGGCGTCGAAGACGCTCACACCAGGGGGCACCCGGACCTCACGGTCCAGCGGTGCGAACCGAAGCCGCACCCTCCCCGTGCCGTCGTGCTCGGCGCCGGCGCCGCTGGTCCGCACTGCGGGCGGGACGATCAGCCCTTCGCGCCGCAGTTCGTCCGGGTGAAGTCGTGGCTCGTGGTCGGAGCTCGGCGTCACGGTGCCGCCGCGGCGGCAGCTGACTCTGCCGCCTGCTTCGCGCGGAAGGCGGCGATCCAGTTGCCGCCCCACTCATCGTGGCCGAGCAGCAGGTCGGCTGCCTTGACTGCTTCAACGATCTGCGGCGTCCGGGCGTCCATGATCGCGCTCGTCAGTCCGACCGCCATGGCCATCGGGAGGAACGTTGCACCGATGGTGTGGCGACCCGGCATGCCGAACGACACGTTTGAGGCGCCGAGCGTCATGTTGACGCCGAAGTCGTCGCGGATCCGGTGGATCGTCTCGTAGGCGACGTTGACGATGTTGGGGTCGGCTCCGATCGGCATCGCGAGTGGGTCGATGACAATGTCCTCGACCGCGAGGCCGTAGCGGTCGACCGCGGTGTCGAGGATCTTCTTCGTCAGGACGAGGCGCTTGTTGGCCTCCATCGGGATCTCGTCATGGTCATTCGGCAGGGCGATGACCGCGGCGCCGTACCGCTTCACGAGGGGGAGGATCTCCGCCATCCGGTCGTCCTCGGCGGTGACGGAGTTGACGAGAGCGCGGCCTTCGTAGACCGACAATCCGGCTTCGAGCGCCTCGACGACGGACGAGTCGATGCAGATCGGCAGATCGGTCAGGCTCTGGACGAGCTTGATCGCTTTCATCAGCAGCTCAGGCTCGTCGGTCAGGGGCACACCCATGTTGACGTCGAGCACCATCGCGCCCTGGGCAACCTGCGCAGCCACGTCTCGCTCGATCGCGGACAGGTCGCCAGCGCGCAGCTGCTCCTGGAAGAGTCGTCGCCCCGTCGGGTTGATGCGCTCACCGATGATGCAGAACGGCTGGTCGTGGCCGATGGTGACGCTCTTGCTGGCGGAGCTCAAAACGGTGTGCATGCACGGTTCCTTCGATGGCGAGACGAGTTCAGACGCGGGTTCAGACGGACACGGCGGCGCGCTTCTTTTGGATGAGGTCCTTGGCCTTCTTGACGGTCTGGGACGCGTCGGCGGCGTACGCGTCGGCACCGACAGCGTCGGCATACTCCTGGGTCACGGGAGCGCCGCCGACCATGATCACGACCGAGTCCCGGATGCCGGCCTTCTCCAGCGCGTTGATGTTGGCCTTGAACATCGGCATCGTCGTCGTGAGGAACGCCGAGAAGCCGACGATGTCAGGCTTGTACTCGTTGATCGCCTCGACGAACTTCTCCGGCGGCACCTGCACCCCGAGGTCGATCACGTGGAAGCCGGCGCCCTCGAGCATGATGTTGACGAGGTTCTTCCCAATGTCGTGGACATCGCCCTTGACGGTCCCCATCACGAACGTGCCCACCGTCTGCACGCCGGTCTCGGCGAGCAGCGGCCGCAGCAGGGCGAGGGCGCCGCTCATCGCGCGTCCCGCGATCAGCATCTCGGGCACGAAGAAGTCACCACGCTCGAAGCGGGCGCCCACCTCCTCCAGCGAGGGGATCAGCGAGTCGAACAGCAACGACTCCGGCGTGAGGCCGAGGTCGAGGCCCTGCTGGGTGAGGGCGAGGACGGCCGGGGCGTTGCCCTGGAGCGTCTCGTCGTACAAGGTCCGCAGAAGCTCTTCTGGCGTCATGCGGCGCCGTCCTTTCGTGGTGGGAGTCCGAGAATGCTCGACAGCTCCCTGGCTTGGTCTGTGAGCAGTGACTTGTTGTGTGCGCTCTGCCCGCCGAGCCGGTCGCTCGGCCCCGAGATGCCGAGCGCTGCAACGACTGTGCCCGTGTGATCGCGAACGGGGGCTGCGATCGCGTCGAGTCCGATCTCGAGCTCGCCGCGGGCTTCGGCGTAGCCGGCGGCTCGGACCTGAGCCAGGTGTTGACGGAACGCGCCAGGATCGGTGATCGTCTTCGGCGTACGACGTTCCAGCGCCGTGTCGGGGGAAGGCACGACACCCTCGGCGTAGAAGACCTTGCCAAGGGCCGAGCAGTGGGCGGGCACTTCGACATCGACCCAGTTCGTTGTGCCCAGGAGGTATGTCGAGTCGATCTGGGCGACCTGGACGACCGTGTGGCCGCGCACGATGGCGAGGTTGACCGTCTCGCCGGTCGCCTCGCTGACCGCCTCGAGCACGGGACGCGCAACCCTCACCAGCTCGGCCGACGGCTCGTGTCGGCTGGCGTAAAGCGCGAAGAGTGGGCCCGCCTCGTAGCCGCCTTCCTCGTCGCGGTGGACGAGCCGGTGGCGCTCGAGGGCTTGCAGCAGCCGGGAGGCGGTGGACTTCGCGAGGCCGGTGTCGGTGACGAGGTCGCCGAAGTACGGTGGCTCCTCGGCCAGCACAACGCGGGAGAGCAGCTCAGCTGCCCGGTCGATGGCCTGGGTGCCGCTGACCGACATGGTGGGCGTCTCCTCCTGATCGGGTGGCGCTGGGTCTTCCGCTCGGCGCCGACGTACCCCACAATGAAACCACAATATGGAACCTGTGTTCCACATCATGATCAAAATCTGGTCGGGAGGCCTGATGTTCAAGAACACGATGCCCCGCTACGAAGTGCTGTCGCCGGACGCGATGGCGCAGCTCGACGCGGCCTGGCGGCGGCTCGTCACCGAGATCGGCGTGGAGTTCATGTCGGAGCCGGCGCTCGAGCTCTTCCGGCAGGCCGGGCAGCGGGTCGAGGACAAGACGGTCTTCCTCGACCCGGAGTTTGTCCTCGCCCAGGTCGCCAAGGCGCCGAAGGAGTTCGACGTCGTGGCGCGCAACCCGGCCAACACGGTCCACATCGGCGGCGACTCGATGGTGTTCGGAGCGGTCTACGGCCCGCCTTTCGTGCGTGAGGGCGACGTACGCCGCGATGCGACGATGGAGGACTTCCGCAACTTCGCGAAGCTGGCCCAGTCGTATGACGTGATGGACTCGGCAGGCGGCGTGGTCTGCGAGCCGAACGACACTCCGCTCGACTCGCGCCACCTCGACATGACTTACGCGCTGCAGACGCTGACCGACAAGATCTACATGGGCAATGTCGTCTCGGGGCCCAACGCGGCCGACACGATCGCGATGGGCTCGATCCTCTTTGGCGGGCGTGACGTCATCGAGGAGTCGCCGGTCTCGATCTCGCTGATCAACTGCAACTCGCCGCTGCGTTGGGACGACCGCATGCTCGACGCGCTGTTCGAGTACGTCGCAGCGGCGCAGCCTGTGGTGCTTACACCGTTCATCTTGATGGGGGCGATGTCGCCGGTGACGATCCCGGCCGCGTTGGTGCAGCAGATCGCCGAGGCCTTGTCCGGTATCGCGCTGGCGCAGCTGATCCGGCCGGGCGCACCCGTCATCTTCGGTTCGTTCCTGTCCAACATCGACATGCAGTCGGGGTCGCCGACCTTCGGGACACCGGAGTCGGCGATCGGCCTGTTTTGCACCGGCCAGATCGCCCGGCACTTCGGGCTGCCGTTCCGGTCCGGTGGCGGTCTGACGTCGAGCCAGGTGCCGGACGCGCAGGCGGGTTACGAAGCGGTGATGACGCTGCTGCCGACATTCCTGGCGGGTGCGAACTGGGTGATGCACTCCGCGGGTTGGCTGGAGGGCGGGTTGGTGGCCGGCTTCGAGAAGTTCATCGTCGACGTACAGCTGCTGGAGATGCTGCAGGTCGAGTTCACGCCGCTCGAGATCAACCCCGACACGCTGGCGTTCGACGCGCACCAGGAGGTCGGCCATGGCGGCCACTTCCTCGGGGCGATGCACACGATGGAGCGCTTCCGGACCTGCTTTTACCGACCGTTCCTTTCGTCGTCGGACAACTACGAACGCTGGATGCGAAACGGGAGCCTCGACACGGCCGCCCGCGCGACGAAGATCTACCAGGACAAGCTGGCTGCGTACGAAGCGCCGCCACTCGACGAGGCGATCCGGGCCGAGCTCGAGGAGTACGTGACGCGCCGCCGCCGTGAGCTCGGCGACTAACCCTCTCGTTGACCCGTCACTTGTGGTCTGTTGACCCGGCAACTTTGGTCTGTTGACCCGTCACTTGTGGTCTGTTGACCCGACAACTTTGGTCTGTTGAGCCGTCACTTGTGGTCGGTGATCAGCTGACGGTCATGAGCATCAACGGTGCAGCGCGCGACGTACCTCGCCTGTCCACGCCGCCACTGCTTCACGTCCGAAAGATGCCTTTGTGACGACGATGACTACCCACCCGTGGTCGCGGAGCCACCGCCGGCGAGCCTCGTCTCTGGCCTTCTGCTCCGGTGAGTCATGGAACTCTTCACCGTCGAATTCGATGGCGACCCGTGCCCGCGGGTAGGCGTGATCGAGTCTGAAAATCTCTCTACCGTCTTGGACAATCGACCATTGGAGCTCGGGGGCAGGTAGTCCCGCATCAATCAAGCACAGCCGGGTCCACGACTCTCCAGGCGACTCAGCACGGTAGTCGGCTAGTTGCACCAGCTCACGCAGCTGTATGACGCCGCGGCGCCTGTAATAGCGGGGAAGCTCGGCTCGGAGATCAGCTGGGGACAGGGCATGCAGCCGCAGGAACCCGTCAAGCGCCGCGAGTGCCTCCCGCCGAGTCAGGCCACATCCGAGGTCCAGCGCCGTGCGTACCGGAGTGGTCACCTTGACGCCGTGGATGACCATGACGTCATTGCAGGCCAGATCACGCTCACCGCCCAGCGTGCCGGCGCGCCTGATGCGGCTGTGGTCGCGAAGGACGAACGTCTCCAAGGGAGGAAGGATGTCCAGCTCGCGGTACTCGAACGTGTCAACGCCGTGAAGCCACGCCGCTGTTCGATCGCACAACACGGCAAACTGCGAGACCACGAGTGCTGCGGCCTTCGCGCGGTTGAGAAGGGTGTCTGGCAAAGCAGCATCCTGATAGACACCAGTCAAGACGCGGCGTACCAGACGTGACCGCAACAACTGCCGCAAGCGGTGCCGCGGCAGCCCGCATGCGTCGGCGTCAGCCACAGTGAAGGGAGCATCGGGTAACTCAAGAGTCTCGTGCACGAACACGACTATGACTGGATTGCCGTCCGCCGCGGGGCCGCTATCCACAGGCGGCCTCCGCAGCCGGATCGAGGGCATTGTCGGCGGCGCCGAGATGCGCAATCCACGACATAAATGGCGTGTGAATGGACCCACAAGTGACGGGTCAACGGACCAAAGGTGACGGGTCAACGGACCAAAGGTGACGGGTCAACGGGAGGGGTTAGTTGAAGACGACGGTCTTGTTCCCGTTGACCATGACCCGCGTCTCGGAGTGCCAGCGCACCGCCCGCGACAGAACCTGGCTCTCGACGTCGCGGCCGGCCGCGACCAGTTGCTCCGACGTAAAGCTGTGATTGACGCGAGCGACGTCCTGCTCGATGATCGGCCCCTCGTCGAGCTCGGACGTGACGTAGTGCGCAGTCGCCCCGATCAGCTTCACGCCACGCAGGTGCGCCTGGTGGTACGGCCGGGCCCCCTTGAAGCTGGGCAGGAACGAGTGATGGATGTTGATCGCCCGCCCACTCAAGGCGCGACAGGTCTCGTCCGAGAGCACCTGCATGTACCGCGCCAGCACGACCAGATCGATGTCGAGCTCGTCGACGAGCTGACAGCAGCCGGCGCTCGGCGTCCGCCTTCGTGTCCACGGACACCGGGATGTGGTGGAACGCGATGCCGTACGAGTCCGCCAGCCGCTCGAAGTCGCGATGGTTCGACACAATCGCCCGTACGTCGATCTGGAGCGACCCGGTACTCCACCGAAACAACAAGTCGTTGAGGCAATGGCCGAACCGCGACACCATGATGAGGGACTTGTAGGGGGCGTCGTTCTCCCAGAGCTCCCACGTCATGCCGAAGCGCTCGCTCGTCGAGGCGAAACGCGCACGCAGATCATCGAGTGTCGCGTCCCCCGCCGTCAGCTCGAAGCGCACCCGCATGAAGAACTGGCCGGTCTCCGCGTCGCCGTACTGCTGGCTCTCGACGATGTTGCCGGCCTGTTCCATCAGGAATCCGGCGACGGCGTGCACGATGCCGGGGCGGTCGGCGCAGCGGAGTCTGAGCACGAAATCGTGCGCAGCGAGCTGGCGGGGTCATGACCCAGATTATTGACTGCGAGCACCTGCTGCTGTCGCTTCCTGTGCACTAGTGTCTCGCTATGAGCAACAGCGTCCCGGTGTTGCGGTCCGATGTGTCGACAGTGCAGTCGGTCGACCGGGCAATCGACGATCCTGGAGTTGCTGGCTCGCAATGGCGAGACCGGCGTGACTGAATTGGCGCGTGAGCTCGGCGTCCACAAGTCGACAGCGTCGCGCCTGGTCGCTGCTCTCGAGCGACGCGACCTCGTGGAGCAGCACACCGGACGTGGCAAGTACCGGCTGGGCATCGGCATCCTGCGACTGGCCGGGGCTACGACGTCTCGCCTCGATCTCGTCCAGGAGAGCCGTGACATCACCCGGCGGCTGGCCAAGCACACCGGTGAGACGGTCAACGTCGCGGTGATGTCGGACGGTGCGGCGCTCTACATGGACCAGGTCGCGGGTTCGTCGGCCCTTCAGCCGCACAACTGGGTCGGGCAGCGGATTCCCCTGCATGCCACGTCCAACGGCAAGATCCTCCTCAGCGGTCTCGAGCGCACTGAGGTGGCCCGGCAGGTGCCGGCGCTCCGTTCCTACACCGCCAACACGATTACGACGATGGACGCGCTGATGCGCGAACTCGACGAGGTGCGGGCGCGCGGTCACGCGATCGCCATCGACGAGCTCGAGGTCGGGCTCACCGCGGTCGCCGCGGCTATCCGCAACACCCATGGCGAGGTAGTTGCCTCGCTGAGCATCTCAGGTCCGACGTTCCGTCTCGATGCCCGCCGCGTGCCCCAGGTCGCCGAGGCGGTGATGTCGGCTGCGCACGACGTGTCACAACGATTGGGCTGGTCCGGCTGATGAGCAACGGCATATGCTTAACGCGCGTTGGCGAGCCCATTGACAGGCGCGAAAGAGCGACTTTGTGTCGCCGGGCCAACGTTGCCGGTTTGTGCTTGACGGCCCCGAGGCAGGCTGCTTACCTGTGTTGCGTAACGCACGTTGCGTTGCGTGATACGCACCCTATCGAGTTCCCCGCATAGTGGAGGCACGGGTGGCCGAACTATTCATCGATGGGGAGTGGCGCTCGGCCCTCGCCGGCGACACCCGCGAGATCCGCAACCCCGCGACGGGCGACATCGTCGCGCATCGTCGCGGAGGCCGGTCCCGACGACACCGTGCAGGCGATCCTCGCTGCCAGACGTGCCTTCGACAGCTCCGGCTGGCCCACGTCGTCTGTCGGCGACCGGAGCACCTTGCTGTATGACGTCGCCGCCTTGCTGCTCGAGCGCAAGGACGAGATCGCTCGCGCCGAGTCGCTCGACACCGGCAAGCGTCTGGTCGAGAGCGAGTACGACGTCGACGATGTCGTCTCCGTGTTCCGCCACTACGCAGGTGCCGCCGCGGCCGACACCGGTCGAGTCGTCGACACCGGGCAGTCCGACATCCGCAGCCGAGTCGTCCACGAGCCGATCGGCGTCGCCGCCCTCATCACGCCCTGGAACTACCCGCTGCTGCAGACCTCGTGGAAGGTCGCACCTGCACTGGCCGCTGGCAACACGTTCGTCTTGAAGCCGAGCGAGCTGACCCCCTCGACGGCAGTGCTCCTCATGCAAGCCCTCAAAGATGCCGGTCTGCCAGCAGGGGTTGGCAACCTCGTCCTCGGTGCCGGTCCGACGGCCGGGGCGCCGCTCTCCACCCACCCCGCGATCGACCTCGTGTCGTTCACCGGCGGCTTGGAGACCGGCCGAGTGCTGATGGCCAACGCCGCCGCGACCGTCAAGAAGATCGCCCTCGAGCTCGGCGGCAAGAACCCCAACATCGTGTTCGCAGACGCCGACCTCGAGGTGGCGCTCGACTTGGCGCTCACCGCCGTGTTCCTCCACTCCGGGCAAGTCTGCTCGGCCGGCGCAAGGCTCGTGATCGACGAGTCGATCAAGTCGGAGTTCGTCGACGAGCTCGTCCAGCGAGCTGGCCGCATCCGCCTCGGCGGCCCGTTCGACGACAAGGCTGAGACCGGGCCGCTCATCTCCGCTGCCCACCGCGCCAAGGTCGAGGAGTACGTCGCCCGAGGTATTGCCGAGGGCGCAACCCTGAGGTGTGGCGGTGCGCGACCCGACGACCCCGCCCTCGGCGACGGCTACTACTACCCACCAACGATTCTCGACGACTGCACCACCGCCATGAGCGTCACCCAGGACGAGTCCTTCGGGCCCGTCCTCACGGTGGAGACGTTCACCGACGAGGACGACGCCGTACGGATCGCGAACGACAGCATCTACGGACTCGCCGGCGCCGTCTGGACCAGCAACGCGGGCAGGGCCGAACGCGTGGCCAGCCGGCTTCGGATGGGGACGGTCTGGATCAACGACTACCACCCGTACGTACCGCAAGCCGAGTGGGGCGGTTACAAGCAGTCCGGCGTCGGTCGCGAGCTCGGCTCGGCGGGCCTCGACGAGTACCGCGAGACGAAGCACATCTGGCACAACGTCAACCCGGCGGTCCAGAACTGGTTCGGTGGCAGCTGATGGCTCCGCGCTCGCGTTCCGACCAGGTCTGGGACTTCGTCATCGTCGGCGGTGGGTCGGCCGGCTGCGCCCTGGCCAATCGGCTGAGCGCCGATCCCTCGACGACCGTCCTGGTGCTCGAGGCAGGTCACTCCGACTTCAAGCTCGACCCGTTCATCCACATGCCTGCAGCCTTGCCGATCCCGATCGGCAGCCGTCTCTATGACTGGCGCTACCGGTCGGAGCCCGAGCCAGCGATGCACGGACGCCGGGTCTTCCACGCACGCGGCAAGCTGCTCGGTGGGTCGAGCAGCATCAACGGCATGATCTTCCAGCGTGGCAACCCGCTCGACTACGAACGCTGGGCGGCCGACAAGGGCCTGGAGACCTGGGACTACCAGCACTGCCTTCCGTACTTCAAGCGGATGGAGACCTGCCTTGCCGGCGCCGACGACTGGCGCGGCGGCGACGGCCCGCTCGTGCTCGAGCGAGGGCCCGCCGCCAACCCACTGCACGCAGCGTTCTTCGAAGCCGCTCAGCAGGCGGGCTACCCACTGACCGACGATGTCAACGGCTACCGACAGGAAGGGTTCGCGGCCTTCGACCGCAACGTGCACCGCGGCCGGCGGCTGTCAGCCGCGCGCGCGTACCTCCACCCCGTCCGCAACCGGCCGAACCTCCGGGTCGAGACGTTCGCTCTCGTCACCGGAGTCCGCTTCGACGGCAAGCGGGCGGTCGGAGTCGACTACCAGAAGGGCGGCCGGCTACGTCGCAATGCCCGCGCCGCCGAAGTGATCCTGTGCGGCGGCGCGATCAACTCACCACAGCTGCTCCAGCTGTCGGGGGTCGGCAACGCGAGCGAGCTGGCAACGCTCGGCGTCGACGTCGTACACGACCTGCCGGGTGTGGGGGAGAACCTGCAAGACCACCTGGAGGTCTACGTCCAGTACGCCTCCAAGCAGCCTGTCTCGATCGCGCCGGGTCTGCGCTGGCGCAACCGGCCCAAGATCGGCTTCGACTGGTTGTTCTTCCGCACCGGACTCGGCGCCACCAACCATTTCGAGGCCGGCGGCTTCACCCGGAGCAACGACGATGTCGACTACCCCAACCTGATGTTCCACTTCCTGCCGCTCGCGATCCGATACGACGGCTCATCCCCGACCAAAGGACACGGCTACCAGGTGCACGTGGGCCCGATGTATGCCGACACACGTGGTTCGGTGAAGATCACGTCGACTGATCCCAGGCAACACCCGGCGCTCAGGTTCAACTACCTCACCACTCCTACCGACCGCAAGGAGTGGGTGGAGGCGATCCGGGTCGCCCGTGACATCCTCAACCAGCCCGCCTTCGCGCCGTTCAACGACGGAGAGCTCTCGCCGGGGCCGGGAGTCGAGACCGACGAGCAGATCCTCGACTGGGTGGCCGCAGATGCCGAGACAGCGCTCCACCCTTCGTGCAGCGCAAAGATGGGGGTCGACGACATGTCCGTGATCGACCCGCTGACGATGCGTGTCCATGGCGTCGAAGGGCTCCGAGTCGTCGACGCTTCTGTGTTTCCCTACGTCACCAACGCCAACATCTATGCCCCGGTCATGATGGTTGCCGAGAAGGCTGCCGACCTGATCCTCGAGAACACTCCACTGCCCGCCGCAGACGTTGCGTACTACCGCTACCGCGATCACTCGTCGCTATACCCACCGGCCTCGAGGTCGACCACCGAAAGTGAGGTTTCGCCATGACCCACGTCGACACCGACACACCGACCACCAGCCACACCTCGTCGACGCCAGCGTTGGCTGTCGAGCATCTGTGGAAGGTGTTCGGCCCGAAGGCCGACAAGATCATCGGCACTCCCGACGCTGACCTCCCGCGCCGAGAGCTGCTGAAGAAAACGGGCTGCGTGTCGGCCGTCAAGGACATCACATTCGACGTTGCCCCCGGCGAGGTGTTCGTCGTGATGGGACTGTCGGGATCCGGCAAGTCGACGCTGGTGCGGTGCCTGACTCGGCTGATCGAGCCGACCGCCGGCACCGTCATGATTGACGGCGAAAGCATCACCGATGCGTCCGACAGCGCTCTGCGCAACCTGCGCCGCAACTACGTCTCCATGGTCTTCCAACACTTCGGACTGTTGCCGCACCGGCAGGTCATCGACAACGTCGCCTATGGGCTGGAGATCCGCGGCGTCGGCAAGACGGAGCGGCGTAAGAAGGCGGCCGAGATCGTGGAGCTGGTCGGGTTGCAGGGCAACGAGAACTCCTATCCCGACCAACTGTCCGGCGGAATGCAGCAGCGCGTCGGTTTGGCGCGGGCGCTTGCTGGAGACCCCGCTCTGCTGCTCTTCGACGAGCCGTTCTCTGCACTCGACCCCCTCATCCGCCGCGACATGCAGAACGAAGTGATCCGACTCCAGGAGGACCTTCAGAAGACCATGGTGTTCATCACCCATGACCTGCAGGAGGCGCTCAAGCTCGGTGACCGGATCTTGATCATGCGCGACGGCGAAGTCGTGCAGGTCGGTACGCCGGCCGAGGTGGTGGCCAACCCGGCCGACGACTACGTCCGCGACTTCGTCAGCGACGTACCCAGGTCTCACGTGCTGACCCTCCGCTACGTGATGCGCGAGCCTCGGCCTGACGACTCCAGCGAGGGACCTGTCATGTCGCCCGACACGATCGTCCGCCAGGCGGCGCAAGCGGCGCTGGCGTCCCAGCACGTCGTCCGGGTCGTCGAGAACGACAAGCTCATCGGCATCGTCGACGACGAGGCAATCCTGCGCGTCGTTGTGGCCGAGGAAGATACGGTAGAGAGCGCGCCCGCATGAGTTCCACAGCCACCACAACGAGGGATGCCGGCTTCGACGTCAGCTACGTCGCGTCGCTACGCAGGCATGCCCAGGCCTGGGCACTCGTCGGCGTCATCGTGCTCTGGATCATCGTCTGGTACTTCACGGAGGGCACCGACACCCTCAAGATGTCGACCGCCACACACACCGACGTGCATGATTGGTTACAAGCGCGCGCCGACGCGATCATCGCGGCAGACGACAACTGGTTCCTCAGCATCCTCGACTGGATCGCCGACCGCATCAACGGCCTCGTCACGTGGCTGCAGCAGATGTTCACCGAGGGCAAGTTCCCGCGGCCGGTGCCACAGATCGGCTGGCTCGGCACGATCGCTATCGCGATCTGGGTTGCCTACGCCGTCGCCGGCGGCCGCAGCATCCCGCTCGTCGCGGCGTCGTTCTTCCTGTTCGGAGCACTGGGCTTTTGGGCAGACTCGATCGACACCTTGATCGTGACCTTCGTCGCGGTCGCCTTCGCGCTCCTCATCGGCATACCGCTGGGTGTCTGGATGACACGCAGCAAGGTGGTCGAGGCCATCATGAGGCCGATCCTCGACGTGATGCAGACGATGCCGTCGTTCGTCTACCTGCTGCCGTTCGTCATCCTGTTCGGCATCGGAGCTGCCTGCGCGACACTGGTCACGCTGGTCTACGCGTTGCCACCGGTCACCCGGATCACGGCGCACGCGATCAACAACGTCTCGGCGACCACGCTCGAGGCGACCGCGTCGCTCGGTCAGACGAAATTCCAGCGACTCAAGAACGTCGAGCTGCCCATGGCCAAGCGCACGATCATCGTGGGCGTCAACCAGACCATGATGGCTGCCCTCTCGATGGTGACGATCGCGGCGTTCATCGACAGCCCCGGCCTGGGTCAGCCCGTCGTCGAGGGCCTGGTCCGCGGCGACCTGGGCGGCGCCTTCGTGTCGGGTATCTGCATTGTGATCATGGCGATCATGCTCGACCGCACCACGACCGCCGCCAGCGTCCGAGCCGAGACAGCAGGACGCGCGGGCACGCAGAAGAAGCGTCAGCGCCGCGCCTTCCTCGCCGGTGGTGGCGTCCTGACGCTCGTCGCGGTGTACCTGTCAAACACCCAGCTCAACTACAACGAGTGGCCGGAGTCGTGGGACATCGGGACACCCATCAGTGACCGGGTCGACGAGTTCAGCGAGTGGCTGAGGTCGGACGTCGCCGACCTAACGGGAGCGATCCAGGACAAGTTCACGGTCTGGCTCCTCAATCCGATGCAGGACCTCATCGCCAACTCGCCGTGGTACGTCACGTTCGTCGCGATCGCGGCTATCGCGGCCATCGTGGGTGGGTGGCGTGCGCTCGTGTATACCGTGGTTTGCCTCGGGGGCATCTACTACACCGACCTCTGGAACAGCGCCATGGTCACGCTGACCTCGGTGCTCGTCGCGACCGCGGTCGTAATGGTGCTCGCGGTCGTCGTCGGCGTTTGGATCGGACGCAGCAAGGCGGCGGACCGTGTGGTCAGACCCTTCCTCGACGCTGGGCAGACGTTGCCGCCATTCGTCTACCTCGTGCCGGTCCTGATCCTGTTCGGGTCTAACCGGTTCACTGCAATCGTGGCCGGCATCGTGTACGCAGCACCGGTGGCGATCAAGCTGGTGGCCGACGGCGTCCGTGGTGTCTCGCCGACAACGATCGAGGCCGCTGAGGCGTCCGGCACGAGCCGCTGGCAGATGATCACCAAGGTGCAGCTGCCGATGGCCCGGGGGTCCCTGCTGCTTGCGGCGAACCAGGGTCTCCTCTACGTCCTCTCCATGGTCGTCCTCGGCGGCATGGTCGGAGCAGGAGCACTGGGCTTCGACGTCGTCAGCGGCTTCCGAAACGCGGACAACGTCGGTCGAGGCCTGGCCGCCGGCATCGCGATCGTGTTGATCGGCATCATGCTCGACCGGATTACGACGTACGGTGCAGCGAGTAAGGGCTTAGCCGGCTGGGCGAAAGCAGCGGCCAGCAAACCTAGGGCTAAGGCGGTACCAGCGCTTGGGCGGGCCTAGAGGCATTCGAGCTCACGAAGGATTCAGAACTAATCAAACTGGCAGTCTGGACAGGAAGAAGGAACACATGAAGAGGACCCGGACGTACGCAGCACTCGGTGCTCTCGCTTTGACCGCTGCGGGAGTGTTGAGCGGCTGTGGGGGCGACAGCATCGAGGACACCGACACGCCCGCAGGAGGAGAGGAATGCGGCACGCTCAACATGGCGATCAACAACTGGGTGGGTTACGAGGCTAACGCTTACGTCGTCGGGCGAGTGGCCGAGACCGAGCTGGGATGCACTGTGGAATACAAGCGCATCGACGAGCAGGTCTCGTGGAAGGGATTCGGCACAGGCGAGGTAGACGTCGTGATCGAGAACTGGGGCCACCCTGAACTGCAGTCGAAGTACATAGAGGAGAAGGGTGGCGACGGCAGTGCCACCGACCTCGGCCTGACAGGCAATGACGGCATCATCGGCTGGTATGTGCCGCCGTGGATGGCCGAGGAGTATCCCGACATCACCGACTGGGAGAACCTGAACAAGTACTCCGACCTGTTCAAGACCAGTGAGACCGGCGACAAGGGCACGTTCTACGACGGCGACCCCGGCTTCGTGACGAACGACGAAGCCATCATCAAGAACCTCGACCTCAACTACGAGGTCGTGTTCACCGGGAGCGAGACTGCGCTGATCGAGGGCTTCCGCAGCGCGGAGGAGAACCAGGAACCCTATATCGGCTACTTCTACGAGCCGCAGTGGTTCCTGGCCGAGGTCCCACTCGTCAAGATCAACCTGCCGCCGTGGAAAGAAGGGGATCCCGTCGAAGGCCCCGACGTGGCGACCGACTACCCGCCGTATCCATTGAACAAGGTCGTCTCGACTGAATGGGCGGAGTCCGGCAGCCCGTCGGTGGACCTGGTCAAGAATTTCAACTGGACCAACGAAGACCAGAACCTGGTCGCCAAGTCCATCGCCGTGGACAAGATGGAGCCCGAGGACGCGGCAGACCAGTGGATCGAAGACAACCCAGACAAGGTCGAGGCCTGGCTCGAGGGCATCGCCTGACCTGACACCGCACCAAACACCGCCTAGCCCGCGAATCGCGCCTCCCAGGAGGCCGATTCGCGGGCTAGCGCGTGTCTGGACGGTGGGGGGTCAGCCGACTCGGCGGCGCAGCTCCTCGTTGATGGCCGGCACGACCTCGTGGAGATCGCCGATCACGGCGTAGTGCGCCTTGGTCACCATCGGGGCATCGGCGTCGGTGTTGATCGCCAGGATCGTCTTCGCGCCCTGGCATCCGGCCCAGTGCTGGATGGCGCCGCTGATCCCGCACGCGATGTAGATGTCGGGCGCGATCCTGCTCCCGGTCTGGCCGACCTGCTCGTGATGAGGTCGCCAGCCGAGGCTCGTCACAACCCGAGACACCCCAAGCGTCCCGTCGAGAAGCTCCGTCAGCTCGAGCAGATCACCGAAACCATCCGCGCTGCCCGCGCCGCGGCCCGCCCCCACCACGACCCGCGCACCGGTAAGGGCAGCCGTGTCGTCGACCTCTGTGACTTCGGCACGCACCACCTGGCCAACCAGGTCGGACTCGGTCAGTGCGGGTTCGAAGTCTCTCACCTCCGGCTGTGTGGGCTGCTCGGCCGGTCGAGGCGTTGTCGCGTGCCCTGCCATCGTCAGCACGGCAGGCACGCCGTCTAGTCGCATCTCCTCCAGCGCGGATCCGCCCATCACCTGCCGGGAAACAGTCAACGGATCGACCTCGTCGACGGCGACGACGTTGGCCGCCATCATCTGGTCGAGCCGGGTGGCCACGTGGGCCATGACCTCACTGCCGCGCGGCGTTCCCGCCGCAACGAGCACCTTCGCCTCGGTTGCGGACACGGCATCGACACAGGCCGCCGCCCAGGCCGCTGCGGCATACGACGACAGCTGCTCGTGCTGTGCGTGATGTATGACGTCGACGCCCTGCTCGCCAAGCTGCGCCACCGCTGTCGCGAGGGTGGCGGGATCAACCTGGCCGACAAGCAGCGCGTGCAGCGGACCGCCGCCGGAGCGTGCGGCCAGGTCGCGCGCGAAGGTCAACGTCTCGTTCGAGGTCTCGGTGACGCCCTGTGGGTCGGTCTCTACCAGCGACAGAATCATTTCGACACCACCCCCAGCCGCACCAGCAGGTCGACGACAGCGGGTGCCGCGTCAGCGCCCTTGCCCAGGACCTCCACCACACTCGGCTGTTCAGGAGGCTGGCGCAGCCGTAGTCGTCCCGAGCCGACCGGCTCGCGCTGCGGCACGACCGTGTCGACCTGCGTGCGCTTGGCCTTCATCCGGCCAGGGATCGACGGATAGCGCGGTGCGATCCCGCCCTCCATCACCGCGATGACCGCGGGCAGCGGCAGCTCGAACACCTCGGTGCCACCAGAAGTTTCGCCACGTGCGGTCGCCACACCATCGGAAACGTCGACCGTCGAGATGCCGGTGAGGACCGGCCGGCCGAGGGCGTACCCGAGGCGCACCGGAACCTGGAAGTCGCCGGTGTCGGCCGCGTCGTTGCCCAGCAGGACCAGGTCGTACGTCGTACCGTCCGCGTCCCGTGCCCGCACGACATCGGCAATCGCGGCCGCCACGTCGGCGGGACCGAACTTGTCGGCGTCAGCCTCGATGAGCACCGCCCCGGTGCAGCCCACGGCGATCGCGTCGCGCACCTGCTCGATGGCATCGCTCGACCCGAGGGTGAGCACGGTCGCCTCGCCGTCGGTCGCCTTGGCGATCTGGATGGCCAGCTCGACCGCGCATTCCTCATGCGGACTCACGGTGTAGCCGACGTGACGGGCGTCGATCGACAGTCCGTCGTCGGACAGCAGGATCTGGCCGGAGGAGTCCGGAACTCTCTTGATGCACACCAAGACATTCGTCATATCGGCTACCCCCGGATGCGGTCGTTGGACGGGTCGAACACGGCAGTCGCGTCAGCTGACGCAACAGTCACTGGGTAACGCTCCTCCATGTAGGACACCGAGAGCTCGTTGCCAACAGTGGCCTCGCTCGGCGGGAGGAATGCCATCAGCAGGTGCTTGCCAAGCGACGGCGCTGACCCTGCCGTCGTGACGTAGGGGCGGTGCCCGTGGTCGTCGGTGAGCACCTTGCCGTCAGCAGTCAGAATGGGCTCTCCGCCAAGCATGTAACGCTTCATGCCGGACTTCGAGCTGTGGTCTTCGACCGCCAGCGTGCACAGCACCGCCTTCGGGTCCTCGGCACGTTGCTTGAGATAGGCCTCTCGCCCGACGAACTCAGCCGCCTTGACCTTGGGGCGCTGCATGCCGGCCTCGATGATCGTGCGCTCCGAGTCGAGCTCGAAGCCGAACGCGCGGTAGCCCTTCTCGATCCGGCCCGTGGTGCCGTAGACGCCGATCCCGACAGGGACAGCCCCATGAGGCTCGCCGGCCTCGTGCAGCATGCGCCACAGCCGAGCGCCCTGCTCGATGGGCACGTGCAGCTCCCAGCCGAGCTCGCCGACGTACGAGATCCGCGAGGCAAGCACCGACAGCGAGTCGACCTCGATGTCCTTGCAGGTGCCGAAGCCGAAGCCCTCGTTGCTGACGTCGTCGGGGGTCAGAGGCGCGAGGATCTCGCGCGCCTTGGGACCCCACAGTCCGATAGTCGTGTATGACGAAGTGAGGTCGACTACCGAGGCTGTCCCATCCTTCGGCATCCGGTCAGCGAACCACTTTCGGTCGACCATGCCGTGAGCGCCACCGGTCACGACCCGGAACCTGTCGTGAGCGAGCCGCATCACCGTCAGGTCGGACCGGAACCCGCCTCGCTCGTCGAGCACGGGTGTGTAGATGACGCGGCCGATGGCGACATTGGACTGTGCGACCACGATCGACTGCACGGCCTCGAGTGCACCCGGCCCTACCACGTCGAAGACGGCGAATGCCGAGAGGTCAATGATGCCGGCGCGGTCGCGCATGGCCAGGTGTTCGGCGTTGATGATCGGCGACCACCACCGCGAGTCCCACTCGTGCTCGCGCGGCATGACCCGGTCGCCGTACTCCTCGAGCAAGCCCTGGTTGGACTCGTACCACATCGGGCGCTCCCAGCCGGCCGCCTCGACGAAGACCGCACCGAGCTCGACCTCGGCAGCGTGCATAGGTGCGAGCCGCTGGTTGCGGTCGGTTTCGTACTGCTCGCCGGGATGGATGATCCCGTAGGTCTTGTTGAACGCCTCGCTCGTGCGCGCCTCGATGTGCGCACGCGTCTGCTGGTGTGGGTAGAAGCGCGCGATGTCTGAGTGCGCGAGGTCGATCTCGGGCAGCCCGTCGGTCATCCACTCCGCGACCGCGCGGCCGACACCAGGGCCCTCCTTGATCCAGACCGCCGCGGCCGACCACAACCCCGCAACCTCCGGC
Source organism: uncultured Actinomycetota bacterium (assembly GCA_963815295.1). Taxonomy (GTDB): domain Bacteria; phylum Actinomycetota; class Actinomycetes; order Propionibacteriales; family Nocardioidaceae; genus JACDHG01. Next base: position 359,739 of record CAWFFZ010000003.1, read on the forward strand.
GTCTCGCCGAGCACAGGCGCGCCGTCGGGGGTCAAGGACAGCAGTCCGTTGATTGCGTAGCGGATCTCCGCGCCCTCGGCACCGAGCAGGTCGGGCATCAGCTCGTATGCCTCCTCCAGCTGCTGGTCGAAGTCCTCGGGAGTGAACGGCAGCTCGGTCGGCGAGAGCTTGGCCTGGTCGATCGAGGGGATGTCTTCGGGATCGTGAAGGATTGGGCGGTGTGCGTAGGAGCCAACCTCCATGTCGGCGCCGTGCTGTCGCTCGTAGCAGAACGTGTCCATGTCGCGGACGATCGGGAAGGAGATCTCCCCCTCCTTCTCCGCAAGGACGGGCACCGGGCCGACGCTGATCATCTGGTGCACGGCCGGGGTCAGCGGGATGTGCGCGCCGGCCATCTTGGCGATCTTCGGGCTCCACACCCCGCACGCCACTACGACCGTGTCGGCTTCGATGTCACCGCCGGACGTGCGGACGCGCCGGATGCGGCCCGCCTCGACGTCGAGACCAGTCACCTCGACGGTGGGTACGACAGTGAGAGCGTCCAGCTCGAAGGCACGCTCGCGCATGATCGTGCCGGCGCGCAGTGAGTCGACCACGCCGACCGAGGGCGTCCAGAACGCGCCGATGATCTGCTCCGGGTCGAGGAACGGGACCTTTTCGACGACCTGCTCCGGCGTGACGAGCTCGGACTCGATGTCCCAGATCCGTGCTGACGTCATCCGCCGCCGCAGCTCCTCCATCCGCGCCTCGGTGCGTGCCACCTCGAAGCCGCCAGACTCGGTGAAGACCCCCATCTCCTTGTACTGCCGCATCGAGTCGAGCGTCAGATCGGTGATCTCGCGGGAGTGGTCGACCGGGAAGATGAAGTTGGACGCGTGTCCGGTCGAGCCACCCGGGTTGGGGAGTGCCCCCTTGTCGATCTGGACGATGTCGCGCCAGCCAAGTCGGGCCAGGTGGTAGACGAGGCTGTTGCCGACGATGCCCGCCCCGATCACCACCACACGTGCGCTGGTGGGGAGTGTTGCCATCTCGACGCCTTTCCGCAGTACTCGCACTCGCCGAGCACGTGTTGCGTATGTTGCAACGACGCCTCACGATAGGAGACAAGTTTGCCACCTTCGTTCACCACCGTGTCAAGCGAGGTGAGCCGGTCGGTCAGCCGAGGAGGCCGAGCTGGGTGACCGCGTCGCGCTCCTCACCGAGCTCGGTGGCGCTGGCGTCGATCCGCTGCCGCGAGAAGTCGTCGATGTCGAGGCCCTGCACGATTTCCCAGCTGCCGTCCTTGGTGGTGATGGGGAACGACGAAACAAGACCTTCCGGTACGTCGTAGGACCCGTCAGACCGCACCGCCATCGACGTCCAGTCGCCGTCCTTGGTGCCGAACAACCAGTCGCGGGCTGAGTCGACGGTGGCGCTGGCGGCGCTGGCGGCACTGGACGCGCCGCGTGCGTCGATGATGGCGGCACCGCGCTTCTGCACGGTCGGGATGAAGTCGTTCTCGATCCAGGCCTGGTCGTCGACCACCTCCGCCGCGTTCCTGCCACCGACCTCGGCATGGAAGACGTCGGGGTACTGAGTCGCCGAGTGGTTGCCCCAGATGGTCATCTTCTTGATGTCGGTGACGCTGCTTCCGGTCTTCGAGGCGAGCTGCGCGAGCGCGCGGTTGTGGTCGAGACGGGTCAGCGCCGAGAAGCGCTCGGGCGGCACATCAGGTGCGTTGCTCATCGCGATAAGCGCATTTGTGTTGGCCGGGTTGCCGGTGACGGCGACGCGCACGTCGTCCGCCGCGTGGTCGTTGATCGCTTTGCCCTGGCCGGTGAAGATCGCGCCGTTCGCCTCGAGCAGGTCGCCGCGCTCCATGCCCTTGGTGCGCGGCCGCGCTCCGACGAGCAGGGCCAGGTTGACGCCCTCGAAGATCACGTTCGCGTCGTCGCCGACTTCGACGTTGGCAAGGGTGGAGAAGGCACAGTCGTCGAGCTCCATCACGACCCCTTCGAGCGCTTTCAGTGCCGGCGTGATCTCCAGCAGGCGCAGCTCTACCGGGGTGTCGGGGCCGAGGAGCGAACCACTCGCGATCCGGAAGAGGAGGCTGTAGCCGATCTGGCCGGCGGCGCCGGTCACGGCGACCTTGACGGGGGTTGCGGTCACGGAGACTCCTGGGTCTAGGGGTTCATGTCTGGCGCGGCCGCGGGTGAGGCGTCCGCGTCATACGACCCGTGTGACGCTAGCAAGTCCGCGGCGTTTCGGCTTGCCAGGGGCGTCGCTGTTTCGACGTATGCCGTGGTGCCTCGTCGCGCGAGTCACAGTGGAGGCAGGTCCAAGCAGCCACGTAGGGCTGCCTCGACGCCCTCCACCGGGGAGTAGTCGCCAAGGCTGCCGGTGACATAGCCAATGGCGTACTGGCCTACGACGCTCCAATAGCCGAGGTGGCCGCCGATCCCGCCCATGCCGTAGCCGTCACTGTCGACCCCGAATCCGAGCCCCCAGGCGGTCTCGCCACCGAGCACCTGATCGATGCCTTCCGTGACGATTGACGTGGCCTCGTCATACAACGCCGCCGACAAGACCTCGCCGGCCGCGAGTGCTGCATAGAAGCCAGCGATCGCGCGCGCCGTCCCGTGGCCGTTTATGGCGGGGATCTCTGCCGAGCGCCACTCGGGGGAATTGACGACCGCACCCTCCAGCGCCCCTGGAGGGTTGCGTAGGGCGCGGTCGAAGAGCGGCGGGCGTCCCTTGGACATACCTGGGCCGAACGCTTCGTCGAACCCCGTCAGCTCGACGACTCGATCGTGCTCCGACGGGTCGAGACCGAAGCCGAAGTCCAGCCCACGCGGCCCACACACCTCGTCGCGCAGGTACCGGCCGAGCGTGCGACCGTCGACTCGGCGGACGACCTCTCCCAGCAGATGCCCGTAGAACAAGGCGGATTCGCCATGTGCCGTGCCCGGCGTCCACGTCGGCTGCTGTTGCGCCAGCAGCGAGCACATCGCATCCCAGTCGAGGAAGACCTCGGTGGGTGCGGGGTCATCGAGGGCGACGATGCCGCCCTGATGAGACAGCAGCTCTCGCACCGTGGCGTCGGCCGTCAGCTCCGGCCAGTACCGCCGGACCCGGTCGTCGAGGCCGACCAGCCCGCGGTCGACGAGGCTCAAAACACACACGGCCGCGAAGGGTTTGCTCACCGAGTAGGGCTGCGCCAGGCTGTCGCGAGACCACGGTCGTGTGTGGGCCGCATCGGCCCAACCACCCCATAGGTCGACCACCCACGCGCCGTCGTGCCAGACGGCCACCGCCGCGCCCGTCCCGGGTGCGGTGTCGATGACGTGCTCGAAGGCATCCCGCACCGGCTCGTATGACGGCTGCACGGTTCCCTCGACGGCCATCGCGCCATCCTGGCAGACGGCTCACGCGGGCAGGGTCCGTGAGGGAGGCGGTTCGACGGCATACCCGCCCTGAGATATCTTGATGTCGAGCAATCTGCGAAAGGGCCCAAGACCACATGGCGAAGATCAAGGTGACCAACCCCGTCGTCGAGCTCGACGGCGACGAGATGACGCGGATCATCTGGCAGTTCATCAAGGACCGGCTGATCCATCCCTATCTCGACATCGATCTCCAGTACTACGACCTCGGCATCGAGAGCCGCGACGCCAGCGACGACCAGATCACGGTCGAGGCGGCCAACGCGATCAAGAAGCACGGGGTCGGCGTGAAGTGCGCGACGATCACACCCGACGAGGCGCGCGTCGAAGAGTTCGGGCTGAAGAAGATGTGGGTGTCACCGAACGGCACGATCCGCAACATCCTTGGTGGTGTGGTGTTCCGCGAGCCGATCATCATCAGTAACATCCCGCGGCTCGTGCCGGGGTGGACGAAGCCGATCATCATCGGCCGTCATGCTCACGGCGACCAGTACAAGTCGACGAACTTCAAGGTGCCCGGTGCAGGCACGGTCACGATCACCTACACCCCGGCCGACGGCTCAGAGCCGATCGAGCACGAGGTCGTCAAGATGCCCGAGGATGGCGGCGTCGTGATGGGGATGTACAACTTCAACAAGTCGATCGAGGACTTCGCCCGGGCCTCTCTGTCGTACGGCCTGCAGCGCGAGTACCCCGTCTACATGTCCACCAAGAACACCATTCTCAAGGCCTACGACGGCGCGTTCAAGGACATCTTCCAGCACGTGTTCGAGTCGGAGTTCAAGGCTGACTTCGAGGCCAAGGGGCTGACCTACGAGCACCGGCTGATCGACGACATGGTGGCGGCCGCGATGAAGTGGGAGGGCGGCTACGTCTGGGCATGCAAGAACTACGACGGCGACGTCCAGTCCGACACGGTGGCGCAGGGTTTCGGCTCGCTGGGGTTGATGACGTCGGTGCTGATGACGCCGGACGGCAAGACCGTCGAGGCCGAGGCTGCGCACGGCACGGTGACGCGCCACTTCCGCCAGCACCAGCAGGGCAAGCCGACGTCGACGAACCCGATCGCGTCGATCTTCGCGTGGACCGGCGGGCTCAAGCACCGCGGCAAGCTCGACAACACGCCTGAGGTGACAGGGTTCGCGGAGGCGCTCGAGACCGTCTGCGTCGAGACGGTCGAGAGCGGCAAGATGACGAAGGATCTCGCATTGCTGGTCGGCAAGGACCAAGCGTTCCTCACGACCGAGGACTTCCTGGCGGCGCTCGACGAGAACCTAGGCGCCAAGCTCGCCTGACCCAGTCAGGCGAGGCGGTGGGCGCCTGGGCTTGGCTGGACAACAGACACGTCGGCGGGAGCCCAACCGCGTTCACCGTATGCCGCCTGCACACGTCCCTCGACCGCCTCGACCTCGCTCGCACGCGCCAACGCCACGGCACATCCGCCGAAGCCGCCGCCGGTCATCCGTGCTCCAAGGGCACCCGCATCGACGGCGGCATCGACCGCCACGTCGAGCTCGTCGCACGACACCTCGAAGTCATCCCGCAGCGACTCATGTGACGCGGTGAGGTAGGCCCCGATATCGCCGGGCCGCCCTGCGTCGAGGATCTCGGCCACCAATCTGACGCGGGCGATCTCGCTGACCACATGATGAGCGCGCCGCCGCAGTGACTCGTCGGTGAGCCCCGTCACCTGATCGAGCGTGGCGGAGCGCAGCGAGTCGAGGGAGAGCGCCTGTGCTGCCGCCTCACAGTCGTGGCGCCGATCGGCATACTCGCCCCCCACCAAGGCATGGTGTGCGTGGGTGTCGATGACCAGGAGCCGCAACCCGTGGCTGGTCACGTCGAGAGGGACCTGTCGCGTGGTGAGGTCGCGGCAGTCGAGGAGCAAGGCATGGCCGTCCGTGCAGAGCATCGACGCCAGCTGGTCCATCGGCCCGGTGGGCACGCCGACGTACTCGTTCTCGGCCCGTCTGGCGAGCGTGGCCATCCGGGCAGCCGTCAGACCGAGGTCGAGCTCGTCGGTGATCGCGGCGGCGACTGCGCATTCGAGCGCAGCCGACGAAGAGAGCCCGGCGCCGACTGGCACGTCGCTGTCGATGTCGATCTGGAGGCCCGGCAGCGCAGCCCCGGTCTCAGCCAGCGCCCAGACCACCCCGGCGACGTATGCCGCCCAGCCCTCGACGTCACCAGGCTGCGTGGCGACGTGAAACTCAACCGCGTCACCTCTGGAGCGAACCGCGACCGTGTCGCCCGGCCGGACTGAGACTGTCGCAACCGTCGACCACGGCAACGCAAACGGCAGGACCAGCCCATCTTGGTAGTCGACGTGCTCACCTATCAGGTTGACGCGACCTGGCGCCGCCCATCGAGCCGTCACTCCCGTTCTCCCGAAGTGGCCGACGGTGCGCTGGCTGTGGCCGACCTCATGTCGGCCGCTTGATGGCGAAGGATAGCTCGCGAGGTGACGCCGAAACCCGGCTGGATCGCGCGCGAACGGAATCGTGGCGAGCCAGACCATGGACTCGGCGTCGTTGCTGGTTTCGAGGAACCTTTGCTCGTCGTCGCCCCGGACCGCACGCAACCGGACCTTGTCGTCTTCCAGGACCACCGGGTCGAGCCAACGAGTCTTCGGTTCACGCGAGTCGGTGGCCAACAAAGACGCCCGCCACGCGTTCTTGGGTTCACCGCGACGCGACAACCTGGCACGGGTGGTTCCCTCGAACGTGAAGCCGTTCTTCCAGGCAACTTTCAGGGAGGCGGCGTTGCCCTCATACGCTTCCCAACTGATCGCCTGGAGTCCCTGGTCCTTGAACGCCCAGTCGATGATCAGCCGCACTGCAGTCGTCATGACGCCCCGACCGCGTACGCCGGGATGGGCACCGAACCCGATCTCGCCCCACCCTGATCCCGAGTTGCGCACGTTGATCGAGCCGGCAAATCGACCCACGCCAGCGCCACCGTCAGCCTCGATCGCGAACGCCCAGACCGTGTCGTTCTCCCACGGGTCGGCGCGTCCGGCCAAGAACTCCTTGGCGTCCTCGCGAGAGTAGGGCACCGGGATGGTCGTGAACTTCTGCATCTCCGGGTCGTTGCACTGCTCGACGATGCCGTCGACGTCGTATTGACGATGCGCGCGCAAGGTGACTTGCCCGTCAGACAGAACGGGTACGTCGTCGGGGTAGGTCACGGCCGACCCGCGTCCCACTCATCGCGGAGCAGGTCGAGGCACACCATGTCGCCGTACGAGCCGTCACCGGTCTTCTCCGACAGCCGCTCCCGGCCAAACTCCGTGAATCCGTTGGCGCGGGCGACGTGCTGTGAAGCCTCGTTGCCGGCGGCGGCCTTGATGAACGCTCGGTGCATCCCCAGGCCGCCCTCGGCAGTATCGGCGAACACGAAGCCCAACGCGAGCGACACAGCCTCGGTCACCACCCCGCGACCTCGTGCGTCCGGGTGACTCCAGTAGCCGATTTCGGCGCTGGTGCGGTGCAGGCGCGGCAGCCCGACGTTAGCCAGCATCACATCGGAGTCGGGGTCCGTCGCCGCCCACTGCACCTGCTTGCCCTCGGCATGACCGAGCCGGACCCGGGCGAGGTAGTCGCGGGCGTCCTGCTCCGTGTAGGGCGACGGAAGCATAGGCAGCCAGTGCTGAGCGCGCTCGTCGGAGCAGCCCTCGACGATCCTCGCCTCATCGCTGTCTCGCAGTGGCCGCAGCACCACCCGCTCGCCCTTGAGCACGGGTGGGGTGAACCAGGCGCTGGTGGGTTCGCGCGGGTCGTCCTTGTGGATCGTGGCAAGCCACGCGTCCAGATGCTCTCCTCGGTGGGAAAGCCAGCGACGGGCAGTCCCTGCGAACGTGAAGCCGGCCTTCCATGCGACCCGGCGAGACCCGAGGTTCCCCTCGTTCGCCAGCCAGATCACAGTCTCGAGTCCTCGCTCCTTGAAGCCCCAGTTGAGCAACAGGTTGACGGCCGTGGTCATTACCCCCTGACCGCGGATCGCGGGGTGGGAGCCGAACGCCAGCTCGGCGCGCCGGTCACCCTCGTCGCGCAACGACAAGCTCCCGCCGAAGCGGCGGCGCCCGTCCGGGTGCGTGCACTCGATCGCGAAGATGAACTCCTTCTCGCTCTTCCACATCTCTGGCACCGACGAGCCGGCGAACTCGACCGCCATGCTCCGCGTGTAGCCCACCGGCACGGTGGTCCACTGCACGGAGACCGGATCGACGCATTGTTCGACGATTGCGTCCGCGTCGTCGAGGCGATGGGCCCGCAAGGTCACGTCGCCATGGGTCAGAGTCGGCACATCGTCGGGAAACAACATGTGGCAACCCTGCCTGCTGGCCCGGTCTCCCTCAACCGCATAAGCGATCGCAGCTGCCTGCGCGCGGGACCGGGGTCATGAATCGCTCCCGTGGGCGGGCTCCCGTTATCCTGATCGGGTCATGGACGATCCCTGTAGTAGTCAGTGCCGCCACGCCGTCCGCCTCGCGCCTGAGGCGACATAGTGAGCGGCACGCTCCGCGACGTAGGCCTCGTCCTCGTCTTCATCCTGCTCGGCAGTTTCTTCGTGTCGGCCGAGATGGCGCTCGTTTCGCTGCGTGACAGTCAGGCCAGGGCACTCGAGGGCACCGGACGGCGTGGCGACACCGTCGCCCGGCTCAACCGTGACCCCAACCGGTTTCTGGCGGCCGTCCAGGTCGGTGTGACGCTGGCCGGATTCATGTCGGCTGCATTCGGTGGTGCCCGGCTCGCCGGCCGGCTTTCTCCGCACCTCGAGGAGTGGAACATTCCGGCACCTGAGACCACAGCGCTCGTGCTCATCACGCTGGCGATCTCGTATGTTTCGCTCGTCATCGGCGAGCTGGTCCCGAAGCGGGTCGCCCTGCAGCGCGCCGAGGGCGTTTCGCTGGCCCTGGGACCCACGGTCGACCGGATCGCCAAGCTTGCTCGGCCTGTCATCTGGCTGCTGTCGGTGTCGACGAACGTCGTGGTGCGGATGCTCGGCATCGACCCGAAGATGCAGCGCGAGCGGATCACCGATGCCGAGATCCGCGAACTCGTGTCCGGCTCGGCGACCCTCGGGGCCGAGGAACGTCAGATCGTAGAGGATGTCTTCGAGGCGGGTGATCGCCAGATCCGCGAGGTGATGATCCCTCGCACCGAAGTCGACTTCATCGAGGCGGCGACGCCTGCATACAAGGCGGCACAGTTCGCCCTGGAGCGGCCACACTCGCGCTACCCAGTCATCGGCGAGACGTCCGACGACGTCGTCGGCTTCGTGCACGTCCGCGACCTGCTCAACCCTGACCTGACCAGCCGGTCAGTCGCGGGTGACGGACATCGCGCGCGATGTGCTCATGCTCCCGGCCACCCGGCATATCCTCTCCGCGCTGACTGACATGCGTCGCGAAGGGTCGCACATCGCCATCGTCGTCGACGAGTACGGCGGAACCGCCGGCATCATCACGCTTGAGGACCTGGTGGAGGAGCTGATCGGCGACATCCGCGACGAGTACGACGTCGACGAGCCTGAGACCACCCGCTTTCTGACGGGGGAGGTCGAGGTTGATGGCCTCCTCAACCTCGACGACTTCGAGGATGAGACCGGCCTGGTCCTTCCTGACGGTCCTTACGAGACAGTCGCCGGTTACATCGTCCAGCAGCTCGGCCATGTCCCGGCGGTCGGCGAGACCGCCCCATTTGACGGTCACACGCTCACGGTGATCTCCCTCGACGGCCGACGGATTGCCCGCGTCAAGGTCGAGGCAGCGCATCCGACACCCCCTGCCGAAAGATCCGACTCTGACATCGCTGGGACCACCTGAGCGTCGGATCCTTGCGCCTGTCCGAACCGCACAGCCGCTTCCGGTTGCCCACGGCGTGGCGGTGTCGACTGCCTTTGGCATGATGACCCGCATGTCTTCGAGCACCCCTGCTGTTGCGCGTCCTCGGGTGTTGTCGGGGATCCAGCCGACAGCCGACTCGTTCCACCTCGGCAACTACCTCGGCGCGCTTCGGCAGTGGGTGTCTCTGCAGTTCGACCACGACGCGTTCTACTGCATCGTCGACCTGCATGCGATCACGATCGACTACGACCCGGCGATCCTGCACGAGCGGACGCTGACTTCTGCAGCCCAGCTCATCGCGATGGGCGTGGACCCCAGCCAGTGCACGTTGTTCGTGCAGTCGCATGTGCCTCAACACGCCCAGCTCGCGTGGGTGCTCGGGTGCATTACCGGGTTCGGTGAGGCGTCACGGATGACGCAGTTCAAAGACAAGTCTGCGCGGGGAGGCCAGGACCGTACGACGGTCGGGTTGTTCACGTACCCGGTGCTCCAGGCGGCCGACATCCTGCTCTACCAGGCCAACCGGGTCCCGGTCGGTGAGGACCAGCGGCAGCACCTCGAGCTCACCCGTGACCTGGGCGGCCGATTCAACCATCGCTTCGGCGAGACGTTCACGATCCCCGAGCCGCACATCATCAAGGACACGGCGAAGATCGGCGACCTGCAGGACCCGACCGCCAAGATGAGCAAGTCGGCCTCGTCGGCCGCCGGGATCGTCGAACTCCTCGACGAGCCGAAGAAGTCGGCGAAGAAGATTCGCTCGGCCGTCACGGACTCGGGCCGGGAGGTCTACTTCGACGAGGCCGAGAAGCCAGGCATCTCCAACCTGCTCACGATCTACGCCGCGTTAAGCGGCCGCACTGTCGAGGACCTCGCATCGACGTACGACGGCAAGGGGTATGGCGACCTGAAGAAGGACCTCGGGCAGGTGGTCGAGGACTTCACGACGCCGTTCCGGGAGCGCACGATGGAGCTGCTGGACGACCGAGCCGAGCTGGACGCGGTTCTCCGTGAAGGTGCCGAACGCGCTCGCGGAGTCGCGTCCGAGACCCTCGCCGCCGTCTATGAGCACGTCGGCTTCGTGCCCGCAGCGCCTCCACCGTCCGGACGGTAAGGTCCACGCGTGCTCACGATCGGTGTCGCAATCGCTATTCCGCCACCTTGGGCTGGCGTACTGCAGGAGTACCGGGCGTCCTTCGGCGACTCGCAGGCTGATTTGATCCCGACCCACATCACCCTGGTGCCTCCCACTGCTATCGACTCTGAGATCAGCGAGATCCAGGCCCACCTCGATGACGTGGCTGCCACAACAGCTCCGTTTCCGCTGCGGCTGCGGGGCACGGCGACCTTCCGACCGGTCTCTCCCGTCGTCTTCGTGGCGGTGAGCCAAGGCATCTCGTCGTGCGAACTGCTGGCCGGGGCTGTTCGATCGGGCCCACTCCAGCAGGATCTTTCGTTTCCCTACCATCCCCACGTGACCGTCGCCCACGACCTCACCGAGGAAGCCCTCGACCATGCGTACGAGACGCTGCAGGACTTCGAGGCGGCGTTCGAGGTCACCGACTTCCATCTGTACGTCCATGGCGACGACCAGGTATGGCGCCCGGTGCAGACGTTCGACCTGGCGGGCTGATCACCGCCAAGACGAGGTCGAGATGCGGTCGCGTGCAGGTCGGGTAGGAATGGAGCCATGGCAGACGAGAAGCAGGGGATCGGCGCGAAGGTCAAGGCTGCCCTCGCGCGCGCCAGGGAGCGCTCTCCGTTCTTCGACCACGTGATGCGGATGAACGAGCACTACGGCAAGGTCGAGGGCAACGTGTTGGCGGGGGCGATGACCTACTTTGGTTTTCTGTCGTTCTTCCCGATCCTCGCTCTCGGCTTCGCAGTCGTTGGGTATGTCAGCATCGCCTTTCCCAACGCCCGGGACTCGCTGGTGACGGCAATCGAGTCGATCTTCCCGGGCATCGTGAGTCCCACCGATGAGGAGGGAAAGATCAGCCTCGAGGACATCGAGTCCTCGCGGGCCGCCGTGGGGATCGTCGGCTTCATCTTCACGCTGTATGCGGGTCTCGGCTGGGTTTCGGGGCTGCGTGCCGCCCTGCTCAACGCCTTTGTGGTGCCTGACTTCAAGAAGCCCAGCTTCCTCATGGGCAAACTGGTGGATCTGGTCGCGCTGGCGATCATCGGGATCGTCCTGATTGTCTCCGTTGGTGTGTCGAGCCTGGCGCAGGGGCTGACCGATGACGTCCTGGACTACCTCAGCCTGCCGGTGGGCGGCGTGGGCTCGACCTTGGTCTGGGCGGTCGGCGTCAGCCTCGGGTTGGCGGCTAGCGTCCTGTTGCTGTTCGTCATGTTCAAGCTGCTCGGGGAGCCGCGGGTGCCCAACCGCGCCTTATGGCGTGGCGCGTTGCTGGGCGCGGTAGCGTTCGAGATCCTCAAGTTGTTGGTGATCTACGTGCTAGGGAGTGTCGGCGGCAGCGCGTTCGCGCCGTTGGCGATCGCGATCACTTTGGTCGTCTGGATCAACTACTTCTCGAGGCTCGTGATGTACGGCGCCGCTTGGGCGTACACCTCCGAGCCGACGCCGATGACGCAGCTTGCGGTGGCCGAAGGCGATGCGGTCTCGGGGTCGGCAGGTGTGGTGTCCGTGCGACGTACGTCGGAGGACGAGTCGCCGAAGGGACGCTTCGACCCAGGCAGCGCCGTCGTGGGTGCGGTGGCGGGTGCGGTCGTCGCCAAACTCCTGTCTCGCGGCGAGTGAACGCGCCAGTTCCGTGACTGCCAGCACACCCAGTCGGGCCGACATCGAGGATGCGGCTGCTCGGATAGGGACGAGGGTTCGGCGTACACCTGTGCTCACCCTCGACCCTGCGGACACAAGTGTCGATGCCCGGCTCGTGCTGAAGCTTGAGCTCACCCAGCACAGTGGGTCCTTCAAGGCACGGGGCGCACTCAACTCGGTGCTCTCGCTGGCTACGGAGGCCGACGGTGTCTGTGCGGCCTCAGGTGGCAACCATGCGGGAGCGGTTTCATGGGCGGCGGCTCAGGCCGGCCTGACGGCTGACGTCTTCGTCCCGTCGAACGCGACTCCAGCCAAGATCGCGCGGATAGCCGAGTACGGCGGCCGGGCCCACCTCGTCGAAGGATTCGTTCGCGACGCCCTCGACGCCTGTCACACCTTTGCCGACGAGCACGCCATGCCTCTCCTGCATCCGTATGACACGTTCGAGACCGTGTGCGGCGCCGGGACAACAGGCCTCGAGATCCGCGACCAGGTGCGCGATGCCGATCTCGTGGTGGTCGGATGCGGCGGTGGCGGTCTCTACTCCGGCCTCGCCGCCGCCCTTAGTGACGTCGTGCAGGTCCAGCCGGTCGAGCCTGGGTTGTGCCCCAACCTGGCCACTGCCCTCGCGGCCGGCAGGCCGGTCGACACAGCTGTCGGCGGTGTCGCGGTCGACTCGCTGGGTGCGCCTCGGATCGGCAAGATCGCGTACGCGACCGCGGTAGCACACCAGGTGCGTCCAGTGCTCGTCGACGAGGACGCGATCGTGGCGGCCCGGTCTTTCTTGTGGTCGCAGGCGAGGGTGTTGGCGGAGCCGGGCGCCTGTGTGGCGCTGGCGTCGGTGCTGAGCGGTCAGGTCGACGTACGACCGGGTCAGACCGTCGTCGTCGTCGTGTCCGGCGGCAACGACGACTCCATCCCCACCTGAACACACGCCGCTTGCTTTGGCAGTGGCCGACATCGGGCAGGTCGTGGCCTGGAGGAGGTCGGCCACTTCGAGCAAAACCGGCGCGTAGCCTGAGCGCATGAGTGGACAGACCGAGTCCGGCCTCCCGTTCGAGCGCGTCTACGGCGCGGAGTCGCTCGACGGATGGGATCCGAAGCAGCGACTCGGTGACCCGGGTGGCTTTCCCTACACCCGTGGCGTGTATGAGTCGATGTACACCGGCAGGCCGTGGACGATGCGGCAGTACGCCGGCTTCGGCACGGCCAAGGAGTCCAACGAGCGCTACCACCAGCTGATCAAGGCTGGCACCAAGGGCCTGTCGGTCGCGTTCGATCTGCCGACCCAGATGGGGTACGACTCGGACTCGTCGATCGCACACGGCGAGGTCGGCAAGGTGGGCGTCGCGATCGACTCGATCGAGGACATGCGGCTGCTGTTCGACGGCATTCCCCTCGACAAGGTCTCCACCTCGATGACGATCAACGCCCCAGCGTCGCTGCTGATGCTCCTCTACCAGCTCGTCGGCGAGAGCCAGGGAGTCAGCAGCGAGCAGCTCACGGGCACCACTCAGAACGACGTACTGAAGGAGTACATCGCTCGCGGCACGTACATCTACCCTCCGGCGCAGTCGCTTCGGCTCATCACCGACGTCTTCACCTACTGTCGCGAAGAGATGCCGCGACTGGAACACCATCTCCATCTCCGGCTACCACATGGCGGAGGCGGGCGCGACGCCGGCGCAGGAGATCGCGTTCACTTTGGCGAACGGCATCGAGTACGTCCGGGCAGCGATCGAGACTGGGCAGGACGTCGACGAGTTCGCCCCCCGCCTAGCGTTCTTCTTCGTCTCCCGCACGACGCTGCTCGAGGAGGTGGCGAAGTTCCGGGCTGCCCGGCGTATCTGGGCGGAGGTGATGCGTGACGAGTTCGGCGCGAAGGACCCAAAATCGCAGATGCTGCGATTCCACACGCAGACTGCTGGTGTCCAGCTCACTGCCCAGCAGCCTGAGGTCAATCTGGTCCGGGTCGCCGTCCAAGCCCTTGCCGCCATCCTCGGTGGCACCCAGTCGCTCCACACGAACTCGTACGACGAGGCCATCGCGCTCCCCACTGAGAAAGCCGCCCGGCTCGCACTACGCACACAGCAGGTGCTCGCCTACGAGACCGACGTGACCAAGACCGTCGACCCCTTCGCCGGTTCGTATGCCGTCGAGTCCCTGACCGACGACGTCGAGCGGGCAGCACGAGATCTCATGCGTCAGGTCGAGGACTTCGGGGGAGCGGTCGCGGCCATCGAGCACGGCTTCCAGAAGAACGAGATCGAGCGGTCGGCGTACCGGATCGCACAGGAGATCGACATCGACGAGCGCACGATCGTGGGTGTCAACAAGTTCACGCTCGACATCGACGACCCCTACGAGCCGCTGCGGCTGGACCCGGCGATCGAGGAGCAGCAGGCCGAGCGGCTGGCCCGCCTACGCGCCACCCGCAACAACGACGACCTTCAGCGGCACCTCGACGCTTTGCGGTCCGCGGCGGACGGCAAGGACAACGTGCTGTTCCCGATGAAGGCCGCACTCGCTGCGCACGGCACGGTCGGCGAGGTGTGCGACACCCTGCGCGAGGTCTGGGGCGTCTACCAGCCTCCCAACGCCTTCTAGGCGGCGACCGCCGCTGTCAGTCGACCGTTCACCGGGATGGGTCAGGCTCGATGTCGACGTGCATCGACTTGACCCGAGAGTGGATGTTGAACACCGCGAAGCGTCGAGACAACAGGTCGACGAATGGTCCGAGGAAGAAGATGACCACGAGTGTGCCGGGCCCGATGGCGGCGCCGAGCAGCCAGCCGATGAGTGCTCCACCACCCTGTACGACGCTGTAGCTCCACTTGAACGGCACCGGCGGGTCCCAGGCGAGCGCAGCGGCCTCGGTCGGGCCGGCGCCCATGCCGCTGCCCAGGTAGCCGGCCACACCGACCGCCAGCACGGGGAAGGCCACCAGGCCGAGGATGCTGCGCCAGACCAGCTGGTCCGGCTGGGCAATGACCTGCATAGCCCCGGAGACAGTGAATCCAACCACCACTGGTTGCACCACAGTACCGACGCCCGGTGGCAGGCCACGCGCCCAGGCCATCGCCACGAAGAGCACGCTCACCACTAAGTTGACGAGCGCGAAAGGCACGCCGGTAGCGATTGCGAGCCCGTTGACGAGCGTTGAATACCCGTCCGACCCGAGCTCGGCTTCAAGGAGCATGGCGACACCAACACCGAGCACGACGCACGAGACGAGCAGTGCCACCATCGGCTGAACCCACGTCTCTCTCGTCACGCTGCTCACATTCAGAAGCCAACCACGTGCACGCTGATGCATTCCCGACAGATCCCTCCACGTTGCGCCAACGGCCTCTGACCAGCGGCCGGGATGAGAGACTGGCCCGGTGTCATCCCCTGCAGTGCTCGACGAGATCGAGCGCATTACCAAGGCGCTCGAACCGGAGCTGATCGAGTTCCGTCGTCGTCTGCACCGCACCCCCGAGCTGGGTCGCCAAGAGCACCTCACCACGGCCGCGATCATCCAGCGGCTCACGGCGGTCGGGCTCAACCCGCGCATCCTCACGTCCGGCACCGGGGTCATCTGTGACGTGCTCGGGCCGGCCGGCACAGCCCCCACGATCGCCTTCCGCGGTGACATCGACGCCTTGCCGTTGCAGGACAACAAACAGGTCCCGTACCGATCTCAGGTGGACGGCGTCTGCCACGCGTGCGGTCACGACGCACACACGAGCATCATCTTGGGCACCGCATTGGCGCTCGCGCAGCTCGCCGAGATGGGTGCAGAGTTCGAGTCAACCCGGCTTATCTTCCAACCGGCCGAAGAGGTCACTCCGGGTGGCGCGCTCGACGTACTCGCCGACGGGGGGATCGAAGGAATCGAGCGCGTCTTTGCTCTCCATTGCGACCCCAAGATCGAGGTCGGACAAGTGGGGTTCAGGGCTGGCCCGATCACAGCCGGCGCCGATCGGATCCGGGTCACTGTGCGCGGACCCGGCGGCCACACTGCCCGCCCGCACCTGACATCCGACCTCGTCTACGCGCTCGGTCAGGTGATCACGCAGCTCCCTGCGGTCCTGTCACGGCTCGCTGACCCTCGCTCGGGGCTCAGCGTCGTCTGGGGACAGATCCATGCAGGTGCAGCGGCGAACACGATCCCGCAGAGTGGGTATGCCGATGGCACGATCCGTTGCCTCGACGGGCGGGTCTGGGAGTCGGCGCACGCGCGGATACCCGACCTGGTCCGCTCCCTCGCGGCCCCCTACGGCGTCGACGTCGAGGTGGACCTCCATACGAGCGTTCCCCCATGCGTGAACGACGAGCACGAGACCGCGTGGATGCGTCGGGTGGCTCTCGACGTGCTTGGCGTCGAGCAGGTGACCGGCACGGACCAGAGCCTCGGCGGTGAGGACTTCGCCTGGATCCTCGGGCGGGTGCCGGGGTCGCTCGCACGCCTCGGCGTTCGCAGCGACGAAGTTGCCGACGCTGGCGACCTGCATCGGGGAAGTTTTGACATAGACGAAGCGGCTATTGCGGTGGGTGTCAGGTTGTTCTGTGGACTTGCCGCCGCGGCAACACCCGGTTAGGTCACAAACAGGTATCGAAGCCAAATCTCGTAGACATGGCGTACGTGATTTTCGGTGGACACACTAGAGTGCGACCCGACGTGGGCGAGGGGTGGCCTTGCTCCGCCGATGCGCACGCTAGTGCGGAGGAGGTGCCGTGAAAAAGACGGCAAGATTGATGGCACTGGCAAGTGTCCTGGCCCTGAGTTTGGCGGCCTGCGGAGATAACGGCGACGGAGACAACGGATCATCGGCCGAGGAAAGCTTCTGTGAGGCAGCGGACGGAGACGGACCGAAGGTCGGGCTTGCCTTCGACGTCGGAGGCATCGGCGACCAGTCCTTCAACGACGCGGCCGACAAAGGTCTCAAGCGTGCTGTCGATGAGTTGGACGCGACCTGCCGCGAGATCGAGGCCGGAAACGGCGAGACTGACGAAGACCGCGCCGAGCGGCTGCGCCTGTTGGCCGATGCGGGCTACAACCCCATCATCGGCGTCGGGTTCATCTACTCCGCGGCCGCTACCACGGTCGCAGCCGAGTACCCCGACGTGAACTTCGCAGTCGTCGACGGCTTCGTCACGTTCATCACAGGCGAGGAGAAGGTCGTTCCCAACGTCGCCGACCTCACCTTCGCCGAGCACGAGGGCTCATTCCTGGTCGGTGTGGCCGCTGCCCTCAAGACTGAGAAGAAGAACGTCGGCTTTGTGGGTGGCACGAACGGGTTCCTGATCCAGAAGTTCGAGGCTGGCTTCGTTGCCGGAGTCAAGGAGATCGACCCGAGCATCAAGATCCAGATTCAGTACCTCGCACCGGACGGGGAAAACGAACAGGGCTTCGAGAACCCCGCTGCCGGAGAAACCGCCGCGACCGGTATCTACGAGAACGGTGCCGACATCATCTACCACGCAGCCGGAAAGTCCGGTCTGGGCGTCTTCGACGCGGTCGAGGCCGCAGGGGAGGGCAACTGGGCCATCGGTGTCGACTCCGACCAGTACCTCACGGTCGACGAAGCGCAGAAGCCGCACATCCTGACGTCGATGCTCAAGCGGGTGGACACCGCGGTCTTCGACTTCGTGCAGCAGTTCGGGGACGGGGAGGCACCAGCGGGCACGGTGACCTACGACATCAAGAGCGGCGGCATCGACTACGCGACGTCGGGCGGCTTCGTCGACGACATCGCCCCCCAGCTCGACGAGTACAAGGAAAAGATCAAGTCCGGCGAGATCGAGGTTCCCTTCACTCCGTGATGGGGACGCTGATCTGACAAGAGCCCGGGGCGACGCGGTAGCGTGGCCCCGGGCCTTTTCATCGAGAGGTATCCGCGGGCGCTGGCGCACCTCGAATGGAGAGGCATGACCGACACCACCACCATCACCCCGGACGCCGTGGCGCTGTCCGGAATCGGCAAGAGCTTTCCCGGAGTGAAGGCCAACCACGATGTGTCCGTGGTGGTCAGGCCCGGCACCGTGCACGCGCTGGTGGGGGAGAACGGCGCAGGCAAATCCACGTTGATGAAGATCCTCTACGGTGTGCAGAAGCCCGACGAGGGCACCATTGTGGTCAACGGCACCCAGGTCCAGCTGTCGTCTCCGGCTGACGCCATCCAGCACGGGATCGGCATGGTCTTCCAGCACTTCCAGCTCGCCGACAATTTCACCGTTACCGAGAATGTCGTGCTCGGAGCCGAGAATCTGCACGGGATCGGCGAGGCCGCGCGCACCGAGATCCAGCGGATCTCCGACGCGTACGGCTTCGGGTTGGATCCCGACGAACTCGTCGAAGACCTCGGTGTCGGCGAACGACAGCGGGTCGAGATCCTGAAAGTCCTCTACAGAGGTGCCAAGATCATCATCCTCGACGAGCCGACGGCTGTGCTCGTTCCCCAGGAGGTCGAGGCGCTGTTCGACAACTTGCGCGAGTTGAAGCGCGAAGGCAACACGTTGATATTCATCTCGCACAAGCTCGATGAGGTGCTGGCAATCGCCGACGAGATCACCGTGCTGCGTCGGGGGACCACTGTCGCCACGGTCGAACCGTCTTCCGTGACGCAGCACGACCTTGCCGAGCTCATGGTCGGCGCGGAACTCCCCAGCCCTAGCACGGCAGAGTCGACCGTGACCGACGTGGAAGTGCTCGAGGTCTCGGGCCTTTGGGTGGAGGACGCGTCTGGTCGTGCCCTGCTTGCCGACATCAACTTGGTGATTCACGCAGGCGAAGTTCTCGGCGTCGCCGGCGTCGAAGGCAACGGCCAGACCGAGCTGGTCGAGGCGGTCATCGGCATGCTCAAGCCCACCAAAGGGGTTGTCGAGCTGTCCGACGCGGATGTCTCGTCGTGGGGCACCCGGGAGCGCCGCGAATCCGGTGTCGGGTACATCCCCGAAGACCGTCATCGGCACGGTCTGCTACTGGACGCGCCGCTGTGGGAGAACCGGATCCTCGGACATCAGACCCGCGCTCCCAGCGTCAGTGGCCCGTGGATCAACCGCGATGGTGCCCGGCAGGACACCCAGCGCGTCATCGAGCAGTACGACGTCCGGACCCCGGGCATCGACACGCTGTCGAGGGCGCTGTCTGGTGGAAACCAGCAAAAGTTCATCGTCGGCCGCGAGATGAGCGGTGACCCGAAGCTGTTGGTCGCATCGCACCCCACCCGCGGTGTCGACGTGGGGGCCCAGGCCGCGATCTGGGACCACATCCGCGAGGCTCGCCATCGTGGCCTTGCGGTGCTCTTGATCTCAGCAGACCTCGACGAGCTGATCGGCCTCTCCGACAACCTTCAGGTGATTCTGCGGGGGCGGCTCGTCGGAGAGTTCGACCCGCAGACGGTCACTCCGCAGCAGCTCGGCGCGGCAATGACGGGCGCCGTGGCGGAGGACGGGTCCACCGAGTCCGGCGACACAGGCGGGGCTGAGGCATGAAGTCCCTGAAGTCCGTCTCCATGGCGATGGCCGCTCCGGTGCTGGCGGCGCTGGTGGCTGCCTTGGTGACTACCATCGTCTTGCTAATCGCCGGTGACTCACCTGCTGACTTCTGGTCAACGATGCTGGCCTGGCCTGAAGACCGCATCCAGATCAACATCATCAACGACGCCGCGGTCCTATACCTATCCGGCCTGGCGGCCGCCATCGGGTTCCGGATGAACCTGTTCAACATCGGAGTCGAAGGTCAGTACCGCGTGGCGACCTTCGCGGCCGCAGTCTTCGCCGGGTGGGCGTTGCTGCCCGGCTACGTCAACACGGTCGCGACGATCCTGGTCGCCATGCTCGTCGGTGCCTTCTGGGCTGGCATCGCCGCCGTTTTGCGGGTGACCCGAGGGGTCAGCGAGGTTATCTCGACCATCATGCTGAACGCGATCGCGGTGTCGATCGTCGCGTACCTCCTGCGAAGGACGGGACAACAGAAAGGCCTGACCAAGGAAACCGACACCATCCCCGAGTCGGGTTGGGTGGGCGGCATTCCGCTCTACCCTGATGCGCCCACCGAGATCTACGGCCTGGTGTTTTTGGCCGTGGCCGCTGGGATCGCCTACTCCGTGGTGCTGAACCGCACGCGATTCGGCTTCGACCTCCGGGCCACGGGCAGGTCGCAGACGGCGGCGGTGGCAAGCGGCGTCAACGTCAAACGCATGGTGATCTACTCGATGCTGCTGTCGGGCGCCGTCGCCGGTCTCATCGGTATGCCGAACCTTCTCGGTACGTCACACGCGTACGGCTCGACGATCCAACAGGGACTCGGGTTTGCCGGGATCGCCGTCGCACTGCTGGGACGCAACCATCCGCTCGGCATCGCTGTTGGTGCCCTGATCTTCGCCTACCTGAGCGAGCAGGCAAACCCACTGGGCATTCTCGCAGGCATCTCGCCAGAGATCATTGCGGTCACCCAGGGCGTCGTAGTGCTCTGCGTGGTCATCGCCTACGAGGTCGTGAACCGCTACCGGGCCAAGGTCGAACAGCGAGAGGTGGCGGAGGCGCTGGATGAGGCGCGCTCTGAAGAGGAGGTGCCCGCATGAGTGTCGTCGTAGATGTCGCGGGACCACCGGTTACGCGAGGCCCTGACCGACGTAATCGGCTCTATTTCTGGGTGCTGCTGGCCATCGTCGCGATGTCGGCGACCAGGCTGATCACGGGAGCCGACGACATCACGTCGCCGGGCACGCTGCGGGCAGCCATGATCGCGGCCATCCCCATCGCCCTCGCGGGGCTGGGTGGCCTCTGGTCCGAACGCGCGGGAGTCGTCAACATCGGCCTCGAAGGCATGATGATTCTGGGGACCCTTGGTGCCGGCTACTTCTCGTATCACTACGGCGTCTGGGTGGGTCTGCTCGGGGCGGCTGCGTTCGGGGTGATCGGGGGATCGCTACATGCGCTGACGACGGTCGTGTTCGGCGTCGACCACATAGTGTCCGGCGTGGCGATCAACATCATCGCTGCGGGCGTGGCCGGCTTTCTGGCGGAAGCGTTCTTTACCGGTCTGCCTGGTGGGGGGCCGACTCAGTCACCCTCACTCGACCGACCCCCCACCATCTCCATCCCCGGACTGTCTGACTGGAGCGCTGACCTTGCCGCCAAGGACTGGTTCCTGATCTCGGACGCCGCTGCGCTTGTCAACGCCCTGACCTCGGAGCTGTCCACGTTCACGCTGCTAGGCCTCCTCCTGATCGTCGGCACCGGCTGGTTGTTGTGGAAGACGTCGTTTGGCTTGCGGTTGCGCAGCTGCGGGGAGTCCCCGACGGCCGCGGAAACCCTCGGCGTCAACGTCTACCGCTACAAGTTCATCGCGGTGACGGCGTCCGGTGCGCTGGCGGCCATGGGCGGCGCCTACCTGGCGATCGTCGCCTCCTCGGGCTATCAGAACGGACAGACGGGTGGGCGCGGCTACATCGGCCTGGCGGCCATGATCTTCGGCAACTGGCGCCCGGGTGGGCTCCTCACGGGGTCATTGCTGTTCGGCTACACCGACGCGGCCCGACTGCGCAGTGGCGGCGAGTCGGTCCACGCCCTGCTGTTCATCGTCGCCATTGGGTTGATCGCGCTAGCGGCCTGGCAGCTGCGCCGAGGAGCGACGTTCGCGGCCGCGGCCTCGCTGGTGGTGGGAGCTTTGGCGGGCTACTGGTATGCCACCACCGACACCATCCCCAGCGACTTCACCTCGATGGCGCCATATGTCATGACGTTGCTGGTGCTGGCCCTGGCGTCGCAGTCGCTGCGCATGCCGGCAGCGGACGGACTGCCGTACAGACGCGGGGAGGCCGGGTAGACCCATGCCTGCCGACATCGACTGGGTCGCGCTGCAGGATGCCGCCACCGAGGCAATGCGCAACGCGTATGCGCCGTACTCGAACTTTTCGGTCGGGGCCGCCGGGCTCGTCGACGACGGCAGAGTCGTCGTGGGCTGCAACGTCGAGAACGCCGCTTACGGCGTCGCCCTCTGCGCCGAGTGCGGCCTGGTCTCCGCCCTCCACGCGAGCGGCGGCGGCCGTCTGGTGGCCGTCGTCTGCGTGGATCGGCACGGCAACATCTTGATGCCCTGCGGCCGCTGCCGGCAGTTGTTGTGGGAAAACGGCGGACCGCAATGTCAGGTCGCCACCGTCAGCGGGGTGCGCGAGATGAGTGAGGTGCTGCCTGACGCATTCGGGCCGGACGACCTGACGAGCCGGTGAGCACGCGGCCGCTCAGTCGGATCGACTTCTCCGACCCGAGTTTCGTCGCCAGCCCGTATGCCGTCTTCGCCGCCGAACGTGACCGGGCCTCTATCGCGTGGCACGAACCGAGCGAGACCTGGCTGGTCGTCAGCCATGCCGGTTGCGCCCAGGTGTTGCGGGACCGCCGCCTCGGCCGCATCTGGCGTGACCGGCAACCCGCCGACGTGTTCGAGCCGTTCAACCGCCTGCACCGCAACCAGATGATGGAGAACGAGCCACCCCGGCACTCGCGGCTTCGGCGCAAGGTGTCTGCCGCGTTCGCCCGTGGGCACGTCGAGCGGATGCGACCGAGGGTGCAGGCAATCGGTAGCGGACTGTTGGACCGCATCGACGGACAGCCGTTCGACGCGCTCGCAGACTTCGCCGAACCGCTGCCGGTGCTGGTCATCGCAGAGCTGCTCGGTGCGCCTGCCGAAGACGCGCCGCTGTTCCGTGCGTGGTCGCAGGCCATCGTCAAGATGTACGAGCCGGTGCTGTCCGACGAAACGGAGGACGCGGCCCTGAGGGCGAGCACTGAGTTCGCGGACTATCTGCGGGAGTTGATGGCCGATCGACGTACGGCGCCAGGCGAGGACTTGCTCAGCGACCTGCTACGCGCGCAACAGGGCGATGACGGACTCACCGACGACGAGGTGCTGGCCTCGGCGATCCTGCTACTCAACGCCGGTCATGAGGCGTCCGTGAACGTGTTCGGGAACGGGCTCGTTGCCCTGCTCCGGCAGCCCGTTGAGTGGCGGCGGCTCGTGGACGGCGAGGTCGATGCCTCCACTGCCGTGGAGGAGATGCTGCGCTACGACTCCGCGCTGCAGCTGTTCGAGCGGACGGCCACGAGCGACGTCAAGGTCGGTGACGTCGAGGTCGCCACTGGGGAGAAGATCGCCGTGCTCCTGGGCGCCGCGAACCGTGACCCGAGCGTGTTCGATCGGCCGGACGTGCTGGACATCGGGCGTGAACCCAACCCGCATCTGGCGTTCGGCGCCGGGGTGCACTTCTGTCTTGGGGCGCCGCTGGCGCGGGTCGAGCTGGCCGAGTCGTTGCGTGTGCTTGTGTCGACGTACCCGATGCTGAGCCTGGCTGGGGAGCCGGTGCGGAGGCCGACGTTCGTGCTCCGGGGGTACCGAGAAGTCCCCGTCTTTGCGGGCGACGCAGAGCGATAGGTTGACGCCATGGCGGAGTCCTTCGATGCAGTTGACGTGATCATCGCCAAGCGGGACGGGCATGAGCTGACCGACGGGCAGATCGACTGGGTGGTCGACGCCTACACCCGTGGCGCGGTTGCCGACGAGCAGATGTCAGCCCTCGCGATGGCGATCCTCCTCAACGGGATGGGGCGCCGCGAGATCAGCCGCTGGACCGACGCGATGATCAACACCGGGGAACGGATGGACTTTAGCGGCTTGTCGCGGCCGACGTCGGACAAGCACTCCACGGGCGGCGTTGGCGACAAGATCACCTTGCCGCTCGCTCCTCTTGTGGCCGCGTGCGGCGTTGCGGTGCCGCAGCTATCGGGCCGGGGGCTCGGCCACACGGGCGGCACGCTCGACAAGCTCGAGTCGATCCCCGGGTGGAACTGCGACGTCAGCTACGACGAGATGCTGGCGCAGCTTGAGTCTGTCGGAGCCATCATCTGTGCGGCCGGCTCGACCCTCGCTCCGGCTGACAAGAAGCTCTATGCCCTCCGCGACGTCACCGGCACTGTCGAGGCGATCCCGCTGATCGCCACTTCGATCATGAGCAAGAAGATCGCCGAGGGCACCGGAGCCCTGGTGCTGGACGTGAAGGTCGGGTCAGGTGCCTTTATGAAGGACCTCGACTCCGCGCGCGAGCTCGCCCGCACCATGGTCGACCTGGGCACGGACGCCGGTGTCACGACGGTGGCGCTCCTGACCGACATGAGTACGCCGCTCGGCCTCACCGCAGGCAACGCGATCGAGGTGCAGGAGTCGTTGGACGTCCTGGCGGGCGGCGGTCCTGACGACGTGATCGAGCTGACCCTGGCGCTGGCACGGGAGATGCTGGCAGCCGCCGGCCGCGATGACGTCGACCCCGCTGACAAGCTCACCGACGGCTCCGCCATGGACGTGTGGCGGGCGATGATCACGGCGCAGGGCGGAGACGCGGATGCCGCCCTGCCGGTGGCGCGTGAGTCACAGCTCATCGTGGCGCCCGAGTCGGGTGTGCTCAGCCGGCTCGACGCGCTCTCCGTCGGTCTCGCAGCCTGGCGGCTCGGAGCCGGCAGGGCCCGCAAGGAGGATCCGGTGCAGGCGGGAGCCGGCGTCGTCCTCCACGCCAAGCCGGGGGACCAGGTGGCCAAGGGCGAGCCGTTGATGACGCTGCTCTCCGACGAGACCGATCGGTTCCCCCGCGCTGAAGAGTCGCTGCGCGGCGGCTACGACATCGACACCTCGGCCAGCGCGGTCTCTGAGCGCCAGATCGTGCTCGACCGAGTCAACTGAGTCACGATGAGCATGAACATGGGGGTGATCCTGCCGGGCGGTAGCGCCAGCGACCAGCTCTCGCAGGCAGTTCTGGCGGAGGAGTCAGGCTGGGATGGCGTCTTCGTCTGAGAGGGTGGCTCGACGAGCACGCCGACCACCCGGTCGACATGGTCAGCGAGGGGGAGACCGGCGGCG
Organism: uncultured Actinomycetota bacterium; assembly: GCA_963815295.1. Lineage (GTDB taxonomy): Bacteria > Actinomycetota > Actinomycetes > Propionibacteriales > Nocardioidaceae > JACDHG01. The sequence continues at coordinate 384,686 of CAWFFZ010000003.1, forward strand.
ACGACCCGGCAGCCGACGGCGAGGTGCTCCGACCCTGGGCCGAGGCAGGTGCCACGTGGTGGCTCGAGACGCGTTGGGACATGCCGCACCACTCCGCCGAGCGGATGCAGCAGGTCCGCGACCGGATCAGCGCTGGCCCGCCCCGCCTCAGGTGAGGAGGGTGATGGTCTCGGCGACCAGCGCGGGCTTGCCCTGACGCACGCCGTCCGGGCTCTCGACGTCGACCGTCACCTGCAGTGTCACCTGGAGCCCTGCCGCCACCGGCGTCACGGCAGCGACCTCGATGCCGGCGCGGACCCGGCTGCCGACCAGGACGGGCAGAAGAAAGCGCACCTTGTTAGACCCGTAGTTGACCTTCACAGCCCACCCGGCGTAATCGATCAGCGTGCTGACCATGGCCGGGAGTAACGACAGGGTCAGGTAGCCGTGCGCGATGGTCGCGCCGTAAGGCCCCGACGCAGCCCGGTAAGGGTCGACATGGATCCACTGATCGTCGCCGGTCGCCTCAGCGAACGCGTCGATGCGCGCCTGGTCGACCAGGATCCAGTCGCTATGGCCGAGCTGCTGGCCTACTGCGGCTTCGAGCTCGTCGCGGGAGCTGAACGTGCGTGGCATCGGCGTAGGCCCTAACCCCGGGGACCGCCGGCGACGTACAGCACCTGGCCCGAGACGAACGACGCGCCCTCACTGACGAAGAAGGACACCGCATGGGCGATGTCGTCAGGCTGCCCGACCCGCGGCACTGGGGTCTCCTTGGCGCGGGCCTCCTGGAAGTCCTCGAAGCTGACGCCCATGCGCTCGGCCGTGATACGGGTCATCTCGGTCACGATGAAACCGGGTGCGATGGCGTTGGCCGTGACGCCGAACTTGCCGAGCTCGATCGCCAGGGTCTTCGTGAGCCCCTGCATGCCGGCCTTGGCGGCGGCATAGTTCGCCTGACCACGGTTGCCGAGGGCCGACGTACTCGACAGGTTGACGATGCGGCCCCAGCCTGCCGTCGTCATGTAGGCCTGAGCGGCCTTGCTCATCAGGAATGCGCCTCGCAGGTGGACGCGGATGACGGAGTCCCAGTCGTCCTCGGTCATCTTGAACAACAGGTTGTCACGGGTGATGCCGGCGTTGTTGACGAGTACTGTCGGCGGGCCGAGCTCGGCGGCGACCCGACCGACCGCTCTGTCGACGGCTGCCGCGTCGGCGACGTCGACCCCTACGGCGAGCGCTTGGCCGTCGGTCGACGTGATCGAGTCCACCGTTTCGGCACATGCGGCCTCGTCGAGGTCGAGAACCGCGACGGCAAACCCGTCGGTGGCGAGCCGTCGCGCGACCGCTGCCCCGATGCCGCGCGCTGCTCCCGTCACGATCGCGACGCGGTCTGTGCTGGCTGTCATGGTGGCCTTCCGCTCAGAACGTGCAGGTCACCTGGGAGGATAACCGCATGCATCAGGCGACCGACCACCGCTTCGTCCGCGCTCCGAAGGCATTGCTCCACGACCACCTCGACGGCGGGCTCCGGCCCCAGACGATCATCGAGCTCGCCGATGAGGTGGGGCATGGGCTGCCGGCGACGTCGGCCGACGAGCTCGGTCGATGGTTCGTAGCGGCGGCCGACTCGGGCACCCTGGTGCGCTATCTGGAGACGTTCGACCACACCGTCGCTGTGATGCAGCGCCCCGACCAGTTGTGCCGAGTCGCTCGGGAGTGCGCTGAGGACCTCGCCGCCGACGGCGTCGTGTATGCCGAAGTGCGCTATGCGCCGGAGCAGCACCTCACGGCTGGCCTGACCCTCGACGAGGTGGTCGAGGCCGTCAGGGCCGGCTTCGACGAAGGCAGCGCCAGCGCAGCCGCCAAGGGCAACGTGATCGTTGTACGCCAACTTGTCACTGCGCTGCGCCACGCGGCGAACTCCCGGGAGATCGCCGAGCTCGCGGTGCGTCACCGTGATCGTGGCGTCTGTGGCTTCGACATCGCCGGCGCCGAGATCGGGTTTCCTCCTACCCGCCACCTCAACGCTTTCGAATACCTCCAGCGGGAGAACGCACACTTCACGATCCACGCCGGTGAGGCGTTCGGTCTGCCGTCGATCTGGGAGGCCCTGCAATGGTGTGGCGCGGAGCGGCTCGGCCACGGCGTCCGCATCGTTGACGACATCGCTGTTGACGACAACGGTCACGCGACCCTTGGGCTCCTGTCGGCATACGTCCGCGACCGCCGGGTGCCGCTCGAGATGTGCCCGTCGTCGAACCTGCAGACCGGTGCCGCCACGTCGATCGCGGAGCACCCGATCGGGTTGCTCACCGCGCTGCGGTTCCGAGTCACCGTCAACACCGACAACCGGCTGATGAGTGGCACGACGATGAGCCGCGAGATGCAACTGCTGGCCGAGGCGTTCGGCTATGACCTCGACGACATGCGTTGGTTCACCGTCAACGCGATGAAGAGCGCGTTCCTGCCGTTCGACGAGCGACTCGACCTGATCGAACGCGTCGTCAAGCCGGGGTATGCCGCCTTGACCATCCCGCGCTAGCCCCGGCTAGGGGACGGCGAGCGTCCACGACCCGGCGGCAGCGACGAAACCTAGCCGGGCATACAGCGCCGCCGCTCGCTCGTTGTCGTGGCTGACCACCAAGGAGACCGACGGGAGGCGGTCGAGCTTTGCGGCGCGCAGCACGGCGTCGAGCAGGGTGCGGCCGACGCCGCTGACGGCCGATGTCGGGTCCCGAAACATGTCGAGCACCCACGGTCCACCGTCCGGAGCCACACCGGGGCGGTCGACGAGGATGCAGGCGCCGACGATCTGACCCTCGTGCAGGGCAAGCCGGGACTGTTCGAGCACCGGACCCAACAGCTCTCCGCGTGCGATGGCGGACATCTCGGAGACGGCCGCCTCGACGTTCGAGTTTGAATGGTCAGGGTGGCTCGACGGGTATGCCGCGAAGCTCAGCCGCCCCAGCCGTTCGGCGTGGCGCTCCACCTGACGAGCCGACAGCGGCTCGATCCGTAGCTGGGGAGCTTCGGGGACGGCAACCAACTCCTCCAGATCGTGGCTCATGGGGTAGGCGTGCCGGAGGGTCTCCGCGCCGGCCGCCTGCAGGGCGGTGACCAGTTCCTCGTCGGATGTGGAGAACGCCCAGCCGGTGAACGTGTCGAGGGCGGTGGCGGCGGCATCTTTCACAGGTACGTCGGAGGGCCGCCACACGCCGTCTGCCCAGGCTCGACCGCTCCGAGTACTCGTGGCGGCGGTATAGACGAGCAGGGTCCGGCCGGACTCGTCGGTGAGCGACGTGCGGTCGGGCCAATCGTCGTGCGGGTCATTCAGCTCACTCACAGGCCCAGTGTGCCCACTCCTCTGCCGACTGGTCGACGGGTCAGACGCCGATCGGGTGCCACACGGTCTTGGTTTCGAGGAACTGGGTGAGGCGGCCCAGGCCGGGGTCGGCGCTCCAGTCCGGCTCAGCGGCCGGTGCCCGACGCACCCGCTTCAGGTTGTCGACCGCCGCCACCTCAAGCTCGACAGCATGCTCGGGGTCGCCCGCCGCCCCGGTCAGGTCGATGCCGTTGATGTCCATATGCGAGGCGAGCGTCGGGGCGGTATCGCCCACCGACCCGGTAAGCATGTTGACGACGCCGCCCGGCACGTCGGAGGTGGCAAGCACCTCCGACAGCGTGATCGCCGGCAACGGCCGGTCATGCGACGAGGCGACGACGACCGTGTTTCCGCTGACGATGACCGGCGCGACTACCGAGACGAGGCCCAGCAGGGATGACTTCTGAGGGGCGAGGATCGCGACGACCCCTGTCGGCTCGGGCACGGAGAAGTCGAAGTAGGGTCCGGCGACCGGGTTGGTGCCGCCGACGACCTGAGCCAGCTTGTCGGCCCAGCCGGCGTACCAGACGAGCCGGTCGATCGCGGCGCCGACGACACGCTGCGCGCGAGGGCGGGTCAGTCCTTCACCGGCGACCACTTCGTCGACGAACTGGTCGCGGCGGCCCTCCATCACCTCGGCCACCCGGTAGAGAACCTGACCACGGTTGTATGCCGTCGCGGTCGACCAGCCACCGAACGCCTTGCGAGCCGCCTGGACGGCGTCACGGGCATCCTTGCGGGACGCGGCGGCGGCGTTGGCGAGGAACCGCCCGCGGTGGTCGTTGACGACATACGAGCGTCCGCTCTCGCTGCGCGGGAACTTTCCACCCACGTAGAGCTTGTAGGTCTTGCGTACGTCGAGGCGGCCTGCTGAGGCGGCGCGGTCAGTGGGCAAGGTAGGCCTCCAGACCGTGGCGGCCGCCTTCGCGGCCGTAGCCCGACTCTTTGTAGCCGCCGAACGGGCTGGTCGGGTCGAACCGGTTGAACGTGTTGGCCCAGACCACGCCGGCGCGTAGCTGGTTGGCCATCCACAGGATCCGTGAGCCCTTGTCGGTCCACACCCCGGCGGACAGGCCGTACGGCGTGTTGTTGGCCTTTTCGACCGCCTCCGCGGGCGTGCGGAACGTCAGCACCGACAGGACCGGGCCGAAGATCTCCTCCCGGGCGATGCGGTGGGCCTGGCTGACTCCGGTGAAGATCGTCGGCGCAAACCAGAAGCCACGGTCGGGCAGCTCGCAAGGCGGCGACCACCGCTCGGCGCCCTCGGACTCGCCGACTGCCGACAACTCCCGAATGCGCGCCAGCTGCTCACTGGAGTTGATGGCACCGATGTCGGTGTTCTTGTCGAGGGGATCGCCAACGCGCAGCGTCGCCATCCGTCGCTTCAGCCTGGCAAGGACGTCGTCAAACACGCTCTCCTGCACCAGCAGCCGCGAACCGGCGCAGCAGACGTGGCCCTGGTTGAAGAAGATGCCGTTGACGATGCCTTCGATGGCCTGGTCGATCGGTGCGTCGTCGAAGATGATGTTGGCGGCCTTGCCCCCGAGCTCAAGCGTCACTGACTTCTCGGTGCCTGCCACCGTGCGGGCGATGGCCTTGCCGACCTCGGTGGAGCCCGTGAAGGCCACCTTGTCGACACCCTCGTGCGAGACCAGGGCCCGGCCCGTCTCGCCGGCACCGGTCACGATGTTGACGACGCCCGCCGGCAGGTCGGCCTGCTGACAGATCTCGGCGAAAAGCAGGGCGGTGAGCGACGTCGTCTCGGCGGGCTTGAGCACCACCGTGTTGCCACACGCGAGCGCCGGTGCGATCTTCCAGGCAAGCATCAGCAGCGGGAAGTTCCAAGGGATCACTTGGCCGGCGACGCCGAGCGGCTGGGGATTCGGGCCCGTAGCCGGCGTGCTCGAGCTTGTCGGCCCAGCCGGCGTAGTAGAAGAAGTAGGCGGCGACGAGGGGTACGTCGACGTCGCGCGACTCGCGAATCGGCTTGCCGTTGTCGAGTGACTCCAGCACGGCCAACTCACGGGCCCGCTCCTGGATGATGCGGGCGATGCGGAAGAGGTACTTAGAGCGCTCGGCTCCGGACATCTTCGACCAGGTGCGCGTGTAGGCACGGCGAGCGGCCGCGACCGCCTTGTCGATGTCGGCCTCCGTGGCCTCGGAGATCTCGGCAAGCACTTCTTCGGTGGCCGGACTCACGGACTTGAACGCGTGGCCGCTGCCGTCGACGAACTCGCCGCCGATGAACAACCCGTATGACGACTTGAGGTCGACGACCGCACGCGACTCTGGCGCGGGGGCGTACTCGAATGCCATGGCTTGATCAGTCCCTAGTCGAGCGTGAAGTAGTCGGGTCCGCTGTAGCGACCCGTGGCCAGCCGGGTGCGCTGCATGAGGAGGTCGTTGAGCAGGCGGGAGGCGCCGAACCGGAACCAGACCGGGTCGAGCCAGTCGTCGCCCGCAGTCTCGTTGACCATGACGAGGTACTTGATGGCGTCCTTGGCTGTGCTGATGCCGCCGGCTGGCTTGACTCCGATCATGCGGCCGGTTGCCTCGCGGAAGTCGCGAACGGCCTCCAGCATGATCAGTGTCACCGGCATCGTGGCAGCAGGTTGGATCTTGCCGGTGCTGGTCTTGATGAAGTCGGCACCGGCCAGCATCGACAACCAGGACGCGCGGCGCACGTTGTCGTAAGTCACCAGCTCCCCGGTCTCCATGATCACCTTGAGGTGAGCGCTGCCGCCCTTGTCTCGCTGGCAGGCTTCCTTCACGGCCACGATCTCGTCATACACCTGCTGGTAGTCGCCGGACAGGAAGGCGCCGCGATCGATGACCATGTCGATCTCGTCGGCACCGGCGGCAACCGCGTCGCGGGTGTCCTGCAGCTTGATGGCCAGGGTCGACCGCCCGGACGGGAAAGCCGTCGCCACAGACGCGACCTGGACGCCGGAGCTGCCGAGCGCCTCCTTAGCGGTCGTGACCATGTCGGGGTAGACGCAGATCGCTGCCACCCGCGGGCAGGTCGCATCGGCCGGGTCGGGCCGCTGTGCCTTGGCGCAGAGAGCCCGCACTTTGCCAACGGTGTCTTGCCCCTCGAGCGTCGTGAGGTCGATCATCGAGATCGCGAGGTCAAGCGCCCAGGCCTTGGCCGTGGTCTTGATCGAGCGGGTCGACAGGGTCGCGGTGCGCGCCTCACAGCCGACCTGGTCGACACCGGGCAGCCCGTGCAGGAACCGGCGGAGAGCCGCAGGTGACGACGCCGCATCGTGCACAGCGTCGACTGAGTTCAGTACGGGGGCAGCCACGGACGCAGTCTAGTTGCGCCGAGCCACAGGGTGAAACGCGTCGAGGGCGCCGTCCTCATCACAACGGTTGCGTATCAGCACCTCCGGCGCTCTCGGCGCCGGCTACCGGGTCCACCTATCGTGGGGGCATGTCCAATGCTGCGGTCGAGGAAGCCGGGCCGGTCGTTGAGAAGTTTGCGTCCTCGAGCGGCAGGGGTCTCGGGTATGTCGCCGGATGCCTCCTGCTCGTCTTCGCGGTTGGCGCGGCGGTTTCCGACCTGTCCGCCAACCTTCCGATGGTCTGGAGCTGTGCCGCGGCGGCGCTTCTCGCCTATATCGCGCTGATCAGACCCGGCGCGACGGCGCACGCCAATGGGTTGCTGCTGCACAACATTCTCCGCGACACCTATATCCCGTGGTCGAAGATTGAGCGCTGCGCGGTGTTCCAGACTTTGCAGGTGGTAACTCCCGAGGGGACCTTCCATGGGCTCGGGATCAGTCGCTCAACCCGTTCGATGATCAAAGGTGAGAAAGTCACCTCGGGTACGGGCGATGCCTTCCTAGGATTCGGTCGCGGTATCGGCTCGTCTGCGAACCCGAGCCGCCGCGCCAACGAAGAGGCGGTCGGTGGCAACTACACCGACTACGTCCCGTCGCGCATCCTGGCCCTCGCGCAGCGTGGCAAGGACGACGACGCCCAGCCGGTGGTCGCGTTCGACCCGTTGGCCGTCGCCATGCTGGTTATAGCCCTCATCTGTGTCGCCTTGGCGTTCGTCTGAGATCTCTGGCTAAAGGCCAGCTGCGGCGGAGAGATCGTCCCGGATCGCATCGAGGCGTCCGGCTGCCGAGATCCGCGCGGCACCCACTCCGGACTCATCGGCTGCGACAACGACTTCGAGGTAGCACTTGATCTTCGGCTCTGTTCCCGACGGCCGTACGACGACACGGCCACCGTCGGCAAGCAGGAAGCGCAGGCCATCGGTGGGCGGCAGCCCGCCACTGCCATGGCTCAGATCGTCGATGCCCTCTACCGCGAAGCCGCCCAACGTGGTGGGGGGCTCTCCGCGCAGCCGCTCCATCACGGCACCGATTACGGCGAGGTCGGTGACGCGGACCGAGAGCTGATCGCAGGCGTGCACTCCGTGCGCCTGCGCTATCTCGTCCAGCCGGTCAAGCAGTGTGCGTCCGTCCGCCTTGAGCTCGGCCGCGAGCTCAGCGACTCGCAGGAGGGCAGAGACGCCGTCCTTGTCACGGACCAGTGCAGGCGCCACGCAGTAGCCGAGCGCCTCCTCGTAGCCGAACGCGAGCCCAGGCACCCGTCCGATCCACTTGAACCCAGTCAGCGTCTCCACATACTCAACCCCTGCCGAAGCGGCGATCCGCGACAACAAGGACGACGAGACGATGGTCGTCGCGAAGACGCCACGAACACCACGGCGGAGCAGATGGTCGGCGAGCAACGCGCCGAGCTCGTCGCCGTGAAGCATCCGCCAGCCCTGCATCGTCGGGACAGCCACAGCGCAGCGGTCGGCGTCGGGGTCGTTCGCGATCACCAGGTCGGCCTGATGCTCTTTGGCCAGCGCGATGGCAAGGTCCATGGCGCCCGGCTCCTCGGGGTTCGGAAACGACACTGTCGAGAAGTCGGGGTCGGGAACCGCCTGCTCGGGCACGACCACCGGAGCATCGAACCCAGCAGCTGCCAGCGCCCGCTGCACCGTCCCGTCACCCACACCATGCAAGGGCGTGTAGACGAGCCGGAGCTCCCGCGGACTGTCGGGGTCCACCAATGCGGCCACGGCCCCGACGTACGCCTCGACGATCGTGTCGTCCAGGGCGGTCCAGTCGTCGCGGCGTGGTACGTCGGACACCGTCTCGACGGCTGCGATCCGAGCCGCGATCTCCGAGTCAGCGGGCGGCACGATCTGGCTGCCGTCGCCGAGGTAGACCTTGTAGCCGTTGTCACGCGGCGGGTTGTGCGACGCCGTCACCATGACTCCCGCGATGCAGCCGAGGTGGCCGATCGCGAACGCCAGGACGGGAGTCGGCAGGAGTCCGGGCAGCATCAAGGCGTCGAGACCGGCGCCGCGCATGACTTCTGCGGTGTCGCGAGCGAATACGTCGGACTGGTGCCGGGCGTCGTAACCGATCACCACGGTGCCGATGCCGACCGTATCGTTCAGATAGGCGGCCAGCCCTGCCGCGGCGCGGACCACCACCGATCGGTTCATCCGGTTCGGGCCGGCGGCGACTTCACCCCTCAAGCCCGCAGTGCCGAACTCGAGCGTGCCGTCGAAGCGATCCGCCAGCTCGACAGCCGCAGTCTCGTCATAAGCCGCGGCCTCGACCAACGCCGTGAGCTCCTCGCGCGTTCGCGGGTCGGGGTCGTCGGCGATCCAGCGCTCTGCGGCCTCGTGCAGGTCGGAAGACAGGGTCACGTCAGTCGTCCTCGACCAGATCGGGTCCGAACGGTCGGCGGACGACAGCGCCTGCGGCGAATGGCCCTCCGACATACGCGGCTTCTGCTTCGTCCTCCGGTCGGGCCTCGAGTGAGTCTTCGAAGGCGGCCGCGTCGTCACGTGGCTCGAAGCCGAGCGCGCGCCCGGGCTCGAGGTCCCACCACGCGTCCCGGTTGGCGGAGATGCCGTAGATCGGCACGTAGCCGTCGATGTCTGCGGTCAACGCGGCCTGGACCATGGCCACACAGTCGTCATACGACAGCCAAGTCGCGAGACTGCGTCGGGTTGAGGGGCGTTCGCGGAAGCTCCCGATGCGCATCGCGACGCTGGAGATGCCGTGGCGGTCGGCGTAGAGGCTCAGCAGAGCCTCGGAGGCGACCTTTCCGACGCCGTAGAACGAGTCGGGCCGCGGGAGCGTCGACGTCGTGACGGGATCACTGCGCGGTGTCATGCCGACGGCGTGGTTGCTGCTCGCATAGACCATTCGGCGCACTCCGTGCTGGACCATGGCATCGAGCACCGCTGCTGTCGACTCGACGTGACCGTGCAGGATCGACGGCAGACTCAACTCGTTCGCCACCCCGGCTAGATGAACCACGGCGTCGACCCCATCGACCCCGCGGTCGGCAATGGCGGGATCGGCGCAGTCTCCGACGACGTACTCGCCGGGCCAAGACTGCGGCGCTGGACGCAGGTCGAGTCCGCGCAGTTCGTGGCTGTCAGACAGTTGGTGCGCCAGGACTGTGCCGATGTGGCCGGCAGCGCCAGTGATGAGGACACGCACGATGTTGGAACCACCCTTCAGATACGCGGTATGACGTTGGCGAGCAGGTCGCCCATCCGCCCGGCGGCAGCCTTGCCGGCGGCAAGCACCTCCTCGTGATCGAGAGGCTCACCGCTCATCCCGGCAGCGGCGTTGGTGACGAGCGAGATCCCGAGGATCTCCATGCCGGCCTCGCGTGCAGCGATCGCCTCGAGCGTCGTCGACATACCAGCGAGGTCCCCTCCGATCGCGCGCACCATCCCGATCTCGGCGGGGGTTTCGTAGTGCGGTCCGGGAAACTGGACGTAGACGCCTTCGTCGAGGGTCGGGTCAACCTCCTTGCACAGGGCCCGGAGTCGTGGCGAGTAGAGGTCTGTCAGGTCGACGAAGCGGGCACCGACGATGGGAGACGTCGCCGTGAGGTTGATGTGGTCCTTGATGAGGACTGGTGTTCCGGGTGCCCACTCGGGCCGCAGGCCACCGCATCCGTTGGTGAGCACCACTGCGCGGCAGCCGGCCGCGGCAGCCATCCGGACGCCGTGCACGACCGCAGCAACCCCACGACCCTCGTAGTAGTGCGTGCGGCCGAGGAAGACGAGTGCCCGGACACCGCCGGCGTCGATCGACCGGATTGTGCCTGCATGACCCTCGACGGCCGGGGGAGCGAAGCCGGGCAGGTCGGTGCTAGAGATCTCAGCCGTAGCCGACCCCAGCGCGTCGACAGCGGGCAGCCACCCGGATCCCATCACGAGGGCGACGTCGTGGCGGTCGACTTCGGTGTGTCGGGCGAGGGCAGTGGCGGCGTCGGCGGCCAGATCGTATGGCGAGGAGGTGTTCACACGCTGACGGTATCTTCCCGGATCGTCAGCCGCGCACCGAGCGGCAAGGCCTGCTGCGGAGGTCGTCGACGTAGTCGTCGGGTGCACCTGCGGCGAGGGCGGCTTCGCTGATGATGCCGAGGTAGCTCGCCGACGGGAGTCCGCCCTCGTGGGTGTCAAGGACATACAGCCACGCCAGCTGTTCGCCCTCAAGGGTCTGTACTCGAACTTTCGTCTTGCGGTAGAGCGAAATCTCCCACTCGTCGAGGTTAGCTTCGTCCTCGCCCGCTACTTCGTAGAGCGAGACGAAGACAGCAGAGTCGGGCTCCTCGACCAACGTGGCGAGGGCACCGTCCCAGCCGTGCTCCTCTCCGGCAAACGTCAGCCGCCAACCCACCAGCCAGCCGGTTCCGCGCGCTGGCGAATGCGGGCAGCGCACCAGCATCTGTGCCGGGTCCATGTTCGAGCCGTAGGCGGCGTAGAGAACCACGCGGTGCAGGCTATCGTGGCCCGCGTGTCGCGCGTAGTGATCATCGGTGGCGGGCCAGGAGGCTATGAAGCCGCCCTGGTCGGCGCACAGCTCGGTGCCGACGTGACACTCGTTGACAGCGACGGGATAGGCGGCTCCGCGGTCGTCACCGACTGCGTGCCGTCGAAGACGCTGATCGCCACCGCAGAGCTGATGGGTTCGGTGGAGGAGTCCGGCGAGCTCGGCGTCCGGATGGGGGGTCGCGGTGGCACGGATCCCCAGGTGGGGGTCGACCTTGCCGTCGTGAACGCCCGGGTGAAGGCCCTCGCCGGCTCACAGTCCGATGACATCGCCCAACGCCTTCGCAACGAGGGTGTGCGCATCATCGTCGGCTCCGGGCGGCTCGACGGTCCCGACTGCGTGGTCGCAACGACCGACGAGGGTGAGGAGCGGCTGCCCGGCGACGCGATCCTCGTCGCGACCGGAGCGCATCCTCGCGTCCTCGACTCGGCACTGCCCGACGGTGAGCGAATCCTGACGTGGGAGCAGGTGTACGACCTCGGGGAGCTCCCGGACAGGCTTGTGGTGATCGGCTCTGGTGTCACCGGTGCAGAGTTCGCCAGCGCCTATAACGCCCTTGGTGTCGATGTCGTCTTGGTGAGCAGCCGTGACAGAGTGCTGCCGAGTGAGGACGCCGACGCGGCGACGGTAATCGAGGATGTCCTCACTCGTCGAGGTATGACGTTGCTGGGGAAGTCCCGCGCCCAGTCCGTGGAGCGCCACGGTGAGTCCGTCGCCGTGACCCTCACGGACGGACGCGTCGTCGAAGGTTCCCACTGCCTTCTCGCTGTCGGCTCCATCCCCAACACCGACGGACTCGGCCTAGAGTCGGCGGGCGTCGACCTCGACGAGGCCGGCAACATCGTCGTCGACAAGGTCTCCAGGACCAGTGCGCGCGGAGTGTATGCCGCCGGCGACTGCACGGGCGTCCTCATGCTCGCCTCGGTGGCCGCCATGCAGGGTCGGATCGCGATGTGGCACGCGCTCGGCGACGCCGTGGCGCCACTCGACCTGAAGTCCGTCTCGTCGAACGTGTTCACTGCCCCGGAGATCGCCACCGTTGGCTGGACACAGCACGCGGTCGACGCCCACGAGATCGAGGCCAACACGGAGATGCTCATGCTCTCTGGAAATGCGCGGGCCAAGATGCAGGGGGTGCGAGACGGGTTCGTCAAGCTCTTCTGCCGCCCCGGTACCGGCATCGTGATCGGCGGCGTGGTCGTAGCGCCTCGAGCGAGCGAGCTGATCCACTCGGTCTCCATCGCCGTCGCCGGCCGGCTCACTGTCGATGACCTCGCCCACGCTTTCACGGTCTACCCCTCCCTGTCGGGGTCGGTGGCAGAGGCGGCCCGGCGGCTCCACACCCGCTAACCCAATCCGCAAGTAATCCCTGCCCTACCGTTCATTCGTTCTGAATTACATACTTGTAATTACCGCGATGGATTATAAGAATCGCGCATAGATGTGGCGACGACGGCAATTCCCTGGCAATACTGCTCCCCTGCAGTCACACCGTCACCATTCGTCACACTAGCCCCACAGTTCCACGGCTATGCCTTACGCGAAGTGAGCCCGACCCGTCCTCGTACAGCCCGGTGAGAAACAACCCCGCCCAGGAGTTCCCGCATGCGAGCCAACCGCGAGCCCCGTGCTCGGAGCACCCGTCCCTCCGCCGTTCTCACCGTGGCGCTCGGACTCATGGTCGGTGCCACGAGCTGGTGGCAAGGCCCGGTGACCGCGACCGGCGCGCTGCAAGTCGGCTCGGTGCCCGCCGCCACCGCAGCCGCCCTGGGAGGGGCTGCCGCGACAGCTGCCCATCCCGTGACTCCGCGCGTGCGAGCTTTCGCCCTCGCTCCGGTAGACGCCGGCAGCTCAAGGATCACTGCGGCACCTGCCAAGGAGATCGCGCATCTCGACGCTGCCCAGCTCGTGGCCCACGTCAAGAGCCACGTGGCGCCTGGGTCATCGCTCGTTGGAGTCACCTGGGCGGCTGGCGAAGAGTCGACGGACTTCGGGGTCGCTCTCCGCACCCGCCGCGACGACGACTGGAGTGCCTGGACAGAGCTCCATGTCACACCCGACGAGGGTCCGGCCGCAGGCGAGGACAGTCAGGTTCGCGACGGTACCGAGGTCGCCTGGGTCGGTGCGGTCGATGCAGTTGAGGCCGCCGTGTACTCACCAGGCCGCGCACCGGCCGGCCTGCGACTGGAGGCAATCGACCCGGGCACGTCGACGTACGACGCAGCGGTGTCGACGAACGGCACTCTCGCCTCAGGGCCATCCAACAAACGCGGATACCCCGAGATGCCAGACGTGATCTCGCGCAAGCAGTGGGGGGCCGATGAGCGACTCGGTGACTCATGTTTTGCGCCTCGGCTGGGCACCACGTTCAAGATGGTGTTCGTCCACCACACCGTTACCAGCAACAGCTACAGCCGGCGAGAGTCGGCTGCCATCGTGCGGGGGATCTACGCGTATCACACGCAGTCGCGTGGCTGGTGCGACATCGGTTACAACTTCCTGGTCGACCGCTTCGGCCGGGTGTTCGAGGGACGCGACGGCGGCATCCTTCGGCCGGTACGAGGCGCGCACGCCGGCGACTACAACGTCAACTCCACGGGCATCTCCCTGATGGGGAACTTCGAGACTGCCACCCCAACGAAAGCCATGAAGAGGGGACTTGTGACCCTCGTCGCGTGGCGCCTGGGCACGGCATATTACGGAGCGTACGGACCCGCGACTGTCGAAGGCAAAACCTTCAGGCGAATCTCCGGGCATCGAGATGCGATGTCGACAGCGTGTCCCGGCCAACATGTCTACGAATGGCTGCCACGGCTGCGGCAACGGGTCGCTCACCGACTGGCGGAGTATCGATCCGGGATCAGGACGGAGTGGCAACGGGTCGGAGGACTGCGCGGAGACTACGGCGCAGTCCGGATCGGTGAGCGCATCAAGAACGGCGGCCGCATTACGGTGTTCAGGGGCGGGCGAATGTACTCCACCGGCGATGCCGGCCTGTTCGCGATGCGGGTCGGTCGCATGCTGTCGGCATACGTGAATGCTGGTGAGACAGGCGGCTATTTGGGCTATCCGGTGTCCAAGATTCTTACCCCGCGCAGTGGGCGTGCCGCGCACTTCAGGGGCGGCACAATCTACTGGTCGAGAGCGACAGGAACATCAATTCTCAAACGCAGCGCGGTGTTGAAGAGATACCGTGCAGAAAGCGGAGCCCTTGGACGGCTCGGTTTTCCCACGCGTCACTTGAAGGTGACCGAGGATGCTACGACTGGGCATTTCCAACACGGGAAGATCACATTCAATAGGACAACCAAGCGGATGACGGTGACGTACGAATGAGCAGATTCTCGGCTGCACCAGTACGGGCCACGCTCGGCCTGGTAGCCGTAGCTGCCTTGACGTTGTCACTGGTCCCGGGATCTGCTGGTGCCGACCAGACCTACTACGTGCCGGTCAACAAGGCCTGGACGATCTCGGGCCATGGCTACGGTCACGGACATGGAATGAGCCAGTACGGCGCGCAGGGTGCTGCCCTTCGAGGGCTCAACTACGCGCGCATCATCGACTTCTACTATCCCGGCACGGACTGGGCGCAGGTAAAAGGCAACGTTCGCGTCCTGATCAGTGCCGACTACACGTCCGACCTCCAGGTGCGCGCCCAGCCAGGGCTGCAGGTGCGCGACCTGCACGACAACACGACCTGGACCCTCCCGGTGGTGTCAGGACGCGACCGTTACCGCCTGACTCCCGCCTCCAACGGCACCACTGCCGTTCAGTTCCATAACGACTCTGGGTGGCACCGGTGGCGGATCCCCGGCGCCCGCGTGAACTTCCGGAGCGACGGACAGTTCATGCGGGCTGGTCGGTTGACGCTGCTCGTGCCAGGCGGGTCCGACGTCGTCGCCAAGCCGTACCGCGGCATCCTTCGCAGCATTCGGCCCTACCCGGGCGCAACAGTGCGTGACACCGTCAACGTGTTGCCGATGAACGCCTACGTGCAAGGCGTCGTCCCTTACGAGATGCCCACCTCCTGGCACCAGCAGGCGCTGCGTGCTCAGTCTGTGGCGGCCCGGACGTACGCTGCGTGGCAGCGGGCACAAAACCCCCGCCGCTACTACCAGATCTGTGACACCACGGCCTGCCAGGTCTACGGCGGCTTGGCGTCGGAGCAGTCGTCCTCGAACGAGGCAGTACAAGCGACGGCCGGAAAGATCCTTACCTACAAGGGCAAACCCGCCTTCACGCAGTTCTCCGCATCGTCGGGAGGTTGGACGGCGGCAGGGGGTGTGCCTTACCTCCCCGCAAAGCGAGACCCGTACGACGGTCACTCCGGCAACAGCGTGCATGACTGGTCGACCGCGGTCAGCGCGGCCACGCTGGAGCGGGCCTACCCCGAGATCGGCAGCTTGGTGACCCTCCGGGTGACGAGGCGCGACGGGAACGGCGAATGGAACGGCCGCGCGTTGCAGATCGTCCTCGACGGCACCAGAGGGACCGCACACTTGACCGGAGACGACTTCCGCTGGCTGTACGGCCTGCGGTCGAGCTGGTTCAGCATCGCGCCAACACCGATCATCCAGCGGTGGAAGTTGCTCGGTGGGGCCAAGTCAGCCCTCGGCGACCCGATCTCCGGTGAGTACGCGCTCGCACAGGGATCAGCCCAGAACTTCAACGGCGGCCGCATTTTCTGGTCGTCGCAGACGGGCGCGCGGGAGCTTCGCGGTCGACTGCTGACGGCGTACCGGGCATGGGGAGGGCCGACCTCGAACCTCCGTTTTCCGATGACCGGGCTGCTCCCGGCACACGGCGGCGGTTACAAGGTCCGACTCCAGGGCGGCCGCATCTACACGAAGGCGAAGATCGGACCTCACGTTCTGTACGGCGCTGTGATGAGGCGCTGGGGACAGGAGGGCGGCATCAGGACGCTCGGCTACCCCGTGAACAACGTGCATGCGGTCCCCGGTGGTCTAAGGGCGAAGTTCGAGCACGCGACGATCGACTGGGACCGGTCGACCAACACCACCCGCGTCACCCGGCACTGACCACAACGACGAGGTCTCCACCCTCGACGCTGCGTGATCCGTCCAGCGCGACGCGCTCGACCGTGCCGCCGACCGGCGTCGTGATGGAAGCCTCCATCTTCATCGCCTCGATGGTCGCAACGACGTCACCGCTGGCGACTGGGTCGCCGACGCTGACCACCGGCGACACGACGCCCGCGAACGGTGCTCCCACCTGGCCGGCGATGCTCGGATCGGCGCGCTCGCGCGTCGGTGCGTCCGATGACACCGCTCGGTCGCGGACGGCAATCGGGCGCAGCTGCCCGTTGATCCGACACATGACGGTGCGAATCCCACGCTCGTCGGGCTCGCTGATCGACTCGAGGCCGAGGATCAGGCGCACCCCCGCCTCGAGATAGACGTCGTGCTCGTCGTCGAACGACAAGCCGTAGAGGAAATCCTTCGTCGGGAGTACCGACAGGTCGCTGTAGCGAGCCCGGGAGTCGTCGAAGTCACTTGCCGGGCCGGGGAAGAGCAACCGGGTCAACGTCGTACGTCGGTCGGACCCCAGCGACTCGGTCTCGTCAGCGGTCAGCACCTGCTCGCCCTTCCTGACCTTGCGGCCTTCGAGAGCCTTGCTACGGAAGGGCTCGGGCCATCCTCCGGGAGGGTCGCCGAGCTCGCCCGACAGAAACCCGATGACCGAGTCCGGGACGTCGTACGATCCCGGGTCGGCAGCGAACTTGGCCGGGTCAGCGCCGACTGCCACCAGGTGCAACGCGAGGTCGCCGACCACCTTGCTCGACGGGGTCACCTTGATGATGTTTCCGAGCAGGTCGTTGGCCGCCGCGTACATGTCTTCGATCTGCTCGAACTTCTCGCCCAGGCCGAGCGCGATCGCCTGTTGGCGCAGGTTCGACAGCTGGCCACCGGGGATCTCGTGTGTATAGACCCGACCGGTGGGGGCGGGTAGTCCGGACTCGAAAGGGGCATACAGCCGACGAGTGGACTCCCAGTACGGCTCGAGGTCGCACACCGCGCGAAGAGACATCCCCGTGGCGCGCTCCGTCCCATCGGTAGCCGCGACCAGAGCAGACAAGGCAGGCTGGCTGGTCGTACCGGCGAGAGCCGCGCTGGCGGCGTCGACAGCGTCGACACCGGCATCGATGGCAGCGACCAGGGTGGCGAGCTGCCCACCCGGCGTGTCGTGGGTATGGAGGTGGACCGGAAGGCCGAAGCGGTCTCGCAGCGCGGTGACCAGGGCGCGAGCAGCGGGCACGCGCAACAACCCCGCCATGTCCTTGATCGCCAGCACGTGCGCGCCGGCGTCGACGATCTGCTCGGCCAGCCGCAGGTAGTAGTCGAGGGTGTACAGCCGCTCTCCTGGGCTGGTGAGGTCGCCGGTGTAACACATCGCAACCTCGGCAACCGCAACGTTCGTAGACCTGACAGCGTCGATGGCGCTGCGCATCTGAGTCACGTCGTTGAGGGCGTCGAAGATCCGGAAGATGTCGATCCCTGTCTGCGTGGCCTCCGCGACGAACGCGTCCGTCACCGCAGTCGGGTAGGGCGTGTAGCCGACCGTGTTGCGACCGCGGAGCAACATCTGGAGGCACACGTTGGGGCTGGCCTCGCGAAGCGCCGCCAGCCGCTCCCAGGGATCCTCGGCGAGGAAGCGGAGCGCGACGTCGAACGTCGCACCGCCCCAGGCCTCGAGCGACAGCAGCTGCGGTGTCATCCGTGAGATATGAGGGGCGACAGCCAGTAGGTCACGGGTGCGCACTCGGGTCGCGAGCAGCGACTGGTGCGCGTCACGCATCGTCGTGTCGGTGACCGCGACCGCGGCCTGGCGGCGGAGCCCGGCCGCGAACTCCTCCGGTCCGAGGTCGTGCAGCCGCTGGCGTGAACCTGCCGGAGCCGGGGCGGCCGTGTCGAGGGCGGGCAGCTTGGTTGCCGGGTCGATCGTCGCTGGGGCTTCGCCGTACGGCTTGTTGACCGTGACGTCGGCCAGGTAGTGAAGCAGTCGGGTGCCCCTGTCGGCAGACGACCGCGCGGTCAGCAGCGTCGGGTGTTGCTCGATGAAGGAGGTGGTGATGCGGCCGGCGCGAAAGTCGGGGTCGTCGAGAAGCGCTTGTAGGAAGGGGATGTTGGTGGCGACGCCACGGATCCTGAACTCGGCGACCGCCCGTCTGGCGCGATCGACTGCCACCTCGAACGTGCGGCCACGGCAGGTCAGCTTCGTCAGCATGGAGTCGAAGTGGGCGGAGATCTCCGAGCCCGTGAACGTCGTACCTCCGTCAAGCCTGATGCCTGCCCCACCCGGGGAGCGGTATGCCGTGATCCGGCCGGTGTCGGGGCGGAAGCCGTTGGACGGGTCCTCGGTGGTGATCCGGCACTGCAGCGCAGCCCCTCGAAGCATCACGCCCGCCTGATGCAGCCCCAGCTCGTCGAGCGTCTCGCCGGCAGCGATCCGCAGCTGAGCCTGGACCAGATCGACATCGGTGACTTCCTCGGTCACGGTGTGCTCCACCTGGATGCGCGGGTTCATCTCGATGAACACGTGCTGCCCGGTGGGACTGACGAGGAACTCCACGGTTCCTGCGTTGACGTAGCCGATCCGGGTGGCCAGGTTGACGGCGTCGTTGCAGATGCGCTCGCGCAGCCCCGGGTCAAGACCGGGTGCAGGGGCGATCTCGACCACCTTCTGGTGGCGGCGCTGGAGTGAGCAGTCGCGCTCGAAAAGGTGGATCACGTTGCCGGCCGCGTCAGCGAGGATCTGCACCTCGATATGCCGGGGGTCGACGACGGCTTCCTCGACGAACACGGTCGGGTCCCCAAAGGCGCCATCCGCCTCCCGCATCGCGCTCTGGGTGGCAGCTCGCAGATCAGCAGGGTCGTCGACCCGGCGCATCCCACGACCACCTCCGCCAGCGACGGCCTTGACGAAGACGGGAAACGTCAGGCTGGCGGCCGAGCGGCAGACCTCGTCGATGTCACGTGACGGCTCGACATTGGCGAGCACCGGCACGCCGGCTTCGCGGGCTGCGGCGACCGCCCTCGACTTGTTACCCGTCAAGCCGCAGTACGTCGCTCGACGGGCCGACGAACACGAGGCCCGCATTGGTGCACGCATCTGCGAGGGCGGGGTTCTCGGACAAGAAGCCGTACCCGGGGTAGACCGCCTCAGCGCCGGCATGCAGGGCGGCCGCCACGATTGCGTCGGGATCAAGGTAGGCGCGCACCGGGTGCCCGCGCTCGCCGATCTCGTAGGCCTCGTCAGCCTTGAGCCGGTGCTCGGAACCCCGGTCCTCGTGCGGGAACACAGCCACCGTCTTTGCGCCGAGCTCGTAGGCGGCCCGAAACGCCCGCACCGCGATCTCGCCACGGTTGGCAACCAGCACCTTGGAGAACATGGCCCAAGACTAGGGACCGAGCGACCGAGGTCAGTCGGTGATCTCACAGACGACTGCGCCACTGGTGATGCTGCCGCCGACTTCGGCCGCCAACTTGCCGATCGTGCCGTCCTTGTGGGCGTTGATGGGCTGCTCCATCTTCATCGCCTCGACGACGACCACGAGGTCGCCCGCCGCCACGTGCTGCCCGTCCTCGACGGCGACCTTGACGACGGTGCCCTGCATGGGCGCTGTCAGGGAGTCGCCACTCGCAGCAGCACCAGCCTTCTTGGTCGCTTTGCGCCTGCCGGGCTTCTTGCCGGGCGGGGCTGTGCCGGAGCCCGCAAGGCCCGCCGGTAGGGAGACCTCGAGCCGCTTGCCGCCGACCTCGACGGTGACCTTCTCCCGCTCGGCGGGCTCGTCGGTCTCGGCTCCGCCGACATACGGCGCGATCGTGTTGTCGAACTCGGTCTCGATCCAGCTGGTGTAGACGGAGAAGGTCTTGCCGTCGCCGATGAACGCGGCGTCATCGACCACTCGCTGGTGAAACGGGATCACGGTCGGCATCCCTTCGACCACGAACTCCGCCAGTGCACGCCGTGACCGCTCCAGGGCTTGGGTGCGGGTCGTCCCGCTGACGATCAGCTTCGCGACGAGCGAGTCGAACGACCCGGGCACGGTCTCGCCTTGGTCGTAGCCGCCGTCGACGCGGACGCCGGGACCGGCGGGAGCGTGCCAGCGGGTGAGGGTGCCGGGTGCCGGCATGAAGTTGCTCCCGGCGTCCTCTGCGTTGATGCGGAACTCGATGGAGTGGCCTGTCACGGGTGGGTCGTCATACCCGAGCTCCTCGCCCGCTGCGATGCGGAACATCTCGCGCACCAGGTCGAGGCCCGTCACTTCCTCGCTGACGGGGTGCTCGACCTGCAGCCGGGTGTTGACCTCGAGGAACGAGATTGTGCCGTCTTGCCCGACGAGGAACTCACAGGTCCCGGCGCCGACGTACCCGGCCTGCTTGAGGATGGCCTTCGACGAGGTGTAAAGCGCGTCGCGTTGGGCGTCGGAGAGGTACGGCGCCGGCGCCTCCTCGACCAGCTTCTGGTGACGACGTTGCAGTGAGCAGTCGCGGGTGGACACGACGACGACGTTGCCGTGCTGGTCGGCGAGGCACTGGGTCTCCACGTGGCGGGGCTTGTCGAGATAGCGCTCGACAAAGCACTCGCCGCGGCCGAACGCGCTGACCGCTTCGCGGACCGCCGACTCGTAGAGCTCCGCCACCTCGTCTTCGCTGCGCGCGACCTTGAGGCCGCGTCCACCGCCCCCGAACGCAGCTTTGATCGCGATCGGCAGCCCGTGCTCACGAGCGAACGCGACTACTTCCTCGGCGCCCTTGACGGGTTCGGATGTGCCGGCGACCAGGGGGGCTCCGACCTCATGAGCGATGTGACGGGCCTGCACCTTGTCGCCGAGCGCGTCGATCGCTGTGGGTGGTGGGCCAACCCAGATGAGCCCCGCATCGATCACTGCCTGAGCGAAGCCGGAGTTCTCGGCGAGGAATCCATAGCCGGGGTGGAGCGCGTCGGCGCCCGCCTGCTTCGCCGCAGCAAGGATCTTGTCGATGTCGAGGTAGGAGTCGGCCGGAGTGGCCCCGTCGAGAGAGTAGGCCTCGTCGGCGAGTCGGACGAAAAGGGCGTCTCGATCGGCGTCGGCGTACACCGCCACGCTCGCGATGCCGGCGTCCTTGCAGGCGCGGATGACACGCACCGCGATCTCGCCGCGGTTGGCGATCAAGACCTTCGTCAACTGGCGCTGCTCAGGCACGGTGTCTCCTCGACGGCCGGGTGTTACGACGGCTGAGTCTAGGCCGCAACGGCGTGTGGGTGCCTGCGCCCCTGGCTCACTCGGTCTCGGACGGCAGCGTCACCGACGCGGACGCAGCCCGCGCCGCATGACGACACGGGTGGGTGAACGTCGCTCGACCTCGCGGAACCCGGCTCGTTCGTACAGGCTGCGCGAACCGAAGAACATGAAGTCGTCGTGGCTGCGCTGGGGCTTGTCGACAGGGTAGGCCTCGACCAGGCGGACCCCGTTGTCGCGCGCGAAGTCGAGAGCGCCCTTGAGGAGTTTGTGCTGCAAGCCCTGGTGCCGGTGCGCCTTGGCGACGTAGGTGCACACGACGGACCAGACCTCGGCGTCGTCGACAGGCTTCATGATCGGCGAGCGGCGAAGCTTGTGGTAATCCTCGCGCGGTCCCAGGCTGATCCAACCGACGGGGGAGCCGTCTAGATAGCCGACGAGGCCTGGAACGGTGCCGGCGTGAACGAGGTCGCACAGCTGCTGCCGGTTGTGGTCGCCAGCCTTCGCGGACACGGAGACGGTGCCGCTCACGCGGTAGAACATGCACCAGCAGCCTCGGACGATCGACCCACCGGGAAGCGCGAACAACGCTTCGAGATCACACCAGGTCTGCGTTGTCAGGGGTCGAGTCGCGAACCCTCTCGTCATGACGACAGTCAAGCACCGCCCGCCGACGGTAGTCAGGCTCTGCTGGTGAGCCGGGCGAGGTCCTCGCGGCAGCGTTGCTCGACGATGTCGAGCTCGGTGATGGTCTCGTCGATGTCGCGGCGGCGTTGCTCCAAGGCGGCGCGTCGGCCGGCGATCTGCTGGAGCAGATAGGCGAGCTGGCCTTCTTCGCCGGGCTCGGCGTCATACATGTTGACAATGGTCGAGATCTCGTCGAGCGAGAATCCCAGGCGCTTGCCGCGCAGCACGAGCGCGAGGCGGACCCGGTCGCGCTGATGGAAGACGCGGGTCGTGCCGCGACGCTCGGGGGAGACGAGGCCGACGTCCTCGTAGTGGCGGATGGTGCGCAGGGTCACGTCGAACTCACGCGCGATCTGGGTGATCGTCCAGGTGGGCCCGGCGGTGGTGACAGCAGTGGCCACGGTGGCGACCCTCCTTGCCTGCATCGTCGGTTCGATTTAGTCTAGGACCAATCTTACGCTTACGTTAACGTAAGATATTGGCGAGTCAGAACGTGTCGAGTCAGTCTGGAAGGTGTCACCGATGAGTTTCGAGCTGTCCCGAGAGCACGAGGACTTTCGCCGCAGTCTGCGCGAGTTCGCCGAGGCGGAGATCGCGCCGTATGCCGCGCAGTGGGACCGTGAGCACCACTTCCCGATCGACACCGTGCACCAGATGGGCAAGCTCGGCCTGTTCGGTCTGACCGCCCCTGAGGCGTACGGCGGCGCCGGAGAGGACGGCGACTTCACCAGCCTGTGTCTCGCGATCGAGGAGATCGGCCGGGTCGACCAGTCGATGGGCATCACCTTGGAGGCCGCAGTGGGCCTCGGGATCAACCCGATCGCGACGTTCGGGACTGACGAGCAGAAGCAGAAGTGGCTGCCTGACCTGGTGACGGGTACGACGCTGGCGGGCTTCGGCCTGACCGAGCCCGGCTCAGGCTCGGACGCGGGTGCGACGAAGACCAAGGCGGAGCTGGTCGACGGTGAGTGGGTGGTCAACGGCAGCAAGCAGTTCATCACCAACTCCGGCTCGGAGATCACGGTGCTCAACACCGTCACCGCCCGCACCGGCACGCGAGACGATCCTTCGGCGCCTTCGGGGCCGGGCCGCGCCGAGGTGTCGACGATCATCGTCCCGACCGACACCCCAGGCTTCACCGCCGAGAAGGCGTACGACAAGCTCGGCTGGCACGCGAGCGACACGCACCCGTTGACGTTCGAGGACGTCCACGTCCCGGAGGCAAACCTGCTCGGGCAGCGAGGCAAGGGCTTCGCGCAGTTCCTGAGCATTCTCGACGACGGCCGAGTCGCCATCGCAGCGCTCGCGGTCGGCTGCATCCAGGCGTGCCTCGAGATGTCGCTCCAGTACGCGGGCGAGCGGACGACGTTCGGCGTGCCGATCGGACGCAAGCAGGGCGTTGCGTTCCAGATCGCCGACCTCAAGGTGATGGCCGAGGCAGCCAGGGGCCTTACCTATAAGGCGGCGGCGCTCAAGGATGCCGGCGCTCCCGCAGCGGCCTTCACGGAGGCGGCCGCGATCGCGAAGCTCTACTCGACGGAGTCAGCCGTGACAGCGACTCGCGTGGCGACGCAGGTGTTCGGCGGGTATGGCTTCATGGAGGAGTACCCGGTGGCACGTTTCTACCGCGACGCCAAGGTGCTCGAGATCGGTGAGGGTACGTCGGAGGTCCAGCGGATGCTTATCGCGCGCGGTCTCGGACTGCCGGTCGAGTAGCACCGCGTCACCTCGACGCGTCGGTCCACAGGTCGGTCCAGGTCACGCCGAGGTCGGCAAGCATGGTCCTCAGCAACGGCAGCGAGATGCCGACGACGTTGTGATGATCTCCCTCGATACGGGTGACGAACGGCCCGCCGAGCCCGTCCACGGTGAACGCGCCGGCGACCTGCAACGGCTCGCCCGTCGCGACGTAGGCGTCGATCTCGGCGTCGGTCAGGGCCGCGAACTCGACCACCGTGCTCGCGACGCCTGACTTCTCGGCGCCTGTGCTCGTGTCGATGATGCAGTGACCGGTCACCAAGGTGGCGCGGCGGCCTCGCATCTCGCGCCAGCGCCGAACGGCCTCGGCCGCGTCGCCCGGCTTGCCGAGCACTGAGCCGTCGAGGTCGAGGACGGAGTCGCAACCGATGACGAGGCTCGCCGACGCCTGCGGCAGAGCTGCGACCGCCCGGGTTTTGGCCGTCGCCAGATCTTGCGCGTACGTCGTCGGGGCCGCGACGGCATACCTGGACTCGTCGACGCCGGACACGATCACGATGGGATCCAGGCCCGCGCCTCGCAGGGTTTTCAGCCGCGCCGGGCTGGCAGAGGCCAAGATCACCGTCCGGCGTGGGGCGCCGGGCTGCGTAGTCGAGGTCATCGCCGCTAGAGGCGGGCGAGCGCGGCTTGCAGCGGGTCGAGCCCGATCGAGCCGAGGTCGAGGGCCGCGCGGTGGAACTGCTTCAGGTCGAACTCGTCGCCCTTTCGTCGGGCAACATCGTCTCGAGCTTGCAGCCAGATGCGCTCACCGACCTTGTAGGACGGCGCCTGGCCGGGCCAGCCCAGGTAGCGGTTGACCTCGAAGCGAATGATGGCGTCGTCCATCCGGCAGTGCTGTCGCAAGAACTCGAGGCCGAGCTCGGGCGTCCACGTCTCGCCGGGGTGGAAGCCGAAGGGGTTGTCACGAGGGATCTCGAGTTCGAGGTGCATGCCGATGTCGATGATGACGCGGGCGGCGCGCATCCCCTGCCCGTCGAGCATGCCCAGCTTGTCGCCCGGGTCGGCGAGATAGCCGAGGTCGTCCATCAGCCGCTCGGCGTAGAGGGCCCAACCCTCGCCGTGGCCCGACACCCAGCACATCGTGCGCTGCCAACGGTTCAGCAGCTCGGCTCGGTATGCCGTCTGCGCGACTTGGAGGTGGTGTCCGGGGACGCCTTCGTGGAAGACCGTGGTGACTTCACGCCAGGTGGAGAAGTCAGTGATGCCGTCGGGAACGGCCCACCACATCCGTCCCGGGCGGGTGAAGTCCTCGGTGGGGCCGGTGTAGTAGATGCCTCCGTCGTTGGTTGGCGCCAACAGACACTCGATCCGCCGGACCGGTTCGGGGATGTCGAAGTGGACGTCGGCCATCTGGCTCATGGTCCGCTCGGCGAGCTCCTGCATCCAGGCGCGGAAGTTCTCTTTGCCGTGGATGGTGCGGTCGGGGTCCTGGTCGAGTAAGGCGACTGCCTCGTCGGTGGTGGCGCCGGGGGAGATCTCGTTCGCGACGCGGGACATGTCGTCTTCGATCCGTTTGAGCTCGTCCCAGCCCCAGGCGTACGTCTCATCGAGGTCGATCTCCGCGCCGAGGAAGTAGCGGGACTCGGGGACATACCGATCGCGCCCGACGCCGTCGCGGTCGCGGCCGCGGCTGAGGAGGTCGTTGCTCAGGAACCTGCCGAACGCCGTGTAGGCGTCGCTGGCCGCGGTGGCACTGCGGGAGAGCTCGGCACTCATGCCGGCGGGGGCATCGGATCCCTCGACGAGCCCGTGGAAGAAGTTGCCGCCCTCGCCCTCCTGGCCCGTCCAGGCCAGGATCTGCGCGGCGACCGCGTCGATCTGCCGCTTGGCGGAGACGTGTCCCTCGTCGGCCATGCGCGTCAATGTCGCTTGGTAGTCGGTGAGAGTGGACGGCACTGCTGCCAGCCTGGCGTTGATGTTGCTCCATGCCTCCTCGCCGTCGGTGTCCATCAGGTCGAAGGTCCCGCGAAGGTTGTGCAGCTCACTGAAGATCACGCTGACCTGCGACTGGGGCGTCTTGGCGTCGTATTGCTCCATCGTGACCGTCAGCCGCTCGACGAATGCCTCCTTCGCTGCCCGCTCGCGCTCGTCAGTGGGCTCGACCGCCGCCATCTCGCGCAGCGCCCGACCAGTCAGCTCCTCACGGGCGCGGTAACCGTCGAGGGAGAGGTCATTCACCTGGTCGTCATACCCAGGGATGCCGAGATAAGTGGCGGACAGCGGGTCGAGCACGACGTAGTCCTCGACGAACCGTTCAGCGATATCGTCCACAGGGCGGGAGCTGTCTGAGGAGGCCACGCGGTCAGGATAGCCACGAGTCCCAGGCAGCGCGCGGCCATTGTCGGTCCGCCCCGTTACGGTCGCCTCGTGAGTCCCCCCAGTCGTCGGCCCAGTCCTCGGCACAGCCCACGCCGCAACCGCGTCACGCCCATGGGTGAGATCATCGCGACGCCCCAGCGTGGCGCCTGGCTCGGCAACCGGGGCATCCTGCATGACGGGGTCGGCCCTGATGCCACGGTGGTGCGTGCACATCGTGGCCGTCTGTGGATCATCTGCGCGTTGCAGCACAAGGACTGGCAGTTGCCGCAGTGGCAGCCCGGTCACTTCACCGTGCTGTTCTTCCATGACGAAGCAGTCGCGCTTGCCGCCGGGCACCGTCCCTGCGCCTTGTGTCGACGGAGCGCCTACAACGAATACCGTCGTGCCTGGGTTGACGGCGCCGGAGCCAGTTCGGGCAGTCAAGGTCACGGCAGTCAACGTTCGACGAGTCAGCCGGTCCCTTTGTTTCCTTCCGCCGCCGAGATCGACCGACAGCTCCACGGAGAGCGGCTCGTGCGACGCACCAGCGTCAAGCAAGTGCACCGGATTGCCTGGCGCTCGTTGCCCGATGGTGCCTTCGTCGTCACATCCGACCGACCCGCGCTGGTGCGGGGCGACTCCGTCGTGCCCTGGACGCCGCAGGGGTACGCCGCGGCAAGGCCCCGCCCCCGCGGCGGTGACGTCGATGTCCTCACGCCGCCTTCGACCGTCGCCGCGCTCCACGGCGGCTACGTGCCACAGATCGACGACCGTGCAGCTCCGCGCTGATGCGGCACCCCGGGCGCGCCGGGCGGGGAGCAGTTGCTCGGAAAACTGGTGACGGGGAGTCAACTATTGACGGGTGGTCACCGATTTCGTGAGCGAGTGACCCCATGCAGCGAGCCGGCGCGCCCGGCGGGGAGCGGCAGCGGTGGCGGACGTCCACAGGACTGGCTATCGCCTGGCTGCGGTCCACAGAAAGACCGCGTAGAAGCTCAGTTTCACACCAAGGGCGTCAACCTGAATCGATGACGTTCATGCCCGACAGCACCGACCTGGACGGCTTGCGCGTACCCGTGGTCGTCAGTTCCGAGGCGGCACTCGACGCCATGGTGGCCGAGCAGATGGCGGCATGCACGGAGCTCGTGCAAAGTCTCGCTGATCTCACCTGGGTGCTCAGCCGGGTCGACGAGTCCGTCACGCTCGAGACGGGCCGCGGACGCATCATTTCCCTGCTCGATGGCTCGGGCGGCCGATCCATCACAGTCCTGGCTGACTGGGCAGGCATCAGCGCTAGCGTCGCAGCGCGGCTCGTGGCCAGCCTGGAGCGAGACGGGCTCCTGGTCCGGCGGGGCTGCGACGACGACCGCCGCAAAGTGATCGCCGTCCTCACCGCGCTAGGGCAGGCCACGCTGGCGTCGACGCGCGCGGCGCGAGCGGACCGGCTGCACCGGCTGCTGATGCGCGCAGATGCCGCCGCCTCGGAAACGATCACACCGATGACCGAGTTGCTCGACAGGCTGCGCGTCATCGCCGACGTGCTGTCCCGATGGGACGACTCGATGCTCCGACGGTCGCGCCCATCGAGACACGACGAACCAGGCTGTTGGTGACTTGGCTACTCCGAGGACGGGCGAGCCGGCCATGGCGTGACGACTGCGGAGGGAAGTCAGCGAGGGAAGCTGGCCTGGCGCCAGCCGTCGGGTCCATGACGGTGAATGCCACGCTGGGCGCGGGCACGGTTCGTCCATCCGGACCGCCGGGGGCCTGTGTCTTCGGTGGACTCGAGCCCAGCTGACCGGCGCGCTGCGACGACGGCGACCAGCGCTGCTAATTCGTCGGCATTCGGCTCGCCCTTGACCACCCGCAAGAGCACCTTGTCGTCACTCACAACGGGATGTTCCCGTGCTTCTTCGGCGGCAGCGTCTCGCGCTTGTTACGCAGCAGTCGCAGCGATCGGACCACTTCGACCCGCGTCTCGTGCGGATGGATCACGGCGTCGACATATCCTCGTTCGGCTGCCTGGTAAGGATTTGCGAGTGTGTCGTCGTAGTCGGCGATCAGCTCAGCGCGCCGCGCCTCCGGGTCGTCGGCGGCTTTCAACTCGGCCCGGTAGAGGATGTTGACCGCCCCCTGCGCCCCCATTACCGCGATCTGGGCGCTCGGCCACGCGACGTTGATGTCGGCGCCGAGATGCTTGGAGCCCATCACGTCGTACGCGCCGCCGTATGCCTTGCGGGTGATGACGGTGACGAGGGGGACGGTCGCCTCGGCGTACGCGTAGATGAGCTTGGCGCCGCGACGGATGATGCCGTTCCACTCCTGATCGGTGCCAGGAAGGAAGCCCGGGACGTCGACAAACGTCAACACGGCGATGTTGAACGCGTCGCACGTGCGCACGAAGCGGGCCGCCTTCTCCGAGGCATCGATGTCGAGGGTGCCGGCAAGCTGCATCGGCTGGTTCGCGACCACGCCGATGGACTGCCCGTCGATCCGGCCGAAGCCGACGATGATGTTGGGCGCAAACAGCTGCTGCACCTCGAGGAACTCGCCGTCGTCGACTACCGCCTCGATCACGGTGTGCATGTCGTAGGGCTGGTTGGGGGAGTCAGGGATCAGCGAGTCGAGCGCCCGGTCGTCATCGCTCACCATCAGGTCCTCGTCGGAGAGTAGCGACTCGGCGTATGCCGGCGGATCCTCGAGGTTGTTCTGTGGCAGGAAAGAGATGAGCGCCTTGACGTACTCCAGCGCGTCATCCTCGTCCGACGCCATGTAGTGCGCGTTTCCACTCTTCGTGTTGTGGGTGCGCGCGCCGCCGAGCTCCTCCATCGTGACGTCCTCGCCGGTGACGGTCTTGATGACGTCAGGGCCGGTGATGAACATGTGCGAAGTGCCGTCAACCATCACGGTGAAGTCGGTGACGGCAGGCGAGTAGACGTGGCCGCCTGCGCAAGCACCCATGATGAGCGAGATCTGGGGGATCACTCCCGACGCGTGCACATTGCGTCGGAAGATCTCGCCATACAGTCCCAGTGAGACGACGCCCTCCTGGATGCGTGCACCGGCGCCTTCGTTGATACCGATGACGGGGCAGCCCGTCTTCATCGCGAGGTCCATTACCTTGCAGATCTTCTCGCCATACACCTGCCCGAGGCTGCCGCCGAAGATCGTGAAGTCCTGCGCGAATACACACACCTGGCGGCCGTCGATGGTGCCGTACCCGGTGACAACACCGTCGCCGTACGGACGGTTCTTCTCCATCCCGAAGTTCGTCGATCGGTGCCTCGCCAGCTCGTCAAGCTCAACGAACGAGCCCGCGTCCAGTAGCCGCTCGACCCGCTCGCGAGCAGTCAGCTTGCCCTTCGCGTGCTGCTTCTCGATCGCCCGGGCCGAGCCCGCATGCACGGCCTCGTCGAGCCGCTGCTCGAGGTCCGTGATCTTGCCTGCGGTCGTATGGATGTCGATCTCGCTCACATCGGGCAGCGTAACGTGAGCGCTCGATGGCCTCGATGTACGGCGACCTCGACCGTCCGCCGCTGCACGCTGCGGCACTGCAGCAGGCACTCGTGACCCCGGACTCGATCTGGACCGAGCTCGACGTCGTCGAGAAGTCGGCATCGACCAACGCCGATCTCGCCGCCCGGGCTCGTGCGACGGACGACGCCGGTGTCGTGCTCATCGCAGAGCACCAAACCGCAGGTCGCGGGAGGCTCGAGCGCAGCTGGGCCGCCCCACCACGGTCGGGAGTCACGCTGTCGGTGCTGATGCGACCGGAGGGGGTAGACGTTGCACGTTGGCCATGGATCCCGTTGCTGACCGGGATGGTCGTGGCCGCGACGGTTCGCACTACGTCCAGCGTCGAGGCCGCGTTGAAGTGGCCGAACGACGTGATGGTCGACGACCGCAAGCTGGCGGGCATCCTCGTCGAGCGGCACGACCCGGCCGGACGGAGACCAGCCGCCGTGATCGGCATCGGCCTCAACGTGACGTTGCGCGCCGACGAGCTCCCGGTCCCGACGGCGACCTCGCTTGCCCTGGAAGGAGCCACGAACACCGATCGCACCGTGCTGGTCCGGGCGTTGCTGCGCAACCTCGCGCGTGCCTACGACAGGTGGCGGCGGGCCGGTGGCGACCCGGGCCAGGGTCTCCACGCGGCATACACGAGTGCGTGTACGACGATCGGCCGGCAGGTGCGGGTCGAGCTCGCGGGCGGAGGCACGGCTACCGGAGTCGCCGAGGCCATCGACGAGCATGGCCGGCTGCTGGTGCGAGACCACGACGGCGTGCATGCTTTCGGCGCCGGCGATGTCGTACACCTGCGTCCGCTGGCGTGACACGATGGACGTCGGTGCAAGATCTGCGGGCGGAGGTCACATGGGTATCTCGGAGAAGCTCCTCAGCGAGGGTGAGCACGTCATCGCTGAAACCCGGACGCATTGGAAGGCGCTGGTCCTCCCCGTGGTCGTCCTCATCGTCACCTGCGGCGTCGCCGGCTTCCTGCTCGCCATCGTGCCCGACGGTGACACCGGCGAGATCTCGACGTGGGGCGTGCTGATCGTGGCCGTGGTCATCATCGGCTGGTTCGCCGTGTGGCCGTTCCTCGTCTGGCTCACGGCGTCCTACACCGTCACCAACCGGCGGCTGATCAACCGGTCGGGTGTCTTCACCCGCACCGGCCGCGACATCCCCCTGCACCGCATCAACGATGTCTCCTATGAGCGCGACCTGATCGACCGGTTCCTCGGCTGCGGCACCCTTGTCATCTCGGACGCGAGCGAGCAAGGGCGGTCGGTGCTACCCGACGTACCGCGGGTGGAGAAACTGCAGCTCGTCATCACCGACCTGCTCTTCGGCACTCACGACGGCCATGACGACGACGGCACACCGCCGCACCCCCTGGAGCCGAAGACCTGGTGACCGAGCACGACCCACATCCAGACAGCGACGACACGACCCGGGAGGATCTCGAACGCGAGATCCTCGGCGAGGAGCCGAGCCTCACGTCCTCCGAAATCATCCCGGACGACGACGACGTCGCTGCCGCTCAGGCCCTGTGGCGGGCCCTGGGATTCCCCGACGCAGGCGACACCGCGGCCTTCACGAGCGCCGACGGGGAGGCGATGGATCTGTTGCTGTCGCTGGTCGGTTCCGGCGCGATCGAGTTCGATGTCGCCGTCAAGCTCACCCGCGCAGTCGGGCGGACCATGGCCAGGCTCGCGGACTGGCAGGTCGCGACGCTGAGCGAGTACGTCGAGCGGCTCGAGACCGAGGGACGCGGGACGGGGTCGCGCCTGAGCACCGGCCTTGACGTGATCCGCCGGGTCGAGCCGTCGTTCGAGGAGCTGATGACCTACGCCTGGCGCCGCCACCTAGCCGCGGCGGTGAGTCGCGTCGAGGCGCTCGGCGCCACCGACTCAGATCTCCACACCGTGACGGTGACCGTGGGTTTCGCCGACCTGGTCAACTTCACCCAGCTGTCAGCCGACGTGCCGGAAGACCGGCTGGCTTCGATGGTCGAAA
Organism: uncultured Actinomycetota bacterium; assembly: GCA_963815295.1. Lineage (GTDB taxonomy): Bacteria > Actinomycetota > Actinomycetes > Propionibacteriales > Nocardioidaceae > JACDHG01. The sequence continues at coordinate 416,427 of CAWFFZ010000003.1, forward strand.
AGTTCGAGTCGACCTGCGCCGACCTGGTCACCGCCCGGGGCGGTCGGGTCATCAAGACACTGGGCGACTCTGTGCTCTTCGTCGCCGACGGTCCGCTGGTCGCCGTCGACATCGCGAGCGACATCGTCGAGCGCATCGGGGGAGAACACAACCTCCCCGACGTGCACGTCGGCCTCGCTACCGGGCCGGTAGTGATGCGGCTCGGCGACGTATTCGGAAATCCCGTCAACCTCGCCAGCCGGCTCACGGGACTGGCTCGGCGCAACCGGGTCATCTGCGACGAGAACACCGCAGCGGCTGTCCTCGAGCTACCCGGGTATGTCACTCGCCGATTGACCGAGAGGCCGTTGCGTGGGTTCGGCGTTGTGCAACCGGTGGCGGTACGTCGCCTAGCGAGCCAATGACACGTGCGGCTAGCGGTGGCGTGCGGTCTCGCTGAGATCGGCCAACTGGCCGGTGAGGTCGAGCGCCTCGTCTTCAGGATGGTGCCGGAAGACGAACGTCCGGTAGCTCCAGAAGCGGAAGACCATCCCGAGGACGAGCCCGACGACATTCGCCGAGATGTTGTCGGCAAGCGGGCTCGTGAGATCGAGCACGTAGTGGGAGAACGCCAGGCAGCTCACCGCGATGAGCATGCCCATCGCATTGAACAGGAAGAACAATGAAACCTCGCGGCGCGCACCGGTCCTGGCCCGGTCGCGCCAGGTCCAGTGACGGTTGCCGAGATAGGTGACGATCGTGGCCACTGCTACCGAGATGCACTTGGCAGTCAACGGTTTGTGCTCCAGAACACCCGGGTCACCCGCGAAGCGCAGCAGGTTGAAGATGGTGACATCCACGACGAACCCGATCCCACCGATGAGACCGAACTTGGCCACCTCGTGGGCAAGATTTCGGAGACGTTCGAGCACGGCGCGCCTTTTCGGGGGGTGGAGTCTGGGTCGGCGGATACCAGGCCAGGAGTACCAGCCTACGCGACCGCGGCACCGTCTCAGCCGCTGGCGCGTCGGTAGTCTGTCCGCCGTGGAGACTCCGGTTGTTGGCATCGTGGGCGCCGGCCAGCTTGCCCGGATGATGCAGCAAGCCGCCATCGGGCTCGGCGTACCGCTGCGTCTCCTCGCCGAGGTCGCTGACGCGTCGGCGGCACAGGTGATCCCCGACACCACCGTCGGCGACTACACCGATCTCGAGACGCTGGCCACCTGGGCAAAGGGCAACACCGTCGTCACGTTCGACCATGAGCACGTCCCGACCGCGCACCTCGAGGCGCTGGCGGCCGACGGCATCGCCGTGCGCCCTGGACCGCATGCACTTGTTCACGCCCAGGACAAGCAGACGATGCGGTCCCGGCTGTCGGACCTCGGTATTCCGTGTCCGCGGCACGCCGTCGCCGCCAACCACGCCGATGTGGTGAATTTCGCGACCGCCACAGGGGGGTTTCCGGTCGTCCTCAAAGCCGTGCGCGGCGGGTACGACGGCAAGGGCGTCTGGTTCGTCGGTGACGCGCAAGAAGCAGCAGCCATTTTCGCGAGCACACCAGGCGGAACCACCTTCCTCGTCGAAGAGAAGGTGGACTTCCGTCGTGAGCTGGCGGCTGTAGTGGCCAGGTCTCCGAGCGAGCAAGTGGCGGCATACCCCGTCGTGGAGAGCGTGCAGCGTGACGGCATCTGCGTGGAGGTGGTGGCGCCCGCACCTAGCCTCGACAGTGATCTGGCTGTCGCGGCCCAACGGATCGCGATGCGGATCGCTGCCGAGCTCGACGTCACCGGGATCCTGGCCGTCGAGCTGTTCGAGACTTTCGACGGCCGCGTGCTGGTCAACGAGCTCGCGATGCGGCCGCACAACACCGGGCACTGGACGATCGACGGGGCAGTGACGAGCCAGTTCGAGAACCACCTGCGGGCTGTCCTCGACCTGCCGCTCGGCGACCCGACCCCGCGTGCTCGGTGGTCAGTGATGTGCAACATTCTCGGTGGCTCTGCCCCCACCTTGTATGACGGGTTCCCCCATGTGCTGGCCCGCGATCCTCGGCTGCGCGTGCACCTCTATGGCAAGGAGGTGCGCCCCGGACGCAAAGTCGGCCACGTCACCACCTTCGGTGACAACCTCGACGAAGTGCGGTCTCGCGCGCGGCACGCTGCGGACTGGTTCGCGGGAAACTTGGACGACGACGCCGACGAGGAGGACTGACCGCCATGACAGAACGCCCCAGAGGCGGTTCGGCACAGGTCGGTGTCGTGATGGGGTCCGACTCGGACTGGCCGACGATGCAGGCCGCCGTCGACGCGATCCGCGAGTTCGGTGTCGAGGTCGAGGCGGACGTCGTCTCGGCACATCGGATGCCCGCCGAGATGCTCGACTACGGCCGCACCGCGCACGAGCGGGGGCTCCGGGTGCTGATCGCGGGCGCTGGTGGCGCGGCCCACCTGCCGGGCATGCTGGCCGCTGTCACCCCGTTGCCCGTGATTGGGGTGCCGGTCGCGCTCAAACATCTCGACGGTCTCGACTCGCTGCTGTCGATCGTGCAGATGCCTGCGGGTGTGCCGGTTGCCACCGTCGCGGTTGGCAATGCCCGCAACGCGGGTTTGCTCGCGATCCGCATCCTGGCGGCGAGCGACGCCGTGCTGCGTCAACAGATGGTCGACTTCCAGACAGCACTCGCTGAGTCGGCGCGGGCCAAGGGTGACGTCGTGCGCCGCGAGTCAGGACCCACCCCGTGACCGCTCCCGCACGTGTCTACCTGCACATCGGCTTGCACAAGACCGGTACGACGTACCTCCAGAACCTGCTGGCCGCGAACCGTGGTCGATTGAGGGCCCGTGGAGTCGACTATCCCGGCGCCGAAGGCGAACCGGCGCAGGCGTTGGCGGCGCTCGACTTGCAAGGACGCCGGCCTCGCGGCTACAACGACAAGCGAGTCGAGGGGTCGTGGGACGGGATCGTCACACTGATCCACGAACGCGGTCTGCCGACCGCGTTGCTGTCCGACGAGCGGCTGAGTATGTCGACGCTGAAGCAGGTACGCCACGCCGTCGAGTCGTTTCCCGATTCCGAGGTGCACGTCGTCGTGACCGTTCGTGACCTTGGCCGGATCGCGGTGTCTGCCTGGCAGGAGGACGTCAAGAGCGACGAGACCTGGACGTGGCAGCAGTTCGCGGCCTCGATCAAGGATCCGAAACAGATCGCCAAGGCGCCGGCGCGCGGATTCTGGCTGCGGCAGGACCTCGTCAAGATCTGCGAGACCTGGGAGGCTGCCGTCCCAGTCGAGCGTGTCCACATCGTCACGGTGCCCAAGTCCGGGTCAACGCCTGACGTGCTCATGAGCAGGTTTGCCTCCGTCGTCGGCTTCGACCCAGCCGTGCTGACCGAGAGTGCGGCGTGGAGCAACGAGACGGTCGGTGTCGCAGCGATTGAGGTGCTGCGGCGCGTCAACGAAAGGCTCGGCGGGAGGCTCAACCAGCGCGAGCACGACCGCGCAATCAAGAACACCCTCGTGCCGATGCTGGCGGCGCGGACCGAGCCGGTCCGCTTCACGCTGCCGGAGGAAGAAGTCGGCTGGGTGAGCGTGAAGGCCGACGCGATGATTGCGGCGGTGGCCGAGCACGGCTACCCAGTGGCTGGCGACCTTGAGGAGCTGCGGGTGTCGTTCAAGCCCGGTGGACGACGACCTGACGACGCTTCCCAGGACGAGTTGCTGACGGCGTCTCTTGACGCGCTGGCATTACTGACCGAGAAGCACGCGCGATCATGGTGGGCCCGCCGCAAGGATGTGATCGAGTCCGAGCCAGGCAAGGCTCACTTCGGGAGCAAGGCCCGCGGCTTCGTCTTCCGCGGCCAGCGCAAAGCCGCTGAGCTGGCCGACCGCAGCCCGGTGGCGGCCAGAGCGGTCGCCGGGGTGCTTCGCGCCCGCGACCGCGCCCGGCTCAAGGCGCGCGACCGGAAGCGCGGCGCCTAGGCTGCCCCCGTGACTGACCGGGTGTTCATCCATGTAGGTCTGCCGAAGACCGGCACGTCATACCTGCAGAGCACGTTGTGGCGAAGTCAGCCAGGCCTGTCGGAACAGGGTGTGGCAGTGCCAGGGGAGCGTCACCAGTTCCAGCGGCGCGCGGTGTGGGACTTGATGGGCCGACGGCTTGCCGATGATTCGCATGTCGCCGGGTCATGGCGGGCGCTCATCGAGGAGATTCGCTCCACCCCAGAGCCGACGGTCATCCTGTCCGAGGAGTTCCTGGTTCACGCCAGCCGCCGCCAGATTCGCCGCGTCGTGGCGGATCTGGCGCCGGCCGAGGTCCACATCATCGTCACCGTCCGCGACTTGACCAGGGCCATCGGCTCGATGTGGCAGTACGAGGTCTCCCAAGGATCGACCTGGCCGTGGGCAGAGTTCGTAACCTCCGTCCGAGACCCGGATCAAGGTCCGCCGACGGCGGGCGTGGGCTTCTGGCTTCGCTACGACTTGCGTCGGCTGCTCTCGGCGTGGGAAGACTCGATTCCGGGGCACCGGATCTCGGTCGTGATCGTGCCGCCGGAGGGCGCGCCGCCACGGCTGCTGCTCGAGCGGTTCGCCACGTCCGTCGGCGTCAAGGCTGAGTTGCTGACGACGCCAAGCGTCCAGCTCAACACGTCTGTCGGTGTGGCGGAGACGGAGGTGCTTCGGCGAGTCAACGAGGGTCTTGGCGGGAGACTCAACGATCGCCAGCGCCTCCGTGTCTTCGGCAGGGCGGTCAAGCCAGCGCTGCGTAGCCGTAACAGCTCGACCCAGCTCAAGATGCCCGATGCCGTCCGTGCGTGGCTCGTGGAGTACTCAGAGGAGATCACCGGGTTTCTGCGTACGTCCCCGTACAACGTGGTGGGGGATCTCAACGATCTTCGCCCACAGCCTGAGGCATTCGAAGGCGCCGACCCGGCTGAGGTCAAGGATGCGGAACTGTTGGCTGCAGCGCTCGTCGGGCTCACGGGGACGATCGACCACTACGCGACGTACTGGTGGCAGATGCGTCACCGCAAGGAGCCGGACGATGTCGATGCCCGCACCAGGATCGTGAGCTCCACTCGTGCGCTGTGGTTCAAAATCCGGGCCCAGGCGTTCGACCTTGCGGACGAAAACAAGCGGGTCGCCAAAGTCGCCCGCTCGTATTTGCGCCGCAGATCGAAGTACTGACGGACTTACTCGCCGAGGCAGTCGATGGACTCTGTGTCGTCGGCCGCCACCTGCTCGAAGAGCGCCATCGCCTTCTGCTCATCCCAGATCACGGCAGCCCCTGCCGGCGTCGGCGCGCCGAGTGACGTGAACGGTACGACGCAGCGTTTTGCATCCGGGCCGGAGCTGTGCGCCATCGCCCACGCGAAGCGGCCGAGGTCGATCAGCCCGGTGTCCTCCCCGATGCGGAGTGAGTCGGCACCGGCCTTGTTGACCTTGAAGTAGCGCCACGGCAGCACGACTGTCTGCCACGAAGTCGCCTGCTGACCGACGGCGGCGATGACCTCGCGCTGGTGAAGGGCGCGAGTGATGTCGCCGTTGCCGAAGGCTCGCGAGCGCGAGTACTGCAGAGCAGTATTGCCGTCGATGTCCTGGCAGCCCTTGTCCATCTTGATTCCGCCGGCCTTGGGGTCATTGATCCGTGTCTTCGGGCAGACCTCGATGCCGCCTACGGCGTCGACCGCGTCCACGAAGCCGGTGAACCCGACTTCGATGTAGTTGTCGACGCGCAGGTTTGTGTTCTGCTCGACCGTCGCGACGAGGAGCTCCGGTCCGCCGAAGGAGTAAGCAGCGTTGATCTTGTTCTCGCCCCTGCCGGGGATCTCGACGTAGGAGTCCCGGGGCAGCGACAGCAACAGGTTCGGGCCGTCGCCGTCGGGCACATGCAGCAGCATGATCGTGTCCGTTCGCTGCCCCTCAGCCCGGCCGGTGCCGAGCTCTTTGCGCTCCTCTTGAGACAGTCCCTCGCGGCTGTCGGAGCCAACGAGGAGGTACGTCGTCCCGGGCGTGTCCTCGGGCCGCTCGCCACTCGGCTCGGCGTCAACCTTGCTGATCTGGGAGTACGCCCAAAGCGGTACCGCGACAAGGAACACGATCCACGCGACGACCAGCGCCACAATTCCGCGGATCCACCACTTCCGCCGGCCACCCGGCCGACGGGGCGGTTTCGTCTTGGGCTGAGCAGGTGGGCGGCCGGGAGGAGCCGGGCGCTGGCTTGTCGATGCCGGAGTGGCGAAGCGCGGCTCAGACCGGGTTTCGGTCGACCTCGGCGGCGGGGCGTCATACGTGCCGCCGAACGAGGGACGCTTCTCCGACCCGGCGGGAGCGGGCGGCTGCTGGCCACTGTCGCGCGGCGGTACCCCGAAAACCTTGGTGGCGTTGTCGTCAGCCGGCGGGGCCGGGTCGGGGGGAGGGAACTGCTGGGTCTCCTCCGATGGCGGCGGGCCGGACGGCTCTGCCTCCGGGGGTGGCGGACCTTGCTCGCCGTCTTTGCCCGAGTACAGCCAGTCGTACGTCGGGTCCTTGGGGTTCCGCTCGTCCGCCATGGCTCGAAGGCTACCCGCCGGTCAACATCCTCGAGACCTCGTGCTGCCCGGTCGGCGGGTCGTGACTGATGTGACCAGTGGTGCTGGTGATACTGAACCTCATGTCTTCCGCGCTCCCACCTCTGACGTCGCCGGCCGCCCGGCGCAGTGGAGCGTCGGGAGCGTTGGGCAGGGTGCAGTTGCGGCGCGCGCTCGCGTTGATGGCCATGACCGTGGTCCTCCCGGGCAGCGCCCAGATCGCCGCAGGCAACCGTCGCGTTGGACGGATCGCGCTGCGTTGCGCCGCGGTCGGACTGATCTTCGTCCTCACCCTCGTGGTCGTGGGTCTGCTTGCACCTGAGCGGCTCGTCAGCACACTGACGGACACGTCTTTCCTCGCCGTGCTTCGCGTCGGCTTGGTCGTCTATGCCATCGGCTGGGCTGTGCTGATCATCGACGCCTGGCGCATCGCGGAGCCGCTCGGCCTGCCGCAAGGCCAACGGCTGCTCATGACCGGGCTCAACGGCATCCTCTGCCTCGGGCTGTCCGGGGGGTTGCTCTTCAGCAGCCACCTGGTCGCCGTCCAGCAGGACTTCGTCGAGACCGTCTTCGGCTCGAGCGTTGTATCCGAGCCCGAGCACGGCCGCTACAACATCCTCCTTATGGGCGGAGACGCGGGACCAGGTCGATCCGGCACACGACCGGACAGCCTGACCGTCGCGAGCATTGACCAGGACACCGGGCGCACCGTGCTGCTCGGGCTCCCGCGCAACCTTGCCGACGTCCCCTTTCCCGAGGGCTCGGTGATGGACGAGCAATTCCCCGACGGCTTCGACTGTGACGGCTGCTACCTCAACGGAGTCAACACCTGGGCAGGTGACAACACTGAGCTCTTCCCAGATCAGGAGGACACGGGCTTGAGCCCAGGGATCGAAGCGACGGCCGGTGCCGTCGAGGAAATCACCGGGCTCACCATCAACTACTCCGTGCTCATCGACCTGCGCGGATTCCGCGATCTCGTCGACGCCACCGGTGGCGTCGAAATCACGGTCCGCGAACGGATCCCGATCGGCGGTGTCGGAGCCCCGATCACCGGCTGGATCGAGCCTGGTAGGCAGCATCTCGACGGGTTCGAGACGCTCTGGTTCGCCCGCAGCAGGGCGACGTCCGACGACTACTCACGGATGGCGCGTCAGAAATGCGTGATGAATGCGATGCTGAAGCAGCTCGACCCGCAGACAGTGGTGACCAACTTCGGCGCCATCGTCGAGGCAGGTAAACAGGTCATCTCCACGTCGATCCCGGCCAGCGAGCTCGGCACCTTGGTCGAGCTTGCGCTGAAGACCAAGCACATGCCGGTATCGAGCGTGGCCTTCGTCCCTCCGGGGATCAACACGGGTGCCCCCGACTGGGCCCTGATCCGCACGATGGTGTCGGACGCGATCGCCTCGTCGGAGGCAAAGGACGGCATGAATCTGGGCCGCTTCCTGCCGCGCAAGCCGCCGGACCATCACAAGAACGCCAACGACAGCCGCGATCTCGCCCGCTCCTGCTGACGGCCTACGATGCTCCTCGTGAGCGAGGAGCAGGTCGCGGCTGTCGTGGTGACGTGGAACCGCCGCCAACTCCTCGCCGAGTCGCTGCGGGCGATCGAGCAGCAGACACGTCCGCCGGATCGCGTCATCGTTGTCGACAACGCCTCCGACGACGGGACCGCCGAGCTGCTGGCCTCCGAGTTCGGCCATCTCCACACCATCCGATCGCGGTTCAACACCGGTGGCGCCGGTGGCTTCGCCCTCGGTCTCGCTGCCGCGATCGACACGCCGTCTGAACTCGTCTGGCTGATGGACGACGACACCGTGCCTGAGCCGACGGCGCTCGCGGCCCTCGTTGACGCACGGCAGGGGTACGTCGGCAAACCACCGGCGTTGGTGGCCTCCCGCGTCGTCTGGACCGACGGTCGGGACCACCCGATGAACACCCCACGGGACAAGCCGGGGGTGCGGGCCGAGGAGCGGGCAGCGGCCTCGTCGGTCGGCTGCATCCCAATCCGCTCGGCGTCATTTGTGTCCGTGCTCGTCGACGCCGCCCTCGTGCGCGAGCGGGGGCTCCCAGTTGCCGATTACTTCTTGTGGAACGACGACTTTGAGTTCACGACTCGCCTCATCCGCGGCCGCCGCGCCCTGTCCTGTCCCGCGTCGGTGGTGGTGCACAAGACGGCGACGTACGGCTCGACCGACTCCGACCCGGGGGAGCGCTTCTACTACGAGGTGCGCAACAAGCTCTGGCTGTTCCTAAGGTCGCGTGGGTTGAGCCCGACAGAGAAGGTCGTCTACGGCGCGTCGACCGTACGCCGTTGGGGCAAGACGATCGCTCGTTCGCCGGACCGGCGGACCTTATGGCGGGCGCTGCGTCGCGGGCTCGTGGCAGGAGCGCGCACAGCGCCTCGGCCAACGGCTGAGATTCTTGCCGCGGCAACAAAGGGCGAGGCCGGGCGTGACTGAGCCTTTCAGCCTGCTGATGAGTGTGTGGGGTGGAGACGACCCCGACTTCCTCGAGGCCGCGTTCCGTTCTGTCGTCCACGACCAGACACTTCCGCCCGACGACGTGGTGCTCGTGCAGGACGGACCGGTGCCGGAAGCCCTTGAGCAATGCATCACCGGACTCATCCACGCGTCGCCGGTGCGGACCACGCTGCTGGCGCTCGAGGCGAACGTCGGCCTCGGGTTGGCGCTCGACCAGGGAATGGCAGCCTGCGCCCACGACATCGTTGCGCGCATGGACGCCGACGACATCGCCTTGCCGCATCGGTTCGAGGTGCAGGTGCCCATCGTCGAAGGCGGGGTCGACCTCGTCGGCTCGTCACTGCTGGAGTTCGGCACCGACCCGGCCGACATCGTCGGCCGTCGGGTGCCGCCGATCGAGCCCGCCGAGATCGCCCGCTACGCGCGCTTCCACCAGCCGTTCAACCACCCCACCGTCGTCTACCGCCGGGCGGCGGTCGAGGCGGCCGGCGGCTACCGGCATCTCGCGTTGATGGAGGACTACCTGCTCTTCGCGAAGATGATCAAGCAGGGCGTACGGGTCGCGAATGTCGCGGAGCCGCTCGTCCTCTACCGGGTGGGTGCGGGCGCCTACTCTCGCCGCGGCGGTGTGGCGTTGCTCAAGTCCGAATGGGCTCTCCAGCGCCGGCTGCATGAGATGCGTTTCACGTCCCGACGGCAGTACGTCCGGAATGTTGTAGTTCGCGGTGCCTACCGGCTCGTCCCGGAGCGACTACGCAAGGCGGCATACCGCCGACTCGTCGCGCGCAAAGGCGAGCGTTGAACTCGACAATGCAAAGAAGCGGGCTGGGCGGCCACTAGACTTGCTGCGCTCGCGCCCGGGGCGGATCGCTCGGCGCACCGACCAGGAGACTCATGACGCACGCAGACCTCGTTGTAGTGGGCGCAGGCCTGTTTGGCCTGACGATCGCCGAGCGGTGCGCTGTCGACCTGGGTCTCAAGGTCCTCATCCTCGACCGCCGCGACCATGTCGGCGGCAACGCCTACAGCGCCCCCGAGCCGGAGACCGGCATCGAGGTACACAAGTACGGTGCCCACCTCTTCCACACGTCCAACGAGCGCGTCTGGGAGTACGTCAGCCGCTTCACGAAGTTCACCGAATACCAGCACCGCGTCTTCACTCAGTACGACGGCCAGGTCTACTCGTTCCCGATGAATCTCGGCCTCATCAACCAGTTCTTCGGCAAGTCCCACACCCCCGAAGAGGCGCGCGCCCTGGTCGCCGAGCAAGCGAGCGAGATCGACACCAAAGACGCGAAGAACCTTGAGGAGAAGGCCATCTCGCTGATCGGCCGCCCGCTCTACGAAGCCTTCGTGAAGGGCTACACCGCCAAGCAGTGGCAGACCGACCCGAAGGAGCTCGCGGCAGAGATCATCACCCGGCTCCCGGTCCGATACACGTTCAACAACCGCTACTTCAACGACAAGTACGAAGGCCTCCCGGTCGACGGCTACACCGCCTGGCTGGAGCGGATGGTCGACCACCCCAACATCGAGGTGCGGCTCAACGCCGACTTCTTCGATGTTCGAGACGAGTACGTCGGTAAGGTCCCGATCGTCTACACGGGCCCCCTCGACGCCTACTTCGGCAACTCCGCTGGCCAGCTTTCGTGGCGCACCGTCGACCTCGACGTCTCGGTCCAGCCCGTCGGCGACTTCCAGGGCACGTCTGTGATGAACTACGCCGGCGAGGACGTCCCCTACACCCGGATCCTCGAGTTCCGTCACTTCCATCCCGAGCGTGACTGGTACCCGAAGGACAAGACCGTGATCGTCCACGAGTACTCCCGGTTCGCCGAGCCTGCCGACGAGCCGTATTACCCGATCAACACAGCCGACGACCGCGCGAAGCTGTTGCAGTACCGCGAGCTCGCCAAGGCAGAGCCCAATGTGCTTTTCGGCGGTCGGCTCGGCACCTACAAGTACCTCGACATGCACATGGCGATCGGGTCGGCGCTGACGATGTTCGACAACATCCTGCGCCCGCATTTCGCCGATGGTGTCCCACTCGTGAGCGGCGGGGTGGAGGAGTGAGCGTCGAGGTCAGGAAGCCGGCGGCGGCGAGCCCTCTGGAGCCGATGGTCAACCCTGGCCGGATCGGCGGACTCCTCGACGTCTTCCGCCGCCGCTACCTGCTGAAGCTCCTCGTCCGCAAGGAGCTGAAGGTCCGCTATCAGGGCTCAGTGATCGGACTGGCCTGGTCGTACATCAAACCTGCTGTCCGGTTCGCCATGTACTACTGGGTCATCGGCCTGATCATGACCCGACCGATGGAGAACCGCGCGCTGCACATCTTCGCCGGCATGATCATGGTGTCGTTCTTCACGAACGCCCTGTCGGCAGGCACCAAGTCGGTCGTGCGCAACAACTCGCTCGTCCGCAAGATCAACCTGCCGCGGGAGATGTTCCCGGTGGCGTCGATCCTCGTGTCCGCCTACCACATGATCCCGATGTACGTGATCATCCTGATCGCCTGCGCGGCCATCGGTTGGCAGCCCGATCCCATGGCCGTGCTCGCCGCGCTGCTGGCTCTTGCCATCGTGCTCGTCTGGGGGCTGGCGACAGCCCTGCTCCTCAGCGCCCTGAACGTGTTCTTCCGGGACATGTCGAACGTCGTGGACGTCGTGCAGACGGTGATCACGTGGACCGTGCCGATGATCTACCCGTTCGTCATCATCGCTGAGAAGTTCGAGCAGGCGCACCAGGTGTTTTACGAGCTGTACCTGGCCAGCCCGCTGTGCATTGCCGTGCTGCTCAACGATCGGGCTTTCTGGATCCCGGCCTCTGACAACCCAGAGACGGAAGTCGCCGTGCAGCTGCCGTCGTACCTCTTTGAGCGCGGGGCAATCATGCTGGTGCTCGGCCTCGTCTTCGTCGGCATCGCGCAGAAGGTGTTCTCCCGCCTCGAGGGCCGATTCGCGGAGAAGCTCTGATGGCCGAGTCGATCATCGTGGAGGGAGCCTCCAAGCACTTCAAGCTCGCCAACCACAAGACGATCAAGCAGCTGGCGGTCAGGGCTGCCAAGCGACGGCCGCTGAGCACTTCGTTCACGGCGCTCGAGGACATCTCCTTCTCACTCAACCAGGGCGACAGCATCGCGCTGATGGGTCTTAACGGCTCCGGCAAGAGCACGTTGCTCAAGCTCATCTCCGGCGTGATGTCGCCCGACAAGGGGCAGGTGCTCACCCGTGGGCGGATCGCCGGCCTGATCGAGGTGGGAGCGGGCTTCCACCCGGAGCTGACCGGACGCGAGAACGTCTATCTCAACGGTGCCATCCTCGGGATGAGCGAACGCGAGATCGATGCCAAGTTCGACGCGATCGTCGAGTTCGCCGAGATGGGAAAGTTTCTCGGCAGCGAGGTGCGGCACTACTCGTCGGGCATGTTCATGCGGCTGGCGTTCGCCGTGGCGGTGCACACCGAGTGCGACATCTTCCTCATCGACGAGGTGCTGGCCGTCGGTGACCAGCCCTTCAAGCGCAAGTGCATCAGGCGGATCATCGAGCTCAAGAACGAAGGCCGCACGATGGTGTTCGTCAGCCACAACCCCAAGCAGGTGGTCCGGTTGTGCACGCGCGGGCTCGTCCTCGAGCAAGGCAGGCTGGCCTTCGAGGGCTCAGCCGCTGACGCTGTGCGCACGATCGGTTACCGGCTAGATGAGGACGAAGACGACGACTAGCGGCGGAATCCCACGAACTACGCAGTTGTAGTTCACTCATTGTGCTTGCGCGATCACTGAGGCTGTTGTGACAGTTGGGAGCCATGTGATCAGAAGCCATCATCGGAGTCGTCGTGCCCGCCCTCCCCCCTGCCCGGTTCACCGCGTTTCTTGCTGCCGTGCTGGCGGTCGGGCTGATGCCCTGGGGATCCGCGGCCAGTGGCTCGCAGTCACGGATCGTCGCGCGGCCCTCTCCCATCCAGGCATCGGGACCAGCGCTCGAGTCCCAGCGGCCGGTGGCGCCGACAGTCCGGTCGATCCCTGTCTCCGGCGTCGCTCCCGAGGGGCTGGCCGCTCTCGCGCCGGCGGCAGCGCAGCGCGCTCGGACGACGTACGAAGCGTTAAGCCGACCCGTGCCCTCCGACGGCTTCGCGGTCACCGGCGTGACCTGGTCCGGGCGAGTGTCCGAGGGCGTGAGCTTCGCCCTCCGCACTCGCACCGACGGCGCTTGGTCAGCATGGACGGAGCTCGAGTACGACGCTGAGCATGGTCCGAGCCCAACCTCGGCCGAAGCCGCAGCCGCCCGGCCGGGGACAGACCCGTTCGTGGTCGGCGACGTCGACGACATTCAGCTGCGGGCCACGAGCCCTGACGGCAAAGCGCCCGCAGAGTTGACCCTGTCGGTTATCGACCCGGGTGTTTCGCAAGGCAAGGCCCCCACGTCGCAGGCGTCGGCCGCGACAGTGCCGGTGCAAACCGCCTCGCCAACTCCGCAGCCGACGATCTACTCCCGCTCGGCATGGGGAGCGGACGAGCGGTTGCGCGACTGCTGCGTCGAGTACGGCGAAGTGCATGCCGGCTATGTGCACCACACGGTCAACTCCAACGACTACACCCGGGCTGAGGTGCCGGCGATCCTGCGTGGCATCTACGCCTACCACACGCAGAGCCGGGGCTGGCGCGACATTGGCTACAACTTCCTGGTCGACAAGTTCGGCCGGATCTGGGAGGGGCGCTACGGCGGGATCGCGCTGCCCGTCGTCGGTGCCCACACACTCGACTACAACGAGAACTCGTTCGCGGGCTCCGCGATCGGGAACTTCGAAACGGCCAGACCGTCGGCCGCGATGCTCGACGCCTACGCGCGGCTGTTTGCCTGGAAGCTGAGCCTGCACGGCGTGCGGCCGGGCTCGAGGCAGAACGTCGCAGGTACGACGTTCGACGCGATCAGTGGTCACCGCGACGCGGCCCAGACCGCCTGTCCTGGCAAGTACCTGTACCAGCGGATCGCAGCTATCACCGTCAAGGCGTCGATGTACCAGCACGGGTTCGGCGGCCGCGACATGCACCGCTCGTTCCTGCTCGACAGCCGGCCCGACGTGCTGTTGGTGCGGCCCAAGAACGGTGCTGTCTCCACCGCCCGCGGCACCGGCGGGCCTGGCTTCGCTGCGGCGAAGGCCGCCATCGCAGGCTTCAGCGGTCGGGACCAGATCACCGCAGTTTTCGACGTCACCGGTGACAAGCGCGGCGACCTGACGACCCGCTCGGCCACCACCGGCCAGACCGTCATCCATCCTGGCCGCCAAGACGGCACGTTCGGCGCACCGGTTCATCCGACCACTCAATGGGCAGGCACCGACCTGTTCGCCGGGCCGGGCGATGTCACCGGAGACGGCCTTGCTGACGTGGTCGCGCGTCGTACGACGAACGCGGACCTGCTTGTGTACGCCGGTCGTGGCGACGGCACGTTCCGCGCGGGACGGGTTGCACGGACCGCTCTCGCCGGTGTCGACGCGCTGACGGCGGGGGGCGACTTCAACAGAGATGGCGATGCCGACCTCATCGCACGTGGTAGCAGGGGCGTGTTGTGGCTCCTCCCTGGCGATGGAACCGGGTTGTTCCCGGTGAGCCAGCACCTTTCTGCCGGCTGGAAGGCACACGACGTCATCATGGGTGGCCTCGACCTCAGCGGAGACGGCCGGCCAGATGTCGCTGCCCGCGACTCCCGGACCGGCAACGTGCGGATCTTCGCGAACATCGGCGGCGGAGCGCTCTCGCCGGCGATCTCGACAACGGCGACCCCTGGCCGTCCGTGGACACTCAGCAGAGACCTGTCCGGTGACCGCCGCCCCGACCTCGTCTCGCTCACCAAGACCGGTGGGCTCGTCGTGCAGCCCGCGCGCCGCCAGAACTGGCTGGCGCCGATCCGTCACCGCGGCCAGTCATGGACAGGTGCCATCCGCGTCATGATCGTGGGCGACTGGGACCGCGATGGCTATGTCGACGCAATGGCCCGGGAGCGCGGAACAGGCACGATGGCGCTGTTCCGCGGGCTCGCATCTGGAGGCTTCGCAGCACGAAGTCGCGGGTGGCGCGGTTGGCAGAGCCGATCACTCGTCACACCGGTGGGCGACTTCGACGGCGACGGTCGCCCCGACCTGATGGCCAGGGCATCCGATGGGCACATCTGGCTCTACCCCGGCCGCGGCATCAAGCGCTTCGGCAGCCCAGTGATCATGCGATCGTCACTACCTCGTGGGTCGTCGGTGGTTTCGGTCGGCCTGTGGAACAAGGACGGTGCGCCCGACGTGCTCGTGCGGCTAGTGTCCGGGACGATGCTGCTCTACCCCGGCAACGGTCCCGGTGGCCTCGACGACCCCATCCGGATGGGCTCCGGGTTCGAGCGGTACGACGCGCTGATCGGCGGGGGAGACCTAACCGGCGACGGGCAGGTCGACCTGCTCGGACGCAGTGATGATGGCCGAGTGTGGCTGATTCCCGGCCGACAGTCGTCGGCCAAGCGGCCGGGCGGCACCTTCACGGCACGCAGCTATGTCGGCTCGGAGTGGGGCGGCTACATCTTCGGCTGAGACCAGATGCGGCACGTGACGCGTTCTTGCTCGGACAAGCGATCTGCCGCCGCCTGGCTCGTGTTGGTCACGAGCACGAGCGAGCCGGCGACGCCGAGGCAGGCGCACAGGCCGCCCACCAGGCCGTTAGGCGTGGCCGGACTCATGTCCGTCATCAACCTGCCTCCCGGCTCTAACCCCGCGGCTTCAGCGGCAGCCGACGCCTGCCGCATCAGGTCCACGGCCGACAGCGGCGCATTCCACGACACGGCCGCGGCAGCCATCGGCCGCTGGTCGACCAGCACATCGGGCTGAGGCGGCACCTCTATCGCGAAGTCGAGCCACCCAGCCGGCAGCGGCTCGGTGAACCGTCCACCCAGAGGGCGCAGCGCCGAAGCGACCACATCACTGGCCTGGGCGCCTCCGTCGTACGCCTCGACGGCTTGCGGCCCGACGATCCGTACGTCGGCGTCTGCCTCGGGCGACACCAGCGTCAGGCCAGCGGCCCACACGCCGAGCACGCTGACGGCAGTCTGCCAGTGCGCGGGGAGCTCGACCGTCGCCGTCGCGCCGAGATCGTGGCCGAGGTCGCCGGCCAGGAGGTTGGCGATCTTGCTGACCCAGTTTTCGACCGTGACGACGCTGAGCTCGACACGTTCGCCGGTCGCTCCGTCGTGGAACGTGACGAGAGGTTGCGACGGCACACTGCGCAGCATCGCCGTCAGCGCGGCCAACGGGTCCGGAGGCGGCGCAGGCATGGCGCCACTGTAGAACCCGCCCAGAAGATACCGGAAATCCGGTTTGGCCGGAGACCACCGGGGTACGACGGATGCACCAAACACTCCTATAGGGGGAGCCATGAACTATTTCAAGAGCGGTGCGACCGGTGTCGCCGCCGCCGTCGTCATCGCCATCGTCGCCACACTCGTCCCGGGTGCGCAGGCGACGCCTCAACCCAGCACCAGCGCCGTCGATCCTGCCAGCGGCGTGCACCAGGTGGCCGCTCAGGCTGCGGCAGCTCGGCAGGGCTCGGTCACGAGCCGGCTGCGGGGCACGTTCGGAAGGGCAGGGACCGTCCGGGGAACGTTCGACCCGAAGCGCTTCACGGTCAAGCACGGGAATGCGTACGCGACCGGAATCGTCCACGCGACCCTGCGCCGTGGTGACGGGACCATCGTCGGCACCGCCCACAAGCAGGCCACGCTTCTCCTGAGGGACAACCAGGCCGCGAAGTCCGCCGAGCTCGGCCGCACCTGCCGGATCCTCGATCTGGTGCTAGGGCCGCTCGACCTCGACCTGCTCGGTCTGAGAGTGCACCTCAATCGAGTGGTGCTCAATATCGTCGCTGCCTCAGGCGCCGGGGCACTCCTCGGCAATCTCCTCTGCGCCGTGGCGGGCCTGCTCGACAGCACCGGGTTGCTGGAACTGCTCAGGTTGTCGAATGCACTCAACCGGATCCTCTCCATCCTCAGGGTCTGACCCGACTCAAGGTTGCCGAGCTTCGCTCGCCCATCAGCGGTGCCCCGGTCGACGCGCTCGACCGGGGCACTGTACGTCGGCGGTCGATGGCTGACCTGATTGGATGGCGGACGTGGAAGCGGTCGTCATCGCCGGGGGTCTTGGCACCCGGTTGCGCCCGCTCACGACGAACACTCCCAAGCATCTGCTCCCCCTCGCCGGGGTGCCCCTCGTTGCCCATCAGCTCGCGAAGCTCGCCGAGGCCGGTGTCACCCGCGTCATCCTCGCGACGAGCTACCGCGCCGACCAGTTCGAGCCGGTGCTCGGCGATGGGTCGAGGTGGGGTGTCGAGCTCGTCTACGTCACGGAGAAGGAACCGCTCGGCACGGCCGGCGCCATCCGCCATGTCGCATCGGCTTTGCGCGCGAAACCTTCGGAGCCCTTGGTGGTCTACAACGGCGACATCCTGAGCGGACACGACCTCCGGGGCCAGCTCGACTACCACCGCCGCGCCGGAGCCGACGTCACGCTGCACCTCGTGGAGGTGCCCGACGCTCGGCCTTACGGCTGCGTGCCCACGGACGTCGAGGGGCGGGTGACGGCGTTCCTGGAGAAGTCGCCCGAGCCGGAGAGCAAGCAGATCAACGCCGGCTGTTACGTCTTCAGCCGCCACGTCGTGGACGAAATTCCATCCGGCCGGGCCGTGTCGGTCGAGCGGGAGACGTTCCCCGGCTTGCTCGCCGCCGGTCGGCTGGTCGTCGGCTTCGTCGACGACAGCTACTGGCTCGACGTGGGGAGCCCGGCGGCCCTGTGCCGCGGCTCGTCGGATGTCGTCAGGGGCCTCCTCTCCACTCCGGCATACCAGCACCCTCCGGGAGAGCGGTATGTCGATCCCACTGCTGCGGTCGATGAGGCCGCGACCGTCATTGGTGGCTCGTGCATCGGGCCGGCCGTGACGGTCGAGGCGGATGCGCGCGTCGAGGGCAGCGTGCTGATGCCGGGGTCGGCGGTGGCGGCGGGCGCGCAGGTTGTCGACTCGGTGCTCGGTCAGGGAGCGCGGGTCGGAGCCGGTGCTGTGTTGCGCGATGCCGTGGTCGGAGACCGTGCTCGGATCGGTGCGCAGTGCGAGCTGCTCGCCGGTGCCCGCGTCTGGAACGACGTCACCATCCCCGACGGCGCGATCCGGTTCTCGCCCGACGAGTGAGGGCTGGTGGTGTGGCCTCCGTTAGAGGTCGGCGAGCCAGGAGACCCCGCCCAGCAGAGCAGCGAACTGCAACGTCCGCCCCGAGACGATGGTCAGATAGAAAAGGATCCGGCTGAACTCAAGCTGCCCAGCCAGCACAGCGGTGATCGCGAGCGGCGGCACGGCGATCAGAGAGGACGAGAACATGAACGCCACTCCGAGCCATGGCTTGGCCTCCGTTTGCTGCCGCACCTTGTCGTAGCGTCGCTGCCAGTCGGGGCGTGCCATCCGTTTGCGGACGAACGACCAGTTCATCGAGCTGCGGCTCACTTCGTACCACGGGATCTTGCCGACGGCCTGTCCGAGACCTCCCGCCAACGCCACGAGCCAGATGTTGAGGTCACCGATGGTGGCGGCGATGCCGCCGACATAGAGCTCCATGTTGACCAGCGGGAACACCGACGACACGATCCCGACGAAGAACGTGGCGAGTAGCAGTTTCACGACCGCACATCACCGGTGCCACAGGAAGCCCTCGGGGGAATCGTCATAGGGGAACCTCTTCATGAAGTCGTCGAGAGCTTCGCCAGAGAACGTGTCGCAGTAGAGGCTCTCACCCCACGACGCCGGCTGCTCGCTAAACACCGACTCGTCGTACTCAGGCTGATGGATCGACCAGTGGGTCAAGGCGATGTGCTTGCCGTCGGGGATCGGACGGCCCTGGCCGTCCTCCTCGGTCCACGGCGCAATGATCATGTTGAACTTTGGGTTGGCACCCTCGGCGTCGAACTTCGCGGCCGTGGCCTCGAGCTGGCGCATCTGCTCCTCATCGGAGGCGACCGACTCGTCGTACCAGACAATCGTCCAGCCGTGCTCGAGGTTGTGGACGAGCACCTCGACCTCCGGGCGGTCGGACTCGGTGTACATGTGGATGCCGCCCTCTGCTGCGGTCGGGTTGTGCGGCCCGAAGGACGGAGGTACGACGTCGTAGGTCACGGGATCGCTGGTGTGGCTCCCCACGCCGGTGGCCGACACTTCCTCGATCGGGCTACACCCAGCTGCCGTGGCGGCCGGGCCGATGTCGGTGAGCTGCTTGCTCTTCAACTCGTCTTCGGCCTTGCGGTCCTCGTAGATGGTGTAACCCGCGACACCGACGATCACCAACGCGACCGCAACGCAGATCGCGACCACGATAAGAGTCCTTCTGCGCTCGGCGGCCCGCGCCTGTTTGCGCAGCTGCTCGACCATCTCGCGGCGTTCGCGGTTCTTGTTCGACTTGCTCACTGGTGCCCTCTCGTGACCGGCTGAGTTCGGCGAGTCTACGGGGCGATCGCGACGAATCCCTCCGCGGTGTGCCACCCGGCGTCGGCGCCGTCGGCCTCACCGAACTCCTCGAGCACTGTGAGCCGATGGGCCACCGCTAGCGCCCTCGCCCGCTCTCCGAGCGCCCCGGCGTGGCGCTGGTCTGTGTCGTCGGCGTCGTCTCTGACCTGCACGTTGACCTGCCAGCGGCGTACGTCGGCTGCGCCATCGTGGTCGGCCGCGACGTGCATCCGCACCGCGTCGCGCTCGGACGTGAGGTCGTCGAAGGGCGACGGATCGATCTCGACAAGAGGGGGGAAGTGGGCCAGGGCCTGCGCGTCGGTGCGCAACGTGGCCGCGACGACGGCCTCTCGGGCACCGAGGCCGAACAGGTCGAGGTCGCTCGAGCGGATCAGCGCGGCAGTACCGGAGCCGTGCTGGCCCGGCGGGTAGACGAGCTGGGCCAGTCCAGTCACGACCGCGACGGGGCAACCTGTCATCTTGCCCTTGACGAGGTCGGCCGCCGAGGCTACCTCGTCGGCGAGGGCGGGTGCGGTCACCGTCAACGTGTTGCCGTAGGGGTCCCGGACGCCGCGCAACTCGTGCCAGGCCGCCATCCCGGCACAGCCGATGGCGAGATCGGTCTGACCGTTGCGCCACGCCCGGCCGACCGTGTCGGTCACCAGCACGGCGACATTGCGCCCGGTGAGTGCGTAGATGCCCTCGCGGAGCCGTCGGGCGGATGCGTCGGGGTCGACGGGAAGCAGGACGACGGTGCCGACGGGTGTGTTCGACCCGTCGACGCCCGCGGCGGCCATGACCAGGCCGTGGTGGGTCTCTGCGATCACGGAGTCACCGCGGCGGGCGAGGACTCGCACGGTCTGGGCCGCAACGGTCCCCGGGCGGTCTGCCCGCACGACCGAACCTTCAGCCTTGCTGACGACCTTGCTCGTGACGACCGCGACGTCTCCATCGTGCAGGTCTGCCGTTTCGACGAGGAGAGCCACCAGGTCGTCGCCAGCTGCGATCTCCGGCCAGGAGACTGGCCGGATCGTGAGCGGCGGCAGCGGCGGATCAGCCACGGCGCAACGTGTCGGCCAGGTCGAGCACCGCGTGGGCGAGTGCTCGAGAGGTCGCAGGGTTGCTGAGGTAGAGCGGGACCGCTCGGGTCGCCAAGCCAGACTCCACCAGCGGCGCTACGGCCCTGGCGTCGGAGTCGTCGACGAGCCACCCGTCCAGCAGCCCCCCACGAGACCGCGCGTCGTAGTGCTCGCCAACTGCCTGAGCGGTGACGTCCACGCCGATCACGGGCAGCAACCGGTCGGCCATGCCGCGGACGGGGGAGCCGCTGATGATAGGCGACACCCCGACGACGACTGCGGGAGTCGTGCGCACGGCGTCGGCAACGCCCGGCACGGCGAGGATCGTCCCGATCGACACGACCGGGTTGGACGGCGGCACGATCACGAGATCCGCGTCGCCGATGGCTTCAAGGACGCCTGGGCCGGGCTTGGAGTCCTCGGCCCCGACCGCAATGACCGCATGTGCCGGTGGCGCCTGCAGCCTGACCCAGTACTCCTGGAAGTGGACGGCGCGCCGTCCGTCGGCGGCGTCGGGGTCATCGATGACAACGTGAGTCTCCACCCTGTCGTCTGTCATGGGAACCAGCCGGACGCCGAGCTCCCACCGTGCGCACAACGCAGCGGTCACGTCCGACAGGGGGAAGCCTGCACCGAGCATCTGGGTGCGGACCAGATGGGTGGCCAGGTCGCGGTCGCCGAGTCCGAACCACGACGGCTCGACGCCGTACGCCGCAAGCTCGTCCTTGGCGTTCCAGGTCTCGTCGGCGCGGCCCCAGCCGCGGTCTGCGTCGATCCCGCCGCCGAGGGTGTACATCACCGTGTCGAGGTCGGGGCAGACCCGCAGTCCGAACAGCCAGATGTCGTCAGCGGTATTGCCGATGACGGTCACCTCGTGGGGCGGCGCTGCAGGTACGTCGGTCAGCGCGTCGCGGAGGCCGGAGATGAACCTGGCACCACCGATCCCGCCTGACAGCACAGCGATCCTCATCACCGCAGGGTAGCCAGCATGCGAACCCCCCGTATGGCAGGCTATGGCTCCTGTATCCCGACACCTCATCAGGGGGCTACTCGTGGTCACGCAAGCGACCAAGAAATACCGTGAGATCTTCGCGTGCGTACTGCTGGGCGTCGCGGCGCTCTACTTCATCAGTGCGCTGTCCTTGCTCTTCAAGAGCAGCGACGACTTCGGCGGCAGCGGTTTTCCTGAGCGCTCCGCCCTCGTGGGATATCTCTTCGCCCATCCGATCCTGGTGATCTCACTGGCAGCAGCAGTCGCACTCGTGGTCTCGTTCGATGAGGTCAGCAAGAACGCCCGTGTCATCGTGCTGATCGCGTTGGGACTCGGCGGAGTCTCAGAGGTGTTCGCGCTGATCTCCTGGTTCAGCGCCTTCGGTGTGGACTCGCCCGAGCAGCTGGGATTCTTCGGCGGCGTGCTCGGCGCCGGCAAGATCGTCGGGATCTTCCTCGGCCTGGCACAGCTCGCGTTCCTCGGCCTTGCCCTGTTCTTCGCGTTCACGGCGTTCCAGGCACTGCCGAAGGCCGCGCCGAGCAACCAGTGGCAGCAGCAGGGCTACGGCCAGCAGCAGGGCTACGGCCAGCAGCAGGGCTACGGCCAGCAGCAGGGCTGGGGCGGAGCCGACCAGGGCTACGGCCAGCAGCAGGGATGGGAGCAGCAGCCGCAGCAGGGCTGGGGCCAGCAGCAGGGACAGCCTGCGTCCACGTGGAGTCAGCCGGAGCAGCAGGGCTGGGCGCAGCCGGAGCAGCAGCAGGGTTGGGGGCAGCCTCCTCAACAGCCAGAGCAGCCAGACCAGCAGGGCTGGGGCCAGCCGGCGGCCGGTGAGCAGGCGCCGTACGGTCAGCCCGAGACACCACCCGACGAGACGCAGCAATGGACTCCACCGGCCGGCGACCAGCCTCCTGCTACGCCCGAGACCGAAGAGCGTCGCGATGACGACCAGCCCCCTCAGCAGGGCGGCTGGTGGCAGCAGCCGTCGCCCTAAATGGCCGAAGCCGGACCAAATCCTCGATATTTACGGCGTGTCGTGCCGGATTTTCGCATGCGGCTTGACGTATGGGCACTGACAGGCATGTAATTCCATCAGTGTCGTTTAGAGTCAGCGACACACGCGAGAACAATGAGGGTCGAGGAGGCACACAGTGCGAGAACTAGAACTACTCGACGGTGACGCCGAAGAATCTATGTGGCAGGAGCGCGCGTTGTGCGCGCAAACTGACCCCGAGGCGTTCTTCCCAGAGAAGGGCGGCTCGACCCGCGAGGCCAAGCGCGTCTGCCTGTCGTGCGACGTCCGGAGCGAGTGCTTGCAGTCGGCGCTCCTCCACGACGAGCGCTTCGGCATCTGGGGCGGTCTCTCGGAGCGCGAGCGTCGCAAGCTGAAGAAACGCGCCGTCTGAGAGGTCGCACCACCTCTGACACCGTGCGGGCCCGCGACGTCGGGTCGCTAGGGTAGGGCCGACCCACCCCACGTGGGTCGGTCCCCTCACCCCCTCGTCTCAAGGTTGCCCAGCAGACATGAGCTTCGATCTCGGCGCTGCTGCGTGCGTCAGCGCCGTGATCGTCAGCCACAACGGCGAGCAGTTCCTCCCCCGACTCCTCGAGTCCCTCGAGGACAGTGCGACTTTCCCGACGCAGCTCGTCGCCGTCGACACAGGGTCGTCCGATACCTCGCGCTCGCTGCTCGTCGCCGCCCTCGGAGCCGACGCCGTCGTGGACGCACCGCGTCACGCGGGCTTCGGCGAAGCGGTGGCCGCGGGCCTCGCCACCCTCCCGCCCGCTGACGGGCCGGCCGAACGCTGCTGGGTATGGCTGCTGCATGACGACTGTGCACCCGACCCGGACACGTTGCGCGAGTTGGTGGCCGTCGCCACGTCCGATTCGGGTATCGCTGTCGTTGGACCTCGCGTGCGGGCGTGGCCTCGCGCCCGCCGCCTGCTCGAGGTGGGGGTGACCATCAGCGGAACCGGCCACCGCGAGACCGGGCTCGAGCCTGGTGAGTACGACCAAGGTCAGCACGACGACCGAAGCGACGTCCTCGCTGTTGGGTCTGCGGGCATGCTCGTCCGCCGTGACGTGTGGGACCGGCTCGGTGGGTTCGACGCACGGTTGCCCTTGTTCCGCGACGACGTCGACTTCGGCTGGCGGGTGGCTCGCTCGGGAGGGCGAGTCGTGGTCGCGCCGGCCGCGCTGCTTTTCCATGCGGAAGCGGCGACGCGCGGCGCCCGCGACATCGACAACACCAACGCGAGCCCGCACCGGGCGGACCGCCGGGCAGCGCTCTACACACTTCTCGTCAACTGCCGGGCGGCGGCCGTTCCCTGGCAGTACCTACGACTCACGCTGGGATCACTCCTCCGTGCCCTTGCCTACCTGATCGGCAAGCTCCCGGGAGCGGCACGCGACGAGGTGCGAGCAATGGCCAGCGTCGTCGTCCGACCCCACGTGATCTGGAAAGCTCGCCGGCAACGCCGCCCTCACGCCACGGCTCCCCGCTCCCAGTGGCGGCCCTTGCTGCCATCCTGGTGGACGCCGTACCTCCACGGCCTCGACTCCGTACTCAGCCAGGTCAGCGCAGGACTACGTGACCGAGCCGCAACCGTCGCATCGTCGGCCCGGCGGCTGCGGTCGGGTCGGGGCGACGCGACGGCGCTCGAGACCGGGCCGGCTGCCGACGACTCCGTCAACCTGCCGGTGGGCGCTGGGCCGGTCGCGTGGGTGCGTGACCACCCGCTGTCCAGCTTGACCACGGTGCTGACGCTCGCCGCGTTCGTCGCGACTCGTGGGCTTCATGGCGAAGGCTTTCTGCAGGGTGGAGCTCTGCTGCCGGTTCCCGCGTCGTCCGGCTCGTGGTGGCAGCTCTACACCGAGACGTGGCATCCCGTCGGACTCGGCTCGGATATCGCGACGGCTCCGTACGTCGCTGTGCTCGCCGCCTTCGGCACTCTGCTGGTCGGGAAGAGTTGGCTGGTCATCGATCTGCTGCTGCTTTTCGCCGTGCCTCTGTCGGGCATCGGCGCATACGCACTGGCTCGCCGCCTCGTCAGCGCGCCGCTGGTCCGGGTTTGGGCGGCGACGAGCTACGCCGTGCTGTTCGCAGTCACGGGTGTTGCCACCAGCGGTCACCTCGGCACGGTGGCCGCGGGGATATGGCTGCCATGGGTGGTGCGGGCGGCGATCCCGCTGCTCACGTCCCCCACGGGGGCGGGGTGGCGGGCGGCGGCAGCCACCGGGCTGGCACTGAGCGTGCTCGTCGCGTTCGCGCCCGTCAGCTGGCCGATCGCCGTCGTGCTCGCCGTGGCAGGAGCGACGTTCCTGGTCGCCACCGGCCGGGCTCGGCGGGTGGGACCGCTCGCCTTTGCCGTGCTGCTCCCGCTCGTGCTGTTGGTGCCCTGGTCGTGGCGGTTGCTGACCGAGCCGAGCCTGGTGTTGACCGAGGCGGGTCGCGTCCACGTTGGCGTCTCCGCCGTACAGGACCACGCGTGGCAGCTGCCGTTCGGGCGGCTCGATGCCGCTGGCGCGGCGCCCTGGTGGGTGACCGCCGGACTGTTGATCGCGGCTGTCGTCGCACTGCTTCGCCCGGATCGGCTCACCCGGGTCGCTGCTGCCTGGGTAGTGGTCGCGGTCGGGCTGGCGGCCATCGCCGTGCTGAGTCAGCTGACCGTCGCCGTGCCCGGGACGTACGAAGAGGCGTACGTCTGGGCCGGTTTTCCCGTGCTGCTGGTGCAGGGAGCTGTCATCGCTGCGGCTGCCATCGCGGCAGATGGGCTCGGCGAGGTGGTTCGGTCAGGCAGCTTTGGCTGGCGTCAGCCCGTGGCGGCGGTCACGACCGCGCTGGCGCTGACCGCCCCGCTGCTCGGTCTCGCCTGGTGGGTTGGCGTCGCGCCACACGGTGACCTCGACCGTCGGGCTGCCACGACCCTCCCGGCATACATGGTCGACGCGATGGCGGGCCGACACGCAGCTCCGGCTGCTCGTGATCCGGTCCGGCGAGTCCCCGTTCACGTATTACGTCAGCGCAGACGATGGGCGACGGTTGGGCGACGACAGCGTCCTCCCCGAAGAGCCTGACGACCGGCTGACTGCGCTGGTGCAGGACCTCGTCTCGGCCGGCAGGCCAAGCGACGTCAGGCGGCTGGCCGAGAAGGGCATCGCGTACGTCGTGCTGCCGCGTCCCTCAGACCCTGGTGCCGTCGCGGAGCTCGATGCGCAGCCCGGCCTCAGTCGCGCGTCCACCAACAGCGCGGTCAAGGCGGCCTGGCAGGTGGAGGCGCCAGAGGACGACGGCGCGGTGGTCGATGACACGTCCAACCGAGGGCGGTGGCTGCTCTTGCAAGCCGGGGCGGTCGTCGTCGTGATGGTGCTCGCCGCACCCGGATTTCGGCGCACCGGAACGGAGGAGCCGGAATGAGGCAGCGTCACACCTTCGTAGCTGTCTGCGCTGTCGTCGTTGGCCTGGCGTCCGTCGTCGTCGCGACTCAGGGTGGCAAGGAACTGCCGCAGGCGACCACGTCGGCGTCGACGGTGGCACCGTCGAGCATGCAGCTCAGCTGCCCCGAGACGCCGACTGACCGGGCGACCAGAACCCGGTTGTTCGCCGTGACGCCTGGCGACAATGCGACGGGCGAGAGCAGCTTGCGCGCGGAAACTCTCTCGTCGGTGGCGCCGATCGTGGTGGGTGAGTCCGACGACCTTGGGGTGCCGATCGACGAGCCACTCAGCAGGTC
Organism: uncultured Actinomycetota bacterium; assembly: GCA_963815295.1. Lineage (GTDB taxonomy): Bacteria > Actinomycetota > Actinomycetes > Propionibacteriales > Nocardioidaceae > JACDHG01. The sequence goes on from CAWFFZ010000003.1 coordinate 442,766, forward strand.
GGACGGTCCTTCGGTCGTGGTCTCGGCCAAGGGCAGGGCCGCCCCCGGCGTGACGGCGTTCCAGCTGTCGACCTCGCAAGGGAGGCATCGAACCGGGCTTGCCGCCAGTGCCTGCCCGCGGGTGGCAGCCGAGTGGTGGTTCAACGGCGTGGACACCAACGTCGGCGCGACGTCACGGCTGGTTCTCAGCAACCCGACGACAGGGCTGGTGGTCATCGACGTCCTGGTGTTCAGTCAACAGGGCCGGGTTGCCGCGCCCGGCAGTCGAGGGATCGCGCTGGAACCGCAGTCCCGGACCTCCGTCGATCTTGCCCGGCTCGCTCCCGGAGTGGAGAACGCCACCGTCCGGATCCGCGCCACCCGCGGCCGAGTGGCTGCCGCAGTCGCGACGACGAAGGTCGACGGCGCAACGCCTGCGGGGTCGGAGTGGGTGCCTCCTGCCAGCCCTCCCGGCCCGGACCTTCTCGTCAACGGCGGCGTGCCCGGTCCCGGTCGTCGCCAGCAACTGATCTTGACGAACCCGGGTGGGCGCGAGGCGCTCGTCCAGGTTGCCGCCCTGGCTGAGAACGGACCGTTCAGGCCGACTGCGCTGACTGACCTGCGCGTGGCCCCTGGCAGCGTCGTCGTCACCGACATCACCGACATCGCCGACCGGGCCTCGCTCGCCCTGCACGTGACGGCGAACGCCGACGTGACAGCCGGCATCGTCACCAAGACCCTGCAACCACGCCCCGACTTCGCCGTGTCGACGGTTGGCGAGCCACTGACGGCTGATCCCGCGGTCGTTCCGGTCCTGCGACGGGCACGGATGCTGCTGTGTACGGCAACGGCAGACCCCGCAGGCGGCAGCGTGTCTATGGAGCTCGTCACGGCGACCGGTCAGTCCGAGCGCACGGAGGTCATCCGCGTCCGCGGCCGGGCGACGAGCTGTCGCCCGCTTGACCTCAAACCCTCCACGTCATACGTCGCGATGACTGCCGACGAAGGCGACGCGATCTCCGCGGTGGTCCATGTCGTCGGCCGGTCCGTAGTGTCGACAATCCCCGTGTCGCCAGGGCTGTGGGAGATCGTGCAACCGCCCGTCGAGCCTGCGCCCTAAGTGTCAGGCGTCGGTCGAGCGCAGCACCCGCAGGTGCCCCCGCCGGCCAACCTCGACGGTCCCGGGAGGTTCTGGAGCGGGTTTGGGTCGGCCCGCCTCGCGGACGGCGTCTGCCAGCGCGAGCAGATCGTCCTCGGTGGGTCCGGGCGTCGTGCTCTCGCGGTTCAACGAGATGACCTCCCAGCCACGGGGGACACTGAGGCGGTCTGCATGGAGTTCGCAGAGGTCATAGGCGTGCGGCTCGGCGTACGTCGCCAGCGGCCCCAACACTGCCGTCTGGTCGCTGTAGACATAGGTCAGGGTGGCCAACGCGTTGCGCCCACAAGTGCTGCGGGAACAAGCGCGACGTCGGCTCACGAGTTGACGCTACCGTCGGAGCCCTGCAAACCCCTGACGAGACACGCCTCTAGGGTGACGTCGTGGCCCGTCGATCAAACCCCCATCGGCTGCCCGTGACACCGACCCGCACGGGCTCGGCTCGTGACCGCCGCGGCCGCGGGGTGCGAGGTCCGCTCGCCCTGCCCGGCCCGTTGAGCGAGCGGGCACCAACCCTCGGCCGGGACCGCGCGACGGAGTTCGACGAACTGGTTCTCTCGTTGGTCGAGCGACTGTCGGTCCGCTGGGGCGCTGAGCTGCGCGACGTCGTGTTCGGGACGGAGGACGTGCCGCAAATACCCGACAACTGGGTCGACGAGCCGGTGCCGCTCGGTTCGCTCGTCCGGGGCGCGACGTCGAGCGAGCCGGCACGGATCGTGCTGTTCCGGCGGCCGATCGAGCTGCGAGCAGTCACCCGTCTCGAGCGGGCTGCCCTCGTCAACGAGGTACTGGTCGAACACATCGCCGACCTGCTTGGACGCGAGCCCGAGGACATCGACCCGTCGTAGCCGGGCTCTGCGAGGATGGGCCGGTGCCCGACCTCGACGCAATCTTCAAGGCGTACGACGTCCGTGGACTTGTTCCGTCGGAGCTCGACCCTCCGACTGCACGAGCCATCGGAGCGGCGTTCGTGCTCGAGGTCCTCCAAGGAAGGCGTGACGCTGCCGTTGTCGTCGGTCATGACATGCGCGCCTCGTCCGTCCCCCTGGCTGACTCCTTCGCCGACGGCGTGCGCGACAGGGGTGTCGACGTGATGCACATCGGCCTGGCGTCGACCGACCAGCTGTACTTCGCGTCCGGTCACTTCGGGCTACCCGGTGCCATGATCACGGCGTCCCACAACCCGGCGCGCTACAACGGCATCAAGCTGTGCCGTCGCGGTGCAGTCGCGCTGTCGGCGTCGACCGGGCTCGACGCGATCCGGCAGCGCGTTGAGGCAGGCCTCCCACCCGCAGCGCAGGTCCGCGGCTCGACGGAACGCAGGGATGTCCTCGGCTCCTATGCCACCTATCTCCATGAGCTCGTGCCTGTCGGCGGCCGGCGGCTGTCCGTCGTAGTCGATGCGGGGTCTGGCATGGCGGGCCACACCGTGCCTGCTGTCCTGGTACCGCTGGACCTGGACGTCATACCGATGTACTTCGAGCTGGACGGCACGTTTCCCCACCACGACGCCAACCCGCTCGATTCGGCGAATCTGCATGACCTCCAGGCCGCCGTGCTGACGCACCGAGCAGACGTCGGCATCGCTTTCGACGGCGACGCCGACCGGTGCTTCGTGGTTGACGAGCGGGGAGAGCTGGTGTCGCCGTCCGCGCTTACGGCGCTCATCGCAGTCCGCACCCTCGCCCGAGAGCCCGGGGCACGCATCATCCACAACGCCGTCACGAGTCGTGCTGTACCCGAGGTGGTCGAGCGCCTGGGCGGCGTGCCGATCCGGACCAAGGTCGGGCACTCGCTGATCAAGGCGACGATGACCGAGCAGGACGTGGCGTTCGGCGGCGAGCACTCCGGCCACTTCTACTTCCGGGACTTCTGGTACGCCGACTCGGGCATGCTCGCTGCACTGCATCTGCTGGCGGCGCTGGCCGAGTTCGACGGGCCGGTGTCCAAGCTGGTCGGTGATCTGGACCCCTACGTCGCCTCCGGCGAGATCAACGTCGAGGTTTCCGACGCACGCGCTGCACAGGCCCGGATCGCTGAGACGTACGTCGACAACCGCGCGGTGAACCTCGACTATCTGGACGGCCTTACGGTCTCGGCCGAGGGATGGTGGTTCAATGTCCGCGCGTCCAACACGGAGCCGATGCTGCGTCTCAACGTCGAAGCTACGACCGGTGTGACCATGGCGGCCGTTCGCGACGAGGTCGTCGCATTGATGAAGCTGTACTGATGAGGAGGGCAACGTGAAGCTCGACCCGATGCTGCTGGATATCTTGGTCTGCCCGGCCTGCAAGGGATCGCTCACCGTCGACCAGGACAACGACGAGCTGATCTGCGAAGGTTGTGGTCTGATCTACCCGGTGCGCGACGACATCCCGGTGATGCTCGTCGACGAGGCACGGCGGGCTGAAGGGCCCGTCTGACGCAATGGCCGACGTCTTCGACGACACTCGCCTCGACGACCCCGATGTGCTCGCGGCCGCCGACGTTCCGTTGCGTTGGCTTGCCGAGTCCGGCGCCCGGGTGCGGGTCGAGGCAGACACGGCCGCCGACGCCATCGCGGAGATCTCGCGGGAGCTGAGTCCACGCGCGATCGTGGCGGCCGGAGTCGATGCCCGGCTGTTGCGTGCTGTCCTCGAACCTTGGTGCCCGGTGCCGTTCGTGGCGTGGCCGGGACCGGGGCTTCCTGGCTGGGCGGGTGCGCTTGATCTCGTCATCGTCCTGGCACCGTCCGGCGGCGACAGCGACACCGCGTCGGCGGTGCGCGAGGCTGTCCGTCGCGGTTGCTCGCTCATCACTGCCTGCCCGCCTCGCTCGGTGATTGCTGAGCACGCGCAAGGGCGGCACAGCCACGTGTTGCCGACGCAGACCGACGACACGTTGGCAGCGGCCGTGGTGATGCTCCAGGCGCTGCATTGCCTCGGGGTCGGCCCTGAGGTCGACGCGGATGGCGTGGCCCGGATCCTCGACGACGTAGCGGTCACCTGTTCTCCCCACCACGACATCTCGGCCAACCCAGCCAAGAACCTCGCCCTGTTCCTCGCCGACACCGCCCCCCTGGTGTGGGGCGGCTCGGTGCTCGCAGCGCGCGCGGCTCGGCGGGTGGCCGAAGCCATCCGACGTACGACGGGCCGCCCAGCCCTTGCCGCAGACGCTCGGCACCTGATCCCGGTGCTGGAGGCGACTCATGGGCTCGACGTCTTCGCCGACCCGTTCGAGGACTCGGCGCGTGAGTCACCGCGACCAGGTCTGCTCATCCTCGACGACGGCACGGAGGAGGCGTCTGTGCGTGAGCTACGGGGGCATCTCACCGCCGTAGCCACCGCGCACGACGTGCGCATCCAGACGATCGATGCACGCGAAGGTTCGGAGATGGCACGCTATGCGGCGCTGCTGGCTACCGGAACCTACGCCGCCACCTATCTTGAGATCGGCCTCGGCACCAGCGGCAGCACCAGTGATTGACTGAGCACTGGTCGGATGACCACCAACGGCGACGAGGAGAGCACACGTGAGCGTTGAGGGCGGAACTAAGGCGGTTGTGGCGGCGCTGCTCGCCAACACCGGCATCGCCATCACGAAGTTCATCGCGTTCGCCTTGACCGGTGCGTCGTCCATGCTCGCTGAAGCCATCCACTCAGTCGCCGACGCCGGCAACCAGGGGTTGTTGCTGCTCGGCGGGAAGCGTGCGAGACGCGCGCCGACGACCAACCACCCGTTCGGGTTCGGACGCGAGCGCTACATCTACGCGTTCATCGTCGCGATCGTCTTGTTCAGCGTCGGCGGTCTTTTCGCGCTCTACGAGGCCTACCACAAGTACGAAGAGGTTCACGCCGGCGAGCCGAACAAGCTGCTCGACGGGGGTTACGCGTGGGTGGCGATCCTGGTCTTGTTGATCGCCATCGTGATGGAGTCGTTCTCGTTCCGCACAGCGATCATCGAGTCCAACCTTGTGCGCGGCCAGGCGTCCTGGGCCACGTTCATCAAACGCGCCAAGGCGCCTGAGCTTCCGGTGATTCTCCTGGAAGACTTTGCGGCACTGTTGGGCCTCATCTTCGCGCTGCTCGGCGTCAGCCTCAGCCTACTGACGGACAACGGCTACTGGGACGTTGCCGGTACGGCAGCGATCGGCCTCCTGCTCGTTGCGGTCGCAATCACACTCGCGATCGAGACCAAGAGCCTGCTGCTTGGCGAGTCCGCGACCGCCGAGCACCGCGCCAAGATCGAAGCGGGGATCCTGGCAGGAGACGAGGTACTCGAGATCATCCACATCCGGACCTTGCATACCGGACCGGAAGAGATCCTGGTTGCCTGCAAGATCTCGGTGGCTCCGGCCGAGAGTGCTCTCGCCATCGCGGACGCGATCAACGTAGCGGAGGAGCGGGTGCGAGCCGCTGTGCCCGAGGCGAAGTACATCTTCATCGAGCCTGACATCAAACGCTGAACTACCCACGATTTCGGGACTACCGCCGCGGGTTCTATCCTTGGTCACGGTCCCCGCCGGGGCCACGCCCAGACGCTGCAGAGGGATCACATGGACTTCAAGGTTGCCGATTTGACGCTGGCCGACTACGGCCGCACCGAGATCACACTCGCCGAGCACGAGATGCCCGGCCTGATGGCGATGCGTGAGCGCTACGGCACGTCGAAGCCGCTGGCCGGAGCTCGGATCGCCGGCTCGCTGCACATGACCGTGCAGACAGCTGTGCTGATCGAGACTCTGACAGCCCTCGGCGCCGAAGTGCGTTGGGCCAGCTGCAACATCTTCTCCACTCAGGACCACGCCGCGGCCGCGGTCGCAGTCGGCCCGAATGGCACTCCCGACAACCCACAGGGTGTTCCTGTGTTCGCCTGGAAGGGTGAGTCGCTGTCGGAGTACTGGTGGTGCACGGAGCAGATCCTGACCTGGCCTGGCGGCGACGCGCGGTCCAAACATGATTTTGGATGACGGTGGAGACGCCACGCTGCTGGTGCACCTCGGAGTCGAGTACGAGAAAGAAGGCGCCGTACCGTCGCCTGACTCGACAGACAACGCCGAGCTGCGCGAGATCTTGAAGGTCCTCACCCGCACGCTTTCGGAGTCGCCGACCAAGTGGACGCCGATTGCCAACGACATCATGGGCGTCACCGAGGAGACCACGACTGGCGTTCATCGCCTGTACGAGCGTCAGCGCGACGGCGCTCTCCTCTTCCCAGCGATCAACGTCAATGACTCGGTGACGAAGTCGAAGTTCGACAACAAGTACGGCTGCCGCCACTCCCTCATCGACGGCATCAACCGAGCCACCGATGTCCTCATCGGAGGCAAGGTCGCCGTCGTGTGCGGGTACGGCGATGTCGGCAAGGGCTGTGCTGAATCTCTGCGTGGGCAGGGTGCACGCGTCATCATCACCGAGGTGGACCCGATCTGCGCGTTGCAGGCGGCGATGGACGGCTACCAGGTCGCAACTCTCGACGAGGTCATTTCCACCGCCGACATCGTCATCACCGCCACCGGTTGCTACAAGGTCGTCACCGTCGAGCAGATGTCGCGGCTCAAGCACCAGGCGATCCTGGCCAACATCGGTCACTTCGACAACGAGATCGACATGGCTGGCCTCGAGTCATACCCCGGCATTGAGCGCAAGACGGTAAAGCCTCAGGTCGACCTATGGTCGTTCCCCGGTGGTAACACAATCATCGTGCTCAGCGAGGGTCGGCTGATGAACCTTGGCAACGCGACCGGCCACCCGTCGTTCGTGATGTCGAACTCGTTCACCAACCAGGTGCTGGCGCAGATCGAGCTCTTCACGAAGTCCGAGGAGTACCCAACGGGCGTCTACGTGCTGCCCAAGCACCTCGACGAGGAGGTTGCGCGCCTGCACCTCTCCGCGCTGGGTGTGTCGTTGACAGAGCTCACCGATGAGCAAGCGAAGTACCTCGGCGTCAGCACGCAGGGGCCCTACAAGTCTGACCACTACCGCTACTGACGCGAGCCATTGGCTGCCTCCGGACAGCCAACCTGGCACTTGACGCACAACCGCACCCCGACGGGCCGCCTGTTTGGCGGCTTGGCGGGGTGCTTTGTGTTGCGGAGGGGTTAGGCGCTGAGTCGGTGGGTGCCGGTGTGGTCGACGAGCCAGTATCTGCCGTGGGGTGATCGCCACAGATAGATGCCGGGGAACGGTTGTTTCACCTGCCATTTGCTGTGGGTCCGGATCCGGTGATGTCGACGGGTCAGGGGTCCGAGTTTCCCGATCCCGGTTTGTCCGGGTGGTCCACCCTCGTCGGGATGGACGTAGGGGATGGTGTGGTCGAGGTCCATCCGACGGCTGAGGCAGGACGCATACGGGAACGTGTCGGCCGGCGTGATGATCTGGATGGCTTCGCGGATCTGGTCGGGGATTTCGTACGCGTCGACGGGGGCGATCCCAGCAAGGTCGATCACGGGTTTGATGGGTGATGTGTGCAGTCGCCGAGCCATTGTTTGGCTTGGTCAACGGTGACGGGTCCGATCCCTTCCACCCGCGCCACACCCTCGCCTTGTTCCAGCGATCTCCTTGGTCAGGTGGACGTAGAGGACGGCTTTGGGTCTGGGGTCGACCTTGATGCTGACACCGCGCACGAACGGAGCTGGGTCGCCTCCGATCTCGCTGATCGTGCTTGTCGAGATCGGGTCGGGGTCCGACTGGTCGGTGGTCGTGCTGGTCGAGATCTGCGGGGTCTGGCCAGGCTCGACCGGCGTGACGGTGGCGTTGGCGTAGAGGTCCATCGTTTGTTGGGGGTTGGCGAGGATGCCGAGGGCTTTGGACCGGCGTACTTCTTTCGTGTCGGTGTCGCCGAGAGCGGCGAGTGCGTCGGCGGTGCGGTTGAGTCCGGCGTCGAAGCGCAGTGCGTCGGGTCCGGCGGCGGCGAAGGCGCCGGTGATGGTGCCGGTGTCGTCGGCCGGGTTGAGCCAGACGCCGCGGTTGCGGCGGTGGGATTCTTCGCGTTCGCGGGCGTAGTCGGGGTCGGTGTCGATGATCGCGGCCTGCACCACCTTCATCAGGCGTCCCCAGGTGAGTGAGTGGGCGTATTTGGCGACCCTGCGGTCCACCACCGTCACGGTTTCGAGGGAGACGTCGCGGGTGTCGGTGGCGATCTGGCGTCCGATCCACGGTTTCACCTCTCCGGCCTGGATCCGCGCCCACAGTTGGGGGAGGCGGTGGCGGAGGTCGAGGGCGTCCCCGATGAGCCTGGCGGCCGAGTTGGGGGAGATGGACAGTTCGGCGCCGAGTTCGGCGGGGCAGAACTCGCATACGTCGGGGGTGCCGTCGCCGCCGAGTGGGAGCATCTGCTCCACTCCTGGCAGCGCAAACTCCGTCGACTCGAGGATGCCGTGGAGGTCGGCCCAGTGGGCGGCGTCTTCCAGGATCGCGACCTCGGCACGCTGCGCCGACGCTTGCATTGCTCTGATGTGGCGCAGGGTGGCGTCTGCGTCGAGGGTGCTGCGGTCGAGTGTCGGTGTCGATCATGGGTTGAATCTATCGGTGACCGCCGACAGTTCTGATGCTCAGACGCCCTTATACACAACGGTTTTCGAGACTTTCTTGTCTTGTTTCCGGTGACCGAGCTTGTCGAGGTCACCGGGGTTTCGACAAGCTCGACCGTCGTGGCACAGCTCGACCGCCGTACCGGCAGCCGCCGGCGTGACGCAACCATCAGCGGAGCTTGGTGCGTTGCTGCGCTCTTCAACGCTGAGCGAAACCGCCGGGGGTGACGTGGTCTCGACAAGCTCGACCGACGTGCTCCGCAGTCGCCGACGCGACGCAACCAGCAGCGAGACTTCTGGCGTTGCTGCCGCTTTTCATCACGAGCGAAACCGCCGCCCGACAGCGCGACGCGACCTTCAGCGCGACTCACGGGTCTCGACAAGCTCGACCGCCCTACCAGCAGCCGCCGGCGTGACGCAACCACCAGCGAAACTCCGTGCGTTGCTGCGCTCTTCAACGCGAAGCGAAACCGCCAGCCGCCAACGAAACCGAGCCACAGCGAAATCCCCGCTGATCGAGCCCGTCGAGATCAAGGAGTCGACCGCCTGGTCTCGCCAAGCTCTACCGCCGTGCAGGGAGCTGGGCCGTACCTCCGTCGCTGACCTGGCGGTTCGACGTACCCTTTGTGTGCGGCGTCGAGCACCAGACGTCGGGCAGCAGAAGGGATGGATACGGGCTGTGGAGGCTGTGCGCAAGCATCGAGGCAAGATCCTCGTCGTCGATGACGACTCGTCGCTCGCCGAGATGCTGACGATCGTGCTGCGCAACGAGGGCTTCGAGCCACGCGTGTGCTCGACGGGCGATCGAGCGATGGGGGCTGTTCGCGACTTCAGGCCTGACCTGGTCCTGCTTGACCTGATGTTGCCGGGCAAGGACGGTGTCGACGTGTGCCGCGAGATTCGCGCCGAGTCGGGAGTCCCGATCATCATGCTGACCGCCAAGACCGACACGGTCGACATTGTGGTCGGGTTGGAGTCGGGCGCCGACGACTACGTCGTAAAGCCGTTCAAGCCGAAGGAGCTGGTGGCCCGGCTCAGGGCGCGGCTGCGCACGTTCGAGGAGTCTGCACCCGAGGCGATCGAGATCGGCGATCTCGTCATCGACGTGGCTGGCCACACCGTCAAGCGCGGTGACGAGAACCTGTCACTCACGCCGCTCGAGTTCGACCTGCTGGTCTGCCTGGCACGCAAACCGTGGCAGGTGTTCACCCGTGAGGTGCTGCTCGAGCAGGTCTGGGGCTATCGCCACGCGGCCGACACCAGGCTAGTCAACGTGCACGTGCAGCGGCTGCGGTCGAAGGTCGAGCTCGACCCGGAGAACCCGCAGATCGTGCTCACTGTCCGCGGTGTGGGTTATCGGGCCGGCGAGGCCAACAGCGGGTGATGGATGGCCACCCCGATCAAGTCCTTGCCGCAACCGCTCGCTGACCTCGGCAAGGCGGCGGGCGCACCAGTGCGCAAGCTTGCCGGCCTGTGGCGCCGCTCGATCCAAGCGCGCGTGGTGATCGGGACGCTCGCGTTGTCTGCAGTCCTCGCGATCTTCGCCGGCTTGATTCTGCTCCGTCAGGTGACAGACGGGCTGCTCGACAGCAAGCTCCAGGCGGCGCTCACGCAGGCGTCGGCGGGTTTCGACACCGCCCAGTCCGAGCTCGACACACCCGACGTCGGCAACGTCTTCGACTCCGGTCCCGTCCTCAACCAGTTGCTCGAGCTTCTGTCACCTCGTAACGAGGCTCGCGACGAGTACTACGTGGTCATTGTCGGACCGATCGAACCCTTCTCCACGAGTCCGCAGTCCACCGGGATCCGCGGCTCGTCCGGTGTTATCGATGCGCGCCAATCTGTGCCCTCCGACCTGCTCGCGCAGGTGCAGGCCGAGCCCAACAGCTGGTGGGTGTATTCGTCGATCACCTTCAGCGACGAGGAGCGACCGTCGGAGCCGGGGCTCGTCGTCGGGTCGCAGGTCCAGTTCCCGAGCACGAGCAACAGCCCAGGTCCGACGTACGCCCTCTTCTACGTGTTCTCACTGCAGGAACAGCAGCAGACGCTGTCCGTGGTGCGAGGCGCCTTGATCACCACCGGCTCCCTGTTGGTGGTCTTGCTGGGCACGATCGCCTGGCTCGTCACTCGACAGGTCGTGACGCCGGTACGTCTGGCCCGGCGGATCGCTGAGCGGCTCGCGGCCGGTCGCCTCGAGGAGCGAATGCACGTGCGCGGCGAGGACGACATCGCTCGGCTGGGGCAGTCCTTCAACCAGATGGCCGCCAGCCTGCAGCGGCAGATCCGTCAGCTCGAGGAGCTGTCGCGGGTCCAGCGACGCTTCGTCGCCGATGTCAGCCACGAGCTGCGCACTCCGCTCACCACAGTGCGGCTTGCGTCGGATGTGCTGCACGACGCTCGTACGTCGTTCGACCCCGCGACGGCGAGGTCAGCTGAGCTGCTCCAGAACGAGCTCGACCGGTTTGAGGGCCTGTTGACCGACCTGCTTGAGATCAGCCGCTTCGACGCGGGTGCGGCATTGCTCGAGCTGAGCGAAGTCGACCTGCGCGATGTGGCCTATCGCGTCGTCAACGACTCACGGGCGCTCGCCGATCAGCGTGGCACCTCCGTCCGCATCAATGCGCCCGACACCCCATGCCTGGCAGAGGCCGACGTACGACGCGTGGAGCGGGTCGTCCGCAACCTCGTCGTCAACGCGATCGACTACGGCGCCGGCGAGGACGTCGAGGTCACCGTCGGGGCGAGCAGTGATGCGGTTGCCCTCACGGTCCGAGACCGTGGCGTTGGACTCAAGCCGGGCGAGGAGGTCCTGGTGTTCAACCGGTTCTGGCGGGCCGACCCGGCGCGGGCGCGGACGCGAGGCGGCACCGGCCTCGGCCTGTCGATCGCCGTGGAGGACACCGCCCTGCATGCGGGCAAGCTCGACGCGTGGGGTGAAGCCGGTTACGGCTCCGTGTTCAGGCTCACGTTGCCGCGACGCTCAGGCGAGCCCGTGATCGCCTCCCCGCTGCCCCTCATCCCGGTGGAGCGGCAACCCGTCGCCGTCCCCGTCGGCGGCGCATACGCGCGGCATCCGCACGACCGGAGGCGACTATGAGAGCCCTGAGGCGGCCCCGCCTGCTCGGGTGCATCGTGGCCGGCGCGGTGAGCGTCGTAGCAACGGGTTGTGCCTCCATCCCGACCGACTCGCCGGTGCGCGAGGGCCGCGAGGTCGGAGCCCAGGATGAGCCGCAGCTGAACAGCAATCTTCCGTCTGGTCCCGTCGCCGGCGCCAGCCGCGAGGAGATCGTCGCCGGCTTCTTCGAGGCGATGCTTGCCTATCCGCGGTCCGACGAGCTCGCGCGGAGCTTCTTGTCGCCCGCTGCAGCCGACAGGTGGGATCCGAGCCGAACGCTTGTGGTCTACGACGACCAGAGGCTGATCGAACGCGAGACAGCGGTGAACTTCGAGTCCCGCCGCCTCGGCTCACTGGACGAACACGGGTCGTGGACGTCGTCGACGGCCGGGACGTCTGGCATCACGCTGCCGCTGCGAACCGAGGTGATCGACGGTGAGTGGCGGCTCGCGAACCCACCGTCTGGCACGTACATCGACAGGGACTACTTCGTCCGCTACTTCGACCCGTTCTCGCTGTACTACTTCGACCCGACGGGCACGATCCTGACGCCTGACCCCGTCTACCTGCTGCTCGATGACGCCACGGCGACCCACCTGGTCGAGAACCTGCTGCGAGGTCCAAGCGGCCAACTGCTCGGAGTCGCGTCCACCGCCGCAGCTCCAGGGCTGGCGGTCACCGATCCCGTGGACGTGACCATCAACGGGCTCGCCGAGATCCCGCTCAATGCCGTCGCGGCGAGTATGTCGCCCGACGAGCGGAGGCTGCTCGCCGCACAGCTGAGCTGGACTCTTCGGGCCTTGCCCGACGTCGAGACCTTGGCCATCACTGTCGGTGGGCAACGGCTCAACATCGAAGGGTCGGGGACAGAGTTCGGAGTGGACGACTTCACGGGATACGACCCCGCCGGTTTCGCGGCCAGTCGACAGCTGTTCGGGTGGTCGCAGCGGGGCTTGGTCACGGTGTCGCAGGACGGCGCGAGTGGTGTGGTAGGTGCGATCGCCGATGCTGTCAGGAGCCCACGCGACTTCGCGGTCGACCCGTCCGGCACACGGGCAGCCGTGGTCAAGACGGGCGGCGACGACGTCGTCGTCGGCCTCGTCTCCGAAGTCGGTGGTGGTGTCTCCACGTGGTTCAGCAACGCGCGCGACCTGTTGCGTCCGTCATGGGACATCCACCAGATCCTGTGGCTCGTCGACCAGACGAGAAATGGTGCTCGGCTATCGATCGCGACCGCCAACAAGATCCAGACCGTCAGAGCCTCCGGCATCACCGGCGAGAAGGTGCTGTCGTTCGCCATCTCCCGCGACGGAACTAGGATCGCTGCCATCACGAAGACCGACCGTAGGACAAGGCTCAGCATCGCCATCATCGACCGGGTAGGCGGCGACCCCTTCGACGTACAACTGTCGGTGGCCCGCACCGTGTTCGGTCCGAACGTGACGTTCAGCGGCCGAAACCACCTCGCCTGGCTGTCGCCGACCAGCGTGGCCGTGTTGGCCAACGAGGATGGCGGAAACCTACAGCCGTTCGACGTCAGCATCGATGGTTCGAGCATCACCACATTCGACGGCTTCTTGCCGATCCGCCCGCTGTCCATCGCTTCCGGCCCCAACATCGACATCCCGGTCGTTGTCGGCAACCGCAAGGGTGTCCTCTACGCGCGTGGACCCGAGTCAGGCTGGGCGAGGTACGCCGGGACGGCCAAGGTGCTCAGTCCTGTCTACCCAGGCTGACGTCCACAGCTCACCTGGCGCTCCACCACCCTCCCCAACCGACGACCAATTGGTGGTCGCCTGATGTCGCGCCGGGCACCGTCGCTGACATGACACAGTGGCGAGCCCTCACCGGGGCGGCGGCCGACCTGCTGCTTGGCAGCGCCTGCGTCGGCTGTGCCGCCCCGGGACCAGCGCTGTGTCGCATCTGCGCGCGAGGCCTGGCGCAGCACCCGCCAGCCCGCACCAGGCCGTCTCCCGTACCGGCTGGGCTTCCGCCTGTTTATGCCGTCGCGGCATACGACGGCGTGGCCCGAGCTGCGCTGGTCGCCCACAAGGAGCACAACAGACTGTCCTTGTCGGGCCCGCTCGGGCGAGCCCTCAGCTGGTCGGTGCTGGGCCTCCTCGCCGACCTCCGTGCACCCGGCCTGACGACCGTCACCTTGGTGCCGGCGCCGTCGTCGCTGCAGACGGTGCGCGGCCGCGGCCACGACCCGCTGCTACGAATGACTCGCCAGGCGGTTCGCCAGCTGAGGCAAGGGGGAGTGGCAGCGGAGGTGCGGGTATGCCTCCGGGTTGCGCGGCCTGTCGTCGACCAGGCGGGCCTGTCGTCGCAGGCACGGGCGGCCAACCTCGCCGGCGCGTTCGGCGTACGTCGGTCCGCCCCGACCGAGCCGGTCATTGTCGTCGACGACGTGGTCACCACGGGCTCGACACTCGTCGAGGCTAGCCGAGCACTTGCAAGCGCAGGCGTTCCCGTGTGGGGTGCCGCCGTGGTTGCGGCCACCGCGCGACGGCTTCCGGTGGGGCATGAACTCGTGCGCCGGTCTCGCGATCGTGAGGAACGCTGTTGAGCGCGGCCTGCCTCGACTACTGTCGTAGCCATGGCACCCGTCCGGGTCCGTGGTTGCGCTGACCGGGTCTCGATTCGTCGAGGCTCCGTGAGGCAAGCCGATGCCAGCCGCAGGCGAAACGGCCCACGTAAGGTCGGTAGCGCCGTCCGCCGGCGCTGCTGGCTGATCACGGAGCGGCTTAGCCGTAAGTCCTGCCCCGCCGCACGGTCCATGCCGTGCGATCACGGGAGAAGACCGTTAGTGGCAGAAGCTGCGAAAGTCTCAGCAGGCGAGTGTGGGGACGAAGACCAGGTCGGACGGACGGGTGTCAACGAGAGAACTACCGGCAACACGCAAGATCGATAGATCGAGGAGGCACGTGTGGAAGTCGTGGTCAAGGGTCGTCATTGCGAGATATCGGACCGGTTTCGCAGTCATGTAGAGGACAAGCTCGCCAAGCTGGAGAAGTACGACCACCGGATCATCCGCATCGACGTGGAAGTGTCCACCGAGATCAACCCGCGCCTTTCGAACCAGTCGGCACGTGTGGAGATCACGATCCGTAGCAAGGGCCCGATCGTGCGTGCAGAGGCGGCCGCCGAGGACAAGATGTCCGCCCTCGACAAAGCAGTCGAGCGACTCAGCGCGCAGGCACGGAAGGCCGCCGACCGCCGACGCATCCATCACGGGAGTCGTACGCCTACGTCACTGGCTCAGGCCATGGCGAACGGCAGCCCGGTCGCCGAGTCCGCCGCCGACGTCGAGCCAGAGGACCTCACGGGCGCACACAAGGTCGGTCCGCTGACCGTCCACGGCGACGGTCCGCTCGTCGTCCGCGAGAAGTCGCATCCAGCTTCGCCGATGACCCTGGACCAGGCGCTCTACGAGATGGAACTCGTCGGTCACGACTTCTATCTGTTCATCGACAAGGAGGCCGATGTGCCAGCGGTGGTGTACCGCCGCAAGGGTTATGACTACGGCATCATCCGCCTGACAGAGTGAGCTGATCAGGCGGACTCCGAGGACTCGACACACGGGGACGCAGACCATGCGATCATTTCGGTCATGGACCCGAGCACCGCCTTCACACCCCGACAGGAACCCATCAGGGTGCTTGTGGTCGATGACCAGGAGCTTTTCCGGCGCGGACTCGTGATGCTCCTTACCGTTGAGGACGACATCGAGGTGGTGGGTGAGGCGTCCGACGGTGACGAGGCGACAGAGCTTGCCGCCGCCACGGTGCCCGATGTGGTGCTGCTCGACGTACGGATGCCGAGGCGCTCAGGCATCGAAGCCTGTGCCGCCATAAAAGAGGTGGCGCCCACCGCGAACATCATCATGTTGACGATGTCCGACGAGGAGGCTGACCTCTACGAAGCGATCAAGAGTGGTGCCTCTGGCTATCTGCTCAAAGACGCGTCGATCGACCAGGTCGCCCAGGCGGTGCGGTTGATCGCCGACGGGCAGTCCCTGATCAGCCCATCGATGGCCGCCAAGCTGCTCGAGGAGTTCAAATCCATCGCGTCAGCGGGCAGTCGCGCCAACACGATCGCGCCGCGGCTCACCGACCGTGAGCTCGAGGTCCTCAAGCTGGTGGCCCGCGGCCTCAACAACAAAGAGATCGCCAGCGACCTGTTCATCAGCGACAACACCGTCAAGAACCACGTCCGCAACATCTTGGAGAAGTTGCAGCTGCATTCGCGGATGGAAGCCGTGATGTATGCCGTCCGCGAGAAGCTGCTCGACCTGTAGAACAGAACTGTCGCCGCTCACCGATACGGTCGTCTCGTGAAGACGACGTCGTTGAGCCGCTCGCAAGCACGCCGCATCACGCTGGCGGCGCAAGGCTTTCTCGATCCGCGTCACCAGACGCCCACCATGCGCACGCTGGCTCGTACCGTCGAGCGCACTGGCGTCCTCCAGATCGACTCGGTCAACGTGCTCCAGCGCGCGCACTTCATGCCCCTGTTCAGCCGGATGGGTCCGTACGACGTGACCCTGCTCCAGCGGGCCTCCAGCCAGAAGCCCAGGCGCCTGGTCGAGTACTGGGCACACGTCGCCGCCTACATGCCGGTCGACCTGTGGCCTTACATGAAGCACCGGATGGCGCTCGCCGACACGATGGCATGGGGAGGCCCACGCAGCATCAAGGCGCGCAAGCCCGACCTCGTCGCGGGTGTGCTGGCGGACGTCGTCGCCCATGGGCCGGTCACCGCGCGCGACATCGACGACGACCTGCCCAAGTCCAAGGTGGACTGGGGCTGGAACTGGTCGGAAGTCAAGCAGTCGCTTGAGTACCTGTTCTTCGCCGGAGAGGTCACGGCCGCCGGGCGCACTGGCTCCTTCGAGCGGCTCTACGACATCCCCGAGCGGGTGATCCCAGCCCACATCCTCGCCCAGCCCGACCCCACCCCGGACGAGGCAAATATTGAGCTAGTGCGCCGAGCTGCCAGGTCGTATGGGGTCGCGACGGAGTTCTGCCTGCGTGACTACTACCGGATGCAGCCCGAATGGTCCAAGCCGGCCGTGGCCGCCCTCGTCGAGGCCGGCGAGTTGTTGCCGGTGTCGATCGAGGGCTGGAGCCAGCCGGCGTACCTGCACCGCGATGCGCGGCTGCCCCGCCGCGTCGACGCCCGTGCCCTGCTGAGCCCGTTCGACCCTGTCGTCTGGGAACGCAAGCGCACCGAGAAGCTGTTCGACTTCCACTACCGGATCGAGATCTACGTCCCCGAGCACCTCCGCAAGCACGGCTACTACGTCCTGCCGTTCCTGCTCGGCGAGCACCTAGTCGCTCGGGTCGACCTCAAGGCCGACCGCAAGAGCGCAACCCTGCTCGTCAAGGGTGCCTATCGCGAGCCACTCGCACCGGACGAGACCGTGCACGAGCTGTTCGAAGCGCTGGAGGAGCTCGCCGAGTGGCTGGGCCTGGACCAGATTGTCGTCGAGCCACACGGAGACCTGGCGCCCGAGTTGGGGGCCCTGAGCCGCGCAGCCTGAGTGTTCCTGCGGGTCGCCTAAGATGGGCCATCGACGCCCCCTGCCCGGAGCATGGGCGGGGATCCCATTTGACCAGGAGTTGTACTCGTGCCCGTTCTGCTCGACAAAGTTCTCCGCATCGGTGAAGGCAAAGCGCGTCGCAAGCTCGAGGCTGCCGCCAAGCAGGTGAACGCCATCGAGGACGACTTCGTCACGATGTCCGACGAGGAGCTTCAGGCGCTCACGCCCGAGTACAAGAAGCGGCTCGAAGACGGCGAGACTCTCGACGAACTGCTGCCGGAGGCGTTCGCCACGGTCCGGGAGGCGGCCAAACGCGTGCTCGGCCAGCGCCACTTCGACGTCCAGCTGATGGGTGGGGCAGCGCTGCACTACGGCAACATCGCCGAGATGAAGACCGGCGAGGGGAAGACCCTCGTCGCCACCTTGCCGACGTACCTGAACGCCCTTACCGGCAACGGCGTCCATGTCGTCACCGTCAACGACTACCTGGCCAAGTACCACGCCGAGTGGATGGGCCGCGTTTATCACTTCCTGGGGCTGAGCGTCGGCCAGATCCTGCCCCAGATGACTCCGGCCCAGCGCCGCGACGCCTACAACAGCGACGTCACCTACGGCACCAACAACGAGTTCGGCTTCGACTACCTGCGCGACAACATGGCCAGCAAGATGGAAGATCTCGTGCAGCGAGGCCACAACTACGCGATCGTCGACGAGGTCGACTCGATCCTGGTCGACGAGGCCCGCACACCGCTGATCATCTCGGGGCCCTCCGACGAGTCAGTGAAGTGGTACGGCGAATTCGCCGAGCTTGTCGGTCGCCTTCGCCCCGAGATCGACTACGAGTTCGATGAGAAGAAGCGCACAGTGTCGGTCCTCGAGGACGGCATCACTCGGGTGGAGGACCGGCTCGGCATCGACAACCTCTACGACGCCGTCAACACGCCACTGATCTCCTTCCTCAACAACGCGATCAAGGCCAAGGAGCTGTTCCGCAAGGACCGCGACTACGTCGTGATCGAGGGTGAAGTGCTCATCGTCGACGAGCACACCGGCCGGATGCTGCACGGCCGTCGCTACAACGAGGGCCTCCACCAGGCCATCGAGGCGAAAGAAGGTGTCAACGTCCGCGAGGAGTACCAGACCCTCGCCACGATCACCCTGCAGAACTACTTCCGGCTCTACGACAAGCTCGCCGGGATGACCGGTACGGCGATGACCGAGGCGTCGGAGTTCGACAAAATCTACAAGCTCGGCGTCATCCCGATCCCCACCAACATGCCGATGGTTCGCGAGGATCAGCGTGACCTCGTCTATCGGACGAAAGACGCGAAGCTTGTCGCCATCGTTGATGACATCGCCGAGCGTCACGCGACCGGACAACCGATGCTGGTCGGCACGACATCGGTCGAGAAGTCCGAGGAGCTGTCGGCTCTGCTGAAGCGCCGCGGCATCCCCCACACCGTCCTCAACGCCAAGCACCATGCCGATGAGGCGCACATCGTGGCGCAGGCAGGCCGAAAGGGCGCTGTCACCGTGGCCACCAACATGGCTGGCCGCGGCACCGACATCATGCTCGGCGGCTCAGTGGAGTTCCTGGCCGATGAGGAGCTGCGCCGAAAGGGTATCGATCCGACCGAGCACTCCGACGAGTACGAAGCGGCTTGGTCGGAGACGCTCGAGCGGATGCAGGAGCAGGTCAAGACCGAGCACGACGCGGTCAACGACGCCGGCGGGCTGTACGTCGTCGGCACCGAGCGCCACGAGTCTCGCCGCATCGACAACCAGCTCCGCGGCCGTTCCGGCCGTCAGGGCGACCCGGGGGAGTCTCGCTTCTACCTCTCCCTCGAGGACGACCTGATGCGACTTTTCAAGTCCGACTGGGTCGACTGGGTGCTCACCACCATGAAGATCCCCGACGACGTACCCATCGAGAACAAGCGTGTCACCGGCGCCATCGCGTCGGCGCAGGCGCAGGTCGAGAGCCAGAACTTCGAGACCCGCAAGAACATCCTCAAGTACGACGACGTGATGAGCCGTCAGCGCGAGGTCATCTACGGCGAGCGTCGCCAGGTCCTCGAGGGCGCTGACCTGCACGAACAGATTCGCGGCATGATCGACGACACCGTCGAGGGGTACGTCGCTGGCGCCACCGAGGGCTTTCCCGAGGAGTGGGACCTCGACAAGCTCTGGACCGCACTCAAGACCCTCTATCCAGTGAGCCTGACGATCGAGCAGCTCGAGGAGGAGGCCGGCGGCATCGAAGGGCTGTCGCGCGATCAGCTCCTGGAGGATCTCAAGGCCGACGCACATGCGGCCTACGACGGCCGCGAGGAAGCGCTCGGCGACGAGGTCATGCGCGAGCTCGAGCGGCGGGTGCTGCTGTCGGTGCTCGATCGCAAGTGGCGCGAGCACCTCTACGAGATGGACTACCTGCGCGAGGGGATTGGGCTGCGGGCCTACTCGCAGCGTGATCCGCTGGTGGAATACCAGCGCGAAGGCTTCGACCTGTTCAGCGCGATGATGGACTCGATCAAGGAGGAGTCCGTCGGCTACCTGTTCAACGTGGAGGTGTCGGTCGATGCACGCCGACGAGGAGCAGAGCGCCGAGGAGGCCTCACAGCTACAGGCGGCTGCGGCTGCACTCGTCTCGGGTCAAGCAGCCGGCGCGGCCCCCACGGCAGACCAAGACCACCGCCCGCACATCACAGCCAAGGGTCTCGCGGAGCCGAAGGCGCGGAAGCTTTCATACTCCGCTCCCACCGTCGACGGCGACGCCGCCAACCAGGTGCAGGCCGACGTGGCGGAGGACGAGTTCGCGGGTGTCTCGCGCAACGAGCTGTGCCCCTGCGGCTCCGGACGCAAGTTCAAGCGCTGCCACGGCGACCCGGCCAAACGCACCACGACTAGCTGACAGTCAGCCTCTGCGCCGATTCTTCGGCTGACAAGTCAGCCGCTGTGCTGATTCTTCGGCTGACAAGTCAGCCGAAGGTAATAGCCGTGCACAGCCAGCGGTCGCGGACGATCTCCAGCCGGGCCGCGACGGCGCGCGAGCGACCACCGCACGTGATGCGGGCGGAGACCTCCGCTGTGCCGTCTTTGGGCTGACACACGTGCACCGAAGCGACGTGCTGTCGGATCGGCCGGATACCCATCACCGACCGCCGTTGGGCAACGCGGCGTTGGCGCGCGCCGATCTCGGCATACACCTGCTCATCGGTCCACCGAAGCAGCTGCGTCAAAGGCCGATCGCTCGAGACAACCTCGATGACCGCCTGTACGAAACGAGTCGCCCACTCGGAGGCGGCTGGCACGGACGCCGGCCGCCGGCTGACCAGAGTAAGCGACGAGGGCACGGGCTCGGCAGGCACGCCGGACGCCAAGGGGAAGCTCAGGGCAAGCGCGCCCTGGGTGAAGGTCGCCTCGCGTTCGTGGTCATCCTGCAGCGCCTGCCACCGCTGGGTGCGGTCGGTGACGAGCCGGTGCACGGATGCTGATCGTTGGTTGTGCTCGGATGGAGAGCGCCCTGTCGTCATGGTGAAACCTCCGGTCGGTCGAGCTGGGTGCCGGGGAAGATCAAGTTCGGGTCGACGCCGATCACGAGCGCGTTGACGCGATACCAGGCGCTGACGTGATCAGCGATGACAGCGTCAGCCACACCTGGCGGCAGTTCATCCGCAGCGATGCTCCAGAGGCAGTCCCCGGGTTTCACGACCACAGGGTCAGATGGTGCTGGACTCGCCGGGAGGTCTGGCATCGGGAGACCGCGGATGCGGCCGCTGCAACCAGTCGCGCAGTGCCCGTTGTCGCGGTCGTCGCCGACGGACGGAGTGGCCAGGATGGGCGCCGCCACGGCGACTCCGCAGAGGGCCAGGACTGCCCGTCGCTGCCAGTGCGGGCAGCAGGTGGCGGTCAGCCGGTGCAGTCGCGGCCAGGTCGTGCCGGTCAGCGCGTCGCAGAGCGCCAGCAGCAGGCTCAGAACGAGGCCGGTGAGGGCGACGAGCAGCCCACCGGTCGCGATGTCGGTGACGAGCCCGTCCAGCGTGGAAGCCACTTGAACCTTCCTTTTCTTACGTTTACATGCGTTTGCTTTGTCTAGCCTGAGTTTATTGCGGCGTCAAGCGGTCGTCCACAGCCAGGTAGCGGACCCGGAGAGCGGTGCGTAGCGTGCGGGCATGCGGTGGCAGGAGCTGTTCGCCGACCTCGAAGGCCAAGCGCGGGCGTGGGAGCAGGGCGACCTCGACGCCGAGATCGCCGACCGAACCCGCGGCGAATGGGCGCAGGTGTTGCTCGTCAACCGTCTTCGCGCGGCCGTCGGTAGCCCGGTCACCGTCGATGTTGTCGGCGCCGGGCGACTGGCGGGCGAGCTCGAGACGGTTGGCGCAGACTGGCTGCTCCTCGCGGGGAGTCATGACGACGTTGTTGCCCTAGCCGCAATCGTTGCGATTCACGACTTGGCTCCGGGCGCTGTGAGCCCCGACGGAGTAGGTCCAGTCAGCGCAGGACTGCGCCTTACCGCGGCGTTGCGAGCCATCGCGATGGACCGGTCGGCGGTAACCGTGCGGACCCGAGACGGCGGTGTCTATACCGGCACTCCCGACCACGTCGGATCCAACTTCTTGGAACTCGCTATGCACGAGGCCGGAGAAGTCCCCCGGGCCGGGGTGATCCGATCCCGGTGCGTGCTCTCGCTCGATGCGGTCGCCGCCGTACGTCGGCTGGCCACCCCCTGGGCGGAGTGACAGCCTGGCTGTCAGTCGGCTTCGCTCGGCTCACCGGCATACGGGTGCTCGTCGATGAACACCTCGGTGTCTCGGTAGGCCTGCTCGATGTAGCTCTCCAGCTCGGCGCGCTCCACCCGCCACTGACCGCGGCCGCCGATCTTGATCGCCTTCAGATCCTTGCGGCGGACTAATGCATAGACCTGCGCCACAGAGATTCCCATGATCTCCGCGACGTCAGCGAGCGACAGGAAACGCTGACCGGGACCGGTTGCCATGACGAGGAGTCTCCCACGCACGAGGCTCCGCAAGCCGACCGCGGCAACTGCCCTGTGCACAACCCTTTCCTTCCCGCGTGCGTTGCGGCAAGAATGGCCAACGTGTCCGTCCTGCACCGCACCGGCAGTCCGACGACGGAGTCCGGAGGCCGTAGCGAGCTAGCCTCGCCGCCGGCTCAACGGCTCCATGGGTCACGCTGGAAGGACCCACGCCTCTGGATAGGCGTGGTTCTCGTCCTCGCGTCGGTGGTGGTGGGTGCCCGGATGCTTGCCGCCGCAGACGACACGGTTGCGGTGTGGGCACTTGGCGACGACATGGCCGCCGGGAGTGCGGTCGATGCCGGCGATGTGTCCGTCGTCGACGTCCACTTCGACAGCGCGGCCGCTGCCGACCGCTATCTCAGCGCCGACGATCCGCTGCCGAGCGGGATGCACCTGACGCGAGACGTCGGTGCCGGGGAGCTGCTCGCGGCGAGCGCGTTGAGTGCCGATCCTGATTCCGCACCCGCACAGCTGCCCCTCGCTGTGGCACCTGGCGGTATGCCGAATGACCTCGCCGCCGGCGACCGTGCTGACCTCTGGGCCGTGCCGAGCGACGACACCCGAGTCGCACCGACGATGGTGCTCGACGGCGTGACGGTGGTCTCCGTTGGCGCGGCCGGGCCAGGTGGAGTGGGCTCTCAGCGTCAAGTCCTCGTCACGCTCCCGACGACTGCAGACGTCGCCAGCGTGCTCGCCGCCCTGCGAGGCGCCGACGTCGTGTTGATCCGGACGGACGCCTGAGGTGCATGCCCGCGGGGTACTCGTCGCGGTCGGAACGGCAGACTTCGAGACGGCCCTCCTCGACGCTGTAGCCGCCAGCGACCTCCACGTCGTACGCCGCTGTGTCGACATCGCAGATCTACTCGCCACCGCAGCAAGCCGACAGGCGACCATCGCTCTCGTCTCGGCCCAGTTGCGCGGGCTCGACCGCGACGTGGTGGCTCGCCTTCGGGTCGAAGACGTTGCTGTCGTCGGCGTTACACCGGAGGCCTCGAGCGCCGACGAGGCCGCGTTGCTGCGGCTCGGCGTCGAGGACTTCGTGGCGGCTGACGCGCTCGACACCATCGATGAGGTTGTCGCAGAGCTGGGCGAGGGGCGTCGCGTCGCGGCGGCACCCGCAGCCGGCTCCACTGACGCGCACAACGGGCACAGGGAGCGTTCTCGGGGACGGGTGCTCGCGGTCTGGGGTCCTACCGGCGCCCCTGGGCGTTCGACCGTTGCGCTCGGGATCGCGGCGGAGCTCGCTGAGCTCGGCGCATCGACGACTCTTGTTGACTGTGATGTCTACGGTGGCACGATCGCCCAGCAGCTTGGGCTTCTCGACGAGTCGTCGGGGTTGCTCGCAGCTGCTCGGGCTGCGAATGTCGGCCAGCTCGCTCCCGAAGTGCTTGCCCGCCAAGCTCGTAGTGTGTCTCCCGCGCTGCGAGTGCTGACGGGCCTGCCCCGTGCAGATCGCTGGACCGAGGTCCGGCCGAGTGGGCTGCGCGACGTGATCGAGTCAGCGCGTCAGCTCTCGGCATTCACCGTGCTCGACTGTGGCTTCAGCATCGAGATGGACGAGGAGGTCTCATACGACACCGCCGCGCCCCGTCGCAACGGCGCCACCCTCGCAGCGCTCGATGCCGCCGACACCATCCTGGTGGTCGGCGCCGCCGACCCGGTTGGCCTTGGGCGACTGGTGCGCGCGCTAACCGAGCTCGCGACTGTCGTGCCCGGCCGCGATCGTGTCGTCATCGTCAATCGGATGCGCGCAAGCTTGGGGTGGTCGCGCGATGACGTGGTGGCGACGCTCGTCCGAGCCGTCGGACCGACGCCGGTCGTGTTCCTGCCGGACGACCGGGCAGCGGTCGACGACGCGATCGTCCATGGCCGGACGTTGACCGAATCCGCACCCAAGAGCCAGCTGAGGCAACAGCTCCGCGACTTCGCACATCGGGCAGCAGGCGCCGAGCTACCGACGGGTCGCCGTCGCCGCCGAGTCCGTGCCTGATCACGACGAGAACAGCAAGAACAGGCCCGTCAGGGTGTAGGCGATCATCAGGAACAACATAGGCAGCTGACCTGTCAGGGCGTGCTTGCGGGGCAGCAAGCGAACAGCACGGTCATGGGCCGCGACGACGCCGAGCACGTGACCGGTGACGATGGCCACCACCTTGATGGCGGCGAGCGCAGAGGGATGGTTGTAGATCTCGTACTTGTCGATGCCCGACAGCCATCCCGTCGTCTCCCACCCCCGCGACAACGGGTCGCCGAGCTGGCGCACCGTTTGGATTCCCACCGAGACGAAGTACGAGAGGTAGTGGGCGACGATGTAGCCGACCACGATCGGCACGACGGAGTGCGCGAACTGGTTCGGAAGTCGTCGTCGTTCGATGTGACCCAGTCCACCCGTGGCCAAGGCAGCTGCAGTGAAGGTCAGGGTGACGACGGCGCAGAAACCCAGCAGGGCAACGGTATTGAGGAATGCTGGGTCACCGGAGTACCCCTCTGAGAAGCGAAGCCACCGCACCGACTCCTTGAAGCTGTCGAATGCCGTCGAGCCGAGCAGCACTCCTACGACGCCGACGAGCCCTGGCTTGCTGGGCTGGCTGTCGAGGTTCTCGAGCGGGTTGCGAAAGACCAGAACGCCGTCATCGCGCCGGGCGAACGGTGAAAGCCGAGCCACCAAGGAGGAGTAGACCTCAAACGGGTCAGCATGCTCGAACCAGGTGTCGCCGAAAACCGCAGCGCCCAGCACCAGCAGTGCACCCACGACGGCGAACCACAGCCGCACCGCAGAGAGACTGGTCGCGACGCTGGGGTCGACGAGCTCAAGCCACACGAAGCAGAACAAGAAGAAGGCGGCCGGCCAGTAGCCGAGACGACGAGGGTACGTCGTCAGTCCTTCTCGCGGGTTGATCCCGGCCAAGCGGCTGATCCCACGGTGCAGCCAGCGCAGCGGGTTGCAGAGGCGGTAGATCCGGCCGAACAGGAGAGCGGCGGGCACCAGGCCCACCCACAAGAGGACGTAGACAACCCCGAACGTCGGGTTGACAAGAGTGTCAGGCCCGAACAGGGCCGCCATCGTCACCCACGCCGTGAAGACCAGAGCCAGGGTGATGACCACCCCACGGGTGATCCGTGAGTCGATGAAGGTAGCCAGACCCGCCGGCATCGGGTGGCCCGAGCTCGCGCCGCGGAATTTCGACGTACGCCAGGCGAATGCGAGAACGCCGAAGGAGATCAGCAGTGCACACGCAGCCCCCGTGTAGGCGTTGAACGCGGGGATCGGGAGGTCGCTGATGTCGCCGACGCCGTGGGCGAGCGACTCCGGCGACGTGAGCGAAGACACCTGGTGCGGCACTAGCTGATCTGGAGCTTGAGGATGGTGACCTCCAGCTCGTGCGACTCCATCTCGTACTGGCCCGCTGTGTCGATAGAGAAGGTAAACGTCTGGTCGTCGCCCTCCTCGACCTCGAACTCGTGCTCCGGCTCGGAGTGGACATGGAACTCGTCGTGAGCATCGCTACTCACGACAAGCTCGATCTCCTGGCCCCGGTCGGCCTTCACGACGTCCTCGCTCGTCGTCACCTCGCCGGCCTCCTGCGTGATCTCGACCCGCACCGGTGCATCCGTGTCTGGGTCGTCGGAGCCTCCCGAATCGTCGGAGCATGCCGCCAGCGACAGGCTGCAGATCGCCCCCGCTGCGACGAGTGCAAGCAGTCGGTAGGTGCGCATGGAGGATCGCTCCTTCGGAAGCGGTGGGTTGGCAGCACGGCCTGACAATAGACCGTACGACCGTGACACGATGATGGTTCCCGTAGGGGTCGCCGCACCCGTCAGTGGCAGAGAGGATGTCCATGGCAGACCGGATCAGCCCGTCGGACATGACGTTCTTGACACGGGAGTCTGCGAGCACGCCGATGCACGTCGCCACCCTCGACATCTTCGAAGCGCCCTCTGGCGGCCTGGACTACGAGCGACTGCTGGCGCTGATCCAGGACCGGATCGCGTTTGTGCCGCGCTACCGCCAGCGCGTCAAGCTGCTACCGGGACGGATCGTCAACCCAGTGTGGGTCGACGACATCGACTTCGACCTTGCCTACCACGTACGTCGGTCTGCGCTACCTCGGCCGGGGTCGATGGAACAGTTACGCGACCTCGTCGCGCGCATCATGAGCCGCCGCCTGGACCGCAACCGACCACTGTGGGAGACCTATCTCGTCGAGGGCCTGGCCAATGATCGGTTCGCGATCATGTCGAAGTCACATCAGGTCCTCGTCGACGGCACAACGGTTGATCTGGGTCAGCTGATCCTGGACGACACGCCCGACTCGCCACCCACCCCTGACGTCGCCTGGGACGCATCGCGACGGCGCGGCGGGTTGGAGCTGCTGATCGAGTCGGTGGCCGAGTCGGTGCGGAACCCTGCCGTCGCCGCCGACAACCTCCGCGGTGAGATCGTGACCGCCCAGCACGTGGCATCCCGGTTCCGGTCGTGGGTGTCTGTCCCTACGGTCGGGCGGCAGTCGTCGACCTCAGCCCCGTTGGCCGCCGTGCTCTCAGAGCAGCGCCGGTTTGCCACCGTCGAGACGCGATTGGCGTCATACCGCAAGATCCGCAAGGAGCACGGTGGCAGTGTGAACGACGCGGTGCTGGCCACGATCTCCGGTGCGCTGCGGTCATGGCTCCTCACGCGTGCGGAGTCCGTCACAAGATCGGCCCGGATCAGGGCTCTGGTGCCGATGAGTGTGGTGGACGACGAGTTTGCCGAGCCGACTTCGCTCGGCAGCCAGGTGACCCCGCACTTGTTGACCTTGCCAGTGGGTGAGGCCAGCCCGATCATGCGCCTGCACCAGGTGTCGTACGCCTTCAAGGCGCACAAGGAGACCGGGCGGGCGGTCGGCGCGAGCCGGCTGACGGAGATTGCCGGGTTCGCCCCGACGACGTTCCACATGATCGGGTCGCGGGTGGCCGCGACCGAGCCCGGTCGGTCGTTCGACGTCGTCATCACGAACGTCCCTGGCCCGCAGTTTCCGTTGTACGCCGCTGGGGCGCGGATGTTGGCGAGCTATCCCGTGCAGCCGCTGTTGCCGGGGCAGGCACTGGCCATCGGAGTCACGTCATACGACGGCAAAGTGTTCTTCGGGCTCGACGCCGACCGTGACGCGCTCCCGGACGTCGACGTGCTCGGTAGCTGCATCACCGAAGCGCTGGACGAGCTGCTCGAGGCATCGTCGTCAGCGCGCAATCGCGCCCCGCGAGGACGTGTGACCCGGAAGACGTCGGAAAGTAAACGGCCGTGATCTGTAGGACTTGCTAGCGTGACCTTCTGACACTTTCCGGGAGGGCGACATGCAGGCGATTTGGAAAGGCACGATCTCGTTCGGTCTTGTCACGATCCCGGTGAAGGTCTACTCGGCCACCGAGGAGAAGGACATCTCGTTCCGCCAGGTGCACGAGGCCGACGGTGGCCGGATCCGCTACAAGCGGGTCTGTGAGATCGACGGCGAAGAAGTGCCGTACTCAGACATCGGCAAGGGCTACGAAATGCCCGACGGCCGAATGGTGATCCTCAACAACGACGACTTTGCCGGTTTGCCGCTGCCGACGGCCAAGTCGATCGAAGTGCTGGAGTTCGTGCCGGCCGAGCAGGTCGACCCGCTCTACTTCGCGAAGGCGTACTACCTGTCGGCCGACGGGCCGGGGGCAAAGCCGTACGTCCTGCTGCGCGACGCGTTGACCAAGACCGGCCAGACCGCGCTCGTGAAGGTCGCCATCCGCACCAAAGAGACGTTGGCCATGTTGAGAGAACGCGACGGTGCCCTTGTGCTGCAGACGATGCTGTGGCCAGACGAGGTGCGCAGTAGTGAGTTCGCGGTGCCGAGCGACGACGTCGATGTCAAGAAGCAGGAAGTTGGGATGGCGGAGTCCTACATCGCGACGCTGCAGGCCGAGTTCGACCCGGACCGCTACCACAGCGACTACCGCGAGGCGCTCGAGCAGCTCGTCGAGTCGAAGGTGTCTGGTCTGCCCATGCCAGAAGCTGAAGAGGACGAGACTGACAGTGCGGAGGTGGTCGACCTCGTCGCCGCGCTCCGGGCCAGCGTCGACGCGGCGAAGAAGCGTCGGTCGGGCGGTGGTGCGGCTGCCAAGTCCTCGTCTGCCAAGAAGAAGGGCGCTGCCAAGAAGACCGCCGCCAAGAAATCGGGAAGCAAGAAGTCCTCGGCGAAGAAGCCGGCTAAGAAGGCTGCGTCGAAGCAGGCGAAGAAGTCCGCCTAGCCGGTCTTGGGCCGGTCGAGAGGCCGGTTCGATGGTCACTGGGTTGCGTGGCAAGATTCCTCGCATGGACGCCATCACTTCACTTCCCAACCCGGTCAACGAGCCGAACCTCGACTATGCCCCCGGGAGCCCCGAGCGGGCTGAGCTCGAAGTCCGTCTGGTCGAGCTCCAGAAGGAACAGATCGAGCTGCAGGCGACGGTCGGCGGAGTGCGCCGGCTGGGCAAGGGCGAAGAGCTGACGGTGGTTCAGCCCCACAACCATCAGCACGTGCTCGGTACGACGCGGGGCGCCACTGCGGCAGACGCCAAGGCCGCCATCAAGGCGGCGGCCGACGCAGCCCCGTCGTGGCGAGCGATGGCCTTCGACGACCGCGCCGCCATCATCTTGAAGGCCGCAGAGCTGCTGGCAGGCCCGTGGCGGCAGACGATCAACGCCGCGACCATGTTGGGACAGTCGAAGACCGCCTGGCAGGCAGAGATCGACGCCGCCTGCGAGCTCATCGACTTCTGGCGCTTCAACGTCCACTACGCGGAGCGGATCCTGAGCGAGCAGCCGATGGCCAACGCCAAGGGCGTCTGGAACCGCACCGACCACCGACCGCTCGAAGGATTCGTCTACGCGATCACACCATTCAACTTCACGGCCATCGCGGGCAACCTCCCGACCGCTCCGGCCCTGATGGGTAACACCGTGCTGTGGAAGCCGTCAGTGACGCAGCAGTTCGCGGCCCACTTCCTGATGCAGCTCCTGGAGGAGGCGGGGATGCCGCCCGGCGTGATCAATATGCTGCCCGGCCATGGCGCGGCTGTCTCCGACGTCGCGCTGGTGCATCCTGACCTCGCCGGGATCCACTTCACCGGCTCCACGCCAACGTTCCAGCACCTGTGGCGCACAGTCGGCGACAACATCTCGTCGTACCGCTCTTATCCGCGGATCGTGGGTGAGACCGGTGGCAAGGACTTCGTCGTGGCGCACCCTTCGGCAGACCCCGACGTGGTGCGGACCGCGCTGATCCGGGGCGCGTTCGAGTACCAGGGCCAGAAGTGCTCGGCGGCGTCACGCGCTTATGTCGCTCGCTCGGTCTGGAAGAAGATGCGCAAGGACTTCGTCGCCGAGGTCGATGCCTTGAGCGTCGGCGACGTCACCGACCTGTCGAACTTCATGGGCGCCGTCATCGATGCGCGTGCGTTCGACAAGCACAAGAAGGCGATCACCCGCGCGAAGCGCTCGGCCAAGCTCGAGATCATCGCTGGCGGTCAGACCGACGACAGCGTCGGCTACTTCGTGCGACCGACTGTCATCGAGGCAGGCGAGCCGACGGACGCCATGTTCAATACGGAGTACTTCGGACCGATCCTCGCCGTGCACGTCTACGACGACGCGAACTTCGAGTCGGCGGTGCACCAGATGGAGTCTTTCGCGCCCTACGCGCTCACCGGCGCCGTCATCGCGCAGGACCGGCAGGCAATTGCCTGGACGATGGAGACCCTGCGCTTCGCGGCCGGCAACTTCTACATCAACGATAAGCCGACCGGTGCTGTCGTAGGGCAGCAGCCGTTCGGAGGCGCTCGGGCATCCGGCACGAACGACAAGGCCGGCGCCGCGCAGAACTTGCTGCGGTGGGTGTCGCCGCGCTCGATCAAGGAGACGTTCGCGCCACCGAAGGACTATCGCTACCCCCACATGGGCTGACCCGGCGTACGTCGTTGGTCAAGCTAACGCGTGTCGAGGGGGAGTCCTTGCGGATGGTCGGCCAGCCTTTCCGGTAGAGGATGCGGTCGCGCAACATCGGCCGTCGTACGGCCTGGTCTTCGCCTGGAAGGTACGGGCGGTTGGTGTCGATGGCGTGGTAGACGAACCAGTCGTGCCCGGCCTTGTCTCGCGTCACCGTGTTGTGGCCCGGACCGGCCCAGCGCCGGTTGGAATGCAAGATGACGCTGCTTCGCCCCGGTCGGGTCGCGGCCAGCCGCTGGAACGGTCCGGTGGCGCTGCGCGACCGGGCGACCATGGTGGCGTAGTGCGGCGGGTACGAGCAGCAGTTGTCTCCGGAGTAGAACAGGTAATACCAGCCCCGTCGTGCAATCACCAGCGGTCCTTCAATGCCGTGCTCGTACGGTCGCTTCACCCGCGCGGACCAGCCGCGTAGCAGGAGCTTCGGCTCGGCGTCCGGCGAGGCCAGCCGGGTCAGGCTCGGAGCCAATCGGGCGGTGACGATGTCACCACCGGACCCCCAGTACACCCGCCAGTGACCGGTCACGCGATCGCGAAAGACAGCGGCATCGATGTCGGCGAGCGTCGGGCCGCAGTACAGCGGCCTGCTCGTGGCAACGAATAGGCCGGCCGGCTCGTCCGATGTGGCCACGGCAAGGCACAGGCCGAACTCTTCCTGCAGCCGGTCTGGGACGGTCGAGTAGTACAGGTAGTAGCGGCCGTGGTGGCGCACGACATCTGGTGCCCAACTGACAGCCGTGCCATCCCCCCAATCGGGAAGCTTGGGCAGGGCGTCGCCCAGGTAGTGCCAGTGCACGAGGTCGCGCGACTTCGCTACCTGGATGTTGACGTGCCCCTCGGGCGCTTCCGTTTGGGTGCTGTAGGCGTAGTACCAGCCGTTGGCTGCCTTGATCACGTCGGGATCGGGGAAGTCCCGGTTGAGGACGGGGTTGCCATCGGTGTCCGATGCCAGCTCGGCAGCCTGAGGTCGACCGCTCCCGTGGGCGGCGGTCGCGGTCGGGCCGGCAACCAGGCCGAGAGCCAACGCCGCGACGAGGAGACCGACTCGACTCTTCACCGCGACCCCTGGGGACAAGCGACCAATCACAGGGCCGAGGCTACTCGCGTCGTTGTTTGAAGCGTTGGTGTCGGATCGGTTGTTGGTCGGGGTCGATCCGTGTTGGGGGGATGATGTCGGGGATGCCGTCGGTGGCCATCACGACGGCCCATTCGCCGTGGTGGATGAGGTGGTGGTGGAAGTGGCAGAGCAGACAGCCGTTTGAGAGGTCGGTGGGTCCGCCGTCGAGCCAGGCCTGGATGTGGTGGGCTTCGGTCCAGGCTGGTGGTCGGTCGCAACTCGGGAAGATGCAGCCTTGGTCGCGGATGGCGAGGGCGATGCGTTGGTAGCGGTCGAAGAGGCGTTGGGTGAGTCCGAGGTCCAGGATTGCCGACTCGGCGCCGAGCACGAGTGGGAGGAGGCCGGCGTTGCAGGCCAGCCGGCGGGCTTGTGCTGCCGAGATGGTGGTGCCGGTCGTCAACGTCGCTTCCCCGACGCGCGGTGTTGAGTTTGTCTTCGCTGATGGTGACGACGACGACGCGTTGGCGACGCCGTGTTTGGGGAGGGAGTCGGTGGGGAGGTGTTCGAGGAGTTCGACGAACGCCCGCCCCATCCGCTGCCCGAAGGTCAGCTGCATCGGGTCGGTCTCCCCGGTGATCGTGCTTGTCGAGGTCTCTGGGTCTCGACAGGCTCGACCGGCGGCGGAGCTGGTTCGTCTCGGCGAGGCGAGGGCTTCGAGGGCGGTGGTCAACATGTCGTACTGCAGGTTCGGCATCTTCCCGCAGTAGCGGGCGATCCCGTCGGCACCTTTGCGGCCGCGGAAGCTGGTCTGCTGCAACGCCCGGGCTTCGTCGGCCTCCAACTGCTCGGCCAGCGTCTGGTCCGCGGTCTCGGGGTCGACCACCTCGACGAGATGGTTCGCCACCACCTGCAGTTGAGTGTGGGTCAGGCTCTGGGCATGCCCGACAAGGTCGGCTTCACCGGCCTGCACCGCCTCGGCCGGCAGCTGCGGCGACAACTTGTTGATCGCAGTGCCGATGACGACAGCTTGCTCGCCACTGACCAGCCCGGTCGCCCACGCCTGGCGGGTCAGGTCGGTCCGGTCCGACATGCAGCGGGCTTGTGCCAACATCCCGGCGGCGGCACCGGTCGACACCCGATAGTTCGCCACCAGATGCGCCCGCGTCGACGACGCACCACACAGCCCACCCAGATCACGGTCATCGACCTGCCCCACCAACCGCGCAATCGACTCATCCAACCGAGCCCGCGCCGCCAACGCCTCACCCAACCGATCCCCGAGCCGACGGTCGTCCAACGACCACACCGGCGCCTGCGCAAGTCGGTCCAACCCCGCGTCAACAGCAGCCAACGCCACCCCAAACACGTCACCAGGACCGGGCGAACCCGGACTCGTGGCGGGAGGTGCAGCGCTGATCGACATACCCCAAGAATAGAAGCCGCCCACGACAATTCGAGCGTGTGTTCGACCCCTGTGGAACGCGCCCTGTGGACACCCAAACCTGTGGACCATCACACGGGTTCGACGGGGCGGAATGACGGGGTGTTGCACCCTTGCGTAGAAACAAGCGACCGGCTTCGCCCGCTCATCGGCTGCCGGACTGGTCAGGCCGCTCCGCGGGCGAGACGGGGGCGGTCGGTGAGGAACGGGTCGATCAAGACGGCGGCGCCGCACGTCGTACAGCAGAACTCGCCATCATGATGGCCGCGATCCACTTCTAGCGGAACGAAGATGCGCTCGCCGCCACAGTCACCGCACGGGCCCACGACTGCCTCGAGCATCAACAGATCGGGTCTGGTTTCCATGTGCCCTAGGTTGACATGGCCGACCGACAGAACCCGCCGATCTGCCGCTGCGGCGTGTCGCGTGTCCCCATCGAGGCGGTCAGTTCTATCAGCCGAGCCGCGCAGTGACTGCCTGCTGCTCTGCTCGGATGCCGGCCAGGATCGCCTTCGCGATGACAGGCTCGACCTTCTTGCCGAAGAAGGGAATCGCCACCTTCACATCACCCCGGATATGCGAGATCACCGTGGCGCCGTCGACACTCAGGCTGATCGTCCCGGTCATCGTGGCTGGCTGGCCAAGAATCTTGATGTCGAGGCGAGCATTTCGCTGACCGGCCGGATCGGGCGCGCTCCAGCGCTCTGTCTGGACGAGCTTGACGCTCTCGCCGACCACCTTCTTGATCGCCTCGGGTACGTCGGCGGGCATCTCCCGGTTGATCGTGACGGACGCCCCACCGTCATCGTGCGCCTCGACAGAGACGTCGTAGTCGATCGCATCCAGTGCCTCGCACACCCCAGCCCGGAACTCGGCGTCGACCACCAGGGCGAAGGCGTCGACCGTGCTCTCCGTGGGGTAGGTGATCTCGGCGCTCAGATCCATGGCGGCATCATGCCATCGCCGATCGGGACCGATGAGTAGCCTGACCGGATGAGCAGCGCTGAGGAACGGCCGGCCGCGGACCCGAAGTGGGGCGATGTTGGCGCGGACCCGACAATTGGCGAATGGCACGGCGACGACCTCCACTTCGGTGAGAGCGGAGCACTGCTCACTTACGGCAGCTATCTCCAGCTGCCACGGCTGCTCAGCGCGCAGAGCCTCGAGTCGGATCCTCCAGCTCACGACGAGCTCCTCTTCATCACGATCCATCAGGTCTACGAGCTGTGGTTCCAGCAATTGCTGCACGAGGCAGAGACGGCACGCAACGCCATGTCGAGCGGCAAGCTCTGGTGGGCAAAGCACCTCCTCAAGAGGGTGCACGTAATCGAGCGCGTCCTGATCGAGCAGATCGACGTCCTCGAGACAATGACCCCCCAAGACTTCTTGGTGTTCCGGCAGAAGCTGTCGCCGGCGAGCGGCTTCCAGTCAGTGCAGTTCCGCGAGCTTGAGTTCATCTCCGGCGCAAAGGATCCGTCGTTCGTACGTCGGTTCCGCGGTCTCACGGAAGACGAAGAGCAACGGCTGCAGCGGCGCCTCGACGAGCCGACGCTGTGGGACGCGTTTGTCGGCGTACTCGGCGCCGCCGGCCTTGCCAACAGCTCCGACGACGAGGTGGCCGCATCGCTTCGAATTGTCGCCCACGACCGGACCAGCCATTCTGACATCTGGGAGCTGTCCGAGGCCCTCATCCAGCACGACGAGCTCGCCGCCGCGTGGCGGGCCCGCCACGTCACCATGGTCGAACGAATGATCGGCACCAAAACCGGCACGGGTGGCTCATCCGGTGGCGCCTATCTGAGGAGCAGGCTGCCGCTTCGCTACTACCCGCTTCTGTGGGACCTGCGCTCCCAGCTTTAGAGGCAGCCATCCTGGGCGACCGCGCCCCCACAGGTCTAATGTCGGGGGTGTGATGCACAGCTTGCTGGACGACGCTAAACGAGACCTGCTCGCCGAGGCAGCGGGCCTCAGCGGCCGAACCGGATCCGAGACCGACGCGGACAACGAGCTGGTGTCTCATCTGCTCGGCCTCTACTACCTCCATGTTCCAGCCGAGGAGCTGGTGGAACGCAAGGCGACAGACGTCTATGGCGCGGCGATGAGCCACTACCGCTACGCCGCCCAGCGACCGCAAGGCACCGCGTCCGTCCGGGTGTTCACGCCGTCGGTCGAGCAGAATGACTGGGCTGCCGACGGCCACACTGTCATCGAGATCGTGACCGACGACATGCCTTTCCTCGTCGACTCCGTGACCATGGCGCTCACCGCTCAGGGCCTCCCGATCCACGTCGTCATCCACCCGCAGCTCCTCGTACGTCGGGATGTCACCGGCCAGCTGCTGGAGATCTGCGACGGCGACGACGACGCTGCACATGTCACGTCGGAGTTGGTCCGCGAGTCGTGGATGCACATCGAAGTCGATCGAGAGGCGGACCAGCAAGGCCTCGACGAGGTCTCCGGGCGTCTCACTCAGATCCTGCGCGATGTCCGCGAGGTGGTCGAAGACTGGAAGAAGATGCACGAGCAGGCGCTGCGGATTGTGTCCGACCTCCAGACGTCACCTCCGCCGCTGCCCGAGGCAGAGATCACTGAGGGCGAGGCGCTGCTGTCGTGGCTGGCCAACGACCACTTCACGTTCCTCGGCTACCGCGAGTACCAGCTGCAGCAGGCCGACGGCGAAGACGCATTGCGAGCCCTCCCTGGCACTGGCCTCGGCATCCTGCGCTCCGACCAGGACATGTCGCCGTCATTCGGCAAGCTGCCGCCGGCAGTCCGCGCCAAGGCGCGCGAGAAGCAGCTGATGATCATTACGAAAGCCAACTCGCGCGCCACTGTGCATCGACCCGCATACCTCGACTACGTGGGGATCAAGACCTTCGACGATGCGGGTGAAGTCGTTGGCGAGCGCCGATTCCTCGGGCTGTTCAGCTCGGCGGCCTACACCGAGAGCCTGACCCGCATCCCGATGCTGGCCGACAAGGCACGAACTCTGATCGAGAAGGCAGGATTCGCACCGCAGAGCCACAGCGGCAAGGCGCTGATGGACATCCTGGAGACCTATCCTCGCGACGAACTGTTCCAAACACCGGTCGACGAGCTCCTGCCGGTGGCCGAAGCCGTGCTCCATCTGCGCGAGCGGCGACAACTGCGGTTCTTCGTCCGCCGCGACACCTACGGCCGCTACCTCTCCTGCCTGCTCTACCTACCCCGCGACCGCTACACGACACAGGTCCGAGAGCGCCTCCAGCTGATTCTCAAGGAGGCCATGGGAGCTGAAACAATCGACTACACGGCCCGCGTCAGTGAGTCGGTCCTGGCGCGGCTGCATTTCGTGGCACGCGCGAAGCAGGGGGAGACCCTGCTCGAGTTCGACCAAGCTGAGCTCGAGCGCAAGCTCGCCGACGCAACCCGGTCGTGGACCGACGATCTGGTGACCGCGGTCGGTGAAGAGTTCGGCGAGGAAGCGGTGAGCCGGTTGAGCCGTCGCTACGGCGATGCTTTCCCGGAGGCATACAAGGAGGACTTCACCGCGCGCGTGGCCGCTACCGACATCCGCCGGATGGAGGACGTGCGTTCCGACTCAGTCGGCCTCTGCCTCTACACGCCTCCTGACGCCGAGCCCGGGGTGGCCCGTTTCAAGGTGTTTCGCACCGGCGGACCGCTGAGCCTGTCTCACGTCCTGCCGCTTTTGTCGGCGATGGGCGTCGAGGTCGTCGACGAACGACCCTATGAGCTCGCCAGACGCGAGGGACCCGCCTGGATCTACGACTTCGGCCTGCGCCGGGACAAGCCCATGCCGGCGGATGCCCAGGAACTGTTCCAGGATGGCTTCCTCGCAACCTGGTCAGGCCGTGCCGAGAGCGATGGCTTCTCGGCGCTGGTGCTCGAGGGCAGCATTCCGTGGCGGCAGGTCACGATCCTGCGTGCGTATGCAAAGTACTTCCGCCAATGCGGCACGCCGTTCAGCCAGGCCTACATCGAGGCGTCGCTGCTCGCCAATGTCCCGATCGCCCGGCTGCTCGTCGAGCTCTTCCAGGTCCGGTTCGACCCGACGTACGACGGCGACCGCGAGGCGGCCTGCGCCCAGCTCGACAAGCAGATCACCGAGGCGCTCGACGAGGTCGCGAGCCTCGACCAGGACCGCATCCTGCGCAGCTACCTCAACGCCGTGAAGTCCACACTGCGCACGAACTTCTACCAGCACGACGCGGACGACAACCTCAAGGAGGCAATGGCGCTCAAGCTGGAGCCCAAGTCGATGCCTGACCTGCCCGAACCCCGTCCGCAGTTCGAGGTTTTCGTGTATTCGCCGCGGGTCGAAGGTGTCCACCTGCGGTTCGGCGCGGTCGCTCGCGGGGGGCTGCGCTGGTCCGATCGCCGGGAGGACTTCCGCACGGAGATCCTCGGGTTAGTCAAGGCGCAGATGGTCAAGAACGCCGTCATTGTGCCGGTGGGTGCGAAGGGCGGCTTCTACTGCAAGCAGCTGCCCAACCCAGCGGTCGACCGGGATGCCTGGCTCGCTGAAGGCATCGCCTGCTACAAGACATTCATCTCCTGTCTGCTCGACATCACCGACAACCGCATGGCAGGGAAGACAAGGCCCCCACCCGAGGTGGTCCGGCACGACGGTGACGACAGTTATCTCGTCGTTGCTGCCGACAAGGGCACTGCGACGTTCTCCGACATCGCAAACTCGGTGTCCAAGGACTATGGCTTCTGGCTGGGCGATGCGTTCGCATCCGGCGGCTCGGTGGGATACGACCACAAGGCGATGGGCATCACCGCCCGAGGGGCCTGGGTCTCGGTGCAGCGCCACTTCCGGGAGCGGGGCATCGACTGTCAGAAGCAGGACTTCACGGCCGTCGGTATCGGTGACATGAGCGGCGACGTGTTCGGCAACGGCATGCTGCTGAGCCGCCACACGTTGTTGGTCGCGGCATTCGACCACCGAGACATCTTCCTCGACCCCTACCCGGACGCCGAGACGTCGTACGACGAACGACGCCGGCTCTTCGAGCTGCCACGGTCGAGCTGGGCCGATTACGACACGTCGCTGATCTCGGAGGGTGGCGGCGTCTACTCACGCACGCTGAAGTCCATCCCGATCTCCAAGGAAGTGGCTGCTGCGCTCTGCCTGGAGAAGGTGACCAACCTGACCCCGGCCGAGCTGATGCGAGCGATCCTGCTCGCACCGGTCGACCTGCTCTGGAACGGCGGCATCGGCACCTACGTCAAGGCGCACACCGAAACCAACGCCGAAGCGGGCGACAAGGCCAACGACGCGATCCGCGTCAACGGTCGCGAGTTGCGCTGTGAGGCCGTGGGTGAAGGGGGAAACCTCGGTCTCACCCAGCTCGGCCGCATCGAGTACGCGCTGACAGGGGGTCGTATCTGCACCGACTTCATCGACAACTCGGCCGGCGTCGACACGTCCGACCACGAGGTCAACATCAAGATCCTGTGCGACCGGCTCGCGCAGGAGGGCGTCATGTCACAGGGGGAGCGCGAGGAGCTGCTGACCTCGATGACCGATGAGGTCGGGACTCTCGTGCTGCACGACAACTACGCGCAGAACCTTGCCCTGGCGAGCGCACAGGCGGTGGCCAGGCCGTTGATGCACGTGCACGAGACGTGGATCCGGCGGCTGGAGTCGCAAGGGCTCATCGACCGCGCGATCGAATATCTGCCCACGAAAAAGGAGTTCGAGACGCGGCGCGCGGCGGGCAATGCGCTGACGGCACCTGAGTTGGCCGTCCTCATGTCGTACACAAAGATCGTGCTCGCCGCTGATCTCCTGGAGGGGTCGCTGCCCGACGATCCCTTCCTGCGTGGCGACCTGTACAGCTATTTCCCGACACAGATGCGCCAGGCCTACCGCGACCAGATGAACAACCACCCCCTGCGGCGCGAGATCATCGTGACCCAGGTCGTCAATGACCTGGTCAACTTCGCCGGCATCACGTTCTTCCACCGGCTGAGCCAGGAGACCAACGCCACCGCGGAGGAGCTGACCCGCGCCCACCTCGTCTGTCGTGAGGTGTATGCCGCCAACCAGCTGATCGACGAGATCAACTCGTTGGACAACCTGGTCGACGCGGCCGTGCAGACTCGGATGAGGCTGTACGTCAGGACCCTCATCGAGCGAGCATCTCGGTGGCTCGTCAACAACCGACGACAGCCGATCGACTCCGAGACGACCGTCGACCACTTCAACACACAGATCCAACGGGTTACGAAGGCATTGCCCGACATCGTTCGTGGCATCGAGGCGGAGGCGTTCGTGGCGCGCCGGGACGAGCTGCTCGAAGCGGGGGTTCCCGAGCACATAGCTGTTGAGGTGGCAGTGCTTCCGCCGGCCTACGCCGCGTTGGAGATTGTCGAGATCGCGCGGCGTGACGACGTCGACGCGATCGACGTGGCACGCATCCATGCCGTCCTCGGCGACCGGCTCGGGCTCACGGACCTGCTTGAGCTGATCGTCTCGCTGCCACGTGACGACCGTTGGCAGACGATGGCACGCGCGTCACTGCGCGACGACCTGCATGCCGTCCACGGGGCGCTGACGGCGGAGGTGCTCGCGTCGACGGTTGCCGGTGCCGACCCAGACGAGCGAGTTCGAGCGTGGGAGGCCGCCGAGGGCACCCTGGTGGACCGGGCGAAGCAGACCCTCAGGGAGATCACCGCCGACGAGCAGACCGACCTGGCCCGGATGTCGGTAGGCCTGCGCGTCGTACGCACGATGCTGACGACCGGCTGACAGCGGCAACCCCTCGCCCAGGCAACGCCACTCGGTCCACCGCGTACTCTTGCGTCCGTGGCCGCCCCCGACCTTGCTGAGCGTTTCAAGCAGCTCGACGCAACCCTGACGAGCATCGAGCAGGTGCTCGACCTCGACGGCATCCGCGCCGAAATCGCCGAACTTGCCGAGCAGGTTGCGGCGCCAGATTTGTGGGACGACCAGGCGAACGCGCAGCGTGTCACCGGCCGCCTCTCCGTCTTACAGTCCGAGCTCGACCGTGTCACCGGCCTGCGCAGCCGTCTCGAAGACGCCGAGCTGCTGGCCGAGATGGCTCAGGAGGAAGGTGACAGCGGCTCGCTGGCCGAGGTGGACACCGAGCTCAGCCGGCTGGCCCGGGGCATCGAGCAGCTCGAGGTACGCACTCTGCTGTCCGGCGAGTATGACGAGCGGGACGCCCTGGTTTCCATCCGGTCGGGCGCGGGCGGGGTGGATGCCGCCGACTGGGCCGAGATGCTGATGCGGATGTACCTGC
Source organism: uncultured Actinomycetota bacterium (assembly GCA_963815295.1). Lineage (GTDB taxonomy): Bacteria > Actinomycetota > Actinomycetes > Propionibacteriales > Nocardioidaceae > JACDHG01. The sequence goes on from CAWFFZ010000003.1 coordinate 482,871, forward strand.
GGTGGGCGGAGCGCCACAAGTACCCCACGGAGGTCTACGACACCTCCTACGCGGAGGAGGCGGGCATCAAGTCCGCCACGTTTGTGGTCCGGGCGCCTTACGCCTACGGCACGCTCAGCGTCGAGCAGGGCACCCACCGGCTCGTCCGTATCTCCCCGTTCGACAACCAGGGGCGCCGCCAGACGTCGTTCGCCGCGGTCGAGGTCGTGCCGGTGATCGAGCAGACAGACGAGATCGACATCCCCGAGGAAGAGATCAAGGTCGACGTCTACCGGTCGTCGGGTCCGGGCGGCCAGAGCGTCAACACGACCGACTCAGCGGTCCGGCTGACGCACCTTCCCACCGGGCTCGTAGTTGCGGTGCAGAACGAGAAGAGCCAGCTGCAGAACAAGAACACCGCGATGGTGGTCCTCAAGGCCCGACTGCTTGCAATGAGAAGGGCCGAGGAGAAGGCGACTCTCGACGAGATCCGCGGCGACGTGATGGCGTCGTGGGGCGACCAGATGCGCTCGTACGTGCTCAACCCATACCAGATGGTGAAAGACCTCCGCACCGAGTACGAGGAAGGAAACCCGTCGAACGTGCTTGACGGTGCCATCGACGGATTCATCGAGGCAGGCATTCGCTGGCGCCGTCAGGCGGTCAACGCCACCTAGCGGGCTGGCCGACGCGCGCGCACCGGGACCTGCCTGCGCGGCTGCTTGGATGGGGTCACCTAGAATCGGGCCAGTGATCCGGTTCGAGAAAGTCAGCAAGGCCTATGACGGGCAGACCCGTCCCGCCCTCGACAACGTTGACGTCGACATCGAGAAGGCCGAGTTCGTTTTCCTCGTCGGTGCGTCGGGGTCCGGTAAGTCGACTTTCCTCCGCCTCGTTCTGCGCGAGGCTCGGCCGACGACCGGCCACGTCTTCGTGGCAGGCAAGGAGATCAACCGACTCGCGTCGTGGAAGGTCCCTGGCCTGCGTCGTCAGATCGGCACCGTCTTCCAGGACTTCCGGCTGTTGCCCAACAAGACCGTGTCCGAGAACGTCGGGTTCGCCCTGCAGGTGATCGGGAAACCGAGGTCAGTCGTTGCCAAGGTCGTCCCGGAGACGCTGGAGCTTGTCGGTCTCGGTGGCAAGGGTCACCGAATGCCTGACGAGCTCTCGGGCGGCGAGCAGCAACGGGTGGCCATCGCGCGCGCGTTCGTCAACCGGCCGATGATCCTCATCGCCGACGAGCCGACTGGAAACCTCGACCCGTCGACTTCGGTCGGCATCATGAAGCTGCTCGACCGGATCAACCGCACGGGGACGACCGTCATCATGGCCACCCACGACTCCGGGGTCGTCGACCAGATGCGCAAGCGGGTGATCGAGCTGCAGGACGGCAAGGTGGCTCGTGACCAGGCCCGCGGCGTCTACGGCTACCACGGCTGATCCCAGCATCCGCACGGCGTACGAATCCTCTACCAGAACCAGGACACCATGCAGCTGCGATATGTGACCTCTGAGCTCGGCAACGGTCTCAAGCGGAACGTGTCGATGACGATCGCTGTCATCGTGACGATCTGGATCTCCCTGACCCTGGTTGCGATCGGCCTGCTGATGCGCTCCCAGGTCAACACGATCGAGACGCACATGGGCGGACTGCTCGAGGTGCAGGTGGCGTTCTGCCCGAAGCAGTCGACGTCGGCGAAATGCGTGAGCGGCCAGGCGACGCGAGCACAGGAAGCTGCGGTCAGGGACGTGATCGAGGAGAGCTCGTATGTCGACTCGTTCCGATACCGCACGCGCGCCGAGGCGTACGACACGTTCAAGGGGACCCACACCGACGAGGACGGCAACCTCGACAGCGTCGCGAAGACCGTCAAGGAGTCCGACATGCCGACGGGTTACTGGGTGACCCTCGAGGACCCGAAGGACACGGATGCGTTGGTGAGCTCTGTCGAGAACCTGCAAGGTGTCGAGGCGGTGTTCAACCCCCGCAGAGAGTTCGCGCCTGTCTACAAGACCTTGAACGTGCTCAAGTGGAGCGCGCTCATCGGTGCCGGGTTCCTGGTCCTCGCCGCGGTGTTGCAGGTCTCCAACACGATCCGGCTGGCCGCGATGGCGCGACGGCGAGAGATCGGGATCATGCGGCTCGTCGGTGCGTCGAGCATCTACATCCAGCTGCCGTTCGTGCTCGAGATCGTCTTCTCCGCTCTCGTCGGGGCGGCACTCGCCTGTGCGTCCATCGTCGGGATCATGTCCTTTGCGGTGCCATGGCTGCGCGGTAACGTGCGCCTGTGGCCTTGGGTCGAGAGGGCCGATGCGATCGCCGCCATGGGGGTTGTCGTCGGTATCGCTCTCGCCCTTGCGGTCATTCCGACGCTTCTGATGACCCGTAAATACCTCAAAGTGTGAGGTTGCTCGGCTACCGTCGATACGCCAGGGCTTTCTCACCCACGTAAGGACTTCCGGCTGTGGTACGACGTTTCCCTCACGGACGCACCACGCGAGCTCGTCTCACCGTGATTACGGCGCTGACAGCGTCCCTGATCGGCGCGTTCTTCGTCGCCGTTCCCCACACGGCCGCTCAAGACGACGACCGGGAGCTGCAACAGTCGAAGAACCGGCTGGACAACCGAATCTCCAACCGCAGAGACGATCTGCAGGAGATCTCCGCGAAGCTGGTCAAAGCAGTTGCCCGCGTGCAGGATGCCTACCGCGACCTTGACAAGGCGAAAGCGGCGCTCGCCGCCGTGCGTGAGCAAGTCAAGGAGGCCGCAATCTACGACGACCTGATGCAGGCCAGGTTGGATGCGGCGGAGGTTCGTCTGGCCGATGCTCGGGCCGACTTGGCCCAAGGTCGCGTCGACGTCACCGACCAGCACGAGGCCGTGACGTCATACGCCGTGTCGACGTTCCAGTCCGGCGATCTGGCTTCGTCCACGCTCGACATCGCCTTCCAAACGTCTACGCCGGAGGAAGTCTTCGCTCAGCTGCAGGCCAACGAAACCGTGCTCGACAAGCAGGCGGTCTCCCTGCAGGAACTCGAGGCGGCCGAGGTCCTTCTCCAGCTCACGGAGGAGCGTGTCGAGACCACGAAGGAGGAAGTCGAGGTCCGGCGCACGGACGCTGCGGAGTCCTTGGATGCAAAGCAGGCACTCAAGGTTCAGGCCCAGGTGGCGAAGGACAGTGTTGCGACCCGGCTCGACCACGTTCGCGAGGCGAAGCAGCAGATTGCGGAGGCCAAGCGCACGGAGCTGCAACGGCTCCAGAAGTTGCAGAAGGAGCGCGACCGGGTCGAAGCCCGACTGCGCAAGATAGCCGAGCGGCGGGCTCGGCTCGAGAACAGGCGGCTGCAGACACGCGCCACGATCCATGACGGCGGGGGAGCGTTGGGCTACCCGGTTCATAACACCTACATCACGTCGCCCTACGGCATGCGGTTTCACCCGATCTTGCACATCTACAAGCTCCACGACGGCACGGACTTCCATGCGGACTGCGGCCAGCCGGTCTATGCAGCGGCCGACGGCCGGGTCATCGCCGAGTACTACAACGCCGGATACGGCAACCGCATCATCGTCGACCATGGCTTCGTCCGCGGGGTCAGCCTGGCGACGTCGTACAACCACCTCAACACGTTCGTGGCCGGGCCTGGACAGGACGTGAAGCGCGGGGAGATCATCGGGTACTCCGGCACGACGGGCTACTCGACCGGCTGCCACATGCACTTCATGGTCTATGCCAACGGATACACCGTGAACCCGATGAACTGGTTGTAGTCGAAGTCATTTCCGCCGCGGCGTCCGGTGGGGGAGGATGGCGTGATGGTCCAAGAGCGCGGGCGCAAGCTGATCGCCCAGAACAAGAAGGCGCGCTACGACTACTACATCGAAGACACGTTCGAGGCCGGCCTGGTCCTGACGGGGACTGAGGTGAAGTCGTTGCGTGCCGGTCGCGCGTCTCTCGTCGACGGCTTCGCAGAGCTCGCGGACGGTGAGGTATGGCTGCAGGGAGCCCACATCCCGGAGTATCTCCAGGGGACCTGGAACAACCACGCCCCACGACGTAAGCGCAAGCTGCTGCTACACCGCCACGAGATCGCGAAGATGGAGCGGCGGGTCAACGAGCGTGGCCTGACGATCGTGCCGCTCTCGCTCTACTTCAAAGACGGCCGCGCAAAGGTCGAGCTCGCCCTCGCCAAGGGAAAGAAGCACTACGACAAGCGGCAGTCGATCGCGAAGCGAGACGCACAGCGGGAGGCCACCCGTGAGCTGGGCCGGCAGGCCAAGGGATTCTGACGCGTCCACCTGCCGGTTGTTCCCGAAATGGTGACTAGTTGTTAGGTTGTCCTCACACCGCATCCGACCTGAGGGGTTAGGTGGCTAAATGGCGCACCCGGCTAGTTCTGCGCGGTTCGCACGTATTGCCTGGTGTGTAGCGGCGTCGGCATGTGCGGTCACCCTCGTCGTTGGTTCAGGTGTGTTGTCGGCTACGGCCGGCAAGCCGAGCGCCCAGGCACCCGCCCCCACCGCGGTGGCGCCCAAGCCTGCACCGAAGCTGCTGCCGAACCTCAGGACATTGCAGGCCTCGGACCTGAGGATCCAGGTGACCCAGGGTCGGCGTTACCTGCGGTTCTCGTCGGCCATTGCGAACGTCGGTAAGGGTCCCAGCGAGGTCCGCCCCAACAACAAAGTGGCGTGCCCGCCGGGACAGCGTCACGCCAGCCAGATCATGTACCGCGACGTCGACCGCAGTAACCGCTTCAACCGAGGGATCGACACGAAGTTGGCACATCGTTCCGCTGGGTGCATGCTGTTCCATGCTGCCCACGACCACTGGCACTTCGACGCCGCCGCCAGGTATGCGATCTTCAATCCTGACAAGCACCGCGTCGTGTCCTCGCACCCCAAGACGAGCTTCTGCTTGCGTGACATCACGCGGGTGCCGGCGAGCTGGTCTGCCCCGAGGCGGTATGCCCAGTTCTACGGTGCCTGCTCTCGTGACAGGCCCCAGGGCATCTCTATCGGCTGGGCCGACGTGTACGAGTACTACCTGGCCGGGCAGTCGCTGCCGCTGCCCAACCGGCTACCGGACGGCGTCTACTGCCTGCGCATCGCGGCCGATCCTCAGGGTCAGCTCCGCGAGACGAACGACAAGGACAACCGTTCTGCCAAGTCGTTCCGGCTACAGGGCAATTCGGTGAGCAACGGCCCACCGCGCCCCTGCTTGCTGCCCGAAAACCGCTGACCAGCCTCTTTGAGGGAATCTCCGCTGCGGTACGTCCGTTGTTACCGATAGTCTGAACGACTGCATGACACACCGGCCGCGCGCCAAGCTGCTCGGCCGATGTGATGACAACTCAACAAGGGGCTGAACGGTTTCGACTTTGGTCGTTCGAGTCAAGGGAAGCGAGCCGAGGACCCAGGGTTATCTCGTTAACGATCCTTGGAAACTAAAGGTGCCGACTCAAAGCGCACTGACTTCGCTCTTGCTGCCTAAGCAGTAATCGAAGGGTTGGTCTGGAGGTGCCTCCGCTCCAGTAACCGGCCTCACTAAGGAGGCTTGCTGTAGTCACCCGGTCGCGGGGTGGCTACGGGACATTTACAGCGACTGAGCCCGTCGGCAAGGTGTCTGCACCAGTGCCGGGGCCGAGAAAAGCGTTACGCAGACTGCGCTCGGAGAATACTTGGCTCAGCGTCAGAGGACCCGGGTTCGATTCCCGGCAGCTCCA
>CAWFFZ010000004.1:0-13540 GCA_963815295.1 uncultured Actinomycetota bacterium
AGTCCGACAAGAAGCCCCCACCGCCAGGTCGGCTGGGGGTTTCGCTCTTCTCCACCCGCATCGGGGACAACGATGCCAGCTGGGATCCGCTGACCCCGCTCGAGTGAACGTGCGAAAGTATTGTCAGCACAGAGGTCGTCCGACCGCTGTCTCGAACTGTGCGAGATCGAAGGGGCTGTTCGTTGATGGTAGTCGCCGAGGGGACGCGTCATGACGTCTGACCTGTCCACCGGGCTGAGTCCCCTTCGTCAGGACCTGAAGATGGACCGACCGGTGCGGCAATGGCTCCCGGAGCTCCTGACCGTGCGGGCGATCTCCACGATCCTGTTCCGGTTGTCCCAGGCCTGCGGTGCGCGTACGCCGATGCTCGGCTACGTCGTCAAGCAGCTGAACCACATCATCACTGGTGCTGACCTTGCGTGGCAGGCATCCGTCGGACCGGGTGTGGCCCTCTATCATCCGACCGGCGTCGTGCTGGGGCCGGACGTGGTCCTTGGGAAGAACTGTGCTGTTCAGCAGGGTGTCACTCTCGGTGCGCTGCGAGAGCGCGGCCGAATGCCCGACGGTCGGCTGGACTCGCCAGTCGTCGGTGACGACGTCATCCTCGGAGCGGGCTCCAGGATCCTGGGGCCGATCACGGTCGGCGACGGAAGTGTCGTCGGAGCCAATGCCGTGGTGCTGGCAGAGTGCCCCCGAGACATGTTGCCGTCGGCGTCCCCGCCAGCGTGACCCCACGCCGAACGAACCGTTGATCGGCCACCATGCGGATCCTTCATGTCACCGAGTCCATGGGGGCCGGCGTCGCCACGGCGATCGGGCAGTATGCGTCGCGCAACGGGAACGGGAGTGGCGATTCGCACTCACTGATCGCGAGGGTGCGCGACGACTCGTTCGCGCATGAACCGTGGCTCGAGTCTGTCCCGCACACTCTGGTGCCAACGGTTCCTGCGCTGATTCGATTGTGGCTGCGGATTCGGCGCGAGGACTTCGACGTCGTACATGCACACTCAACGATCGCCGGTCAGCTCACCCAGTCCTGCCGCACCGGCGAGCGCGGACTGTGTACAGCCCGCACGGGTTGGCCGCCGCACATCACCGGAGCCGGGCCGTGCGCTCCGTGCTCTCCGTGTCCGAGCGCGCCCTGGCCGGCAGGACCAGTGGCGTGGCGGCGGTGAGCGCGTCGGAGGAGGCGGACATCCGCACCCTCACGGACAGGCTGCGCATCATCCGCCTGCCGCACGCGCTCGACGTCAGCACGGAGGTGAGGCCGAGGCAGTCCAGGTCAGCCACAGTGGTCTGCGTGGGCAGGCTTACCTACCAGAAGGCCCCTGACACGGTCCTCGACCTTCCGCAGCGGCTGAGTGACCACGGGGTTCCGGCGAACTGCGTCTGGGTAGGTGACGGCGATCTGGAGATGCGTGGTCGACTGGAGCATCACGGCTGGACCGTGACTGGGTGGGTTGACAGCAGCGAGGTCGGGCGACTGGTTGAATCCGCCGCGGCGCTGCTTCATCCGGCTCGTTATGAGGGCTTCTCGCTCGCGGTCGTGGAGGCGTTGTCGCACGGGACACCGGTCATAGCGCGACGCATCCCCTCCAACGAAGAGCTCAGTGGCGTGCGTACGTTCGCGAACACCGACCAGGCCGTCACCCTGCTGTGCGAGCTCCTCGTCCGGGAGAACGTCTGGGATGAGCTGAGCCAGGAAGGGGTCGACTACATCGAGCGCTCGCACGGCTGGGAAGCGCAGACACGTGCGTTGTGCCAGCTGTACGGCGAGGAGGCACCCGTATGACGAGTCAGCTCGTCACCATCGGGCTCCCGTTCGCCAAGACCCCGCTTGAGTACCTCGAAATGGCGATCCGCTCGGTCTTCGCCCAGACCTTCGGCGAATGGGAGCTGCTCCTCCTAGCCGACGGTTCGCACCCACAGCTGGAGGAGCGCATCTCGAAGATCGAGGACTCACGGGTCAGGCTGGTTGCCGACTCCGTCAACCGTGGGCTGGCGGCCCGGCTGAACCAACTGACTCGGATGGCTGCCGGCGAGGTGGTTTTTCGAATGGACGCCGACGACCTGATGCACCCCCGCCGGCTTGAGCGAACACTCGAGGGGATGCGGCGACACGACGTGGAGGTTGTGGGCGCGCGGGCTTACGCCATCGACGCCGACACCCAGATCGTCGGACTCTTCCGCGAGGGCGACATTCCTGCGGACCACGCCGGCTTCCTGAAGAGCAATGCGTTCACGCACCCAACCGTCGCCGCATCGCGCGAGTGGTTCCTGGCCAACCCCTACGACGAGTCGCTCAAGCGCTCGGAGGACAAGGACCTGTGGCTGCGCTCCTCGGCACACACCAGGTCCGCCAAGGTCGACGAGGTGCTGCTTTTCTATCGCCTGGCCGACTTGAGCGCAGCCAAGCAGGCCCGTGATGCAAGCCATGACCGTCTTCTCCTGCGACGCCACGGACCCGCACTGGTAGGTCGAGTGGGCACCACGAGCAGGCTGGCGACGTCGTACGCGAAGCAGTTTGTCTACGTCGGTCTCACCGGGCTGGGCGGCCAGTCCGTCATCCTGCGGCGCAAGACGACGGCTCTCGACCTCAGCTCGATGGCTGAGGCGAGCGCCGCGCTCCAGGTTGCCCGCTCGGCGGCCGTTCCCGGCTGGCGAGACTGAGCGAGGCTTCCTTGCTGACCTACTTCCTCGTGCCTGCCCTGGCGCTGCTGCCGACCTGGCTGAGTCGCGCCGGGAAGAACGGCGACCGCCAGGAGGGCGAGGGAAACGACAGGTGGCGCTACTCGTACGTCTTGAGCGTCGTGGTGCTCGCCATGTACGCCGGGGCCAGGGTGAACGTGGGCACCGACTACTCGCTCTACGAGTCCCTGTTCCTGACCTTCGACCCGAACTACATCGGGTACTTCGTCGAGGAGTCGCCCCAGGAGCCGGGGTTCACGCTGGGCATCCTGGGGCTGCGGCTGTTCTTCGAGGATCCGAGAACGCTCTTCCTCGTCAGCTCTTTCCTCACGGTCGGTTGCGCGGCGGTGGGGATGCGTCGCCTGTCGGTGAACTTCGCCGTTTCCCTCACCTTGTTCGTCCTGCTGGGCTTCTACCTGGCTCCGTTCAACATCCTTCGTCAGGGCCTGGCGGTGTCGCTCAACTTCCTGGCGTACTCGTACATGGGCAAGCGCCGTTGGGTCTGGTTGGTGCTCAACGCCCTGGCCGTCTCGGTCCACTCGAGCGCCATCATCGCCATCGCTGCTGCAGCTCGGACTCCGGCGTGCCAAGCCGTCGTGGCGACTGTTCGGCTTGATGCTGCTGGTCACTGCGGTCTTCGCGGCGTACCTCGCGACCGTCGCCAACCTCGGCTTCCTTGAGTTTCTCAATGAGCGCTATGTCGGGTACCTGCAAGGTCAGCAGTCGGGCATCGGGACCTACCTGTATCTCGTCTCGCGCGCGCTACTGGTAGCGCTGCTGGTGATCTATCGACCGAAGAACGGCGTGATCGACCGGTACATCACGCTGTCGATGGTGGGTGTGTGTCTGCTGGTTCTGGGTACGCAGGCTGAGGCGATTGGCCGGCTCGAGCTGTATTTCGGCATCTACTTGGTCGTGGCACTGCCCAGAGTCGCGCGGGAGATTCCACGCCGGGCACGGTTGCTCGTCTGGACGGCGGTTCTCGCGGGGTCGCTGGCCTTCTATGTGGCCTACTTGACCCAGTTCGGAGACCTTGTGCCCTACCACTTCGACTGGTCCCTTCTCGGACTTCCGGAAGGGCCGTCGGCTCCATGAGGATCTGGACCCTGGGCCGCCACCGAACCGTGAAGCGGTTGCTGCGCCGGCTCATCTCGCTCGGACGAATGGTGGCTCCCGTGCGAGACCACGTCGTGGTCTACGGCTGGCCACAGGACGAGGGAAACGCTGTCGAGCTCGTGGACTACCTCGGTTCTCGCGGGGTCGCCGTACGGTGGCTGCTCGACGACGAGCCTGGCCGGGAGGTTGCCGACGTGCTGGGAGCCTGGCCGTCGGTGCAACCCAGGAGGCGGCTATCACTGCGCGGGTTCACCGACTTCCTGACCGCACGGTTGACGTTCTTCACCCACGGCTTGTTCCTCTCGGGTTCGTCTCCGCGTCGCAAGACGGTGGTGAACCTGTGGCACGGCGACGGGCCGAAGCAGAACTTCATGCCCAACGGAGAGCCACCGCCCCGTTGTGACTACGTCGTGTCGTGCAGCGCCGTCTTCGGCCGTGCCAAGGCCGCCTTCTTCGAGGTGCCGGAGAGCAACCTGCTCGTGACGGGCAACCCCCGCAACGACCGACTGTTCCGGGAGCCGGATACGTGCGAAGCTGGACGGTCTCGGCCTGCGCGAGGGCGCTTCGTCGTGTACATGCCGACGTACCGGTCGGCGCGGGCGTTGGGATCCACCGTCGCGTGGCAGGACGGAAGTGGTGACGCGGACCCTCGGGTGGCGGCGCTGTCCACGATGGTCGAGGCGGCCGGCGAAGCTGGGTCTGGAGATAGTGGTGAAGCCACATGCCCTGGACGCGATCGCGTTGGCGTTGCCCGGTGCCCGTGTGCTGGAAGACGCCGATCTGGCGACGGTGGGACTCAGCTCGTATGAGCTGTTGGCGGCGTCGCACTCCCTGGTGACGGACTACTCGAGCATCTGGACCGACTACCTCTCGACCGGCAAGCACGTCGCCTTCGCGGTCGCCGACTGGGAGGACTACCGCGCCACGCGCGGGTTGGACGAGTCGGTCGAGAGGTCGTCGCTGCCAGGGCCAGTGGTCGCGTCGGCCGAGGATGTCCGCGGGCTTCTTCCGGGCAGTCGAGGCCGGTGATGCAGCGCTCGAGGCACAGCGCGACCGGGCGATCGAGATCTTCGGCCTGGTGACCGCGGAGGGCAACTGCCGACGGCTCATCGACGCACTGGCTCGACGCGGGGTCACGCTCGTCGAAGGTTCAATGTCATGAAGTCGCGACGCATCGCCCTGGGGCGGCGGGTCCTGGGCTTCACCTCCCTGCCGTTCGTGTCGTCCCTGGCCCCGTTCATCCTGCTGCCGCTACTGGCGCGCAGGGTCACCTCGGAGGAGTGGGCGGGGCTGGGCACCGGGCAGTCCGTGGGCATGGTGGGGGCCGTCGCCATCACATGGGGCTGGCAGCTCGTCGGGCCGGTCCTGGTGGCCGGCGTCGAGGCCGAGGAGAGGAAGACCCGCTACCTCGACAGCCTCTTGGTGCGCGGGGTGGCATGCCTGGTGCTGACGCCACCGCTGGCGCTCATCGCGGGTGAGGTGGCGCCGCCCGGTGGGAAGCTGCTGTCGGTGACGATGGCCATCGCGATCTGCCTGAGCGGACTGACGCCGACCTGGTACTTCATCGGCATGGGCAATCCGATGGGCGTCGCCTTGTGGGACATCTTCCCGAGGGTGGCCGCAACGGTGCTCACCGCCGGACTGATCGTGTGGGGATTCTCGGCGGTCTGGTACCCAGTGACCCTCACGGTGGCGGGACTGCTCGCCGTACTGGCGTTCTCCGTCAGGGAACTGCATGGCTCGCACGTGTCCGCGCACGTGCGGAGACGTTCCGCGGCTGAAGGATGAAGTCCGCCGGGGGTTCGGTCCTATGGCCACGGAGATGTCGGTGAGTCTTTTCTCCTCGGGTTCGGTCGCGTTCGTCGGCTGGCGGGCCACTACCGAAACCGTTGCCGTCTACAGCTCCGCGTTCAGGCTGTACCGGTTGTCGGTGTACTTCGTGACTGCGATGGCCAACGGCCTGACGGGATGGGTGGCCGAGAAGCAGGGCAGAGTCCGTGGTCGCCGGATGATGATGGCACTGCTCGCTCACACCGTCGTGGGGGTGGTCGGCATGGTCGCGATGGCCGCCCTCCTGCCAATGGTCTCCACGCTGCTCTTCGGGGCCCGACTCAGCGTCGACCACCTCGCCTCGTTCTACCTCGGGCGTGGCCTTCCTGCGCCCGTCGGTCGGGAACTCACTTGGCCGCCACGTGCTCATCCCAGAGGGAGCGACCCGGGGAGTGGTCTACTCGACGATGGCCGGTGCGGCCATCGGCATCCCGCTCATCGTGGTCATGTCCGTGGAGTGGGGAGCCGCAGGCGCGACCGCCGCCCTGGGCATCAGCCAGATCGTGCCGTGCGTCCTGGTGGCGCGACGCTCGTTCAGGGTCGTGAGAGGACTGCGCCGGATGGATCGCAGCCCTGAGGCGGCACCAGACAACTCAGAGGCGGAAACGTCCGAACCACGCGACTGAGCCCGGCTGTTCGAGAACAACTCGCGCGAACGAGCGAGGTCTGATTCAATGTCGGACGTGCGATCCAGGGTGGGCCGAGCTGTGAACTCTCTCCGGAAGGTCGTACCCCGCTCGCTGGTGCCGTTGCTGGTGCTTATCCGGGCACACTCGCAGGTTGCGGCCGGCTGTCTGGACAGACGCTCAGGCCCAGATGAGGTTTGTGGTCGGTGACGATCAACCCGATGCGGTGATCAAGGCGACTGGCAGCGGCGTACGTGAGGCGGATGATCTGGAGGGGCGAGAGCCGTTTGCACCCGAGTCGTCAACCGCCAACAGGTCATGGGGGTGGAGCACCTACGTGCATTGCAGGATGCCGGGACGGGCTTCATCGATCACGTTCGCGCACCACGGGGACTACGAGGGGATCGCCTTCGTCGTTGGCCCAGGTCGGCATCCCGAACCATGTCGATGGCCACCTCTGAGATGTTCGCCGAGGAGATGCCCGTGTTGGATGCGGCAGCAGCGCGCGGTGGTCGCCTCCCGCGGAGGGGTGACCATGCTCGACGTAGCGGAGGGGTCGGCCGGCATCAAGAAGGTCCTGGCACGTGGGCGTGCGGTGTGCCATGGCCACTGACGTTGTCGGTAGCACGCCCATCAGGTTCCTCGGCCATGACCTCTGCCTGGCCTCCGGTGGGGCGAGGATCGCCTTCGCCAGCAACGTGCCCGTGGTGATGGTGACCGCGCACCGCAATCCCGCGGCACCCGGGAACGTGCGCGACGCTCAAGGTAGCGGCGCCGCTACATCCCGAGGAGTTCGCTGCCCCCGTGGACATGCTGGAGGTGATGGTCAGGCACCACGAACGCGCGATTCAGGCCTGGCCGGAGGCCGCTGAGTACCCGCGGCGACGATTCGCCGGTACGACGGCCCACTGAGCCGCGACGACGTGACTTGCTAGGTTCCTTGCGATGCCCACAGTCCACTCGTTCGACGTGTTCGACACGGTGCTGACCCGACGGGTCGGTGCTCCCACAGCGGTGATCGATCTCTTGGGCAAGAGGCTGGAGGCGGACGACCGCATTCCGGTCCGGGCCGCGGTGTTCGCTGCGACCCGGAAGCGGCTCGAGACCCAGTTGACCGGGACGCTCGGCCGGCACGCGACGCTGCGCGAGATCTACCAGGCCGTGGCTGCTGGCGCTGAGCGCCGACCCGCTCGCTGGCAGACGTGTGGGTAGCGGCGGAGGAGCACCTGGAGCGAGAGCTCACCGTCCCGGTCCCCGGCGCGCTGGAGCGGATCGAGGCCGCCCGTGCGCAAGGCCGCGTGGTGTTCGTGTCCGACACACCGCACAGCGAGGAGTTCGTGAAGTCGCTGCTCGATCCAGCATGGTCTGGCTCGAGGCCGAGGACTGTGTGTTCACCTCCTCCGAGCGCCAGGTCAGCAAGTCACACGGCGGTCTCTTCGAGGCGGTCAGGCTCGTCGTCGGCGGGGAGCATCAGTTCCGCCATGTCGGCGACAACCCGCGAAGTGACGGGGCCGCCGCGCGTGTCGAAGGGTGGTCGGGGACGGTGTCGCCCGGTGGGCAGCTCTCCAGGTACGAGCAGCTGCTGGAGGAGCGATCCGAGGCGACCGACGGTGTGACCTCATGGCTGGCCGGTGCCTCACGTCTGGCCCGCCTGGAAGCGTCCGAGCGGAACGTCTCAGCACCCATCGCAGGGGTCGCCAGCGGAGTGCTGGCACCTCTGCTCGTCGGCTTCGCGCTCTGGGTCACCGCGCAGGCGCGCCAACGCGGCGTACGACGGCTCTACTTCGTGGCGCGCGACGGCGAGGTGATGCTGGAGGCGGCCCGGTTCGTGATCGGGCACCTGGCACCTGACATCGAGCTGCGCTATCTCTACGGGTCGCGCAAGCCCTGGATCTTCGCTGCTACTGCCACCGCCGACGAGTTCCTGGCCGACTGGGTGATGGCGCGACCCGACTACACCGCGCGCACCCTGCTCGCCCGCGTCGACCTGACTCCCGAGCAGGTCTTCGAGATCACGGCCCTTCCGAGCTGCCACCGCGATCGTGCGGACCAGGCGCTCACGCCGAGCGAACGGCTGGAGCTGGCCGAAGCGCTGCAGAGCGAGCCATTGCTCTCGATGGTGCGTTCCAGAGCCATGCGCACCGCCGAGCAGACCCTTGGCTACCTGCGCCAGGAGGGACTGATGGACGGTCCTCCGAGTGCCCTGGTCGACGCCGGCTGGGGCGGCAGGACAGCACACGCCTTCGACCACCTGTTGCGTGAGGCGGGTGCCCCGCCGGTGGAGCACTTCCTCGTGGGTATCAGGGGTTCGAAGGACGATCTCCGGCGCCGGGGAAGCGCACGCCTGCTTCCTTGGTTGTTCGACGAGCAGAAGTACCCCGCGTCGGTCAGCGCTCTGCCCTCTTCGCACACGCTCATCGAGATGCTGTGCGCCGGGTCGATCGGACGCACTCTCGGCTACGAGGTCGTCGAGGGGAAGTCCCGGCCAGTCCTGGCATCGATGAGCAACGAAGCCGTCGTCGCCTGGGGGCTGCCCGAGGTGCAGCGAACGGCTGTCCGGGTCGCTGAGCTCGTGGCCCCCCGGCTGTCGCAGGATGCCGTGCACATGGATCTCACCGAGGCAGTGTTCGCCGTACTGCGTGCCTTCTGGGTGCACCCCAGCAAGGCGGACGTCCGTGGCCTGGGGCAGCTTTCCCTGGGAGGAAGAGATCTTGCTGCCGTTCGCGCCGATTGCGCAGCGCCTCACCACCAGGGACATCATCGAACGCCTCCTGCGTGGGGAGCGTCAGATCCGGAGGGTGAACTCATGGCGTGCTGGCTCAGCCCAGATCAGCAGTGAGCCGTGGAAGACACTTCTCAAGCTGCGTGGCTGGCAGCTCGACAACCGTGCGCGGTTCCGTCGGGTCCCCCGGCGGATCCGACTCGAGGTCGCCGCACGTCGGCGGCAATGAGGGCTGTACCTCACGGCCACGTGGCTGCGCACCTCAACCCGGCGGGTTCATGAACCCCAGAGGCGAGTAGCTGATGTCGGGGAACAGCTGTGCCACCGAGCGGCTCGGGAAACGTCGGGCAACGATCTCACCGAGGACGTTGCGGTAGTCGGTGGTGACCTTCAGGTCGCCCTCCGCCAAGGCCGCGGCGTTCAGTGTGGGCCAGTTGCCGTAGTACTGGCCACCCTTCACGCCAGCTCCGGCAACCAGCATCATGTTGCCCCAGCCGTGGTCGAAGCCCTTGCTGCCGTTCTCGGCGACGCGACGGCCGAACTCGGAGATCGTCACCACCGTGACCCGCTGCCGCAGGGTGCCGAGGTCATCGAGGAAGGCCGCCAGCGACTGGGCGAAGCCGTCGATGTTGTACGTCATCGTGCCTCCCCCTACGTTGCCGTAGTTCGCGTGCAGGTCCCAGGCTCCGGCGTCGATAGCGATCACGTCGGTGCCGACATCCGCCTTGATCAGCTGGGCTGCGGCCTTCAGGGGCGGCACGAACGGCCCGGCGTTCCAGACGGTGGGGTAGGCCACGGCCGGCGCCGGGGCGGTGGCCAGGGCCTTTCCGGGACCCTTGGAGATCATCATTGCCTGCGCTGCGCCGTTGGCGATCGGCAGACGGGCACCAGCCCACATCGTCTCCAGCGACGCGTAGCGCTGAGTTCACGTAGCCGTCGAGGCCCGGGACCTGGAGGACGGAGAGATTGCGTGCCGAGATGGTGGGCGCAGGACCCATCAGGGCCGTGGTCGGAAAGTCCATGCCCACCTGGACGGCATCCATCGGGTCTGACTCGCCGCCCATCCCGACCATCCGGTTGATCCAGCCCGAACGCGCCGCCGACCCGGGTGCCGCGTCCTCCACCTGCTCGATGGCGTCGAAGTGGGACCGGTTGACGACCGGTAGTCCGGTCGCCTGGATGGCCGCGAACTCTCCGGACTGCCAGTACTTGGCCATCGGCTGCATCGACGGGTGCAGCCCGAACATGGGGTCCTTGCAGATCAGTGACGCTGCGGGTACTGCCGTGCGTGGGTCGGACCTGGTAGTAGCCCGGATCGCCGTGCGGTACGACAACGCCGAGGCCGTCGATACCCCCGCGAAGGCTGATCACGACCAGCACGTTGCCGCCGGATTCCGCCGCAAAGCTGGCCTGCATCATGGAGTCGCCGAACATCTGGGTGACAGCCATCGCCCCGCCCACGGCAGTGGCGGTCTTCAGGAGCGAACGGCGGCTCACCGCGAAGTCAGCGGCAACCGCACTCGTCCGCGGTGTTGGAGTTCTTCATGGGGGGCCTCATGTCGTCATGTGGTCGGGACTGTCGAGCAGGGCGTAGGCCAGCCAAGGGAACTGCCAGCTCCCCACCGGGTGCTTGCTGGAGATCAGGGTCGAGCCGGTGACCTTGACGGCCTGAGCGGCGGCGGTCTGCTGGCGCGTGGTGGCCGCGCGGCCGAACCAGGAGCGGCACAGGTGGTCGACGTACGCATCGAAGCGGAGTGACGGAGTGGGCAGCCAGGCGGACTGGGTGCGGTAGACCGCCTGCTCGGGGTACCAGCCGCCTGCCTGGTTGCGGTGCATCCGATAGCTGTTGAAGACGCGGGACGGGGAGGACCATGCCGATCCGACGATGGGAGGACCGTCCGGGCGGGGCCACGAGAACAGGCGCTCGGCTCCTTGGACGTAGTTGGCTGCGAAGGCCCAGGAACTGGTCGAGGTCGGCGCCTGCACGTTGACGCCGAGGACGCGGGCCGTGGCGACGAGGTCGCCGACCGGCGTACGGAGCTTGTTGCCCTCCGAGGTGAGGAACTCGGGGTGTGTCGAGAGCGCCTTCAGCACCGCGGACATGTCCGTCCCGGAGCTCATGTAGACGTCCGCCAAGGCGTTGATCAGTCCGTCCGACGGAGTGTCGGAGACGAAGTACGTCGCGAGCTTGGTGGCGACGCGATGGGCGGTCGCCGGGTGGTGGGCGAGGTACTTCAGGTAGGCCATGGTCGCGGCCTGCCCGTCGGCGGAGGCGTTGGCGTGGCTGAAGTCGAGCACCTGGACGGGACCGGTGGTGTGCGCGGCGGCGTTGTACGTCGGGTTGAAGGTGTTGCCCCAGTCGACCGTGTAGCCGGACAGCAGGATCGCGGAGTGCTTGACCATGGTCTCGGTGTAGCCCGCGGTACGTCCGACGGTGTGCAGCTCGAGGAGCTCGCGGCCCTGGTTCTCGTTGGGCTTGTTCTTCACCGACTTCGCGTTGTCGAGGTAGACGCGCATCGCGGGGTGCAGTGAGCACGCGACGAGCAGGTCCTCGAACGTGCCGAAGGCATGGCTGCGGATGGTGGCGTCGTAGTCGAAGCGGTAGATCCATGCGTTGTCGTGGGTGGTCGGGATGTGCAGCACCGTGGACCAGAAGTCGGTCATGGTCTCGAGAACGCTTCGGTTGGAGTAGACGCGGCGCAGGATTGTCCAGTTTCCCAGGTCGTCTCCGTAGGTCCACGCCGCCTTGGTCCTGGCCTTGTCGGTGGCGTACTTCTCCGCCGGCGTACGCCGCAGCGGTGCGAACCAGCTGTCGACCTCGGCGATCTTGCTCGCCTCGGTGATCGTCGAAGGCTTCAACTGAGCCGCCAGCCATGCGTCCGGGCTGCCCGCTGCGCGCAGCTTCGCCAGGCTCGCCTGGGTGAAGCCGGTGCCGAACCGGTTCAGGTACAGCCGCTCTCGTGAGGTGGCTGCCAACGCACCCGTCGGAAGCCGGCTTCGCTGTCCAGAAGGACGACGCGTTGTAGCTCTTCGACAGGATCATCCGGTCGCGCTGCTGGGTGTAGACCCGGACGTAGTACAGCGTGTTCACGGAGAGCCGGGTCATGGTGGCTGAATGCCGAACCCCTTGGCGACCGAACGCTGAAGAGACCGTGTAGTAGGTCTTGAACGTCTTGTCGCTGCTGTACCGGACGACCATCCGAACCTTGTCACGCGAGTCCGGGTCGTTGATGACCGCGGACACCGCCACGGTGCCGTCGGTGTTCTTGGTCAGCTTCTCGTCCTTCTCGGGGAAGCCGTTGATGTAGAGCGAGGTCGGAGTGCTGGGGTATGCCATCAGGCCGACTCTCCAACGGCCGCGAGCCGGCGCTCGCGGCGTCGGCTGCTCCTGGTTGTTGCGACAAACGGCATGGTGGTTCCCGGGGGAGGTAAGTGGTCTGTGCCTCCGAGTGTGCCGGGAAATTGTCACTAATACGTTGTTTTCGTACAAAAATGGACAGAGAGCCGTCACTCCAGGTGGGCGATCCTGCGACCCCTCAGAGCCGGGTGGCGCGGAACAGGTCGCCGGAGAAGATGCCGGTCTCGGGACGTTCCATGGGAACGAACCTGGAGTCCAGGCCGGCACTGTGCAGGTCGGTGACGATGTCCTGGCCGAAGACGCGGTAGGACTTGATTCCCTCCTCGCGCAACCCCGGATCACCGTGCATGTGCGGAGGGTGCACGAGCTCTTCGTCGGTCTCGGGGTCGATCAGCTTCCAGGTCTGCGGCAGCGAGGGGTCGTACGGCACGGTGAACAGGTAGCTGCCGCCGTCGCTCAGGCAGCGGGCGATCTCGCGATGAGCGGTGTCGACATGCCGGACGTGCTCCATCACCTCCGTGGTGAGGATGATGTCGAAGCTCCTGTCGGGGAACGGCATCCGCTCCAGGTCGACGTTGACCACCCCGTCGCCGAGGTCGGCTCCGTTCTCGTGGTCCGGCTGGTAGAGCGACACGGTGTATCCGGGAAGGTGCGAGAGCAGGCGACCGATGCGGCCGTTGGCGTCGGTGTCGAGCACCCGCAAACCCTCGGGCATGCGGTCGACGAGCGCGGCAATGGCGTCCGTCTCGACGCCGAACCTCTCGGCCATCACGTCCAGCAGACCCGCGGCGACGGTACGGTCGCGCATCTTGGAGAAGCAGGATCTGCACCGCAGCGTTTCGCGCAGCGGCCCGATCCGATGCCGGCGCAGGATCTCCATGTTCGGCATCTCATGCAGCAGAGTCCCGCGATGACCGCAGATGTTGCACGAGATCGTGGTGTGCCGGAAGCGTCGCCAGGCAGCAACGTTCTCCCGATTCACCCGGTGCCGGAGGTCGCCTGGATCCCGCAGAGTCTGGCGCGACGAGCTGCAGGGCGAAACGGCGGTCGCTACCGAGGGGGAACAGCGACTCCCGGTTCACCCGGCCACCTCCTTGCGCGGACTGTTGTCGTCCACAGGACCGGCGGCCTCCGGGACGGGAGTGCAGGATGTCAGCGACCTGTTCGAGGCGCAAACAGCAGGTCCTCTGACCTGCAGAG
>CAWFFZ010000005.1:0-17246 GCA_963815295.1 uncultured Actinomycetota bacterium
ATCTGACTGATGGCGGCGACATTCTTAGTAGACGGTCGGTTCGCGAGCGAGCACGACGGCGCATCGTCCTGGCGGTCGTTGAACCCCACGCCGCGCCTATTCTGGGCGTGACCTGGACCGCCGCTGTCGATGTGCCCTGGACTGCGTTTGGGGGTAGCGAAGCGATCCTCGCTGACGTCGTCCTCGCGGACCGTGTTTCGGCCGAGCGGCTACCGGACCACTGGGCCAGCCTGTCCGTTGTCGGTGCCGCGGCCTAGCGTCAGGCGGTATGCGGCGGTTCGTGGAAGAAGACCTGAGGGGGCAGAGTTCAGGGAATGCGAGCTCGACGGGGCACGGTTCGTCGGAGTCGTCATGCAGGACGTCGAGATCGATGGCCTGGTCACCCACCTCGTCGTCAACGGCGTCGACGTGACGGAGTACGTCACCGGGGAGCTCGACCGGCGCCATCCCGTGCGGCTGCTGATGCGTTCCGACGAGCCCGCCGATCTCCGTGCGGCCTGGCGACAGCTCGACGCCGACTGGGAGGCGACGATCGCTGGATCCGTCAGACACCCGGCGCCGAGCACGAGAGTGCCAACGACGAGTGGTCGGCGGTGCAGACCCTACGCCACCTCGTCTTCGTCCACGACTCGTGGTTCCGGCGCTGCTGCCTCGGTTCGACCGCCCTGTTCACCCCCATGGGCATCGGGCCGTCACTCGAGCCATACCGGCAGGCGCATGGTCTTGATGTTTCTCTCGTGCCGACGCTCGACGAAGTGGTGGACGTGCGCCGGACGCAGGCCGCCGAGCTGGAATCGTGGCTCGAATCAGTCACGTCGGAGCAGCTCATCGCGACAGCACCCATCCCCGACGACGACGTCTGGCCGCCGTACGCCCGGGGCCGCACCGTCCGGGAGTGTCTAGGTACCGTCCTCAACGAGGAGTGGGAGCACCACAGATTCACGGTCCGCGACCTGAACCTCATCAGCGGCCTCACCACACCGGGCGCCTGATAGTCAGGCAAGACCGGCATCTATCTACCACTTCGGCTCGTCCTGCAATCCGCACGGTCGACAAGCGATGAAACTCATAGCACGAACGGTGCCGCTCAAGGGTCGTTGAGCGCAGCGTGTGAGACGAGAGGTCGTGATCAGCGGCCGCCCGCAAGCGGGTCGGCCATTGACGCTAGGAACCACTTGCAGGCGGCGAAGATTCGGCGGATTCCGCGTCGTAGGTGGACGCCTTACGGCGACCCCAAGGTCGGGCAACCTCGTAGTTGGTCGGTGGGCATCGACCTTGCTGCCTGCCACAGCGTTGGCCCGATCCGGTCCTGATGAGTGATTCAAGGACGACCGCTCGCAGTCATGGCTACTGTCAGGGAGGTCCGTGCAGAGTTCCCTCTTCAATCGATCGGATCGTCGATGGCCACTGCTGTGATATCCAGCGTGGAGCAGGTGACGCCGGAGTGGCTGACCGACGCCCTCTTGGCGAGCGGCGCTCTCAGCGCAGGCACAGTCATCGGCGTCGACGTTGAGACCAGCCACGGCAACTGGTCGAGCAACGCCATGCTGCGCCCGCTCTACTCCACCAACGCGCGGGGTGCGCGCCCAGGCAGCCTGTTCCTGAAGATGGTGAGCACCGATCTCGGCGACTGCGAGTACTTCGGCGACTCCGAAGTCAGCTACTACACCCACGACTACGTCGATGTTCCTACCGCCCCACTGGTCCGATGCCACCATGCGGCATATTCCGAAACACAACATGCCTACCATCTGCTGCTCGACGATGTCAGCGCCACCCACCATGAGGCGACCGGACGTCCACCCACCCCTCAGCATGCGCTCGCTCTCGCTGATGGGTTCGCCGCCATGCACGCCCGCTGGTGGGACGCCGACCGACTGGCTGCCGCCGACCAGCCCATTCACGACGCTGCGCACATTCAACGGTTCGTCGATATCGCCGCACCCGGTGTTCCGCACGTCCTCGAACACTGTCGAGGCGAACTCGCCGCCCACTGGCCCGACCTGATCCAGCAGCTCTTCGTGCGACATCCTGCCGCCATGATCGACCGCACCTAACAATCGGCTGGGTTCACGATCATCCATGGAGACCCGGGTAGCGCCAACATCCTCGTCCCACGCCACGGCGACAGACCCCTCTACCTCATCGACCGGCAACCATTCGACTGGAGCCTGACCACCTGGCTCGGCGTCTACGACCTGGTCTACGTGGCCATTCTCGATTGGTCCATCGCCGACCGACGACGACTCGAACAGCCTCTCCTGCGGCGATACCACGATCAACTCCTCGCCCACGGTGTCACCGAGTACAGCTGGGATCAGCTGTACTTCGACTACCGGTTGATGATCCCGATGGGCGTCTACATCGCTGTCGAATACTGCCGCGGTGGCCTCAACTCCAAGTCCATCGACGTCTGGCTGCCATACCTGCAGCGAACCCTGACCGCCTGCGACGACCACAACTGCGCGGCGCTCCTCTGAGGCTGAATCGGGCCACATCCACACCACAGTCGTCGTCGCCAGCTCGCCAGCTGGTCTCCTTGGACGGTCCGCTACTGACTGCCAGGAGCGGCGGCGTGTGTCGCCGCTCCTGAACGGGGATCGGCGGGTGTGCGTTCAGGACTGCTGCTGGAACGTATGGGCGAACGGCCGCTGTGGGTCGTTGGCGGGCGAGGGTTCTCGATGGATGGTGCGGTACACGGTGGCTCGGCTGACGCTGAACAACTCGGCCAGTTCGGCGTTGGTGTAGACGCCTCGCGCGTTGAGCTCGACCAGATGCTTGGACTGCATTCTGCTGAGTTTGGGTTGTTTCCCGCGCAGTCGGCCTTTTGCGTTCGTGACCTTCATCCCTTCGCGGGTGCGCATGCTGGTCAGATCTGTCTCGATTATGTGGACAACTCTGTTCTGTCAAGCCGCATGACAGGACGGACGGAGCCGTTTCCGACGTGGATGTGTGGCCGGTCGCGGTCAGAGTGCACCGGACCATGGTTTGCGGGCGGAATGCGGCAGATCCGCATGGCCGCAGCCCGCATGCAATATGCGCCAGATGGGTGCGCACTAGAACGGTGGAGGTCCAACGATCTCGATGCCGCCGTTCTCCTGGGCGCTCTGCGCGATTCGGGAAAAGTCAACGATGCACGCCGACCCCTCCAAGGGCTCGCTGGCGCCACGGTAGAAGGGCTCGCATTCGCAGGTCGGCTGGATGCCGAGCACCTTGGCCGTGGGACTCTTGACGATGAAGGCGTGCGGTACGCCTGCGGGCACCATGACGAAGTCGCCGGATCCGATCTCGTGTTCATCGTCGTTGATGCGGTACTGGATCTGCCCTTCGAGCACCCACATGGACTCCGAGACCGGGTGGGTGTGGATCGGGGTCCACTTGCCCTCGACCATGTCGACCTCCCACAGGCCGATGTCCTCGTTAGCACTGCTGAGCTTCCACGTGAAGACGCCACCGCCGAAGAACCATCGCTTCTCGCCCTCGCCGGCCTTTCGGATCACCGGCGCGAGCGTCGTCCTTTCCGTCATCTGACACTCCGATCTTTCATGAGACTTTAGTCTTGTAATGAGATTCGCATATTATGAAGGCCATGTCAACGGAATACCTCGATTCGGGTCGCACGCGGCAGAAGCAACGCACCCGCGACCAACTGATCGCTGCGGCGCGCGAGCTGATCACCGCGGGCGACACGCCGCGTGTCGAGGAGGTCGCCGAGGCTGCCGGAATCTCTCGCCCCACCGCCTACCGCTACTTCGCGTCACAGGCCGAACTTCTCGCTGCGGCATACCCGGAGACAGGAGCCGCGTCGGTGCTTCCCGACCCGCCGCCGGAAGCCCTGGACGAACGCGTGGCCGCCGTTGCCGGGTTCGTCATCGGCCGCGTGCAGGAGAATGAGCCGCAGCAGCGTGCGATGCTGCGGCTCTCGCTGGGCGAGGTGCCGCACGAGCTGCCGCTGCGCCAGGGCCGCGCCATTCCGTGGTTCCTCGAGGCGCTCGCGCCCATCGCCGACTCGATCGGCGAAGAGTGCGTGCACCGGCTTGCGTTGGCACTCCGCGCCGCATGTGGCATCGAGACCCGCGTCTGGCTGAGCGACGTCGCCGGACTAGCGCCCGCAGAAGTCAGTGCCCTCCAGCAATGGATGGTCGACGCCCTCGTCAAGCGGGCCCTCGAAGCACCGCCGACGTGACGGACCGCGCACTGATCTCGGCACTGTGCCGGTGATCCGTGCACGGATTGGCTCCGCTCTTGCCTCACCCATCGAGGTCATCACGGGCTACCGCTCATCGCTCAGGCGTCCTGGCGGATGGACGTCCCCGGCCGCCGCTGGGCGCTGCTGCCTTGACTCACCAGCGGCACGACGGGACCAAGCGGAATGAACCCAACTGCTCGCACGACGGTCCTTCTACGGCGACGTGCTGCCTCGCATGAGGGACGGCTTCTGACACATCGACGGGAGGGTGCGGGCAGCCCTCACGTCCTTCGCCGCACAGGGACGAGTTGCCCCAGCCCAACGATTGCCTTAGGTCAGCGCCGCCGTTACCTCGATTTCAACTAAGGGCTCCTGGCCGGGCTCGTGACCCAGCATGGTGACTCCAAGCAGCGTGGTTGCTGGCTGCCGGTCACCCATCACCTCGACGTAGGCCGCCCAGGCGCCATCCATGTTGGTTTCGTCATCGTTAGTCACGACGTAAATCACCGCCTTGACGACCTCGGAGAGCGAGCCGCCAAGCTCAGCCAGGATGGCCTCGATGTTCTGCATCGTCACCCGCACCTGTTCGCCCGCGTCGCTCGTACCTGAGATCGTGAAGTTTTCATCCCAGGATTGAACCCCGGACAACCACACCGTGCGGCTCGACGAAGGAACAATGGTGGCGTCAGGGGGCAAGCCGGGTTGACGGGATCTGGTTGGCGTCCGGAAGTATTCGATCATCCGGGGATGCTATGCCTGATTTGCCACGCCCGACGGTGCAGCGGCCCGCGAGCCGGTCCGGGGGCACTGAGCCGATCCTCCGACTACTCACCAGAGCCTGGGGCACAGACGCCTTGAATATGGCGTAGATCCATTTGGACCTAGCGAAGCATCACCACATGACGTCCTGCCACGGCGTTCGGGCAGAACAGTCCAGCACGGGGCACATCAGGCGTCAGTCACCGGTCAGCCGCACCCTGCACGCCGTAACCGCAAGCCGGTCGCCTTGTGCGCGTTCTCGCGCGACGATCCCGTTCTGGCGATGCGCGGCTTGGCCTCTCGTTGAACTGGTCCGGTAGGGGTGGCAGGCAAGATGGCGTTCGTGAGTAACGACTGGCCAACGCATCCCGAGTTTGGGCGCCGGTTCACCGATCCGCTGTATCGAGGCGGCAGCGAGTTCGGGCCCTTCAACGCCGACGAAGGATCAGACCTGGTCGCCGAGTGGTCGAGGCGGAGTGAGCTGACCTCGACCCCAACCATCGCCCAGCTGCTCGAGGACATCTCAGTGCGGGCGATGCCAGTGAGGGTTCCACGCCGATGAACTGGTGGTGGCCACCGACAGCCCAGAGGGAGCCGGCATCGGGAGGACATTCCGTCAGCGGACTCGATCCAATCCCGCGCCGGCATGCCCCGTCCGTGGGCATCTTGGCCGAAACCTCGCCGGGTCTGATCGTGACGCTCTCGTGAGGGATTACGTTCGGTGGGTCGATGGTCGCGGGCTGATAGTCCGTGTCCTCGGTCCCGCTGTCGTCGTCTGGGGATTGGTCACGGGTCTGGGGTATCTCGTCGTGGGCCCGCTGGCCCGCCCGTTGACCGCCGAAGACGCCCTCAACCAACAGGTGGCCTCGCACCGGAACCCGACTTGGGACGCGCTCACGGGGGTGTGGTCCTATCTGGGCAGCACCGAGATGGTTGCTGCTGGATGCCTGCTCATCTCCGGGCTCGTGCTGTGGCGCATGCGTGACTGGCGACTGGCGGCGGTGCCGGCGATCGCTGTCACTCTGCAACTCTGCATCTACCTGGGAGTCACCGCGCTGATCCGCCGAGAGCGGCCATCGGTAATCAAATTCGAGACGCTGCTGCCGATGAGCAGCTATCCCAGCGGTCATGTCGGCGCGTCGGTTGCGCTCTATCTCAGCCTGTTCATGATCAGCCGGCACGCCACACGAGCGGCAGTGCGTCGAGCCCTGACCGTTGTGGCAGTCGTCGTACCCGCCATGGTCGCCGTCGGCCGGTTCTACCGGGGAATGCATCACCTCAGCGATCTCGTCGCCGGAGCCTTGATCGGGATCAGCTGTGCCCTCCTGGCCTACGGCTGGTACCTGCACCGAACCGGGCACGGTGACCCGCGGTGGCGGACCCACCAGCCGCCCACGAACGCACCGCGCTAAGAGGCATACACCCGTCACCCAGACAAGGCCAAGACGCCACGTTCCCGCAGGACGGTCGACTATTGACAACCGAGCAGTCACTCGCTGCAAACGACCACGGGCGGGTCATGTCGAACGACGGCGGTGCGGTGCGCTGGACCAGGGGTGGCTTGCCCCCTGAACCGGAAGCCGAGGGCGCGGACCGCCGACGCCTGTAGACGTGAGGGGTTAAAGACAAGACCGCCAGTCGTCATGCGTGAGCGGGTTGACGACGATGCCGTTTGGGGAGTGACCGCTACGCAGCATCAATGGCCCAGGACTGCTCCTGGCAACCAACGCAATCCGATGACAGACAGGCCGCACTACCGGCCAGGCCGTTGGACCTCAGGCACCTTCGTCGTGCTGGCGCAGGCGGTCCACGCTGGCCGCGAAGTCTTCGTAGCGACGGAGTGCTGTGACCTTCACATCAACGAACTGGCCCATCTCAACCATGATCGGGAGAGTCAGCAATATCTCGTCGAGGGCGTCATGACTGTCGACGTCGACGATGCAGATGACACGCCGCTCCCCGGCGCACTTCCACAGGTCCACCACTACCCCGGCCTCCTTGGCATCCATCGCGACCGCCGCTTCACGCGACCAGGTAGCGAAAAGGTCCTGCTGGCTCATCCGGGCGCCGTAATCGACGTGGAAATCGAGGTGGAAGAGCATCGTCGGCCTCCGCAGGGGGTTAGTGGTTGATGAGACAGTACTGCTTCCGGCATTTCCCGCGCAGCCTCCAGGGTCGATCCCAGCGGCCATGCTCGATCGACTGGTAACCCAAGCGCGTCACCACCATCGACCGACTGCCATCCCGGATCTGGTGAGCCGGGCCATCAATCATCAGCTTGCTGCTGGACGATCCCGGCACACGGGTCCTTCGTAAGGGATCGGCTGAGCTTGTCATGACGGATCCTGCAGGACTGTCACGGCGTGCTCCGCATGTGACGGTCGTGGACGGCCCCTATATTGCGGATAACGATACGCTCGCCTGATCAATCGAGGCGTTGGGGGCAAAGTCGTGGAGGAGCTGCAAGATACAGATTGGCCGGAGCATCTTCGGCGGCTGATCGGGCACGATCGAGAGTTCGCCCAGGCCGTTCTGGTCGTGGCGCAGCTTGGCATCGCCGATTTGGTCAAGGACGCCCCTCGGCATGTAGCAGAGCTGGCAGAGCTCACGAACACGCACGAGCAGTCGCTGTACCGCGTGCTCCGCTATGTAGCGAGCCGAGGCCTTTTCGCCGAGGGGTCTGATGGTCGATTCTCGATCACGGCCGGGGCCCAGCCGTTACGTGACGACTCGGCGGACAGCATCATGGTGGACGTTCGGTGGAACAGCAGTGATGTCATCCGGCGTAGTTGGGACAATCTCGGCCATAGCGTGCGTACCGGACAAACTGCGTTCGACTACACGTTCGGCAGACCTTTCTTCGACCATCTCGCCGACGATCCGGAGTTCGCACAGGTCTTCAATGACGCTATGACGACCAGCAGCGTTGACGAGGGTCCCGATATCGTCTCGGCTCACGACTTCTCCCGCTACGGCAGCGTCGTCGACGTCGGAGGCGGTCATGGCGCCCTCCTGGCGTTGATCTTGGACAGCTACCCGGGCGTCACAGGTGTGCTCTTTGACGCCCCCGAAGTTGTGGCAAGTGCCCGCGGAGCCATCGAGCGACACGTGGCGAACGGTCGGGCGACGCGAGTCGGCGGGAGCTTCTTTGAGGCCGTACCGTCCGGTGCCGATGCGTATCTGCTCAAGTACATCGTGCACGATTGGGACGACGAGCATGCGCTGTCGATCTTGATTAACTGTCGGACAGCGATGGCACCGAACGGAAGAGTTCTTATCGTCGAGATGGTTGTGCCTGAAGGAAACGCAGAGGCCGAGGTTAAGCACTTGGACGTCACCATGCTGGTCTTCACCGGCGGACGCGAACGTACCGAGCATGAATACGGTGCGCTGCTATCTCGAGCTGGCCTACGCCTGCTCAGCACCACTACAACGGACTCACCCTTTAGCATTCTCGAAGCAGCGGCGAACTCTGAGGGTTAGCCACCATCGGATCGCAGACACCGGGTCCCCGCCGCGTAACTGTGCCTCGATGTGCCGGTCGCTCCCGCTCGAGCCGGCTCGAGCTCTCGGTTCGCGGGCGATCTGGCCTTTGCGTTGGTGCCCGCGAAGAGCGCTCGACGACGGGTCGGCTTCCGAGGATCTGCGAGCGGCGGAGCCCCGCTGGTGTGAGCGATCCGAGGCGACCTGGACTACCCATGACCTGTCCGCCCGCAATACGGTTGGCCGCATGACCAAGCCCCGCCCGGAGCCAACCCGTTCTCTCGGAACGGCTGTGCTCATCCACGGCTGTTGGGGAAACCCCGACGACTGGACGTTTGTTCGACGAACCCTCGAAGCTGCCGGCGTCCGGGTGGAGACGCCCGATCTCCCGAGCCACCGATCACCTCAGGCATCGATGGATGACGACGTACAGCTGGTCCGTGAGGTCATTCGGGCGTCGACGCCCCCTGTCGTGTGTGCGGGCTGGTCGTACGGCGGCGGCATCATGAGTTTGGCGGTGGTCGGCGAACCGTCGGTGACCCACGCCGTTTCGTGGCCAGTCTGCCGTTCGATCCCAGCGACCTCGAAGATGCCAGTTGGATCGAGGCCGACCCTCACGTGGTGGTGCATGCTGACGGGACGTACGACATCGACAGCGACTGGTACGTATCCGACGTGGAGCAACACTTCTCAGGCGAGGTCCGAGAGCACCTACTCAGCAGCCCGCGACGACGCGTTGCCATGCTCACCGCGACCGACGCACCGACAGTTGTGGGCCTGCTCACCATCCCGATGACAGTCCTGTTCGGTAAACGAGATGAGGGGTATTCGGACAATGTACGGCGCGCAACCGAGAGCAATATCGCAGATGTGCGCTGCGTCGACACCGACCACTTCATCATCTTCCACGAGCCCGAGGCTGTGGCCCAGATCGTTCTTGAGGTCCTGAACGGCGGTAGCTAGCACTTCGGCATCCGCTCACCGAGAACCTACGGGTTTGCAGCGAGCGCCTTGCCCTACTCGCTGACAGATAGTTCGCAAACGGGTCGGCTAGCGACGCATGGGAGCGGTGGATGATTCGCCTGTGACTGATCGGGTGTTGGCGTCGCTCTTGGAGTCGACGCTGCACAGCCTCCAGGGCGAAGCGATCGCTATCGGTGCCGCCGTCGACGACGTCATGGAGTTCTCCTCGCGCGGCAGCCTCGACAACGAGTTGGTCCACGGCCGGACCGTCTTCTACGGCGCCTCGGTGACCAAACAGGTCGTCGGAATCGCCGCGGCGCGTGCGGTCGCCGCCGGAGTGGTCGACGTCGACGATCCTGTCGTCCACTGGGTGCCGGAGCTACCGAGCTTCATGGGTGTGATCCGGCTGAGACACCTCATCCATCACACCTCAAGCCTTCCCGACGTCGCCGACCCCACTGTCGGCGTGCCAGGCAGCAATGCCGAGATCATTGAGCGCTTTCGGCAGACCGAGACGCTGAACCTCAAGCCGGGAGTTCGGTACGCCTACAACAACGCCGGCTACGTCCTCCTCGCCGAGGCCATCGCCCGGGCTCTGGACCAGCCGATCGACGAGGTCGCAGCCGAACTGTTCACCGACTTGGGCTTGTCCGACACGAGGGTGGGCGGGCCCGCGGTTCGGCTGGAGGGAATGCGTGACCCGCCGGGAACGATCGGCGACGGAGGACTGTGGACCACCATCAGCGACCTGGCTCGATGGCTGCAGGCGTGTAACGCGTCCGCCTTCGGCACCGAGATCCAGCGGCTAGCCGAACGCCCGACAGTCCTGGGGGATGGATCCCGACTCGACTATGCCTGGGGCATTCGTGTCACTGCGACACCGGAGGGACGGATCATCACCCACGGCGGCAGCTGGGACAGGTGGTTGGCGACGACGGTCCGAATCCCTGAGCAACACATCGCGGTCGCCGTCTTGAGCGTCGGCGCAACCGAGACCGACATCAGCAGAGCGGGCAGCGATCTCGCCACCTCGATCGTTTCGCAGAAGACACCCCTTGAGCGTCACGTGTGAACCGGCGCCGCCTCCTCGGCGGTTGTGCGTATGGCGGTCGCTCAGCGGGCCACGCCGGACAGCGAACGTGCGGTCTCCAGAACGCGCGTGACTGCGGTCGAATCTCAGGCACAACGACTTCGACGACGATCAGGTGCAGTCGGATCTCACGCACAATCGCAATCGACTGTCACGCACAGAGCCAATGATGAATAACGCTGAGGGTCAGCTGCTCGGATCGATGTCTTCAGGCCCCAGATCGGGGCGGCGACGGACATAGCGAACTGCGTGTCGATGCCGGCCTGCCTGCAGGGCCGAGTCCGCCGCCACCTCAACGACGATCATCGGCACCACATGAGTGATGGTCACCTTGCCACCGCCGAAGTGGCCGCCGCCGATCTCGCTCGGCCAGGGATGCTGCGAGGCGGGGATCGCCATGAGCACCGACGCCAGGTCCTTGGCCTGCTCTGCGTTGAGCGGGGTGCTGCGGCCGACCACCATCAACACCCCGTCAGTTGTCAATCGGCCCACCACGATGGCCTCCGGTCTGGTCACTGGGCCGATCACCGCGCCGATCACGCCGTCAGTCAGCTCACGGCGCTTGATCTTGATCCAGCCACGTTCGCCCGGCAGGTATCGCGAGGTCACCTTCTTGACCAACAGGCCTTCGATCCCCATGGCGGTGAGCGTCGTGAACCATTCGCTGGCGGTGTCCCAGTCCTCGGTCACCGGTGATATCTGCAACGGCGGCGTGAAGCCGTCAGCCAGCTCATCGAGCAGCATCCGTCGGTCCCGCCACGGCAGTCCCCGCACGTCCTGGGTGTCGACGGCGAGAATGTCGAACGCGACATAGGAAGCTGGATGGGACCGTGCCATCCGCGCCGCGGCCGAGGGTGAGGACACCATCCGGTGTTGCAGGTGGTCGAAGCTGAGTCGGCCGTCGACGAATGCGACCACCTCCCCGTCAAGGACCACACGCGGCGGGATCTGCAGCCGAGCGGCCTCGATCAGGTCCGGGAAGGCGTCGGAGAGATCAGTGCCGTTCCTCGACCAGAGCCTGACCGTCCCGTCCGGGCGCATCTGCAGGCAGCCGCGGTAGCCGTCCCACTTGGGCTCGAACGCAAGTTCGATTCTCTTCCCGGGGCGAGGAATCGTGTCCTGCGCCTTCGCCAGCATGACCGACACTGGACCGTCGAAGAGGTCCGAGGAGGCAGGCACAGGATCAGCGTCCCACCAGCCCGCGTGAGCCACCGGGGCGTGGGTCGGAATCTTGGGATAGTCGAAGACAGTCTGACTGCTGAGGCGATCGAAGCCTTCACCGCGGGCGGCCCCCACTGAGTCAACGGTCGCAGCTAGCAGCGCGTCCGCACTCTCCCAGCCGCGCGCGTCGCCGCTGAGGCTCTGGCGACGACGAGGACGGCGCGTCGCTGGTCGATGGGTTGCACTCGATCGGCAATACCAATTCTTGGTACTCTCGGGCATGGCCACGAACACGTCCATCAGCCTGGACGAGCACTTCTCGTCGTTCCTTGCGCGCGAGGTCGCGACGGGACGGTACCGCTCGGCGAGCGAGGTCGTCCGCGCAGGACTGCGCCTACTGGAGGATCAGGAGACGCAGTTGGCCGCACTGCGCGCGGCACTCATCGCCGGCGAGGAGAGCGGCGCAGCAGAGGAGTTCGACTTCGACGCATTCATCGCCTCGAAGCGCGGATGAGCCACTATCGGCTCACACCGGCCGCCCAGCGGGATCTCTCCTCGATCTGGGACTACACGCAGGAGCGCTGGGACGCGCGGCAGGCCGAAACGTACGTGCTCGAAATCAGGGGTGCAATCGAGCGGATCGCGGCCCGGCCGGACCGGGGACGCGCGTGCGACGAGATTCGTGCCGGATACCGCCGCTACGCGATCGGCAGCCACCTGATCTTCTTCGTCGAGACCGACAGCGGCGTCGACGTGATCCGCATTCTGCACCAGCGGATGGACCCGACGCGGCACCTGTAGTCGTCCTGGCGACACGGTCGTCCGATCCGGTTGCACAGCGTCTGCCCGGCTATCGGCACCGCTCGTGGTCGACGAGCACGGTGGCATAAGCGTTCGACGGCCACGAGCATCTTCGATCGTGGCCATCGTGCGGTCCTCCACCGCGGGACTGGGAGGAACATGTCGCGATACCGTCGCACCAACCCCAGCGTGCATCTTCATCGAACAGGGCCTACGAGAATGAGGTGCCGTCAGACGCGCGCATGCCAGCCGCGAAGACTGGCTGCCGCCAAGGGCGGACCGCTTGCGGCACCACGCTGTCGTCACGGTTCCCCCGCCCTGGGCAGGCTTATCCCTCGACTGATATCCGGCAGATCCGACGCCGGAACGCGATCATGGCGAAGATGTACGCGACCACGAGATGCTGACCAGACGAAGCCAGGGTGGTCCAGATGTCGCCAGCCGGGTGGCCGCGGTGATGAGGTCGAATGCCGGCGCCTGCGCCGGCACGATTAGATGTCGAGATTCTCGATGACCGGCTGCTCGGCCGCGGTTTCCACCAGGGTGTACAGCTCGTGCGGCACGTGATCACGGAGCGAGTCCAGGTCGTCGAAGACCTGCAGGGAGGCCGTCTTGGGCAACCTCCCCCACTGCTGGTCGCTGGCAACGTGCTTGCGCCAGCCGGTGGCCTGGCCGTCCGGTCCGGCGGTCCAGACCGACTCCGACGAACGCCTGAGGTGCAGCACGTACTTCCCGCTCCGCGAGCGGTAGACCCGGTAGGTCTCCTCCCGTTCGCTGGTCGAGCGGCTCCACTTGACCAGCAGGACCCCGACGAACCGCTGCCGTCGTCCGGCGCCGGTGCCGACCCGCACGGTGATCTCCTCGAAGCCCTCCGCGCGGCCCTCCTCGATCTCGACCAGCCGACGCAGGGCTCGGACGATGGTCGCCGAGAGGTTGTCGCCGGTGAGTTCCTGCGCTCGCTGGAACAGAGGCAGGTCGGCGTCGGCGACGTAGATCGTCTTGTTCGGCACGTCTGTATCGTAACTCAAGCTCTAACTATACGTATAGATATACGAATAAATCAGGGTCGGCTACTGCCAACTTAATTCATGTGTCGCGGCTGGTCGGCTTGCGTGTTGGCGGGGTGAGCGCCAGGGCCTATAGACATACGGGGTAGGCGCGCTGACGCCACACAGTGGGCGATCCAAGGAGTGCTCTCAGTTGCAGCTCTTCGAGCCCCAGCCATTTGCAGAAGTTGCCGCGTTGCCATTGGTGTTTCGCTGCGGCTGCTGAGTGTCCAGCACACCCACCGCGTCAGTCAGGGAGCGAAGCGGTGACCGACGCCGGGTTCAGTGAGGAAGTGGCGGGGTCGGCGGGGGTCGGTCTCGAGCTTGGCCCGCAGCTGGTTGACGTAGACGCGAAGGTAGTGACTGTGGTTCTGGTAGCTGGGTCCCCAAACCTCCCGCAGCAGGTCGTCCTGCCGCACCAGCGCCCCCGGACGGCGGGTCAGAGTCGCCACCATCCGCCACTCGGTGGGGGTGAGATGAACCGGCTCGCCGTCCTTTTGGGCGACATGGTCAACAAGGTTCAGGTAGAGCGTCGGGGTGGTCACGACGGTTGACTCCGGGTACGCAGTCGAGTCGACGGACACGTGCCGCAGAGCGGCCCTGATGCGGGCCATCAGCTCCTCGACCCCGAAGGGTTTCGTCACGTAGTCGTCGGCGCCCAGGTCGAGTGCCTCCACCTTGTCGTCGGAGGAGTGGCGGGCCGAGAGCACCACGACCGGGACTGCGGTGAAGGTTCTGAGTCGGTGCAGCACACTGATCCCGTCGAGGTCGGGCAGCCCCAGGTCCAGCACCACGATGTCGGGAGCCTCCTCCTCGGTGACCTGCAAAGCGGTGCGGCCGTCGCGGGCGACCAGCACCTCATAGCCGCGGGCCCGCAGGTTGATCTGCAGGGTCCGGACCAGTGACGGATCGTCGTCGACCACCAGAACACGGGTCATGTCGGGGCTCCGGTCGCTGTGGCCTGCCGGGGATGGTCGATGGCCGCGGCGGGCAGGTCGATGACGACGGTCAGTCCTCCGCCGGGGGTGGGTTCGGCGGTCACGGTCCCGTTCATGGCCTCGGTGAGTCCGCGGGCGACGGCCAGACCCAGCCCCACGCCGTCTCCGGCAGGTACGTCACCCATCCTCTGGAAGGGTTCGAAGATCCGGCCGATGGCCGGTGCGGGTACGCCGGGTCCGTGGTCGACCATCCGGAGACTGACGTGCCGGTCCCGTCGGGGAGGGTCCACGGGGACGCGGTGATGGAGATCTTGGTGGCGCCGGCGTGTTTGAGCGCGTTCTCGGCCACGTTCGCGATCACCCGTTCCAGCGGACCGGGTCGGCGATCGCTGGGGGCAGGTCGTCGGGGCGGTGACGGTTATGGCCTGGGCGCCGCGGAATGTCGCCAGCGTCCATCCGGTGGCGGTGGGCGGTCGAGCTCGACGGTCCGGGTGGTGATGGACTGAGCCTCCAGCCGGCTGATGTCGAGCAGGTTCGCGACCAGCACGTCGAGGCGGTGGGCGGGCTCCTCCACGGTGCTGAGCAGATCTTCACGGTCCTGTGCAGACCAGGGGATGCTGGTGTTGCGGAGGCTGGAGGTGGCCGCCTTGATCGCAACGAGGGGCATGCGGAGATCGTGGGAGACCGCGGCCAGCAACGCGGTCTTGGTCCGGTTACCTTCGTCGAGCTCGCGTGCCCGGACGGCGTCCTGCTCGGCCCGGCGACGGTCCTGCAGGACCGCGAAGTGTGCCGCAAAGGCGGTCAGCATCCGCTGGTCGGCCGCGTTCAGGGTCCGGCCGTGCAGCATCAGGCAGCAAGTCCTGGCCGGCCTGGACCCGGCAGCTGACGTCGGCTTGGTCCACCGCTCCCCAGGCCGCGACGGTCAACTCCGCGCCGGCCTCGGCGCCTACCCGAACCAGGGCGGCCCCGGTCATGCCGAGGACCTTCACCGGTCTGTTGCAGCAGCTGCTGGCGGTCGTCGCCGGAACGGAGCAAACTGTGGGCCAGCACGGCCAAGGTGTTGGCTTCGGTGCGGGCCTGGATCGCCTGCTGCGTCCGTCGGGCGGACCGGGTCGACCACCGACGCCACCGCGACCCCGACGACGACGAAGACCGCAATCGCGAACGCGTTCTCCGGGTCTTCGATGGTGAGCGTGCCGGTCGGCGGCACGAACAAGAAGTTGAGACCGCGAGGCTGCTCAACCCGCGGCCAGCACCGACGGCCACAACCCGCCCAGCAGGGCGGTGCACACCACCATGGTCAGCATCAACATCGACTCCATCACCAACCCGTGCAGATCCGGCGTCAGCCACAGCCCAGCCGCCAGCGTCGCGGTGCCGACCACGGCCAGCAGGTAGCCGGCGATGCGCCGGGTCCGGCTCACCACGCGGTGGTGCTGGTGCCGCCGACCGGCGCGGCGAGCGTAGTCGTGGGTGACGACGTGCACGTCGATCTCCCCGGAGCGGGCGATCACCTCCTCTCCCACGCCTGGTTGCAGCAGCGCCGAGATGCGGCCGCGTCGACTTGCCCCGATGAGCACCTGGCTGGCGTTGACGCCACGGGCCACATCCAGCAGCCCGTCGGCGGCGTTGTCGGCGATTGCGGCTTGGAAGGTGCCGCCCAGCTCCTCTGTGGTCCCGCGGAGGCGTTCCAACGTCTCCGGTGACGCCCCGGCGAGGCCGTCCTGGCGGCTCACATAGACCGCGACCCATTCCCCGCCGGCGGTGCGCGAGGCGATCCGGGCGGCGCGACGCATCAACGCCAGCATCTCCGGTCCGCCGGAGATCCCGACCACGACCCGCTCCCGGGTGGGCCAGGTGCCCGTGATGCGGTGCTGCTGGCGGTAGCGGTCCAGGCCGTCGTCGACCCGGTCGGCCAGCCACAGCAGCGCCAGCTCGCGCAGCGCGGCAAGGTTGCCCTCGCGGAAGTAGTTCGACAAGGCCGCGTCGATCTTGTCGGCGGTGTAGACGTTGCCGTGCGCCATCCGGCGCCGCAGCGCCTGCGGGCTCATATCGACCAGCTCGATCGCCTCCGCCGCCCGCACCACCCGGTCGGGAACGGTCTCGCGTTGCCGGATCCCGGTGATCGAGGTGACCACGTCGTTCAGCAACTCCAGATGCTGAATGTTGACGGTCGTGATCACGTCGATGCCGGCCCGTAGCAGGATCTCGACATCCTGCCAGCGCTTCACTCGACCGGTGTCGGCCGGATCGCCGGCGACGACTGGGCGATCCGTGACGCGATGACCAAGGCCGACCTGATCGGGCGCGTCAGGATCAGGGGCTTTGGAGTCGACGGCGTTGGTGTGGGCGAGCTCGTCCACCAGCACCACCTCGGGCCTGCGGCCGAGCACGCCAGCGACGTCGAGTTCGCCGACGACCATCCCGCCATGGTTGACCACACGGCGGGGCATCACCTCGAGGTCGCCGATCGCGGCCTCGGTCTTCGCCCGGCCATGGGTCTCGACCAGCCCGACCACCACGTCGGTACCGCGTTCGGCGCGCCGCTGTCCCTCGGCGAGCATCGCGAATGTTTTCCCGACCCCGGGTGCGGCACCGAGGTAGACCCGCAGCACACCGCGTTCCACGCCATCAGTCTGCATCGCGGGTCCTCCCCTCAAATTGTCGGTCGTTGGTTCGGGTCAGGACAGCTGCTGCAGGGCCAGGTTGAGCTCGACCACGTTGACCCGCGACTGTCCGAGGAAGCCCAAAGCACGTCCCTGGGTGTGCTCGGCCACAAGGGCCTGGACCCGGTCGGTGGGAATGCTGCGGACGGT
>CAWFFZ010000006.1:0-186295 GCA_963815295.1 uncultured Actinomycetota bacterium
CCGCCGTGCGCGCCGCAGCCGCCGGCGCAAACGCAACGCACGGCAAAACTCTCCGCGTTGCTGCGCTTTTCACCACGAGCGAAACCGCTAGGTCTCGACAAGCTTGACCGACGGGGGCGCAACTCGACCGTCGTTGTCGCGACAGGATCGACCGTCGTGGCACAGTTCGACCGCCGTCGTGGCGCTGCTCGACGGTGCATATCCTCGGGTGATCCCTGCAGGCCCCATAACCAAGGAGATCAGTGGCCGAGTCCTTGATGATCCATGTCGATGGGCAGTTGCTGTCGCGCGACGAAGCCCGCGTCTCCGTGTTCGATGCTGGCTTCCAGTCGGGTGACGCGATCTGGGAGGGGCTGCGTGTCTACAACGGCCGACCGTTCCGCTTCGAACAGCACCTCGATCGTCTCGAACAGTCGGCCAGGGCCCTGCGCATGGCACTGCCAGGCGCCCGAGCCGACATCGAAGCCGCTCTTCGTGACACTCTCGATGCGAACCGTATGACGGACGACGCCCACGTCCGACTCATGGTGACTCGAGGATCTCGATCCACCTCAGGGATGGACCCTGCGAACGCCCCGCCGCGAGGCAGCCTCGTCATCATCGCCGAGCACAAGCCGGTCGAGCCCAGCCCAACACCGCAACGTCTCCGCACCGCAAGCATCCGGCGCCCCCCGCCACACGTGCTCGACCCGGGCATCCATCACGCCAATCAGCTCAACTCGATCCTGGCCCGGCTTGAGGTGACTGACGATGCCGACGTCGACGCTGCCCTGATGCTCGACGTGCACGGGTACGTCGCCGAAGCCGACACGGCGAACATCTTCTGCGTCATTGGCGGAGTCTTGCTGACGCCACTGGCAACCGCCTGCCTACACGGAATCACCCGGCAGATCGTCCTTGATCTCGACCGAGCACGGGGCCGGCCAGGCGCACTCGCTGCCCGCGAGCAGCAACTGACGTTGTTCGACCTCTACCGTGCCGACGAAGTGTTCGTGACGGGGACGGTTTGCGAGCTCGTCCCGGTGACCACGATCGACCGCCGTCAGATCGGAACTGGCAAGCCGGGACCGGTCTGGCAGGGCCTGCTCGACGACTATCGCGCACTGGTGCAAGAAGAGACGACGGGCTGAGCCAGCTCACTCCGTTGGCGCACCGCGGACAGCGATGTGGGTCAACGCACGCAACGCGGGCTCGGCTGCGAACAGGGCCATGGACGTCTGCGTGTCGCCGAACAGCTCGATCAGCCACTCGCGACCGTCGTGGCCCGGCTCACCGGCGGCAACGACCGAGATGTAGCCCATCCGGGCCAGGTAGGCCCGCTCGGTCTCCTCACCGTCAGTGAGCGATGCAGAGTACGAACCGCCTCGCAGGGCTGCCAGGGTCGCGGGAAAGTCCTCTGCGTTGTACGGCGTGCCAGATGTCAGCTCGACGCCCGAAAGCAGCCCTCGTGCATCAGGTCGCAGCATCCGACCGAGTACGTCGATCAGGACGCCTTTGTGGTTGCAGCTGATCCACCACGACGCGACGTCGTAGACCTGTGAGATCACGTCGGCGGCAATCTGGAGCCGCCATTCGACGGTGTTTTCGGGCGCAGCGGCGAACGATCGCAGTGCCACGTCCATGACGATGCCGGCATCCTCAGGCAACAACGCAGCCACCGGCGTCGGCGAAAGCAGGATCCCCTCCGTGGCGACGCGTCTGGTGCGCTTGTGGCGGTACTGGGCCGCGTCAGCGAGACGCAACAGGGTGCGCGCGGCGGTCTTCGGCGACTCGTTGGGATCGGGCCGGTTTGCCGTCGTCGCAGCCCCCACCGCCAGGCCGGTGCCGTGCGGCAACGGGATGTCAGCCAGTCGCTTCTCGAGGGCTTGCACCTCATCCTTCTGGGCACCACAGACGAGGACGACGAACTCGTCGCCACCCATCCTGGTGACGAGTACGTCGGCCAGGTCCTCGGCTGCAGTCGTGATGTGAGACGCGACCAGCTTGAGCAGGTCGTCACCGGCAGTGTGGCCGAACGAGTCGTTGATCTTCTTCAAGCCGTTGATGTCGCAGAGCACCACTGACACCGGATCGAAGACAGCTTGCGTGTCGAGCCTGCGTTCGAGCCACTCATCCGCAGCTCGTCGGTTTCCGACGCCGGTCAGAGGATCGGTGTAAGCCAGGTGAGAGAGGTCTGCCAGCAGCTCGAGGCGGGACAAGCCTGCCGACATTAGCCCGACCAGAACTTCACCGACGGCTAGGTCGGTGTCGTCGAACTGCGGTCCGTCCTCGCGTGCGAGGTAGATGTCGCCCCACACGCTGTCCGCAACCCGCACTCGGAACGAAGCCGCGTGGCGCTTGCCGATTCTGACCAGCAGGTCGCGGTCGGGACCCGCGGTATCGGGGTCGTCGAGAGAGCCGCGCCAGGAGCGTTCGCTGCCGCCGACCGTGGTCATCAGCTGGGAGTACTCGCTCAGCAGGTAGTAGGAGTCCTGCGGCCACATATCCTCCCACTCGGTCAGCTGGCCCAGGTTGTGCAGGATCTTGACGCGGCCGCGTTCGAGCTCGAAACGAGACACCGACGCCGACGATGCGTTGAGTGCGGTCAGCGCCGTGCCGAGGGTCTGCTCGGCGAGCTCCTTGACCGACATACACGTCAATGTCGCCTCGGCGTAGTCGCGCAGGAGGTGCCAGCGGTCAGCCGTTGCAGACATCTCGCCCCCTAACGCGCGTCGATGGTCCATGGCGATGTCTCGCGGATTGTCCTCCTACGGTTACCCGCGCAGAAGGTTAACGACACCCTTTTCTCGCGGGCATCCACCGAACGACGCGAAGTTTCGACTGATATACCCGGGGATGCCAGGAGGTCGCCGCGGTCACGACAGGCTCGAAAGCAGAGCGTGGACCCGCTCACGACTACGTTATCCCAATGGCTGTGCTCCGAACGGAGTTATCGCCATCGCGGTGGATGCGATCAACTTGGAGGCATCCGTGGCCGTCGCTACGGTAGGACCATGGCGAATCGACTGCGGCGGGTGCGGGCAGCGGTTACGCTACGTTTGTCGGCTTCGCAGCGTAGATTTCTCGGTGTCAATGTCGCTGCCGATGACCCGGAACGGCCCCGGAAGGCGAAATCCGTGAACGACATGCTGGACGTCAAAGTCCACGACACCCAGGTCCTCGACGAGATCGAGATGATGACCAATCTCATCATCGCGACGTCTGAGGCCGACGGTCCGCTGAGCCAGGGTCAGATCGACACGATCCTCGGCGTCCGTGAGGATGCGCCACACGCCTGAGCGCAGGCTTTTCAAGATCCAGCGCGGTTGACGACGCGGTTGCGCGATCGTGGCGGCCACCCCCTAGCATTGCGATGATCCATCCGCGTTCGACGGGAGTTGCCGTGCGTTTTCGCCCCACGGACACCGCGTTCTACGATCTGTTCGCCGACTCGGCCAAGAACCTGGTTGTCGGGGCAGAACTGCTCGCCGAGATGCTCCCCGTCGACAGTGACCGCAAGGCCATTGCAGCGCGCATGCGTGAGGCCGAGCACAACGGGGACGAGACCACTCACGCCATCGTGCGCCGGGTCAACACGACGTTCGTGACGCCGTTTGATCGCGAAGACATCTACCGCCTCTCGGCCGCTCTCGACGACGTCATGGACTTCATGGAGGAGGCTGTTGACCTCGTCATCTTGTATGAGATCGACGAGCTTCCCAGCGAGCTTGCCAACCAGGTCGAAGTATTGCAGCGGTCAGCGGAGCTGACTGCCGAGGCGATGCCGCGATTGCGCACCATGCGCAACCTCGAGGAGTACTGGATCGAGATCAACCGCCTCGAGAATGACGGCGATAAGTCCTATCGCCGGATCGTTGCGAAGCTGTT
This sequence comes from uncultured Actinomycetota bacterium, assembly GCA_963815295.1. Lineage (GTDB taxonomy): Bacteria > Actinomycetota > Actinomycetes > Propionibacteriales > Nocardioidaceae > JACDHG01. The sequence continues at coordinate 3,868 of CAWFFZ010000006.1, forward strand.
CAACGGACAGTACGACGCACTGACGGTTCTCAAGTTCAAGGACGTCGTTGATTCACTCGAGGCGGCCATCGACGCCTTCGAGACCGTGGCCAATATCGTCGAGCAGATCGCCGTCAAGGAGTCCTAGTGCCGCGCGTCCGGTCACGTGGGTCATTGTCGCGCGCCCACTCCCTCGAGGGCGGCCAATGGAGCTAGCGCTCGTCATCGCCGTGGTCGTCATCGCGTTGGGATTCGACTACACGAACGGTTTCCATGACGCCGCCAACGCGATCGCGACCTCTGTCTCGACACGTGCGCTGACACCGCGCATCGCGCTCATTCTGGCGGCAGTCATGAACTTCGCCGGGGCCTTCCTCGGACAGGAGATCGCCACCACTGTGAGCGACGTCATCTCGCCGCCGAGCGGCAACCAAGGGCTCGTCGTCGTCGCGGCGGGTCTCATTGGTGCAATCGCATGGAACCTGACCACCTGGTATTTCGGTTTGCCGTCGTCGTCGTCGCATGCTCTGATCGGGGGCTTGGTCGGCGCCGCCCTCGCCTCAGGCAGCTTCGTGGACTGGACATCCATCCAGGAGAAGGTCCTCATCCCGATGGTGGCGTCACCGCTGGTGGGCTTCATCATCGCCTTCGCCCTCATGCTCGCGATCCTGTGGATATTTCGGCGCCACAATCCCGGCCCGATCAACCGCGGCTTCCGGTTGGCGCAGACCGTTTCTGCAGCCGCGATGGCGCTCGGCCACGGCCTACAGGATGCCCAGAAGACAATGGGTGTCATCTTCCTTGCCCTCGTCACGGGAGGGTACGCAGCCCCCGGCGATGACCTGCCGTTGTGGGTCATCGTCTCTGCGGCGAGCGCGATCTCGCTCGGCACCTACTCCGGTGGCTGGCGGATCATGCGGACTCTCGGCCGTCGCATCATCCACCTCGACCCACCTCGCGGCTTTGCTGCCGAGACCACGGCCGCCTCGATCCTCTACGTGACTGCCTACGTGTTCCACGCCCCGATCTCCACGACTCATACCATCACCTCGTCGGTGATGGGTGTCGGCGCCACCAGGGGCAAGTCAGCAGTTCGCTGGGGGGTCGCTAGGTCTATCGTCGGTGCCTGGGTGCTGACGTTCCCCATGGCTGGGCTCGCTGCCGCACTCGTGTACGGCGTCTTCGACTTCATCGCTTGAAATCACTCGGGGCGGTGGTGCTCCGTGGCGACGATCTTGCCCTCGGCCCGGTGCAGCACCACGACATCTGCGGGAGACATGGCGATGGGGTCGAGGCCGAGAGCGGCATACAGCTTTGGCAAGACCGGACGGTGGGAGCAGTACGCAACACGTCGGCTGCCGGCCAGCGCCCGCCCGAGCCGCCGTTGAATCCTTCGCGGGTCGGCGGCGGCCTCCGACAAGGCGGGATCGAGCCGCATCTTCGCGCCGGACGCGTTCGCGAACGGCAGCACGGAGTCGACACATCGCACTGCGTCGCTCGAAATTACCCGCCGAATGGCGTAAACCTGCAGCAGCGCCGTGATGTGTGCGGTCTGCGTGTAGCCGTCGCTGCTGAGCGGGCGTTCGGAGTCGTCGCCCTTCCAGGTCTTGCGGCTCTCCGCGTCTGCATGGCGAACGATCACCAGCGGGCTGCTGGCGTATGCCGCCTTGGCGAACCGCCGGACGAGCTGTACGTCGTGGGAGTAGCTGAGCTTCCGGAGCGCGGAGCTGATCGGAACCCAACGGGCATCGCTGACCTCGTCGTTGGGCTCGAATCGACTCAGGTCAGAGTCGTTGCCGGCGCGGGCAGCCCAGTAGTTGACCACCTTCGGTCGAGGCTCGGCGTCACTGGCGCCGACTTCGTAGCGTTGCTCCGGTAACGGCACTCCCAGCGCGACTTGCAACCCCGTCTCTTCCTGCACCTCACGCACGGCCGCCACCGGACTCAGCTCGCCCTGGTCGAGCTTGCCCTTAGGCAGGGACCAATCTCCGTAGCGGGGACGGTGGACCAAGACCACCTCTGGCTCGTCGCTGCCGTGCCGCCAGACCACGGCGCCCGCCGCTCGGATCAGTCGGGTGGCCGCCACGATCGACTACTCTCACATGCGGGCACGACAGGTGTCCATCGAGTCGAGGGGCACCGGCAGTGACGCCATGGTGGACGGTGATCGTTGCCGCCTGCCGTCGCGGCGATGTCGGACGTGTTGGGGGAGTCCGTCGTTGCGGCGGTCGTGTCGGTCGGTCCGCGCGCCCGCATCGTCTCGGGCTTCGCCGACGCAGCACCGGCCAAGCGCAAACTTGCCAGGCAGCGGCTGCTGTTCGCGTCGTGCTGATCTCACCGGTGTACGGCGCTTGCTGCGTCCCGTCGCCGACGGTGCATCGCGATCAGCACCGACTGGAGGTCGGCAAGGGGCTGACCGTCGGCGTCTCTCGCATGCCGCTCCCACTCGCCGTCCGGTTGCAGACACCAGGACGTCGTCTTGTCGTCGAAGGCTTGGTCGAGGAGCTGACCGAGCTCGTCGACGTGCGCACGCGTCGGTACCTCGACAAGCACCTCGACGCGGCGGTCGAGGTTTCGGTGCATCAGGTCGGCAGACCCAATCCAGGCTTGCGGCTCGCCGCCATTCTCGAACCAGAAGATGCGGCTGTGCTCCAGGAACCGGCCCAGGATGCTGCGAACAGTGATCCTGTCGGAGAGACCTGGGACGCCGGGGCGCAGCGCGCAGATGCCGCGAACCCACAGTTCGACCGGGACCCCGGCACGTGATGCCCGATAGAGCGCGTCAATCGTGGCCTCGTCGACGAGCGCGTTGATCTTGATCCGGATCCGCGCTTGGCGGCCGGCCCGGCAGTGCTCGATCTCGCGCTCGATCCGATCGATGAGCCCGGCGCGGACGGACTCGGGAGCAACGAGCAGGTGTGGGTAGTCGCGTTGCCTGGCGAACCCCGACAGGTTGTTGAACAGGTTGCTGATGTCGCCAGTGATGCCGTCGTCGGCGGTCAGTAGACCGATGTCTTCGTAGAAGCGCGCGGTCTTCGGGTTGTAGTTGCCGGTGCCGATGTGGGCATAGCGTCTGATCCCGACGCTCTCGTCGCGGACGACGAGCGCGAGCTTGCAGTGGGTCTTCAGGCCGACCAGACCGTAGACGACGTGGCAGCCGGCCTGCTCGAGCTTGCGCGCCCAACGGATGTTGGCGCGCTCGTCGAACCGCGCCTTGATCTCGACGATCACGAGCACCTGCTTGCCGGCCTCGGCCGCGTCGATGAGCGCCTCGATGATCGGTGAGTCACCGGACGTGCGGTAGAGCGTCTGCTTGATCGCGAGCACATGCGGGTCGGCGGCCGCCTGCTCGAGGAACCGCTGCACGCTGGTGGCAAAGGAATCGTAGGGGTGATGCAGCAGTACGTCGCGCCGCGAGATGGCGGCGAACATGTCGGCGGGGCTCGACGACTCGACCTCGGCCAAGTGGCTATGGGTGTGAGGCACGAACGCCGGGTACTTGAGCTCTGGACGGTCGAGCTCGACGATGCCGTGCAGTCCGGTCAGGTCGAGGGGCCCGGGAAGATGGAACACCTCGCTCTGCGACACGTCGAGCTCCGACACCAGGAGATCAAGGACGTGATCGTCGATCGACTCCTCCACCTCCAGTCGCACCGGCGAGCCGAACCGGCGACGCTGAAGCTCCCGCTCGAGCGCCTTCAGGAGGTTCTCGGCGTCGTCCTCTTCCACCTCGAGGTCCTCATTGCGGGTGACCCGGAACGTGTGGTGCTGCAGCACCTCCATCCCTGGGAACAGTTGGTCGAGGTGGGCGGCGATGACATCCTCGAGCGGAACGAACCGCTGCTCTCCGAGCGTCACGAACCGCGGGAAGATCGGCGGCACCTTGACGCGAGCGAAATGCTCTTTCCCGGTCTCGGGGTTGCGGATCGTCACGGCGAGGTTGAGCGACAGGCCGGAGATGTAGGGGAAAGGGTGGGCGGGGTCGACCGCCAATGGTGTGAGCACCGGGTAGATCCGGTCGGTGAACAGCTCCTGCATCCGCTTCTGCTCGTCGGTGTCGAGGTCCCCCCACCGCAGCAGCGCGATCCCCGCCTCTGAAAGTGCCGGAAGCACCTCTTCGCGGAACAGTTGGCCGTGGCGGCTCATCAGCTCGCGTGCTTCGGACCAGATCGCCGCCAGCACGTCGCGGGGCATCCGGCCACTAGCCGTAGGGACCGCGACTCCGGCCTCGAGACGCCGCTTCAGGCCGGCAACCCGGACCATGAAGTTCTCGTCCATGTTGCTGGCGAAGATCGCCAGGAACCGGGTGCGCTCAAGCAGCGGCAGGTCTGGATCCTCGACGAGCGCGAGCACGCGGCTGTTGAACTTCAGCCAGGACAGCTCGCGGTCGAGGAATCGATCCTTCGGCAAGTCGTCGTCTGCTGGTTCGTAGGGCGGCTCGACGTCGAACGAGTCGGCAGGTGTCGCCCGTGGCAGCGCGTCGGTCGGACCCTCCTCAGGGGGTCCCGCGGTCTTTGCGGGCAGCGTCACGGGCAGCGAGCCGGGCGAAGACTCGGTGCTGGGGTCGCTGGGAACTGGTGCGGACGACGTGGACATGGGTGAATCCTCTCACCACTGGGTGAACGCCGGGTTACGTCGACAGGTTCGGTCACAACGTCCGTAGCTCCGAGCGCTATCGCGACCCGTCGTACGGACGCAAGAGGTTCAGCGGCGCTCGTACATCACGTCGACCGCGCTGGTGGTAAAGCCAAGCTTCTCGTAGACCGCCACGGCGGGCGCGTTGTCTGCTTCGACGTAGAGCACCACCGTGTCGAGGCCGCGATCACGCAGGTAGCGAAGGCCGGTCAGCGTCAGTGCCTTGCCGAGCCCGAGACCCTGCGCTTCCGGGGCGACCCCGACGACGTACACCTCACCGACGTGGGGTTCGCCGTCGTCGACTCGATGCACCTTGGTCCAGTGGAAGCCCAGGAGCTCGGCCCCGCGCTCGGCCAGGAAGAAGCCCTTGGGGTCGAACCACGGTTGCCGCATCCGGCTGGCGAGGTCGCCACGCTCGGTCCCGCCCTGCTCGGGGTGGTCGGCGAACGCGCGGGCATTGACGTCGAGCCAGGCATCCTCGTCACGACCTGTCTCGAACGTGCGGACCGTCACGTCGCGGGGATAGCGGGGCTCGTCGAGCGGGTCACTCAGCGAACGACGCATCTGCCAGAGGTCACGAACCCGAGTGAACCCGAGCCGCTCGGACAGGAATCGAGCGGCGGCCTCGTCGCCATGCGCCCACACGCGCAGACCGCGCGCGCCTGACTCGGCCGCCAGCCGCTCGATGAGGGCGGTTCCAACGCCATGCCTGCGGTGGTCCGGTGCCACCACGGCATGCGCGCTGCTAGGTCCGCCTTCGGTATGACGCACGTGCGCGTAGCCGACGAGCCTGCCGTCCTGGGCCGTGGCAAGGAAATGGCGGCCCGCCCTGCCTGGGAACTGCAGGTCGAGACGCACCTGGTCGTCGAGGGGTCCGACGCCGTCGACCTCGAGAGCCGCCGCCTCAATGGCCTGCACTGCCTGTCGGGTCGGCTTGTCGACCTCATCGACGACGGTGATCGAGATGGCGCCTTCTTCAGCGGTCACGGATGCGTGGCCTGCTTGGCCTGTGCACCCTCAGGATCAGCGCCCCGCGAGCGGGTCGGCAGCACGAACCGGTAGCCGACGTTGCGCACGGTGCCGATCAGCGCCTCATGCTCAGGCCCGAGCTTTGCACGCAGCCGTCGTACATGGACGTCGACGGTGCGGGTGCCGCCGAAGTAGTCGTACCCCCACACCTCGTGCAACAGCTGCTGGCGGTTGAACACCCTGCCCGGGTGCTGTGCGAGGTGCTTGAGGAGCTCGAACTCCTTGAACGTCAGATCGAGTGGGCGACCACCGAGGTGCGCGGTGTAAGACGACTCATCGATCTCCACGTCGCCGCTCTTGATGATCGTCGGCTCGTGGTCGCCGTCGGCACCTGCCATCGCCAGTCGTCCCATGCCGAGCCGCAGCCGGGCCTCCACCTCGGCCGGCCCAGCAGTCGACAGGAGTACGTCGTCGATGCCCCAGTCGGCTGCGACGACGGCGAGGCCGCCTTCGGTCACCACCACGATCACGGGCACGGCGACACCGGTGGTGCGGACGAGCCGACACAGGCTCCGGACCGCAGCGAGGTCGTGCCGGCCATCGACCAGCACGACGTCGCAGTCAGGCGCCTCGACCAGCACCGTCGGCTCAGCCGGGAGGATGCGGACGTGGTGGGGCAGCAGCGCGAGAGCGGGGATGATCTCCGCAGATGGTTGGAGCGCGTTCGTGAGCAACAGCAACGTGCTCATCGGTTGCCACCTCCAAAACGTGCGAGGCCCACGGCCGGTTCGCCGGGGCCCCATCGCGGTTGCGACAATACCGGACATGACGAGTGCACCGACCCCAGCGACGAGCGCTGAGACCATCGCGGGGGCCGCGGTGACTGTTCGCTACTGGGCGGCCGCACGCGCAGCGGCTGGCGTCTCGGAGGAGATCCTGTGTGGCTCGACGGTCGCCGACGTACTTGCGGCTGCGCGTGAGCGGCACGCGGATGAGCCGCGTTTCGCGGCGGTGCTCAGCGTCTGCTCGCTCCTGCTCGGCGACCGTCCGCTGGGTTCGTCGCTGCTCTCGGAGGTCGCGGTAGCCCACGGCGACACCCTGGAGGTGCTGCCACCGTTCGCCGGTGGCTGATCCGCCTGAAGTCTCAGCTCAGTCGTCGCCGCTGCCGTAGGGGCGCGTGATGATCTCGAGGAAGTGCCCGTTGGGGTCCTCCCAATAGACACCGCGTCCTCCGTCGTTGGTGTTGAATTCGCCCGGCCGTTTCCGGGAAGGGTCGGCCCAGAACGGCAGCTGACGCTCCTTGATCCTGCCGAAGATGGCGTCGAACTCGTCTTCGCCGACGAGGAATGCGTAGTGCTGAGGCGTGAACGGTTCGGAATCGTCCATGAAGTCGAGTGAGACCTCGTTGCTCAGGTCGACGACGAGGAAAGGCCCGTATGGCGTCGGGGCCTCGACCCCGAGGATCTCGGACAAGAACTGCGCAGACTCCTGCTTGTCGTGGACGTGGATGATGTGGTGGTTGAGCTGGATGGTCATGCCGCGCTCCTTTGGGCGAGAGAGTTGTACGGAGAATAGTTTGAGACGCCAGATCCCGCCGATCCGGCGGCTCGTTCCCGCGCTGAGACGGCCATCTCAGCATCTGGCCAATCCCGAAGGAGCCGCCCCCGCGAGGCGCGTAGCCTGGCTGCATGCAGTCGACGTACCTGACGAAGCGTCGCGCGGTTGACCATTGCCGCTGCGCTGCGGCGCTGTGTCGAATGCCCTGACCGGGCACCCCTCGACTCCGCTTGAAAACCGTCCATCGCTTCTTCCCGGCCGCATCCGCGGCAGGGCCACGACCACGGAGGTAGCTGCATGAGCCGCGACGCTGTACTCGTCGACGCTGACTGGGTCGAGAGCCATCTCGACGACGACAAGATCGTGTTGGTTGAGGTCGACGAAGACACCTCAGCTTACGAAAAGGGACACATCAAGGGCGCTATCAAGATCGACTGGAAGCAGGACCTCCAGGATCCGGTCCGGCGCGACTTCGTCAACAAGGAGCAGTTCGAGGAGTTGCTGTCGAGCCGCGGGATCGCCAATGACGACACCATCGTGCTGTACGGCGGCAACAACAACTGGTTCGCCGCCTACGCCTACTGGTACCTCAAGCTCTACGGCCACGAGAAGGCGCTCCTCCTCGACGGCGGGCGTAAGAAGTGGGAGCTCGACTCGCGCGAGCTCACCGCCGACACCGCCACTCGGCAGTCAACGTCATACGCAGCCAAGGATCCTGACCTCGACATCCGCGCGTTCCGCGACGAAGTGGTCGCGGCCATCGGTGCCAAGAACCTCGTTGACGTGCGCTCACCCGACGAGTACGCCGGAAGGCTGCTGGCGCCTGCGCACCTTCCACAGGAGTCGGCGCAGCGCGGCGGCCACATCCCGACGGCCGCCAACATCCCGTGGAGCAAGGCCGCCAACGACGACGGCACGTTCCGCTCCGACGAGGAACTGAAGACCCTCTACCAGGAGGCCGGTGTCGCGTTCGGGTCGAAAGACACCATCGCCTACTGCCGCATCGGCGAGCGCAGCGCACACACCTGGTTTGTGCTGCACGAGATCCTCGACGAGAAGAACGTGAAGAACTACGACGGCTCGTGGACGGAGTACGGCTCGCTCGTGGGTGTACCGGTCGCCATTGGTGACGAGCCCGGGGAGGCTTGAGTGTGCGGAGCCAAGGCGGGTGGTCCTAGCCTCGACGGCGTTGACGTTGCTACGGAGTCGATCATCCAGGGCATCGTCGTGCGTGGTAAAGAGCCGGTCGGCAACGCCTACGTACGTTTGCTCGACCGCACGGGTGAGTTCGCAGCGGAGGTCCCGACGAGTGCCACCGGTCAGTTCCGCTTCTTCGCCGCCCCTGGCGACTGGACCCTGCGGACTCTTGCCCCCGGGGTGGCGTCCCGGGACCAGCAGGTGACCGCGTCCCGCGGCGATGTGGCGGAGGTGCGGATCACCGTCTGAATCGTCGCTGGCTTCGCTGCTGCCGTCGGTAGCGTGCCGCTCGATCCGACCGAGCGGCATCTACACTGCTCTGGACCTGCCACGGGCTGACGCCGTCGTGGCCAACCAGACGAGCGAGGACGACGGTGGCGGTTGAACGCGACGAGCGCCCGTGGGGGTTCTACGAGGTCGTCGACAGCGGGGCCGGGTTCCGAGTGAAGCGGATCTGCGTGAAGCCTGGGCAACGGCTGAGCTACCAGCGACACCGCAAGCGCAGCGAGAACTGGTTCTTCGTCGGCGGCTCGGGGACGGTGACGCTCAATGGTGCGGTGACGCCCGTGTCCGTAGGAACGACGTTCGAGGTCCCCGTCGGGGCTGCGCACCGGGTGCAGAACACCGGCCTCGACGATCTGGTGTTCATCGAGGTCCAGACCGGGAATTACTTCGGGGAGGACGACATCGAGCGGATCGAGGACGACTACGGCCGCCATGGCGAAGTCGAGACTCGCGCACGGCTCGAAACCTGACCCGGCGCCGGGCTGCTCAGTTGACCTGCGTGTCGTCGGCCAAGCCCTCGTCGGGATGGCGCTCGAGGTAGCCGGCGATCTTGCCGCGCTCGATCGACCTGAACAAGGAGCGGGTCTGTACGGGGTCGAGGCGGACGATGCTCTGCCCGCTGACTTCGTCAAAGGACCCGAAAGGTGCCGTGACGAACTGGACGTGCTCCGCCTCCAGGTCACGCATGGCCAATGCCAGGCCACGGATTTCGTCGTTGTCCCACGTCTCGTCGACGGTGAGGTATCGCGTCAACGTGGTCAGCACTTTTCCGAAGCGGATCGGGTTGCGGGTGGTCGAGGTCGACAACAGCTTGCCCATGAGCGCGCGTAGGAAGTTCTGCTGCCGCGCCATCCGGCCGAAGTCGCTCTCCTTGTCCCCCGGTATGTCGTAGCGGGTCCGGACGTATTGCAACGCCCGCTCGCCCTCGATGGTCTCCCACCCCTTCGTCCAGGTGACGTTCTGACTCGTGTCGGTGAAGGTCTCAGGGATGTAGACGGCGACACCTCCGACGGCGGAAGTGAGGTCGCGGAACCCAGCCCAGTCGATGATCGCGACATGGTCGATGGTGAGGCCGGTCAGGTTCTCCACAGTCTTGACCGCCAGCGCTGGCCCGCCGTACGAGAAGGCGGCGTTGATCTTGCCGTGCCCGTTGTCGTAGGGGTAGTCCTCGATCTCGACCCAGCTGTCGCGGGGGATCGACACGAGCTGGGCAGACTCTCGGCCAGCGGGAATATGGACCACCATGATGGTGTCGCTGAGGTGTTCCCAGGGGGTCCACTTGCCATCGGCCATGTCCTCGGCGACGGACAGCCCGACGTTGCCGTGGTCGGCGCCAAGAAGCAAGATGTTCAAGGCGTATTCCGACTCGTTGTGATCCTTCTCCGGGTGCGGCGTGATGCCAGCGTCGATCCGTGGGATCTTGCCGATCTGGTCGTTAGCCCACCACAGATAGCCGCCAGCAGTTGTGGCGAGGAGCACCAGGACCAACGCCACGGCAGTCAGCGCTTTGTGGCGCGTGAAGATGGACCACCAGCGGCGGTTCACCGGCTTGGGCGCGGGCGCAGTCGCGGCGGCAGGCCCGGCGGATGCGGCATCGGGCTCAGCCGGAGTGTCGTGTGGTTCGTCCCCCACGAGTTCCCCTCCCGGCCAGGCGGTGATGACGACGCGAGCGTACCCGACGAAATCGGCGTTGCAGGTCGGGTTCGGCTAGTCGACGCTGGTCGGGCTCCCCAAGCCCTGATCGGGATACTGCTTGAGATATCCGTCGATATCGTCGTCCTTCATGGCCGTCCACAAGTCGAGGGACTGCTTCGGCTCGAGCCGGACGATGCTCTGCCCGTCAGCGGTTGTGTCATAGCTCCCGAACGGCGCTGTCAAGAAGTCAACATCCTCAGTCTTGATGTCGCGCATTGACAACGCCAACGAGCGGATCTCGTCGTTGTCCCACGTCTCGTCGACCGTGAGATAGTCGGTGACGGTGCCGACAACCTTCGTCAACCGGATCGGGTTCTTGGTCGTCGACCCCGACAGCAGCTTGCCCATGGTGGATCGAAGGAAGTTCTGCTGCCGCTTGATGCGGTCGAAGTCGCCGTTGGCGAGGCCGTGGCGAGTACGCACGTACTGAAGAGCCTGCTCACCCTCGAACGTATGCCAGCCCTTCTGCCAGGTGATCCGCTGCGAGTCGTCGTAGAACGTCTCCGGGATGTAGACCTTGATGCCACCGAGCGCACTGGTCAAGTCGCGGAAGCCGACCCAGTCGATGATCGCGACATGGTCGATCTGTATGTCAGTCAGCTGTTCGACAGTCCTGAGCGACAGCTCAGGTCCCCCGTACGAGAAGGCGGCGTTGATCTTCGCGTGCTCGTTGCCTGCTGGGTAGCCGTCGATCTTCACATAGGCATCTCGGGGGATCGAGACCAGTTGCACGGACTCACGGTCGGGCGGGATGTGGGCGATGATGATCGTGTCGCTGAGGTGCTGGTACGGCGTCCACTTGCCGTCCTCGAGGTCTTCGGCGACGGACTGCCCGATGTTGCCGTGGTCGGCACCGATCAGCAAGATGTTGAGTGGCTGGTTGTCCTCGTTGTGGTTCTTCTCGGGGTTATCCGTCACACCCATGTCGGCACGCTGGATGTTGCCGAGTTGGTGGTTGAGCCACCACATGTAGCCGCCCGCCGTACCGCCGAGCACGGCCAGCACCACCGCGATCGAGACGATGACGACGTGGCGCCGCATGAAGCCTCGAGGCTTGACCGCCTTGCGCTGGCCGCCGGCCGCAGAGGTTTCGCCGCTAGTCCCGCCAGCACCGGTTTCGACGGCCGGATCGGTCGTCGATCCCTCATCGGACGGTGGGCGTGGTTCGCTCATAACTCTCTCTGTCTTCGGGGCGCACTCCCGCGGCAGGCGGGGCGCTGGCTCGCGGGGCTCGCGGCAGACTTTCCGGTCCAGTTTGCCAAGGATGGGCAGAACCGGGAAATCGAGCCAGAGACTCCTGAGGATGTTCAGGACATATTCAGGTTCGATGAGGTGGGTCTGGCACGATGTGCCGTATGACGGCCGCGCCACACCCCACGACCCTGATCACGGTCGCCCCGACCGGCGCAGAAACGGCCAAAGCAGACGTACCGGCCCTGCCCACCACGCTCGACGAACTCCTCGAGACCGCCTCAGCATGCGAGGCTGCGGGCGCCGCGATGATCCACCTCCACATCCGTGACGCCGATCACCGCCCCACGCTCGACCTCGGCCTCCTGGGCGCGGCGGTCGCGGGCATCCGCGAGACAACCGACCTCATCGTCCAGCTGTCGACCGGAGGATCGGTGCACGACCCTCTCGCCCAGCGACTGAAGGTGCTCGACGCCGACCCCGACTCCTGCTCCCTGACCATGGGCACGACCAACTTCGGCGATGACGTGTTCATGAACCCCTACCCGTTCGTGCAGGAGCTCTACGCGCTGTCGCAGGAGCGCGAGGTGGTGCCTGAGTTCGAGCTGTTCGACCTTGGCCACGTGGCCGCGCTGCACCGGCTGCTTGCCACCCACGGGCTCCCGTTCGGGGGACGGGTGCACTGCGATCTGGTGATGGGCGTGCCTGGCGGCATGCCTGGCACCGCAGACGCACTGGTGTCGGCAGTGCAGGCGCTGCCCGCCGAGACGACCTCCTGGTCGGCGACCGGGATCGGCCGGACAACCCTGGCCGTGGCGTTGGCATCCCTTAGCAAAGGTGGCCACCTGCGGGTCGGGATGGAAGACACCCTGACACTTGCGCGCGGAGTTCCGGTGACACACAACCGCGAGCTCGTGGAGCGGGCGGCAGCGTTGTGCGAGCTGGTGCAACGCCCAGCGATGACGACGAAGGAAGCCCGCGAGTTCCTCCAGGTCAAGCCCCGCTGACGTCGTTAGACTCTGCCGTCGTGGACGCCTTCTATGTCAGCCTGCTTGTGATCGTGGCCCTCGCCATCGCCTGGTTCGCCGGCTACGCCGTCTTCGCGCTGCTCCGCGGCGAGAGCTGACGCAGCGACCGATGCCGTTCAAGATCCCCTCTGACCTGCACCCGCAGGTGATGCCGGTCGCGTTCCTGCTAGGCCAATGGCACGGCAACGGCCGTGGCGACTACCCGACGATCGAGGCGTTCGAGTTCGGGCAAGAACTTGCGTTCACCCATGACGGCCGGCCGTTCCTCCATTACTTCAGCCGCACCTGGCTCCTCGACGACGAGGGCAACGAGGTGCGTCCGCTTGCCCTCGAGACCGGCTTTCTGCGGCCCCAACCCGGCGGTGAAATCGAGCTTGTCCTTGCCCATCCGACCGGTTTCGTCGAGATCTACTACGGCAACGTCGAGGGCGCAAAGCTCGAGATGGCCACCGATGCCGTCGTGCGCACCCAGACCGCCAAGGAGTACGTCGGCGGGCAGCGGCTCTACGGCCTTGTCGAAGGCGACCTGCTGTGGACGTTCGACATGGCCGCTGTCGGACAGCCGATCCAGTCGCACATCTGGGGCCGTCTCACGCGCTCGGAGTAGCCGCTACCGCCCCGTAGACTGGGCAGGTGGATCTCCAGGAGCGGTTGCGGTCGCGAGGCTATCGCCTCACACCGCAGCGCCAGCTCGTCCTCGAAGCGGTCACCGACTTAGGCCACGCAACACCCGAAGAGGCCTTCGCCTGGGTGAAGGAGCGGGCGTCCGGGGTCAACATCTCCACGATCTATCGCACCCTCGAGCTGCTCGAGGAGCTCGGGCTCGTCAAGCACGCGCACCTCAGTCACGGCGCACCGACGTACCATGCTGCCGCTGCCCCCGAACACGTCCACCTCGTCTGCCGCACCTGCGAGGGCATCACCGAGATCTCGCCCGCCGAGATCTCCTCCCTGGTTGAGATGCTTGCTGCCGATCACGGGTTCGTCGCTGATGTCGGACACCTCACGGTGTTTGGCCAGTGCCGCGAGTGTGCGCCATGAGATGGTCCAGCCCGCTGCTGCAGTCGCCCGGAGCCGTCGAGGCCGATGGTGTCGACGCCGGAGTCGCCGCCCACTACGGCGACCCGCTGCGCGAGCAGAAGATCTTGCTGGGCGGTGACGGGTGCGTCGACCTCTCGCATCGCGACGTTATCCGTGTCGACGGTGCCGACCGGCTCGGGTGGCTGCACTCGCTGACCACCCAGCAGATCGAAGGGCTGCCGACGGGCAGCTGGATCACGACACTGGTCCTGTCGCCACACGGTCATGTTGAGCACGCGATGACCGGGTACGACGACGGCACGTCGTTCTGGGCACACGTCGGTCCCGGCGAGGCTGCTCCACTCGTCGCATGGCTCGACTCGATGCGGTTCATGATGCGCGTCGAGGTCCACGACGTGTCCGAGCTATGGGCTGTCCTGGCGCGGACACCCGACACGGTCGAGCTCGTCGCGCGCGCCGACCTCGAGTCCGCAGTCACCGGCACACTGTGCGGCACCTGGGCCCACGACGCCTTGCGCATCGCCCGCGGGGAGCCACGCCTCGGGATCGACACCGACCACCGCACGATCCCCAACGAGGTCGGCTGGATCGGGTCCGCGGTGCATCTCGACAAGGGTTGCTATCGCGGTCAGGAGACGGTTGCGCGGGTGCACAACCTCGGCAGGCCGCCTCGGCGCCTCGTGCTTCTGCACCTCGACGGCTCGGTCGACCGGCTACCAGCCACCAAGGATGACGTGCTCCTCGACGACCGTGTCGTGGGCTTTGTCGGCTCCGCGGCACGCCACTACGAGCTCGGGCCGATCGCCTTGGCGGTCGTGAAACGGAGCGTGCCCGTCGACGTACCGCTCACCGCCGACGGTGTGCCTGCGTCGCAAGAGGTCGTCGTCGACCCGGAGGTCGGCCTGCACGTTCGTGCGCGGAGCTGACGATGGACGGCGTGGAGTCCGCGGTGGGGCCCATGTGGTCTTGGGTGATCGCCCTGCTCATCATGATCGCGCTCACGTTCGCGGTTGTGCAGTTGTCGCGCGCGCTCGGCTTCCTCGGCCAGCTATTGTTCGGCCGAGCGGATCAGGTGCCGGTCGAGAGACCTGACGCCAACTCCATCGAGCGGCTCGCGTCCGATGCGTGTCGGCTGCGCCGCGACCTGGTTCTGTTGCCACCGAACGCACCGGTCGCGAAGAGGGAGGGGATCGAGCTCGCCTACGACGACGTCCTCATGACGGCTGCCAGTCAGCTCGGCGTCGACCAGGAGCTCACGTCGGCTCGCAAAGGTCGCGAGCGCGAGCTCGAACGTCTCCGCTTGGAAGCCGAGCTCGAGTCCGTAGGTTTTCGCCTCTCCGCCTGACGCCGGTCAATCCTTCGGGCGGGTCAGCTGGACGAGTTGATCATGCCGGCGCCGAGGGTGACGCCGGTGGCCTCGTCGATCAAGATGAACGAGCCCGTGGTCCGGTTCTTCTCGTAGGGGTCGCACAGCAGCGGGATCGTCGTGCGGAGCTGCACGCGCCCGATCTCGTTGAGCCCGAGCTCCTTCGTATCTAGGTCGCGGTGCAGTGAGTTGACGTCGAGCCGGTACTGGATGTCCTTGACCAGCGCGCGCGCAGTGCGCGTCGTGTGCTTGATCGCGACCTTTTGACGGGGTCGCATCGGTGTCGGCGACATCCAACAGATCATCGCGTCGATGTCCTGGCTGGGAGTCGGGGCGTTCTGCGGCCGGCAGATCATGTCACCGCGCGACACGTCGACGTCGTCCTCGAGCCGCACCGTCACCGACATCGGCGGGAACGCCTCGTCGAGCTCCTTGTCGAAGAGGTCGATCTCGGAAATCTTCGACGTCATGCCCGACGGAAGCACGAGCACGTCATCTCCCGGTTTGAGCACACCTCCGGCAACGCGGCCGGCATACCCGCGGTAGTCGTGGTACTCGTCGGACTTCGGACGTACGACGTACTGCACTGGAAAGCGAGTGTCGACGAGGTCTCGGTCGGACGCGACGTGAATGTTCTCCAGGTGGTGGAGCAGCGACGGACCTTCGTACCAGCCCATGTGCGCAGACCTTGTGACGACGTTGTCGCCCTTGAGCGCGGAGATGGGGATGATCGTCAGGTCAGGGATGCTGAGCTTCGTCGCGAACGACGTGAACTCCTTGTGGATCTCGTCGTACCTCTCCTGGGAGTAGTCGACGAGGTCCATCTTGTTGATGCACAGCACGAGGTGCGGCACCCGAAGCAGGGACAAGATCACCGCATGGCGGCGCGACTGCTCGGTCAAGCCCTGACGGGCGTCGACGAGGACGAGGCCGAGGTCGGCTGTCGAGGCGCCGGTGACCATGTTGCGGGTGTACTGCACGTGGCCCGGGGTGTCGGCGATGATGAACTTGCGGTTGGGGGTCGCGAAGTAGCGGTAGGCGACGTCGATCGTGATGCCTTGCTCGCGCTCGGAGCGAAGTCCGTCGGTGAGCAACGCCAGGTCGGTGTAGTCGTAGCCGCGCGACTTCGAGGTCGCCTCCACCGCCGCGAGCTGATCCGCGAAGATCGCCTTGGAGTCGAGCAGCAGCCGCCCGATCAGGGTCGACTTGCCGTCGTCGACGGAGCCCGCCGTGGCAAACCGAAGCAGGTCCATGGAAAGTCCAGCCATCAGAAGTAGCCCTCTCGCTTGCGGTCTTCCATGGCGGCCTCGCTGAAGCGATCGTCACCACGGGTGGCGCCGCGCTCGGTCAGGGTGGCGACCGCAATCTCTTCGATGATCGCGGGGATGGTGTCGGCATCGGACTCGACGCACCCGGTCAGCGTCAGGTCGCCAACGGTGCGGAACCGGACCGTGCGTTCTTCGACGTGCTCGCCAGGCCGTAGCGGATTGTGCTCGCTCTCGGTGAGCAGCATCTTGTCGCGCTCGAAGACCCGCCGCCGGTGGGAGAAGTAGATGTTGGGGATGTCTATGCCTTCGCTGCCGATGTAGTGCCAGATGTCGAGCTCGGTCCAGTTCGACAGGGGGAAGATGCGCATGTGCTCGCCGGCGTGGATGCGGCCGTTGTAGAGCGACCACAGCTCCGGGCGCTGCATCTTGGGGTCCCATTGGCCGAACTCGTCACGGTGGGAGTAGATGCGCTCCTTGGCCCGAGCCTTCTCCTCATCACGACGGCCACCGCCGAAGGCGGCCGTGAAGCCGTTCTCCTCGATGGCATGGAGCAAGGTGCCGGTCTGCAGCCGGTTACGGCTGGTCTTGCCGTCGTCGACTACAGTGCCGTTCTTCATAGCCTCCTCGACCGAGGCGATGATCAGCCGGACGCCGAGGCGGTTGACCCAGTTGTCCCGGGTCTGGAGCACTTCGGGGAAGTCATATCCGGTGTCGACCTGCAGCACGGGGAAGGGAATCTTCGCCGGGTAGAAGGCCTTCTCGGCGAGCCGCATCATCACGATCGAGTCCTTGCCGCCCGAGAACATGAGTACAGGCTTCTCGAACTCGGCGGCCACCTCGCGGAAGATGTGGATCGACTCCGCTTCCAGCTCTTCGAGCTGGGTGAGGCGGTAGTCAGCGTGGACGGTCATCAGGTAGGCGTCTCCCTTGCATGAGATTCCGGGCAATAGTACTCATGATCGAGTGGCCGCCGAGGCACTTCCCGCTTGCCTTGTGGCGCACGTGACACTGATCGAGCACCGCTGCGTCGTGCGGTTGTACGACGTACGGCCGTCAGCCCCCGGAAGGTGTCGGGGTCTTGGGCTTGTTCGAGCCGATGGCCCGCTCCATGTCCGCGACGGTCGGCGTGCCGAACATCGGCAACCCGTGGCGCTTGCGCAGCCCGCCCCAGACCAGTGGGACGAGGACTAGCGTCGCCACCCCGACGAGACCGATGAGCTCCGGATAGGTTTCGTCCTCTCCGGCGCCGAGCGGCGCCCAACCCGCCTTGTCAAGCAAGGCGACGCCAGACATCGTCAACACGACGACAATCCCGCGGCGGATGACCGACGACGGCACGCGAGGGGCGATCTTGGCGCCAATGATTGTGCCCGGCACCGAGCCGATGATGAGCGGGATCGCGATCCCCCAGTCCAGACCGTGGGCGATGATGTTGGAGATGGCCGCCGATAGGACGAGTGGGACAGCCTGGACGAGGTCGGTCCCAACGAGCTTCACGGCCGACAGCATCGGGTAGAGCATCAGCAACGCGATCATGATCACCGAGCCGGAGCCGACCGACGTGACGCCCACGAGCAGGCCGCCTAACGCGCCGACGAGCACGGTGAGCACTGGCCTGATAACCGGCTCGCCCTCGGCCTCTTGGGTGCCACTCGTCACCCGCCGGAGCTGGATGTACAGCCGTAACGCGTACGTCGTCGCCGCGAACAGCAGGGCGAAGCCGATGCAGACCTTCAAAAAGTCGTCGAGGTCGGCCTCCGGAGCGATCCAGCCGACCAGTTGCGGACCCAGGAAAGCCATCGGCACCGAGCCGATGATCAGCCAGCCGGCGAGGGCAAGGTTGGGTGACCCCTCCCGCCAGTGCACGACGGCCCCACCCGACTTGTAGACGGCGGCTGCCGTCAGATCGGCGGTGACCACGGTTGAGGCGTCGCCGACGCCGAGGAAGATCAAAGCGGGAGTCATCAGGGCGCCCCCGCCCATCCCGGTAATGCCGACCACGACGCCCACAATGAACCCGGCGATCGCCGTCTTGACCTCGAGGCCGTAGCCGGTGAACACGCCGTCGGCGAGCACCTGTGTGGCTACCTCGTGGAACTGCATGCGCCCTCCGTCGGCGTTTATCTTGTGGCTGGGAGCCAGCCCCCGGTAGCGAGCGCGTCGAGTACTTCAGCGAGACAGTCTGCAATAGGTCGATCAGTCGTGTCGATCTTGACCGCGTCAGTTGGCGGCTCGTAGGGGGACGAGATGCCGGTGAAGTCGGGGATCTCACCCGCCCGCGCCCGGGCGTAGAGACCTTTGCGGTCTCGCCGCTCGCACTCGGCGAGTGGGGTAGCCACATGCACCAGCACGAAGCCTCCGCCCGCCTGTTCGACCATACGACGTACGGCGGCCCGGGTGGACTCGAACGGAGCAATGGGCGAGCAGATCGCGATCCCACCGTGGCGGGAGATCTCGGCCGCCACGAAGCCGATCCTCGTTACGTTGGTTTCCCGGTCTTTCGCGCTGAAGCCAAGCCCCTTGGACAGGTGGTGCCGGACTACGTCGCCATCGAGGGAGGTCACCGTGCGGTCTCCCTGCTCGAGCAGGTGGCCGACGAGAGCGCGGGCAAGCGTGGACTTGCCTGACCCGGAAAGACCGGTGAAGAACACCACCAAGCCTCGCCGTTCTCGCGGTGGGCGGTCGCGTTCGACGATCGCTGCAATCGCCGCCGGAAGCGTGCCCTGGGCCTTGCGGTCGAGTGTCAGCGTCTCGGAGGCGTAGGCGCCGCACACCGCGGAGAGCAGTCGTGCGTTGGGTGACGCGGCATCGGCACCTGGCGTGTCTGCTGGTGGATCCCAGCCGTGGTCGGCCACCGGCACCGCGACCACGCGAGCCTCGCCGAGCACGGACGCTGCCTGGAGGGTGGCGCGGACGAGGG
This sequence comes from uncultured Actinomycetota bacterium, assembly GCA_963815295.1. GTDB lineage: Bacteria > Actinomycetota > Actinomycetes > Propionibacteriales > Nocardioidaceae > JACDHG01. Next base: position 22,999 of record CAWFFZ010000006.1, read on the forward strand.
CAGGAGGCGAGATGCCGTCCGGCATACCGTCGCCGATGCACGCGATGAGGAGGGGTGTGCGGCTGAGCTCATCGGCGCGGTTGCGAATCGTCGCGAGGTCTGCGCTGGTGAGAGGTCGGTGCACGGCGATGGCGAGCAGCTGGTCGGGTGCCTGGGTCTTGTGGACCCGTGCAGGGGGCAGGTGGAGGCGTTGGAACGGGCCGAACTCGTCGTGCTCCAGGCTCTGCACGGGGCCGGCGAGGCCGACCCGTCCGTCGCCGGTGTCCCAGGGCTCCTCGATAGTGAGGCGGCCGAGGGGTGCGCCCTCCGCGTCGATCAGGTCGAGCTCGCCGATGCCACGGGCTACCTCGGCCGTCTCCGCGGGGACCACCAACGTGAGCATCGACGTTTCCTCGGCTGCGGTGGGCTTGACGAATCCGCCGGGGTTGTCGCGCAGGCAGTCGTTGACGATCAGCTCGAGGTCGTCCATCTCACGCTGCGTCGGGATCCACTGCGGGATCGGCACGGGTCGGTCGGGCACGGTGGCGATTGTGCCACCTTCGGCTGGGGCCGCTGTCCGGCTGGCCATGGAGCTGGAGCGAGCCGACGGTACGCTCACCCCTCGTGGCTGATGTCGAGATCCTTGTCGAGGTTGTCCGGTCGGGTTTTGTGGAGAGTCGACACGGCGGCTCTGTGGTCGCGGTTGCGGCCGACGGGTCGGTCGACTGGTACGTCGGAGACGTATCGACACAGATCTACCCGCGGTCGTGCAACAAGCCTCTTCAAGCTGCGGGAATGGTGAGGCTCGGGCTCGACCTCGACGGGGAGCTGCTGGCGCTGGTGGCGGCTAGCCACTCGGGCGAGCCGTTCCATCTCGAGGGGGTCCGCCGCATCCTCGCCGGCGCCGGACTCGACGAGAGCGCGTTGCAGACGCCCCCGGACTTCCCGATGGACGACACTGCAAGGCTCGACTTCATCCGAAGCGGGCGCGCACCCGAGCCGATCGCGATGAACTGTTCCGGCAAGCACGCCGCGCTGCTCGCCACCTGTGTCGCCAACGGGTGGCCGACCGACACTTATCGCGATCCGGAGCACCCACTCCAGGTCGCGGTGTGCGACGTTTTCGCGGAACTCACGGGCGGGGCAGTGTCGTCGATCGGAGTGGACGGGTGCGGAGCGCCCTTGTTCGCGGCATCCCTGACCGGGCTCGCCCGGGGGTTCAGCGCCTTGATGCAGGCCAGGCCGGGAAGCGCCGAACGGCGCGTCGTCGAGGCGATCGTGGCAGCACCTGAGTACACCTCCGGATCGAATCGCGACGAGTCCGCGCTGCTGCGGGCTATCCCGGGTGCGATCGGCAAGGCCGGCGCTGAAGCGTGCTACGCCGTCGCCTTGCCGGATGGTCGCGCCATCGCGCTCAAAATCGACGACGGTGGCGCGCGCGCCCGGCAGGTCGTCATGGCCGCCGCGCTTCGCCGGGCTGGCGTCGACGGCATACCAGGGGTGGATCTCGCCGCTGTGGACGCCACGGGAGCCGTGCCGGTCTTCGGCGGTGGCGAACCGGTCGGTGAGCTTCGCCCGACGTTCTGACCGGTGCAGGTGACCAGTCGGCGGGAGGGTGAGAAGCATCACGCGTGCCTCAGCTTGCAAATGCTAACTATTGCAAGCAGACTCGGGGCATGGCCAAACTCAGGGTCACCAAACCCCTCGCAGACGGTGCTTCCGAAGCCGCTGCCAAGGTCGGCGCCACCGCGAAGGCGGGCTCGGCCAAGGTCGGGCAGCGGGCGCAGACCCTGGGGGACTTCCTCCGCGACCAGCGTCGCGGAGCCCAGTTGTCGCTGCGGCAGCTGGCTGACCAGGCGGGGGTTTCCAACCCGTACCTGAGCCAGATCGAGCGCGGCCTCCGCAAGCCGTCCGCGGAAGTCTTGCAGCAGCTGGCGAAGGCGCTGCGAGTTTCCGCGGAGACCATGTACGTCCGCGCCGGGATCCTCGACCCCGTCAGTGAGCACGAGCGATCCGTACAGATGGCAGTGCTCGACGACCCCGGTCTCACCGAGCGGCAAAAGCAAGTGCTGCTCGACATCTATGACGCGTTTCGGTTGGAGTCCGAGACCGCCGTCGCCCGTTGACTTCCACAATCTGGTGACCTCATCAACCTGAGGTACATCACCACAGAAAGGCAGGAAACATGCCCCTCAACCCCACTTTGGACAAGACCCGCAAGGACCTGGAGCGCGTCCTCGGCGAAATCGACAAGACTCCGTTGTATGCCGTCGTCGGCGTCGGCGACCTGGCCGTAGAGAAGATCCGCGGTGCTCGCACCGAGCTGACCGCTCGCGCTGCGACCTTTGACCCGCAGGCGTTCCGCAACCAGGCCCAGGCCACCCTGAATGCCCGTGTCGGGTCGTTTCAGGAAGACGTCAAGGCCACTCCCGAGCAGATGAAGACCCTGCCGACCAAGGCGCAGGCGGCGTTGGCTGAGCTCATTGCGAACGCCCTGGCGGCATACGACGTGCTTGCCGGCCGTGGCAAGGGCCTCGTCACTCGCGTCAGCCACCAGCAGTCCACCAGCGACCTGCACGACCAGGCCAAGAGCACCGTGGCCCGCGCCAAGGCGACCACGACCACGGTCAAGAAGCAGGCAGCGGCGACGAAGAAGTCGGCGAGCTCCACCGTCGGCACCGCCAAGAAGTCCGCAAGCAAGGCGCGGACCTCCGCGAAGGCGACGTCGACCAGCGCCAAGAAGACCGCCACCGCAGCACAGAAGGCCACTTCAGCCGCCGCGGACAAGGTCGGTAACTCACCCGACGCCCCATCTGCGTGACCTGACAGCAAGGGCCGCCCTGAGCTATAGCTCGCGGCGGCCCTTCGCTGTGCACGGTCCGGTGCGGGGGCCCGTTACGATTGTTGGCGTGACCGCGCTCATCGACCCGAGTCTTGCTCTCGAGATCGAGAACAAGTTCCTGCTGGTCCTGTGGTTGGCTCTTCTCGCAGTGAAGGGCTTCGCCCTCTGTGACGCTGTCATCCGTAAGGACGAGTTCTTCGTTGCCGCAGACAAGCAGAACAAGGTTTTCTGGCTGCTTCTGCTTGGCATCTTCCTCGTCCTGCACCTGCTGTTCGGCGAGTCCATGCTGTTCAACATGATCGGCACCGTCGCGGCGATCGTCTATCTCGTCGACGTTCGACCGACTCTGCAGTCCATGCAGCAGCGCTGAGCTTCCGCGGGTGCCGATGGTGGCCGGGCCTGACGGCCCGATCGAATGTCTCGTGAGTGGCTCAGGCGAACCTGTGACCATATTTGCTCACGGGCTCGCGGGGTCGATCGACGAGACGCGGCCGTTTGGTTCCGGCGTAGCCGGCACCCGGGTCTTCCTCCACTTCCGGGGGCACGGAGCCACGGTCGGCTCGGAGGCGCCGTGGACGTACGCCACCTTGGAGCCGGAGCTCCGTGCGGTGGCCGCCGCGTACGACGCTCGTCGTGGTCTGGGCGTCAGCCTCGGCGCCGGGGTGCTGCTCCGCGCCGCAGTCGAGACTCCTGAGCTGTTCGATCGCCTTGTGTTCGTGCTGCCTGCCACCCTCGACCAGCCTCGGGCCGATCCGGCGATCGAGCTCATGGTGCAGCAAGCCGAGCTCCTCGATCGCCGTGACCTCGCCGGCCTCACTGCCGCTCTTGTGGCGGACCAGCCTGCTGAGGTGAGAGACCGCGCCGACGTACGCCTGTGGGCCGAGCGGCGGGCGCGCCGGTTGTCGGCGACTGCGGTGGCCCGGGGGTTGCGTGAGCTGCCGTCCCAGCATCCGCTCGGCAGTCTGTCCGAGGTGCGAGCCATCACCTGCCCCGTCCTCGTCATCGGCCAGGAGGGCGACGCAGCCCACCCAGCGAGCTTGGCGCGGGAGCTGGCAGGGCTGCTGCCGACGGCGCAGCTCGAGGTGTTCGACCGCGGAGGTGTGCTGTGGACACACCGAGCCGCCGTCCGATCGCTGATCAGCACCTTCCTCAACACCTGACCCGAGCCCCTCAGCGCGCCATGGCGAGAGGTGGTTTGCCTTGGGGACATGCGGGTGTCGGTGGCGACGTGGATCGGGCAGGGCGAGGATGCAGGCATGAAGATCACCCTCGTGCAGGGAGACATCACCACGCAGCACGTCGATGCCATCGTCAACGCGGCCAACCGCGCGATGCGCGGGGGTGGTGGCGTGGATGGTGCCATCCACCGCGCCGGGGGCTCGGCTGTGCTCGCGGACTGCATCGCCCGGTTTCCGCACGGGCTCGCGACTGGCGGCGCCGGCTGGACGACCGCAGGAGACCTGCCTGCACAGTGGGTCATCCACGTCGTCGGACCAAACTACTCGGCCGGCGAACGCGACCGAGGCCTGTTGACCTCGTGCTACGCCGGCGCGCTCGCGGTGGCCGACGAGCTAGGTGCCGTGTCGATCGCGTTTCCCCTCGTGTCGGCAGGCATCTACGGGTGGCCTCTGGACGACGCAGCGGCGGCTGCCGTCGAGACCCTGCGGCATACAGACACGAACGTCGCCGAGGCGAGGCTCGTGGCGTTCGGCCAAGCGGCCTACGGAGCGCTGACCGGCGCCCTAGGCGGCGACTGAGCAACGCAACTGAGGCTAGAGGACCGGTGTGCTCGGGTCCCCAAGGCAGATTGCCTGTCCACCAGGCGCACCTGCCTACTTCACAAGGCGTTTGCCTTGTTCACAAGGCAAACGACTGGCGGGTCAGGAGCGGGTGCGGGCGCGAGCGGCGGTGCGCGCTCGCAGCGTCTGGTCGAGCACGACCTTGCGGATCCGGACGGAGTCGGGAGTGACTTCGACGCACTCGTCCTCGCGGCAGAACTCCAGCGACTGCTCCAGTGACAGCTTGCGCGGCGGCACGAGCTTCTCGAACTCGTCCGCGTTCGACCGGACGTTCGTCATCTTCTTCTCTTTGCTGATGTTGACGTCCATGTCGTCGGCGCGCGAGTTCTCGCCGATGACCATGCCTTCGTAGACCTCGGTCGTCGGCTCGACGAAGAGGGTGCCCCGCTCCTGCAGGTTGGTCATCGCGTATGACGTCGCCGTCCCCGTACGGTCGGCCACCAGCGACCCACTGGAGCGGGTCCGCAGCTCGCCCGCCCATGGCTCGTAGCCATCGAACACGTGGTGCGCGATCCCCGTGCCGCGGGTGTCAGTGAGGAATTCCGTCCGGAAGCCGATCAGCCCACGGGCCGGCACTAGGAACTCCATCCGCACCCAGCCGGTGCCGTGGTTGATCATCTGCTCCATCCGGCCCTTCCGGACCGCGAGCAGCTGGGTGATGGCGCCGAGGTACTCCTCCGGCGCGTCGATCGTGAGGCGCTCGACCGGCTCGTGCAGCTTGCCGTCGATCTCGCGCGTAACCACCTGCGGCTTGCCCACCGTCAGCTCGAACCCCTCGCGACGCATCTGCTCGACCAGGATCGCCAGCGCAAGCTCGCCGCGACCTTGCACCTCCCAGGTGTCGGGTCGCTCGGTCGGCAGCACGCGTATCGAGACGTTGCCGACGAGCTCTCGGTCGAGGCGGTCCTTGACCAGTCGTGCGGTCACCTTGGTGCCCTTGGCGCGCCCAGCAAGCGGCGACGTGTTGGTGCCGATGGTCATCGAGATCGCTGGCTCGTCGACGGTGATGAGCGGCAATGCCACGGGATCGTCGATGTCGGCAAGGGTCTCGCCGATGTTGATCTCAGGGATGCCGGCGATCGCGACGATGTCACCGGGGCCTGCCTCTGTGCCCGGAACGCGCTCGAGCGCCTCCGTGACGAGGAGTTCGGTGATCTTGACGTTGCGTCGGGAGCCGTCGCGCCGCAGCCACGCGACGTTCTGGCCCTTCTTCAGGGTGCCCTGGTGGACCCGGCAGAGTGCGAGTCGGCCAAGAAACGGCGACGCGTCGAGGTTGGTGACGTGGGCCTGCAGGGGAGCGCCGACGACATACGTCGGTGCAGGGACGGACTCCATGATCGTCTGGAACAGCGGTGCCAGGTCCGGAGAGTCGGGCTGCTCACCGTCGCCTGGTTGCTCGGTCGACGCCCTCCCGGACTTGGCCGAGGCGTAGACGACGGGGAAGTTGAGCGCCTCCTGGTCGTGGGTGTCGTCGAGCAGATCCATGAACAGCTCGTACGTCTCGTCGACGACCTCGCTGATGCGGGCGTCCGGGCGATCGACCTTGTTGACGACAAGCACCACGGGAAGCCGCAGTGCCAAAGCCTTGCGCAGCACGAAGCGGGTCTGGGGGAGCGGCCCCTCGGAGGCATCGACAAGGAGGACGACGCCATCGACCATCGACAACCCGCGCTCGACCTCGCCGCCGAAGTCGGCGTGACCCGGGGTGTCAATGATGTTGATCGTCACCGGCCCGTCGGTGGCGGCCGGGCCGGCATACCTCACTGCAGTGTTCTTCGCGAGGATGGTGATGCCCTTCTCGCGCTCGAGGTCGCCAGAGTCCATTGCTCGCACGTCCACGTGCTGGTGCTCGCCGAACGCCCCGGACTGCCACAGCATCGCGTCGACGAGCGTGGTCTTGCCGTGGTCGACGTGCGCGACGATTGCGACGTTGCGCAGGTCGTTGCGCCGTGCGGTTGCAGTGGGCGTCAAGGCAGACATGAGAAGAACGTGCGTCCTGTCGATGCGGGTAGGCCGCCAACGCGGCGGCCAATCGATCTTATCCGCGCGCGAGCAGTCCACCGAATCGCTGCACGCCCCGCTCCGCGGGTCAGGGCTCGCGGTGGACCTTGTGCTGGGCGGCCTGTGCTCGCGGCCGTACGACCAACAGGTCGATGTTGACGTGCGCGGGCCGGGTGGCGACCCACACGACCGCGTCGGCGATGTCGGCGGCGGTCAACGGGTCTGGCACTCCGGCATACACAGCATTGCGCCTTTCCTCGTCTCCACCGAACCGGACCAGTCCGAACTCTTCTGTCCTGACCATGCCTGGTGCGATCTCCGTGATCCGCACCGGCTTGCCGACCAGCTCGAGCCGAAGCGTCTCGGTCATCACCGCGACGCCGTGCTTGGCAGCCGTGTAGCCACCGCCGCCTTCGTAGGCGGTGCGGCCTGCCGTCGATCCCATGTTGATCAGCACCCCGTCGCCGCTGGCGAGCAGCGCGGGCAGGAGCGCCTGCGTCACGTTGAGCGTGCCGAGCACGTTGACGTCGTACATCGCCTTCCAGTCCTCGACCTTGGCGGCCGCGACCTCGTCGGCGCCGAAGGCGCCACCGGCGTTGTTGACCAGCACGTCGAGACGGCTCCCGACCGTGTCGGCCAAGCGGCGTACGTCGTCCGGACTCGTCACGTCACACGCAACCGCCAGGCCGCCGATCCGCTCAGCCAGCGAGTCGATCCGCTCGCGCCGACGGGCCGCGCAGACGACCCGGAAGCCATGGTCGGCGAGCGCCGTGGCGGTGGCAGCGCCGATCCCGCTGCTCGCGCCGGTGACTACTGCAGTGCGGGGTGCATCACTCATGGGCGGCATTCTTGCGACCGGAGTCACTGCACCGAGTCGCGGGGGTGCAGGAAATACGGGAGACTTGACGGTTGTTGCGATTCATGGAGGTGTGAACCCGGGTGTTCCGACGAGCCGACGTACCGCGTGTCGACCGGCGCGCGCGAGCGTTGAAGCGCGTGGCGATGCTCAGCGTCCACACGTCCCCCCTCGACCAGCCAGGCACCGGCGACGCGGGCGGCATGAACGTCTACATCGTCGAGCTGTCGCGTCAGCTCGCAGCCGCGGGCATCGCCGTCGACATCTTCACCCGCGCGACCGAGGGTGACCTCCCGCCGGTCGTCGAGCTGGCCGACGGTGTCGTCGTCCGGCACGTGGTCGCCGGCCCGTTCGAAGGGCTCACCAAGTCCGAACTGCCCGGCCAGATGTGCACGTTCGCGCGTGAGGTACTGCGCACGGAGGCGTCGTACGCATCCGGCTACTACGACGTGATCCACTCGCACTACTGGCTCTCCGGGCAGGTCGGCGCCCTGGCCCGTGACCGCTGGGGAGTGCCGCTCGTCCACTCGATGCACACCATGGCGAAGGTGAAGAACAGCCTGCTGGCTGTCGGTGACCTCGCCGAGCCTGCTGCCCGGATGATCGGCGAGGAGCAGGTCGTCGCGGCTGCCGACCTGATCGTCGCGAACACCGAGGACGAGAGTCGACAACTCATCGATCTGTATGACGCCGAGCCCGACCGGGTGCGGGTGATCAGCCCAGGTGTCGACCTCGAGGTCTTCACACCTGGCTCGACTCAGCAGGCCCGCGACAGGCTTGGGCTGGCCGCGGATGCCCTCGTGGTGATGTTCGTCGGTCGGATCCAGCCACTCAAGGCGCCCGATGTCGTAATCCGCGCAGTGGCCGACCTGCTCGAGCTTCAACCCCAATTGCGCGACCGTCTGGTGGTGCCGGTGGTCGGCGGTCCATCCGGGTCGGGCATGGACACACCAGCTGACCTGGCCGACCTGGCCGAGTCGTGCGGTGTCGCCGACATCGTTCGGTTCGTCACGCCACGCACTCAAAGCGAGCTCGTCGACTACTACCGCGCAGCCACGTTGGTCTGCGTGCCGTCCTACAACGAGTCGTTCGGGCTCGTCGCCATCGAGGCGCAGGCTTGTGGCACTCCTGTCGTCGCCGCCCGCGTCGGCGGCCTGTCCACCGCGGTGTCTGACGGTCAAAGTGGCCTGCTCGTCGACGGCCACGATCCGGCCGACTTCGCGCGCGCGTTCGAGCGGCTGCTGACCGACCAGGAGCTGGCCGACCGGCTCGGCCGTGGTGGCGTGCTGCATGCCCAGCGCTTCGGCTGGGCCCGCACCGCCGAGGAGACCCTCACGGCATACCGCGACGCAGCCGACCTGATGCGCGCCGACACGCTCGCGATCGCCGAGTGACGGCAGCTGCAGGCGCAGCCGACCGGGCGCGTGCCGTCGAAACCATCCGGGTCGCCCTGGACGAGGCCGGGCTCGAGATCGCCGAGCCGCGCCCTGGGGTCTTTGCTTTCGACCTGCCCGGCGAACGCAAGCTCGCCACCCCCTGCCAGCTTGTCGTCGGCGACCACGCCCTCGCGGTCCACGCGTTCGTATGCCGCAATCCCGACGAGAACCACGAAGGCGTCTACCGTTGGCTGCTCAGCCGCAACCTCAAGCTCTACGGAGTCGCCTTCGGTATCGACCACAACGGCGACATCTACCTCGAAGGGCGCCTTCCGCTGGCCTCCGTCACCGCCGAGCAGGTCGATCGGCTGCTCGGGTCAGTGCTCTCCTGCGCCGACGAGTCCTTCAACACGATCCTCGAACTCGGCTTCGCCATCATCGATCCGCAAGGAGTGGCAGTGGCGGATCAGCCGGGGTGAGTCGACCCGCAATCTCGACGCGTTTCGCGGCTGGCTCGACCGCGACGAGGACCCCGAGCCGCCGCAGGTCTGACAGCCCGACGTCACCAGCAGCATATTGCCAGGTCGTCAAGCGGAAACCACTTAACCGCAACGTGTCGACAATCACTCTGTCCAATTTGGATCTGCCCGTTATGACCCCTACTCTGTAAGAGGTAAAGGACGCATCCGCGTCTTACGTCGTCACCGACCCTGCCTGGGTCGCAGAACTTGGAGGAAGTCATGAACACCGCACCGGACGTCGCGCGCGAGATCGGCGCGTCCAGACGAGCCGAGGCGCGCTGTCATGCCCTCGTTTCCGTGGCTCGACTCGCCAACCGCGAGCGTCGCATCAAGCGCCGGATGCAGATCGCCGAGACACGCGTCGCCGGCCAGGCGCTGCACAACTGACCCTCGACGGCCAGCCAGGCAGAGACTCAGCGGCCTTGGCTCTTCACCGCTTCGATCGCCTCGGCGGCAGCGGCGGGGTCGAGGTACTCCCCGCCGGCCGAAGTCGGCCGCATTCTGTCGTCGAGCTCGTAGAGCAATGGGATGCCGGTGGGGATGTTCAGCCCCACGACGGTCTCTTCTGACATGCCGTCGAGGTGCTTCACCAGGGCTCGCAACGAGTTCCCGTGTGCCGTCACCAGCACCGTCAGGCCGCTGCGGAGGTCAGGGACTATCGCGTCGTACCAGTAGGGAAGCATCCGGTCGACGACGTCGGCGAGGCACTCGGTGCGCGGCATCAGCTCGGCCGGAAGGTCTGCATAGCGCGGGTCGCCGGACTGGCTGAACTCGTCGTCGTCGTCAATCGCCGGTGGCGGTGTGTCGTACGACCGGCGCCAGAGCATGAACTGCTCCTCGCCGTACTGCTCGAGCGTCGCTTTCTTGTCCTTGCCTTGCAGCGCGCCGTAGTGACGCTCGTTGAGCCGCCATGACCTCCGCACCGGGATCCAATGCCGGTCGACAGTGTCGAGGCACAGGTCGGCTGTTTGGATCGCCCGCCGCAGCACTGACGTGTGCAGCACGTCCGGGAGCAAGTCGCGGTCGGCCAACAAGGTTCCGCCGCGAGTCGCCTCCGCACGCCCCTTCTCGGTGAGCGCGACGTCGACCCAGCCGGTGAACAGGTTCTTCGCGTTCCAGTCACTCTCGCCGTGGCGGAGGAGGACGAGGCGGTACGGCGCGTCGCTCATCCCCGAACCTGATCTGCGAGGGCCGGCCCGCCACAGGCCACCGGGCAGTGGGCCTAGACACCTGCTGGGTGCTGGCCCGTCACCAGGAACACAATCCTGCGGGCCATGGATACGGCGTGGTCACCGATTCGCTCGTAGTAGCGGCCGAGCAAGGCCATGTCGATAGCCGGCTCGACGCCTTCGTCCCAGACGTCGCTCAGCAGAGTGCGGAACATCATGCGACGAAGCCGGTCCATGTCGTCGTCGGCGATCTCGAGCTGGCGAGCAGCCTCGACGTCGCGGGTTTCGACGATCTCGGCAGCTGCAAGGATCATCTCGTCGGCGGTCCTGGCCATGTCCTTGATGGTGGGGATCAGTACCAAGGGCACTGCCCGCGTGGGATAGCGCATCCGGGCCACCTTGGCGACGTGCACGGACAGGTCGCCCATCCGCTCGAGGTCCGCGACCATCCGCAACGACGCCACGAGCATCCGGAGGTCGCCCGCCACAGGTGACTGGCGCGCGAGGATGTCAAAGCTCTCTTCCTCGATCCGCTCTCGCGCCTCGTCGATCGCGAGGTCACCGCTGATCACCGCCTCGGCGGCGGACACGTCGGCGTCCAACAGGGCCTGAGTCGCGGTGGACAGCGCGGCACGAACGCCGCCGGCCATCGCCACGAGTTCATTGAGGATGCTGTCGAGCTGCTGCTGATACTGGTCACGCATGCCCTGACGGTAGAGCGGCGCGGTAACGCGGCGGCGACGCCCGGTGAACGTGGCATGAACACTGTCGTAAACCACGGGCTCGTCGGCGGCCGTACCGCCAGGTCGTGGCTGGCTGGCTGCGTACGATCAGAGTATGGATTCCTCGACCGCGGCCATCGTCGGTGGCCTTGTGGGTGCCGTCTTCGGTGCGGTCACGATCCTGGCATTCCGGCTGAGCGAACGTGACCAGGGTCGCACGGAGACAGCCCCGGTCGAACCCGTCGTACCTGCCGGTGTCGCTGCGGTCTTGTCGGTGCTGCGGTCGTCGGCCCTCGTGGTCGGTGCCGACGACACGGTCCTGAAGGCCAGTGCCCCGGCGCACGTCATGGGATTGGTCCGCGGCACGGCGGTGGCGGTCGACGACCTGCTGGATCTCGTGCGCCAGGTACGTCGCGACGGCCAGATCCGCGAGGCCGACCTCGTGTTGAGCCCACGGCGGGGCCGGTCCCTGCAGGTGGCCGCCCGGGTCGCGCCGCTGGGGAGCAGACTGATTCTCGTCCTCGTGGAGGATCGCACGCGCGAGCGCCGGGTCGAGGCGATCCGGCGTGACTTCGTGGCCAACGTGAGCCACGAGCTCAAAACACCGGTGGGTGCCCTGAACGTGCTCGCTGAGGCAGTGGGCGAGGCGGCGGAGGATCCGGAGGCGGTGCAACGGTTCTCCGCGCGCATGCGCACCGAGAGTGAACGTCTGACCCGGCTCGTGCAGCAGATCATCGAGCTCTCGCGGCTGCAGGGCGACGACCCGCTCGGTGAGGCCGATGTCGTGACCGTCGATGCCGTCATCGAGGGCGCCATGGACCGAGTCCGGGTCGACGCCAACGACAACGGTGTGGACCTCACCTACGCCGCCGACGGCGGCCTCGCTGTGCTCGGCAACCAGGAGGAGTTGGTCGTGGCGGTCGGCAACCTCATCGAGAACGCCGTGGCCTACAGCGATGCCGGTGACCGGGTCGCGGTGTCCGCGCGACGACGGGGAGACATGGTGGAAGTGGTGGTCTCCGACCATGGTGTCGGCATACCTGCTGCCGAGATCGACCGCATCTTCGAGCGCTTCTACCGGGTCGACCCGGCCCGTGCACGGGCCACCGGCGGCACGGGCCTGGGGTTGTCGATCGTCAAGCACATCGCCGCTACTCATGGCGGAGAGGCAAGCGTGTGGAGCGTTGAAGGGGAGGGGTCCACGTTCACCCTCGCCCTGCCCGCGGCCGAGCAACCGCAGCCAGCCACGATGCCCCGCCAGATCAACCGGAATGTTCCGGCACCATCCCTGTCCCTCACTGAGGAGGACGCCTCGTGACCCGAGTGCTCGTGGTCGAGGACGAAGAGAGCTACAGCGACGCCCTCGCGTACGTACTCCGCAAGGAGGGGTTCGACGTTGCGCTCGCCAACACCGGGCCACAGGCGATCGAGGAGTTCGCGCGCAATGGCGCCGACATCGTCCTGCTCGACCTGATGCTTCCAGGCCTGCCCGGCACCGAGGTTTGCCGCCAGCTGCGGCAGATGTCGGCCGTGCCCGTGATCATGGTCAGCGCAAAGGATGCGGAGGTCGACAAGGTTGTCGGCCTCGAGCTCGGCGCCGACGACTATGTCACCAAGCCCTACAGCCCTCGCGAGCTTGTTGCCCGCATCCGGGCCGTGCTGCGCCGAGGGCAGGAGCCCGAGCTTGTCCCGGCGACTCTCGAGGCAGGCGGTGTCCGGATGGACACCGAGCGGCATGTCGTCACGGTGGCTGGGGACGAGGTACGGCTGCCACTCAAAGAGTTCGAGCTTCTCGAGTTGTTCCTGCGCAACGTTGGCCGGGTGCTCACTAGGGGCCAGCTGATCGACCGGGTCTGGGGTGCCGACTACGTCGGAGACACCAAGACCCTCGACGTCCACGTGAAGCGGCTGCGCGCGAAGATCGAACCCGATCCCACCAATCCACGGCACCTCGTCACGGTGCGCGGACTGGGTTACAAGTACGAAGGCCCTGCCTGAGCCGGCCTGCCCGAGACTGGCAGCCGGATGCCTACGCGTCGACGGGGCCGACGGTCACGTCCGCATAGTCGGGGCCGTCCGACGAGGCCACCGGGACCTCGACGGTGACCGGCGCGGCCTGCTCGAACTCGAAGGTCAGCGTGACGAGCCCCCCGGGGTCACGGTCTCTCCGGTCACGCGCAGTGCGCCGCTGTGGGCGGTCTGCTCGGCGGTGTGTGGGGCGAGTTCGATGCCCTCGGTCGGCATCGGCGCTACCTGGACTTCGTCCCCCTCACCCGTCTCGGCGGTCAACGAGACCAGGGAGTCAGGCTCGTCTGCCTGGTTGATGAGCGCTGAGACGACGGTGCCGTTTCCCTCGTCGTCGGCGACCACGAGGGCGTTGACGACGTACACCTCGCTGCTGCGGACGGTCACGCCCTCGGCCGGTTGGTACGGCTGCTGAGTTTGAGCATCGGTGCCGGCACCACAGCCGGAAAGGATTGGCAACGCGAGCATCAGGAGCGCCGCGGTGGCGAGCGCGCGCAGCGTCCCGCCACGGTGTCGTGCCGGTGTGAATGCGTTGGTCACCACGATCGGTCGGTCCTCCCTGCCGCGCAGCCGCGGGGTCGCTCTCAGACGCCGCGGTTTCAGGCGTCGAGCCGCTGCGGGCCTCAGCGTATCCAAGCCGCCGCGTGAATAGGGAGATCGGTGGGCTCGCGGACACCTGAGTCGGCCGCATGGCACCCGGGACAGGCACGAGATTCGCCGTTTGTCAAGCCCGAATCAATGCTCTGACCTGGGCAAACACAGTTCCGACCCGCCTCATGACGTGGTATCCTAGAGGTCCTGGAAAGGGGTAGCTGACACATGACTTTTACGGTCGGCGAAACGGTGGTGTATCCCAATCACGGAGCCGCTGTCATCGAAGATATTGAAACCCGTCAGATCAAAGGTGAGGACAAGCTTTATCTCGTCCTCCGCATTGTCGCCCAAAACGATCTCGTAGTTCGCGTCCCGGCCTGCAACCTCGATCTCGTGGGTGTCCGCGACGTCGTCGATGCCGATGGCCTCGAGCGAGTCTTCGACGTTCTGCGCGCAGAGCACACCGAAGAGCCGACGAACTGGTCACGTCGTTACAAGGCCAACCTGGAGAAGCTGCACTCCGGCGACGTCATGAAGGTCGCCGAGGTCGTGCGCGACCTGTGGCGCCGCGAGCGTGAGCGTGGCCTGTCAGCTGGAGAGAAGCGGATGCTGGCCAAGGCTCGTCAAATCCTCGTCTCCGAGCTCGCGCTGGCTGAGCACACCAACGAAGACAAGGCCGAGACGATTCTCGACGAGGTCCTCGCCTCCTGAGTCAGGGCATGCCCCGCCATCGGCGGGGCCTTGTTCGTCTCATGGTGCGGCCACTTCCTCGCTGGAGCTCGTGTGTCGTCGGTGCTCGGCCTCGTTCCTGTCATCGGGCGCGAGCCGCTGGCGCACCGTCTCTGTCCGTCCGCGCCCCTCTACGCCCAGGCGGTGACGGCCGTCGCTGCCCTGGGTCACGCCACGGTGGTGACGGGACACATCCCGCTGCCGCAGGGGCGCTGGTCGCAGTCCGCTGACCACGACGTCGTGGAGCTACCCGAGGGTGACAGCACCCTCCGGTCGGCGGCAGCCAACGCGGACTGCGTCGTCATCCATGACCCTCTGTGCCCACTGGTCACCTCAGCCTTCATCCGTCGGGTGGTGGCTGCGGCCGCGGGCGCTCCCGCGATCTCTGTGCGCCCCGTCATCGACACGGTGAAGGGCACGTCGGGTGGGGTCGTGACCGGCACGGTCGACCGCGAGACGTTGCGGATCGTCACCTCACCTATCGTGCTCGACCCGGCGACCTTCGCGGCGATCCCCGACCTCAGCGTCGCGCTGCGCGACCTTGGCGCGCTCACCCACTGGCTGCGAGAGCGAGTGAGCGTCACCTTAGTGACGGCTCCATCTCCGGGCAGGCGGATCGAGGACGACTCCGCATTCGAGCTGATGATGTCGATGGGCGTGGTGGGGCACCAGCCAGCGAACCCGGACGGGAAGCGTTGCCGTTAGGGGTCGGTCGTCAAGTCGCGGCGTGCCTCAGCGAGCAGGCGTTCGGCGAGCAGCAGGTCCTCCGGAAACGTGATCTTGATGTTCCGGGCGGGTCCGTCGACGCAGTGCACGGCCAGATCCGTGTAGCGCTGGATGCAGCTCGCCGTGTCAGTTCCTGCAAAACCGTCGCGCTCGGCCCGCTCGTAGGCGGCGAGCAACGGCGCAGCCCGGAACGCCTGGGGCGTCTGAACCGTGACCAGATCTTTATCGACCACGCCGGTGCCGGGTTCGGTGAAGATGAGCGCCGGCTGCGGCCGGACGGGGATGGCGCCACCGTGCCGGTGCGCCGTGTCGACGACCGCGGCGAACAGCTCGGTGCCGGCCAGCGGTCGTGCGGCATCGTGGATGACGACGACGTCGATCTCCCCACGTTCGATCCGGCTCGCCAGCGCCCGCAACGCATGCAGTTCCGACTCGTGGCGGGCTTTGCCGCCGACGATGACCTCCACGCCGAGATCGGCAACCTCGTCGGCGAGGACCTGCTCGGCCAGCTGCCTGTCTCGCTCGGCGGTGACAAGCAGTCGGTGCGTGATTGCAGGCACCAGGGCTGCCCAGCGAAACGACCACGAGAACACGGGGTGGCCGCTCAGCGGAAGAAACACTTTGCTGATCTGCTCCCCCATGCGTGAACTCGAGCCTGCCGCAAGCAGCACCAGCGCTGCCCGCGGCTGGCGGGAGTCAGTTTCGGGGGGCACCCGCAGAGCCTAATTCAGGCGTAGACGAGGGCGGTCGCGATCGCCGCCAAGCCCTCTTCGCGCCCCGTGAGCCCGAGGCCGTCAGTTGTGGTGGCCGTGACCGTCACGCTCGCCCCACATGCCGCCGAGAGCACCTGCTCCGACTCGGCCCGCCGCGGGCCAAGTCGAGGCGTCGACCCGATCAACTGCACGGCAACATTGCCGATCGTGACGCCGGCTTCGCCCAGCCGACGGGCAGTCTCCGCGAGCAGGGCTACGCCGCTCGCCCCCTCCCACCGAGGGTCGGACGTCCCGAACTCGCTGCCGAGGTCGCCCATGCCAGCAGCCGAGAACAGCGCATCGCACGCCGCGTGGGCGACCACGTCCCCGTCGGAGTGGCCCTCCAGCCCAGCACTGGCGCCAGGCCACTCGAGTCCAGCAACCCAGAGCGGCCGGCCAGCGCGCAGCGGGTGTACGTCGCAGGCGATGCCAACCCGAGGCAAAGGTCCGTCGGTCACGCACCGATCATGTCAGCCCAGGCCGAGCTGTTGTGTGACGACTGTGTGACATCGAGCCTCGATCGCTGGCATCTGCGGCCGCGTGAGGCACCATCGAGGTATGACGACTACTCGCCGGCTCGGTGCGCTCCTCGGCGTGGTGTCTGCGTTGGCTGGTCTGGCGGTGGCCGAGCTGCTCAGCGGATATCTGCATCAACGGGTCTCGCCCGTGATCGCGGTGGCGGAAAGTATCATCGCGCTGACACCGGGCGCGGTGATCGAGTTCGTCATCTCGCTGGTCGGCCAAAACGACAAGCAGTTGCTCATTGGGACAACGCTGGTCGGGCTGCTCCTCGTGTCTGCAGGCGTCGGCATCCTGGCATTTTGGTCGATCCCAGCCGCGGTGGGCGCGTTCGTCGTGATGGGTTTGGTCGCGGCGCTCGCCGTCGCAGACCGGCTCACATCGTCGTCAACGACGTACGTCCCTATCGTGATCGGGACGGTTGTCTCCGTGGCCACGCTCGTAATCCTCGCGCCGCGGGCGCTCGCCTCGTTACCGCCCCAGGCGTCAGACCAAGCGGGCGAAGAGCCCAGCTGGCGCGACCACGACGCCTCGCGTCGACAGTTCCTGGCCCTGTCGGGCGCGGTCGCGCTCGCAGCGGTGTTTGCGGGGGGCGCAGGCCGCCTGCTCGCTCGCAGCCGTGCCGCCGTCGAGGCCGCACGGCGCACGCTCCGGCTGCCGGTACGGGCCGTCCCGGCACCAGCCGACGTTGAGGTCGACGTCCGCGGAGTCGAGCCCTGGGTCACGTCGCAGGCGCAGTTCTACCGCATCGACACCGCGCTGTCGGTGCCGCAGATCCTCCCCGATGACTGGGAGCTGCGGATCCACGGCATGGTCGACAACGAGCTGACCCTGAGCTACCAAGATCTGCTGGACCGGGGACTAGAACAGGCATGGATCACCCTGTGCTGTGTGTCCAACCAGGTGGGCGGTGACTTGATCTCCAACGCGTCCTGGTCGGGGGTGCGGATCGCCGACGTGCTGGCCGAGGCTGGGGTCCACGAGGACGCCGATGCCGTGCTGTCGACATCGCAGGACGGCTGGACGTGCGGTACGCCGCTCGCGGTCCTGACCGACGACCGCAACGCGCTGTTCGCCGTCGCCATGAACGGCGAGCCGCTGAATCCCGAGCATGGCTTCCCGGTTCGGATGGTCGTCCCGGGGCTGTACGGCTACGTCTCCGCCACGAAATGGGTCGTCGACCTCGAGGTCAGTCGATTCTCCGACTTCTCGGCGTTCTGGACCGACCGGGGTTGGTCGGCACAGGGTCCGGTCAAGACGCAGTCGCGGATCGACGTACCCAAGCCCGGCGCCGACCTTGCCGCAGGCGATGTCGTCGTCGCGGGCATCGCCTGGGCGCAGCACACGGGCGTGATGAAGGTCGAGGTGAGTGTCGACGGCGGCGCGTGGGCTGCGGCGACGCTCGCCGCCCATCCTTCGATCGACACCTGGCGGCAGTGGTCGTACGTCTGGTCGGCTACGTCGGGCGAGCACGAGATAGCGGTGCGAGCAACCGACGCGTCGGGCTACACGCAGACAGGTGAGCTCGCTGACGTCATACCGGATGGTGCGACGGGCTGGCACACGATCAGCGTCGACATCGGCTGAGAGCCGAGTTCAGCGCTGAGGCAGAACGGGCGTCAGTCGACGTCGTCGGAGGGCGCCGTGAACGTGTTGCAGCGCTCCAGGTCATTGACCCGGAAGCCCTTGTTGATCCATTCGCGGTTGGAGGCGCCGGAGCCGTGGTCGCGCTCGTCGTCGCCCGCGCCGGGCTCGTCGCCGAAGGAGCCTGAGACGCGGTCGAGCTGGCGAAGCTTCGAACTGTCGATGGGGTAGCTCGCAGCGATGGCGCCAAGGAACAAGCCGCCCAGGCAGCTTGCCTGGAGCTCCACCCGGCGGTTGAGCTCCTGTCGGCCGTCGAAGTCGTCATACACGGCGTCGTCGAACGCTGTCAGGATCCCGATCTGCTCCTGGATGTGATGCCCGAACTCGTGGCCGATGACGATCGCGTAGGCGACGTCGTTGTCTCCGAAGAATGTACGCATCTGCGAGACGTCCGCGTACATAACCTGGTCGCCGGGGCAGTAGAACGCCAACGTCCGGCCATCTTCCGGGGAGGCATTTCCGCACGGCGTGGTGATGGATGCGTCGAACGTCACGAGACCCGGCTCGGCGTAGGAGTATCCCGCGCTCTCGATGACAGGCCGCCATTCGTCGTTGAGACAATCCATCAACGCGTCGTAGAAGCGCGTCTGCTCCTCCTTGTCGGCATCACCAAGATCTTGCGCTGGGCAGTTGCCGTTGGCGAGGCCGCCTTGGTCGTAGAGGGTGTTCTGCTCGAGCACGGCTAAGACGTTGCTCGAGTCGACCGGGTCGGCGTTGGGGTTAGACGCTCGCGCGGGTGAGTGGTCTACGGCCACGTCACTCCGGGTGCCCGTGAAGGTGTCGGTCACCGCGCTGACAACAATCAGAGCGAAGAAGGCCACCGCGCTGATACCGACCAACCCCAGCATGAGGCGTCCGCGCCGACGTCGCCGCGGTGGCGGCGGAGGCACCCAGCCGCCGTAGCCCCACTGTGGCGCATACCCGTACTGATACTGCGGGGTGGGTTGTGAGGGCGGGTACTGCGGGTAGCCGGGCTGTTGGTACGGCATCGGGCCGTAGCCAGGCCGAGGCGGTGGTGGCGGCGGAGGGTAGCGGTAGTGCTGTTGTTGTGGAGGTTGCGGGGGTCCGGGCTGCGGCTGTTGGTAGCGGTATCCACTCGGCTGGGCGTAATAGCCGGGCGGCACCGACGGCGGAGGCAGGATGCGCGCGGGAGGCAGCGGCCTGGTGGGTTCGGAGTCTGACACGATGCCTCCTTTCCCTTGTGGCACGGGAGTTCTGCGCGGTGGGAACTGGTCGGCAGACTACCCTGGCGGGATGTCACGCACGCCCGCTCGACGCCTATGGCAACAGCGGGCACAGGCCTTTGCTTCCCTGGTAGCTCTCGTTGCTGCGTCATTCTTGTTCACGCCCGCAGTCGCTGCATCGGTCGCGGCGCCGAGCCATCTCGCCGCCGCGCAGATCCAGAGCTATTCCGCGACCGTGCGGGTGAACGTCGACGGAAGCCTGCACGTGTCGGAGGCGGTGACGTACGACTTCGAAGGCGTCGAGACCGCCAGCATCGAACGGACCATCGTGACGCGCGAGCAGTACGACGCGGATGCTGACCGCGTCTACGAGCTGTCCAACGTGGCGGTCGACGCCGTACAGACCGACGTCGACGCCGACATCAGCACCGACGACACTCTGGCGACCGTCGAGGTGGCGTTCCCGGAGCCACAGACTGGCCAAGTCACGGTGACGTTCGACTACGACGTCACCGGTGCCGTTGCCGAGACAGCCGACGGGCTCGAGGTGCGGTGGCCGGTCGTGCAGGGGTTCGACGTACCCATCAGCCAGGTGACAGTCCAGTGGAACGCTCGTAGCGTCAGCTGGCTGTCGTGCCTCGTGGGACCGAGCGGTTCGAGCCGCCCGTGCACCACCACCCAGCTCTCCGAGACCGCGGCCGCGACGATGACGCAGCGCGAGGTCGCCCCCGGCGATCAGGTCATCGGGATCCTTGGCCTCAACGCTGACTCGGGAGTCGCGCCCAGCACCGATCTGCAGACCCGCTGGAGTATCGCTCGTTCGTTCACCGCTGAAGGGGCGCCGCTGTGGACGGCCCTTGCCGTGCTCATCGCCGGTCTGCTGTCTGCGCTCGGGTTGTACTGGGTGCGGGGTCGCGACAGCGCGCCGACATCCCAGGGCACAGTGCGCCCGCTGACTCCCGGTCCTGATGGCCAACTGCTGTTCTGCCCCCCGAGTGCGGTGCGACCTGGCCAGATGGGCACTCTCGTCGACGAGCGGGCCGACGTGGTCGATGTGGCGTCGACGATCATCGACCTGGCGGTGCGCAACTACCTGTTCGTCGAGGAGTTGGCGCGCACCGAGTTCGGTCGACATGACTGGCTGCTGCGACGGCGCAACGACGCCGGTGACGAGCTGTTGGCGTACGAGCGCGAGATCTTCGAGGCGATTTTCGCCGATGGCGACGCCGTCCGGGTCAGCGAGCTCGAGGACGTCCTGCGTGACCGGCTGCCGGGCGTCCAGGCGCTGATGTACGACGACATGGTCGGCCAGGGTTGGTTCAACGAGCGGCCGGATGCCGTCCGGAACCGCTGGTCCACGGCCGGCTGGGTCTTGTTGGCGGCCGGTGCCGTGCTGACTGTCGTGCTGGCGCTGGCCAGCACGTTCGGTCTTGCCGGGGTCGCCGTTGTGCTGTCCGGAGTTGCCCTGGCGGGCGTCGGACAGGTCGCGCCTGCGCGCACGTCACGCGGCAGTCGGGTGCTGGCGGAGCTGAAGGAGTTCCGGGAGTTCCTCCAGAGTCCAGACCTCGACGACATCCCGGTCGACCAGCGTGAGGAGATGATCTCGCGCTTCTATCCCTATGCGCTCGTGTTCGGCCTCGGAGACCGTTGGGCAGATGCCCTTGCGGCAACCGACGAGGACGACACGCCGGACGATCCGATCTACTGGTACGGCGCGCTGCAGAACTGGCATCTTTCCGACGCCGCCCCCACGATGGTGCGGCTCGCGTCGGCGCTGAGCAGCGCCGTGTCATCGCGCCGGCTACTGGCCGACTGACAGCCTCTGAGCCCACCGAGCGGCGTTACCAGTTGGCCTCCGCCGGCGCCGTTGGCAGCGCGACGTCGGCAGGACGGATGACGTACGCGATGCCGCCCGAGTGTGGGACCCACACGTTCTCGAACTGGGCGCGGTCGTACACCGTCCGGACCTCGTCGTTGCTGGCGATCAGGTGGGATGCGGGGTCGTTGACCACGACGTCGCCGTCATCGGTGAAGCCGACGATCACCATCAGGTGCCCGTTGGTGCCGTAGCCCGCACCGTCGAGCTCGTTCTCCTTGAAAGACACCGACACGACCAGCGGGATGCCGGCCGTGATGAACTTCTCGGCCTCCGTAAGCGACCGCAGCCGCGTCACGAACGACTCCAGGTCGTAGCGCGCGGAGTAGGCGGTGTTGAACGGCCAGTTGCCGGTGCCGTCGTAGTTGTAGTCGTAGGTGTTGGCGGCCGCGAAGTCGATCACGGGGTCGTCGTACGGAATGTCCGCGAGCTCCGCGTCAGACGGGCCGCGCCCCCAATACTCGACGACCATCGAGGTGGACGTCGGACTGCACCACGCCTCGCCACCGCCGTTGTACTCCGGGTACTCGCCGATGTGGACCTCCTGGGAGTACGTCGGCACGTCCAGCGTCGTACCCCATGCCCCTCCGGATGGACTTGCCGGAAGGGTCTTGAACTTCGTCGGAAGCGCCGATGCCATGGCGCCCACGAGGTCGACGGACGGTGTAGCCGACGAGCCAGGCTCCCGGAAGAGCGAGACGGTGAGCTGCCAGGTCGTGAAAGACCGACCGGAGCGAGCCACCAGCGTGTCGATCGAGACAGTCGCGAGGTCGTCACCCTGTGCGGGCACCGACGTGCGGTGGATGGTGTCGGTGCCTTCAGCCCAGCGGCCGAGGACATAGCTCTTGGAGCGGCTACCGTCGTCGGCGAGTCCGTCGACGGAGACTTGCACCCACGTGCCTGCGGGAGTGTCGGCGTTCCAGGAGGCTACGAGCTCCGTGTAGGCAAAGCCCGGCTCAACCTCTGGCGACGTCCACGACGCCATGTCATAGGTCTTGGCCTCGCCGTCGCCCCAGGGATCGGTGTACGTGAACGTGTCGGTCGGCGTCGTCGTCATCACGAGCTCGTCTCCAACCACTGACGTCCCGGAATGCGTCCCGCCGGCGAGTGCCGCACCAGAATCCCACTGCTGGTAGGCGATGTGGGTCACAGGCGGGGCCTTCTTGGCAGAGGCGACCGTTACCGGGGCGACGGTGGCTGCCGTCGTCATCAGGGCCAGGCCGAGGGACAGAGCGGAACGGGAGTAGATCATCGCAACACTTTCATGGCTGGTGACACGGCACCCAGACTCTAGCGCCCCGGCACCAGCGCCCGCGTGGCACCAGCGGTGTGGCCGCTACCAGTTGGTGTGAAGGCCTGGTGCCGGCAGCGGCGTCGACTTCGGATGGATCACATACACAACTCCGCCCGTGGAGTCGAGCCAGGCATTCTCGAACTGGCCACGCTTGTAGACATGTCGGACGTGGCGCGCGCGTGCGGCAGCGGGATCGTTGACGATTACGTGACCGGCGCGGGTGAAGCCTCTGATGACGACGACGTGACCACTCGTGGATCGGATCGGTGCGCCGTCGAGCTCGCCGGCGTCGAACGCGATCGAGGCCACGAGAGGGACTCCGGAGCGGATGAACCGCTCTGCCTCGCGTAGCGAGCGCAACCTCGTGACGAACGCGTCCAGCCCGAACCGGGCAGCGTAGGCGGTGTTGAACGGCCAGTCACCGCTGCCGTCGTAGCCCCATGCGTACGTGGATCGGGCCGCGTGGTCGACCCACCGCTGCGGGTGCGGCTTGATAACCCACGCGTACTGCTGTGGCGTTGGCCCGCGATCCCAGAACGACAAGACCATCGACGTCGACGTGGGGCTGCACCAGGCTGCCCCTCCTCCGTCGTACCTCGGATAGTCGCCGCGGTGGATCTGTTGCGAGTAGCGCGGGACGCCGAGTGAAACAGCCTGTCCGCGGCTGGGGGAGCTGGTGGCGGAGGTGCCTGGCAGTCGTGAGGCCATGGCGGCCACCATGGTGACCGTCGGCGTCTTACCGGTCCCGGCCCGGCGCATCAGGGTGACCCGGAGCTGCCAGGACCGGTACGCCACGCGCCCGTTGGTGACGACCGTGTCGACGGCGACCCGGCTGTAGTCGTCGCGCTGCGAACCGAGGGACATGCGGTGGAACGCGATGTCGTGGCCCGCCCAGCGTCCGAGGCTGTCCCACGATGACCGCTTCCCGCCGAGGGTTACGCCGCGCATAGAGACCTCGATGAACGTCCCGACAGGGGTCGACGCGTTGTATGACGCGATGAGCTCGTCGTAGCCGAACCCTGGCCGGTGCCATGGCGAATACCAGAGACCGCGGTCGTAGGCGAGCCGCCGCGATCCGCCGTACGGGTCGTCGTAGGAAACGCGGCGTGGTCGGGGTCCGATCACGATGCCGCCGTGCGAGTGCGTGCGCGCGAACTTGCCGTGGCGTAGCGCTTTCTTCCCCCAGCGGACGGTGTCGATGCGCTTGGGGGTTGCCTTGGCGACGGCCGCGGAGCCCGCTACGGCGGCAGCGTCGCCGGCCAAAGCGGTCGAGTCGCGGACGTTTGCCTGGGCTGCGCTGGCATCGACGAAGCTGAGCGCGAGCAAGCCCACGACGAGGACTCGACCCGGGGTGCGTGAGAAGGTCACCCGGTCGACTCTATCCGCGCAAGCGTGGAGTTTCTGGTCATTGCGTCGCTCTCGGTACCCTGTGCCGGTGACCTTGCGCCTCTATGACACGGCAACACGTGGTGTCCGTGACTTTGAGCCTCTGGTGCCCGGCCAGGTGGGTATCTACCACTGCGGGCTGACCGTGCAGGGCCCGCCGCACGTTGGTCACATCTACAAAGAGGTTGTCTTCGACGTGCTCCGTCGCTGGCTGGAGCATTGTGGCTACGCCGTGACGATCGTCGCGAACATCACCGACATCGACGACAAGGTCCTCATCAAGTCGGCCGAGCAAGGTATGCCGTGGTGGGCCCTTGCCTACCGCAACGAGCACGCCCTCCATTTCGCGTACGACGTCCTGGGCTGCGTGCCGCCGACGTACGAACCACGCGCCACCGGTCACATCCCCGAGATCGTCGAGCTGATCCGAACCCTTGTCGACAAGGGGCATGCCTATGCGGCTGAAGATGGCTCGGGCGACGTGTACTTCGACGTCAAGTCCTGGCCGGACTACGGCTCCCTGTCTGGCCAGCGGATCGACGAGATGGTGGCCGCCGAGGACGCCGACCCGCGCGGCAAGAGGGATCCACGAGATTTCGCTCTCTGGAAGGGCCACAAACCCGACGAGCCTTCGACGGCGGCGTGGCCGGCCCCGTGGGGTCGCGGCCGGCCGGGCTGGCACATCGAGTGCTCGGCGATGGTGGGCAAGTACCTCGGCAGCGAGTTCGACATCCATGGCGGCGGCATCGACCTGCGTTTCCCCCATCACGAGAACGAGCTGGCGCAGTCGCGGGCGGCCGGGCTCGGATTTGCGCGCTGGTGGATGCACAACGCCTGGATCACTGCGTCAGGCGAGAAGATGAGCAAGTCACTCAGCAACGCCCTGCTCGTGTCCGAGGTGGTCAAGGAGATGCGGCCGATTGAGCTGCGCTACTACCTCGTCTCGTCCCACTACCGGTCGCACGTCGAGTTCTCGTTCGAGGCAGCCGAAGAGGCCGGCGTGGCGTTCCGGAAGATCGAGAACTTCCTCGCGAGGGCCACCGAAGCCGTCGGTGAGACCGGCGCCGCACACGAGTTGCCCGCCGACTTTGTCTTGGCGATGAACGACGACCTCGCAGCCCCCGCCGCACTCGCAGTGCTGCACGAGACGATGCGACGCGGAAACAAGGCACTCGCCGACGGCGACGACGAAGGGGTGGCAGCCACCCTCGGAGAGATGCGCGGGATGCTGGCAATTTTCGGTCTCGATCCGCAGGCCGAGCCGTGGGCCGGGAGGTCGCAATCTGTCTCCTCGGGGTCGCAAGACGTGATCGACGGCCTCGTCTCGGCGCTCTTGCAGCAGCGCCAGCAGGCACGGGCTCGCAAAGACTTTTCCGCAGCGGACGATATCCGCGACCAGCTCCGCGACATCGGGGTCGATGTCGAGGACACCCCACAAGGCCCTCGATGGACGGTGCGCACCTGATGCCCGGAAACAGCAAGCGTCACGGGGCCACCCGCAAAAGACAGGGCGGCAACCCGACCGCAGGCTCGGGCGGACGTCGGCGCAAGGCCCTGCAGGGTCGCGGCCCGACACCCAAGGCGGCCGAGCGCGAAGGCCACAAGGAGTTCCAGAAGACTCGGTCGTCGGACCGCAAGCAGTCCGCCCGCCCGTCGCGGGGCAAGAGCGCTGCCAGCACCGAGTGGGTGGCAGGGCGCAACTCCGTTGTCGAGGCATTGCAGGCGGGTGTGCCGGTCACCACGTTGTACGTCGCCGACACCGCCGAGCGCGACGACCGGCTACGCGATGCGTTCCGGATTGCCGCCGACCGCCGCATCTCGATGCTCGAGGTGAGCCGCAGCGAGCTCGACAAGCTGACCGACAGGGCCGTCCACCAGGGCATCGCGATGAAGATCCCTGCCTACGACTACGCCGACCCTCACGACCTCCTCGAGGCCGCGGGACTGGCCGCTGAGCCTGCCTTGATCGTCGCGCTCGACTCAGTCACCGACCCGCGCAACCTTGGGGCGGTGGTCAGGTCGTCGGCGGCCTTCGGCGTGCACGGTGTCGTCATACCGGAGCGTCGTGCGGCCGGAATGACGGCCAGTGCGTGGAAGACGTCGGCCGGGGCTGCCGCGCGAGTCCCGGTCGCGCGGGCCACCAACCTCACTCGCCAGCTCAAGGAGTTCCAGCAGGCCGGGTTGATGGTCGCCGGGCTCGACGCCGAGGGGGAGGTCTCCATCGATGAGCTGCCCGTGGCGACCGGGCCGCTTGTGCTTGTCGTCGGCAGTGAGGGCAAAGGCCTGTCGCGCCTGGTCCGTGAGACCTGTGATGTGCTGGTACGGATCCCGATGGCCAAGACGACAGAGTCGCTGAACGCTGGTGTCGCGGCCGGGATCGCCCTCTACGAGATCGATCGGCGCCGCTCGTCATAACACTCTGAGTGCTGACCACGACTGAAGGACCTCATGGCTGTCGACCGTTTGCTCCCCACACCTGAGGCGTACGACCTGCTCGCGGTCGTCCGCGAGATCGCATCTGAGCAGCTGGCTCCGCGGGCATCCGAGGCTGAACAAGCTGCTGAGTTCCCCCGTGACGTGTTCAGCCTGCTTGGGCAGACCGGGCTGATGTCATTGCCCTTCGACGAGGATGACGGCGGCGGAGGTCAGCCCTACGAGGTCTACCTGCAGATGCTGGAGGAGATTGCGGCCGCCTGGATGAGCGTCGCCGTCGACGTGTCGGTGCACACCTTGTCGTCGTCGGCGCTCGCGCGGTTCGGCACGCAGGAGCAGCGAGAGCGGTGGCTGCCCGGCATGCTCGGGGGCGACCAGCTCGGTGCTTACGCACTGTCGGAGCCGCAGGCCGGATCGGATGTCAGCGCCATCGCGACGAAGGCGGTCCGTGACGGGGACGAGTACGTCGTCAACGGGGTCAAGGCGTGGATCAGCCACGGCCCCCACGCTGACTTCCTGCTGCTATTCGCACGCACCGCGCCCGACCCCAAGGGCGGGCTGTCGGCGTTCCACGTGCCCTTGGGCACCAGTGACAACAATCCCTTGGACACCAGCCACCAGAGTGCCGCCGGCACGAAGGGCGTCGGGTTCGGGGCGCCGGAGAAGAAGATGGGGATGACCGCCTCGACAACGACTCAGGTCTTGTTCGAGGACGCGCGCCTGCCGGTCGACCTGCGCCTCGGCTCCGAGGGTCAGGGTATGTCGATCGCGCTGTCGGCCCTCGACTCCGGACGGTTGGGCATCGCCGCCTGCGCGACGGGGCTCGGCCAGGCCGCACTCGACCTCGCTGTCGGCTACGCAGCCGAGCGGCAGCAGTTCGGCCGGCCGATCGGGGAGTTCCAGGGGCTGCAGTTCCTGCTCGCCGACATGGCAGCGGCGGTGGAGTCGGCGCGGGCGACATACCTGCTGGCGGCGCGGCTGCGTGACGCCGGCCGGCCGTTCAGCCGGCAGGCCTCGATTGCGAAACTGGTGGCGACCGACGCCGCGATGAAGGTCACGACCGACGCCGTCCAGGTCCTCGGCGGCTACGGCTACACCCGCGACTTCCCAGCAGAGCGCTACATGCGCGAAGCCAAGGTGACGCAGATCTTCGAGGGGACGAACCAGATCCAGCGCATGGTCATCGGTCGCGACCTGCTCCGCGCCCTCACCCGCTAGGCGGGCTCGGGGGGTCCGGGAGTGCGTCGGCCAGCCCTTCAACCTCGGGCACTGTCGAGGTCTCGCGGGCACCGGGCTGGCTCGCCAGATAGTCCCGAGCGGTCTCGAAGAGCTCGACCTCGTGACCGGCGCGCTCCGAGAGAAACCAGCGGTGCTCGAGGATCTCGTGGAAGAACTCGGCCGCCTCGAGCGGGGTGCGCCGGTTCGGTGGCGCCATCGCGGTGATCGGCTCGTAGACCTCTGTGAGCCACTGGTGTGCCACCTGGGCTGGGTCGACGTTGTGCAGCCCATTCGTCGCGGTGTACGCCTTCAGGTCGTTGAGCAGCCGACGGGCCTGGTTCTCCTCGACATCGATCCCCGTCAATCCCTGCAACACTCGCCGATGGTGGCCGGGGTCGACGACCTTGGGCTGGATGCGTACGGACGCACCGTCCCAGTCCGTCACGATGTCGAGCTCGTCGATGTCGAAGCCGAGGTCGTTGAGGCGCGAGATGCGTTGCTCGATCCGCCACATCTCGTCGGTCGTGAAGTCCTCCACGCCGGTGAGCTCGCTCCACAGCGCTGCATAGCGCTCCATGACGTCGTCGACAATCTGGTGCGGGTCGACCTCGTCGCCGAGGAACCCGCCGGCACGCAGGTCGAGCATCTCGGCGAACAAGTTGCCCCTCGCAGTGTCGAGGTCATGCATCCGCTGACCGTCACTGAGCTGGTGGTGCAGCTCGCCCGTCTCGGCGTCGACGAGGTACGCCGCGAACTCTCCCGCGGAGCGACGGAACAGCGTGTTGGACAAGGAGCAGTCCCCCCAGTAGAAGCCGGCGAGGTGGAGCTTCGTGACGAGCACGACAAGCGCGTCGACCAGTCGCACCATCGTGTCTGGGCGGACTCCGCGGGAGAACATCTCCCGGTACGGCATCGATGCGGGGAGGTGCTTGGTGACCAAGCAGGGTTCCAGTTCTTCGCCCTGCTTGGTCTCGCGACCGGTGACCACACCGACGGGCTCCACGGCCGGGGCATGGAGGCGCCGCAGGTCGCGGAGCAGTCGGTACTCCTGCCAGGCGATGGCGTCACGGGTCTCCTTGACGGCGTACACCTCACCTCGAACACGCACGAAGCGCACGATGTGACGCGACAACCCCCGTGGCAGCAAGACGCAGACCCGCTCGTCCCATTCGTCGAGCGGCACCCGCCACGGCAGCGACACAAGCGCGGGCTGGGGTGTGGTCGCCACGATCCGCAGGGCCATGCCCGATCCTTACATGCCCTTGCGTCCGTGCAGCTGAGCGCTATCGCGACCCGTCTTACGGACGCAAGGGGGCTTCGCGGGTGATGCCTTCGTTCTCGGGGGTGGCGAGCCAGGCAGGACCGGGGCCGCGCTCGCCCTGCTCGTCGCCGGGGTTGCTCAGCACGCAGGTGCGCAGGCTCAGACACCCGCAGCCGATACACCCAGTGATCTTGGCCTTGAGCGTGTGCAGATCCGCGATCTGCTGGTCGATGCGCCCGGTCCACGAGCGCGACACGAGCTCCCAGTCGGCTTTGGTCGGCGTCCGGCCGTCGGGGAGCTTGGACAACGCGTCCGAGATCTCGTCGAGGCTGAGTCCGACGCGCTGGGCGGCCCGGATGAAAGCGACCCGGCGCAGCATGTTGCGTGCGTAGCGGCGCTGGTTGCCACTGGTCCGCTCGGCCGTGAGCAGGCCGACGTCTTCGTAGAAACGCAGCGCAGATGCCGCCACCCCTGATCGGGCCGACAGCTCACCGATGGTGAGCCGTGACGGCATTCGCGCCACGTTGCCTCCAGACCTGTTACTTCTTGAACGCGTCCTTGACGTTCTCGCCGGCCTGCTTCAAGTTCGCCTTGGACTGCTCCCGCTTGCCTTCAGCCTGCTTGTGACGGTCGCCGGTCGCGTCTCCGGTCGTCTCTTTCGCCTTGCCTTGCAGTTCGTCGGACTTGTTCTTGATCTTGTCGTCGAGACCCATCTTGAAGCCCTGCCTCACCGTCGTGGGGCGATCGCCCCGCTGGACCATGGAACTCAGTTCGTACCCACAAACACCAGGAGCAATCAGTCTCGACTTGACTTCAAGTTTACTTGATGTTCGAGGTCTCCCAACACGAGTGCCCAGACAAGAAGACACGGGCTCGACCCACAGCGGTCGAACCCGCGCCTTCGTTCTGGGGCTCAGCGTCAGTCGGCTAGCTCGCCGTCAACTGCTGAGCGGCCGCCACCACGTCAACAAGACCGTGGTAGCGCGCAAGGTCGCGCATGGATCCCTCCTATGGGGTGGACGTCACGACCCAAGCCGAGCTGTTGCAGACCTGATACGAGCCGGTGCGTGGCGTGGGTCACGGTCTATGCCCAAACTAACGCGTCGGCGCAGAGAAGGTGACGGCGTGAAACCGGTATCAGATGGGTGGGTGCGTGTCGAGGTGCTCTGGCCATTTTGTGCATGATGTCCCTTCTGTAGCTGGGCACGTAGAGTCACTTTTGGACGGCGAGCAGGCGAAGAGGAGAGCGGATGAGTGCAGTGCGGCTCGCGATGTGGTCGGGGCCACGAAACATCTCCACCGCCCTGATGCGGGCATGGGAGAACCGCCCAGACAGTCGTGTCATCGATGAGCCCCTCTATGCCTGCTATCTCGCCGCTACCGGTATCGACCATCCGGGCCGCGACGAGGTGCTCGCCGCTGGCGACACTGACTGGCAGTCGGTCGTGGCAGCGTTGCTCGCTCCCGTGCCCGACGAGGTCGCCGTCGTCTATCACAAGCAGATGGCGCACCACCTGTTGCCGGAGATGGGCCACGACTGGGTCACGCGGCTGACCAACGTCCTGCTGGTGCGCGAGCCTCGCGAGGTGGTGGCGTCATACCTCCGGTCCCGCGACTCGGTGACCGCCAACGACATCGGGCTACCGCAGCAGGTGCGTCTGTATGACGCTCTGGCCGCCACCGGCGAGGCCCCGCCGGTCATTGACGCCGCCGACTTCCTCCGCGACCCCGAGGCCTACCTGCGGGCGCTGTGCGACTTCGTCGGCATCGGGTTCACCGAAGCAATGCTGG
This sequence comes from uncultured Actinomycetota bacterium, assembly GCA_963815295.1. Taxonomy (GTDB): domain Bacteria; phylum Actinomycetota; class Actinomycetes; order Propionibacteriales; family Nocardioidaceae; genus JACDHG01. The sequence continues at coordinate 53,696 of CAWFFZ010000006.1, forward strand.
CGTGGCCGGCCGGGCCTCGCGACTCCGATGGCGTGTGGGGCCGCTACTGGTACGACGCGGTGTGGGCGTCGACCGGCTTCGCGCCGTACGAGCGTCGCGACGTCGAGCTGGACGCGGCTGGTGCACGCGTCGCCGAGGAGTGCCGGCCGCTCTACGACCGGCTGTACGAAGCCCGCTGGCGCCTCTGATGGCGCGGACAGATCACTGAGTAGGCTCGCGCAGATGACAGCGACCGGGCGGATCGCACTCGTGACGGGTGCAGGCAGGGGCATCGGCCGCGCCGTCGCTGTCGACCTGAGCCGTCGCGGCGCCCGCGTCGTCCTGACCGCCCGCAATGAGGCCGACCTGCGCGAGACGGCGGCGTCATGCGTCATGGAGACGCGCATCGTCACCGCTGACATCACCGACCCCGCCACGCCCGAGCTGCTCTGGTCGGCGGCCGAGGAAGCCTGGGGTCCGGTCGACATACTCGTCGCGAACGCCGGGGCGGGTGTGTCGGCGAAGGTACACCGAACGTCCGACGAGGACTGGCAGGCGATGCTCGACGTCAACCTGACCGCACCGTTTCGGTGTCTGCGGCGGGCCCTGCCTTCGATGTTGGCAGCAGACTGGGGGCGGATCGTCGTCGTCGCTTCCATCGCCGCCAAGGTCGGGGAGCCGTACATCTCGGCCTACACCGCGAGCAAGCACGGCGTGCTCGGTCTGGTGCGCTCGGCCGCTGCCGAGGTCGCGGCCAGCGGGGTCACGGTCAACGCCGTCTGCCCCGGGTATGTCGACACCCCCATGACCGACGCGACGGTGGCCGGCATCGTCGCCAGGACGGGGCGCAGCGCCGAAGAGGCACGGGCGATCCTGGCCGCGAAGCAGCCGAGTGGGCGTCTGGTGACACCGGGACAAGTGGCAGCGGCGGTGTGGGCGTGCGTGGCGGACGGCACGGTCAACGGGCAAGGGATCGACGTGGACGGCGGCGAGGCATGATCGAGGGAGAGAAGTTGCGGTGAGTATCGAGCGGATCAACCCCGACAAGCTCGCGCGACCTCGCGGCTTCAGCCACGCGGTCGTGGCGACCGGACGGGTGGTGGCGCTCGCGGGACAGACGGGCATGGCGGCCGATGGATCCATCGTGGCTGGTGGCGTGGTCGCCCAGTTCGAGCAGGCGCTCTCCAACCTCGTCGTGGCACTCGAGGCTGCGGGAGGAAGGCCTGACCAGCTCGTGAGCCTCACGATCTATGTGGTCGACATGGACGGCTACCAGGCTCACGGCCGCGAGATCGGTGAGGCATGGGGTCGCTTGGTCGGGGGCGAGTTCCCGGCGATGGCTGGCGTCGGTGTCTCCCGTCTCTGGGACGTCGAGGCGGTCGTCGAGGTGCAGGGGCTCGCCGTCATCTGACCGAGGCGACGTACCTCCGTGCCGACTGTTCGAGCCGATCGCTCAGGGCGCCGAACAGGTCGGCAGCGGCTTGCCCTGGCCAGGTCGCTGGTAGCACCTCGTCGGGTAGGCCTGGGTCGAGGAACGGCAGCCTTCGCCAGGTCGTCAGAGCCGCCACGAGATCGCGGAACGCTGCCGCGTCAGCCGCCGTCTTGCGTCGGCGCCACCGTGTCAGCACGGGCGTGTATGTCGTCAGGAAGTCGTCATACAGCTGGGCGAGCGCGTCGAGGTTCCACCAGGTGGCGGCCAGCTCTGTCACGTCGCCGAACGCCACATGGTCGGCGCGGAAGAGGTCGACGTACGATGCCAGCCCATAGCGCGCGAGCACATGTCTGGTCTCTTCCTCGAGCTGCGCCGGGGCCACCCATACGCCTGCTGCCACGGTGCCGAATCCCAACCAGGTAAGGCGGGAGCGCAAGGTATGACGCTTGCTCCGCTCGGACTCGGGCACGCTGAACACGGCCAACAGCCAGCCGTCTGACAGGCGGGGTCTTGGCCGCTGGAAGATCCGTCGGTCGCCCTCGTCGAGGATCGCCTTCGCGTCGTCCGAGACGGCATACCCGGCCACGCCATCGACGCGGCGTGACTCGAGGATTCCGCGGCGCTTGAGCCGCGAGATCGACGATCGCACCGCCGGCTCGTCGACGCCAAGCTCCGCCATCAGCCGGATCAGCGTCGCGATGCTCAGCCAGCCCGGCTCGTCGCGGGCGTAGAGGCCGTAGAGGGTGACGATCAGAGCGCGCGGCTGGAAGCCTGTAGCCGGCGCAAGCAAGTCGGGCGTCGTCACTCGAGCACGATAGCGAGAAACCAGCACCGGTGTTGCGCGGTCTTGACTGCCGTCATCGGAGGGGAATACTGAGCCCCATGTCGCCATCGCCGTCGGCCCATGTGGACACGTTCTGTCGCGATCACCTGCCGCCGGTGGAAGCGTGGCCGGAGCTGAAGTTCGATCTGCCTGAGTTGCTGTACCCGGACCGGATGAACTGCGCCGCCGTCTTGATCGACAAGACCGCCACCAGGCTTGGCGACGACCGTCTCTGCCTGCTCTCGCCGGCAGGCGAGCGGTGGACCTACGGCGATCTGCGTCAGGTCTCCAACCAGATCGCGCACGTGCTCGTCGACGAGCTCGGCGTGGTCGCGGGCAATCGGGTGTTGCTGCGCGGGCCCAACAACCCCTGGCTGGTCGCATGCTGGGCGGGTGTTCTCAAGGCGGGTGCAGTGGTCGTCACGACGATGCCCCTCCTGCGACCTGGCGAGTTGAGCACCGTGCATGAGATCGCCCAGATCGACCTGGCGTTGTGTGAGAGTCGGTTCGTCGACGATCTGCGAGCCGCCGACCTGGGAGCCGCCCCGATCGTGGTCTACGGCAGCGACGAAGCTGATGACCTGACCCGGCTCGCGGCGTCAGCGGACCCTGAGTTCGAGCCGGTCGACACGGCGGCGGATGACGTTGCCCTGTTGGCGTTCACTTCTGGTACGACGGGTCGGCCCAAGGCCACGATGCACTTCCACCGTGACGTGCTCGCCAACGCCGACACGTTCTCTCGCCATGTCTTGCGACCAACTCCCGACGACGTGTTCACGGGCACCCCGCCGCTGGCGTTCACGTTCGGGCTCGGCGCGCTCGTCGTGTTTCCGCTGCATGTCGGCGCCGCGAGTCTGCTGATCGAGAAGGCGTCTCCCGACGAGTTGGCCGACCACATCGAGGCTCATCGGGTCACGGTCTGCTTCACCGCCCCGACGGCATACCGGGCGATGCTCGTGGCCGGTCGCACCGAACGCCTGGCCACGCTACGCCGATGCGTCTCCGCCGGGGAGCATCTGCCGAAGGCGACCTGGCAGTCGTTCGCCGACGCGACAGGCGTGCGGATCATCGACGGCATCGGCTCGACGGAGATGCTGCACATCTTCATCTCGTCAGCCGACGACGACATCCGGCCAGGCTCGACCGGCAAGGCAGTTCCTGGCTACGAGGCCACGGTCGTCGACCGCGACGGGGCGCCGGTCCTGGCCGGTGAAGTCGGTCGGCTCGCGGTGCGAGGACCGACAGGGTGTCGTTACTTGTCCGACCCTCGGCAGGCCGCCTATGTGCAGCACGGTTGGAACATCACCGGTGACACGTTCGTGCAGGATTCCGACGGCTACTTCTGGTACCAGGCCCGGAGCGACGACATGATCATCTCCTCCGGCTACAACATCGCCGGGCCTGAGGTCGAGGAGGCGCTACTCGCCCATGACGCGGTCGTCGAGTGCGCCGTGGTCGGCATACCCGATGAGGCACGCGGCCAGCTCGTCACGGCGTACGTCGTCGCTGCCAAGGGTATTGATGCAGACGAAGCCCTCGCGGCGGAGCTGCAGGCCTTCGTCAAGCAGCAGATCGCGCCCTACAAGTACCCCCGCTCCGTGCGCTTCGTCGACGCGCTGCCCCGCACGAGCACGGGCAAAGTGCAGCGCTTCCGCCTTCGCGAATAGCTCACGGTCAGCGGTAGAGGTCGCGGGCAATGATCGAGCGCTGCACTTCGGTGGCGCCTTCGTAGATGCGCGGAGCCCGCACTTCGCGGTAGAGGTGCTCGAGCAGGTGTCCCCGCTGGAGTGCGCGGGCGCCGTGGATCTGGATGGCGGCGTCGACGACGTACTGCGCCGTCTCCGTCGCGAACAGCTTCGCCATGGCCGAGCTCGTTGAGATGCCGGGGCGGCCCGCGTCGTATGCCGATCCGGCCCGATAGACCATGGCGCGGGCGGCTTCGGTGCGCGTGGCCATCTCGGCCAGCGTGTGGCTGACCGACTGCAGCTCGCGCAGCGGTGCCCCGAAGGCCTCCCTCGTGCCGGCGTGCGCAACTGCGGCGTCGAGGGCCGCTTGCGCCATGCCCACCCCGAACGCGCCGACGCTGGGTCGGAACAGGTCGAGCGTGCGCATCGCCACCGCGAACCCCTGGTCGAGCTCGCCGAGGCGATCGGATGCCTCCACCCGCACGCCGTCGAAGACCAGGCTGCCGATCGGATGCGGCGACAGCATGTCGAGGTGCTCACCGGACAGGCCTGCTCGGTCGCCGGGTACGACGAACGCCGTCACGCCCCGACTGCCGGCGCCCGGTGTCGTGCGCGCGAAGACGGAGTAGAAGTCGGCTTCGGGGGCGTTGGAGATCCAGGTTTTCTCGCCCGTAAGCCTCCAGCCGTCGCCGTCGGCCTCCGCCGCCAGCGCGAGCGCAGCCGCGTCGGATCCTGCACCCGGCTCGGACAGCGCGAAGCCGGCAACGGCATCGCCGGCGGCCGCGGCCGCGACCCAGTGCTGGACCTGGTCGTCGGTCCCGGTCTGCAGGACGGGGTAGGTGCCGAGCCCTTGCAGCGCCAACGCGGTCTCGGCCTCCGTCGACACAGTCGCCAGTCCCTCGCGCAGCAGGCAGAGGTCGAGGGCAGCCGCAGTCCGTGAGCTGCCGCCGTCGAGTCCGGGGAATAGGCGCGCGAGCAGTCCGAGATCGCCGAGCGCCTTGACGAGTGCGCGGTTGACGTGACCTTCTGCACCTCCGGCCGCGATCGCGACGAGCTGGTCACGGGCGACCTCCCGGACCTGGCTCAGAAACGCCTGCTGCTCACTCGTGAGCTCCCACGCAGCCGCCGGCACTCCGACTACCGCCCCGTCCATGTGGGGTCACGCTTGCCGGTAAAGGCGGCGTGGAATTCGCGGTAGTCGTCGCCTTTCATCAGGAGCGCCTGGGTGACGGCCTCCAGCTCGACAGCGGCGGTCAGCGGCATGTCGAGCTCGCGGGTGAGCAGCGCCTTCGTCTGGGCGTAGGCCTGCGCGGGTCCCGAGGCGAGCCGCTCGGCCAGCTTGGTCGCCGTCGAGTCGACCTGGTCGTCGTCGACAAGCGAGCTCACCAACCCAATGCGCTCGGCCTCCTCGGCGGCGAGGGTGTCGCCGAGGACCAGCAGCTCGGTCGCGCGGCCGAGACCGACGAGTCGCGGAAGGAGGTACGCCGCGCCCATGTCTGCGCCGGCCAGCCCGACTTTCGTGAACAGGAACGCGAACTTCGCCGAGCGGGCCATCACCCGGAAGTCGCTGGCAAGTGCGAGCACCGACCCGGCCCCGGCGGCGGTGCCCTGGATCGCGGCGATGACGAGCACTGGCGACTCTCGCATCGCGCGTACGACGTCACCCGTCATGCGGGTGAACGCCAGCAGCTCGTCGGGTCGCATCGACAGCGTGGCACCGATGATCTCGTCGACGTCACCACCGGAGCAGAACGACCTACCCTCCCCACGGAGCACCACCACTGTGGTGTCGTCGCGGTGGGGGAGTTCGCCGAAGAAGTCGCGGAGGTCGGCATAGGTGTCGAACGTCAATGCGTTGAGACGGTCCGGGCGGTTAAACGTCACGGTGGCGACACCGTCGCGACGCTGCACGTCGAAGTGCTGCCAGCTGTCGGTGAACGGCGCCGATCCGCGGAACGGGCTCATCGTCGACTCCTCCTCGGGACGGGTGGTTGCAGCGTATAGCGCCGGACCGAGGGTTCGAGCGCCTGCTGCATTGTTGACGGTCGTCGTGGAAGCGACATATCCTCGTGAGGAAGCGTCGGGCAACGGAAGGCGACGACATGCGGATCGCGGTCGTGGGTGGTGGTCCGGGTGGGCTCTACTTCGCCGCACTGGCTAAGCAGCTCGGCCCCGACCACGAGATCACGGTCTGGGAGCGTAACGCCGCCGACGACACGTTCGGCTTCGGAGTGGTGTTCTCCGACGAGACGCTCGGCGGCATCGAGCACGCCGACCCGGCGATCCATGCGGCGATGGAGGCCGAGTTTGCCCGGTGGGACGACATCGACGTCCACGTGCGTGGGCAGGTCATCACGAGCGGCGGACACGGCTTCGCGGCGATGAGCCGCCGACGCTTGCTGGAGATCCTGCAAGCCAGGTGCACTGCGATCGGCGTCGACGTGAAGTTCCTGACGACGGCTCCGGCGGTCGACGAGCTCCGCGCGACATACGACCTCGTGGTGGCGAGCGACGGCGTCAACTCCACCGTCCGAGCGACATACTCCGACGTCTTCGGCCCCACGATCGAGCGGCGTCGATGCCGCTACATGTGGCTTGGCACCGACCTCGTGTTCGACGCGTTCAAGTTCTACGTCGCGCAGACGCCGTACGGCGTGATGCAGATCCATGGCTACCCGTTCGACGCGAAAGGCAGCACGTTCATCGTTGAGATGCACGACGACGTGTGGGCGGCTGCCGGCTTCGGACAACTCGCCGCGTCGGCAGAAGGGCTGCCACCGGGTGCCTCTGACGAGCCGTCGATCGCCAAGGTGTGTGAGTTGTTCGCCGACGTGCTCGACGGGCATGCCGTCCACGCCAACAACTCGCGCTGGACGAGCTTCGCGACGGTGCGCAACGAGACCTGGCGTCATAACAACGTTGTGCTGCTGGGCGATGCGGCGCACACGGCGCACTTCTCGATCGGCTCGGGAACGAAGCTCGCGATGGAGGACGCGCTGGCCCTGGCGGCCTGTATCCACGAGAACAAAGACCTCTCAGCGGGCGTTGACGCGTATGAGCAAGAGAGACGGCCGGTGGTGCTGTCGACGCAGCGCGCGGCGCAGGCGAGTCTCGAGTGGTTCGAGAATCTCCATCAGTACGTCGGACAGGAGCCGATGCAGTTGGCGTTCAACATCATGACCCGAAGCCGCCGGGTCACCTACGACAACCTGCGGGTGCGCGACCACGAGTTCGTCGAGCGGGTTGACAGCTGGTTCGCCGAGCACGAGCACCGACGCGGCCTCGGCACCGGCGAGATCCGGCCGCCGATGTTCCAGCCGTTCCGACTGCGCGACGTCGAGCTGGTCAACCGTGTCGTCGTGTCCGCGATGGACATGTACATGGCCGACGACGGCGTCGCCGGAGACTTCCACTTCACGCACCTGACGGGGAAGGCACTGGGCGGCGCCGGCCTGGTGATGACGGAGATGGCGTGTGTGTCGCCGGAGGGTCGGATCACCCCGGCCTGCTGTGGGATGTATGACGACGGGCACGTCACTGCCTTCCGGCGGATCACTGACTTCGTGCACGAAAACACGGCCGCAAAGATGGGGATGCAGCTCGGTCACTCCGGCCGCAAGGGGTCGACACGCCGCATGTGGGAGGGGATGGACGAGCCTCTCCCCGACGGCAACTGGGGCGTGGTGGGACCGTCCGCCCTGGCCTACCAGCCGGGTGTCAACCAAGTGCCGCGAGAGCTGGACGTCACCGAGATGGCTGTCATCAAGCAGCAGTTCGTCGACGCCACCGTGCGGGCGGAGGCGGCCGGCTTCGACCTGCTCGAGCTGCACTGTGCGCATGGGTACCTGTTGTCGAGCTTCTTGTCGCCGGTGACCAACCGACGTACCGATGGCTATGGCGGCAGCATCGAGGAGCGCCTCCGCTACCCGTTGGAGGTGTTCACCGCGATGCGGGATGTCTGGCCGGCGGGGTTGCCCATGACGGTGCGTATCTCTGCGACCGACTGGGTCGAGGGCGGCAATGACGTCGACGACGCGGTGGTCATCGCGCGGGCGTTCGCGGAGGCCGGCGCCGATGCGATCGATGTTTCGAGCGGACAGGTGACGCCAGACGAGAGACCTGACTACGGCAGGTCATTCCAGACGCCGTTCTCCGACGCGATCCGCAACCGGGTCGGTGTGCCGACCATGGCGGTCGGGGCCATCTCGTCATACGACGACGTCAACTCGCTGATCATCGCCGGGCGGGCCGACCTGTGCGCGCTCGGGCGCGTGCACCTCTACGACCCGAACTGGACGCTGCATGCGGCCCTCGACCAGGGCTACGACGGCCCAGGAGTGACGTGGCCATCGCCGTGGCTGCCAGGACGGCGGCAGCCACAGACCGGTCGGACCGACGGGCCGAAACCGCGGCTGCAGCTGATCCGCGAAGGTGAGTCGGGCGTGCGCCACCGTCGTTGGCGACCCTGACCGGGTAGCCCTGCTACGGCGTGGGCCAGCGCGCCCGCTCGTACTGGGGTGGCCAGCGGACCTCGGCGCCGAGCTCATGGGCTGCGCGCAGTGGCCAATGCGGTTCGCGCAAGAGCGCCCGGGCCAGCAGTACGACGTCGGCGTCTCCCGCGGAGATGATCGCCTCTGCCTGTGCGGGCTCGGTGATCATCCCGACGGCGCCGGACGGCATACCCGCCTCACGGCGGACCCTCGCCGCGAACGGCACCTGGTAGCCGGGCGCGATCGGAATCGCTGCTTGAGGGTCGGTGCCGCCGCTCGAGCAGTCGACCAGGTCGACGCCGTGTGCGCCGAGGTGTTTGGCCAAGCGAACGGTGTCGTCGCCGTCCCAGCCGCCGTCGGCCCAGTCGGTGGACGACAGCCTGACCAGCATCGGTTGGTCGTCAGGCCAGACGTCCCGGACGGCGTCAACGACCTCGAGCAGGACGCGGATGCGATCGTCGAAGCTTCCGCCGTAGGCGTCGCTGCGGGTGTTGCTGAGCGGCGACAGGAACTCGTGCAGCAGGTAGCCGTGTGCGGAATGGATCTCGACGACCTCGAATCTTGCCTCGAGTGCTCGGGCCGCTGCGGCTCTGAAAGCCTCGACCACCGCGGCGATTTCGTCGAGCGTGAGCTCGGCGGGCGCCGGAAGGCTGGCGAACGGGATGGCCGACGGTGCCACGGTGTCGGCCCAACCGCCGTCGGCGGGCTCGACGTAGCCGCGGCCCAGCCACGGCGGAGACGTGGACGCCTTGCGGCCCGCGTGCGCAAGCTGGATGCCCGGGATCGTCTCCTGGGTGCGGATGAAGTCGGTGATGCGTTGCCAGGCCGCCACCTGCTCGTCGTTCCAGATCCCGGTGTCGGCGGGCGAGATGCGGCCGTTCGGTGTGACCGCCGTCGCCTCGGACATGACGAGGCCGGCGCCGCCGCGCGCGAGAGAGCCCAGGTGGACGAGGTGCCAGTCCTGAGGCACGCCGTCCACGGCGGAGTACTCACACATAGGGGAAACCCAGACCCGGTTGGCGAACGTCGTCCCGCGCAATGTGATGGGCGAGAACAGATGCGCCTCGGCATCGGGGGAGGAGAGCATGCCTTCAACTTTAACCGTCAATTACAGCGCCGCCGGACTTGGTCCAGCAGCCGACGCGGACGGCTCCCTGGTCATCTCGCAGGTGGTCGCCCCCATACGATGGGACGGCAGCATCGCCGGCGTGGCGCAATTGGCAGCGCACGTCACTTGTAATGACGGGGTTAGGGGTTCGAGTCCCCTCGCCGGCTCCACCCCCGTGTCCGGGTTCCCTGAACGGATGATGCTGTTACAGGCAGTATGGGCATGTCGCTACGGATTGTAGTTGGCCGTGTGCGGAGAGATGACCCAGTTGGGCCATGGTGCGACTAGGCCTCCTCTCCGTACTCTGGAATGACCGCGGGGGCGCACCGAAGTCCCGCCGACCTTCCATGAAGGACTGACCAATGCTGGACTTCCCCGACGACTACGCGGCCGACGCGTTGCTGATGGAGGAGATCGAGCTGCTCAGCGAGGTCATGATCATGGCCACGGCGAGTGACCACACGCTGTCGGGTCAGCAGCTCGACGATCTCCTCGGCCTCGCCGAGGTCGACGAACTGGCGGCGACTGGCTGAGCGCGCCGACTAACGACCCCATGGGTACGGTGGAACTCCAGCCGTGAACCAGGAGGTCGTCGATGGTTTCGCTCCGGAAGGCACCCACCAGTGACATCGACGAGTCACGGCTGGATGTTGACGAACAAGCGCACTCCGTAGCCGGCCTGACCGCGGTCGCCATCACAGTCAAACGTGGCATTCAGGCGATGGGTTTTGCTCGGGCCACGCGCACCCTCCGCAAGCTCAACCAGGTCGATGGCTTCGACTGCCAGGGCTGCGCCTGGCCCGACCCCGACCCGAGCCACCGCCACAAGGCCGAGTTCTGCGAGAACGGCGCCAAGGCCGTCGCAGAAGAGGCCACCCGGCTCCGCGTAGGCCCGGAGTTCTTCGCCGCCCACAGTCTCGCCGAGCTCGAGGACCGGACCGACTACTGGCTCGGACAGCAGGGCCGGATCACCCATCCCGTCGTACGTCGTCCGGGCGCCACCCACTACGAGCCGGTCGCGTGGGGCGACGCGTTTGCACTCATCGCCGACCACCTCAACGCCCTGGCAACGCCCGACGAGGCGATCTTCTATACCTCGGGCAAGACGTCCAACGAGGCGGCCTTCTCCTACCAGCTGTTCGCCCGCGCGTTCGGCACCAACAACCTGCCCGACTGCTCCAACATGTGCCACGAGTCGACGTCGGTGGCGCTCGCGGAGACGATCGGCATCGGCAAGGGCAGTGTCTCACTCCAGGACATCTACGACGCCGAGCTGATCGTCATCTGTGGCCAGAACCCGGGCACCAACCACCCGCGCATGCTGACCGCGCTCGAGAAGGCGAAGCGCAACGGCGCCAAGATCCTCGCCGTCAACCCGCTTGCCGAGGCCGGACTGTTGCACTTCAAGAACCCGCAGACTCCGCGCGGCCTGTCCGGGATCGGCACCGGACTGGCCGATGTGCACCTCCCGATCAGGGTCAACGGCGACCTTGCACTGTTCCAGGCGATCGGTGCCCTGCTTGTCGAGAAGGAGGCAGCGGCCGCGGCAGCAGGTCGGCCTGGCGCGGTGCTCGATCTCGAGTTCATCGAACGGCATACGACCGGGTATGACGCCTGGGCGAGCCACGTAGCCGCCGTCGACTGGGACGCTGTGCTCCGTGCCACCGGTCTGAGCCGCGAACAGATCGAGGGGGCGGCCGATATGTTCGCCGCTTCGAGCCGCACCGTGACCTGTTGGGCTATGGGCATCACCCAACACCGCAACGCCGTCGCAACCGTCAAGGAGTTCGTCAACGTCGCCCTTGCCCAGGGCAACATCGGCAAGCCAGGTGCCGGCCTCTGCCCCGTCCGTGGCCACTCGAACGTGCAGGGTGACCGGACGATGGGCATCTGGGAGAAGGCGCCTGCCCACTTCCTCGATGCGTTGCAGCGAGAGTTCGGCTTCGACCCGCCGCGTGAGCACGGCTTCGACACGGTCGAGGCGATCCGTGCGATGCGTGACGGCAAGGCCAAGGTGTTCTTCGCGATGGGCGGCAACTTCGTGTCAGCCACCCCTGACACGGTGGCGACCGAGAGTGCGATGCGCCGCACCTCGCTGACGGTGCATGTCTCGACGAAGCTCAACCGCTCCCATGTGGTTTCGGGCGAGACCGCGTTGATCCTGCCCGTGCTTGGAAGAAGTGAGCGCGACCTGACGGGAGGCACCGAGCAACGCGTGACGGTCGAAGACTCCATGTCATCGGTGCATGCGTCGAAGGGACCGCTGCCTCCGGCGAGCGGCCAGCTGCGCTCGGAGGTCGACATCGTGTGCACGCTCGCGCAGGCAACGCTCGGAGACCGGCACGGAATCCCCTGGGACAGCTTCCGGTCCAACTACACCCACATCAGACGAGCGATAGCTCGAGTGGTGCCCGGCTGCGCGGCCTATGCCGACAAGGTCGAGCGGCCGGGCGGCTTCGTGCTGCCGCACCCGCCTCGCGACTCGCGGACCTTCCCGACCCCGCAAGGTGCGGCCGTCTTCACTGCCAGCCCGCTCGACATCCTGCATGTTCCGGAGGGTCGGCTGCTCCTGCAGACGATCCGAAGCCATGACCAGTTCAACACCACGATCTACGGACTCGACGACCGCTATCGCGGCATCTCTAACGGACGGCGCGTGGTGTTCATGCACCGTGACGACGTCGCCGATCTCGGCCTCCAGGAAGGGCAGATCGTCGACCTCGTGAGCGAGTGGATTGACGGCAGCGAGCGGAGCGCGTCGGAGTTCCGCGTCGTCACTTACAACACTCCGAAGGGTTGCGCCGCCGCCTACTACCCGGAGACCAACGCGCTGGTCCCGCTCGACTCCACCGCGATCGGGAGCAACTGTCCCACGTCGAAGTCGGTGATCATCCGCATCGAGCCGGGAGCTACCTACCGGCAGCAGTCAGCGGGATCCAGTACGGCGCTCGGGGCAGACCGCGAGCACAAGTCCGACGTACAACCGACGCAACTGAGCTAGGACCCAGCCGTGACCTAGCGGCCCTGGCACGCCGGTCTGGTGGTTTCTTGACATGGTCGTGCCTATCCGGGATAGGTTGTGCGCGCCACGTCACCAACCTGGAGGTTTCCTATGCGCGATCGTCTGTGCCGTCTGTTTGTGTTGGCTGCGACCTTGGCGGTGACGGTGGCGTTTGTCCCTGCGCCGGCGCAGGCCATCAACTACGGCCAGGTGGACGGCGGCGCACATCCGTACGTCGCCTTGGTGGCGATGTTTGACGCGGACGACACCTACCTTGGCCGGTGCAGCGGATCGCTGATCGACGAGGATGTCGTGTTGACCGCCGGGCACTGCACCGAAGGTGCGGCGTATGCGCACATCTTCTTCGACGAGGATCTGCGAGGCGTCAACGTGGGCACCTCGACGGACTACGACGCGGTCGGTGAGCCCCATGCCATGCCTGGGTGGAACGGACAACTTACCCCCCCGAACACACACGACCTCGGCATCTACACACTCGACCGCGACCTGTCGGCCATCACCGGCGGCGTCTACCCCGAGCTCGCGCCGGTGGGTTTCCTCGACGAGCTCTCGACCCAGCGTGGCACGCGCGACGTCTTCTTCACCACCGTTGGATACGGGCTGCAACAGCGCAAGCCGTACCTGATCAACGAGCAGATCCGAATGTTCGCGGTGAGCGACCTGATCAACTTGCGCAGCAACCTCGTCGCAGGCTACGGCCTGCAGACCACGAACAACCCCGGTGACGGACGCGGTGGCAACTGCTCCGGTGACTCGGGCGGCCCGATCCTGTATGGAAACCAAGACCTTATCGTTGCGGTGAACAGCTTCGGTCTCAACAACACCTGCAAGGGCAACGACTTCAGCTATCGGACCGACAGCCCCGAAGCATACGCATTCATCACTTCCTTCCTGGACTAACCGTCGCCCCCCACGTGGGGCACATTTGGCACCGTTTTGCTAGCCCGCTACGGCCTGCCGTCTAGCCCGTCCGGGTCTTGTGGGTTCGCGCATTAACCCCTTGAATCGGGGTGGTCGCTGCGCAGGGGAGTGACACCTTGGTCCGAAGGGGAACAATATGAGTGGGAAAGCAATACGTCGTGGACTAGCCAGCGGAGTCGCAACCCTGGGTTTGGTGGCCCTGGTCGCGGGGTCGGCGGGCGCCCACTTCTGCTTCAAGACAAACCTCAACCCGAACGCTGCCGCTGGCATGGCCGGATCTGCGAACTGGGTGTCGTTCGCCGACATCGCCGCCCAGGAGCTCCCAGACCTGTGTCCTGCAGGAGTGGAGTTCATTGCCAATGCCGCCGGCGCCACCCCGGAGACGCTGATCAATGGGCACGGGACGATGGCCGGTGGCACCCTCAAGAAGGGCCCAGATTCAGGGAACAAGGCGATCTCCCACCTCGACTTCGAGGCGCTGGAAGCGGCTATCCCTGAAGCCTTCGAACTCTGCTGAGGTCCCGACGGCACCCGAGGGGGGCACTCTTCGTTACTGAATGGGGGAGTCGGGCGGAGGTAGCTGATAGGTCTCGTCGCTCTCGGCTACCTCTTCGACGCCCTCGACAGCCTCGATCCTGGGCACGTCCTCGACGCCTGCGGACACCTCGATCAGGCCCAGCACCGGGTGGACGTGCTCGACTTGGATGCCTTGTGAGCGCAACTGCTCGGCGACGGCGTCGAGTGCATCCACATGCTCTTCATCAACGCCAACGGTGAACCGGGTCATCTCGCCACCTTAGTTGCTCAGCGCGGTGCGACCACCAGTCCGCCGCCCACGTCCATCGAGGGGGCCATCAGCCGCTGTGACTCTTGAGCCAGCACAGCCCAGAGCCTCCGGGCACGGAAGCCAGTTGCCTCAGCCCACAGCGCGGCGATGCCTGCAGCGTGCGGCGTTGCCATGCTGGTCCCACTGATGGTGTTGTAACGGGTCGGCATCGGCCACGAGGAGTACACCTGGTAACCAGGGCCCGCGAGGTCGACCTGACCTCCCCGGACCGGGTTGCTTTGAGCCGAGAAGTACGTGACTCCCAGCTGTTGTTCGAGCGCCGCTATCGACAGGATGTGCGGGCTGTTGGCCGGGGGGCCGACGAACCCGGGGTTGCCCGGCCGGTTGGCGTTGTTGCCCGCCGCGGCGATCACCAGCGTTCCGTGGTTGAGCGCTCTGCGCCCGGCGATGCGGTATGGCGGGTGCACCTGCGGAACGTTGGCACCGAGCGACATGGAGATGATGTGGCAGTCGTTGACGACCGCCCAGTTCATGCCGGCGAGGATCGAGGTGTCGCTGCCTGACCCGGCGTTGCTCAGCACTTTTCCGGCGAAGATCTCGGCGTCGTACGCGACACCGTAGCGGGGCCCGGTGGAGGGAGTCTGTGACCCACAAGCCGTGCCGATGCAGTGCGTCCCATGCCCGTGGCCATCGTGAGGGGGCTCGCCTGGCACGAACGACTCTGCCGTAATCGCCCGGCCAGCGAAATCGGGATGGCTGACGTCCATCCCCGTGTCGAGCACTGCGACCTTGATGCCTGCGCCCGACCGGGAGGACACATCCGCCTTGGTCGCCTGTAGTCCCCAGGTGAGGTCGGCGGTGTCCTGGAAGTTGGCCGGACTCACCCCGGCGGGCTGCGCCGGACCCAACACGTGATGGATCAGCTCCGGGGACACCGACATAACCCGTCCGGTATCCCCGGCTTCTTCGGTCGGGGTGAGCGCGGCAACCTGGCTGGGATCACCCGAGACCACCGCAATGCCAAGCTCTTCGAACACCACCCCATCGGCCCCGTCGACCGCGGTCATGTCCTGGCCCTCGGCCTGGAAATCCCTCGAGCTGGCGACCTGGCTCAGACCCGCCATCGAGTTCAGTACCTCTGCGGGACTCTCGACGTCGTCACCCAAAACGACAATGAAGCGGCCGGTCGTGGCCGCCAATTCGGACTCAATCACTTCTCAACCCCCAACCTCGAGGATCCGGTTGAGACAACCGTCCTCAGAACGCAACTGACCTGGACAACCGCCGTGCGCGCGGGCGCGCTCCCCTTTGCGTCGCACATGCCAGCCTGCTCTGGTGCCGGGATGCGTGTCAAGACTCGTTTCGTGCCGTCAGCAGGTCTTTTTTGACGCTCTATCCTCGGTCGTCTCCGACGCTCTATCCTCGGTCGTCTCCGACGCTCTACCCTCGGTCGTCTCCGACGCTCTACCCTCGGTCGTCTCCGACGCTCTACCCTCGGTCGTCTCCGACGACGTGCACAGCTGCCTCTTCGGCGCTGGCCCCGGCGCCGTCGATTCCGACGTCGTCTCCGATGAGGTCCTTCTCCTCGTCGAGACCGATTCCCTCGTCGGGGTCGACCAGCCGGCCAGCGCGTTCGTCGCCAACCTCGCCGTCATCGAGGAAGTCATCCTCGGGCGGGACGTCGAGGCTCGGTCCGTCCTGCTCATCGCCGTACCTCAGATCGGGCTCCGGTTCCTCCTGACGGAGCCGTTCGTCGAGAGACTCGCCACCCAGCTGCTCCTCGGCGGTGTTCCCGAACCGCTCCGCCGACGACCACTTCTCTGGCGGGGAGTAGCCCTCGTCGAGGACGTCATCGGTGCCACGATCGAGGAGGCTGTCCTCGGGCTGGATCTGGTCGAGCTGTTCGGAGGTGTCGGGTACGTCGTCTGGCGTTTCGGTCATGACACCAAGCCTGCCACGCACGCGGCCGTTCGGCGCGCGTCGCTTCCGATCCGAGGGATGCGGTCAGCGTTGCTGCTCGGCCGCCTTCGCGATGTTGCGCTGCATGCTTCCGAAGACGATTCCGTGAAACGGCCACACTCCCCACCAGTAGATCTGGCCGGCGATGCCGCGGGGATGGAACAGAGCCCTTTGATGGAATCGCACCGAGTCGTCGGCCTCCCCGTCTCGGATGCTGAGCTCCAACCAGGCAAGACCGGGCAGTCGCATCTCCGCTCGGAGTCGGAGCAGCCGATCCTTCTCGACCTCTTCGACGCGCCACCAGTCAAGGGAGTCGCCGGGGAGCAGGTGGTCAGGGTCTCGGCGTCCCCGCACCAGGCCGGGCCCGCCGGTGAGTCGGTCTATCCAACCGCGCACGCGCCAGCCGAGCGGGAATGAGTACCACCCGCGATGGCCTCCGATCCCCTCGATCACGCGCCAGAGGGCAGCCCGCGAGGCGGCGACGTCGCGCTGCCGCTCGTCGACGTACAGGGACCCTCCGGCCCAGTCGGGGTCACTCGACAGCGGTTCGCTCGGTGCCCCCGCTGTGCTCGCCGACGACCACGACGTCGGAACGTCGAGGGTCTGGATCTTCGAAAGTGCGAGCTCGACCGCACGTTCGTACGAAAGCAGCCCGTCGTCCGGGTCGGGGATGTGGTCGGCGATGTCGTGCTCTGCGGCGACGGCGGTGTTGCGGAGTGACTCGACGAGCGGCCGGGCGAGGCTGCGCGGCACCGGTGTCACGAGATTGACCCAGTGGCTCGACAGGCTCGGTGTCAACACGGGCACCGGCACGATCCGACGCCGCGGCAGTCCAGCCACGGCGGCGAAGCGCTGCATCATCTCCAAGTAGGTGAAGACGTCGGGCCCGCCGATGTCGAAACCGCGGTTGACGTCGGCGGGTAGGTCCGCGGCGCCAACGAGGTAGTGAAGGACGTCGCGGATGGCGATCGGCTGAATTTTGCTGTGCACCCACCGCGGCGTCACCATCACGGGCAGACGCTCGGTCAGGTAGCGAAGCATCTCGAATGACGCCGAACCGGAGCCGATCACGACTCCAGCCCGCAGCACCACCGTGGGCACGCCGGAGGCGAGCAACACCTTGCCGACCGCGGCCCGAGAGGCTAGGTGAGGCGACAGATCTTCACCCGCGGGCTCCAGACCTCCCAGGTAGATGATGCGACCAACGCTGGCATTGGCGGCCGCGTCGGCGAACGTTTCGGCCATGTCCTTCTCGGTGCCCGCGAACTGACTGCCCGTCCCAATCGAGTGCAGCAGGTAGTAGGCGACGTCCACGTCGCGCAGGGCCTTGTCAACGGCATCACCGTCGTTGGCGTCGGCCTCGACGATGTCGACCTCGTCTGCCCAGTCCCGGCCGAGCAGCTTGGAGGGGCTCCGAGCCATCACCCGCACGCGGTATCCGGCGGCCAGCAGGGCGGGCACGAGGCGCCCGCCCACATACCCGGTTGCGCCGGTGACGAGACAGAGCCGGGCGGATTCCATGGCACAGCATCTCACCGCGACCTGGAGTCACAGACGGGGGCGTACGTCGGTGGTTAGGGGGCGTTGTCAGGCGCTGAGGCGGCGGGTGCCGGTGTGGTCGACGAGCCAGTGTCTGCCGTGGGGTGATCGCCATAGGTAGATGCCGGGGAAGGGTTGTTTGACTTGCCATCGGCTGTGGGTGCGGATCCGGTGGTGTCGACGGGTCATGGGTCCGAGTTTCCCGATCCCGGTTTGGCCGGGTGGTCCGCCGTCGTCGGGGTCGAGGTAGGGGATGGTGTGGTCGAGGTCCATCCGACGGCTGGTGTTCGACGCATACGGGAAGGTGTCGGTGGGGGTGATGAGGTGGACGGCTTCGCGGATGTGGTCGGGGATTTCGTAGGCGTCGACGGGTGCGATGCCGGCGAGGTCGAGGACGGGTTTGAGGGTGATGGTGCAGTTGCCGAGCCATTGTTTGGCTTGGTCGAGGGTGACGGGTCCGATCCCTTCCACCCGCGCCACACCCTCACCGGTATCCAGCGACTCACTGGTCAGGTGGACGTAGAGGACGGCTTTGGGTCGCGGGTCGACCTTGATGCTGACTCCGCGGACGAACGCTTCCGGGTTCCCGCCGGGGTCGTGGGCGCCGTGGGGGTCGGCGTCGTCGAGTCCGATCGCTGGAGGGCACATCGTCAGGTAGGTCGGCGTCGCTGCGGTTCCGCTACCTGGTCGGCGGTGGTGGCGTACAGGTCCAGGGCTTGTTGGGGGCTGGCGAGGATCCCGACCGCTTTGGCCCGACGCCGATCCTTGCTGGTGGTGTTGCCGAGGAGTCCGATGCTGTCGGCGATCCGGTCGAGGGTGGCGTCGAAGAATTTCAGGTCGACGGCGTCGGCACGGATGAACGCGGTCCCGGTCTCGTGATCTGTCCGACGGCTTCACCCACACCCCATGCTCGGTTTGTCTGGCCTCGGCCTCGGCCTGAGCCCGGTCGGGGTCGGCGGCGGTGAGGGTGGCGTCGATCATCGTCTCCAGCCGCCTCCAGGTGAGCCGGTCCGCCCACCGCGACACCTTCGCGTCGACCGCAGCGGCGGCGGCGGTGTCGTGGCTGCGGGTGGCGTGGGCGGTTTTGCGGCCGATCCACGGCTTCACCTCACCGGCACAGATCCGGGCCCACAACAGGGGGAGGCGGTGGCGCAGGTCGAGGGCGTCGGCGATCAGGAGTTCGCCGGCGTAGGTGGACAGGGCCAGGACGGCACCGAACTCGGCGCAGGCGAACTCGGCCACCTGCGGGGTTCCTTCGCCTCCGACCTGGATGAGCCGTTCGGAACCCGGCAACACGAAGCCTGTTCCTTGGAGGGTGCCGTGGACGTCGGCCCAGTGGGCGGCGATCTGCAGCATCTCGACGTCGGCGGCCTCTGAGCGGCGGCGGGTTTCTTCGGCGCGGGTGAGGGTTTGGTTGGCGTCGAGGGTGTCGACATCAGCGGCAGTGGTGGTGGTGTGCGTGTCGTGCATGGGAGTGAATCTATCGGTGACCACCGACAGTTCTGAGGCTCAGATCCCCTTATACACAACGGTTTCCGAGACTTTCTTGCGTGCGGTCTGATCGAGCTGCCGAGATTACCGGCGTCTCGACAAGCTCGACGCGACGAGCGCGGAACTCGGCGTTGCTGCGCCGTTCACCACGAGCGAAACCGCCGGCGACCGACGCAACCGACATCGCGACTTCCGGCGTTGCTGCGCCTTTCACCACGAGCGCAACCGCCGGCCGCCGCGCGACGTAACCACGAGCGCAACCTCCGGCGTGCTGCGCCTTTCGACAAGCTCGACCGACCGTGGCGCGGCCGCAGTCGCGAGCGCAAGGCAACTCGAGCGAAACGCTCGGCGTTGCTGCGCCTTTCACCACGAGCGAACCGCCGGCCGCCATCGAGAGGTAACTCACAGCGAAAGTCTCTGCGTTGCTGCGCCTTTCACCCCGAGCGAAACCGCCGGCGACCGGCGGGGGTCTCGACAAGCCCGACGAGTACGGCAGCTCAATCGCCAGGTCCCGACACAAGCTCGACCGCCGTGGCAACGCTCCACCGACGACGAGTCAGGTCAGGGACCAGTCGATGGGGTCGGCACCCTGCTCGACGAGCAGAGCGTTGGTGCGGCTGAAGGGGCGCGACCCGAAGAATCCCCTAGCGGCAGACAGTGGAGACGGGTGGGCGCTCTCGACCGTCGCCACCTGTTCGAGCGCCGGTCGCGCCGACTGCGCGTCTCGGCCCCAGAGGATCGCTACGAGTGGCGAGCGGCGTCGTACGAGTGCATCGATGGCCAGGTCGGTCACCCGCTCCCACCCCTTGCCACGGTGTGAAGCAGGTCGGCCGGGCTGCACCGTCAATACTCGGTTCAACAGCAGCACACCCTGGTCCGTCCAGGCGGAGAGGTCGCCATGCGGGGGCGCGGCCACACCCACGTCGTCAGCGAGCTCCCGGTAGATGTTGACGAGACTCTTGGGCAGCGGGCGCACCGAACGCTCGACCGCGAAGCACAGCCCGACCGGGTGCCCAGGTGTCGGGTACGGGTCCTGCCCGAGGACCAGCACCTTGACGTCCGCCAGCGGTTGTCGGAACGCGCGAAGCACCGCATCGCCGGCTGGGAGGTAGCTCCTGCCGGCCGCCACCTCCGCGCGCAGGAACATCCCGAGCTGGGCGATCGTCCCGGCCATTGGAGCAAGCGCGTCGGCCCAATCCGGGGCGACAAGATCAGCAAGTGGTCGCGGGGTCACGTCCCCAACTCTGCCAAACATGTGGATAAAGCTGGGGGTAACTTAGGCAAAACGGCGTGTTGATCTGGACACGCCGAACCCCTTGAAAACAAGGAAAAGAAAGTCTGCCCAAGGTCTTGCGCAGCCTCCTCATGGCGAGATAGAACTTCTCCTACGAACTTCGGAAACGGAGTTCGGGGCAGGTCGGAAGACCTGGTCACGTCCGGTGAACTTCGGTTCATCGGCGTCATGCGGGGCAACCCGCGTGGATCGCTCGGTGACGCGGGGCGAGTTGACCAGGGGAGAAGATCTGTCGTGTCGGCAGCGTCACGGCCGAGACACCGAAGGCTCCGCAAACTCATACTTTGCGGAGCCTTCACCTATGTCGGGACACAGTGACCTGGGCCGGCCACCTGCGCCACTCATCTGGCCAGTGTTCAGGGCTACTTCGACGGCGCTTCCAGTCGGTCGCCGCCGAGGTCGGTGAGGAAGGCGTTGGCCCACGCGGCAATGTCGTGTTCCCGCACCTGCTTGCGCATCGTGCGCATCCGGCGGCTCTGCTCCTTTGGGCTGGCGTTCATGGCGGCGCGCATCGCGTCCTTGAGCCCGTTGATGTCGTGGGGGTTGACCAGGTACGCCTGCTTGAGCTCGTCGGCGGCGCCGGCAAACTCCGACAGCACCAGCGCACCGGAGTTCTCGTAGCGGCACGTGACGTACTCCTTGGCCACGAGGTTCATGCCGTCGGCGAACGGTGTGACAACCATGACGTCGGCTGCCCTGAACAACGCCGCCATCTCCTCGCGCGGGTATGACGAGTGGGTGTAGTGGATCGGCTGGCGGCCGATGCGCCCCAGGTCACCGTTGATCCGGCCAACCCAGTGCTCGATGTCGTGGCGCACCTCGATGTACTGCTCCACTCGTTCGCGGCTCGGTGACGCGACCTGCACGAAGACGGCGTCGTCCACCGAGATCGCCCCGTCAACGATGAGCTCGCCGAAGGCGCGCAGGCGTTGCCGGATGCCCTTCGTGTAGTCCAGGCGGTCGACGCCGAGGAGCATCACCCGGTCCCCGCCGATCTCCGTGCGGATCTCGTCAGCGCGGGCTTGCACCTCCGGCGTCTTCGCCAGCGTCTCGAGCTGCTGGAAGTCCAGCGAGATCGGGTAGGCACGCGCACCGACCTCGCGGCCATCGCTCAGCCGGATCCGGTCGCGGTGCGTCTTGTGGCCGAGTCGCAGCCTGACCAGCCGCGCGAAGTTGGCGGCCCCACCGGGGCGCTGAAAGCCCACCAGGTCGGCGCCGAGGAGGCCTTCGAGGATCTGGTCGCGCCACGGCAGCTGCTTGAACAGCTCAGTCGGCGGGAACGGGATGTGCAGGAAGTACCCGATCTTCACGTCCGGGCGAAGCGCGCGGAGCATCGCCGGCACGAGTTGCAACTGGTAGTCGTGGATCCACACGACTGCGTTCTTGGCGGCGGAGGCCGATGCCGCCTCCGCGAACCGCTGGTTGACCTGGACGTACGCCTCCCACCACTCACGGTGGAAAGCCGGCTTGGCGACGACGTCGTGGTAGAGCGGCCACAACGTGCCGTTGGACATACCTTCGTAGTAACACTCGACCTCGCTGCTCGACAGTGGCAGCGGTTTCACGGTGAGGCCGTCCACCTGGAACGGCGCGTCGTCGTCAATAGCGGATCCGGGCCAGCCGATCCAGATGCCGTCGTGCTCGCGCAGCACTGGCTCGAGAGCGGTTACCAACCCGCCCGGCGAAGTGCGCCACTCAGACCCTTCGGAACGCTCCACGCGGTCGACCGGGAGCCGGTTGGCAACAACGACGAACGAGCTCTTCGACGACTTGGCCATTGCCGTCAACCCTAAACGGGCTCGAGAGCGGGTGCACCTTCGACCGCCCTACGCCCTGTCGGTCGCTCACGAACGCGTGATCTCACGGCACAATCGAAGCGTGTCAGTCAGCGAACGACATCGCAGCGTGCCGGCGAGCGAACACCGACGCGTTGTGCCGTTTGCCGTCGTCACTGGTATCGGGCTTCTGACGCTGATGTTCCCGCCGTACGTCGACGAGGTCGGTCACCTGCTGCTGGCGACAGCCTTGCTTGCGCTCGTCGTGGTCGTGGGGGTCAAGGCTCCCAGGGACTCGTGGTGGGTGGCGGTCCCACCGATGCTGTTCTTCCTCGTCGTGATGGTGCTGCGAGATGGCAGCGGGGGCGCGCCCTCCGGGGTGGCGCCGCTTGTCGGCCTACCGGTCATGTGGATCGCCCTCTACGGCACGCGCGTGCAGATGTGGATGGCAGCTGCCGCCACCGCTGTGGTCTTCCTCGTCCCGCTCATCTTTGTGGGTGAGCCTGCATACCCGGCCTCGGATTGGCGGCGGGCGCTCCTGTGGCTCGCGTTCGCGGCGTTGATCGGACCGGTCGTCCAAGACGTCGTACGCACGCTCGTCGAGCGCGATCAGCAGCAGACGCAGGTCACCGCCCGTCTCGACGGTGTGCTCCGCGCTGCCACCGAGCACTCGATCATCGCGACGACCATTGACGGCACGATCACCACCTTCAACGAAGGCGCCGAACGGATGCTCGGCTATCGCGCGGACGAGATCGTGGGCAAGCAGACGCTCGCGCTTCTGCACGACCCGGACGAGGTGGCCGAACGTGCCGCGGAGCTGGGGATCGACCCCGGCTTCGACGTCTTCGTGTCTATTGCTCGCCGCGACAGACGTGAAACCCGGGAATGGACCTACCTGGCGAAGGACGGCACCCGCGTCCCGGTCCGGTTGACGGTGACAGCCATCGAGGATCAGACCGGTCAGACCTTGGGGTTCATGGGCATCGCCGTTGACATCACGGCGGAGAAAGAGGCCCTCGAACAAGTGAGATTTGCCGAGCAACGCTGGCGCGTGCTCCTGGACCACCTCCCTGACACGTCGGTGCTGACGGTCGGACCCGACCTGCGGTATCGAGTGTCGGTGGGGCACGGGATGTCGCGTCGGGGCATGACGCAGGCGGTCGGCAAGACTCTCAGCGAGA
The DNA here is from genome assembly GCA_963815295.1 of uncultured Actinomycetota bacterium. Lineage (GTDB taxonomy): Bacteria > Actinomycetota > Actinomycetes > Propionibacteriales > Nocardioidaceae > JACDHG01. Next base: position 77,185 of record CAWFFZ010000006.1, read on the forward strand.
CATCGACACCGGAAAACACAGCGATCCTTGAGCCGATCTATCGCGCCGCGCTAGACGGAGCAGAAGCCACGGTCGAGGTCGAGGGCACGTACACGGGCGCGACGATGGAGATCGTGGCTGTGCCGCTGCCGCCATACCAAGGGTCAGCCGAGGCGCTTGTCGTGGCCCGTGACGTCAGCGAGACCCGCCTCCGGGAGCGGCTGCTGCGCGACGCCCACGAACGGTTTGCGCGGTTGTTCGCTGAGGCGTCCAACGGGATCGCCGTGCTGAGCCCGGTCGGCGTCATCAACGACGTCAATCCGGCGCTGTGCGAGATGGTGGGCCGCACTGCCGAGACGCTGATCGGTCAACCGGCCACCGCCCTCGGCGGGCAGGAACGAACGGTGCAACGTTTCCTGACTGCGTTGCAGGAGAGCCCGACCGGGCGGCTGAGCCAAGAGACCCGGCTGCGGCACGCAGACGGTCACGTGATGGATGTGGCGTTCGACAGCAGCATCCTCACGGATGAAGCCGGCGGCCCAGATGAGATCCTCATCAACGCCGTCGACATCTCCGAGCGCCGCCGATACGAGGCACAGCTGGCGCACCTCGCCGACCACGATCCGCTGACCGGACTCGCGAACCGCCGACGCTTTGACGTGGAACTCACCCAACACCTCCTCCGCTGCCAGCGGTACGGCGCCCGAGGAGCCCTGCTGATGCTCGACCTCGACGGGTTCAAGGACATCAACGACACACTCGGCCATGCAGCGGGCGACCAGGTGATCGTGTCCACGGCCGACCTGCTCCGATCGCGGCTGCGCAAGTCCGACCTGGTGGCGCGTCTCGGTGGCGACGAGTTCGCGATCCTGTTGCCCCAAGGCACCCGCGAGTCGGCAGAGCAAGTCGCGGCGGACGTGGGCGAGCTCGTGCGCGAGAAGGCCGGCTTTCACGACGGACAACGGCTGGGTAGGGTCACGGCGAGCATCGGGGTCGTCATGATCGAGGACCGGGAGATCACCGTCAGCGACCTCCTGCGCTTCGCCGATAGGACGATGTACGACGCTAAGGACTCGGGCCGCGATCGCTATGTCGTGCACGAGCCGGCCGGCTAAGACTGGCTCACAGGCTCGCCGCGGGGGCAAATGACAACGGTGTGGTTTGTCACCTACCATGAGCCCACAGGGTGGGGCGAGCCGCGAACCCCGCCGCGAAGGTCACCAGGAGCCGAACGGATGGACGCTGCGAACGTCGTGACCTCGGGCGAGTCTGCCCGCGCCGCCGCCGACCTCTCCGAGCGTGACCAGCAGATCCTGGCCTTCGAGCGGCTGTGGTGGAAGTATGCCGGCGCCAAGGAGCAGGCGATCCGGGAGCAGTTCGCGATGTCCGCCACCCGCTACTACCAGGTGCTGAATGCGCTGATCGACCGTCCGGAGGCGATCTCGTTCGACCCGCTGCTCGTCAAGCGGCTGCGGCGGCTGCGCTCCGCTCGGCAACGACAGCGCTCAGCACGTCGACTGGGCATCGAGGTCTGACAGTGGCGCTCCCCTCTGCCGTGATGCTCGGCAGCCTTGCCTTTGTGGTGGCGGCGGGAGTCGGTCTCGTCGCGGTGGCCTCCAACGCCGCTGAGGACGCCGAGAAGAAACCCTCGGCCGACCAGTCGAAGACTCCACCCGAGGCTCCCCCGACGACTGCGCCCACGAAGAGGCCGCAGCACAAACAGCCTGCCAAGCCCCGCAACACCGTGCCAAAGGTGCTCGTCGAGGTCTACAACAACTCCGGCATCAGCGGTCTTGCGGCTGACCGGGCCGCGGTGCTGCACAGCGCGGGCTGGAACGTCGCCGCCACCGACAACTGGTACGGCAACATCCCCGCCAACACCGTCTACTTCCCCGACCGGATGCGGCGGCAGGCACGCGAGCTGGCTGACGTCCTGGACATCAGCCGGCTGCGTCCAGCCGTCTCTCCGATGCAGTTCGACCGGCTGACGGTCATCTTCACGACGGGCTAGCCCCCACTGCCTGTCAGGCAGGGCGGCCACGATCTGATCCTGGTTGACTAGCCGGGTGCTATCCGAGCCCTCGACTGCCGACGGCGCCGAAGGTCTGCGCGCACTCCTCGACGATCCAGGAAGCGCCCTCGTCGCGTTCGACTACGACGGGACGCTCGCGCCCATCGTTGACGATCCCATGCAGGCGAGACCACATCCCCGCGTCATACGAGCACTCGAGGGTCTGGCCGCGCACGTCCGCCTCGTCGCGGTAGTGACGGGCCGCCCTGCTGCCTTGGCGGTCGAGTTGGCAGGTCTCGAAGACATGCCAGGTCTGCACCACCTCGTCGTCGTCGGCCACTACGGGCTCGAACGTTGGGATGCCGCGACGGGCCAGCTGAGCCGGTCAGACCCACTGCCGGGGCTCGACGACGTACGCAAGGCGCTGCCCGCCCTGCTCGAGTCCTGCGGGGTCGACGACGCCCACGTCGAGGACAAGGGCCTCTCGGTCGCCGTGCACGTACGTCGGTCGACATCTCCCGACCAGGCGTTCCAAGCGATCCATGGCCCCCTCGACCAGCTGGCCGAGCAGCACGGCCTGGTCGCCGAGCCGGGCCGCTACGTCGTCGAGCTGCGACCGCCAGGGATGGACAAGGGCCGTGCCCTGCGAGCGCTTGCCGAAGAGACCGCTGCCTCCACCGTCGTCTTCTGCGGCGACGACCTCGGCGACCTCGCAGCGTTTGCCGAAGTCGTCGCCATGCGTCGGCGCGGAGTCCGCGGACTCCGCATCTGCTCGGGCTCGGAAGAGGTGTCGGCGCTGGCCGAGCAGGCCGACGTCGTCGTCGACGGGCCGGCAGGGCTCGCGGAGTGGCTCGAGGCCGTGGTCGACCGACTCGGGCCTGCCTGACCCCTTGCCTGGCCTGGGCAGTCTCACATCACGAACAGGCATCCTCCTATCCGAGACGAGTCGGGCTAGGGTGGTGCGAACTCATCGAGAGGGGCAGAGGGACCGGCCCGTTGAAGCCCCGGCAACCCGTTCTGGAGTGCGTGAAGTCTCACGCCGCCCGGGACAAGGTGCCAATTCCGTCTCGTGGCGAGAGCCGCCGCGAGAAAGATGAGAAGGAGGCTTCGTGAGCACGCTTCTCGACACACCCCCCCTTCGATCGGCACACGGCGCGTTCGGCAACGCGCGATGTCTGGTGTGCCGTGCCTGCGGAGCCGAGCAGGAGCTGGGCGCGTTCTACGCCTGCGCCGAGTGCTTCGGTCCGCTCGAGGTCGGCTACGAGTTCCCGCGGTTGACCCGCGCTGACATCGAGCGCGGCCCGAAGAACATCTGGCGCTACCGCGACCTGTTGCCCGTCCGGGCCGACATCGCCACGATTCCCAACACAGAGCCGGGATTCACGCGACTCATCAAGGCCGACCGCCTTGGCGCTGAGCTCGGCATCAAAGACCTCTGGGTGAAAGACGACTCCGGCAACCCGACGCACTCTTTCAAGGACCGCGTCGTCGCTGTCGCCCTGGCAGCCGCACGTGAGCTCGGGCTGCGCGTCCTGGCATGCCCCTCGACGGGCAACCTCGCCAACGCGGTGGCAGCAGCAGCGGCACGGGCCGGGATCCGGAGCGTCGTGTTCATCCCTGGTGACCTCGAGCGGGCGAAGATCCTGACGACGGCGGTGTACGGCGGCACCCTCGTCGCGGTCAACGGCAACTACGACGACGTCAACCGACTCGCGTCCGAGATCGCCGGTGAGGAAGACGACTGGGCGTTCGTCAACGTCAACGTCCGGCCGTACTACGCGGAGGGGTCCAAGACGCTCGGCTTCGAAGTCGCCGAGCAGCTTGGTTGGCGGCTCCCACAGCAGGTGGTGATCCCGGTGGCATCCGGCTCGCAGCTGACGAAGGTCGACAAGGGGTTCGCCGAGCTGGGGCGTCTCGGGCTCGTCGAACAGACGCCGTACCGGATCTTCGGCGCTCAAGCCACCGGATGCAGCCCGGTAGCCACTGCCTTCCGCGCTGGCCACGACGTCGTACAGCCGGTGCGACCCGACACGATCGCGAAGTCGCTGGCGATCGGCAACCCGGCGGACGGTCCCTACGTGCTCGACACTGTGCGACGCACGAACGGAGCGGTCGAGTCCGTGACAGACGACGATGTCCGTGACGGGATCGCACTGCTCGCGCGCACGGAGGGAGTCTTCGCGGAGACGGCAGGCGGCGTCACCGTGGCCACCTTGAAGAAGCTGGTAGAGACAGGTCAGCTCGACCCCGACCAGGAGACTGTGGTCTTCAACACCGGTGACGGCCTCAAGACGCTCGACGCCATCGCCGACCGGGTCGGGCCGGCCGCAACGATCGATCCGACCTACGCTGCCTTCACAGCCACCGGCCTGTGACTGACGACCAAGGAGGCCTCACGAGATGAGCGTCAACGTCCGCGTCCCTACGCTCCTGCGCACCTACACGGGAGGTGAGTCCGAAGTAGACACCGAGGGCTCGTCGCTTCGTGAGGTCCTCGACTCGCTCGACGCCAGCTACCCCGGGATCAAGGGGCGCATCGTCGACGAGCAGGGCGCGCTTCGGCGGTTCGTCAACGTGTACGTCGGCAACGACGACGTGCGCTTCCTCGACGGGCTCGACACGTCGATCGACGACGGGACCCAGATCTCGGTCATCCCCGCTGTTGCCGGCGGCTGACCTGCTCCTGAATGGGGAGCGACGGAGCACAACCATGCCCACAAAAAGTGGCTGGGACGCGGTAACCGCGTCCCAGCCAAGACCTCGTCGCACCCACGAGGTAAGGAAGAAGATAGCGACGGGGTGCGGTCCCGACAAGGGGTTGAGTGGAAGATGACCCGCGCGGACTATACGCATAGTCAGTGATATGGCCCCTTCGGACTATGACTACCCATCTGCCCTGGCGGGATGCCCGATTCCTACGCAAGTTACTGTCTGGTGACCCGGCAATTACACGCCGCAACGGTGTCGCGTGGGCGGCCGCCATCTCAGGTCGCTGAGCTCGCTTGCACTCGCCTGGGTCGAGTGCTAATAATGGGTTAGCACTCTCGACCCGAGAGTGACAGCGAAGGTTCGATGAGGGCTCGTCGGCTGCGGGAATGGTTCGCAGTGCGAAGTGTCCGTCCGTCGCGGGCGTCGTACCCATCGCACTTCCACATTCCAGCGCGGGAGGACTCGCGTACATGTCCAAAATCATTGCGTTCAATGAGGAAGCCCGACGCGGCCTCGAGCGGGGAATGAACACCCTCGCCGACGCCGTCAAGGTGACGCTCGGCCCCAAGGGTCGCAACGTCGTCCTCGAAAAGAAATGGGGCGCACCGACGATCACCAACGACGGTGTGTCCATCGCCAAGGAGATCGAGCTCGAAGACCCCTACGAGAAGATCGGCGCAGAGCTCGTCAAGGAAGTCGCCAAGAAGACCGACGACGTCGCCGGTGACGGGACCACGACGGCAACGGTGCTCGCTCAGGCAATGGTTCGCGAGGGCCTGCGCAACGTCGCGGCCGGCGCCAACCCGATGGCCCTCAAGCGAGGCATCGAGACCGCCGTCGAAGCCGTCATCGAGCAGCTGTTCTCAGCCGCGCGTGACGTCGAGACCAAGGAGCAGATCGCCGCTACCGCGGGAATTTCCGCCGGTGACTCGACCGTCGGCGAGATCATTGCCGAGGCCATGGACAAGGTCGGCAAGGAAGGCGTCATCACCGTCGAGGAGAGCAACACCTTCGGGCTCGAGCTCGAGCTCACCGAGGGAATGCGCTTCGACAAGGGCTACATCTCCCCGTACTTCGTGACTGACGCCGAGCGCATGGAGGCCGTCCTCGACGACCCCTATGTCCTCGTCGTCAACTCGAAGATCTCGGCCGTCAAGGACATGCTGCCGATCCTCGAGAAGGTCATGCAGAGCGGTAAGCCGCTGCTGATCCTCGCCGAGGATGTCGACGGTGAAGCCCTGGCGACGCTGGTCGTCAACAAGATCCGTGGCACGTTCAAGTCGGTTGCCGTCAAGGCACCCGGCTTCGGCGACCGCCGCAAGGCCATGCTGCAGGACATCGCGATCCTGACCGGTGGCCAGGTCATCAGCGAAGAGGTTGGCCTCAAGCTGGAGTCCGCTGGTGTCGAGCTGCTCGGCCAGGCCCGCAAGGTCGTCGTCACGAAGGACGAGACGACGATCGTCGAGGGCTCGGGTGACACAGACCAGATCTCCGGCCGGGTCAACCAGATCCGCGCCGAGATCGAGAACAGCGACTCCGACTACGACCGCGAGAAGCTGCAGGAGCGGTTGGCCAAGCTGGCCGGCGGCGTTGCAGTCATCAAGGTGGGTGCCGCGACCGAAGTTGAGCTGAAGGAGCGCAAGCACCGCATCGAGGACGCCGTCCGCAACGCAAAGGCTGCCGTCGAAGAGGGCATCGTTGCCGGTGGTGGCGTGGCTCTCGTGCAGGCAACCGCGTTGGCGTTCGAGAAGCTCGACCTCATCGGTGACGAGGCGACCGGCGCAGCCATCGTCAAGTTCGCCGCCGAGGCACCGCTCAAGCAGATCGCGATCAACGCCGGTCTCGAAGGTGGAGTCGTGGCCGAGAAGGTGCGCAACCTCGAGTCCGGTCACGGTCTCGACGCTGCAACCGGCGAGTACGTCGACATGCTGGCGGCGGGGATCAACGACCCGGTCAAGGTGACGCGCTCTGCACTGCAGAACGCTGCTTCGATCGCGGCGCTGTTCCTCACCACGGAGGCCGTTGTGGCCGACAAGCCCGAGAAGGCCGGTGCCCCCGCTGGTGGCGGCGCCCCCGACATGGGCGGCATGGACTTCTAGTCCTCGCAACACCGAAACAGCAGCAAGCAAGCGGCCCTGGGCGACCTGCCCGGGGCCGCTTTGTGATCTCGACAGGCCCGATCGCCGCACCTATCAGTCGTCGCCCGACCGATCAGATGCCCAGGAATGGTCGGCATGCCTCGAAGCCCACAATGTTGATGTCGTCTCCGTGCGCTGCCCGCAGCCAGTCGTCGCGGGTCATCCGCAGGTGGACCATCGTGTCGTGGCCGTCGCCGCGGCGGTTAGTCGTGACGCCGTTGTCGCGATAGCCGAGTGAGCGCGACACACCGAGTGACGCGTGGTTGTCATGCCAGGCCGACGAGATGGCTGCTTGCGCCTCCATCGGTCCGAAGGCCAGCGCCAGGATCGCTCGACGCATCTGCTTACCGAACCCGCGGCCGCGGACAGCCGACGACAAGAACGACCAGGAGTCAACGGTGCGCAGTGCCGCGAAGTCGTCGCCTTCGAGCGCTTGCAAGCCGACGACGCTGCCGCCATGTCGGACGGCAAAGATCAGGTTCCACGACTCCGCGCGCCAGTTGCCTCGCGCCGCCCAGTAGGCCTGGGCCATGGTCACGAGCCTCTGAGTGTGCGGGTCGACGCCGAACTCAGCGCCGTCAGGGTTTCGCTCGAGGTCGTCGGGCAAGATCTCCAGGATGGTCGGAAGGTCCGCCTCGGTCGCGGCTCGCAGGTCGACGTCGGGCCCGGTCAGGCGCAGGTCGACCAGCGGCCACCAAGGAGCGGACATGTGGCCGATGCTACGGCTCGTTAGCTGGCTGGCTGCTGGGGAGACGCGCCGCCGCGCAGGAAGGACGCGACCAGGCCACCCAGTGTCGGGAGGTGGTAGCCGCCCTCCTGTACGACGACCGTGGGTAAGCCCAGCTCCGCGCACAAGATCGCTCCGGCGCGGGCATAACCATCCGCGGTGACGAGCAGCGGGCTCTCCGGGTCGTCGGCGGCCGCGTCTACACCGAGTGAGACAACCAGGGCTGTCGACCCGTGCACCCGAGCTGTCTCGGCGAGCTGCGCGACCGCACGGAGAAACTCCGCGTCACCGGCACCGGGTGCTAGCGGCAGGTTGACGGTCGAGCCCACCCCAGCACCCGTCCCGGACTCTGCAGCGTGACCCACGAAGTGCGGGAACCAGCCGGCACCGGGGTCAACGTGTACCGACCCGTAAAGCACATCTGCGCGGGCGTAGAAGATCGCCGCCGTGCCGTTGCCGTGATGGGCGTCGATGTCGATCACCGCAACCCGTTCGTGGCCACTCTCGACCAGGGCCTGCGCCGCGATCGCGGCGTTGTTGAGGTAGCAGGAGCCGCCGTACGCATGCCGGGTCACATGGTGCCCAGGCGGTCGGCACAGGGCGTATGCCGCCGGGGTGCTGTCCGCCGTCACCAAGTCGACGGCGGTCAACGCGCAGTCGGCGGCTGCTGCCACCGCCATCCAGGTGCCAGGCCCGACCGTCGTCATCGTGTCGTAGCAGAACGCGCCGGCGCGGGCATGGACTGAGGCGCCCCTCGTGGGTGGGATCGTGCCGAGCATCGCGGCCGTCGGGAAGACGTAAGGGACGACACGGTCCTGGCCAGGGTCCTCGACGAACCCTGCAGCCACCCATTCGTCGTACACCGCCCTGAGATGACCGACGAGCTCGGCGCTGTGAACCGCAACGAGCGGGCCGTCGCCGTGACTGGACGCGTCGACGAGCGGATGCCCGGCCGCGACCAGGGAGTCGCGGATCAGGGTCACGCGTTCGCTGACCTCGGTGCCCCGCAGCGGAAGTCCTATCCAGACCTCGCGATCGGGTCGGTGGGCAAGGGTCTGCTCGGACCACACGACGGGGATGGCTGCCATGACCGTCAGCATGTCAGCAGGGCGCTTGATACGGCAGGATCAATCCCATGCCACGCGCTACTGACTTGGGAATCAGGATCGGGACCGCTACGCCCGGCCCCACAAACTCGATCCTCGACGTCGAAGGCGTCGGTGTCGGCCATGCGACGGTGGTGCGCGACGAGATGGATCCGCCAGCGGGCAGGGGGATTGCCCGGACCGGCGTCACGGTGATCAGGCTCGCGGACGACCCGTTCCACGACATGTTGGCGGCGGGTGGCGCGATCCTCAACGGTGCTGGCGAGTGCACCGGCTTCATCACAGCGGGCGAGTGGGGCACCCTCGAGACCCCGATATTCCTCACGTCGACTCTGCAACTGGGCAGGGTGTATGACGCAGCCTGCGAGCTGATGCTCGACCGCTTTCCGGAAGCCGCGGAGGACTTCATCATCCCCATCGTGGCGGAGTGCGACGACTCCTTCCTCAACGACGCGCGGCGGATGCAGGTGACACGCGACGACGTCAGCGACGCTTGGGAGGCGGCGGATGCGTCGGTGGGCGCCTCGCAACCACCCGCAGAGGGCGCGGTCGGCGCCGGAACGGGCATGAGCTGCCTCGGCTTCAAGGGAGGGATCGGCACAGCGTCGCGGACCACGCCGGATGGCCACACCGTCGGCGTCTTGCTGATGACGAACTTTGGATCTCGGGATCAACTCACCGTGGATGGAGTCCCGGTCGGCATCCTGCTCGGGTCGGCAGCCCAGGCGGAACAGCGCAGCCAGGCACGTCCGGCCGGCTCATGCATCGGGGTCGTCGTCACGGACGCCCCGGTGGATGGAGCGGCGTGCAGCCGGCTGGCCCGGCGGGTGGGGTTAGGCCTGGCGCGCACCGGATCGGTTGCCCACCACGGCAGCGGTGAGATCTTCATCGGCTGCTCGACCACGGCCCGACTCGGGCGCGAGGCCACCTCGATGTCGACGCCGGTGATCCTCGGCCGGGCGCTGGATCCCTTGTTCGCTGCTGTTGTCGAGGCGAGCGAAGAGGCGGTGCTCAACTCGATGCTGATGTCGCCCACCGTGACCGGGCGGGGAGGAAACACCAGCCCCGGGTTGCCGGCGGAACAGGTGGTCGAGTTGCTGCGTCAACACGGCCGGTTCAGCTCATGAACGGGCCAGTGCTCGACCCGCGCTGTCGCGAGGTGACGATCGCGATGGACGACGGAGTGCGGCTGGCTGCAACCCTCTACCTCCCGGCCGACAGCATGGGCCCACAGCCCTGCATCCTCGAGGCGTTGCCGTACCGCAAGGACGACCTCACGTCGTCGTACCGCTCTGACTACGTCCGTCTCCGCGACGACTTTGGGTATGCCGTTTGTCGCCTTGACCTGCGCGGGACCGGCTCGTCTGCTGGCGACGCGATCGACGAGTACCAGGTCCGCGAGCAGCAGGACCTGGCCCAGGTGATCGCCTGGCTGGCCGACCAGGCCTGGTGCGACGGGAACGTCGGTATGTACGGCACGTCCTACTCCGGCTTCAACTCACTGCAGATGGCGTGCGAGCGGCCGGAGCAGCTCAAGGCGATCATCGCGATCTACGGCACGGACGACCGCTACACCGATGACGTGCACTACCGCGGCGGCATCCTCAAGGTGCTCGACCTGGTCGACTACTGCCACTACATGACCCCGATGAACGCCCTGCCGCCAGTGCCAGCAGTGTGGGGCGACGGCTGGCGCGAAGAGTGGGTGCGCCGGGTCGAGACCTCCGAGCCCTGGGCGTTGACCTGGCTGCGCGAGCAGCTCGACGGGCCGTACTGGCGGCATGGATCCGTACGGCCGGACTACGAGCGGATCGAATGCCCGACGATGATCATCGCCGGCTGGGCCGACGGCTACCGCAACAACTCCTACCGGCTGATGGAGCGGCTGCGCGCCCAGGGCGTCCCGCACCGCTTGCTCGCCGGCCCGTGGGCCCACGCGGGCACCGAGTCGGCCATTCCCGGCCCGCGCATCGACTCGGTGCCGGAAATGGTCGCGTGGTGGGACCGCTGGCTGCGCGGCGTCGACAACGGCGTCGATGACGGGCTGGCCGACGACCGTCCGTCGATGACCTGCTTCGTCCGCTCATCGACCCGACCATCGCCCGTGCTGGACGAGTCGCACGGCTTCTGGGTGCGGGAGGAGTGGCCGACCCCGCGGATGACCCCGTCGTCGCGACCGCTCGGGGCCCGGCCGCCGTACGCCGTGCGCGCGGACGTCGGCGTCGACGCCTGGATCGACTGCGCCGGACATCTGCCTTGGGGGCTCAGCGCCGACCAGCGATTCGACGACGCAGCCTCGACCGGCTGGGAGTGGGACGCGGAGTCGCTCACCCTGATGGGGCACCCGGTGGCCCGGCTGCAGGTCTCGGTTGACCAGCCAGCGGCCTACCTCTCTCTCAAGCTGTGCGACGTCTTCGGCGACGGCACGTCCGCACTCGTCTCCCGCGGGACCCTCAACCTTGGCTGCCGCGACGGGCTCGACGCGAACCAGCCGCTCGTGCCTGGCCAGGTGTACGACGTCGAGGTCGAGCTCGAAGCCTGCGCCTACGCGTTCGACGACGGACAGCGGATGCGGCTCTCGCTGGCGGGAGCCGACTGGCCGAACACCGCGGCGTCGCCCGGTCCAGCTGTCATCACGGTGCTTGGGGGGAGCCTCGAGCTCCCTTGCTGGCAAGGCGATTCACCGCATCCACCTCCGGTCCTGAAACCTGGGTCGGCGACATCGGAGAGTGCCGAGGGAGTTGTCTGGCGGGTGGAGCGAGACGTACTGCGTGCGACGACGTCGTGCATCGTCGACCACGGGTCGACGTACCCAGTGCCATATGACGGCACCGCCACCGAGCACTACTCCGGACGCGTCAGCGTCGACACTGCGTCGTTCGACCAGCGCACCTGGGCGGAGACGACCTTAACCTTGCAGTGGCCCGACGTGTCGGTCTCGACGAGCGCGACGATGGAGGTGACGCTGACGGCCGCGAGCTACGACGTCACGATCGACCTCACGGCACGTGAGGGCGCGGACGTCGTCGGCACCCGGCGGTGGCAGCGCCAGATCCCCCGCGCTGGGTGAGCCCCGGGCCAGCCCGACGCGCTCAGACGGACCAGGTCGTCATAGGTTTTGACGCATGGAGACATCGCTGGCAGGCAAGGTTGCGCTGGTCGCGGGAGCTACCCGAGGGGCTGGGCGTGGGATCGCGGTGCAGCTCGGTGCTGCCGGGGCGACCGTCTACGTCACCGGGCGGACGAGCGGGTCCCAGCAATCGGAGATGAAGCGGCCGGAGACGATCGAGGAGACGGCTGGCCTCGTCGACGAGGCCGGTGGCCACGGGATCGCGGTCCAGGTAGACCATCTCTTGCCCGACGACGTTCAGGCCCTGGTGGCTGGCATCGAGTCAGAGCAAGGTGGCCTCCACGTCCTCGTGAATAACATCTGGGGAGCCACCACGATGGAGTGGGACAAAGCGGTGTGGGAATCCGACCTGGACTATGGGCTCCACACGTTGCGCCTAGCCGTGGACACGCATGCGATCACCAGCCACTTCGCCATCCCCCTGCTGATCAAGACGGCCGGCGGTCTCGTTGTCGAAATGACTGACGGGACAAACGACTACAACGCGAGCCACTACCGAGTCTCCTTCTTCTACGACCTGGCCAAGGCGGCCGTAAGTCGAATGGCGTTTGCATTGGCCCACGAATTGCAGCCACACCAGGCCACCGCCGTGCTCCTCACACCTGGCTGGCTGCGATCCGAGATGATGCTCGAGGCATTCGGTGTCACCGAGCCGAACTGGCCCGACGCGACCGAGCGGGTGCCACATTTCGCCATCTCCGAGAGTCCGGCGTACGTCGGTCGGGCCGTTGCGTCGCTCGCGCAAGACCCCGACGTGTCCCGTTGGAACGGAAGTTCGTTGTCCAGCGGGCAGTTGGCGAAGGCCTACGGGTTCACCGATCTCGACGGCAGTCAGCCCGATGCCTGGAGGTACATGAGAGAAGTTCAAGACGCGGGTAAGCCCGCCGACACCACCGGGTATCGCTGACCCGCTCCCCGCCACAGGGTCGTTCGGGCTCGCCTGCAGACATCTCCCTATGCTGCAAGGATTCGGGAAACGTCATCGCCAGGGAGGCACCATGAGCGTCTACAAGATCGTTGAAATCGTCGGCACCAGCACCTCGTCGTGGGAGGACGCCGCGGTCAGTGCAGTGGAGACGGCGAAGCAGACACTGCGCGACCTTCGAGTCGCTGAAGTGGTCGAGCAAGATCTTGACCTCAGCGGCGATGGCGTGGTGTTCCGTACGAAGCTGAGCGTGTCCTTCAAGTACCAAGCCGACTGAGCCGACCTGCTACTTCCTCCCAGGGCGGCTAAGTCGCCTTGTGGGCGGTGAGCAACAAGAACTCCCAGTCCATGACCGTCGTCTCGGTGCCCTGGTCGTACCGTCGGGCGAGGTCGGCGAGCTCTTGGTCGAGCGCCGCAACCTTCTCGGGGTCGTCAGCGATTGCCTTGTACACAGCGATCGTCGGGCCGTAGCGGGCCTTGAAGTAGTCGCGGAACGCCTCAGGCTGCCCAAAGGCCTCGACTCTTGCAGCCTGGCGGCGCGTCACGACGTCGGTCACCCGGTCGCCAAGCAGTGAACTGACGTGCTCCTCGCTGCCCCAGAGCGGCGGAGGCTGCACGCCCGGCGGAGGTGGTGGTGCATACGGCTTCATCGTCGCGAACATCTGGCCGATGAACCCCTCGGGCGTCCAGCTCAGCAGGCCGATGGTCCCGCCGGGGCGGCATACGCGGACCAGTTCGTCTGCACTCGCCTGGTGGTGAGGGGCGAACATGACCCCGATGCACGACATCACCGCGTCGAACTCGCCGTCGGCGAAGGGCAGTGCCTCGGCGTCGGCCTCACGCCACTCCAGCTCGACGCCCTTCTCCTCAGCCTGTCGCCTGCCAGCCTCGAGCAGCTCGGGAGTGAGGTCGGAGGCGACGACGCTCGCGCCCTTCTGCGCCGCGGGGATCGATGCGTTGCCGGATCCGGCTCCGACGTCGAGAACCCGGTCACCGGGTCCAACACCGCATGCGTCGACCAGGATCGGGCCTACGGCACCGACGATCTCGGATGCCACCGCGGGATAGTCGCCAAGCGCCCACATCGAGCGATGCTTGGCTTTCAGGGCGCGGTCAGCCTCGACGGAGTCGATCGTGTCGCTCATGGTGGTTCTCCTCTGGAGTCGTCTGGAAGTGGGGTGCGACGAGGAACGTGAGCGCTGCCAACGTGGTGCGCCCACGGTAGACCCGTGCATGCCCGGGCGTACAGGAGGAGCAGCCAGCCCGATTGATACCTCCGCGGAGTGTCGACCGTTTGCCGCTCCGTGTCGGGAGATATCAGGGACTGGGCGCCGGAGACTCGGCCGGTTGGTGGATCGGCAGCCCCCGGTAGGCGCGGGCGATCGTCGTGACGAACATGTGCACCGCATCCTCGTCGGGCCCGAACGGCCCGGGGCGGAAATGAGGTGACGCTAGACCGCGCTGCACGGACTCGCATGCCTTCCAGTCCTGCTTGTTGGTCAGGTCCCAGAACTCCACGGCGTACGTCGGGTCGACCGCCGGGGCATCTCCGCAGTCGGCGAAGTACCACGAGCACTCGACCCAGGTGCGGTCCGGTGCGAGCGGCACGAGCCGGTGCGCCATGACGTAGTCAGGGTGCGCCGACACGAGCAGGTTCGGCAGCAGGCCCAGGTATTCGATGGCGGTCGGTGAGACACCGGGCAGTGGGCGCCCCTGCGATTTACCGGTGATCGACATTGTCTCCATGCCTTCGCGCAGGTCCATCGAGCCGCCGATCCACGCACCGGGGAGGTCATAGTTATCGCCTGAGTTCGGCGGCGTGACTTGGCAGAGTTCGGGATGGATCAGTGGGCAGTGGTAGCACTCGTGGTAGTTCTCCGAGATCACCTTCCAATTCGCTGCGACCTCGTAGCTATGCCGCTCGCCCAGCACCAGCGACTCGGGGGCATAGGGCGCGACGATCGAGTCGAGTCCGCCGACGTACGTCGTGAAGTCGACGGCCGCCTGGTCCTCCAACGCTGTTGCCGCATGGACGAAGAGCCACCCGTGCCAGCGATGCACCGGGAGCGCGACCAGACCGTGCTCGGTCGTGTCGAAATCCGGGACGGGCTGGTAGTGAGGAGCGGTCCGCAGCACGCCGTCAAGGTCGTAGGTCCACGCGTGGTATGGGCACACGATGGACTGCTTCGAGCTGGCGTCCTCCTCGGCGACGAGCTCGTGCGCCCGGTGCCGGCAGGTGTTCGCGAACGCGCGAACCTCGTCACCATGCCAGGTCAGCAGCACCAGCACGTCACCGACCCGGACCGATCGCTGGGTGAATGGCCTGTCAGCCGCCGCGGCCGGCTGTCGCAGGTCCGTCTCCCGTCCGACACACGTGTAGGCGCCGGCGAACAGGTGGCGCAGCTCCCACGCGAACACCGCGTGACTCGTGTAGGCCGCGGCAGGCAACATGCGCGACTGCCCGAACGGCTGCAGCGTGGCATCGAGCCCGTCAAGCTCGAGCATGACGCGGTCGTCAGATGTCGTTGTCATCGAGCGTGTCCCTTCCGACGGTTACTGACTCACGAGTCAGTAGTGACTACGTTAGCCTCCCATGACCTTGGCTGCGGGGGAACACGTCCGGACACCTGCTAACCCGCGAATTGGCGGCCTGGGCCGCCTCAAACACGGGTTAGGGCGTGTCCGGACGGACCAGGAGGCGGCACCTGGCTAGGACGTGAGGGCGGCGACACCACCGGCGAGGGTGCCGAACCGCACCACCCGGCCGGCGAGGCAGGCCACGCAAAAGGCCCAACAGCGGATCGTGGAGACGCCTGCGGTGGCGCTGACCAGTGCGAGCGGCGGTATGCCGACGGAGGCGGAGACGGCCACCGCGGCAGGACCGCCGGCCGGGTGCGAGAGCCACTGCAGCAGGCGGGCGTTGGCCCGCTGCAACCACGCCGGCACCCGTGACCGTCGTCCGGCGTGGGTGGACCGCCACCGCGTCGCCCCCCGTCGCGACGCGGTGAAGATGATGAGTTTGCCGACCGTCTGACCGAGGGCGAGGGCGACCACACAAGCCACGACCATGGTGGGCCGCTGCAAGAGCGAGGACCCGGCCTGGAAGGCTTCGGCGTTGATCACGGGCAGCAGCGCGGACACGATTCCGACGCCGGCCGCGGCCAGCACCTCGAGGATCATGACCAGTCCCGCAGGGTCAGGACCCGGCGCGCCGACCATGCTTTGAGCACGCACAGACCCACTCCGATGATCAGCGCGACAGCCACCCAACCCAGAAGCATGGCGAGGACCACGGCCGACGTGTTGAGCGCCTTTGCTGGCGGCGACCAGTTGAGCCGGTACACGAGCCGGTCAACCAGGTGGAAGTCGTTCGGACTCTTGATCGGCCAACCGAGGAACGCCAACGACAGCACGCAGTCGAGCACCATGAACTGGAGCAGGAACACTGCCATCGGGAGGGCGGCGTCGGGTCGGAGGACGAGGAAGGCGCCGGCCAGGACGGCTGTGCAGGCCCGGTCGCTGAGGATGTCGAGCACAGCGCCGATCCGTGTCTCCTGGCCCAGCCGGCGAGCCGACCAGCCATCGAGCATGTCGCCGAACCAGTAGGTGGCGTAGGCGCCGACGAGCAGCTCGGGCGACCGTTGCAACAAAGCGACGATGCCCAGCGCGACGGCGGCGACCGTCCGCACGACCGTGACGATGTTGGGCACGGTGGCGATTCTGGAAGCGACCGGGGCGGACTGTTCGAAGGCGAGCGTCATGCGTCTCACGCTGGCCCGCTAGCCGCCCCATGGGATCGACCTGAGGTGCCGTGGCCGCAGCACCGCAGTGCTGTTCGCGACGGGGAGTCGGTACCCCAGGATGAGGCCCAGACCACCCCTCGGACGCCATGATGGGCACATGGACCTACGCCGAGCTACCCGCCGTGTGCGTTCCATGCGTACCGTCGATGTAGGTGTCACGGTCCTGCTCGTGGCCGCCGTCTACGCCGCCGGGATGCTGAGCATCAGCAGCCCGAACACGCCCGGACTGTTACTGCCGCTCGGCCTGCTCGTGCTGGCGTTCAAATGGCCACTGTTAGGCACGGCCTCCGCCGCGGCGCTGTCGGTCGGTGTCGCGGGGTTCGTCATGGCTCAGACCACGACCCTGGAAGGCTCCGTCGCTGACGCGGTCGTGTTCGCGGCTGCGACGATGATCCTCTGCTCCTACCTCGCAGTCCGGACCGTTCCAGGCTGGGGCGCCGTCGTCCCGGGCGTAGTCGGCGTCCTGGCCGGTCTTGTCTCTGGCTCGTTCGAGGTGGCGGCAGCGGCCGTCATCGCTTCGCTCGTCGGAGGCGGAGCCGCTGCTCTCCAAGGACTCGTGTCCCGCACGGAGGAGTCGGAGACCCTGATCAGCCGGCTGCGCAGCCGCACGCAAGAGCAGGAGCGCCGACAGGAGCGGCTCAGTGAGCGGGCCGAGCTCGCCCGCGAGCTGCACGACATCGTCGGCCACCACGTCACGGCGATCGTCGTGTCCGTCGAGGCGGCAAAAGCGCAGGGCGCGCAGGGGCACACCCTCGACACGGTCGCGGAGCTTGGGCGTCGGGCGCTCGCCGAGCTGGACACGCTCGTCGGCTCGCTGCGCGACGAGGATGCAGCGCCGACAACACGCGTGACCCCGCGGTTGGCCGACTTGCCCGCGCTGATGGAACCGCTGCGATCGTCAGGTGTCTCCGCCGACCTCACCACCGTGGTGACGGGCGCGCTCACCGACTCCCAGCAGCTAGCGATCTACCGGATCGTCCAGGAGACCACCACGAACATTCTCAGACACGCCCACGCCACGGCGGCGAGCGTCGAGGTGATCGAGGCCGGCGGTGAGTTGACTGTGCGCGTGTGGGACAACGGCAGTGGCAGCGTCGACACTAAAGACGCAGCAGAGCGAACCGGCCGCGGCCTCATCGGGATCGGGGAGCGGGTCGAGGGCTTGGGTGGCTCGTGGACGTACGACACGACGCCGGGCGACGGCACCACCGTCACGGTCGTGTTCCCGGGTGGCGGCGTGCTGTGATCAACGTCGCGATCATCGACGACCAAGACCTCATCCGGGAGGGTCTCGCACTGATCGTCGGATCCGCCCCGGACATCGATGTCGTGCTGTCCGGCGCGCACGGTCATGACCTCATCGACGCAGTCGCCAACCGGCGTGCGATCGACGTCGCCCTCGTCGACATCCGGATGCCCGGCATCGACGGCCTCGAGACCACCCGCCGGGTCGTGGGTCGGCCTGGGGCGCCGGCTGTGCTCATCCTCACGACGTTCGACGATGACGAGTATGTGCTCGGCGCCGTCGCCGCCGGGGCCAGCGGGTTCCTGCTCAAGCGCGCGTCTGGCGAGCAACTGATCGGCGCGGTCCGGTCTGTCGCCGAGGGCGACGCCGTGCTGTCCCCGAGTGTCACCCGACAGGTGCTCGCGAGGATGCGATCCGGCATCGACAGCGCGTCCGAGCCGGCTGAGGTGCCCTCGCTGTCGTACCTGACCGATCGTGAGACCGACGTGCTTCGCTGCATCGGCGATGGCCTCAACAACGCGGAGATCGCCGCCACCCTGTTCCTGTCCGAGAGCACCGTCAAGACCCACGTTGGCAACGTGCTGGCCAAGACGCAGTCGAGGGACCGAGTCCGGGCGGCGCTGTTGGCCGTGCGCACGGGCCTGGTCGAGTTGTGAGTCTTCAGATATCGCCCATCCTCCCGGAGTAGGGTCATGGCCGTGGCGGCTCGGCGGAACGCGGACGTACGCCGCGAGGAGATCCTCACCGCCACCATCGCGGAGATCGAGAAGCGCGGCATGTCGGCGTTGCGAGTCGCTGACATCGCGGCAGCGCTCGGGGTGAGCTCTGGTCTCGTCTTCTATCACTTCGCGACCAAGGACGCGCTGCTCGTCGAGGCACTGGAGTACGCCGTGGTGCGCGACGCCGACCGTCTCGAGCGGGCGCTTGCCAAGGCTGGCGACCCGATCGACCGGCTTCGCCGTGTCCTGACGTCGTACGGCCCGACTGGTGCCGCCCAGGGCTGGACGCTGTGGATCGAGGCCTGGTCGACGGCGTTGCGTGAGCCGACGATCCGCGCGTCGCTGCGCAAGCTCGACGAACGTTGGCGTGAGGCGCTCGATCATGTGATCGCCGAAGGAGTGGAGACTGGCGACTTCACGTGTCCGGACCCGGCAAGCACCGTCGCCCGCGTCGGGGCGCTCCTCGACGGTCTCTCGGTGGCGGCGTTGATCTACAAGAGCGTCAGCCGCAAACAGCTGCAGACGTGGGTGCGTGACGCGACGGCCGATGAACTCGGCATCGACCGCGCTCTGCTCACGGGATGAAGGACGAGGCCACGCGATCTCACCTCAGAACCTCCATCGGACGGCCCGCTCGGGGTGGAGGAGCGCGTCACGATCGAGGGCGAACGGGCTGATGTCGAAGGCGGTTTCCCCGGTCTCGGCGAGATCGGCGAGCAGCTTCCCGAACGTGGGCGAGAACTTGAACGCATGGCCCGCGCCGATGCCGACGAACACCGTGTCGTGGTCAGGCACGGGTCCGAGCAGGAAGTCACGATCCGGCGGGAGCGTGTAGAGGCACGTCTTCGATCTCACCGGCGGGCCGGAACCGGGCAACGTCGTCGCCATGAAGGCGGTCAGCTCTGCCAGCCGCGTCGGGTCGGGGTCGAACGGACGGCCATCGCCAGTCGTCTCAATCTCGCTGTAGTCGCGAGCGGCCTTGATCGTCGCTTCGCCGTAGCACGGGAAGCCGTAGTACGCGGGGTCATCCATCCAGATCCACAGCGGCATCCGGCCCTGTTCGTATGACGTCGGATCTTGCGGCTGGAAGTACGCGAACTGCTCGAGTGTCGTGGTCAGGGGGAGCGAGACGTCCAGTCCGGCGAGCACCTGGTTGGTCCACGCATCGGCGCAGACGACGACGCGCTGAGCCAGGTAGGTCTCGTCGTCGGTCACGACTGTCAGCGACCCCCCGCCGTCGCGGAGTTCTACGACCCGCGAATGGTCACGCAGAGTTGCCCCGAACCTTGCCGCCTGCGCCTGCATCGTGGCCGTGCCGTGAGCGGCCGGCACGATCGACGCACGCTCTTGGAACAGCCCGATCGTCTCCTCCGGCACGGCGAACTGCGGCCACCTCGTGGCGATCTCCGAACGCGTCAACCTCTCGAACTTGACGTCATTCGCCGCCATCGAGTCCGCGTAGTCAGAGACCGGCGTCGAACCATCCGGCGGGAAAAGGTCGAGGCCACCGACCTGGGTCACCAGGCTTTCGCCGCTGTCCTCCTCCAACGTCGCCCAGTCGTCGTACGCGTCGAACGTCAGCTTGACATAGCCGGGGGTGTGGTAGCTGTGGCGCAGGATTCGCGAGCTGTCGTGCGATGCGCCTCGGATGTGTCCGAACTCGAACTGCTCGAGGCCGAGGACGCGATGTCCACGCCGGGCCAGATGATAGGCAGTGGCGCTGCCGAGCGCGCCGAGACCGACCACGACGTACTCGAATTCCTCGCTCATGCGTCATCTCCCATCAACGGCAACAGCCAGCGGCGGATGTCAGCGCTCGCATCCTCCATCGGTGCGAACCACCCTTGCTGGTAGGCGCGTGAGCTCATTCCGCGTTGCACCGACTCGCAGATCGCCCAGTCCTGCCGGTTGACCAGATGCCAGAGGTCGCCTGCGTCATGAGGCTTGAAGTCGGCAGCGCCAACGGCCTCGGGCTCGAACAACAGGTCGCATCGCACCCGGGTCCGGTCGACGGCGAGCGGCCACGACGTGAACGCAGCGACGTGGTCGGCAGCGCACGACAGCCACAGGTTCGGGTAGATGAGCTCGCCCTTGTGGCGGCTGCGCTCTGCTTCCGACAGGTCGGGAAAGGGTCGCCGATTAGTGGTGCCGCTCATCGTGAACGTCCAGGCGCCGTCGCGATGTGGAATGCCGTCCTCCCAGTCAAGGCCGCTCCCGCCGCCCCCGAACGCCGGCACCAACCGCGTCAGCTCCGGGTGGACCGGACCGCAGTGGTAGCACTCGTTGTAGTTCTCGGCGAGCACCTTGTAGTTGGCGGCCACGTCGTAGTCGTAGGACAGCCCGGTCACCAGGTCGGCCAAGGGGTAACGCTTGAGCCGGTCGGCGAACGGCGAGATGTCGCGGTCGAAGTCGCAACGTGCGTCAGGGATCAGCTGCACGAAGCCAAAACCAGCCCAGGTGCGCACGCCGACGGGGGTCAACGAGAACGCAGCCGGGTCGAAGTCCTCGACGTCCTCGGTGTGCGGGGCCTTGAGCAGCCGGCCGGACAGGTCGTAGGTCCAGGAGTGATAGGGGCAGCGCAGAGCTGCAACATCGCAGGCGGGGGGCGGCTGGCCCTCGACGGGCACGACTTGGGACCCGCGGTGACGGCATACGTTGTAGGCCGCATGCAGCGTGCCGTCGCGGTCGGTGGTGACCAGCACGGACTCACCCACGACGTCGATGACCGCGAGTCGACCGGGACGGTCAAGTCCGAGGTCGTCGAGCCGGCCGACGCAGAACCAGCCGGTGAACAGGGCGCGGTCACGCTCGACCGTGAACTGGTCGCCGTCAACGTACATCCGCTTCGGCAGCGCGGGCTGGAGCTCAGACATCAGAGGCGGCCGGGTAACCAGCAGGCGGCGCGGTGGTCGCCGGTGGCGGGCAGCACCGGCAGCTGCTTCCCACGGCAGGCGTCCTCGATCCCTGCCTGCGCAGCCTCCCCGTCGAGGAGTGCCGGACAGCGCGGGTGGAAGCGGCACCCGCCGGGCACCCTGGTCGGGTCGGGCGTCTCGCCTTGCAGCACGATCGGCTCGATCTGCGCGATCTCGGGTACTACCGACAGCAGCGCGCGGGTGTAGGGATGCTGAGGATTCGACAGCACCTCCTCGGTGGTACCGACCTCCACGATGCGCCCGAGGTACATCACCGCGATCCGGTCGGCGATGTTCCACGCGAGCCCCAGGTCGTGCGTGACGACGAGCACCGACAGGCCGAGATCCTCACGCAACTGCAACAGCAGCCCCAAGATCTCGCCGCGGATCGAGGCATCGAGACTGGACACCGGCTCGTCCGCGATCAACACTTCCGGCTCCAGCGCAAGGGCGCCCGCGATGACGACGCGCTGGCGCTGCCCTCCGGACAGTTCATGGGGGTAGTTCAAATAGAACCGCTCCGGTGGCCGCATCCCGGCCTGCGACAACGCCTTCGCCACCAGGTCCGCTTCCGTGACCTGCTCCCCGACCTTGCGCTTGGCTTCGACGAGCTTATGGATGCGAAGACCCTCCGCCACGGACTCGTAGACGCTCTGCCGTGGGTTGAGCGCGCCGGTGGGGTCCTGCAGGATCAGCTGGACTCGGCGGCGATATGCGCGCAGGGCCGAGGTGCGGTAGGTCAGCGTCGCCCCGTCAAACGTCACCTCGCCGGCGCTGGGCTGCTCAAGGCCCAGCAGGGTCCTGGCCAGCGTCGTCTTCCCGCAGCCAGACTCGCCCACCAGCGCGAGGATCTCGCCCGCCGCGACGTCGATGTCGACACCGTCCACACCCTTCGCCCCAAGTTGGCCATGGCGATCTTTGAACGTCACTTCGAGGCCGCGTGCCGCCAACAGGTCCCGCGTCACTGGACGGCTTTCTTGGTCTCGGCGACGCGCTCTGCCAGCAACAGCTTCATGTCCCGTGCCTCGTCGGCGTGCAGGCAGGCCACGCGACGACCCGGGCTCTGGACCTCGAGTTTGGGGTCGGTCGTGACGCATTCGTCGGTGGCGAGAGCGCACCGCGGGTGGAAGGCGCAGCCGCCGGGCAGTGCAGTGGGATCGGGCGGGTCGCCGGGCAGGCCCATGGGCGCAAACCTGGCTACGGGGTCACCCACCCGGGGGAAGGCCGCGGCGAGGGCCCCACCGTACGGGTGCAGCGGGTGGTCGAACAGCTTCTCCGCTGGTCCCTCCTCGACCACCTTGCCGGCGTACATGACGAGGACCCGGTCGCAGGTCGTGCCAAGCACGGACAGGTCGTGGCTGATGAGGAGGAGCCCGAGGCCGAGCTCGCGCACGAGGTCGGTGAGGACCGCGAGCACCTGTGCCTGCACCATCACGTCGAGCGCAGTTGTCGGTTCGTCGGCGACGATCAGCTCGGGGCGGCAGGCCAACGCCATCGCGATCATCACGCGTTGCTTCTGCCCGCCTGAAATCTGGTGCGGGTACGCCGCCGCACGTGAGGCGGGCAGCCCCACCTGCTCGAGCAGCTCACCGACGCGAGCGGCCGCCTGGTCCTTGCTGATGGACTTGTCGTGCAGCAGGATCGGCTCGGCGATCTGGTTGCCGATGCGTTGCACCGGGTTGAGCGAGTGCAAGGCGCCCTGGAAGATCATGGCTGCCTCAGCCCAGCGCACCGCCCGCAACTGACCCCATGGAATCGTCTGGACGTCCTTGCCGTTGACGAGGACGGAACCCTCCACGCGTGCAGTCTTGGGCTGCAGCCGCAGCACGGTGGACGCCAGCGTCGACTTCCCACAACCGGACTCGCCGGCTATCCCCACACTCTCCCCGGTTTGGACCGACAGCGACACGCCCCGGACGGCCGGCAGGTCACCGGCGGAGGTCCGGTACGTCACGTGCACGTCGGAGAGCTCGAGCAGCGCCGCCATCATCTGGTCCTGAGCCGCGGGTTGAGAATCTCCTCGAGTGCGTGTCCCACAAGCGTGAACGACAGCACGACGAGGACGACACAGATGCCTGGTGGGAAGAGGAACCACCAAGCACCCAGCGTCAAGGCCCCGTTGTCGAACGCGGAGTTGAGCATCGTTCCCCACGACACCCGCGTCGGGTCGCCCAAGCCCAGGAACGACAAGGTGGTCTCTGCCAGGATCGCGGCTGCGACCGTCAGCGTCGTGTTGGCGAACACCATCGGCATCACGTTGGGCAGGATGTGTCTGCTCATCTGGTGCCAGTTGCCGGCGCCTAAAACCCGTGCGCGCTCCATGTAGGGACGGTTCTTGATCGACAACGTCTGCGCCCGGATGAGCAGAGCCGTGCCCGGCCATGTCGTCACGCCGATCACGAATGCGATGGTGTACAAGGACCCACCGAGCAAGGTGGCGAGGACCAGGGCCAACGGCACGAACGGGACCACCAAGCACCACTCGGTCAGTCGGTAGAGCAGACCCGCTGTTCGGCCGGTGAGGAATCCGGATGCGATTCCGATCAGCGTGCCGAGCACCATCGAGATGACTGTGGCCAGCAGACCGACGAGCAGCGAGATGCGGGCGCCGTGGATGAGCAGCGTGAGTACCGACCGGCCGTACTCGTCGGTCCCAAGCGGGAACCCCGAGGTGGGAGGGGCTAACACCTCACCCGTGGCCTGCGTTCGTGACAGGCCCGCAGGATCGGCCAGCAGCGGCGCGAAGATCGCCACCAACACGAAGAAAAGCAGCACGATGAGCCCGGCAACGCCGGTTTTGTGCCGTCGGAACTCCTTCCACGTACGCCCGGCCGACGCTTTGCGACGTCGCCAGGTGACCTGGCGGGGCGTGAGTGGCGCGGGGGGGCCGGAGCGCGTGGAGTCGCTCATAACCGCACCCGCGGGTCGAGGTAGCCGTACAGGAGGTTGGCCACCAGGTTTGCCAGCACCACGGCAGCAGAGAACACGAAGAATGTCCCTTGCAGCATAGGGATGTCAGGGATGCGGAGCGCATCAACGGTTAGGAGTCCGAGCCCAGGAATCGAGAACACCGTCTCGACCGTGAGCGCACCCGACACGATGAACCCGAAGCTGAGCGACACCAGAGTCACGACCGGTAAGAGGGCGTTTCTCGTTGCGTGCCGACGACGTACGAGCACGTCGTGCAGACCCTTGGCGCGGGCTGTCTGGAGATAGTCCTCTCCCATCTCGTCGAGCAGAGAAGAGCGCATGATGAGCGAGTACTCCGCGAGGTAGGCGAGGGTAAGCGTGAGCACGGGCAACACCAGGTGCCAGGCCTGGTCGATGACGCCTTCAAGGGACGTTGCGTCGACATCGGCCGACTTCAGCAGACCGGTTGGGAATAATCGGGGCATCGGTCCGAAACCGGTCGCAAAAAAGAGGAACAGGATCAGGCCGAGCCACCACTCGGGCATCGAGTAGAGCGTGATCGTGCCCGTCGTGGAGATCTTGTCGAACTTGCGGCCGCGGTTCCACGCGGCAATGACGCCGATCCACAGACCGATCAACATCGCCAGGATTGTCGCCGTGCCAGTCAGCACCAGGGTCGGCCAGAGTCGGTCGAGCATCAGGCTACGCACAGACTGGCTGTACTGGTACGAGTCCCCGAAGTCGAGCGTGACGATGTTCTTCAGGTAGATGAGGAACTGCTGCGGCAACGGGTCGTCAAGGCCGTACTTGTCGATGACCGCCTGGACCTGCTCTGGTGTCTTTGCGCGGCCGCGTGCGAGTGTCCTCTCAGGGTGCTCGTTGATCACCCGAAACAGGAAGAAGTTCACCACGATGATGAACCCCATCGTGGCGGCCGAACCCCCCACCATGCGGCCGAACCAGCGCCAACTAGCCGCACGACTCGGCCTGGAAACCTCGTCGGAGGTGGTGGTCGGCGCCGGTTCGGCCTCGTAGCCCCTGGCGTCGATCGGGTGACTCACTCGCGCAGTTCCGCGCTTCGTCTGCGCAACACGATCCAGCCGCCGACCAGCCCGCCGCCGACGAGCACGACGATGAGCGCGATGATCGAGACCTGCCCCGCGTCTACCCCGTCGTCAGCGGCGGCTGTCGCTCCCGGCGTACCCGATGCTGTGCCGGCCGGCGCAATGTTGAGGTAGTTCGCGTGGCCGTACTGGAGGAGCAGAACCCCGCCAGGGTTCGGCTGCGGCACGAAACCCTCCCAACGGTCGCTGCGGTATGCCTCGTTGATCTTGCTGTACGCCGTGTTGAGGTAGGGCGCGTCGTCGTAGAGCATCTGCTGCATCTCCTGGACGATCTCGGCACGCTCGGCGTCATCGAGGACGGCGGCCTGCTCCTTGTAGAGCTTGTCGTACTCAGGGTTGCAGTACCACGAGTCCGACCAGCCGCCTCGCTGGGCGCAGGTGAAGTAGCTGAGGATCGAGTCCGGGTCGGGCTCGACATACCAGCCCCATTCGAACGTGTCGAACTCGCCGTCGAGGATGACGTTCGTCAGCTTGCTGCTCTCGTACGACGTGACTACGGAGTCGACCTGCACGTCGGCCAGCCACTCCTTGAAGAAGGCCATCACGTTTATTGAGGTTTCGGAGTCGGACCGTGCGAACAGCCGCAGCTTCCCAATCGGAGTGCCGTCGGGCATGGTCCGCCATCCGTCGTCGCCGACCGTGAACCCGGCGTCGTCGAGCAACTCGCGCGCCCGCTCGGGGTCGTAGGCATACGCGTCTTCGCTCGGGGGCTCCCAGCGGAAGGTCGTGTATGCCGGCGGGATGATGTTCTCGGCTGGTGTGCCGGCGCCCTGGTAGGCCTTGTCGACGATGCGCTGCCGGTCGATCGCGAAGTTGAGCGCGAAGCGGAAGTTCTTGTCCAGCACGGCCGGGTTCGGGTCACCCATCGGCTCGCCGGTCTCGAGGTCGACGGACCCAGTGTTGAACGCGATCTCGTCGAAGCCAGGCGAGTCACCCTCATTGGTGGTGATAGTCGGGTCGCCTTCGAGCGCGTTCACCTGGAGTTGGTCGATGTCCTCCGCGAAGTCGATGTCGCCGACCTTGAGCGCCTGGATCTGAGTGTCTGCGGAGCGGTAGACCTGCATGACCACCTCACCGATCTTCGGCTTGCCGCCCCAGTAGTCGTCGTTGCGGACGAAGCGGTAAGTCGGCCCGCCGGCCTTGCCCTCGACGAGCGTGAACGGTCCGGACCCGACGATGGGCTGGTCCTCGCTCTTCGGCTCGTTGGAGTAGGTCTTGACCTCTTCCTCGCTGACGTCCTTCCAGATGTGCTCGGGGATGATCGGCATCGGCAGCAGCGGGAGGACGGCGTTCGGTTTGTCGAGCTCGAGCAACACAGTCGTCTCGTCAGGAGCCGTGATGGTGTTGACGGAGCCGAGGTAGGAGCCCCAGGACGACGACTCCGGGTCCGCCGTCGAGGATCCGGTTGTAGGTGTAGGCGATGTCGTCGGCCGTGAGGTCCTCACCGTCGGACCACGTCACGTCGTCGCGGATGTGGAACGTCCAGGTCAACCCATCCTCGCTGGTCTCCCAGGATTCGGCGAGGCTCGGCTGCGGACTCATGTCCTTGTCGGACCAGCTGATCATGTAGTCGTACATCAGGGCCCAGGCCTCGTACGACACGGCCTCGATGCCGTTGAAGGGATTGAACGAGTCGATCTCGTTCGTCATACCGATCGTGAACGTCGGGTCATCGTCGGCGGCAACCGCCTGGGTCCCGGACGTGGCGCCCCAGATTGCGGCACTGAGCATCAGGGCTATGGCCGTCGAGCCCGCGATTGCCTTGGTTGTCTGGTGCCGGTTGCGTCTCATCGACGTCTCCCTTGGCGGGCCCTCGGCCCAGTTGACGGGGTAGGTTGCCACTCGTGAACCAGTGGCCTGACTCGCGAGTCAGTATTCCGACGGTACGTCGAAAAGAGCTTCTCCGGGAGCAGCACGGGCATCGGCGAGTCGACGCGTATGCATGGCTGCGGGACGTGGATGACCCCGAGGTGGTGGCGTACCTCGCGGCCGAGCGGTCCTACTACGACGCCGCAACGTCTCATCTGCGTCCCTTGGTTGAGAACCTGGCCAGCGAAATGTCTGCCCGTGTGCCAGATACTGACTCGTCGGTCAGTTTCCGGCGCGCACTGTTTTCTTACTACACCCGGACGCCGTCCGGTAGTGAGTACGCACAATTGTGTCGCGCCCTTGACCCGCCTGAGCGTGACAAGCCGGGCAGTCGCGACACCGAGCAGGTGCTTCTTGATCCGGAGCGACTACGTGGTGACTCTGAGTACGTCGACATCGGCGTCTCGCTGGTGAGCCCCGACGAGTCTCTCCTGGCCTATTCGTTCGACGTCACGGGTGACGAAGTGTTCACGCTCAGATTCCGGCGGCTGGGCAGGAACGGGCAGGTCGAGGACCTACCCGACGTACTGCCGAGGACGTACTACGGCGGTGCCTGGAGCGCCGACTCCAGCGTGTTCTTCTACACCGTCCACGACGAGACCTACCGGCCATTCCAGGTGTGGCGGCACCGGATCGGGACACCGGTGTCGGACGACGTGCTGGTGCAGACGGAGACGGACGAACAGTACGAGCTGGAGGTCCGGCTGACGCGGTCTGGCGACGTGGTCGTGATCCACTCCGCGAACCGGGACACGTCGGAGGTGTGGCTCGCCGACGCACACCACCCCGAGGCTCCTCCACGCGTCGTCGAGCCACGCCAACGCGGGGTGGAGTACACCTGCGAGCACGCTCGCACGCAGGCCGGTGACCGGCTCTTCATCGTGACCAACGACAACGCCACCGAGTTCCGGCTCATGTCCGCCCCGTTGTCGAGTCCCTCCCGAAGCAGCTGGACCGAGGTACTCTCCGAAGACCCTGCAGAGCGGTTGTACGACGTAACTGCCTTCGCCGGCCACGTGGTGACAACGCTGCGCCGAGACGGATCGCTGATAGCCCGGGCGTACGCGCTCGACTCCGACGGAGCACTCACGGCACCGGTGGACCTCGTCCCGTCATACCCCGCCGGCAGCATCGAGCTCGGCGACAACGAGCTCTTCGACACGACCGAGCTGACGATCGTCGAGCAGTCCTACACGCAGCCGCGCAGATGGTCCGGCGTCGACCTTGCCGACGGCACACGTCGCCACCTGCGCGACCAGGACGTGCCCGGTTACGACGCCAGCGACTACGAAACAGAGCGGCGGCGAGTCCCCCTCAAGGGTCTCGAGATCGCGGTGACGATCGTCCGGCACAAGGACACCCCGCTCGACGGCAGCGCGCCGTGTCTGCTCTACGGCTATGGGGCCTACGAGTCATGCGACGAGCCCGAGTTCGATGCTGCCCTGCCTGCCTTGCTCGATCGCGGAGTGGTCTGGGCGCATGCTCACATCCGCGGCGGGGGCGAGGGCGGGCGCCGCTGGTGGCTCGACGGCCGGCTGGCTCACAAGCAGCACACGTACTCGGACCATCTGGCGGTCGCCGACTTCCTCGCGGCCGGGCTGGTCGACGGCGAGCGAATCGTCACCCGAGGGCTGTCCGCCGGCGGATTGCTCCAGGGTGTGATGTTCTCGCAGGCTCCGGAGCGATGGCGCGGTGTCATTGCCGAAGTTCCTGCTGTCGACATCCTCACGACGATGCTCGACCCGTCGGTGCCGCTGACCATCAACGAATACGACGAGTGGGGTGACCCGCGGCGATCGGAGGAGTACAGGTGGCTGCTCGGCTATTCGCCCTACGACAACGTGCCCGCGGCCGGCGGTCGGCCCGACCTCTTGGTAACCGGGGCCGTCCACGACCCGCGCGTGATGGTGTGGGAGCCGACCAAGTGGGTGGCGCTGCTGCGTCATACCGACCCGGGATGGTCTCCTCGCTGCCTCTTCCGGGTCGAGCTGGGTGAAGGGGCACACGCGGGTCCGTCCGGCCGATTTGCCCACCTACGCTACGAGGCCGAGATCTTCGCCTGGACCCTCGAGTGCTTCGACCGGCCGCGGCTCGAGGCGGAGGACTAGGCGGGCGGCAGCGTTTCGCAGGAGCTTGATCCTGAGCTCAGCGGGTTCTGGCCGGCTCTGTTTCCGGGAACGGATCACTTACGAGCGTTGCGGTCATCGCTCTGCGCTTGGCCGTGTACTGAGCCTGGTCGGCGGCCATGAACAGCTCGCTGGGCGTGATAGTCGAAGAAGACGTGACTTCCGTGCTCGCCGCGCCGCACGAGACTCCGGGTCGGGCGCCGAGACGCCAGGCGTGCATGCACAGCCGGTCTGCGATGGCGACCACCGCCGACTGCTGATGACCCACCACCAGCACTGTGAATTCGTCCCCGCCGACACGTGCCACCAGGCTGCCGGGCAACTCGTCGAACTCCGCTAGCAGCGAGCGGGCGACGGACTGGATGAGTTGGTCTCCGGCGTTGTGTCCGAGGGTGTCGTTGACCTCTTTGAGTCGGTTGATATCGACCTGCACGACGGTGACGAGCCGGTTGACCTCCGGTCCAGCCGTGAATGCCTTTGCGGCGCGTTCGTCGAGCGCTCGACGGTTCCACAACCCCGTCAGAGGGTCTTGATAGGCCAACCTCTCCAGAGACTCCTCCCGAAGAGACCGCGAGATCGCCCCGGACAGGATCGCCACCAGCGCCTCGATGTAGGCGACGTCGTCACGGTCGAAGGGCGAGTCGCCGATGTGCCGAGTGGCATAGAACTCACCCCACAACAGGCCGTCGACGATGATGGGTGAGCCGAGGGATGATCCCTTTCGCAGCTCGAGCAAGAGGTCGACCTCGGCATGCGGGGCATCCGGATCATCAATCGTGGCGGTCCAGGTCCGAAGGTCTCCCAAGACGAGCCCAAGGTTGGAGAACGAGCCGCTCTCGTAGGTCTCTTCCTTGGGCCAGCGCTCCTCCGAAGGGCCGAGGTCACCAATGTTGACAAGGGTGCGGATCGTGACCGTGCCTGGTTCGTGCCGGCTGACCGAGACGGTGCTGGCGTGAAGCGCACGTCTGGCCTCCTCCGCGGCGATCTCGAGTAAGCGCAAGAGGGCCTCGGACCGTCCCAGGGCGTGCGCCATTGCGGCGAGACTGCGAATGCGCGTCTCGTCACTTTCGGCCATGGCTCACCGCCGGCTTCAATAACGTTGCTCTGGACCCTCCATCATGCGTTGCCACAGGCCCCCGGCCGCGCGGTTGACGTCAGAACAGGGCAGAGGGACGCTGATTGTGCCCGTTTGGCCGACCGTCCCCTGGGCCGCACGGCTGAGTGCCGCCATGTCGACGACGCACCGGCGGTGACAACCGACGTCACTGCTTAGACGTGTATCAGGCATGGGGTCTCCGTTCTCCTGCCGGTGAGACCACGACTGCACGGAGGTGCGCAATGAGGATGTCGTTGAAGCTGGCGGTGGTCACCGCCACCGCCCTGGCAAGCACCCTTGCCACTGCCCCGATGGCCCAAGCACGGCCCGCGTGGGACACCACGCCCGTGCGAGTCACCCACAACGTGGCGCCGCAGCCGAAGGTCGTGGATCTTCGCGTCGGCGAGCACCGCACGTTCGACCGGGTCGTCATCGACCTCGACGGCCGGATGCCTGGCTACCACGTCAGGTACGTCCGACAGCTGACGTACGACGGGTCGGGCAACCACGTCCCCTTGCGAGGACGCAAGTTCATTGCCGTCACCCTCTTCCCCGCTCGGGCGCACAACGCGCAGGGTGGCGACGTCTACCAGGGCCCGGACCTGCAGCAGTACCAGTTTCAGGCTCTGCGCGGTGTTGCGTTGACCGGTGACTTCGAGGCGCAGGTGTCGTTCGGTCTCGCGCTTCGCAACCGCAACGACTTCCGTGTCTTCGAGCTGCACGGGCCCAACCGGCTCGTCATCGACGTACGCCACTGAGCTGTCGGAACTGAGCTGCCGGCACTGGCGGCCGCAAACACAAGAATCCGACTCGGGCGACGCCATTGCGACGCCGGAGTCGGATCCTTGTGTTGTGGGTGCGGAACTACTGGGTCAGCAGTGTCAGACCGTTGGCGCTCAGTGCCTCGCCGATGGGCTGGTGGAAGCTGACGTTGGGCTGGCCTACCCTCTGGCCGCAGACCAGGGAGCCGCCGGACTGGTAGAGCTGGCCGCCACTCGACACGCCCTGGGCGAGGTTGCCGCTCAGGTTCGAGCCACCGCTGTCACCCTGCTCGACGCAGGCGCTGTGCCGGACCAGGCCGGAGACGATGTCGCCACCGCCGTAGTTGACGGTCTGGTTGTAGGCCTGGACCGTGCCGCAGGTCCAGCCGGTGGTGCGGCCGCTCTTGCAGAGCGACGACCCGACTGCGGCCTGGCTCTGTCCCGTGACCGGGCGAGCGAAGCCGTTGTACATGTCGACGGCGGCCTGGGGGGCCCAGAACGCTGGGTCGTTGATGTTGACGGCTGCGTAGTCGTTCCCCGGGAAGCTGTAGCTGCGGGTCGACCCCAGAAGCGTGCCGTTACGTGAGAACGTCGGGAAGCCCTCGGCGCAGTGGCCAGCGGTCACGAAGGCAGACGCGCCAGTAGACGTAGTGGCGTTGAACCCGAGCGAGCAGATGAATCCGTTGCTCATGTTGACCTGCTGACCGCCATACAGCGCAGCCGTCGTCGCAATGGCTGCCGTGCGGCGTACGTCGACGGTCTGGCCGAAGGAGCGGGCCTTGGCAAGGAATTGCTTGGTTGCCGGGTTGTGAGCCTTGGCAAGTGTCGAGACGACGACCGTGTTGGTGGGCACGTCTACATACCAGCCCTGGACCTTGCCGGCTCCGCGGAGTTCGGCGAACCTGTCCAGGCCTTCGTGCACACGGCTGAGTCGAGACGTCGAGTACACCACTCGCTCGGTGGTCGCTCCGGCCTGGCGGATCTGTCGCGCCGTCGCTGCGTCTGTCGCGGTGACGACGAGCTTGCCGCTGGCTGCGTCGATGTAGGCGCCGCCGGTGTGACGAGCGCCGACCCGGTCGACGAGACGGTCCGCGAGCACGTCCTTGGATCGCTCAGTCGCCAGCCGCTGGGTTGCCTCGGTGCGCGAAATTCCGGTGTCGCGTGACAATGCCTGTACTGCGGAACGGTCACCGTCTCCCGTCCGGAGCCGGTCCGCTGATTCGGTGGAGGCCGTGGTCGCGCTGGTGGTGGTGGCGAGCATCGTGACCGATGCAGCCACCGCGACTGCCGCGAGTGTGGCCCTCTTGGTGGTGAACAATGATGGGGACACGAATAGTCCTACTTCCCTCGAGTGTGCGGCCCGGAGGAGGACCCCCCGGGCCCTCAGTCCACGCGACGTGGACCTACCGCACGGTAATCAAACGGTTACCTACGGTCAAGCGGTGCTGGGATATCAAAGTATGGTTTGTCAATATGAATCGGGTTGAGGATGCGGTGAACGGTCCGAAGTACGTGTTCGACGGCCACAACGATCTGCCGTGGGCAATGCGTGACTTGTGCGGCTACGACTTCGATGCTGTCGACCTGCGCGGTGGCGAGCCCCGGCTGCAGACCGACATAGCCCGGCTTCGGGCCGGTCAGGTCGGCGCGCAGTTCTGGTCAGTCTTCGTGCCGTGCGACCTCGCCGGGGAGGCTGCGGTGACGGCGACCCTCGAACAGATCGACTTCGTACGTCGGATGGTGGCCCGCTACCCCGACACCTTCGCGCTTGCGACCTCGGCTGACGGTGTCGAGCGCGCCGTGGCAGCCGGCAAGGTGGCGTCGCTGATGGGCATCGAGGGCGGGCACAGCATCGACGAGTCGTTGGGCACCCTGCGGATGATGCATCTCCTCGGCGTTCGTTACATGACGCTGACCCACAACGAGAACGTTCCTTGGGCTGACTCCGCCACTGACACTGCTGCCCTCAACGGGCTCAGCGCGTTCGGGCGTGACGTCGTGCGTGAGATGAACCGGATCGGGATGTTCGTCGACCTCTCACACGTCTCGGCAGATGTCATGCGTGATGCCCTGGAGACAACCACGGCCCCAGTGATCTTCAGCCACAGCTCGGCTCGCGCCCTGTGCGACATCAACCGCAACGTGCCCGACGACGTACTGGCTGGGCTGGCCGACAACGGTGGTGTGTGCATGGTGACGTTCGTGCCGATGTTCGTGTCGCAGGCGGTGGCTGACTGGTTCGCGGGAGTCCTCGAGCTCACCGAGCAGCGAGGCGGCGACCGGAGGCGGTTCTCCGACGTGGAGCCGGTGATCCAGGAGCTGTCGAAGACGTCGCCGCCGGCGCGTTGCACGGTCGCCGACGTGGCCGACCACGTCGACCATGTGCGCGACGTCGCCGGGATCGACCACGTCGGAATCGGGGGCGACTATGACGGCTCGCTGTTCTTCCCCGACGACATGGGCGACGTCTCGAGTTACCCGCTGCTGCTCCAAACGCTCCACGACCGCGGTTGGTCCGAGCAAGAGCTGGCCGCGATCGCGCACGCGAACGTGTTGCGGGCACTGCGTGACATGGAGCAAGCCGCGACCGACTGACGCCGTGCCGACCAGTCGGCGGGGGAGTGCGCACGTAGAGTTGAGCGCATGGAAGCGCCGCACGCTGGTCACGGTGGCGCAAGTCCGACCGTCGTTGCGCTCGTGCTCGCTGGCGGCGCCGGGATGCGGCTCGGCCGACCGAAGGCGCTGGTGGCCGAGGCCGACGGCACGACCTGGTTGGCGCGGGCGGCGACGACCGCTCGTGACGGCGGAGCTACCCAGGTATATGTCGTCATCGGGGCTGAGGCCGACGCCACCCGACCTGTCGTGCCCGACGGCTGTGTCGTCGTCGAAGCCACCGAGTGGGCCGAGGGGATGGGCGCCTCGCTACGGTCCGGCCTGAGCCAGGTGATGCTCGACCACCCGACGGCCGACGCTGTCGTGGTCCTACTCGTCGACACCCCCGACGTGGGGCCGGGCGTCGTGAGTCGCTTGCTCGTTCACGCAGCCCCCGCCTCGATCGCGCGGGCGAGCTATGACGGCATACCCGGCCATCCCGTGCTGATCGGCCGTGAGCACTGGCGCGGGGTCCTTGAGTCGGCGCACGGCGACCGGGGCGCCCGCGACTACCTGAACACGCAACAGGTGACGCTCGTCGAGAGCGGCGACGTCGGGTCGGGTCGGGACGTAGACACACCCGAAGCGCTTGGGGAATGGGAGCGCGTCGTAGAGGCTGGCCCTATGCACTCGATC
Source organism: uncultured Actinomycetota bacterium (assembly GCA_963815295.1). Classification (GTDB taxonomy): domain Bacteria; phylum Actinomycetota; class Actinomycetes; order Propionibacteriales; family Nocardioidaceae; genus JACDHG01. The sequence goes on from CAWFFZ010000006.1 coordinate 111,764, forward strand.
CAGTCCGCCGCAGACCTCGCCGACAGGCTCGCCCACACGGGCTACCTGACCGATGACGGGCTGGCCACGATCGGCTACCTCGCGTTGGCGATGCACCGACCGCTTCTTCTCGAGGGCGAGCCAGGCACCGGCAAGACCGCACTCGCCGAGGCGCTCGCAGAGGCGCTCGGCCTCAAGCTGATCCGACTGCAGTGCCATGAGGGCATCGACGCCAGCCAAGCCTTGTACGACTGGGACTTCGCCCGTCAGATCTTGCACCTCCGCACCGTCGAGGCCGTCACGGGTGATCGTGAGATCGACCAGTCAGAGGTCGAGAAGTCGTTGTTCGACGAGCGGTTCCTGCTCGCGCGCCCCATCCTGCAGGCACTTCGGGAGAGTCCTGCCGTGCTGCTCATCGACGAGGTAGACCGAGCCGACGACGAGTTCGAGGCCTTCCTGCTCGAGGTGCTCTCCACCAACCAGGTGACGATCCCCGAGTACGGCACGGTCGTGGCGGCCACCCCACCGATCGTCGTCCTGACCTCCAACCGCACGAGGGAGGTCCACGACGCCCTCAAGCGCCGCTGTCTCTACCACTGGGTCGAGCATCCGGGCCTCGAACGGGAGGTCGAGATCGTACGTCGCCGGCTTCCCGACGTACCCAAGCAACTCGCCGAGCAGGTGGCCCTGGCCACGATGAAGCTCCGGGCGCGCGACGACCTGGTCAAGCCACCCGGCGTGGCCGAGACCCTCGACTGGGCACAGGCACTCCACACACTCGGAGCTTCAGAGCTCGACCTCGAGACGGCGGCCTCGACGCTCGGCGCCGTGCTCAAGTACCGCGAGGACGCGGAGCGGGTGCGGGCCTCGTTGGACAAGATCCTCTCCTGATGAGCCCTGCCTGATGGACACAGCGGCATGAGCACGGTTGCCCCGGCCCACCAGGCTGACGAGATCCTCACCGCGTTCGCAGTCGCGCTCCGGGCGGCCGGACTACACGTGACGATGGACCGCACCTCGGCGTTCCTCCGGGGTTGCGCCATCGTCGGCGCAGCCGACCAGGCCGCCGTCTACTGGACCGGCCGGGCCACCCTCTGTGGCTCGCTCGACGACCTCGACCGCTACGACCAGGTGTTCGCGGCCTGGTTCGGCGGATCAGGGCTCGTGCCCACGCCGCCACGCGAGTGGCTGCGACGCGTTGAGCAGGCCGACCTCGGTGACACGGGTGACGAGGGCGGCGGCGAAGACGGCTCACACACGGTGGTCCGCGCTTCCGCGAGTGCGACCGAGGTGTTGAGGCACCGCGATATCGCGTCGATGAGCCAGGCCGAGCGGGCCGAGTTGGCCCGACTGTTCGCGGGCCTGCGATGCGTGCCGCCCAAACGCACGTCGTCGCGGCGACGACCTTCGCGCAGCGGGGAGGTCGACGCGCGGCGCACCCTACGCGAGCAGCTTCGACGTGGCGGTGAGCCGTCCCGGCTGAACTTCAAGCGACGCACCCAACGGGCCCGGCGGGTCGTGGTGCTCATCGACGTCTCCGGCTCGATGGGTCCGTATGCCGACAGCCTGCTCCGTTGGGCGCACGTCGTCGTCACGGCCAGCCCGGCCAGGACAGAGGTGTTCACGATCGGCACCCGGCTGACACGAGTCACGCGCGCCCTCCGGGTGCGCGACGGCGAGGCCGCCCTCATCGCCACCGGCCAAGTTGTCCCCGACTGGTCGGGAGGCACGCGGCTGGGCGAGGCGATGCAGGCCTTCGTCGATCGTCATGGCCGGCGCGGGCTCGCCCGAGGCGCGGTCGTGGTGATTTTGAGCGACGGGTGGGAGCGCGGTGACAGTGCCCAGCTCGGCGAGCAAATGCAGCGGCTGCGCCGGCTGAGCCATTCCATCGTCTGGGTCAACCCTCACCTCGGCAAGGTCGGCTACCAACCGGTCCAGGGCGGGATTGTCGCAGCCCTTCCCTACGTTGACACGTTCTTGGCGGGGCACAGCATGGCCACGTTCGAGGAGGCGTTGGAGGTGATTGCCCGTGCGTGACGTCTTGGATCGGCTGCTGCCGTGGTGGCAGGCCGGTGAGACAGTCGGCGTCGGGACCGTGGTCGCGACCTTCCAGTCAGCTCCGCGGGCGCCGGGAGCAGCGATGCTGGTCGGCCCGGGAGGTGAAGCTGTCGGCTCGGTCTCGGGCGGGTGCGTCGAAGGGGCGGTCTACGAGCTGGCCGAGCAGGTCATCGCCGACGGCCGCCCGGTCCTGCAGCGTTACGGCGTCAGCGACGACGACGCGTTCGCCGTCGGCCTCACCTGCGGAGGTGTCCTGGACGTCTTTATCGAGGTCATCGACAAGCAGACCTTCCCGGAGCTCGGGGAAGTCGCGGCCGACATCGAGGCCGGGCGGCCGGTCGCAGTCGCGACAGTGGTCTCCCACGACGAGCCCAGTCGGATCGGACGCCGGCTCGTCGTACGCCCGACCGACCACGCACAGCCGGTCGTCGGGTCGCTCGGGTCGACTCGCGCCGATGACGCCGTTGCTGCAGACGCCCGTGGCCTTCTTGCTGCCGGGCGCAACGAGACCCTTCACTACGGACCCGAAGGTCAGCGCCGCGGCGAGGGGATGGCCGTCTTCGTGGTCTCCTATGCGCCGAAACCCCGCATGCTGGTGTTCGGCGCCATCGACTTCGCAGCGGCCGTCGCCCGGGTCGGGTCGTTCCTCGGCTACCAGGTGACGGTTTGCGACGCCAGGCCTGTGTTCGCCACCGCCACACGGTTCCCCGAGGCCGACGAGGTGGTGGTCTCCTGGCCGCACAAGTACCTCACCGAGCAGGTGGCGCAGAACCTTGTCGACGAGCGCACTGTGTTGTGCGTCCTCACCCATGACCCGAAGTTCGACGTCCCCCTGCTCGAAGTCGCGTTGCGGCTGCCGGAGGTCGCGTACGTCGGGGCGATGGGGTCGCGTCGTACCCATGACGACCGGATGAAGCGGCTCCGCGAGGCGGGCCTCACCGACGACGAGCTCGGCCGCCTCTCCAGCCCGATCGGCCTCGACCTCGGGGCTCGCACGCCAGAGGAGACGGCTGTCAGCATCGCTGCCGAGATCATCGCGTTGCGGTGGGGTGGAAAGGGCGACCGGCTAGCCGGCGTCGAGGGACCCATCCACCACGACGTCTGACCCTAAACATCTCTGCCGTCTGCGATGTGAACAGTCCTTCGGGACGTTCACATCCCCACCCTGGCGTGCATTCGGGGCGTTTGGGGTGTAGGGCTCGGTGGTGAGCCACGGGTCTCGCCAGCCGAGCGTTTGAATGTCGATGATCCCCTGATCAACCACTTGTGCGCGCGCCCGTAGAGCGGTTGTGTGTTACCTACACCGTGACGCGGCGGATCCCACCAGGTTGCCCTGCGAGAAGGGATGGACATGACTCGAGTTCACATCAAGGTCGACGGGGTGGATTACTCCGACGACGTCGAACCCCGCATGCTGCTCGTGCAGTACCTCAGGGAGCAGATCGGCAAGACGGGCACGGTGGTCGGGTGCGACACCACGAACTGTGGTGCCTGCACCGTCGACCTCGGCGGTCGCAGCGTCAAGTCGTGCACCGTGCTGGCTGTCCAAGCCGATGGCAACGAAGTGACCACGATCGAGGGCCTCTCCGCGAACGGCGAGCTGCACCCGATGCAGCAGGCGTTCCATGAGAATCACGCCCTGCAATGTGGCTTCTGCACACCGGGGATGATCATGCAGAGCATCGACCTGCTGCGCGACAACCCCAGCCCCACAGAGCAAGAGGTCCGCGACGGCCTCGAGGGCAACCTGTGCCGATGCACGGGATACCAGAACATCGTCAAGGCTGTACTGGCCGCCTCGAAGGCAGGTGCATGATGACCCTCACCGAGGACCGACCCGCGACCGAGGTCGGGGCGCCGCGTCTCCGCAAGGAAGACCGCCGGCTCATCACCGGCCGCACCCGCTGGGTCGACAACCTCCAGCTGACAGGGATGCTCCACCTCGCGATGGTCCGTAGCCCCGCTGCGCACGCCAAGATCACGTCGATCGACGTATCCGCAGCGAAGGCGTCGCCCGGCGTTGTCGCGGTGTATACCGGAGCCGATCTCGCCGACGAGCAGGGAGAGCTCCCCTGCGCGTGGGCGATCGTCCCTGAGCAGAAGGCGCCGTCGCATCCGAGCGTCGCCGTCGACCGGGTCGCGTTCGCCGGCGAGATCGTAGCCGTCATCGTCGCCAGGAGCGCGGATGCGGCACGCGACGCCGTCGAGCTCGTCGACGTCGACTACGAAGACCTGCCCGGTGGCGGCGGATCTCAAGGCGGCAGCACGCGACGAAGTCATCGCTCACCCGAGCCTGGGCACGAACATCTCCGCCGTGCGGACCTTCGACTCGGCAGAGGCAGGCACCGGCGGCAACGTCGACGACGCCATCGCCAAGGCGCGGACGGACGGGATCGTTATCGAGCGCGAGTTCCGTCAGCAACGGCTGATCCCCGCGTTCATGGAGCCGCGATCGATCGCGGTCGACCCCACCGGCGAGCAGCTGACCGTCTGGACATCCACCCAGGTTCCGCACTTCGTGCGTATCTTCATCAGCCTCGTGCTCGGGATTCCCGAGAGCAAGATGCGCGTGATCGCTCCGGACGTCGGTGGCGGGTTCGGCGGAAAGCTGCAGTTCACGCCGGAGGAGGTGCTCACGGTCATCGCCGCCCGACGTACCGGCAAGCCCTGCAAGTACACCGAGTCACGCAGCGAGTCGCTCATGGCCGCCCACCACGGCCGCGACCAGTGGCAGCAGATCACGCTCGCGGCCGACAAAGACGGCACCGTCACTGGTCTCAAGGTCGACCTGCAAGCGAACATGGGCGCCTACCTCGGACTCGTCACGTCGGCCATCCCGTTCCTGGGTGCCCTGATGTACAACGCGATCTACAAGTTCCCGGCCTACCGCTGGACGTGCACCAACGTCTTCACGAACATGGCCTGGACCGACGCATACCGCGGCGCCGGCCGACCCGAGGCGACGTACGCGATCGAGCGCATGATGGATGAGCTCGCCGTCGAGCTCGGCGTAGACCCGCTGGAGATTCGCGAGCGCAACTGGATCAAGCACGACGAGTTCCCCTTCACCACAGTCTCTGGCCTCGACTACGACTCGGGGAACTACGAAGCCGCAACCGCCAAAGCCAAGGAGGTGTTCGGGTATGACGCTCTGCGCGCCGAGCAGAAGCAACGGCGCGAGAGCAACGACCCTGTCCAACTCGGCATCGGAATCTCCACCTACACAGAGATGTGCGGGTTGGCGCCTTCACGCTGGCTGGGCACAAATGGCTATGTCGGCGGCGGCTGGGAGCACGCTTCGATCCGCATGCTGCCGACCGGCAAGGTCGAGGTCATCGCGGGCACCAGCCCACACGGCCAGGGCCACGAGACGGCGTGGTCGCAGATCGTCGCTGACCGCCTTGGGGTTCCGTTCGAGGACGTCGAGGTGCTGCACGGCGACACGCAGGTCTCACCGCGAGGTCTCGACACGTACGGCTCCAGGTCGCTGGCGGTCGGCGCGATGGCCGTTCTGGCTGCGGCGGACAAGGTGATCGAGAAGGGTCGGGTGCTCGCGGCCCATCTGCTCGAGGCCAACGCCGACGACCTGGACTTCACTGCTGGCGCGTACGGCGTCAAGGGCACTGAGGCATCGATGGGACTCGGCGAGGTCGCCTTCGCTGTCTTCCAGGGGCACAACGTCGCTGCCGGTATCGAGGGTTCGCTCGACGCGGACGCGACGTTCGACCCCGACACATTCTCCTTCCCACACGGGACGCATCTGTGTGCCGCCGAGGTCGACACCGAGACGGGCGAGACGAAGCTCCGCAACTACACCTGTGTCGACGACGTCGGAAAGGTCGTCAACCCGACGATCGTGGAGGGGCAGGTCCATGGCGGCCTCACCCAGGGGATCGCGCAGGCACTGTGGGAGGAGGCGGTGTACGACGACTCCGGCACGCTGGTGACCGGGTCCTTCGTCGACTACCTAGTGCCGAGTGCGGCGGACCTGATCAGCTTCAACACCGGCCGCACCGAGTCGCCATCGACGACGAACGAACTGGGGGTGAAGGGCGTTGGCGAAGCCGGCACGATCGCGTCGACCCCCGCCGTGGTCAACGCCATCATCGATGCCGTGAGGCCGTTCGGCGTCAATGACATCGAGATGCCGTGCACCCCCCATCGGGTCTGGACCGCCCTACAGGCGGCGTCATCTTCAACCAACGGATCCACCGAAGGGCGGCAGTCATGATCCCGGCAGCGTTCGACTACACCGCGCCGACGACGGTCGCAGCCGCGATCGCAGCCCTGGGCTCTGACGCGGAGGAGATCAAGGTGTTGGCCGGCGGCCAGAGCCTGCTCGCCGTGCTGAAGCTTCGGCTCGCCGCCCCTACGTTGCTCGTCGACCTCGGTCGCATCGAGGAGTTGAGCGGCATCTCCGACGAAGGAGACGCGATCGTCATCGGAGCGATGACGACGCACGCCGAGGTCGCCAGCAGCGACCTGGTCAAGGAGCATGCGGCGGTGCTGGCCAAGGCGACCAAGACGGTCGCCGACCCGCAGGTGCGACACCGGGGGACCCTCGGGGGCGCGCTCGCCCACGCCGATCCGGCAGGCGACCTTCCGGCCCCGATCCTCGCGCTCGATGCGGAACTCGTCGTCGCGGGTCCCGACGGAGAGCGCACCGTGGCGGCCAGCGACTTCTTCGAGGACCTTTTCACCACGGCCCTCGGTGAGGACGAGATCCTCACCAAGGTCCGGATCCCGAAGCACACCGGGTGGGGTGCCCACTACGAGAAGTTCTCGCGGGTGGCGCAGGCCTGGTCGATCGTCGGAGTTGCTGCGACGGTTCAACCCAACGGCGGCTCGATCTCGCAAGCCAAGATCGCGCTCACCAACATGGGCTCCACCCCGATCCGGGCCACCTCGGTTGAGCAGGCACTCACCGGCCGGCCCGCGTCCGTCGAGGCAGTCAGGGAAGCTGCGGCGACCGCAGCCGACGGCACCGACCCACCGACGGACACCAACGGTGACGCCGACTATCGGCGCCACCTGGCAACTGTCCTGACCCGCCGCGCAGTTGTGGCGGCTGCGGGAGGCTGAGCCACTCGTCGTCATACCGAGCTCTGTGAGAGGGCACCGATGGAACTGACCCACCGCTTCACGGTCCCGGCGTCTATCGACGATGCCTGGACAGCGTTCAACGACCTCGAGCGGATAGCACCGTGTTTTCCTGGTGCGGCACTGACGTCGTTCGACGGCGAGAACTTCGAAGGGCTGTGCAAGGTGAAGCTGGGCCCGATTTCGTTGCAGTACACGGGTTCCGGTCGATTCGTCGAGCGCGACGAGGGTGCCAAACGGGCGGTGATCGAGGCCAAGGGCAAGGACAAACGCGGAAACGGCACGGCAGCTGCCGGCATCACTGCCCAGCTCATCGCGAAGGGCGACAACGAGACAGAGGTCGAGGTCAAGACCGACCTCAACATCACCGGACGACCCGCCCAGTTCGGCCGTGGGGTCATGCAGGATGTCAGCGACAAGCTGCTGAACCAGTTCGCAGCGTGCCTCGAGACGAAGCTCGGCGCTGCAACGTCGGCCGCGGATGGCCCGGCCGCCGCAGAGGCCTCGGCCCGCGCACCGGTGCAGGCGGCCGAGGTGGCGGGGGCAAGTGTTCATGCTGAAGGCGGCGAGTCCGCGGACTCCGATCGCTCAGCAGGCCCGCGACGCGGTGCGCTCAACCCCTGAGCCCTCCGCTGCTCGCGCCGGCCAGCCAGCGGCCGCTGCTAGTCCTGCGCCGGCGGCTGAGCTCGACCTCGGTGCGGCGATGCTGCCGGTGCTTCTCCGGCGGTATGCCGTCCAGGTGGTCGGTGTGCTGCTCGTGCTGTGCGTGCTCAGGAAGCTGGTTGCCCACCGACGCTCATGAGCGTGCCCAGCGCGGCCACGAGCGCACCCGACTCCGAGCACACCCAGTGCGGGTCGGGGCCAAGCTCGGGCTCGATGGCCAGGCTGTGCTCGACCGGATCGGCGCACCCCACGCAGAGGGGCCAACGCTGCGCCTCGTCGAAGAGTGCGTCCTGCACGTCCTGGGCCACCAGCCCTTCGACGTACGGCGCTCCTTGTCGCCACTGCGAGAGCCACCAGCGCCGCTGAGCCACGCAGTCCTCTACGACGGAGACGGTGTGTGGGTCGACCAGCCCCTGGGCCGCGAGGTCGTTGAGTACAAGTGCTCGCGCATTCAGCAGCGGGTCGCCCGACGTCATGGCCTCCATCCTGGCACTCTGTTCAAGTGACCACACCGCAAGCAGGTGGGCGAGAGCGCGGCGGTCCACAGATCGAGGTCGTCGCGCTGCTTCCCGCCGACGCTGAACGCGCCCAAGAAGGCGGAGCAGACCGCTTGCACGTCTGCACGGTGGTGGGCGAGGAGACTCGCTCGCTCGAGCCGGCTGCGGTGAGTGCCATCATTCGGGCAACCGACCTGCCGGTGCGGGTCACGCTGCGGCTGTCAGAAGGGTTCACGACCCAAGGTGGCGAGCTCACCCGCTTGACCGGCTTGGTGTCGGACTACCTCTCCCTCGGTGTCGAAGGGTTCGCCTTCGGCTTCCTGACCCCCGACCTCGACGTCGACCTCGAGGTCTGTGCGGCGCTCGTCGCCGAGATGTCAGGTGCGCCGTGGACGTTCGACCGGGCGTTCGACCATGCACTCGACGCGCGTCGCGCTTGGCGGTCGCTTTCGGTTGCCACCGGGCTCGACGGCATCCACACCGCTGGCGCTGTGCTCGGGATGGAGTCCGGGTTTGACGACCTGGTGGCGATGGCGCAGGCCGATCCCCGGTTCGCGTCCCTGGCCGTTGCGGCCGACGGCGTGCGTCCCGAGCACGTGCCGTGGCTCGTCCGGGCGGGTATCACCCGGCTGCATCTCGGCGTCTCCGTGCGCCCCGGTGGATCCTGGTCCAAGTCGTACGTCGACGCGAGCTTCGTCCGATCGTGGCGGTTGCTCCTCGACTCCGCCGTCCGCCCCAGCCACATCGACGGGTTGGGCAGTGGGGCTGCCGGCTGAGCTGTGGCCATCCTGATCGACCCACCGGCGTGGCCAGCCCATGGCCGGCTCTGGTCCCACCTGATCAGCGATCGGTCTCTCGACGAGCTGCACAGCTTCGCGGCGGCGCACGGCATACCTCGGAGGGGATTCGAGCGAGACCACTACGACGTACCCGATCACGCCTATGACCGCCTGGTCGCTGCCGGTGCGCTGCCGGTGTCGTCGCGGGAGGTCGTCAAGCGGTTGTCAGACTCGGGTCTGCGCAAGCGAAAGGTGGAGTCGATGGCAAGACGTGCTGTCGGGAGTCCGTTGCTACGGCCCCGTCGCCTGGTGCCGGGAGACCTGGTGGCGGTTCCGGCGACGGCGGGTGTCGTCGACGCCGAGCGGCTGCGCGTCGGGGTGCAGCGGCTGGAGAGCTGGGGGCTGCAAGTGCGTCTTGGTGACCACGTGCTCGACACCGACGCCAGATTGAGCTACCTCGCGGGCAGCGACCGGCTGCGGGCGGCTGACTTCACCGAGGCGTGGATGGCGGACGATGTGGCGGCCGTCGTGGTCGCCCGGGGTGGCTACGGCACTCAACGGATTGTCGACTTGCTCGACTGGCGGCGGCTGGCCGAGGCCGAGCCGAAGGTGCTGGTCGGCTTCTCTGATCTGACCGCGCTCCACCAGGCGGTGGCTGCCCGCCTCGGTCTCGTGACCATCCACTCGCACATGACGCTGTCGTTGGGAGGGGCGACTGTCTCCAGCGCCGAAGGTTTGCGCCGGCAGCTGATGGAGCCCGACGCGGTGACCGACTTACTCACCGGTGCATCCGTGGAGACGGTCGTGAGCGGCACGGCGGATGGCGTGCTCATCGGCGGGAACCTAGCGCTGTTGGCCGCCGACCTGGGCAGCGACTTCGAGCGGCCTGCCGCCGGAGGAATCGTGGTGCTGGAGGACATCGGCGAGGACACCTACCGCATCGACCGGTTGCTGACGCAACTACTGCGTGCTGGCTGGTTCGAGGGAGTGCGTGGGCTGGTGCTCGGCGACTTCAGCGACTGCAACGACCCGATCGAGCTCGACGCAGTGCTCGACGCGCGGCTGTCACCGCTGGGCGTGCCGATGGTGCGGCATGTCGACATCGGGCACACGCCGTCGACGCTGACGGTTCCGCTGGGTGTGGCGGCAACGCTCGACGCCGGTCGAGGCTCCCTGTTGCTGAGCCAACCCGCCCTGCAGTGACTCGCGGGCTCCCGCCGGTCGAGCTGCCTTCCGTCGGTCGAGCTTGTCGAGACCCAGTGATCAGAGGAGGCGGGCGAGCTCGGATTCGACGTTCGCCCGGGCGGCAGCTTCCCAGCGGCGGTGCCCCTCGGGGGTGCGGAAGAGCAGCGGAAGGTCGAGCAGTTGGCGCAGGACGGCTGAACGCCCAGCCCGAAACGTGCCGTCGTCGACGTGGGCATACTCCGCGCGGACCCGGGCGACGTACTCGGCGTAGGCGCCCTCCGGCGAGCCGAGGATCGCGAGGTCGGCGTCACAGAGTGCCTCGCCGTTGGCGTCGCCCGGCGCCGGATCGTGAGTTCGCGTGAGCCTGACCAGCCGCGCGACCTCCTCCACTGAGAGGGCCGGTACGCACAGCGGCCGCAGCACCGACTCCGCGAGGCGGGCCGACTGTTCTTCGTTGTCATCACGTCGTACGTCGTAGATCGCGTCGTGAAACCACGCCGCCACCGCCACCGCGGTTTGGTCGGACGCCGTGGCCGCCACGAGGTCCAGTGACGCGAGGACGTGTTCGAGGTGGTGGACATTGTGGTAGCGACGGGTCGGCTCCATATACCTGCCAACCAGGTCCGCTCCCACCTCGCGATGACCAGGAAGCAGTCGATCCCAGCGGGCTCCAAGGGCGTCATGCACGGTCCCATGATCCCTCCCGCCGGACGGTCACCGTGACTTACTCTGCTCCCATGACCGAAACGACCGGACACGTCCCGAACTGGTATCCCGATCCCTGGGGCCGCCACGAGCATCGCTACTTCGACGGCGCGAACTGGACCGAGCACGTGGCCAGCCACGGTCGGCAGTCGGTCGATCCACCAGGCGGGGCGGCGCACACACCCACTGTGAACCGGGCCACCGAGAAGGTGCAGCGCGACGTACAGCGAGCAGGCCTCCAGACCGGTGCCGTGCAAGGCGGTGGCTCGTTGCTCACCGAGCCTGTGCTGGTCGTGAACCAGAAGGCCAAGCTGATCGAGATCAACCAGGAGTTCGCGATCTACGACCAGCACGGGCAGCAGGTCGGCGCTGTCCGGCAGGTCGGTCAGAGCACGGCGAAGAAGGTGATGCGTCTCGTCGCGGACGTCGACCAGTTCATGACGCACAAGCTCCAGGTCGTTGACGCGAGCGGCCAGGTCGTGCTGGCGTTGACGCGTCCCCGCAAGTTCATGAAGTCGCGGCTCATCGTCGAGGGCGGCAACGGACAGGAGCTCGGCCAGATCGTGCAGCAGAACGTGATCGGCAAGATCCGCTTCGCCCTCGAGGTGAACGGTCAGCAGATCGGCACTCTCAACGGCGAGAACTGGCGGGCCTGGAACTTCAACATCCAAGATCACACCGGCCGTGAGGTCGCGCGCATCACGAAGACCTGGGAGGGCTTCGCGAAGACGATGTTCACGCAGGCAGACAACTACGTCGTGCAGATCCACGAGCAGCTTCCGCAGCCGCTCCACAGCATCGTGCTCGCCTGCGCATTCGGCATCGACACTGCGCTCAAGCAGGATGCGCGCGGCCTGAACGCCGGCGGCCTCTTCGGCTGACCTGCACCCGGTCCGAGCGCCGGAGAAGCCGCGTCGACTGATCAGGTATGCCGTGAGGGTCCCGGGACCGGGATCGGCTCGGCGTGCGTGATCACGAGCGACGTGACTGCTCGCGTCAAGCAGACGTAGAGGCGACGCAGCCCGGTCATCTCATCGGTCTCGGCGGCTGCGATGGCCGCCGGCTCGACCAGCACCACGTGGTCGAACTCGAGGCCCTTCACGAGACTGGCGGGCACCACGTCCACGCGGGACGCGAATCCAGGACTGAAGGCGTCGTCGTCGCGGCCCAGGACGCTGTGCGCCAACCCGGCGGCCGTCAGGCTGCTGCTGGCGCGGTCGGTCAGCTCATCGGGGACGATCAGCCCGACCGATCCCTCGTCGTCGAGCGTCGTACGGATGCTTGCTACGGCTGCGGCCAGCGGGTCGCTTCGCCGCTCGATCACGAGCTCGCCGCGGGTGCGACGCACGGACGTCGGCTTCGTCAGGTTCGGCGCAATCTGGGGCAGCAGCCGGGCGGCGTAGTCGATCACATCGCCGGGGACCCGGAACCCGACCGTGAGCTCCTCGACATGGGCTCCTGCCTTTCCGAGATGTCCGAGCGCATCTGACCAGGCACTTACCCCCCACGGCGTGGTCGCCTGGGCGACGTCGCCGAGTACGGTTGCCGATCCGGTCGAGCATTGCCGACCTACCGAACGCAACATCATCGGCGACAGGTCCTGGGCTTCGTCGAGGACGACATGCCCGAGGCTTGGCGTGCGCTCGAGGAGGTCGGTGGCCTCGTCGATGAGCACCGCGTCGTGGAGAGACCAGCGGGCGCTCCCGGGACCTTTGGCAGGTTTCGACCAACGCAGTCGCTCCTGCTCGTCGTCGGACAACACTCCCGCGGCGGCCGAGGCGAGCAGGGCCGGCTCGCCCAGCAGGCGCATCACCAACCGGTTGGGATCCATGGCCGGCCACAGCGCGTCGACGTACTGCTTCACCGGTCTGCTGCGAGCCACCGAGTTCTGGACGCGGTCGTCGGGCGCATCGCCTGCGAGTTCCATCTTCACCAGGACTGCGTTGGCGAGGCGTTGCGGCAGCATGGTGCGGCCAGCGGCGTACCTGATCCCACGCCCTCGAAGCTCCGCGACGATCTCATCCGCTTCGTATGCCGGAACGCGCCAGCGGCGAGCCCCGATCGGCACGACGAGGGCGTCCGTTGCGGGGGCAAGCTGGGACCACAGGGCCCGCTCGAGCACCTTGGCCATCCGGGCGTCCCCCTTCAGGCGAGCAACCTCGACCGTGTCCTCGGACCGGACGGGGACATGGGCGACGAGCTCCTGGAGCGTGGTCTGTCTGGCGTCGATCTCGCCGAGGGCGGGGAGGACGTCGGCGATGTAGCGGAGGAACGAGTCGTTCGGTCCCACCACCAGTACGCCTTGGCGACTGAGCTGGTCGCGATGCGCGTAGAGGAGGTACGCCGCGCGGTGCAACCCCACCGCCGTCTTGCCCGTCCCAGGAGCACCCTGGACGCACACGCTCTCGGCGAGCTCGGACCTGACGATCTCGTCCTGCTCGGGCTGGATGGTGGCGACGATGTCGCGCATTGGCCCGACACGAGGTCGCTCGATCTCGGTCTCCAGGATTTCGCTGTGCAGGCCGTCGACGGTCTCGGCCGTCGCTTTGGCGGCGGTCGGCGTCGGCCCACCGGCTCCTGGACCGAGCGGCTCGTCCTCGTATGCCGTCACGGCTCCCTGGTGAAAGCCGAACCGTCTGCGTAGCCGAACGCCGAGCGGCAGGCGGCGGCTGGCGCGGTAGAACGGGCGTGAGATCGGAGCCCGCCAGTCGACGACCATCGGGTCGCCGCCCTCGTCGGTCACGTGCCGGCGGCCGATGTAGAAGCGTTCGCCCGCCTTGCCGCCGGTGGCCGACACCTGCTCGCCGTAGTCGAGCCGGCCGAAGAACAACGGCACCTCGGGGTCGTCCTCGAGCGCCTTCATCCGCTTCCACAAGGTGAACTTGAGGTATTCGCCGGAGAACCGGTCGCCGGACAGGGCGGACATCGAGGCAGTGCGCTCGCGCATCCGGGCGAGCGCTGCTCGGGACGCCAGGAGATGTGACTGTTCTGTGGATATCTCTGGGTCCATGGGCTGGGTGAGCCTAGCAGCGCTTCTGGACGCCGAGCGACTTGTTTCGTGCCGACTCAGTGGGGAGCCTGCTCACGGTCAACTGCAACCGTCGGCAAGCGGCGGGCACCGATATGCACAATTCGAGGACCTTAACGCTCTGTGTCTGTTCCAATACAGTATGGCGAACAAGGACACAGGCAGTCAGTTGCAGACGCTTTCGGGTGTCATGCAGGACGCTGATCGACGGCTGCAGGCGGGCTCTCACGCGGCTCCGCGAGTCTGGCCTACTGGCTTCCGGACCCTGGACACCTGCCTGAGCGGCGGGTTTCGTGCCGGAGAATTGATCCTGCTTGCGGGTCCACAAGGACTCGGTAAGACGACGTACGCCCTGCAGATCCTGCGCTATCTCGCCTGCGCCGGCCGCTCTGCAGTCTATTTCTCGTTCGAGCACGACCCGCAGACAATGCTTGAGCGGTTGGTGGCCATGGAGGCCGGGATGATCGCGGGCACCAACGGTGTCTCGCTCGACCGGGTGCGCCAGGCCTTCGAAGGAAGCGACGGGCTGTCCGGATCCCTGGCGGAACGGCTTGCTGACACCGAGGGTGGGCGCGAGGCGGTTGAGGCGATCGAAACGTACTCCGAGCGGCTGGTCCTGCACCGGTCGACGGGCACTGCCACCTCTCTCGAGACAATCCGTGAGGTCGTTGAACAAGTGCGCACCGACACCAAGCAGCTGCCGTTCGTCGCTGTCGACTACCTGCAGAAGGTCAAGGTGCCCGGTTCCGGTCAGACAGACGACGATCGGATCACCACCGTGGTCGAGGGTCTGAAGGATCTGGCTCTCGACTTCGATCTCCCGGTTCTTGCGGTTGTGGCGGCGGACAAGATGGGCGTCGAGTCGGGGAAGCGGATGCGCACCCACAACATGCGCGGTACGTCGGCTCTGGCCTACGAGGCCGACACCGTGCTGATCATGAACGAGAAGTACGACGCCGTGGCGCGTCACCACCTGGTCTACAACGTGGGCAACGCCGAGCGCTTCCGCGACTGGGCTGTGGTGACGATCGAGAAGAACCGCAGCGGTGTCTTCGGGATCGACCTTGAGTTTCGCAAGCGTTTCGAACAGAGCCGTTTCGAAGGCGGCGGGCAGCGCGTCGCTGAGCAGCTAGTCGACGAGCGCGTCTACGTCGAGTAAGACTCCGGGAGTGAGTCGGCGTCGACGATGTTGTAGGCATACCCCTGCTCGGCGAGGAAACGCTGCCGGTGCTGGGCAAAGTCGGCGTCGACGGTGTCGCGTGCGACGACGCTGTAGAACCGCGCGGTCCGGCCGTCGCCCTTGGGGCGCAACAATCGGCCGAGGCGCTGAGCTTCCTCCTGTCGCGAGCCGAACGTGCCGGACACCTGGATCGCCACCGTCGCTTCAGGGAGGTCGACCGAGAAGTTCGCCACTTTGCTCACCACAAGCAAGGAGAGCTCACCAGTGCGGAAGGCCGCAAACAGCCGCTCCCTCTCCTTGACCGGCGTCTCACCCTTGATGAGCGGGACGCCGAGGTGCGCCGCGAGCTCGTCGAGCTGGTCGATGTACTGACCGATCACGAGAGTCGGCTCGTCCGAATGCGAGGAGATGAGCTGATCCACGACCGGGCTCTTGCTGGCGCAGCATGCCGCGAGCCGATAGCGGTCCTCGGGTTCGGCGGTCGCGTAGACGAACCGCTCGCCGTCGGTGAGTGACACTCGCACTTCGACGCACTCGGCGGGGGCGATGTATCCCTGCGCCTCGATGTCCTTCCACGGCGCGTCGAACCGTTTCGGTCCGATCAACGAGAACACGTCACCCTCGCGGCCGTCCTCGCGGATCAACGTCGCGGTCAGGCCCACTCGGCGCCGCGCCTGGAGGTTTGCCGTCATCCGGAAGATCGGTGCGGGCAGCAAGTGCACCTCGTCGTAGATCACCAGCCCCCAGTCCCGCGCATCGAACAGCTCGAGGTGCGAATAGACGCCCTTGCGGCGGGTCGTCATCACCTGGTACGTCGCGATCGTGACCGGGCGGATCTCCTTGACGGCGCCGGAGTACTCGCCGATCTCGTCTGCCGTCAGGCTGGTACGTCGGAGCAGCTCGTCCTTCCACTGCCGCGCTGACACGGTGTTCGTGACGAGGATGAGGGTGGTCGCTTGTGCTTGTGCCATGGTCGCCGCACCGACCAGCGTCTTGCCGGCTCCACACGGGAGCACGACCACGCCAGAGCCGCCGTGCCAGAGCTGTTCGACTGCCTGGCGTTGGTACGGCCGCAGGGACCAGCCGACCTCTTTCAGGTCGATCGCGTGCGCCTCGCCGTCGACGTACCCGGCGAAGTCCTCGGCCGGCCAGCCGATCTTGAGCAGGGCCTGCTTGAGGTTCCCGCGATCGGAGGCATGGACGACGATCGACGTGTCGTCGAGGCGTGCACCGAGCATCGGCAAGATCCGCTTTGCGCGTACGACCTCCTCGAACACGTTGCGGTCAGTGCTCGTGAGCACCAGCCCGTGAGTCGGGTGCTTGTCGAGTCGAAGGCGTCCGTAGCGGCCCATCGTGTCGGCGATGTCGACGAGGAGCGAATGGGGGACCGGGTAGCGGGAGAACGCCAGCAGAGCGTCGACGACCTGCTCGGCGTCATGTCCTGCG
Organism: uncultured Actinomycetota bacterium; assembly: GCA_963815295.1. Classification (GTDB taxonomy): domain Bacteria; phylum Actinomycetota; class Actinomycetes; order Propionibacteriales; family Nocardioidaceae; genus JACDHG01. The sequence goes on from CAWFFZ010000006.1 coordinate 128,384, forward strand.
GCCCGCGCGTTCCACAACCCGAGTGGCGTCAGCCGATAGGTGTGGACGTGCTCGGGCGAGCGCTCGAGCTCGGCGAAGGCCGCGATCGCGCGTCGGCAGTCACGTGAGCGCGGATGGTCGACCTCGAGCAGCAGCGTCTTGTCCGACTGGACGATCAGGGGACCATCGGTCATGCGAGCGACTCAGCCTTGCGGCGCGCGCGGTAGGCGGCCACGTTGGCTCGTGACGAGCAGCGGTCGGAACAGTAGCGGCGCGACGAGTTGGGAGAGGTGTCGACGAAGACGTTGTCGCACTTCTGGGACGAACAGACGCCGAGGCGGGTGGGGCCGAAGTCGACGATCAGCATCGCCAGACCCATCACGCATTCGGCCGTCAACAACGCCGAGACGGTCGAGCCGCGCTCCGCGACGTGCAGGTGCCAGCTCTCGCTGTCGTGGCCGGCGATGTGCGGGGACACGGGGTGCTTCGCGAGCAGCGCATTGACCAGCGCCACTACCTCCGACTCCTGACCGGCGTCTGAGGCCTCGAAGACGGGACGCAGCTCGCGACGCAGCCGTCTGATCGGGGCGAGGTCACGCTCCTCGACCCGCCGTAGCAGCCACTGGCGTCGCTCCAGATGGTCGGCAAGGTCTCCGTGGGTTTCGAGGCGTGAGTTGACCAGGCTGGCGGCCAGGTCTGCGTAACGCACGAAGTCCACGCGCCCATGGTACGGGGACGGCAGGGATCACGGTAATGCCCAAGTTTCTCAAAGGGTCTTACGCGCGCGATCGCAGGATGTGCGCTGCAGTGATCCGCCGAAGTGGCAGCGTCAGCGTCTCCCCACCCTTGGTGTCGTGCGCCTCGACCTGACCGTCTTCGACGGAGCTCACCGTGACCAGACGCTCGGTGCGTTGGCCGCTAGCGTCGACGTACCCGCACCACACGACCTCTTGTGTCTCTACCGCCTCACGCAGTGTCGTGAGGGGCGTCTCGAAGACGGCGTCGTTGCTTGCTTTGGACTGCGCGTCTGCGCGGTCGGCTGCTGCGGTCTTGTCGCCGGCGCGGAACGCCGTCACGATCTCCAGGACCCCGCCCGCGTCGAGTTGCTCGGCATCGCTCCCTGGCGGCTCGATGACCCCTCGTTGGGGTGCCCGATGGGCATGAGCGGCAGCGGCCGTTGTGGCATGCCCCGCGGACGCAGCCGATGGCTGATATCCAGGCGCCAGGTCGCGGCGTTCGAGGTCGGACACGAGGTAACGCAGAGGTTGTGGCACCGGGGTCCGCGAGCGCGCAGTCAGGGTCGCGAGCATCTCCTCGCTGCTCCAGCCGAGGCGTCGAGCCCGCTCGAGCGACGCGACGGAGAATCGGTAGACCGTTGCCCCGCCGCGGGACTCGACGTCGGCGAGGGTGCCGAGGTCGTGAGCCGCCTCCGCCGTCAGCGGGCCCGGAGCGATGGCGGTGAAGTCCGCCTGGATCACGACGTGGTCGACGCGCTGAGGCAGCAGGTCGGCGAGAGCATCCGCGTCTAGAGAAGCGGCATAGGAAGCCACGGCGTCGAGGCCGGTGAGACCGAGCCATGAGGCCTGCTCGAGCATCGTCGTCACCTGCTGGTGCGAACGCCCCGGCCGCCGCGGTCGCTTCCAGTCCAGCCAGGCGGTGACCTCCAGCGCGGACAGAGTCCGGCCGTCGGCAGGGTCGCCGAAAGCGCTGAGAGCGAGCCGTTTCACCCAGCCCTTGCCGGAACTGGGGTGGTGGTCGAACCAGGTCGACACGAGTGCTACCCACTGGGTCGCCAGTGCACGGCTCTGCCAGCTGTCGAACTCCGTCGTCGGGAGCAGCAGGTCATTGCGGTCGTCGGCGCCAAGACCGATCAGGCCGGCCGCCCTGGCCAGCTCGAGATGAGACTGTGCCACGGTCGGCCGGACGTCGATCAGGTCGCCGACGGCACGGACGTCGCGGTTCGCCAGGCCACCCGTGCGTAACAACCGCACCGGTTGGTGGTCGCAGTGCTCGACCAGCACGTCGATGCGACGTACGAGCTCGAACGCCGAACCGGCCGCGACCTTCGCCACCTTGTCGGGGTTGGCCCGGCCGGCTTCGGGCAGCTCGGGAGGCTCTGAGGACGGCGGTATGTCGTCGGGGGTCGGCTCTGGCAACGTCGCCGCCAGCGCTCGCACGGGTCGAAGGTCGTGGACGCCACCCCAGACGAGGCCGAGCGCGACCAGGCGCTCGACGGCAGCCGTCACAGCGGATGAGTCGACGCGATCGTCGTACAGCGCCTCGACGTCCACACCGTGCAGGCGTGCTACCCGGGCGGCGACCCAGAGCTCAAACGCGTTCAGCTGGTCGAGGGCCGCGCTTACGGAGTGCCTGGTCGTTGCGCGCGATGCAAGCTCGGCGAAGCCCGCCGGTGCGGGGTCTGCAAGGTCTGGGCGGGCGAGCATCAACGTGACGAGCGCAGCGTCCTCGCGTTCACGCAACATCTGGGTGAGCGTGCGCGGAAACGCCGTCTGAGAAGCTGCCATCCGAGCAACTCTAGTTCCCCAACTGTGGACTGCCTACATGGCAGGATTACTCGGACATCGAGAGGGGTCCATTTATGGCGCTCATTCAAGCGCGTGGTTTGAGCAAGACATTCGGGAGCAAGGCGGCGGTCCGCGGCTTGTCCTTCGACGTCGTGCCTGGATCCGTTACCGGGTTCCTCGGCCCCAACGGAGCCGGAAAATCCACCACGATGCGGCTGATGCTCGGCCTGGACAACGGCCAGGGCGTGGCGACCTACGACGGGGTGCCCTATCGCGAGCTCAAGCAGCCGCTGCGCCAGGTTGGCTCGGTGCTGGACGCCAAGCCCTTCCACCCGACCCGCAAGGCGGTCAACCACCTGCGCATGCTGGCCGCCTCGAACGACATCCCTCGTACCCGCGTCAGCGACGTCATCAACCTGGTCGGCCTCGGCGATGTCGCCAACGCCAAGCCCAAGACGTTCTCTCTCGGGATGGGGCAACGGCTTGGGCTTGCGACCGCGCTGCTCGGCGACCCCGGGACCCTGATCCTCGACGAGCCGGCCAACGGACTCGACCCGCAGGGCGTGCACTGGCTCCGAAACATGCTCAAGACGCTTGCCGGGCAGGGGCGGTCCATCTTCGTCTCCAGCCACTTGTTGTCGGAGATGGCCCTGATGGCCGACTCCCTCGTCGTCATCGGCCGAGGTTCGATGATCGCGAGTGGCAGGATGAGCGACTTCATCTCGACAAGCAACCGCAACGCCGTCGTGATCCGGGTCGACCAGCCGGATGTGATGACTCGTGAGCTGCGCGCCCGCCAGGCCGCGGTCGTGCCCGAGCCGGATGGCAAGCTCGCCATCACCGGTATGGACTCCGACGCGGTCGGCCATCTAGCCCACGAGCTCGGCATACGCGTGTTCGAGTTGTCCAACCGCCAGGCCACGCTGGAAGAGGCTTTCCTCGACGCGACTGGCGCATCTGAGGAGTTCCGGGCGTCGATGGGGTTCGGCGGCGGTGCGGCCCCGGCGTTCGGCGGGCCGATGATGGGTCAGCAGGGGTACGGCGCTCCGGGCCAAGCACCTCAGCAGGGTGGTTATGGTCAGCCGCCGCAGCAGGGTGGCTACGGTCAGCCGCCGCAGCAGGGTGGGTATGGCCAGCCGCCGCAGCAAGGTGGGTATGGCCAGCCGCCGCAGCAAGGTGGGTATGGCCAGCCGCCGCAGCAGGGCGGGTACGGCCAGCCGCCGCAGCAGGGTGGCTACGGTCAGCCGCCTGAGTACGGCGCGCCACCCCCACCGCCCACTGAAACCGACGATGACGGCGATCGCCGGAACGGAGACCCTGCATGACCGGCGCCCTCAAGTACGAGTGGGTACGCATCAAGACGATCGCCTCGAGCTACTGGATGTCGGCGCTTGCCATCGTCTTGACCGGCGGAATCACGCTGCTGATGGCAATCACCATCAACGCCTCCGACATCGACGACATGAACTTCTACCAGGTGACGACGTACATCGTCCTCGCCGGCGCCTCCGGTCCGATCATCCCGGTCATGGCGGCGCCGTTCTTTGCCGTGATGGGGGCGATGGCGGTCGGTCACGAATACCGCTACGGCACCAACAAGGCCACTCTGTCGGCGATCCCCGACCGGATTGCGGTCCTCTCGGCCAAGCTGATCGTGCTCCTCATGTGGGTGCTGGGCACCGTCGCGATCACGTTGCTGCTCAACATGGGAATGACCTGGCTGTTCCTCGACAACCCCGACTTCGGCTCCCACATGTTCCGACCGCTGGTCAACTACACCGCCTACTGCGTGGGGTTTGCGGTGGCCGGGCTCGGCCTCGCAGCGGTGCTTCGCAACCAGACCGGGGCGATCGTCGCGGTGCTCACGTGGCCGCTGGTCATCGAGCCGATCATCTACGGCGTCTCTGTCGCGATCAGTGAGTCGACGGGGGCCGGGATCGGCAAGGTCGCCAACCTGCTACCTGCGGCTGCCGGACGGCGGATGATGTTCGACCCGTACGAGACGATCGCCGGCTTCGGTACGTCGGTCGAGGTCTGGTCGGTCGGCGCGTCAGCTGTGGTCTATGGGATCGGCGTGTTGATCGTGCTCGCTGCGGGTGCGACGTTGTTCGTGAAGCGAGACGCCTGAATCTCCCGCTGATCGCCGGGATCAGTCGATGGTCAGATAGGTGCGTCGCGACGAGTCGGCGTAGTCGAGGTAGCCGAACCACCGCTGCTCGGAGTCGAGCCGTCCGAACTCGACCGTGATGGAGACATTCTGGTCGCCGGTGACCGTCAGCGGGTCAGGCGTGATCTCCGCCGCACCATCGCTGCGCCCCGGCAGCACCCACCCGGTGAGCTCGGCGGCAGTGGCGCCGCCAGAGTCTGACGTCACCGAGACGACGTACACGTCATAGTTGCCGGCGGCGGGTCGCGTCAGCGTGACTTGCTCGTCGCCCGACGCGGACGTGGCCTCCGTGACGAGTCGACCGCCGCGGTAGACGTAGAGGTCGAGGTCGTCACCTTCGGAGCTGGCGGCGAGGTCGAAGCGCGCGACATCGGTGCCCGCTGGCACCCTGAACTCCTCGACGCTGGCGGTAGAGCTGGGCTCCGGCGCGCGGGGCGTGAACGCCCCCGGCTCGAGCAACACGTCGATCGGAGTCGCGCCGGCCGGGCCCGCAACCGAGGCGCGCAACGTGCCGGTGACGCCTGCTCGGGCCGTGACGTCAAGGCTTCGGTCCTGCAACGACCCGGTGACCTCCTGCGGTGCACGGACATACTCGGCGCGTACGACGACGGGGCTGGTCACGCGATGTCCGAGCGACCCACGCCAGGTCAGCGTCCCGGCGACCGGTCGGTCGTAGCGCGCAAACTTGCGGGCGCTGAACGCGACCGTGAAGCTTTGCGACTCACCCGGATCGAGCCGCAGGGTGTTCGGTGTCACCGCAACGTCGACGCCGCGCACGCCGCGGAGCCGCGCGACATAGGTCTCCGTTCGGTTGGAAACGTTGGTGACCGTCCGGCTCACGGAGTCATCGCCCACCAGGCTGCTCAGGTAGATCGACGGAAGGTTGAGGTCGGCTGGGCCGATGGCGACGCCTTTGCGCTCCCCGCGGGCGGCATAGCTGAGGCCTTCGTTGCGCAAGGAGCCCAGCCAGTCTCCGAGGCCAGCGTCGTAGACGAGTCCCGGATCGAGCATCCGGCGCGTGTTTGCCTTTCCGGCACCCGCATCGAATGGTGTCGTCGTCGCCGGCAACGGTGACGCGGTGGTGACCAGCGCCGACTTCACCGCGGCGGGCGACCACGTGGGCCGTTCGGCGGCGATCATCGCGGCGAGACCGGCGATCCGTGGCGCTGCCATCGACGAGCCGGAGTAGAAGTCCCACATGCGCCCGAAGTTGGCCGGGGGAGATACGGCCGACAAGATGCCGATGCCGGGAGCAGTCAGGTCGGGCTTGAGGACACCCCCGTCGACAGCGTTGACCGGGCCGCGGCCCGACATGTCGGCAACCTCGGGAGGCGATGTGGAGTCCGGGAGCGGCCGCAGTGACGCGGTGGCCTTCGCGGCATGGTCGATGTACGCCTTCACCGTGTCTGCGTCGAAGCGCTCGAGATGAACCGTCGGCACCGCGTGCAGGTCGGCTTCGGTGTCAGCCGCGGCGGTGTTGGCGAGCACCATCGCCGCACCACCCGCCTGTGCGACCGTCAGGCTCTTCGTCAGGCGGGCGTTGACGCCGCGGTCGCAGACGACGATCGCCGCCTCAACCGCGGCGGCATCGAGCGACTGGGGGAAGCAGAGCGCGGCCCGGCGGGCAGACACGCCAGGCGCCCGTGCGTCTCCGGCGTACACGAGCGGGCGGTCGCGCACGCCGCGAGCCGAGATCATCATCCCCTCGACGCGCCGACCGTCGCCGAGGAAGACTGCCCCATGCAGGTCGGGCCTGCCGGTCGCTCCGACCGTGGTGACCCACGGGCTCGGGTGACGGACAGTCCCATACCCGGGACCCTGGTCGCCGGCCGAGGTGGCCACAAATACTCCGGCACCTGAAGCGTTGAGGAACGCCAGCTCGACGACCTCGGTCGCGGCGTGGTCAGCGCTGCCGGCGCCGCTGATCGAGTAGTTGAGAATGTCGACGCCGTCGCTGACCGCCTGGTCGATCGCCATCACGGCGTCAGCGGTCGTGCATCCGTCGTCGGCCGGGTCGGGCGCAATCCAGCAGGCCTTGTAGATGGCCAGTCCGGCGGCCGGCGCGATGCCTGAGATCTTGCCGAAGTCGCGGTCGTCGATGCGGACGGCCACGCCTGTGTTGCCGGCCGCGATGGCCGCGGTGTGTGAGCCGTGACCTGCCGCGTCGCGTGCGGACAGGAACTCCGTGCCCGACAGGTTGTCAGCACCGAACCCGGAGACGAAGTAGCGAGCCGCAAGCAGCTTGGCGTTGCAGGTGGATTCGACCCATCTCTCGCCATTCGGGCAGCTGCCGGTGAAGCCGGGGTAGCGACGCTGCAGCGTGTTGGCGTCGAGAGGTACACCGGCGAACGACGGGTTCTCCGGCCAGACGCCCGAATCGATGACGCCGATGACCACCCCGCGACCGGCGTTTGCTGGTCCGCCGACACCGGCCCAGATGCCACCGCGCGCAGAGGTGTCGGCCGCGGCAGGGCCCGACGGCGCTCGGTCGACCTGATGCTTCGTGCTTGGCTCGACCGTGAGCACCTCAGGCATCTTGCTCAACTGCTTGACCTGGTCGTTGTTGAGCATTGCTGCGAACCCGTTGAGCACCGTGGTGTAGGAGTACACCGGCGCCACGTCGCCTAGCTGCGCGCGCACGTCAGCCTGTCGGTCCTGGAGCATGGTCTGGTAGGTGATGGCGGCCGGCAGATCGGTGCGCAGCCTGCTCCCTCGGGCCGGGGCAGTGGCGGCGTAGCCAGGGACGCTGCCGTCGTAGGTCGCGAGGGGTAAGTCGCGAAGCACCACGATGTAGAGGCCGGTCTGGTCGTCCAACGCGGCGTGGACCGTCGACTGGTCGGCGTGACTTGGCATGGCAGCGGCGCCGAGCGCGCAGACGACGGCGAACGTCGTCGCGACGCGTCTGAGCACTGGTGCCTCCGCTCTGCTGTCGCTGGGTGTCTGCCGGCACCGCAGTGCTGCTAAGGGCGGCCCCCGAAAGGCGGTGCGCCTTAACCAACGGTGCCGACCAGCGGATGGTCGGCGTGGTCGATCTCGTAGAGTCTAGTGCTGTGTCACACGACGTGGGAGAGCGATCACCCAACGTGTCCTGCGCGCCTGGCGGTGACTCCGGCGCCGCGCTGACGCCCGCCGCAGAGTCGCTCCATGCAGATCCCGCCCTGCTCGGTTCCCGGCTCGCCGACCTCGAACGTCGGCTGGTCGACCTCGGCAGCGTCGTGGTCGCGTTCAGCGGCGGCGCTGACTCGGCCTTCCTGCTCGCCGCCGCGGTCCGGGCTCTGGGGCCCGACCAGGTCGTGGCCGCCACGGCGGTGTCGTCCAGCCTGCCGGCGGCCGAGCTCGCGGCGGCGCGTGCCTTCGCGGCCGGGCTCGGGGTACGTCACGTCACCCCGACGACGTACGAGATGGAACGCGAGGGCTACCGGGCGAACGCCGGCGACCGTTGCTACTTCTGCAAGGCCGAGCTCGTCGAGGTGCTGGAGCCGCTTGCGGCTCAACTGGGTGTCTCCGCGGTCGCGACCGGGACGAACGCCGACGATGCTCGGGCCGGCTTTCGACCGGGCATCGCGGCCGCCTCGGAGCGTGGTGCGGTGACCCCGCTGCTCGATGCTGGCCTGACAAAACGGGAGATCCGCCAGGTGTCGCGGGAGTGGGGGTTAGCGACGTGGGACAAACCGGCGGCGGCGTGCCTGTCGTCGCGCATCGCCTATGGAATCGAAGTGTCGCCCACGCGGCTCGCACGGGTGGAGCGCGCCGAGGTGGCTTTGCGGGCCGTGCTGGCAGCACACGATCTCGCCGTCACCAACCTACGTGTGCGCGACCTCGGTGAGACCGCTCGGATCGAGCTGGACGCGCCGCTGGTCGCCGTCATCGCCGGGTCGTCGCCGCTGAGCGCGGCAATCGTGGAGGCTGCCACGTCCGCGGGGTTTGCTGACGCGGTCATCGATCCGGCAGGCTTCCGGTCCGGCTCGATGAATGAACTGCTCGCCGAGCCCGAGCGGTTCCGCTAAGCGGTACCCTGTGTCCGCCCCCTTCGTGGGGCGTCTTTTTCTGTCAACAGGCGGCGCACGACGCCACCAAGAGGTTCGCGAGGTTCGCAGTGCCAACGGGCAAGGTCAAGTGGTACGACACCGACAAGGGGTTCGGATTTGTCACCACCGACGAGGGCGGTGATGTCTTCGTTCGCTCCGACGCGCTGCCTGCGTCCGTGACCTCGCTCAAGGCTGGGACTCGGGTGGAGTTTGGGCTGGTGCAGGGACGCAAGGGCGACCAGGCGATCCAGCTGACAGTGCTCGACCCCACGCCTTCGGTGTCGAAGGCGTTGCGCAAGAAGCCCGAAGACATGGTCAACATCGTCGAGGACCTGATGAAGCTGCTCGAGGGTCTCGAGCAGACGTATCGTCGTGGCCGTCACGCCGACCCGCGTGCGGCCAAGCGGACGGCGGCGCTCCTCCACGCGCTCGCCGCTGAGCTCGAGCTCTAGCCCCCTGGTCGAGCTTGTCGAGACCCAGCGGCCCTCCCGCCGGTCAGGCCAGCCGGGCGGCACGGCGGCCCACCGCCAGGCCGCGCAGTACGACGACAAGCCACCCGATCAAGGCGGCGGCGATGACCAGCAAGCCGAGCCGGGGATTCAGCGGCATGACCACGCCGACGAAACCGCCGATGACCCACGACAACTGAAGCAGCGTCTCCGAGCGGGCAAAGACACTCGTGCGGACGCGTTCGGGGATCTCGCGCTGGATCAGCGCGTCGAGCGAGAGTTTGCCAAGCTGCTGGCTGAGGCCCGCGACCAGGGCCAGCACCATCGCGGCGAGCAGGCCGAAGAACAAGGCGGCATACACAGCGGCCGCCGCGTCGGCGACGAGCACGATCAAGACGATCGACTCAGGCTTTCGGTCTTTGAGCATCGCGCCGATTCCAGTCCCAAGCGTGCTTCCAAGCCCCACCGAGCCGATCACCAAGACGAGCAACAGGTTCTGACTGTCTTCCCACCCGGGAAAGGGCTCCTCTCGCAGCAGGAACGCCATGAACATGGTGAGGAAGCCCGACAGCATGCGCAGGCCGGCATTGCAGCGCAGCGCAGTCACGACGATCGGTGTGGTGCCGCTGCGCGTGCGACGGGTGTCGGTCACATCGCGCATCCCGACCTGTTCCTCGCCTTCTGACGAGTCAACGCGGCTCGGAAGCAAGACAGCAAGGATCACGCCGCCCGCATACACCAAGGCTGCGTAGCGCAGTGACCATTCCGCCCCAGCCAGCGCCGCGAGGGTGGCAAGCGGGGCGGAGATTGCTGCCCCGGCGATGCTGGCGATCGAGAGTCTGGAGTTGGCCTTGACCAACGTCAGGCCCTCGGGAAGCAACCGTGGGACCGTCGCTGCGCGCGTCACGCCGTATGCCTTCGATGCCACCAGACAGGTGAGCGCCGCCGGGTATAGCCAGGCGGAGTCGTCTGCGACGGCCCCCGCGAGGAGCCAGCAGCCGAACGACCGCACGGCGAACGTCGTACCGATCGCCCATCGGCGGCCACGGCTCAGGCGGTCGAGGAAAGGCCCGATGAGCGGTGCCAGGATCGCGAACGGCAACATCGTGATGCCGAGGAACAAGGCGACCTGTCCTCGGGCCTCGTCGCTCGGCGCGGCGAAGAACAAGGTGCCGGCGAGTGACACCGTCAGAGCTGCGTCGCCGGCGGCGTTGAAAGCGTTGAGCTCCAGCAGTCGCGCGAGCCCGGACTCGCCCGCACCTCCGGAATGGGAGGCCTTCCGGGCGGCCCGGACAGCGCCGCTGGCAGCCTTCCCCGAGAAGGCAGCCATCGCGCGGCCGGCGCCTGCGGCTTTGCGGGCCCGGTCGGCTGGCGTCGGCCCCCTGCTGCCGGCGATGTGGCCCGGCTGGCCGTAGTCGGGGCGTGCCGGACTGCCCGGGGCCGGTCGGCCTGGCCGACCTTGCGGACGACCGCCGCTTCCAGGCCCCCGGCTCGGAGGCCGGCTCGGGTCGTCGGGAGGCACGGCCCTATCCTGCCTTGCTTCACCGACGGGAGACCTGATGGCTACCGGATTAGTCACGGGGTCCCGTATGCGTGAGAATGGGACCGGTGATGACCGAACTGAAGTCTCGCAAGGCCGATGCCGTGCTCGATGCGGCCGTCGATGTGGCCCGCCTCGCGCTGTCCGACAGCGTGCCCGAGGCTGACATCGGTGAGCACCTCCGTGTGGTGGCCGAGAGCGAGCGGGTTGCCACCCATTTCTTCGACTGCGCTCAGAGCGGATACGCCGGCTGGCGGTGGGCGGTCACGGTCACCCGAGCCCCCCGTCAGAAGGTTGTGACCGTCAACGAGATCACCCTGTTGCCGGGCGACGACTCCCTGGTCGCACCCGCGTGGGTGCCCTGGAAGGACCGCGTCGCCAAGGAAGACCTTGGCCCGGGAGACCTCAACCCCCGCCCCGCTGCTGACCCTCGGCTGGTCCCCGGATATTTGGTGGGCGACGAGGCGCTCGACGACACGACGGCGCGCGAGCAGCGCGACGTCGCACGTGAGGTCGGTCTCGGGCGGGAACTCGTCCTCTCCGTCGACGGCCGCGATGCCGCGGCTGACCGGTGGTATGCCGGCGACCACGGCCCTCAGACCCCGATTGCGAAGGCCGCTCCCGCGCACTGCGCCACGTGCGGCTTCCTTGTGCGCGTTGGTGGGCCGCTGTCGTCGATGTTCGGCGTCTGCGCCAATGCGACTGCGCCGAGCGACGGCGCCGTCGTATCCCTCGACCATGGCTGCGGCAGCCACTCCGACGTCGTGGAGGAGCAGCCCTCGCAGGCGACTGCCGCGCCCACGCCGGTGCTCGACACAACCACCTGGGACACCTGGGGCGACAGCGAGCTGGAGATCATCGCCCGCTGAGGAGCGGGCCAGCTCTCAGAGGCCGGCCGCGCCGAGCGGGCTTGTCTCGACTTCAGTTGGGGGGCGCTCGGCTAGTTGGCGCCGACGACGCCTGCAGTACTCGATCCCGATGAGGCCCAGGCCGAAACCAGCCAGGCAGGTCCACAGCCACCAGAGGCGGCCGTTTGCCTCCAGGGTCGAGTAGAACGGCAGCAGTGCCAACCCCGCCACCAACCACACGATCGTGCCCACGGCGATGGTGCGAACGCCTGTGACGTCGAGCGGTTGGACCTTCGCCGTGACATAAGTACGTTGCCGGATCTGAATCGACTCGATCGGCGGGCGGCCACCGAACGGGTCAGGGTCATGGATGGCGTTGATCTCGCGCATCCGGTCGACCGGACGCGGCCGAGTCCGCGGAGCTCGAGCCGCGCGGTCTCCGCGCCGGCCACCCTGCTCGTCCTTCGCCACGACACCTAGCGTACGCCGAGGCAGCCGCACGTTCGGGACGAGTGCAACGTCCTACGATGCGTCCGTGAACTCTGAGAGCAAAGGCAGCGTGCGACGCCCGACGTCGGACGCATCGGTTCTGGACAAGTACTTCAAGATCACCGAGCGCGGCTCGACCGTCGCACGGGAGATCCGTGGCGGGCTGGTCACGTTCTTCACGATGGCTTACATCGTCGTCCTCAACCCCTTTATCCTTGGCGGCGCTGTCGACGTCGACCAGAACCCGATCTTCGGGTCGGTGCCGTTCGACGACGGTCTTGCGCAGATCGCCGCCGTGACAGCCCTGGCGGCAGGAGTGCTGACGATCCTGATGGGCTTAGTCGCCAACTACCCGATGGCGCTTGCCACTGGGTTGGGGCTCAACGCGTTCGTCGCGTTCGCGGTTGCCGCCGAAATGACGTGGGCCGAGGCGATGGGCCTGGTGGTGCTCGAAGGACTGGTAATCCTCGTCCTGGTGCTCACCGGCTTCCGGGTGGTGGTCTTCCGCGCCATCCCTGCGACGTTGAAGATCGCGATCAGTGTGGGGATCGGGCTTTTCATCGCGCTGATCGGTTTCTACGACGCCGGCTTCGTGAACCGTCCGTTCGCCACCAACGCCCCGCCCCTCGAGCTCGGTGTCGCGGGTGTGTTGATCGGCTGGCCGGTGCTGGTCTTCGTGCTTGGGCTGCTGCTGATGATCGTGCTGTACGTCAAGCGGGTCAAGGGAGCCATCTTGATCAGCATCGTGGCCGCCACCGTCCTCGCGATCGTCATGGAGTCGATCGGGGACTTCGGCAGCCAGGGCTACGACCCGGCGGGCAACGTGTTGACTAATCCGACCGGCTGGAACCTCACGTCCCCGCAGCTGCCGGACTCGATCGTCGCGACCCCGGACTTCGCGCTGCTTGGCAACTTCTCGCTGTTCGGCGCGTTCGAGAGCGCCGGTGTGATCACCGCTTTGTTGTTCGTCTTCACCCTCCTCTTGGCCGACTTCTTCGACACGATGGGGACGATGACGGCCATCGGAGCCGAGGCCGGGTTGCTGGATGAGAAGGGGATGCCGCCCAACACGCAGCGCATCCTCATCGTCGACTCGCTCGCGGCGGCGGCCGGCGGCGCTGCCTCCGCGTCGAGCAACACGTCATACATCGAATCAGCGTCTGGAGTGGGTGAGGGTGCCCGCACCGGGCTAGCGAGCGTGGTGACCGGGCTGCTGTTCCTGCTGGCGACGTTCTTCGCACCGCTGGTCGCGATCATTCCGCAGGAGGCCGCGGCGCCGGCCCTCGTCCTCGTGGGCTTCCTGATGATGAGCCAGGTCAAGAACATCGACTGGGACGACTACGAAATCGCCATCCCGGCATTCCTGACGATCGTCGTCATGCCCTTCTCCTACTCGATCTCTGCCGGTATCGGCGCCGGCTTCATCGTGTACGTCGTGCTCAGGGTCGCTCGCGGCAAGGCGCGGGACGTGCATCCGCTGCTCTGGGCGATTGCCGCGCTGTTCGTCATGTACTTCGCCATCGATCCCGTCACCGACCTGCTGACCTGACACGCTCCGTCGGTCGTAGCCCTGTTCCGTCGGTCGAGCTGGCCAAGGCCGCTGGTTGAGGCCGATTTAGTTAGCGAGGCTAATGAGTTAAACTAAGGAGTATGCCCACCGAAGTCATCAAGATCGCCCGCACCGACGCCGGTCTGGCGAGCGCGATGCGGGTGTCGGTGATGCGGTTGTCGCGCCGGCTGCGCAACGAGCGCGAGGTCAGCGACGACCTCACGGCCAACCACCTCGCGGTCCTTGGCACGCTGACACGTCACGATGCCCTGACCATCGGCGAGCTTGCTGCGCTGGAGAAGGTTCAGCCGCCGTCGATGACGCGGATCGTCGACCGGCTTACTGAGAAGGGTTTGGTACGCCGAGAGCCGCACCCTGACGACCGCCGACTCGTGGTCGTCAAGCTGACATCGACCGCTGACGCGGTCATTCGCGAAGCGCGTCGCCGTAAGGAGGCCTGGCTCGCTCTCCGCCTCAAGGAGCTGACCGCTGAAGAGCGACAGATCCTCCGTGACGCTGCCCCTATCCTTGAGCGCCTCTCCCAGGCATGAGCCCCACGTTCCAAGCCCTTTCCATCCGCAACTTCCGGATCTACTCCGGTGGCAGTCTGATCAGCAACACCGGCACGTGGATGCAACGGGTCGCCCAGGACTGGCTGGTTCTGCAGCTGACCGCCTCGGGCAGTGCGCTCGGTATCACCACCGGCCTGCAGTTCCTCCCGTTTCTTATCGTCACGCCGCTCGCAGGTCTGCTCGCCGATCGCTACTCGAAACGCACCCTGCTCGTGTTCACTCAGGGCTCACTTGCGGTCACCTCCGGCATCCTCGGCCTGCTCGCGGTGACCGGCACCGCCGAGGTCTGGCACGTGTGGGTGCTGGCTTTCCTGTTCGGGTGCGGCACCGCGTGCGACACACCCGCGCGCCAGTCGTTCGTGGTCGAAATGGTGGGCCTCGACAACTTGCCCAACGCCGTCGGGCTCAACTCCGCCTCCTTCAACATGGGCCGGATCGCCGGTCCCGCGATGGCAGGATTCCTGATCGCCGCCCTCGGCAGTGGGGTCCGGGCCACCGGGGTCGTCATCCTGGTCAACGCGGTCAGTTACCTCGCGGTCATCTGGTCGCTGCGGATCATGCGGACAGCGGATCTGAACGTCTCCATCCCGCTGCCTCGGGCGAAGGGTGCGGTGCGTGACGGCATCCGCTACATCCGCAAGAAGCCGCTGCTCGTCTTCGTATTCACCGTGGCGTTCTTCGCCGGCACATTCGGGCTGAACTTCCAGATGACAAGCGCGTTGATGGCGACACAGGTTTTCGAGAAGGGCGCCGGTCAGTACGGCCTGCTCGGCACGATCATGGCCGTCGGCGCGTTGACTGGCTCCCTGCTGGCCGCCCGGCGCGGGTACCCGCGGCGGCTCCTGCTGGTCTTGGCCCCAACGTCATTCGCCGTGGTGGAGATTCTGGCCGGGCTGATGCCGACGTACTGGACGTTCGCTCTAATCTTGCCGCTGCTCGGCATCACGTCGCTGACGATGATGAACTCGCTGCAGACGGTGGTGCAGATGTCGGTCGACGCCGACATGCGTGGTCGAGTGATGGCGCTCTACATGATGACGTTGATGGGCGGGACGCCGGTCGGCGCGCCCATCGTCGGCTGGGTAGGTGAGACGTTCGGTGCGCGGTGGACTCTGATCGGTGGCGGTGTGGCCACGTTGTTCGGCGTCCTGATCGCGACCCTGTGGCTGATCCGGGCCGAGGAGATCGTGGTCAGGGATGTGTCGGTCCGCACTGACAGAATCTCGGCATGACGACACGCCTGGACGCCGATAGATACTTCTCGCTCATCGACACCGACACGGAGCGCCTGCTCGAGCTCGGCGCGCGCGGCCGCACCCAGGTCGTGCCCTGCCTTGACGGGTGGGACGTGGCCGAGGTGCTGTGGCACGTTGCCGGCGTCTACGAGCACAAGGTGCGTGTGATGGCCGACAACGCCTGGCCTGATCCGTGGCCACCTGCGGAGTTCCAAGACCGAGACGAGATCGAGTTCCTCCGAGCAGCGAAGGCTCACCTGTTCGAGGAGTTCTCCCGGCACGACATCAGTGAGCAGACGACGACCTTCGGCGATCCTGCGCTCGACGAGCGTGACGGCACGATCGCGTTCTGGGTGCGCCGGATGGCACTCGAGGTCGCGGTGCATCGGTATGACGCCGAGCTAGCCCACGACGACACGACCGACATCGCCGAAGACCTGGCCCTCGACGGGATCGACGAGATGCTCCGGCTGATGTTGGCCGGCCCCTGGTGGGACAAGCGAGAGACCTCACATCCGGTCGACGCCGCGGTCGCCGTCGAGTCGGCCGGCCACCGCTGGGTGTGCACTGTCGACGCAGGCCGGGTGACTATCACCGACGACCAGACCGCACCGGCTGACGCCACCGTGTCGGGAGACCCGGGCGGCGTGTTCTTGTGGCTCTGGGGTCGGCGCGACGACAGTCGGGTGACCTTCTCAGGAGACGTGGACATCGTCCACGAATTCCGTGGCCGAATCGTGGAATGTTCCAATTGATCCATCGTCGAGGAAAAACGCCGTCCAAGGCGTAGCCTCGCAAAGTGCACCCCCGCTACCGCCGCCTGATAATTCCCGGCGCTCTCGTGGTGCTCCTGGTGATCGTCGTAGTGGCGGCCGTCAAGTGAGCGCCGAGGCTTCCGGCGACCCCGCCGTCGAGGCGCTGGCCGTTGTCCGCGGTTTGTTGCTTGACGACGAGGGTCTGATGCGGGCCGTCGCGTCGGGGCGGCAGCGCAACACGACAGTTCCGTTCCGGCGAGTCGAGCTGCGCTACGTCGAGGTCAAGGCCGGGCGTCGGCTCCAGCTGGCGTCATACGACGACACCCAGTCCCACACCCGCAACGTCGACCTCGGCGATCAAGCAGTGGCGACGGTCGACGAGCTGGTCGCCGCACCGTTCGCTCACTGGCACGTTGAGACTCGTGACGAGACGGTGCAGTTGCGTTTCACCAAGAAGGGAAGGCCGTTGCTGCATCGGGCGACAAGAGACGCGCCGGCATCCGTCGACCGGTCGCACGACAGGGTCAAGCAGCGGCGGTTGGAGGCGGTAGATCCGTTGTTCGCGGCCCTCGAGATGACGGCCGCCGACGGGTCGATCAAGCCGAGCCGGATGGCGAAGTTCCGCCAGGTGCAGGATCTCCTGGGGTTGCTCGATCCGGTGGTGTCCGAGGCGGTCGACCGTGGCCCTGGCGCCGAGCTGTCGGCTGGCCGCCCCCTGCGCATGGTGGACCTTGGCTGCGGCAACGCCTACCTGACGTTCGCGGCCTTTCGCTACCTGACCGACGTGCGGGAGCTGCCGGTGCACGCCGTTGGCATCGACGTGAAGGCGCAGGCGCGGGCGCACAACGAAGATGTCGCGCGCGCTCTCGGGGTGCAGGACCAGCTGCGATTCGTCGAAGGCACGATCTCCGACGCGGTTGTCGAAGACTCGCCCGATCTGGTGCTGGCGCTGCACGCTTGCGACACCGCGACCGACGACGCCTTGGCCCGCGCAGTGCGGTGGGAGGCGCCGGTCGTCGTCGCCGCGCCGTGCTGCCATCACGACATCCAGCGTCAGCTGGCCGCGGGTGCTGCTCCGCGGCCCTATCGCCTGCTCACCCGCCACGGGATCCTCAGCGAACGGTTCGCCGACGTGCTCACCGATGCGCTGCGGGCGGCCGTGCTCCGGCTGATCGGCTACCGGGTCGAGGTGATGGAGTTCGTCGACTCGCAGCACACGCCGCGAAACGCGCTGATCCGCGCCGTCCGAACTGGCGTGGCGGCTGACCCCACCACGCTGGCCGACTACCGGGCGCTGGTGGAGCAGTGGAGTGTGACGCCCGCACTTGCCCGGCTGCTGGCCGACGACTACCCGGTGCTTGCCGCATGAGGGGATTCGGCAAGGGGGCGGGTCGGTGGGCTGTGGCCGGCGTGCTCCTGGCCGGCGTGCTCGGCGCTGTCGGGTCGGGGGTGGCGGCCCTGACGACGTACGGAGATCCCGACGGCACGCAGGTCTTCCGCATCGTCAGCCCGGAGATCACCGAGTCGAGCTCGTTGGCTGTCAGCACCGTTGACCCAGGCCTCGTCTACACGACCAACGACTCGGGCGATGCCGCCACCGTCTACGTCCTGGACGCGTCGAACGGAGCGGTCGTCGGCCACATCCGGCTCGCCGGCGTGGAGGCCCGCGACATCGAGGCCATCTCGGCTGGCACGGACGGCACGCTGGTGGTCGCCGACATCGGGGACAACCGCTCCGAGCGTGACGAGGTGAGCATCTACCAGGTCGAGCAGTTGGGACGTGGAGACCACACCGTGACGCCCCGTCGGTTGGGCCTGACGTATGCCGAGGGGCCGCGCGACGCTGAGGCCATGATGTATGACGCGCGGACCGGCCGGGTGTACGTCGTGAGCAAGGAGTTTGTGGGGGCGGCCGTCTTCGCCACTCCTCGCAACGTCTTCGAGCGCGAGGAGGCGGTGCTTAAGCCAGTGGCAGACGCGCCCGCCATCGCGACGGACGCGACGATGCTCCCAGAAGGCGACCGCGCGATCATCCGCACCTACGGGAAGGCATACCTCTACGCCTTCCCAGGGTTCGGCCCGCGGCGCATGATCGATCTGCCGTCACTCGGGCAGGGCGAGTCAGTCACCGCGCCAGCCGGCAACGTGATCTGGATCGGCGCCGAAGGTGAGGACTCCCCAGTCGTCGCGATCCCGCTCCCGGGACGGTCGACGACGCCGGACCCGAACACCACACCACCGTCGTCACCTGACGCGACCAACACACAGGCTTCGCCGGGAGCGAGCACGAACCGCGGTGACGAGGCGGACGGTGACGAAGGACTAGAGGGGATCGCCCAGGCGGTGTTGCTGGCGGCGGGCGGCGGTCTGGTCGTGCTCGTCCTCGTCGTGCTGGTGGTGGCCGTCGTGGGTCGGCGTCGCCGGGCTCGACGAGCAGCGTTGCCAGAACCCATGAGTCAACAAGGCAGGTAGCACTTCCACTGAGCACGTTTGCCTTGTGAACAAGGTAAACGTCGGACTGGATGCGGGTCGTCAGAGCCGCGAGATGGTCCAGTCGATGCAGGAGGTAAGAGCGTCCACGTCGTCGGGCTCGACCGCGGGGAACATCGCCACCCTGAGCTGGTTTCGGCCGAGCTTGCGGTAGGGCTCGACGTCTACGATGCCGTTGGCTCGCATCACAGCGGCCACCACTGAGGCGTCGACGGCTGAGTCGAAGTCGATCGTTCCGATCACAAGCGACCGGTCGGCTGGCTCGGCGACAAACGGCGTCGCGTACTCCGACTTGTCGGCCCACCCGTAGAGCCGTCCGGCCGAGTCGCTGGTCCGCGCCACCGCGGCAGTCAGCCCACCGAGGCCGTTGAGCCAGTCGGCTTGCTCGGCGAGGAGAAACAACGTCGCCAGCGCGGGCGTGTTGTAGGTCTGGTCAAGCCGCGAGTTGTCGACGGCGGTCTGCAGGTCGAGAAATGCCGGGATCCAGCGGCTGGACGCCTTGATGGCTGCGGTCCGTTCGAGCGCACGGGGAGACATCAGTGCAATCCAGAGCCCGCCGTCGGAGGCGAAGCACTTCTGCGGGGCGAAGTAATAGACGTCCGTGTTGTCTACGTCGACGGGCAGCCCGCCGGCGCCTGAGGTCGCGTCGATCAGCACCAGGGCGTCCCCGTCGGCCCCGTCCACCCGGTGGATCGGCGCCATCACCCCGGTGGACGTCTCGTTGTGCGGCCAGGCGTAGGCATCCACCCCCGCCTCTGCGACCGGGTCGGGCCGGGTCCCGGGGTCGGAACGACGTACGCTCGGCTCGGCCAGGAACGGCGCGGACGACGCGGCCGCAGCGAACTTCGCCGAGAACTCACCGAAGGACAGATGCTGGCTCCGCTGGCGGATCAGGCTGAATATCGCGATGTCCCAGAATGCTGTCGTTCCGCCGTTCCCGAGCACCACTTCATACCCATCGGGAAGGTCGAACAGGTCTGTCAGCCCGGAGCGGATGCGCCCGACCACGTTCTTCACCGTCGGCTTGCGATGGGACGTGCCGAGGTACGTCGAGCCGGTGGAGGCCAAGGCCTGCAGCGCCTCGACCCGGACCTTGCTCGGGCCGGCGCCGAACCTGCCGTCACTCGGCAACAGCTCCGACGGGATCGTCAGGTCAGGCATCAGCGGGCGCCTTTCGGTGGTGCGGGGATGCGGCGTTCTGACCACGCTGTCAGGGAGGGCCATTGTGGCAAGACTGAGCGGCCCGTCGGCGGGGTGGGTCTCTCGCTGGACGCGGTCAGTCCGCCCAGGACGACTGCCACCCTTCGATCGTCTCGGCGCTCCGCGCCGACGGCCCGCTGTAGTGCGCCGACGGTCGGATCAGCCGGCCGGTCTTCTTCTGCTCCAAGATGTGGGCGCTCCAGCCGGCGGTGCGGGCCGACGTGAACATGGCGGTGAACATGTGCGGCGGCACCTCCGCGAAGTCGAGCACGATCGCGGCCCAGAACTCGACGTTCGTCTCCAGCACCCGGTCGGGCCGGCGCTCGCGCAACTCCGCGAGCGCTGCCTTCTCCAGGGTCTCCGCAACTTCGTAACGCGGGGCGGCCAGCTCCTGCGCCGTGCGCCGCAGGACCCGGGCCCGCGGGTCTTCGGCACGGTAGACGCGGTGGCCGAACCCCATCAGTCGCTCGCCGTTGTCGAGCAGCTCCTTGACGTATGCCGTCGCATCGCCTCGACGCTCGACCTCCTCGATCATGCCGAGCACTCGCGACGGCGCACCACCGTGCAGCGGACCCGACATCGCACCGACCGCGGCCGACAGGCTGGCAGCCGCATCGGCGCCCGTGGAGGCGACGACGCGCGCAGTGAACGTCGAGGCGTTCATGCCGTGCTCTGCGGCCGACGTCCAGTAGGCGTCGACGGCTTTGATGTGCTTGGGGTCAGGGTCGCCGCGCCAGCGACGCATGAAGCGCTCGGTGATGCTCGCGGCCTGGTCGATCTCGCGTTGCGGCACCATCGGGAGACCGACCCCTCGGGCGGCCTGGGCGACGTACGACAGCACCATCACGGCCGTGCGGGCGAGGTCATCGCGAGCCTGCTCATCATCGATGTCGTAGAGCTGCCGCATCCCCCACGCGGGAGCGATCAGCGCGATCGCGCTTTGGACGTCGACGCGGATGTCGCCCGAGTGGACCGGGATCGGGTAAGGCTCGGCCGGCGGCAGGCCGGGGTCATAAGTGCCGTCGACAAGCAGCCCCCAGACCTTCTCGAACGGGACGCGGCCGACCAGCTCCTCGATGTCGACGCCCCGGTAGCGCAGGGCGGAGCCTTCCTTGTCAGGCTCGGCGATCTCCGTCTCGAACGCGACCACGCCCTCGAGTCCGTGATGGACCTCGACCATGCTGACTCCCTTGTCCGATCATGACGGCCGCGTGTCGGGGTCCGTCGGTGACTCCGGCTCATTCTTCACCCCGGAGCGCGCTGTCGTGTCAAGGGGCGAGGCGTGCGACGCTCCACGTCGCGTCGACCCGCTCGAACACGATCCGATCATGCATCCGGCCCGGCCGTCCCTGCCAGAACTCGATCAGTCTCGGCCGAACTCGGTAGCCGCCCCACTCCGATGGTCGCGGTATGACGTCGACGCCGTCGAACCGCTCGGCGGCGGCGGCGTAACGCTTCGACAGGAAGTCGCGGTCGGGTACGACGTCGGACTGCGGTGATGCCCAGGCTCCGAGCTGCGAGCCGCGCGGCCTGGTGGCGAAGTACGCGTCGACTTCGGCGTCGCTGACCCTTTCGGCCGCACCCTCCACCCGCACCTGACGCTCGAGCGGGTGCCACGGGAAGAGCAGCGCGGTGGCTGGGTTGGCGGCGAGCTCCTTGGCCTTGCGCGAGTGGGTGTTG
Source organism: uncultured Actinomycetota bacterium (assembly GCA_963815295.1). Taxonomy (GTDB): domain Bacteria; phylum Actinomycetota; class Actinomycetes; order Propionibacteriales; family Nocardioidaceae; genus JACDHG01. The sequence goes on from CAWFFZ010000006.1 coordinate 149,890, forward strand.
GTGTAGAAGACGAAGCCACGCTCGTCGACACCTTTGAGCAGCACCATGCGCGAGGACGGGAGGTGGCCGCTCTCGGTCGACACCACCATGGCGTTGGGCTCGTACAGGCCAGCCGCGCGGGCCTCTGCATGCCAGCGCACGAAGGCGGCAACCGGATCTGTCCCGAGGTCGTGTTCGGTCAGCCCGCGATCGGCGTACTCCTGGCGAAGGGCGGCGATCTCGGTCGACGGGTCAGACGTCATACCGGGGAATCTACCGACTCGTGGGGGTGAGGCCTGCCGATGCGGCGGGGCGGTGGTCGGGCTGCGGACGTGGCAAGCCCGCGGGCATGCATGGCGCAGGGCCACGGCTGGACGGACTGATCCAACACCCGCGGGCTCGGGTAGCCAACGTGAATTCGCTACGCGGTCCGTTGCGTTGCGACTGCCTAGCGGCTAGCCACCTCACAAGTCCTACTAGAACACATCTGGTGGACCACCTCCTCTCATGTGTGCCTACAAGTTACGTCCCAGGCCGGTGGCGGACAAGAGGATTTCGCGGCCCGTTTACAGAGTGGACAAGCCGCTTGGCCGGGCGTCGTCGTGCGCTGGCGGCGCCTAAAGTGGCGGCGTGGCGCGCGCCTTCCGTAAGACGTTGACGGACATCCGCCCTTTACAGGTCTCGGCCGACTACCGGCGGCTCTGGGTCGGCAACACGGTGGCTCAGCTCGGGCAGCAGATGACAGCAGTAACGATCGCGATTCAGGTATACGCCCTGACTGGATCGACGTTCTCGGTCGGCCTGGTGGGGTTGTTCGCACTGTTCCCGCTGATCGCCTTTGGCCTCTACGGCGGAGCGATCGCTGATGCGGTCGACCGGCGCAAGCTCGCGCTGGTGTCGTCGCTGGCGTTGTGGGTCCTGTCGCTCGTGCTGGTCGTGCAGGCGGCCGCGGGTGTCGGCTCCGAGTGGCTCCTGTATGTCGTCGTGGCGGCGCAGTCGGGCTGCTACGCCGTCAACAACCCGACTCGAGCCGCGATCGTCCCGCGCCTCATCGGCAAGGAGTACCTCCCCGCGGCGAACGCGCTCAACATGGCGTCGTTCAACCTTGGCTTCACCGTGGGGCCACTCCTCGGCGCCCTCGCGATCGGAGCGGGCGGCTACACCTTCGCCTACGCGATCGACACGGCCACGTTCACGGCAGCCGTTTACGCGCTGATCCGGTTGCCACCGATCCCGCCGCAGCCGCTCGAGGGTGAGGCACTGACGCGACCGGGACTGCGGTCAGTCGTCGAAGGGTTTCGGTTCCTCAAGTCGGCGCGCAACCTGCGGATGACGTTCGTGCTCGACATGTGCGCGATGGTGCTGGCGCAACCCCGGGCGTTGTTTCCAGCGGTAGCCGGTAGCTTCTTCGGTGGCGGCGTCAAGACGGTGGGCTTGCTCCAGGCCGCTCCGGCGATCGGGTCGCTGCTTGCCTTCCTCTTCTCGGGCTGGGTCGGAAAGATCCGGCGGCAGGGTCTGGCGATCGCTATCTGTGTCATTGCCTACGGCGGCGCGGTGGCGGCATTCGGGTTCGCGCGGGCGCTGTGGCTGGGGGTGCTCTTCCTAGCGATGAGCGGTGCTGCCGACATGGTCAGTGCGGCATACCGGTCGACGATCCTGCAGGTCGCGGCGCCCGACAACCTGCGTGGGCGGCTGCAGGGCGTGTTCACCGTGGTGGTCGCAGGCGGGCCTCGGATGGGCGACTTCGTGGCCGGCTCGACCGCCGCGCTGACGACACCGACGATCGCGCTGGCGGCAGGTGGGATCGCCTGCATCGTCGGAGTGCTTGTGTCCTGCTCGTACGAGCGCCAATTCCTTGCCTACGACGCCCACCACCCCACCCCCTAAGTTGACCCGCCAACTTTGGTCTGTTGAACCGGCATGTTTGGTGTGTTGAACCGGCATGTTTGGTGTGTTGAACCGGCATGTTTGGTGTGTTGAACCCGGCAGTGCCGATGTCTTCCCCGTCCGAGTGTGCTGGCTCAACCGGCCACGGGTGACGGCTCAACAGACCATGGGTGACGGCTCAACAGACCACGGGTGACGGCTCAACAGACCATGGGTGACGGCTCAACGGAGCGATGGTGACGGTTCGGCGGAGAACCAGGCGGCGGTATCGGGTGGCAGTACGCCGCTCGCAACTCCGGCATCGTCGCCCGAGCTGATCAGCAGCTCGCCGAACCCGTCGTCACGTCCGCCAAGCGAAGCCGCCAGCCGACCGAGGCTGACATTGCGCTTGCTGCAGTTCAGCACGCACGTGAAGCCTGGCTCGCGGGCGAGCACCAGCACGCCAGGTGTCGCATGTGGGAGCCGGACCGCTTGCTCGAGCCCTCCGATGACCAACCGTCTTTGTGCGAGTGCCCGCCGGAAGAAGCTCAGAGTCGAGTCGGGGTCCGCCTCCTGGACCTCGACGCTCAGTCCGCGCCACGACGCCGGCTGCGGGAGCCAGGGCTTCGCAGCACCATCAGGGCTGAACCCGAACGGCCGCTTGCTCCCCGCCCATGGGATCGGGACCCGGCAGCCGTCACGCCCGATGCCACCCCCGCGAAACCACACCGGGTCCTGCCGGTCCCGCTCTGGTACGTCGGCCTGCGGCAGCCCGAGCTCAGCGCCCTGGTAGATGTACGCCGACCCTGGCAACGCGAGCATGGTCAGCGTCGCGGCCCGCGACCGCGTCACGCCCTGCTCGCCGCCGCCGTACCGCGTCACCTCGCGCTCCACGTCGTGGTTGGACAGGACCCACGTCGGCGACGCCTCAACCGGATCGACGGCCGCGAAGGTGCGCTCGATGACACGACGGAACTCCGCCGCAGACCACGGAGCCTCGAGCCAGTGAAAGTTGAACGCCTGCTGCAACTCATCGTGGCGCAGGTACTGGGCCATCTTGGCCTCGTCGTCGGCCCACGCCTCGGCGATGGCCATCCGGTCGCCGTCATACGCTGCAAGCACCTGGTGCCATCGGCGGTAGATCGAGTGCACCCCAGGCTGGTCCCAGAACGGCGCGACGTGGAAGCTGCCACCCGGTGCCCTGTCGGGCAGTGCCTCGTCCTTGATCATGCCGTGTGCGACGTCGATCCGGAATCCATCGACACCACGGTCGAGCCAAAACCGCAGAATTGAGTCGAACTCCTCGAGCACTTCCTCGTTGCGCCAGTTCAGGTCCGGCTGCGAGGCGTCGAACAGATGCAGGTACCACTCGCCGTCGGGGAGCCGGGTCCAGGCGGAGCCGCCGAAAACGGACGTCCAGTTGTTTGGAGGGAGTGAGCCGTTGCCCCCGCCAGGGTGGAACATGTACCGCTTGCGCTCTCGGCTCTCCGGTGCTGATGCCAGCGCCTCCTTGAACCAGACGTGCTCATCCGACGTGTGGTTGGGAACGAGGTCGACGATCACCTTGAGGCCCAGCCGGTGCGCCGTCTCCGTGACCGCGTCGAAGTTGCGCAGCGAGCCAAAACGGGAGTCCACGTCGCGATAGTCCGCCACGTCGTAGCCGTGGTCGCGCTGCGGCGACGGGTAGAACGGCGTGATCCAGACCGCGTCGACACCAAGATCCCGGAGGTACGGGAGCCGGCTTTCGATGCCGGCAAGGTCACCGAGTCCGTCGCCGTTCGCGTCCGCGAAACTTCGGATGTAGACCTCGTAGCAGACGGCGTCGCGCCACCATGGGACGGTGGATTCGGGGGGCGAGCTTGGTGTCATGTCGGCGTGAGCCTTTCGGACGATCCGGGGGTGGGCACTCGGTCAGGTCGGTGAAGCAAGTGATCAGGCGGAGAACGCCGCCGGATCGACGGCGATCCAGGTGTGCTCGGCGCGGCCTAGCAGCAGCCCGTCGTCGTCATACAGGCTCGCGGTGGTGAACACCTTGCGCCCATCCTCGCCGAGCAGTCGAGCTACGACGACATGCACGCGACCGATCATCGCGGACTCGCGGCACTGCGCCGTCATCCGACCCAACACGAGCGGACGAGCGTCGATGTCGGATGTCCAGCCACCGGGACAGTCCATGGCCGCCCAGGCGTACGGCGCGCACACCAACTCCGGCCGCTCGGGGTCTGCGAGACCGGCGTCAGGCACCCACACGCAGGCCGTCTGCCCCGGCGCCACCAGCCCAGGGGCGAGCCGCAGCCCGTCGCCCTCCTCCCGGTCGGGGCCGCAGGTGAAGCAGCCTGGGAACGGGTGCTGAAGCAGCCCTCTGTACGACGCCTGCGCCTCACGCGCGACCGCCACCGGCACTGGCGCAACCGGATCACCGGCAAACCCACCCACCGCCGCCTCCGCAACCAGCACGTCGCCGTCCAGCAAATGGCAAGCCTGCGTGCCGTTCGAGCCGCCGCCCTCCGACAACGCGACTGCCATCGGCACGTCGAGAGGTGGCGGGCGGCGCAGTGTCACCGTGACCGGCTGGTCGGTGGCCAGCTGTTGGGCAAGAAGGCCGGCCGTGTAGCCACCGTTCCCTGAAGTCGGCGGCCCGGCGAACCGGCGGTCGATCGTCAACGTGGATGTACGGCTGGGCCTCATGTCACGACGAGGTTAGCGGCCCACCTAGGTCTCCCAACCAGCCGCCACCAGGGTTGTCTCACGGCAGCGTTATTCAGTTCCGACAATGTCCCAGTCGGCGGAGAATGCTCACGTGAGTCGTCGCGCCGCAACCTTGTTCCTGGGCCTTGGTGTTGCCTGGGGCATCCCCTACCTGCTCATCAAGGTCGCGGTCGAAGAGCTCTCGCCGGCAGAGCTCGTCCTCGCCCGCTGCGCGATCGCAGCCGTGCTCCTCCTCCCGATCGCGTTTGCGCGTGGTGCCGTGCGGCCGGTGCTGCAGCACTGGCGGTGGCTTGTCGCTTTCACGATTATCGAGATCGCGATCCCGTGGGTGGCTCTCGGTTCGGCGGAGGAGCGATTGTCCAGCTCGACAACCGGGCTGCTCATCGCCGCCGTACCGCTGGTGGGTCTTGGCTTCGCGTTCGTCACCGGACAGGCTGAGCGCCTCAGCGCGGCCGGCTGGCTTGGCTTGGCCCTGGGAATCGCCGGGGTCGCGGCGCTGGTGGGACTCGACGTGGAGACCTCCGACCTCGGCGCCGTTGGGTATCTCGGAATCACCGTGCTCGGCTACGCGATCGGTCCGGCCATCCTGGCGCGCAGGCTCGGCGCGTTGCCGGGGATCGGCGTGATGGCGGTGGCGCTCACGTTGACGTCGCTCATGTATGTCCCGGTCGTGCTGGTCGCCGACGGGGTTCCCACGGGCATGCCGTCGACAGACGTGGTCGTGTCCGTCGTGCTTCTCGCCACCGTTTGCACGGCCGCGGCATTCCTGCTCCTGTTCGCGCTGGTCGGCGAGGTCGGCCCCGTGCGCGCCACCACGATCACCTATATCAACCCGGCCGTCGCCGTGATCGCAGGAGCGGTCGTGCTCGACGAGGAGGTCACTGTCGTCACGGTCGTCGGCTTCCTGCTCGTCGTTGCCGGCTCCTACCTCGTCAACAAAGGGCCGCGGCAAAAGCCCCGGACCATCCCGCCGAGCCCCGGCGACAACGCGGGTGCCCAGACGCCGCAAGACGTCCCCGGACATGAGCCAGAAACGAGTCGCCAGTGAGGTTCGGGGATCCACATGACACGCCAAGCCGTCAGGACTACCCCAGATGTCTGGCGGAACGGTTGCGGCCGACTCGCTCGTAGCGTGCCAGCGCCTCGATTCGCTCATCGCTGTGGTCCACGATCGGGCTTCGCGGTTCGTGGATTTCCGGCGCTTGGACGTCCCTCAGTTCGGGCACATAGCGCCGGATGTAGTCACCGCTCGGGTCCCACTTCTTGCCTTGCTCGATCGGGTTGAAGATGCGGAAGTAGGGCGCCGCGTCGGTGCCACATCCTGCCGCCCACTGCCAGCCGTGGCTGTTGGAGGCGAGGTCGCCATCGACGAGCCAGCGCATGAAGTGCCGTGCTCCGTGCTGCCACTCGATGTGCAAGTCCTTCACGAGGAAGCTGGCCACGATCATCCTCACCCGGTTGTGCATCCACCCCTCGGCCCGCAACTGTCGCATGCCGGCGTCGACGATCGGAAAACCCGTCCGGCCTGCTTTCCAAGCCTCGAATGCATCACCCGGTTCGTCGTACTCCATCTCCGCGAACTCCGGCTTGTAGTACTCGCGGGCCGTCTCCGGTCGGCGTGCCAACACGTCGGCGTAGAACTCCCGCCAGGCCAGCTCGGTGCGGTATGACGTCACCGACCGCTGACTGGCGTCGGCCTCGTCGAGGTCGGCCAGCATCGTTCGCGGGTGGATCTCGCCCCACTTGAGGTGCACCGACATGTGCGAGGTCGCATCGAGGTCCGGCCGGTCCCGGTTGCCGTGGTACGACGTCAGGCCGCCGGCCACGAATGCCCGCCAGCGTCGGCGCGCCGCCTCCTCGCCTGCGGACGGCAGGACCATGCCCTCCGGCAGCCGCACCGCCGGCCAGTCGTCGCTTTGGAGGGACACATCCCACGAGACGTTACGTGGGGTGGCCTGAGCGTCGCGCCAGCCATGGTCACGCCATGCCTTCGAGTACGGCGTGAAGACCTGGTATCCCGCGTCCTCCCAGTTGCGCACACGGCCGGGCGCGACGGCGTACGGTGATCCGGTCCTGACCAGGGGCACGTCGAGTTCCTTCAACGCCGCTTCGACGGCCAAGTCACGTTCGATACCGTACGGGCCGAAGTCGGCGGCAATGTGCACGCTGCTTGCCTGCGCCTGGCGAGCCACGGTCGCCACGATCTCCGCAGGCTGGCCGTGGCGGACCACCAAGCCACCGACACGCTCGGACAACGCGGCCAGGCTCTCCTGCAGATAGACCTGACGGACGGGCCCGGCAGGCCCCCACAACCGGGGGTCGAACACGAAGAGCGGCACCACGTCGTCCGCAGCCTGCTGCGCCGAGGTCAGAGCAGGATTGTCGGCAAGCCGCAAGTCGCGCCGAAACCACATCACCGCCGTCGTCATCTGCTCATCTTCACCTACCCGGGCGGTCATCGCTGTTGGTCTTGGCGTGGCCATGCGACACAATGACGGAGCCCGACAACGTGAGCCAGACAACGAGGAGCCGACAGGTGGACAGCGCGGCGTGACCGATCTCATCGACACCACTGAGATGTACCTCAAGACCGTCTTCGAGCTCGAAGAGGAGGGCATCGTCCCGCTGCGGGCGCGGATCGCCGAGCGGCTGCACCAGTCCGGCCCCACCGTAAGCCAGACCGTCGCCCGGATGGAGCGAGACGGGTTGCTGACCGTCGAGGGCGACCGACACCTCGAGCTGACCGAGCAAGGCCGTCGGCTCGCGACCAGAGTCATGCGCAAGCACAGGCTGGCGGAGCGGCTGCTCATCGACGTCATCGGCCTCGAGTGGGAGGACGTGCACGCAGAAGCCTGCCGCTGGGAGCACGTGATGTCCGACACCGTCGAGCGCCGGCTGCTCAAGATTCTCGATCACCCGACCGTGTCCCCCTACGGCAACCCGATCCCCGGCCTCCAAGAGCTCGGCGAGGGGCTGATCCAGGAGGAGTTCCTCGACGGCGTCGAAGCCCTGGACTCTGTCGTCGGCGAGAGCGAGCAGCGCGTCGTGATCGGCAGGATCGGCGAGCCGATCCAGACCGACGACCAGCTGATGGCGGCCTTACGTCGGGTCGGCGCCGAACCCGGCAAAGTCGTCACGGTGGCACACGGCGCGGAAGGTGTGCTGATCGCGAGCGGAAGCGAATCGGCGGAGATTGACCTCGAGGCGGCCAGTCACCTGTTCGTGCGCCGGCTCTGACCACGCTCGGCGTCGTACCACCGACTCCACGGGGATCGCCGTGAGCTCGACAACGTGAACAGCCCCTTCCAAGGCCTCCCGCGCGAGGTCGCGGTGCTCACGGCCGTGGCGGTCGCCGTTGCGATCGGGTTCGGGGTGGTGGCGCCGGCCATTCCGGAGTTCGCTCGGTCGTTTGGGGTCGGTAAGACGGCCGCCGGGGCGGTCATCTCCGCGTTTGCGCTGATGCGCTTCGTGTCGGCACTGGCCGGCGGCCGGCTCGTGGACAAGTTCGGAGAGCGAATCATCCTGGCCACCGGGATCGGCATCGTCGCCGTGTCCACCGGGCTCGCGGGCCTGTCACAGAACTACACACAGCTGCTCGTGCTGCGCGGCGTCGGCGGCATCGGCTCCGCGATGTTCACTGTGTCGGCGGCGGCATTGCTCCTGCGTGTGGTCGAGGGCAGCAGCCGCGGCCGGGCGAGCGGGCTGTTCCAGTCAGGCTTCCTGATCGGGGGACTGCTCGGTCCCGTCGTCGGCGGCTTCCTCACCGACTACTCTTTGCGGCTGCCGTTCTACGTGTACGCCGTTTCGCTCATTGCCGCCGGCAGCATCGGCTTCGTCTTCTTGACTGCGGCGCGGGACCGAGTCCCGGAAGGCGGCGCGGACGGCGACGGCGGTGCGGAGCCCGAGGTGTCGACGTCGGTCGCCGAGGCGTGGGCTCATCCGTCATACCGAGCGGCCGTGATGGCCAGCTTCGCGACAGGCTGGGCCTTGTTCGGGGTGCGAATGAGCCTGGTTCCGCTGTTCGTGACGGAGGCGATGCTGCAGCGTCCGATCTGGACCGGCATCGGCTTCTTGTGCTCCTCGCTCGCTCAAGCGGTGTTGCTCGTCGTTGCCGGCAAGTACGTCGACCGGCGCGGCCGGAAGCCCGCCATGATCATCGGGTCGCTGGTCTGCGGGCTGGCGTACCTCGGGATGGCGGCCACCACCTGGCTGCCGGCCTTCCTGCTCGCGATGACGGCGGTCGGCGTCGGCGGTGCGTTCATCGGTACTGCCCCCGGCGCCGTCGTTGGTGACGTGATGCGCGGACGCGGCGGCCGGGTCGTCGCGGTCTTCCAGATGTCGTCCGACCTTGGTGCGATCACAGGCCCATTGGTGGCGGGATTCCTTGCCGACAAGGTGTCGTTCGGGTCGGCCTTCACCGCCACTGCGGTGGTGCTCTTCATTGCCCTGGCGATGTCCCTGCGCATGCTGGAGACCGCCCCCACCACCACCAGCCGAACCGTCACTTAGTTGCGCCCGAGCCGTCAGATTGTTGCGCCGAGTTGCGGAACCTTTTGACGGGTCGGGGGGAACTTGTTGACGGGTCGGCGGCAATTAATTGACTGGTCGACGGAGGGGACGAGGCTATTCTTGCCGTTTGGGCAACGGGAGAGCGGTGGCATGAGGTCGGGGACAGTTCGACCGGGGCGTGGACTGGCCTTAGCGGGGCGCGGACTGACTCTGCTCGTCGCCAGCGCGCTCGTCGTCAGCGGATGTCGATCGGGGTCTGAGTCCAAACCGCCTCCGAACACCGCACCGCTGCCCCGCCAGACCACGGGGGACTGTGGCGAGCTGCGGATCGCGTACGACCCGAAGAACGGCTACGAAGCCAGCGCATTCATCGTCGGCAAACTGGCGGCAGAAGAGCTCGACTGTGCGGTGACCTACGTCAAGACCACGACAAGGAAGGCTTGGCGCCTGGTCGCCTCAGGAAAAGCAGACGTCTACCTCGACGCTTACGGCAGCCCAGACCTGAGCGCAAGCTTGACCGGTGAGAACGGTCCCGTGACTCTGCTCGGACCGAACGGCGTCCTTGGTGGCGTCGACCTCCTGACTCCCTATTTCATGGGCGAGGCCGGCCTTGCCACATCCCGCGACCTCGACGATCTGCCCCCTGAGTACTTCGGCGACTCGACGCCGTCCATCAGCACCGTGCCGGCTTTGATGCCACTGGCCCAGTCGTTCGTGGACTCCCAGGAGCTCGACTACAACGTCAAGGACTACGTGCACACCCATCCGCGATCCGGCATTGGCGACCTACTCGTGGCGCCACGGTTCAACGACCGCAACGGGATCCCGAGCTTCTTCCTCGTGCAGGGCCCTCGCGACTTCCTCGGCGAAGGGCCAGGCCGCCATTCCGTCCAGGTGCCGGGGTCTTCGGCTGACGAGTGCGAGCCCGACCACACGTCGACGCTGTGCTCCTTCGCCGACTTCGAGTACCTCAAGATCGTCAACTCCGACTTCGCCGACTCGGCCAACCCGGCATACAACCTGATCTACAACTACCGACTCGTCGGCGCTCAGACGGCAACGGTTCTCGAGATCGTTGAGCTCAGCGGCTTCGACGTCGGAGAGGCTGATGTGGCGTCGTGGATCAACACACATCCGAACGTTTGGAAGCGCTGGCTCGAGTGACCTCGAACCAGCGCTCCTGGGCTTGATGCGCGAACCGTTGCTATGAGAAGACGCTGACGCCTCCGGGTCCAACCAGCAGACCGACGATGATCAATACGATGCCCCACAGCAGCTGGGAACGTACGATCGCGACGATGCCGGAGATGACCAGTATGACGGCAATAATCCAGAGTAGAAACTCCATGTAGTGTGCCTCCTTCGGTCCGTGCAGTGCCCCTCCTCGGGCACCTCTAAACCTCCAACCAGATCGAAGCTTGCGACGGGCTCCCGCAGCCGGGCTGATCCGGCGAAGGCCAAGGCAGGCGAGGCATGCCCGGCGTGCGTGGCACAATCGCGGCATCTCGACTGGAGGCAGACGGGCGATGCATCCGACCACATGGATAGGTAGATCGCTGCTGACGCTGGTGCTGGCCGCGGGTGTTCTTGCTGCACCGCCCGGTGCGAGGGCGCAACTACCAGCCTCCCCCGACCCACTCCAGCGTGAAGCTTCCCCGCGCGCAGCCACGTCAGCTGACGCAAACAGCACAGCTGCGCAGGGCCGTCGCTTCTGGGTCAAGGACAGACGCTTCTACTACTCCGACTGGTATGCCGGTCGACACCGCAAGATGATCGCGTTCGGCTGCACACCCGCGCCCTACTACGACCCAAGCCCCCGTTGTCGTCGTGGGTGGGGCTTCCACCACGGGCTCGACGTGGCAATGCCGTGTGGGACACGACTCTTCTCCCCATTCCGCACTCGCGTGGTCTACCCCAACAGCTCAGGCTCTCTCGGATCGGCATACGGACCCCACGCGTTCCGGCTCCGCAGCGGCCGCTTCGGGACCGACTTCGTCATCGGCCATGTGCGCCGCGTCTTCGTGCGGCCTGGTGAGATCGTCCGCCGTGGCCAGCTGATCGCCCGTGCGTCGAATGCAGCAGCGCCGGATGGTTGCCACCTGCACTTCGAGGTACGGCCAAGGGGTACGTCATACACGAGTGCGATCGGCCCGAAGAACTACATCCGCCTGCACCTGTCCCGCTGACGCCTGCGGTCGGCCGTAGGGTCGAGTTCCCGACACGACATCAGGAGGCAGAGATGGCGGCTGCGGCGTCGAAGCGCGAAGAACTCATCGTGCAGGTGCTGATCGAGGCGTTCGAGCCGCTGATGGAGGCTGACTCCGACGGTTTCCGCACGAAGTTCCGGAAGATGGCGGCCGACCCCTTCGCGTTCTACCGCGGCAGCGCGTGCCTGTTCTACTCCGACATGGACAAGCTCAAAGACAAGTGGGCAGACGAGCAGACCAGCAAGATCTGGATCCACGGTGACCTCCACGCCGAGAACTTCGGCACCTACATGAACTCCGAAGGCGTCCTCGTGTTCGACGTCAACGACTTCGACGAGGCGTACGTCGGCCACTTCTCCTGGGACCTCCGGCGCTTCGTGGCCAGCCTTGCCCTGATGGGCTGGCAGAAAGCCCTGCCGGACGACGACGTCCGCGACCTCGCCACGACCTACCTGCAGGCCTACGTCGAACAGGTCGCCCACTACGTCGACCAGGTCGAGGACCACGCCTACGCACTGCGACTCGACAACACCGAGGGCGCGATCCACGAGGTGCTGCGCACCGCCCGGATGGCGACCCGGGTCGGCCTGCTCGACGCCGTCACAGAGATCGTCGACTACAACCGGAAGCTGCGTCGCACCTCCGATACGCGTGACCTCAGCAAGACCGAGCGCAAGAAGGTCGAAGGCGCCTACAAGCGTTACCTCAAGACGATCCCCGCCGCAAAGCGCGAGCACCACGAGGTCTTCTACGACGTCAAGGACATCGTCGGCAAGAAGGGTTTCGGCATTGGCAGCGCCGGCCTACCGGCTTACAACGTGTTGATCGAGGGTTACAACCAAGCGCTCGAGAACGACATCGTCTTGACCATGAAGCAAGGAAACATCGCCGCCGCGAGCCGAGTGCTCAGCAACCGGCTCAAGGACTACTTCGAGCACGAGGGGCACCGCACGGTCGTCAGCCAGCGCGCCCTCCAGGTCCACACCGACTCGTTTCTCGGTCACACCACAGTCGACGGGGTGGGGTTCGTCGTCTCGGAGATGTCGCCGTACGAAGCAGACCTTGACTGGTCCGACATCACCGAGCCCGAAGAGATGGCGCCGGTCCTCGACTCGCTCGGCCGTGCCACCGCGAAGATCCACTGCGTGTCCGACGACGACAGCGAGGAGGACCTCGTCGACTTCTCCACCGAGCATGCAATCGCCGCGATCATCGGGGATGACCCGGAGGAGTTCATCAGAGACCTGGTCGACTTTGGAGAGTCGTACGCGGTTCGCGCGCGCCGAGACCATAGCCTGTTTGTCGACGCATTCCGCAGCGGAAAGTTCGATCTCGTCTCCGCGACTTGAGCGGATAAACGATCACTATTTCCTATTTGCTTGCACACACTCTGTGATCAAGGCAGGCTCAGGTACGTCGGCCCAGACCTCGACGACATGCCACCAGGCAAATCGATGAGGCAGGGAGACGGCGCCATGGAGGACGAAGCAGAGCAAAACGTACGTTCAGGGGCGGTCGTCCGCGAGGAGCTCGAGAAGTTCGCGGCGCTGGTCGAGCACTCGACTGACTTCATCGCGATGGCCGATGTCCAGGGCCGGGTCACCTACCTGAATCGCGCTGGGTGCGAGCTCGTCGGGCTCGACTCCATGGAGCAGGCTGTGGGCCGCGCCACGACTGACTTCTTCACCGAACCGGGGCGAGCAAAGTCCGACGAGATCGAGACCGCCGTCCGTGAGCAAGGATCCTGGCAGGGTGAGAGCGAGGTGCTCCACCAGCAGTCCGGTGAGGCGATCCCGGTGTCGGTCAGCTCGTTTGTCGTCCTTCACCCGGTGACCGGGGCTCCGTTCGCCCACGCCACCGTTCAGCGCGACCTGCGTCAACGCAAACAGGTGGAAGAGGACCTGCGCACGTCCGCCCTGACCTTGCAGGAGCAGGTCACCGAGCAGCAAGCGCTGGCAAGGCTCAACCATGAGGCGTTGACGTCGGACCTCCAGCGGCTGTTGCTCGACTCGCTGGAGGCGATCCAGCAGGCGACCGGGGCGAGCCACGTCCAGGCGTTGCAGCTGGCCGAGGCAGGTGACGGGCTGACCTTGGCTTGGGCCGTCGGCGGGCGCGGCGGCGGGCCACTACCCCTACGCGTGTTGTTGGACTCCCAGGCAGGTGAGGCTATCCGTCTGGACGCCGCGATCGAGTCCGTTGACCTCCAGGCGGAGAGCCGTTTCGACACCACGGCTGAGCCGTGGACTGATTTCGACTCGGCTCTGTCTGTGCCGGTGGCGGGGGCGGCTGGCACGTGGGGAGCGCTGGTGGTGCTCAGAGACGGCCCGCATCACTGGCCACGGCACGAGGTGGAGTTCGTCCGGGGAGTGGCCTCTTCCATCACGGGCGCGTTGCACCGGATGGACCTCGAGGAGAGTCTGCGGAGTCAGGCACTCCATGACACCTTGACCCAGCTCCCGAACCGGGCGCTGCTGCTCAACCGGATCGAGCGTGCCTTGGAGGTCGCGACCCGCTACGACACCTGCACCGCCGTCCTGCTCATCGATCTCGATGATTTCAAGTCAGTCAACGACAGCCTCGGCCACCTCGCGGGCGACGAGCTGCTCGTCAGTCTCGCGCCCCGCCTGCGGGCCGCCGTGCGACCTGAGGACACGGTGGCGCGGCTCGGCGGCGACGAGTTCGTAGTTCTGTGTGAGGGGTTGGGCTCGGAACTCGACGCGATCGAGATCGCCGAACGGCTCGCCTACACCTGGCGCGAACCGATCATCGTCAGTGGCCGCAACGTGCACATCACGGGTTCGATCGGCATCTCCGTCGTCAAAGGGTCCTCGTCGGACAGCGCAGCGATGCTCGGGGAGGCGGACATCGCCATGTACCGAGCAAAGCGCGCGGGTCACGGCGGCTACCGCGTCTTCGACGAGGGCCTGCGTACGGACATCCGAGCCCGGTTGACTCTGGCAAGTGAGCTCCGGTCGGCTCTGCGAAAGGGCCAGCTGACCGTCGCCTACCAGCCCGTCATCGATCTCCACACCCAGCAGGTCAGCAGCGTCGAAGCCCTGGCCAGATGGACGGCTCCCGACGGTGCGGAGGTGGCCCCGGTCGAGTTCATCAAGGTAGCCGAGGAGACCGGCCAGATCGCCGAGCTCGGGGAGTGGGTCCTGCGGCGCGCCTGCGCCGACGCAGTGGGGTGGCAGCAGACTGCCCCCGTCGGCGTACATGTCAACGTGAGCGCATTGCAGCTGTCTCTCCCGGACTTCGTGTCGACCGTCGCCGACGCCCTCGGCAAGACCGGGTTGGCACCCGACCTGTTGGGCCTGGAGGTGACGGAGTCGGTCCTGATGGACGGCGACGAGGGCGCGAAGACGACCATTGCGAAGCTCTGCGCGTCGGGCACGAAACTGATGTTGGACGACTTCGGCACCGGCTACAGCTCGCTGTCGTACTTGCAGCGGTTCCCCCATCTCGACGCGCTCAAGATCGATCGATCCTTTGTCGGCTCGGCGGCGGAGGCGCAGGCTGAGCAGATCATCCGGGCCATCGTTGAGCTCGCCCACGCATTTGGGCTGGCGGTGGTCGCGGAGGGCGTCGAGACCAAGGAGCAACTGCGCTTGGTGCAGGGCCTGGGCTGCGACTTCGCCCAGGGGTATCTGTTCTCACGACCTGTCCCGGTGGCACAGCTGGGCGAGGCAATCGCACGCGTCAACGGGCACGCCGCGTAACTCCGGGCTGCGTTCCCCCTACACCAACAAGCCACTGCAGCTTGCCTGCGCGCAGGGCATAGCGACATCGTCGCCGCTTCCGTCGACACAGTGCCCGGGCAACCGGCGCTGGGTGCAGCTGATCCGACTAGAGGTCGCCTCTCACCCAGGTGCCCCTCTAGGGCGGGTGGCGCTGCGTCATACAGTGGGGGTATGTGCCGCAACATCAAGCCCCTCCACAACTTCGAGCCGCCCGCATCCGAGTCCGAGATGCAGGCTGCCGCGACTCAGTACGTCCGCAAGGTTGCTGGCGTGTCCAAGCCGTCAGCGGCGAACGTTGAGGCGTTCGACCGAGCGGTAGCCGAGGTCACCGCCGCGACCGAGCGGCTGCTCGACAGCCTGGTGACCCGCGCCCCGAAACGAGACCGTGAGGTCGAAGCAGCCAAGGCGCGGGAGCGCAGCCGCAAGAGGTTCGCCGAGTCGGCCTAGCGGCCGATCAGGGCAGCGTGCCCTGAGGCCCGGCAATGTTCGGGTTGTCGGAGTCGTCCGAGTCTTTGCTGATCTTCGACTGGACCGCGCCGGCGGCCTTCTTGGCAGCCTCGCCTAGTTTCTCTCCGGCGACCGGGCCCTTGTCCCGCGCTAGGTCCTGCGCGTCTTGGGCTGCCTGTTGCACCTTGGGGTTCGTCCAGAACTGCTGGGCAAGTTGGGTGATCTGGTCGTAGCGTTCCCGACCGGCACGGGCTCCGAGGACATAGCCGGTGGCCCCGGCGGCGAGAAATAGCAGCTTGCTCATGGTGGTTCCTCCACATGATCGCGCAGACGTCTGGATGACAGGGGCCCAGTGGGGCGGTACGGGCGTTGTGCCCACCCGTCCCCGTTCAAAACATTCAGTTCCGCATGCCGACATGCGTGTGGCCCGGTACCGAGCCCGAGCCACACGCCGTCAGTGGAGGAGATCAGCCTCCGAATATCCGCATAATCGAACCGCTCCAGGCGGGGTTCCCACCGAAGCCGGTGGCCGGCGAGATGGAGAACGCCGAGACGTACACCTTGCCGTTGCGCACCGCGATCCCGGCAGGGAACGGCACCTTGCGGTAACTGCGGTCACCGTCTGGTGACACCTTGACAACGCGACCCGGGAAGCAGGTCGGGATCTCGTCGAACCCGCAGTTGCCACCGAACAGCTCGCTGACGTAGAGGCTTCCGTCCTTGCCGCGTGCGACACCGGTGATCGTCGTGAAGCCGCCCCAGAACCGCATCCGGTTGCCCTGCCGGTCAAACTTCCACACCCGCGCCTTGCCCGGAATCTCCGAGTGGAGCTCGCCGACGTAGATCTTGCCGTCATAGCCGCGCGCAAGGGACGTCGGAACTGCGTCGACCTCCTTGCCGTACTCGGGCATCACAGCCCATACGCGTGCCTTGCCGCCACGCACCTTGGCGATGTAGTCGCCCGCGGCGTCAGCCACGAGGACCTGGTTGCGCAAGGCGAGAACGGCGTAAGGGTTGGAGTCGAAGCCCTCACCGTCGGGGTCAGCACGCCGCTCAAGCGCGGTGATGTTGGCGACGACGCGCATCGGCTGGCCGATGTGGCGCTTCAAGAGCTTGCCCGGTTGGCGACCAGGCAAACCCCCCGGAATCAGGTCCGGGGGAGCGAACGTCATGATGGCGAAGTAACCGCCGTTGACTCGCTTGCTGGCGCCGTCGGCGCCGACCGCGAAGCTGCCATCCCCCCCAGCGAATGACAGCAGGCCGGTCATGACGTGGCGCGCATTTCCGTTGTGGATCCGGGTGACCTTGCCGGTCTTGCCGACACAGTTGCGGTTCTCGCCGCTTCCGGTGCAGTTGTCAGGGTCGTTGGACCCGTGGCCGGCTTCGGCGACGAGCAGGTCGCCGTTGGGCAGGATGCTCAGCTGGCGGGGGTTGTCGAGGCCAGAGATGACGACGCTCTTGTTGGCGCGCGGCGCGTTCTGGGTGGGTGATGGAGCAGCATTGACACCGCCCGGGACAGTAGTGGTGGCAATCAGGGCAGCGACACAGGCGACGCCGATGGCGGCGAGCCTGGCCGTTCTGCGGTGTTTGAGCTGTGGCATAGGAGAATCCCCTCACTCTCAGAAGTTGCGACCGTACCGACGCACAGCGAGAGGGGATATGGCCCGGTTCTACCAATCGGCCTGGCCCAACCTAACTAGTCCGAGGTGTCGTTTTTGGGAGATATCGGACCGCAATGTTGATGACCTCACCATGCGTGATCGCAACGCATCAGGGCGTGATCAGCCGCAGGCCGCCGTCGGATCCGACGGCGAGTGACCAGGTCACGCAGGTGTCTCAGGGCAATCCGGTCGTGCTGCCGGTCACTCGGATGAGTTCAGGCCGCGGCACCGAGCAGCAGCCCGGCGACAGACGCGCAGATGAAGGTCAGGAAGCAGAGCAGCCCGATGATCAGCGTCTCGGGCGCAAGCCAGCGTGGCTGGCCGCTGGCAACGTGGGGCCGCCTGGTGCGGCCTACGATGCTCGTCCTGATACTCATGTCCCACCCCTCGGCGCCTCCCGGTCCACTGTGGACACGGGAATTGATGCGCCTGGCTGATTCTCGCTCTACCTTGCCGCCGGCCAATCGGTGCGACACCCGGTTGGCGAAGAAATCAGCCGAACGGCCAGTGCAGGTGTGGCCGAGCGGCAGGCGCTTCGTCGAGGAGGAGCGCGATGGCTGGGTTCCTGATACTCGCCGGGGCGTGGTCAGCCCGAGATCTCACGCTGTAACGGAGTTGGGAAGCTCGGGAGCACGCGAACGCCGTCCAACCACTCGGTGAGGTCGCCGGCCTCGGCTGCCACGAGTTCAGCGGCGTCGCTGCCGATGTGTTCGAGCAGCCGTATGACGACCTGGCCGTCGGGTCGCTGACCCCACCCGCCGACGACTCGGCCGTCGCACCACACCGTCGGTCCGGCGTTGCCAAAGCGGTCGAACAACAGGTCGCGGTGCGCTCCCAGATACCAGTCGCGGTCCTTCCAACCCATCGTCGTCGGGTCGAGCGAGGGCAGGAACGCGACCCAGGGCTCGGCTGTCGCGCTGGGCTCAAGATCGTCCGGGAGCACGACGCCGACCTGCTGGGAGTCGAGGCGGACCTCGACGGCCTGCACATCGCGCAGCGCGGCCCTGGTCTGTGCGACGGTCCAACCGGTCCACCACTTCAGGTCGTCGTACGTCGCTGGACCGAACGCCCGCAGCCAGTGCCGGGCGAGCTCCGCGCGAGCCACGGGCGCGGGCAGGTGTGGTGCCGCGACCACATCGGGGCACCAGTCACGCATCAAGATCCAGCGAGGCTGCCGGTCATGCCAGGCGCCGCCTGGCCTTGCCCGCGTCACCTGACCCGACGCGGACAGGATCGTCATCACCCGGGTCACCACGCCAATGACTTGGGCCTTGTCACCCGATCCGTAGTTCAGCCGTGCCTGCAAGGCAGGAACATGCTTGGTGAGGTCACGCCCCGCCGTCGCTCCGAGCTCGCCCAGGGCTGCCACCGCCGCCGCCTCAGCGGCAGCAACCCACGCATCCCCGGCGTCGGCAACTCCAGACTTGACGATCTCGCGGGCAAGGCGGCGCCGTTGCGTGGCGGCGATGTCGTCGCTCGCCGCTGCCTGGACGATCGGCAGCAGCTCGGTCGCGACGGCCCAGACCGTACGCCGCATGGCCATGTGCTTGACGATGGCGCGGTCGTCATACAGTGCCGCGTCGACGTCAGCGTGGATGAGATCGGCGACCCTGGCACGTGCGGACAGGTACACCGACGCCGGGTCGGTGGAGTGGAGTCCGACCAAGGCGCGCGCGGCCGACCCGACATCTGCCGCTGCTGCGTCAGTGGCCAGTAGGTGCCGGATGCCGAGCCGGGCGCGACGTTCGGCGGTGTCGATATGTCGCATCGCCATGCCTCCGCTGGTCTCGGCCGCACCCCAAGCAAGTCGGCTGAGTCTAAGACTGGCCGGAGTCGGGACGCTCGGCGCCAGCGGCTCGAGTTTCGACCGTGAGCGGCCCTGAGCGAACGTGACGTGTTTACTCTCCGTGCTCGCGCAATCGCTCACAGCGAGCGATTTTTGAGCTCCCAGGGGTGTGATCCACGTCACGCCCACCGCGCGCCAAAACGGGATCCGTCGAAACTGAATATCCAAATTTGCATCGGTTCGGGGTGGAGTTTGGGCTCAGCATGTCCGACTCATCACGGTCATCAACAGGCAGTTGCCTTTCAATCACGCAGCGTGGCCACGATGCGCTGACCTCGCTATTGTCCCGCCGTGATCGAGAACGCACCCCGTCCTGTGTCCCGCCGACAGTTCCTGATTGCCGGTCTTGCCGGCGCCGCGATCGGCGCCTATCCCGGCATCGCCAGCGCAAGAGCGATCGAAGAGCTCACACCGAGCGCCGCTCTTGCTCTGCCCACGGTCAAACCGATCTGGTCGCACAAGGCCTACGAGGCGTTCGGCGTCTGCGCACATCCCAATTTCGGTAACACCACCTACCAGTACACGAGCCAATGGATGGCCGCATTGGCCGAGACCGGGGCGTCGTACTTCCGCGGGATGTACTCACAGGGCATCAACGCGACCGCAACGACGACTAGCCGGGCACGCGGGTACGGCATCAAATGGGGTATGACGGTTGCCCCCAACCTGTCTACGACTGACACGGAGCTGGTGAACCGCATCAGACACATTGGCGCGAACGCCGCCGACGTCTGTCGCTACGTCGAGGGGATAAATGAGCCAAACCATTCGCGCAGCGGAGGAGCCGTCCCCACCGACTGGATCAGGCGGACCGTTGCCAAGCAGCGAGTCATCTGGCAGGCAGTGAGAAGCGATCCACGGCTGGCTCACGTGAAGGTCTTGGGTCCATCGCTACAGGCGGTGGAGGCGACCGAGAGCGATTACAAGGCACTCGGGGACGCTGGTCTCGCGCAATACATGACCCACGCCGCCCTGCACCGCTATCCCGGCGGCCGCTACCCCAACCACTTGATCGATGAGCGGCTCACGTGGATCGCGCGGCACTGGGGCGGTAGGCCAACCTGGATCACCGAAACCGGGTACACCAACGCGCTGGCCACTCCCTCAGGACACAACCCGGTCCCCGAAGACGTCAGCGCATGCTACGCGCCATCCGCGCTGCTGGAAGCGGTTGATCGCGGATGCCAGGTGTGTTGGTACGAGTTGCTTGATGACCCCGACCCGGGCGCCAAGGACAACATCGAGAGCAACTTCGGAATGTTTGCAACGATCTCTGGGATGGCCCCTCCGTGGCGCGCCAAGCCAGTCGTCTCTGTGATGAAGTCATTCCTCTCGAGGCTGAAGGACCCTGGCCCCGCCTACGACCCGCCCAGAATCGGGTTGAGCGTGGTCTCGAACGTCGGCGACGTACGAAGCACAGTCATGGCGAAGCGGAACGGGAGTGTCACGCTGTTCTTGCGGCGGGCCACAAACTGCTGGGATCCGAACCGGCAGACGCGACTCACGGTGCCGACGATCCCGGTGATCGTCACGACTGCCAAGGGGACCCAGACCATCTCAATCAGTCACGGGGTCCGAGCGGTCACACTCTGAGATGGTGTGATGCAGGGAAAGCCTTACCGCGTTGCCTCTCAGCGATCCGAGAGGTAGCTTTCGAGCCCGCTGACGATGGCGGCCGACAGTGCCTTCTGACCCCGGACGCTCGAGGCGATGTCTGCCTCTGTCGGTCGGCTCAGAAACAGCATCTCGCTCACGACGCCGGGCATCATGCTCGGGCTCTCGTTGTGGCCGGTCTTCCAGGGACCGAGAATGAGCAGGCTGCCGTACGCCGCCCCGCTCGTCGTCAGTGCCTCGCTGTCGACATCGACGTCGCGACTGATCCCGCGGTCGCGAACATCCCACCCTGCCGCCCCAAGCTCCTCGAGAGCGCTCGCTTGCAGTGCTTCCGCCAGCTGGGCGTTGTCGTCGCTGAAGGGTCGGTTCGGCGAGTACAACGTGTGGGTGCCTCCCACGGCGGGATCGCCATACGAGTTGAAGTGGATCGACACAAGCACGTCGGCGTGGGCAGCGTTCGCGCATGCCGCTCGAGCCAGCACGTCCTTGCGGACTGCTTCTGGTGTGAGTATGTCGTCGTGGACGTCTCGCCGACCCAGCGCGAGGACGTTGTCGTCGGTGCTGCGCGACAGGACAACGGCGTAGCCCATGAACCGCAGGCGATTGGCTGCCCGAAGGGCGACGGCGAGCGCAGCGTCAGACTCGGCGACCGGCTTCCCGCTGCTCGACTGTCCACCGGCGCCCGGGTCATATCCGCCGTGACCCGCATCGAGGAAGACGGTCAGTTCGCGGGACTCGGCCTTGGGCGGGTAAAGACGGCAGCTTCCCGGGTTCAGCCTTCGCGGCAGGTCGGGGACCGCGATCTGGCGGACCTTCGCGACTGGTGCCTTGGAGTCCTCAGTCGGTTCGGTGGCGAGGGGATCGCCTACCGCGTCTTGTTCGAGCCGATCGGGTGCTGGTGTTGCGGGTTCGCCTCCCAGGAGTGCGAAACCCGCGACGGCGGCGCTGGCGGCAACGAGCACTGCGACGGTGACAACGCGAGCGCTCACGGAACCTCTTTTCGCGTGTCGGGGCACTGGACACAGAGTAGAGCGGCGCGCCGCGATATTCGGCATCTGGCTGCTGTGCAAGTCCGTCGTGTCCCGTCAGACACGGCGAAACCATCACCAGTCGAAGTGGCCGACGTGACGCGGGCCCGGGCCAACACGAAGTCGGCCACTTCGCGGAGGAGGTCAGCCACCAATCGAAGTGGCCGACTTGACGCCGGCCTGAGCCAACACGAAGTCAGCCACTTCGCGGAGAAGGTCAACCCTCGAGGGCTGCCAAGGCCTTGCGAAGGTGGGCCGAGCGGGTCTTCGCCGAACGCGTGGTGACCAAGTCGAGGATCACGGCGTACTGGTCGGTCTTGCTCAGCGACTCAAAGCGCTTGGCTGCATGGGGGCTCTCGGCCAGGGCCGCGGCGAGATCGGGCGGCACCGTGGCCTCCTTCTGAGATGCGTACGCAGCATCCCAGCGCCCGTCAGCCTTAGCCGCCTCCACCTCCGCCAACCCGGACGGTTGCATTCGACCAGCTGCGGTGAGCGCCTCGACCTTGCGCACGTTCACCTGTGACCACCGGCTCCGCGGACGTCGCGGGACGTACTTCTGCAGGTAGAACTGCTCGTCGAGGGCCCTGCGTTGGCCGGATATCCAGCCATAGCACAAGCCCAGGTCGACCGCTTCGTCCTCTGTCAGCGACGCAATCCCGGTGCCTTTCTTCGCCATCTTCAGCCACACTCCGGCCCCCTGGTCAACGTGCTCGGCCAGCCACGACTCGAAGGCGGCGGCGTCGCGGAATGCGATCTGAGGGGCGTCACCTGTCCCCGACTTCGTCGACATGCGCCCACGCTAGCGCCGCCCACCGACGTCGATAACCTGCACAGAACCTTCACGAGTTGTCCCCTACCCCTGACCGGGCGGGCTCTTAGGCTCGGACTATGCCAGTCAGTGGAGGTCCCAAGATCCTCGTCGTCGAGGACGAGCCGGTGATCAACCAGGCAGTCACCGACAGGCTGCGCGGCTCGGGGTACGACGTCGTACAGGCGTGGGACGGGCCGGGTGCGGTCGCGCAATTCGCGGAGGCCGCGCCGGACCTGGTCCTGCTGGACGTGATGCTTCCGGGGTTCGACGGCCACGAGGTGTGCCGACGGATCCAGGCCGAGAGGCCTGTCCCTGTGCTCATGCTGACTGCGCGCGACGACGAGGCGGACATTCTGGTGGGGCTCGGAGTCGGCGCCGACGACTATCTCACCAAGCCGTTCCGCATGCGCGAGCTGGTGGCCAGGGTGGCGGCACTGCTGCGGCGGGTCGACCGTGCAGCGGAGCTGGCCGCCCGACCCGCCACCGATCTGGGCGACCTGCGGATCGACGCTGCCCCTCGCCGGGTCTGGGTCGCCGACACCGAAGTGCACCTCACGCCGACCGAGTTCGACCTCCTGCTGTGTCTGGCCGCCAAGCCCGGCGTCGTCTTGACCCGAGAGAACCTCTACGCCGAGGTGTGGGGCTGGCCTGGCGCCTCCGGAACCCGGACCGTCGACAGCCACGTGAAGGCGTTGCGCGCGAAGATCGGTGCCAACCGGGTGCGCACCGTGCACGGCGTCGGCTACGCACTCGAGCCCGGCGGCGCCACGTGAGCAGCCCGCTGCTCGACCAGGTCACGTCGGTCAAGGTCAAGCTCGGGTTGCTCGTCGCGGTGAGTGTCACAGTTGCCTCTGTCGTCGCAGCGATCGGTGCCGGCGGTGGTGTGCCGTTCTGGCTCAGCGTCCCGGTGACGGTTGCCCTGGCCCTCGGGGTGACTCAACTGCTGGCTGTGGGCATGACCTCACCCCTTCGCCAGATGACTGCGGCCGCCCGACGGATGGCCCAAGGTGACTACTCCGGCCGGGTCACGTCGACGTCGAACGACGAGGTGGGTGAGCTGGCTCGGGCATTCAACCGGATGGCCGAAGACCTGGCCGCTGTCGACCGCCAGCGCCGTGAGCTGGTAGCGAACGTGAGCCATGAGCTCCGCACTCCGCTTGCCGCCCTGTGTGCCGTGCTGGAGAACCTCGTCGACGGGGTCGCCGAGCCGGACCCGCTGGCGCTGCGGACCGCGCTCGATCAGGCCGAGCGGCTCTCCACCCTCGCGTCCGACCTCCTCGACCTCGCCCGGGTGGACGCCGGCGCGGTCCAGCTGTCCACGACACAGGTGCCCGTTCAGGCGTTACTGGAACGCGCGGTGGCAGAGGCGCAGGTGGCCGGTCGTGAGGTGAGGTACGTCGTACACGTCACGCCGTCAGCGCTCACCGCCCCAGCTGACCCGGCGCGGCTCCACCAGCTAGTCGCCAACCTGCTCGACAACGCGTCCCGCCACAGTCCCGCCGGTGGCGTCGTCCGGATCACGGCCCAGGAGACTGCCGATGGCTGGCGACTCGAGGTCGCTGACGAGGGGCCAGGCATCGTGGCTGCCGATCGGGATCGCGTGTTTGAGCGGTTCGGGACGCTGTCGGAGGCTGAAGGAGGCGGCGGCACGGGCCTCGGCCTCGCGATCGCCCGTTGGGTGACGGATCTCCACGGCGGCACCATCCACTTCGTTGAACCCGAGCCGCACGGTACGGGCGCCCGAGTCCGCGTCGACCTTCCGCACGAGCCACGGCGACAGCACACTCACGCCACTACCAGCGTCCAGGAACCCCTCATGACGACACCGGCCCAGAGCCCCGCCCTGCCCGAACCCGCTAGCCCCGAGGTTGCCGAGGTCGCCAAGGTGGCAGAGCCGACACTGGACACGCTGTTCGGAAAGTTCTGGCCCGACACCGGGATCCCCGGAAGCGTGCGCGCAGTCCTGTCCAGTCTCGGCGTCGGCGTGCTGGCCGGCGTAATCCTGCCGTTCCGAGATGGCGGGCTCGGCTCGTTCGTGGTGCTGCTGGCGGCCGGTGGCGTGATCCTCGGCTTCAGCGTCAACCGCCGATCCCCCTTCACGTTGGCGTGTGCCGCGCTGTGCGTACTCCTGGCGGCGACCGTCGTCGTCCGCGACGCAGACTGGATCGTGGTCCTGTGCGTCCTGGCCGGCGGTGTGGTCTGTGTGGCCGGCCTCATGAACGGCCGCACCTTGCCAGCCTTCGTGCTGGGCGGCATCGCCTGGCCACTCGCCGCGCTCCGTGGACTCCCGTGGCTGGGTCGCTCTGTGCGCACCGTCACCGGCCACGGGAACAGAGCGGCGGCGCTCCGCACGGTGGTGTGGTCAGTGCTGGGTGTTGTCGTCTTCGGACTGCTGTTCGCCTCCGCGGACGCAGTCTTCGCCGAGTGGGCGGGCGCGGTCGTCCCGGACCTGCAGCTCGACACGTTGGTCCTGCGAGCGTTCATCACCGTGGCAGTGGGCGGTGTGGTGCTGGCGGCGACGTACCTCGCCTTGAACCCGCCGAACGTCGGGCCGGGGCCTGGTCCGGGGCGGCCCGTAGCACACCGCTACGAGTGGCTGGCCCCGGTGTTGCTCGTCGACGGTGTCTTCCTCGTGTTTCTCGGAGCACAGGCCACCGTCATTTTCGGCGGGCATGACTACCTCGAGCGCACCACAGGGCTCACCTACGCGGAGTACGTCCACCAGGGCTTCGGCCAGCTCACCGTGGCCACTGCGCTCACCCTGCTGGTGGTGTGGGCGGCCGTCCGCAAGGCACCGCGCACGACGTTTTCGGACCTGGCCTGGCTGCGCGGGTCGCTTGGTCTGCTCTGCGCCATGACCCTGGTCGTGGTCGCCTCCGCTCTCTACCGGATGCACGTCTACCAGGAGGCCTACGGCTTCACCGAGCTGCGCTTGCTGGTCGACGTCTTCGAGGGCTGGCTCGGCCTGCTGGTGATCGGCGTGATGACGGCGGGGCTGACCCTGCGGGCCGCATGGCTGCCTCGCGCCGCGTTGCTCAGCGGGGCCGGACTCCTACTTCTGCTGGCCGCCGCCAATCCAGACGCCTGGATCGCGCAGCGCAACCTGGACCGGTATGACGAGACCGGCCAGGTCGATTGGTTCTACCTCCAGGGGCTCTCGGCTGACGCGGTGCCCGTGCTGGACACTCTCCCGGACGACGTGGTCGAGTGCGCGCTGATGGGGCACGAGCCAAGCAGCGACGACTGGCTCGAGTGGAACTTTGGGCGCCAGCGCGCCGAGCCCCTGATGCGCTCCCACCTCGCCGACTGGGAGTACAACGACGCCGTCTGCTCGCCCGAATCAGCCGACTGACCGAAGACCGGACTGACGGCGGTCGCTTGGCTCTAGGTTCCGTACACGGTGACCTCAGTGGCCTTCACCGAAAAGTAGGCGCGCATTCCGGGCGCGAGGTCGAGCTCAGCTGCCGCCTGCAAGGTGATGTCGGCGCTGAGCTCTGCCGCACGAACGCGGATCTGGCCGCTCTGTGGCTCAAGGTCGGTGATCGTCACCTCAAGGGCGTTGCGGGGGCTGCCTCCTGGCCTTTCCGTAAACACCGATACGGCGTGAGGTGCGAAAACTGCGACGACCGGGTCGCCAGGCAGAGGAGTGGGATCGGCGACCTGGCCCGCAACTCGTAGACCGTGGGGCGTGAGTACGACGTTGTCGCGCCAGGTTCCGGTGATCATGTTGAGTCCCGCGATACGCGCGCCGAAGGCACTGCGTGGCTTGGACAGCACGTCAGTGCAGCGGCCCTGCTCGACGATCGCGCCATCCTCGATCACGACGACGCGGTCGGCGAGCAGGAGCGCGTCGAGCACGTCGTGCGTGACCAGGACCACGGTGCGGTCGGCTAACACCCGGCGCAACGTCCGCCGGACCTCCGGGGTGACAGCGACGTCGAGCGCTGCCATCGGCTCATCGAGGAGCAGGAGCTTCGGTTCCGCAGCAAGGGCGCGGGCGACCGCCGCTCTCTGCGCCTGTCCGCCTGAGAGCTGGGCGGGGTGGCGGTCGGCGAGCGGTTCGAGGCCGCCGACCTCCTCGAGCCAGTGGGCAGCGGTCTCGCGGGATGCGCGTCGGCTGCCGCCTCTGCTGCGGGGACCGAATGCGACGTTGTCGAGGACGGTCAGGTGGGGAAACAACAGCGGCTCCTGGGCCAGCAGCGCAATGTGACGGTTGTGAGGGGCGACGTGCAGGTCGCGATCCCGGCCGCCACGGCTGGTGAGCTGACGACCGTCGAGTACGACCCGACCGTGGTCGGGTCGCAGCAGCCCGGAGGTGACGGCGAGGACGGTGGACTTGCCCGCGCCGTTGGGTCCCAACAGCGCCACGGTCTCGCCTTCGGCGACGTCGAATGCGATCTCGACACCGCGGTCGGTGACGCCAGCGTCGTACTCCAGCATCACAAGGTGCTCCTGCCCTGCCGTGCAAACCCGATCACCAGGATGGCCACGATCACGAGGACGAGTGACAATGCCACCGCGGCCTGGGCGTCGGTCTCGCGGCGCAGGTAAATCTCCAGGGGCAGGGTGCGAGTGACACCTTGCAGGCTGCCCGCGAACGTTATGGTCGCCCCGAACTCGCCGAGCGACCGGGCGAAGGCCAAAACTGCTCCCGAGACCAGGCCGGGGAGCACCAGAGGAAGTGTCACCCGCCGAAACACAGTGGTCGGACCCGCGCCAAGGGAAGCAGCGACCACTTCGTAGTTCTGGCCGGCTGTGCGCAGCGCACCCTCGAGGCTCACCACGAGGAACGGCATCGCGACGAACGTCTGGGCCATCACCACCGCCGTCGTGGAGAACGCGATCTGCATACCGAGTACGTCGAACGACTCACCCAGCAAGCCCCTGCGGCCAAACGTGTAGAGCAGCGCGATGCCACCAACGACAGGGGGCAACACCAGCGGCAGCAGCACGAGCGACCGAAGGATGCCCTGTCCCCGGAAGTCCGTGCGCGCGAGCACGACTGCCATCGGGACCCCGAACAAGACACACAACAGGGTGCTGGTGCCGGACGTGCGAAGGCTGAGCGCGAGGGCCTCACGTGACGCCTCGGAGGTGATCAGCTCGAAGAATCGACTCCACGGTGTCCGCAGCACCACGGCCACCAACGGGAGCAGCACAAAAGAGGCTCCTGCCAGAGCCGGAGCGAAGATCCAGGTCGGAACGCCGACGCGGGTCCGTGGGTCGGCCACGTCAGGGCGCGGGCGCGAATCCGGCGGCCTGGAGGATCGACTGCCCAGTGTCGTCGAGCACTAGGTCGACGAATTTTTGAGCCAGGTCGGCGCTCTCGCTGTCGGCCACCGTGGCGATCGGGTATACGTTCACGGCTGATGAGGCCTCTGGGAAATCGATGCCTTCGACGTCCTCGCCCGCCGCGATCACGTCGGTCATATAGACGACTCCGGCATCGGCCTCACCCGAGGTGACCTTGGCGACGACATCGGTCACCGACTGTTCCTCGCTCACCGGCTGGAGCTCGACGTCTGCGGCCTCGGCAGCAGTCTGCGCGGCGGCACCGCACGGCACTTCGGGTGCGCAGATGACGAGGTTGAGCCCGTCCTCGGCTAGGTCCTGGAATGACTCCACACCGGCTGGGTTGCCCGGGGGGACCACGATCTCGAGGGTGTTAGACGCGAACGTCTGTGGGTCCGAGCCCTGCAGGTCCTCAGCCGTCAGCTTCTCCATGTTGGCCTCGTCGGCCGACGCGAAGACATCGGCGGGGGCGCCCTCCTGGATCTGCGCAACCAGGTCGGAGGAGCCGGCAAAGTTGAACTCCACCTCCACGCCATCATGGGTCGACTCGAAGTCAGCGCCGATCTGCTCGAACGCTGCGGTCAGCGAGGAGGCGGCATACACAGTGAGTGTCATGTCTTCGGTGGTCTGGTCGTCCGGATCGTCGTCTGATCCGCATCCGCCCGACACTGCGATGACCAAGGCCGCGATCGTGCCGATGAACATGCGCGTCATGACTCTCCCTTGACTGTCTCCACGATCACGGTCGTGGACTTGATGACCGCGACCGCAGCGGAACCGAGCTCGAGGCCTAAGTCGCGGACCGCCTCACTGCTCATGAGGGACACGACCCGGAACGGGCCACATTGCAACTCCACCTGAGCCATCACGTTGTCGACCTGGATGTCGGTGACCAGCCCGACGAACCGGTTCCGCGCCGAGCTCACCGTCCCGCCGGGAAGGCCTGGTAGGGCGGCGTGGCTACGAGCCACCTGGGCGATCTCGTATCCGTCGACGACCTTGCGTCCCGACGCGTCGGTGGAGGCGTTGAGCAGCCCTCGGTCGACCCATCTGCGGACCGTGTCGTCACTGACGCCGAGGTAAGCGGCGGCCTCTCGAATCCTCATCTGCGGCATTCTGCGAATACTACTGGTGAGGATTCGGAGCATGAAAGATGATCTCGCCTGATCTGCGGATCAGGGCTGTACCTCGCCGGGGCCTTCAGGTGCGACGTTCTCCGCCATCGCAGCCCGGCCTCTGGGCGCTCCCGTCGCTGCCGGAGGCTATTGCGCGAACAGGTGCGCGTCGAACGACCGCCCGTTCTGTGGCGAGACAACGGACGGGGTCCGCAGGCTGACCATGGCGAACGCTGGTCTGACGCTTCACAATCAGGGCTGGTCGTCGTACGGTAACCGGCGGGCCTGCCGAGGAGTTGGTCCGATCTCTTGCTAGTTCCACGTTCCCCGGAGGGACCCATGCTCTTACGGCATACCTCGAACCGAAGCTCGAGGACCCGCATCGCGGCCGGATTGACCGCCGCTCTGGCCGCAGCTTCTCTCATTGCGTCCACCCAGACCGCACCTGGTCAGGCGGTTTCGCCCAATTCTGACCGCAGCCAGCAGATTCAGAACAAGGACGGTAAGGCCCTCGCGCCAGCCTCGGGCCAGTCCGAGCTTGCCACGCTCAAGGCGTACCTGCGCACGCAGGGGCACACCGCCGCCGCCACCAACTCGCTCAAGGCGGTCGGCAAGAGTTGGACATTCCGTGGCGTGTCCCATCTGCAGGTTGAGCAGTGGGTTGGCGGTCTGCGCGTGCATGGCGCCTATGCCAAGGCTGCGTTCGACTCCAAGGGGCGTCTGATCCACCTAATCAAGGACATCAGCCCGGTCGGCAAGGGAGTCCGCGCCGCTGCGAAGGGTGAGGCATCGGCGCTCCGGGCGGCGGTCAAGGACCTTTACCCCGCTCGCTCTTGTCGCTGCCCGGGTCACCGGGCGCAGCGACACCGTCGCGACCTTCGCCAAGGGCGGGTTCATCACCGGCCCACGGGTCGAGCGCGTGCTGATTCCGACACCGCAAGGCGGATTCGCCGTCGGCTACGAAGTGGAAACCTGGGACGTCGCGAGCAACAACCTCCACGTCACGCTGGTGAATGGCGCTGGGGAAGTCGTGAGCCGCGAGCTTCGGACGGCTCGGGAGGATGCGTACAACGTCTTCCGCGAGCACCCAGAGGACACGCCGCAGGAGATCGTGGCCGGACCGGGTGACGGCAACGCCCAGTCTCCGAGCGGTTGGCTGTTTGACGGGGCGCAGAGCTCTCTCAATATCAGCGGCAACAACGTGAACGCGTACCTTGACGCCGTCTCGGACAACAAGCCAGACCCCGGCGGTGACGTGGTCACTGACGGACAATTCCTGACGGAGGCTGACCTGACGCAGTCACCGACGACAGAAGACAACCGCGAGGTCGCGGTCCAGAATCTCTTCTACCTCAACAACGTCATCCACGACACCTTGCGCGCCGCAGGTTTCACCGAGGCGGCCGGCAACTTCCAGGAGGAAAACTTCCTCGAAGGCGGTCTCGACAGCGACTCGGTCCGTGCCGAGGCACAGGACGGTGGTGGCATCGACAACGCCAACTTCGCCACCCCGCCGGACGGCGTCAACCCGCGGATGCAGATGTACCTGTGGACCGGACTCGGCACACATGAGGTGGTCGTGCACACAAGCGGTGGCGACGTCAGCTACCTGGCACAGGGCGCCGTTTGGGGTCCGCAGCTCGACACGACAGGCGTGACTGGCCCGCTCGCGGTGGCCAACGACGGGACCGCGACTCCCCCGGCAGGCACGGCGACCGACGCGTGCGAGTCGTTGGTGGGCAGCTACACCGGCACCATCGTGATCACCGATCGCGGCAGTTGCGACTTCGTGGTCAAGGCAGCCAACGTGCAGAGGGCCGGCGGCATCGCCATGATCGTGGCCAACAACGTCGCCGGAGCGCCGTTCACCATGGGTGGCGAGGCAACCATCTCAATCCCCGGCGTCATGGTCTCGCAGTCCGACGGGGCGACGATCAAGGGCCAAGCCGGCACCAGCACCACGGTGAAGCTGGCCGACAGCCCACCGCTGATGCGGGACGGCGACCTCGACTCGGACATCGTCTGGCACGAATACGGTCACGGCCTGACCTGGCGGATGATCGGCAAGATGAGCGGCCCGCTCGGCGGCGCAATCGGTGAGGGTATGGCTGACGTCTTGGCGGTAATCGCCAACGAGGACGATGCCGTGGCTGAGTACTCCGCAAGTGATCCGCTCGGCATCCGCTCGGCGACGTACGACAACTACAACCGCACCTACGGTGACATCATCGGTAGCGGGGTTCACCTCGATGGTGAGGTGTACGGCGCCATCGGATGGCGGCTCTTGGAGCATTACCAGGCCGCGGGCATCGACAAGAGCGTGCTGCTCGCCGATCTTGTCGACGGCATGAACTACACCCCACGCGAGCCGACCTTCGAGCAAATGCGAGATGGCATCTTGGCCGGATTGACGGCCAGCGGCAACGCAGGGCGCGCCTGCATGATCTGGGACGCGTTCGCGGAGTATGGCGTCGGGGTGGGTGCTCACGCCGTCGTCAAGGGACCACGGGTGACCGTCACGGAGTCAATGGCAGTTCCTGCCGCCTGCGAGCCGTGATCGTCGGTGGGGTGGCCGGCTGGCGTCGGCCACCCCACCTGCACCTGAAGGCTCAGTTTGGCGGCTGAGGCAACACTCCCGCCGTCAGCTAAGACGCACGACCAGACGATGGTCACCGCCTCCGGTTCGTACCAGGAGCTCACGTCCTCGCGAAGTACGCTGCACCTCCCACGGCACCGAATCGCCATCCAGCCACACGCGTCGTACGCCCGCTCCATCGGGCAAGACATGCCCAAGCCGAACTCGTACGCCGGCGCGGTTGACGTCGACGACGGTGCGCAGCTCGTCCGGCCTCCTCGCTGCGCTTACGTCGACCGAGCCGCCTCCCAGTCGAATGTTCCGGCCCGAGATCCGGTGCTGGCCGTTCGGGATCTGCGGCACGATCCGCAGCCGGTCTCGGCCGAGGTTGGGCGAAACCCCGAGTTGCTGGTGCACGACCGGCCACAGGTTGCCGTAGGCCCCCCAGGCTTGCAGCACCATTGAACGCTCGTTGAAGGGCCGGTCGATGTTGGGGGTGAAGTCGCCCTCTGGAGCGATCTCCGGCATCGCCCCGGGCATCTCCCATACTCTGGGGCCGAGCTGGATGCGTGCGTTGCCGGTCGTGTAGTACTGCTGCTGCTGGGGTCCTAGGCGCCCGAAGTTGCCCTCGGCCACTGCCATGATGGCGGTGTTGAGCGAGAAGACGTTTCGCTCGCTCGGGACGCTGGAGACTGCAGAGTCACAGCCTGGCGTCCCGGTGTGGTAAAGCCCGAACCGGCCGGTGTAACAGGTGCGTTGACGCTGTTGCAACGCCGTCACCCCGTGGCGTTGTGACGCCAGCGGGCGCGTGCTCGTTCCCGGTTTGGGAAGCATCGCATCCATCGGGGTGACACCGATCCAGTGGCGCTGGAACACCTTGTCGTTGCCAGGGCTGTCGAGTGAGTCGGCGTACTGGCGGGCGTTGTCGCGGCCGTGCCACCACGCCTGCTCGAAGCGACGTTCCAGGGAGCGGGCGATGGTGGCTGCCCAGGTCGCCGTTGCGGTGTCGCCCTTGCTGCGAGCCATCTCAGCGAGGTCACGCAGCCCACGGATCGTGTAGACGGCGTTGTCTAGCTTCTCCTCGCCCATGCCCTCCCGCTCGACATTGCCCAGGCCCTCGGGCCAGCCGTCGTTGTCACTGTCGAGGCTGTTGACGATGTAGCGCATGTTGCGGCGGGCGAAGCCATACATCCCGTCGCGGAAAGCGTCGTCTCCGGTCCAACGCCAAATCAGCGCCACAGCGCTGGGGAACTTCGCGGTCTCGTCGGTGTTGCCGGGATCCTCATTGGCGCCGAAGTACACCGCCCCGTCCGGGGTTACTTCGTGCACAACCTTCCCGCTGCGATCGTTGACGATGTCGCTGACGGCACGCAGGGAGCGCAGGTGCGCCTTGATGTCGGCAAACTGACCCATGGCGACCGACGCGAACGCGGTGTACTCACCGTCGGTGCCGAACATCCACGGATAGTCGGGCCAGCCCGCGCCGAGCCACCGGGCACGGGCTAGCCGTCCCTCGACGGGCGGGTAGCTCTTGCCGGCGTCCACCCAGCGCAACCGCAGCCGGCGTGCCTCCTGGACGGAGTCGGCCAGGTTCTGCTTGCTCCAGGTAACGCTGCGCTGAAGGAGCCGGTCACCTGGAAGAGACACGACGCTCCGCCGGTTCACCAGGTAACGGGCGTCGATCTTGCGCTGCAGGAGGGATTCACCACGGTCCACGACGTTGCGGTACGTCGCCCGCGCCTGGTCGAACCCACGGTCTGACCCCGCGACCGCGAACCACACGGTTACGGCTCGATCGGCAGGCAGGTTGAGGCGATAGCGCAGCTGTCCGCCGGTGCCTTTTCCGTACTCCGTGTCGTCGCAACGCGGCGGCGCGGGGTCGGTCCCTGGGCCGGAGGCGGGGCAGATGACCGCGGGGTCCTGTGGACCGCGATGGTTGGGGCCGAGGCTGCTACCGGTCGGGGTCAGAGTGCTGCCGACCACGGCCGCCCAATCGTGTGCTCCGACCGGGCTCGCGCTTCCCGCGCGCTCGCGGAACACCAGTTTCTTGCCGCTCACTCGGCTCGAATCCGGCTTGTTGACGGCCAGCTGGCTCGGAGCGGTCTCGCCCCATGGGTAGCTCATCATCAGCTCAGAGTGGGCGTCCATCGCTAACGGCACGCGCCTGTTGGCGTCGCTGCGGAACGTCAAGCCGATGAGCCCTGCCCTTGGCCCGTCTGGGACGACGTCTGTGCGGTGCACGCTGAGGCCGCCTCGGGCGGCGTACGTCGTTCTGGTATAGCCCCAACCGCTGGCGAACTTCCGGGCCCTGAAGCCCTCACCCAGCCAGCTACCGTCGACCCGGAACCAGATGCCGTCGAGCAGCTTGATCGGCGGCGTCCAGAAGCCACCCATCTCACCGCGAGTGTGGAAGCCCATCGCCGGGTAGAGGCCGTCCTCGGTCCAGGTCGAGTACAAGCGCTCGCCGATCACCACAGCCCGTCGATCCTCGAGCCGAGTCGTCTCGGTCAGTTCTGGGCTACGCGGCAGGCGGGGCGCCGCAGCCGCAAGATCGGCGATTGACTGCTGGAGAGCGGCCGCCGAACTCTCCGACGTCGGAGCGGCGCTCCCCGGCGCGGCAAGTAAGCCGGCAACCAGGACCGTCGACGAAATCCCCACCATGGACCGAAGCGTGTGCATTGCGCCTCCAACGTCGTCGCACAGGGGCTGGCCTGGCTAGCCGCCGGTGCGGTGCGAATAGTCGTTGTACCGCACGTGCGGCTACCTGACAAGACGCCGCGATCTTCAGCTGCCAGCGTCGTCTTCGGTCCGGGTGAACGCAATCATTCGCTGATCTCTCGGATGTCCCCACCGACCTATGTAGCGGAACGTCCACGGACTGCCGTGTGCCGCCCAACGCAGGTCACGACGGTAGTACCAGAACGGGTTGCGCTCGGTGTATCGACGCGAGTGTCCCAGCCCGTCAATGGGGAAGTCTTTGGCTTCCTCGAAGAACGTCGCGAAAAAGGTCGCTCCAGGTTTCATCACCTTGGCGATGCGATACAGGCACAACCGGATCTGATTCAAAGGGATATGTGTGAACACCGACTGGGCGATGGCCATGTCGAACCGAACCCCGAAGTCGGCGTCGAAGCGGTCGGTGACGCGCACATTCGCCAGCGGCAGTTTCGCTCGCTGCTCGGGAGTGAGCTCGTGGTCGTAGCCAGCTCGGATCAGGTCATGGCTGATGTCGATGCCGTAGTAGTTGCCCTCGTCAAGATGGTCGACCAGATGGCGCCCCGCCCGCAAACTGCCGCAGCCCACGTCGAGGAATCGCTGTTCGGGCCGAAGTCCCTGCTCGACGAGGTACTCGATCTGCAGAGCCCCAAGCTCGTCCCAACGCCCCCCGACCCACTTGCGGTGGCGTTGTTTCTCGAGCTGCTCCTCTCCAAACACATGCCCGGCATAGTCGGGTTGTCCAAGCTGCTTGCCTTCGATACGTCGCTCGATCTCAGTCACGTGCCCCCGGCAGGATTCGAACCTGCGGCACACGGTTTAGGAAACCGTTGCTCTATCCCCTGAGCTACGGGGGCGGGACGTGCGGACTTGCTTGTGGAAAACCGTGTGCGCGTCCGCCGGTCGCATGTGGGCGACCAGGGATGTGCTGATTTTAGGGGTCGACGGCTGCGCGTTACCTAGCGGCTCGGCGACTCGGCGCTGGGGAGAGGGAGTGAGCGCGGCCTAGCGATCGACGGGTTCAGGGCTCGGGATGGAGTCAGGCGGCGGTCCGGGTGTGCCGCTGGTGCTCGGCCTCGTCGTGCCAGACGTGGCGGGCCCAGGCGTTCTCGGCGGGGCGGCAGCAGGACGATGCGGTTTGGTTGTGGATGCCCCAGGCGGGCAGGCGTTGGCCGTAGAAGGCGCGTTCGAGTTGGGCGTTGAGGCTTTCGGTGTCTTGCCGCATGCCGTAGAGGCGGTCGTGCTGGGGGCCGGTCGTGGGGACGACGCGGAGGTACTCGGTGCGGTTGAACTTGGTCTGGCGTCGGCGGCGGTGGTGAGGAGGGGTTCCCACCAGTCGTGGTTGGCGCGTGCCCGGGGCAGGCGAGGGTGTAGCGGGCGTAGAACTGGTGGCGTGGTGCCGTTCTTGTGGCGGGTGGTGTCGCGTTTGGTCTGGTGGCGGGTGAGCTCGCGGTACTCGGCTCGCCGTCGACGGTGAGATCTGCTCGAATAGGGTCCCGGCGGCTGCCCAGAGCTGGTGGCCTCCGCATGCTGCTTCGCGGCTTGGCGGCGGCGGCTCCAGGGGAGGGGTTGGGCGGCGTGGCCGTGGCCGTCGAGACGATGCCGCCGCGGCGGCCGGTGCGCGGGCGGGGGCGATGACGCCGCGGCCGTGTTGGTCTGGATTGGTTCGAGGTGGGTTCCGCGCCAGGCCCCGTCGGCGGTGAAGGCGTGGATGCCGCGGCACGGTCGGCGAGGTCGAGGGCGAGGTCGGTGAAGACTCGCCCTTCCCCGCCGGTGGCGGTGGCGTCGAAGTGGGCGATGCCGAGGATGACGCGGTGGTTGGCGAGCGGGGATCGAACGGAAGCGATGGCGAACTTGGTGCCCCAGACCAGGCCGTCGACACCGCCTTCGCCGTACCGTTGGCCGGCCGGGTCTTGGCGGACCGGACGGACCTCGCCGGTGGCCCGGTTGACTCGTTCGGTCTCCAGGGTGCGCAGGGGGCTGGAGAAGACCTTGCCGTCGAGGCCGACGACGTGGTCGCGGCTGTAGTTGCCGGCCGAGTACGGGGCGTCGCGTGGAGCAGGCCGATTCCGTGTGCGCGGTGGACAGCGAGCTCCCGGTGCAGCACAAGCAGCTGTTCGAGCACCTCCGGGTTGACGCGACGTTTGAGAAGTAGCTCCAGTGGTCGCGAGTGGGGCCGATGTCCGAAACTCCTGCAACCGACTCCGTACCCACCACGATGGCGGCTGCGGCCACGACTTCATGCCAGACGGATCGCTCACCAAACGCTCTGGCAGTCGCCGACGCTGACCC
>CAWFFZ010000007.1:0-7905 GCA_963815295.1 uncultured Actinomycetota bacterium
GCTCGCGCTCCTGCGGCCGAACGAACGGAGCCTGGATGACGGTCTCTAGACTGATGGCGCCGGCGGCGCGTCGTTGATGTCGGGCATACCGGTTGCCGCGCAACTCTTGTGCATCCCACATCGTGGAGTCTCGGTCTTGTTCACCGGTCGGTTGGCTGCGTGCGTGTACCGTCCTTCGTATCCGGCTAGTCTCCATCCGCTTTGGGTGCCGCCAATACCGGCCATTTGCGTCTGGCATGCAAGCGTGCGCGGCCATCGCGCGTTGAGGCTGCGGGGAAAGCAAATCCGCTCCTCGGGCACGCCAGAACTTCCCTCCGGTCGAAGGGACCATCGCCATGACAAATCGCACCGAGGACCTGTCGGTACAGCGACATTCGAGCGACGCGCCGCCGCCGATTTCCCAGGAGTCGCCTGGCCAGTGGTCGATCCGCAACGCGAGCCTCACCGCAGGAGTCGCACTCCTGCTCATGTCTGCTGTCGCGATCTTCGGCAACGTCGTGGTAGTCGACGGACTGGTCACACAGGGCGATGCGGCACAGACCGCTGACGACATTGGCGCCTCCGCCGGATTGTTCCGGCTCGGGATCGCCAGTCTGATCCTGGTGATTGGCCTTGACGTGGTGGTCGCTTGGGCTCTGTACCGGGTGTTCAGCCCCGTGAACGCGAGCCTTTCGATGCTGGCGGCGACGATGCGGCTGGTCTATTCGGCCGTGTTCATGGTGGCAATCGGCCAACTCCTCGGTGTGATTCGCCTGCTCAGTAGTGACGGCGACCAAGCGGTGCTCGGCGTCGACCAGGTGCAGGCCAAGCCATGCAAGGAATGACGGCCTTTTACGACATTTGGTATGTGAGTCAGTTCCTCTTTGGCCTCCACCTCCTGCTCCTCGGCTACCTTGCCTACCGATCCGGCTACATCCCCCGGGTCCTGGGCGTACTGCTCCTCATTGCCGGCCTCGGCTACGCCACCGACAGCTTCGGCGCCGTGCTCTCCGAGGGCTCCTGGACCGACATCAGCGCATTCACCTTCCTCGGCGAGTTTCTGCTGGCCCTCTGGCTCGTGATCCGGGCCCGCCGAATCGCCGACAGCGTCGATGCGTCCGAGGGGTCGAAGTGAGAGGCCAACAGGTGGATCCGCAGAAGACCGCACGACTTTTCGGCTGGTTGTTCATAGGCACCTTCGTTACGAGCATCGGAGCGAAGGTTCTCTTCGTCAATGGAGTGGGTGGTACCTTCAGCGAGTTGCGCTTCACCCCGGGTGACGTTTCAGAGAACAGTGTGTACCTGGGCGCGATCCTGGAGTTCGGGGTCATCGTGACCAATATCGCGACCGCCGTGGTGATCTATCCGATCGTTAAGCGACAGAGCGAAAAGGTCGCGCTCGGGTACGTGACCGCGCGGATCATCGAGTCCGCTTTCATCCTGGTCGGCATCCTGAGCATCATTTCGATCGTGTCTGTGAGCGATGCCTTGGTCGGAGCAACCGGAGCCGAGGCCACCGCGCTCGCCGTCCAGGGCAACTCTCTCGCAGCCACCTACGACTGGGCGTTCCTGTTCGGTCCGGGACTCGTGGTCGGTTTCGGTAACGGGTTGATGCTGGGCTACTTGATGTACCGCTCGGGTCTCATGCCTCGTCAGATGGCGATGTTGGGACTGATCGGCGGCCCAATGTTGATCCTTTCCTTCGTACTCATCCTCTTCGGTGTATACGAGAACGGGTCGGCACCTGCGTTCCTGCTGGCAGCGCCGGAGATCGCTTGGGAGCTGTCGGTCGGCATCTACTGCGCTTTCTGGGGGTTCAGGAGGGATAGTCCGATCCTGTCCCGCGAGCCATGACTCGGAGCCCAGCCCGGGTTCACGCAGCACCTCGGCCCGGTCGACGGACGCCGTCCCTACGTCTGTGGCAGCGGCTGGTCGCTCTGTCCGGCGTCATATTCGCAGTACTCCTGGTCTCGGCTGGTTCCTAGCGGTGGCGACACACCGGACTACACCGCGGCCGACGAGGAGTGGACGACCTGGGCAGGGGACAACCGGTCGAGGAGCGGCATCGGTGCGGTCCTGATCCTCCTCGGAGGCGTTGCGTTCCTGCACTTCGCGGTGACCATTCGAAGCGCGCTCGAGAGTGCGAGAAGACGGTTCGCGGGACCGGGACGTTGGCCAACGTCGCATTCGGTGGTGCGGTCGTTGGCATCACAGGCATCGGAATGGCCCTCGTTACGGTCGCATCCGCGACCAGTGAGGTACCGACGCAGATCCGGTCGTAAGTAGAGCGGTGATAAACGCGTCCGCCGGCCCGTACCTGGTTGGCGCGATGGGCTTCGCCGTCATGCTCGGCGCCGCTGGGGTGTCGACCCTGCGAAGCGGTCCCTTCCCGCGTTGGACCGGAGTCGTGGCACTAGTCGGGGCGGGTGGATTCCTCATCACTTTCTTGACGCTCGTCGCAGGCACGGGTGAAGACAGCGTGTTTGGGTATGGCTTTCTTCCCGGCATCCTGGCACTCGTGATCTGGTCGATGGCTTCGAGCATTGCTGAATACCGTGCAGTGGCGAACTCCGCCCGCGAGCCCTCCACGCGAGAGGCCGACGCGTAGACCACCCGCGAGACGAGCGCGCGGACGTGCTCGACGTCGCCACGGCGCCAGCGCCGGTGCCCGCCCGGTGTCGTGGCCAGGGCCGATGCCGCCGTTCCCGCCGGTGACGACCACGGTCTTGTCGAGCATCGGTTCTCGCGCCCGGGTCAGACGAGGAGCGCGATGCCGTCAGGCGACGAGCCAGAGTGACCAGGCGATGTAGGTGATCGGGGTGAGAGTGGCGGCGAGCTTCCAGCCGTCGCGCTCGGCTGGGCCGACGAACTCCAGGGAGCACAGGGCGAGGACCGCGCCGATGACGATCCCGGGGATGCCTAGCCAGGTGGGGGCGACGGTGGTCTGGGTGAACGCGACGCCGACCAGGATGGTCCAGGTGCCGGTGAGCAGGTAGCCGAGGTGTTCGCCAACGGCGACGCCCAGGTAGCGGTTGACGCTCTGGAAGACGATGTCGACCGCTTCACGTCGGGCGGGGCTGGCGTCGGGGTCGGCGTCGACCCGGGCGAGGTAGGGGATGAGGAAGGGCCACCGGATGAGGCCGAGGAGTTGCACGAGCGCGGCGAGCACCCCGACGGTCGCGCCGACGACGAGCAGGGTCTCGCTCGCGTCGTGGAGCGCCGAGGCGACCAGGACGGCGAGTGGAGCCAGGGCCGCCGCGGTCAGGGCGAAGATCCACCACCACAGCAGCAGCCTGGTGCCGCCCTGTCGGAACCGGGCCAGGACCTCGGGGGTGGGGCGGCGCAGGATGTCGGGGTAGTCGAACGTGGCCGCCAGGACGCCGAAGGCGACGTTGAAGGCAACCGGGAGCGCCAGCAGCAGTATGCCGGCGACGGTGACTGTGCTCATCGTCGGCTGGGCGGAGCCCGCGGCCAGTGCAGGGCCGGCGGCTCGATCATGCTCAAGGTGTGTGCGCCGGGGCCTCGGTGCGGCGGAACAACAGCTCGAGGAGGAGGCCGGTCAGGAGGGCGTACAGAAGGCAGCCGCTCGCGCCGAAGTTCGTGAAACGCTCATCGATGTTTGCGCTGATCACGTACGAGCTCACGAGCCAGGCGAGCGCCCAGGCGGGCGGGTTCGCTACCGCCCACCAGACCGCACCGGAGATGCGCTGTCGCGTGAGCACCAATGCCTGCAGCCCTCCGACAACAGCTCCGGTCACGGCGCCCATCAGCATGAGGTCTACCCGGCTGATCCCGTAGTCGACGAGTACGGCGCCGAGGGTGAGCCCGGCGGCCATTCCGATGCTGGTCGCCGCGATCCAGACCCAGCGGGACGACCCGCCGGAGCGCGAGCCATTGTGCGGCGCCGACCACCGCTCCCGCGATCAGGCCGCCGGCTAGCGCCGCGCCGACCGAGTCCACCGCGCCGACGATCAGGTTTGCGGCATAGCCGCCTATTGGGAAGCCCAAGATGATGGCGAGCGGCCACGCCCAGACACGCGGGCGGCTGAACGTTGGCACTGGTGCCGTGGGAGTCCTGTGCGACGTGGATGTCATGGGTGGGTTCCTTCCGGGTTGGGGTGGGCGAGCACCCTCATGTGACGTGTTACCTCAGGCCGGGTGCTCCGGCACCTCAGGTGACGCCGGCAGGGACTTTGTCCGGCTCGGGCAGGGCTTCGGGGGGCACGATCGGGTGGAGTGGTGACGGCTCCACGAACAGGGCGCGGGCGATCCAGGTGGGCAGCCACCAGTTCCACCGGCCCATGCTGCTGACCAGGGCTGGCACCATCAGGGCGCGGACGATGGTGGCGTCGATGAGGATGCCGACACCCAGCGCGGTGCCGAGGACTTTGGTGTCGGTGCCCGGTGAAGTGGCGATGGCGCCGAATGCGAAGAACAGGATCAACGCTGCCGAGGTGACGAGCCGGCCTGTGCGTCCGATACCGGTGATGACTGCCATGGACGTGTCGCCGGTGCGGTCGTACTCCTCCCTCATTCGGGCCAGGATGAACACTTCGTAGTCCATGGACAGGCCGAACAGGAACGCGAAGATCACCACCGGCAGCCAGAAGTTGATGGAACCGGTCGGGAGACACGTCGAAGATCGCGCCGGCTCCGTTGCCCATCTGCCAGAAGAACACGATGGTCCCGAAGACGGCCGCGATGGAGATCAGGTTGAGCAGGACCGCCTTGAGCGGCAGCAGCACGGACCGGAAGGTTCGCACCAGCAGGACGTAGGTGATCAGCGAGATCAGCGCCAGCACGTAGGGGAACTTGTCGTAGACCGCGCTGAAGTAGTCCTCTACCGTCGCCCCGAGACCGGTGATTCCCACGTTGCCGTCGACTGCCGGCTCTACTGCCGCCCTGACGTCGTTGACGACGGTGGAGGCGTCGCTGTCGAGTGTGGCGTCGGTCGGCAGCACGTCGACGACGGCGCTGTCACCGACGGTGGTGCCGACCACGGCCAGCTGCACACCGTCGACGGCTGCGGGCGGCCTCGGCCGCTGCCTCCGCGTCGTCAGCTCCGACGAGGACCTCGACGGGGGTGATGACTCCCGATCCGACTCCACCGTCGGTCAGGGTATGCAGGGCGTCGTATCGGTCCCCGCTTCGCGCCAGCGATTCGAGGCTCGACCCCGGCCCGATCTTCAGGCTGAACAGGGGGATGATCAGCAGCGCGAGGATGACCGTGGCGACGCCGGTGGCGACGAAGCGGTGTCGGACGATGAGCCGTGCCCATGCCGACCAGCCGCGTGAGGCGTTGCCTTCCTTGCGGATGCGGGGGTAGTCGATGCGGGGGCCGATGCTCGACAGCAGTGCGGGCAGGAGGGTCAGGACGACGGCGACGCTCACGAGCGGGATCAACATTCCCGCGAGTCCCATGCTGCGCAGCGCAGGCACCGGGACGATGAGCAGTGCGAGCAGGCTGATGGCCACCGTGACGCCTGAGGCCATGATGGCGCGACCGGCCGTCTTCATGGCGACGACGACGGCTTCCTCGTTGCTGCGTCCGTGCGCGCGTTCCTCGCGCCAACGCGACACCAAGATGAGCGAGTAGTCGATGGCCACCCCTAGCCCGATCAGGGCGATGAGGAACTGGACGATGATGCTCACCTCGGTGAACGTCGTCAGCCCGAGCACCAGCATGAACGTCGTCAGGATCGACACCGCCGCGATGAGCAAGGGGAGCAGCGCGAGGAACGATGCGAACACGAAGAGCAGCACGATCAGAGCACAGGCCCCGGCGAGCAGCGTCTCGATCAGAACGCTCGATTCGTCCTGGCTACCCGCGGCCAACAGGGCGTACGACGTCAGACCGCTGTCAAAACCCGCGGTCTCAGCCGCCTTCTCCAGCGCGGGGTCGAGCTGGGTCTCGATGTACGGGCCGAACTCTGTCGGGACCGGCGCCTGGATCAGGGCATACGTCGAGCGCCCGTCATCGGTCACGAAGCCCGGATCTCCGGTGCTCGCGAAATCGACGACACGCAACTTCAGATCCTGCGGCACCGCCGCAACCGCGGCCGCAAAGACCCCTTCGACCGCATCCTGGCTCTGCTCGACCGTCTCGCCGTCGGGCACCGTGACGACGGCGACGTAGGTGTCGACGGTGCTGGAGCCGTAGGTGTCGATGAGTTGTTGCTCCGCAACGTCGCCCGGTTGACCGGGCAGCGAGAAGTCAAGCGCCCACCGCTCACTGAGCGGGCTGACCGAGAACAGGCCGCCGAGGAAGAGCATCACCCACAAGGCGCTGACGATCCGACGATGATGCATGACCAACCGAGCGAAACGCTCCATGGAAACCCCCTGCGGAATCGGTAATGCGGGCGAGAAGCGACCGACGTGCGAGAGCTCGCTCGAGGAAATGCTCGACAGTTCTTGCCGGGCGTCACTGCCGTGACACGACTCTTCTGTTCAATCGTCAACGGGGGCTAGGACATCTCAGCGACCGTTGCCTAGCGATCCATGCCGACGACGCTTGCCCGATCGTGGACGGGCATCGTTGTGCATGGGATCGGCTGTCTGCCCACAGCCCTTGGCGACTCGATAGGCCGGTGTGGGCGGCACCCGAAGCGGATGGAGACTAGCCGGATGCCGTCGACCGTACACCCATGCAGCCGGAGCCGAAGTGAAGCGAGCTTTGTGCATTCCGACATTGGTCGACATACCTCGCGCAAGACCTATCCTCGACCCGGATTCGTTGTCGGAATGCAACGGACCCGGACTCGGCCACCCAATGTACCGGTCCGGGTTGATGCCACGAGGCATGGCCAGGCTTCTGCTCTTCGGCGGCCCACTGGTATGCCTCTCTGGAATCGCCGGGATTCTGGACGCCATCGACCGACAGTCCGCCTCGCAATTCATGGTGACGATCCCCAGACATCCTCTCTGGCAGTTGTCCCTGTGCATCTACCCCTTCGTCAAGGGATTCAAGCCCTCGCCGTCCCATGCCCCTGTTGGGATCGGCCGGTTCACCACGGGCATGACCGGTTACGCAGCCATTCCCTGATCCGTCGCCCGGATCCGGTTGTGTGAAGCCGGCCCCAACCCAAAGTCCGACGCCGGTGATGCCTACTCCATCGCTGTCGTTGCGGTCCGCACCCACACCCCCGGGTCCTGAACGCCGACGACGAGCTCGAGGTTCTGCGGATCCTCACCGACCACCACGAGGAAGTCCTCGCGCGCGGATCCACCCTCAAACGGCCGGATCTCCGACGCCGTTTAGCTGACAGCTCGTCGCCGACGCCCACCAGACCATCCCTGCCGACACCACCGCTGGCCTCAGCACCGGCCCGGGAGGGCATGGCAGGGGAGCCCAAGGCATCCAGCGCGCGGTCGACCTGCCCTCGCACATCGACACTTCAGATTGGCCGGCCAGCACACCAAGAGCTCAAAGCGTTGCTCGCAACTGGAAGCACCCTCAGCACCGCGTCGGGTCTGCTCCTCGTGACTGCAACGGATGCCGACAAGAGAAGCACGGCAGCTTGATGCTCGGTCCTCGTCAAACACCCGTCCCACACCCAGCTCACCACCCATGATCCAATCCAGGTTTGGCACCACACATCCAGCCGACCGGGGGACGCTGGACACCACGGGGGTGGGACGGCGATAGTAGGCGCTGCCTATTGGGTGGACGGTCAGGGTCGTTGTCGCAGTGACCCGTCATTGTGGTCGTCGCCAGGCGGCGGGGCCTTGTCGCTTGTGTCGGGGCGCCGCCGTGTCGCGATAAGGATCAGAACGAGCACGATGACGGGTGCGAGGGTCCATCCGACGCTTACTCCGAGTTGTTCGACGTGCATGATCCCGTGTCCTAGCGGGGTGTCGGCTGGGGACTGAATCATGTGCGTGGAGCGTGGTGTGAGCTGCCGGGTTTGTGGGATCGGCTCGTGG